>NZ_LRRR01000026.1 GCF_001691415.1 Pararhodobacter sp. CCB-MM2
AAAGAGGCAGGCCTTATCCACCGATCGCAAGGGCCGTCATGGCGGGCGCGGCCGAGGCGCGCGGGATGGGTGGGCGGGAGCGTGCCTCGGCCGCGCGTTTTCCACCCTGCGCAACGAAGACCCCCCGCGCCATCACTGGCACGGGGGGCTTTTCTTGTCGCAGAAGTCGGTTGGATCAGACTTCGGCTTCCAGCGCGTCCAGCGCGGCCTTCAGGTCGTCTTTCGAGACGTCCTTCTCGGTCACGGTGGCCTTGCCGAGGATCATGTCGACGACCTTGTCCTCGAACAGCGGGGCGCGGAGCTGCTGCTGCATCTGGGCGTTTTTCTGCACGAATTCGAAGAACTCACGCTCCTGGCCCGGATACTGACGCGCTTGCTGCAGGATCGCTTGGGTCATCTCGGCGTCCGAGACGGTGACCTCGGCCTTGCGGCCCACTTCGGCCAGCAGGAGACCCAGCTTCACGCGGCGCACGGCCAGCTTGCGATGCTCGTCCGAGATCTCGATCTCGCCGTGGTTGTGATCGTGCACTTCCGGGTGCTCGTCGTGCCACAGCTGGTGAGCGATCTGCGAGGCTTCGGCTTCGACCAGACCTTCCGGCAGCTCGAACGACACGTCAGCGTCCAGCTTGTCCAGCAGGGCGCGCTTGACGACCGCGCGCGACGCCTGAGCGTATTCGCCTTCCAGACCCTCACGGATCTGACCTTTCAGCGCGTCGAGCGACTCGGCGCCGAATTTCGAGGCCAGCTCGTCGTTCAGCTCGGCGGCTTCCGGCGCTTTCACACCCTTCACCACGCATTCGAACACGGCTTCCTTGCCGGCCAGATGGGCGGCGCCGTAGTTCTCGGGGAAGGTGACGGTGACGTCTTTGCTGTCGCCGGCTTTCACGCCCACGAGCTGCTCTTCGAAGCCGGGGATGAACTGACCCGAGCCCAGCACCAGCGGGTAATCGGTGGCAGCGCCGCCTTCAAAGGCCTCGCCGTCGACGCGACCGGTGAAGTCGAACACGACCTGATCGCCGTCCTCGGCCGCACCGTCCTTGTCGCCGAACGACTGCGCCTGCTTGGCGAGGTTCTCGAGAGCCTCGTCAACGGCGGCGTCCTCGGCCTTCACGACCAGACGCTCCAGCGCGATGCCCGAGAAGTCGGGATCAGCGATTTCCGGCAGGGCTTCGTAGGAGAGGTTGACGATCACGTCGTCGCCCTCTTTCCAGGTCTCGCCGTCCTGCATCTCGACCTTCGGCTGCATCGCCGGGCGGGCGCCGGTTTCGTCGAAATGGGCCTGCATGGCGCCGTCGACGGCTTCCTGCATCGCTTCGCCCAGAACGCGCGGGCCGAACTGCTTCTTCAGCATGGCCATCGGCACCTTGCCCTTGCGGAAGCCCTTGAGCTCAACCTCGGGCTGCGCTTCGCGCAGTTTCGCGTCCACCTTCTCGGCCAGCTCGGCGGCCGTGACGGTGATCGTGTAGCCACGCTTCAGGCCGTCGTTCAGGGTTTCGGTGACTTGCATCCTTGTCCTCGCATATGCTGACAGGCCGCCCGGTGGCGGCCTGAAGAAATCAGCGTCTTCCTAGAGTGCGCGACGGGGCGGATCAACCCTGAATCCGTCACGCGCCACGCGCGCCCCCCGTGACGCCCTGCAGGAAGGTCAGGATCCTCTCGGCCATATCGGCGTGCAGCTGCGCGCGCGTGCGCTCGCCCCCTGCCCCGTCGGCGCAGAGCGGATCAGCCTCACCTTCATCCGCAAGGATCTGCGCGCCAGCGGCTTTGCATTCAGCCAAGAAGGAGAAATGCAGCGCGCCGGGCACCAGATGGTACTCCGCCCGCGCGATGGTTTCGGCCACGGTGCGGGCATGGACCGGCGCGGGCACCTCGGCTTCAGCGCCTAGATTGAGCACCAACATCGGGATGTCGATCGCAGCGAGGCTCTCCTCAGTCAGGGTCTCGACGATGCCCGGATCGACGACCACCGCGAAGCTGATACGGGGATCGCGCAGGTCTTGGCCGGCCGGTTGCAGGTCCATCCGGTGCAGATCCACCCCGAAGCGGGCGAAGAAGTCACAATCGGACATGCCGCGCCCGCCCTGATCGCAGAAGGCCGCCAAGCGGTCGGGGTCCACCCGCGCACCGGAGACCGCAAGCGCCGTGTAGCCGCCCGCCGAGAAGCCGAGGACCCCGATCCGCGTCGGGTCGATGAAGGGATAGGCCTCGGGGTTGGCGGTGATCTCGTCCAGCACCGCGCTCAGGTCCTGCGGACGTTCCCAGATGCGCACGGCGGCCTCGGCCGAGGCATTGCGCGAGGTGCTGCCCGGATGGTTCGGCAGGGCGACGACATAGCCCGCCTCGGCCAGCTGCGCGGCGATCCAGCCGAATTGCCCGGCATTGCCCCCGGCCCCGTGCGAGATCAGGATCAGCGGGTGCCGCCCCTCGGCCATCGGCGCATCGCGGCCCGCCGGTGTGCCGTAGAAGACGCCGTTGCCGCCCACCGTGACCGCCCTGCCGCCCGGCTGCGCGGGATACCACAGGTGCAGATCGAGCGAAGTTTGCCGCAAAGGCGCCGGAACTTCGGTGTAGGTGATGCCGACGGTACCGGCATAGGGCTCGCGGAGCAGCTCGGTGCCGGCCCAAGCGAGGCCTCCAAGGCAGAGGGCGGCGGCAGTGAGGGGGATGAGCTTGCGCATCGTGGTTCTCCGTGGATCGTTGATGCGATTGTCCTGCCCGACGCGACCCTTCATGGCGTCCCAGATCACGTTCTAGGTCGTCCCGGATCGCGATCCGGGTTACGACCAAGGCGTTGATCCCCTTGGAATTGCCCAATGCTGCTTGTCCCCGTCACCCTGTTCGCCAGTGCCGCCCTCGCCATCATCCTTGGATACCTGCTGGCCAACCGGGATCTGCGCGTCACCGCCAACCGGATCTTCATCGCCTTGGTCACCCTGTACCTGCTGCAAAGCCTGCTGGTGTCGTTGCGGTGGGGCTATGAGTGGACGGCGCTGCGCCTGCCGATGGGATTGGTCGCCGCGCTGATCCCGTCGTGTACATGGCTGGCATTTCGGGCGCTGACCGGGCTGTCGCGACAAGTGATCGGCATGGCCTTGATCCCGGCCCTCGGGGGCTGGGCCGCGCTGGTGGTGGCGCCGGATCTCGCCGACCTTTTCATTCCGCTGGTCTATCTCGGGTTCGGGCTGCTGATTCTGCTGCAAGTGCTGCGCGAGAACGAGCCGCCGGCGCTGACACCTCTGGGCAATGCCCGTCAGACCCGTCTCGCCATGGGGGTGATCGGCGGCACCTTGGTCACCTCGGCCATGACCGATGGTTTCATCCTTTACGATTTCATCCGAACAGGAGGCCAAAGCGTCGGACAGGCCGTGTCCATCGTGCAGACCGGCTTCATCCTACTGGTCGGCGTCGCCGCGCTTTTCGGGCGTTCAAGCCCGGAGGCCGACGCGCCGACGATAGAAGACCCGGCCCCGATGCCTGACGCACAGCCCGACGACGCCGAGATGCAGGCGTTGCTCACCCGCCTTGAGGCGCTGTTCACAGAAGGCGGATTGCACCGCGATGAGGACCTCAGCCTGCGCAAACTTGCGCGACGGTTGGGTGTTCCGGATAGGCGGGTCTCCGAGAGTGTGAACCGGCTTCGCGGGCAGAACCTGTCGCAATTCGTCAATGATTTCCGCATCAAGGACGCGTGTCAGCTGCTGCGCTACTCGGATCAAAGCGTCCTGCAAATCGCGCTGACGGTGGGGTTTGCCTCGAAGTCTAACTTCAACCGCGAATTCGCGCGGGTGACCGGACAAAGCCCGACGGCATGGCGCAAGGCGTCAGCCACCGCTTGAGGTCAGAAAGGAGGGGATGGTGCGGGTGAAGGGACTCGAACCCCCACGCCAAAGGCGCCAGAACCTAAATCTGGTGCGTCTACCAATTCCGCCACACCCGCATCAGCTGCCCAAATATCCGGCTTCTTCGGACTGCACAAGACAACCTTAACGCTTAATCGCTAGACCTTCCCGCGCGCGCCCGGAAGGATGGTCGTAGGGAATCACCCTTCGCCCCGTCGGTCCGGGCCATAAGCCCCGAAATCGCGCGACGATTGCCACATTCCCGTCAAGTTTGTCGCCAAGCTGGAAACAGTACGCCGTTACGATCACCGCCCTCACGTTCGACAGAGGTTCTCGCCATGCTGCACCAGCTCGTTCCCCAGCTCGCTCCCCTGCCCCGCGTCACGCGACGTTCGCGGCCGACCGGCCTGACCGAAGGCACGATGGTGATGACCTCCGAGGGGGCGATCCCGGTGGAGTTCCTGCTCAGCGGCGACAAGATCCTGACCCGCAACGGCCTGATCGAATTGCGCGGCACCTCGGTGTTGCAGGCGCTGGAGATGGATGTGGTCGTCATCGACCCTGAGGCCGCCTGCCAAACCGATCCGCTGGCGGACACGATGGTTCTGCCGGCCAGCCAGCAAGTGCTGGTGCGCGACTGGCGGGCGATGATCCTGCATGGACAGGAAGAGATGCTGACGCCGGTGTCCTCGCTGGTCGATGACATCACCATCCGGCGTGAGACCCGGAAAAGCCTGCGCCTGTTCCGCCTGCATTTCGATGCGCCGCAGGTGATCAAAGCCGGCGGGCTGGAACTGGCCAGCGCCCGCAGCCGCGCCCCTCTGCCGACCGCCCGTACCTTCCTGCACTGACCTCTTAGCCCAGCAAACGGCGCAGTACGCCCGGCAAGGCCTCGGGCAGGTCTTCGGCGATGAGGCCGGGACCGACCTCCCGCGCACAGTCGACATGCAGCCATGCGCCCGCGCAGGCGGCATCAAAGGCTGGCACGCCGCGCGCCAGCAACCCACAGATCATCCCCGCCAGAACGTCGCCCGCGCCCGCCGTCGCCAACCACGGCGCCGGGCGCTCATATGCCGCCGCGTGCAGGGCCACCCGTCCGTCCGGCGCTGCAATCACCGTGTCCCGGCCCTTCAGCAGCACCACGCACCCGGCCCGCGCTGCCGCCGCCTGCGCAGCGTCGATGCGTGAAAAGAACGGGGCCTCCTTTGCCGCCATCCGCTCCGACAGATCGGGAAACAATCGGCGGAACTCGCCGTCATGAGGGGTCAGCACACAGCCCGGCGTCAGCGCGGTGAACAGCGCGTCCGGCACCTCGGCAAAGGCGCTCAAGGCATCTGCGTCCAGCAGGCAGGGCCGGCCCGAGGCCAGCGCCTCCGTCACCAACGTCGGTGCGCGGTCGAGGCCCAGCCCCGGCCCAAGGCACAGCGCCGAGAAGCGCGCATCCGCCAGAAGTTCCGCCAAGGCGGGAGCATCACCGACGCGGCGCAACATGACGGCATCGAGGCGCGCGGCATTCTCTTGCAGCGCCGCAGGCGGCACCCCCAAGGTCACCAGCCCCGCACCGATCCGCAACGCGGCCCGTGCCGCCATCCGGGCCGCGCCCCCGCGTCCGGCACCGCCAGCCAACACGAGCGCATGGCCGTGGTCGTACTTATGGCCGCCCCCTTTGCGCAAAAGCGCCGGATCGGGTGCCGCAACCATAGGCACCGCCCCCTCGTTAACGGGGGGCAGGCCGATGTCGTACACCGTCAGGGCGCCACAAAAATCGGGTCCCTTCGACAGGAAATGTCCGGGCTTTGCACAATGAAACGCCACACAGAGGTCGGCGGGTACAATCGGCCCGCGGTCCTCGCCTGTATCCGCACAGAGGCCCGAGGGCACATCCACAGCCACCACCGGCACCCCGCGCCAAGGTCCCTCGCAGGCCTCGGCCAGCTCGTAGAGGGCCCAGGCGATCGGGCCTGTGACTTCACGGGTCAGCCCGGTCCCCAGCAAGGCGTCGACGATCAGCGCCGGCGGCTCGCCCCGCAGTAAATCGTAAAGCGCCGAGAGCCAGGAGACCTCTCCCATCTCGCGCCATTTGTTCTGCATTTCCAAGGCATCAGGCGGAAATCTGGGGCTCTCGGCATGAAGCAGGACACGTGGAGAAAAGCCCTGCTCGGCCAGCAGCCGGGCAATCACGAACCCGTCGCCACCGTTGTTTCCCGGCCCGCACAAGACCAGCGCCACGGCCCCCGCCGGCGCCTCGACCAAGGCCGGCCAATGGCGCAGCGTGGCCTCCACCACGCCCTGCCCGGCGCGCTCCATCAAGGTCGATCCGGTGACGGCGCCCGACTCAATCGCCCGACGCTCGATGCTGCGCATTTGAGCAGATGTCACCAAATCCATCACTTCACCCGACAGCCGTTCTAGAATCGCCCAAACACCGCGCCACTTGCACATTATTTGTGCGGCCTGTAGCAAATCCCTGCGCCAATATCGGGAATTGCAGCCTGCGACAGGCTAGCGGATTGTGGCATGCTTGGGAAAGTGGTCAGTGGGGTCGAGCCCGAGAACGGGGACCCATCAAGGGGCCACCGAAACCGGACGGGGGAGCCGTATGAAGAAGATCGAAGCCATCATCAAACCCTTCAAGCTGGATGAAGTGAAGGAAGCCCTTCAGGAAATCGGCATCCAGGGTCTTTCGGTGATCGAAGTGAAGGGCTTTGGCCGTCAGAAAGGTCATACGGAGCTGTACCGCGGCGCAGAATACGTCGTGGACTTCCTTCCCAAGGTCAAGATCGAGGTGGTGCTGACCGACGACATGGTCGAGCCCGCCATCGAGGCGATCATCTCTGCCGCACGCACCGACAAGATCGGTGACGGCAAGATCTTCGTCTCGCCCGTCGAACAGGTGATCCGCATCCGCACCGGCGAGACCGGTGAGGACGCCGTGTGATCTGCGAACTCTCTCACTAACTAGGGGAAAAAGTATGAGCGTTGAATCGGTTCTCAAACTGATTGCCGACGAACAGGTCGAATATGTGGACATTCGTTTCACCGACCCGAAAGGCAAGCTGCAGCACGTCACGGTGATCGTTGACATCGTGGACGAGGACTTCCTGGAAGAAGGCTTCATGTTCGATGGCTCGTCCATCGCGGGCTGGAAGTCGATCGACCAGTCTGACATGAAACTGATGCCCGACCTCAGCAGCGTCTATGTCGACCCGTTCTACGCCGAGAAGACCATCGCGATCCATTGCGACGTGGTCGAGCCCGACACCGGCGAAGCCTATGCCCGCTGCCCGCGTCAGACCGCCAAGAAGGCCGAAGCCTACCTGAAATCCTCGGGTATCGGCGACACCTTCTACGCCGGTCCGGAAGCTGAATTCTTCCTGTTCGACGACGTGCGCTACTCGGTCACCCCGGCGAAAGTCGGCTACCAGATCGACGCCGATGCGGCGGCCTGGAACACCGATGCGGAATTCGAAGGCGGCAACCTCGCCCACCGCGCCGGCCACAAGGGTGGCTACTTCCCGGTCAACCCGATCGACGAAGCCCAGGACATCCGCTCGGAAATGCTGTCGACCATGAAGTCGATCGGCATGAAGGTCGACAAGCACCACCACGAAGTCGCGACCTGCCAGCACGAGCTGGGCATGATCTTCGGTGGTCTGGTCGAGCAGGCCGACAACATCCAGAAGTACAAGTACATCATCCACAACGTCGCCGCCGCCTATGGCAAGACCGCGACGTTCATGCCGAAGCCCATGAAGGGCGACAACGGCTCGGGTATGCACGTCAACATGTCGATCTGGAAAGACGGCAAGCCGCTCTTCGCGGGTGACCAGTATGCCGATCTGTCGATGGAAGCCCTGTACTTCATCGGCGGCATCCTGAAGCACGCCAAGGCGCTGAACGCCATCACCAACCCGTCGACCAACTCGTACAAGCGCCTGATCCCCGGCTTCGAAGCCCCGGTTCTGCGTGCGTACTCGGCTCGCAACCGCTCGGGCTGCGTCCGTATTCCGTGGACCGAATCGCCGAAAGCCAAGCGCGTCGAAGCCCGTTTCCCGGATCCCTCGGCGAACCCGTACCTGGCCTTCGCAGCTCTGCTGATGGCTGGCCTCGACGGCATCAAGAACAAGATCCACCCGGGCGAAGCCTCGGACAAGGACCTCTACGACCTGCCGCCGGAAGAACTGGCCCAGATCCCGACCGTCTGCGGCTCGCTGCGCGAAGCCCTGGAGGAGCTGGAGAAGGACATGGACTTCCTGCTCGCCGGCGACGTGTTCACCAAGGACCAGCTGGAAGGCTACATCGCCCTCAAGTGGGACGAAGTCTACGCCTACGAGCACACCCCGCACCCGGTCGAGTACCAGATGTACTACAGCTGCTGATCCCTTTCGGATCACGGCATCAAGGGGCGCCTTCGGGCGCCCCTTTCGCATGGCGCGGCCCCGCGGACCGGGGGCTGTGCAGCGCGCTCGGAAAGGCCTAGACTGGCGTCGTTTCCAGCCATTCCTTTGCCGAGCCCGCCATGAGCCGCTACCACCCGATTGATGTCCGTCACCCCTCGAACCGTGCGTATCGCAAGCGGAATTTCCTGCTGGACCCGCCCGCGCGCGATCTGGAAACGGCCCTGACCCCGGTCACCCAGCTGGACGGCGCCGAGACCAAGCCGCGCCCCGCGCGCACGGTGACGGCGCGCAGCGTCTCCTCCGGCACCACCAGCGCGCCCTGGGGCAAAAGCCAGCCGAGCACGCCCGCCGCCGTGGCCGAGGCCAACCTCAACAAGGGGCGTGGTCTGGCGAAGTTGCTGCGGTGGATCTTCTTCATCGGCCTGTTCCTCACGCTGTTTGGCCGAGAGCTTCAGGGCCCGCTCTACGATCTGTGGCGCACGATCCGCGCGGCGCTGTGGAACGCGGGCATCCCGATCCCGTTCTGAGCCGGGAAACAGACGCCTTCTCAGAGGCTTGCACTCATTCCGGTTTTCGAAAGTGTAAGAAATTGTAAGGACTTCGTTCGCGATCTGATCTTTGCATTCTGCTATTCTGTCCTTTCAAGCTCGGGGCTTGCCCGCGCGGAAAAGGAGAGTCATGCGCACGGGTACGGGCATCGCCGGGGCCACTTTGCTGTTTGAACCACGCGACGGTCAGCCCGACCTCGTGCTGGCGATGCAGTATCTGGTGGACGACCTGCGCGGTGAGGGGCGGCGCATCGCGGCGATGAAGCTGACGCCTTCGACCCTGCGGGTGCGCACCGATCCTTATGAGCTGATCCTGACGGTCGCCCAAGGTCCGGTTCCTCAGACCTCCATGCAGGGCCTTTTACGCCCCCCAGTCGGCGAGACGCCGGATTTCGCGCGGGTGCATATCGGGCGGACATTGCGGCTGCACAGCCACGCCATGGGCTTCCTCGTCCGGCGCAGGGGGGCACCGCTGCCCGATGTCGACGAGGCCCTACGTGCCTTGGCGCATGAGGGGCAATTCTGCCTGTTGTCGGTGATCGAGGCCGCGACGCCCTCGCTTCTGGTCTGGCAGCCCGGCAGCCTCGTCTTGACGGCCGAGGAATTCCGCCGCGCCGATACGCAGGTCTTGCTGACCCCCGGTGATGCTTCGGCGCCGTTGAGCATCCCGCCGATCGAGCGGCTGGGCCTGCCCCGCCCCGACATGGGGCTCACGGACACCAGCGCCCCCTCGCCCTTCGCGGCGCCCAAACCCGTGGACGAGGCCCCGCCGAAGCCCGGTTCACGCGCGGCGCGGCACGAAGCGCGCTCGCTGGGCAAGCTGTTCGCCAAGGACGTCGACCGCCCGCCTGTCCTGCCCCGCCTCGACCGCTCGACCGAGCGGGTGGCCGCAGCCCTGCGTCAACCCGATGACGCCCCCGCCCCTCGAAAGCGGGCCGTCTGGACCAGCCTCAGATCCTCGTCGGGGTCTGCCTGACACGCGGTCAGTCGTGCCGGGCGTCGAAAGCGGCCTCTTCCTCGGCCGTCAGGCTTTCGCGCGTCACTAGATAAGTGTGGATCGAGAACACGACCGCCCGCGTCGTCGGCAGCCGCATCAGCCCCTGCCGCTCGCAGCGGATATAGCCACGGCGACGGGTATCGGGCGGCCGCACCTCATCCTCGCGCCGGGGCTGATAGAGGGCGGAATCCACGTAATCCAGCATGTTCATCCGCCATAGCGGCTGCTCGGGCCGGATCGCGTCGAACAGGCGTTGCACCCGACTGGCCAGCCCGGTGTCGTACACAGCGACCGGCCGATGAATACCGGGCAACCCTCGGCCCAGCTTCTCGGACAGGGTCCAGCTGGCCGGAAAGCACAGCACCGCGGCGGTCAGGACATGGTGACCATCCGCCCCGGCCTCCATCACGCAGAGGTCTTCCTGCACCAAGCGCCCCAGACGGTCGAGAACCGGCAGATCATCCGCCACCAACCGCCCGTCCGGACAGCGCCACGCCGCCCCGTCGCGCCGAAAGCCCAAGCCCGGAAGCCGCGCCTGCACCGTCTCGGCCAGCTCGGCCAGCGCCGGGGCTGACACCGGCATCGCCCCGCGCACCTTGTCCGGAATCGCCCCCAGCAACCGCTCGCGCTCAGTCATCTGGCCGGCATAGGCCTCGTCCACACGCAGCCAATCGTCGGGATCCATCGGCAGGATCCCCGGCAGGCGCTTCAGCCGCGGGTCCATCCAGGGTTTCACCGGCAGCGCATCGTGCAAAACCGCCATCAACTCGTCCTTCTCGTCGCTGCTGGGCAAGACCGGCCTGAAGGGCTGCGCCAGCCTCGCTTCAGGACAGGAGTGTGCAGAATGGATCACTACGTCGAGCGGCGCAAGATCGACCCCAGCCGCGGGGCCTTTCTGGGCGATGGCACCCCCAATGACAATGACCGCGTCGAGATCGGGCCGACGCAGCTGGCGTTCCGGGAATGGGAGGCCGCGGGCCTTACCCTCCCCGACCTGCCCCGCATGCGCGCCTACCGCCTGCAACGGCTGGTCGAGGCGCTGCAGGCCCGGGATCTGGGCGCGATCCTGATGTTCGATCCGCTGAACATCCGCTACGCCACCGACACGACCAATATGCAGCTGTGGAACAGCCACAACCCGTTCCGCGCCTGCATGGTCTGCGCCGACGGCCATATGGTGGTCTGGGAATACAAGAACGCGCCCTTCCTCGTGACCTTCAATCCGCTGGTGGCCGAGCTGCGCCACGGTGCGTCCTTCTTCTACGCCGTCTCCGGTGACCGTGGGGCCGAGGATGCCCGCAGCTTTGCCGGTCAGGTCGATGAGGTGATGCGCGCTCATGCCGGATCGAACCGGCGGCTGGCCATCGACAAAATCCAGATCCACGGGTTGAAGGCGCTGGAGCGGGCCGGTTTCGAGGTGCATGAGGGCGAGGAGGTGACGGAACGCGCCCGCGCCATCAAGGGCCCGGACGAGATTCTGGCGATGCGATGCGCGCATTGGGCCTGCGAGGCCTCGATGTCTGACATGGAACATTTCGCACGGACTGAGATCCCCAAAGGCCATGTTTCCGAAGATGACGTCTGGGCGGAATTGCATAAAGCGAACATCCGCCGCGGTGGCGAATGGATCGAGACGCGGCTCCTCGCCTCAGGGCCCCGGACCAATCCGTGGTTTCAGGAATGCGGGCCGCGTCTGATACAGCCCAATGAGATCGTGGCCTTCGATACCGACCTCATCGGCTGCTACGGCATCTGCATCGACATCTCGCGCACCTGGTGGATCGGGGATCAGCCGCCGCGGCCGGACATGATTGCCGCGATGAACCACGGGCTGGACCATATCCGCGAGAATATGGCGATGTTGAAACCCGGCGTCAGCATCGAGCATCTGGTGCACAACGGCCACCAGTTGGAAACGCGGCACTGGGCGCAGAAGTACTCGTGCAAGATGCACGGGGTCGGGCTTTGCGATGAATGGCCCTATGTCCCCTACCCCGATGCCTGGGTTCCCGGCGCCTTCGACGCGGTGCTGGAGCCCGGCATGGTGCTCTGTGTCGAGGCGCTGGTCTCGCCCGAGGGTGGGGATTTCTCGATCAAGCTGGAGGAGCAGGTCCTCATCACCGACACAGGCTACGAGAACCTGACGCGCTATCCCTTCGACCCCGCCTTGGTGGGCTGAAACGAAACCGGGGCGTCCAGCGCCCCGGTCCCTCATTCTGCCGCGTGTCGCGGGCTGCGGCTGTCGCCCTCGCCGTCGGCCTCGGGGCTTTCGGCGGGCTCAGGCCGCGGCTGGGCAGGGCGCGGGATGTCCATCATCGGATCCCAGATGATCTCGGCATGGCGGACCTTGCGGGCGCGGCGGGTCAGGCGGAAGTCCTCACGCACCTGACGATCGGTGGCCGCCCGCATCAGCGGCAGCGCCTTGGTGAACAGCGCCTCGATCCAGATCCGCGCGGCCAGCAGCGCCGGCGTCAGCACCAGCGTCAGCACCGTCGAGACACCGAGGCCGAAGACCACCGCCGTCGCCAGCGGCTTCCACCACAGCGAGGTCGGACTGTCGATGGTGTAGCCGCCGTTCACGAAGTCGATGGACAGCCCCAGCATCATCGGCGCGAGGCCCGCCATGGTGGTGATCGTCGTCAGCATCACCGGGCGGATCCGTTGCTCGGCCGTGCGGACAATGGCCTCCAGCCGCGGCATGTAGCGCACGAATTCCTGATAGGTGTCGATCAGCACGATGTTGTTGTTCACCACAATCCCGGCCAAGGCGACGATCCCCGTCCCGGTCATGATCATCGAGAAGCTCTGCTGCATGTAGAGCATGCCGATCAGCACCCCTGCGGTCGACAGGATCACCGCCAAGAGCACCAGTAAGGCGTTGTAGAAGCTGTTGAATTGCGCCAGCAGGATGATGAACATCAGGCCCAGCGCCGCCCCGAACGCCACTCCGAGGAAGGCTCCGGTCTCCTCCTGATCCTGCTGCTCGCCGGTCCATTGCCAGCCGATCCCGGTGGGCAGAGGCTCCTCGGCTTCCAGCCATTGGGTCAGGGCCGCGATACGCTCGGACGGGGTGACGGGCACGATGTGCAGCCCCTCGTCGGCCAAGGCAGCGCGGGCGTCGCGGGCGGCGTCGGCCGCGGCCGAGCCCTCAGGATGCAGGCGCCAGTCGAACTCGGCGGCGGGGGCCAGACGAGCGACATTGCCGTCGACATCCGTCAACGCGACCATGTCGGGCGCGGCATCGGCCTTCACGTCGAAATAGCGCTCCTCGCCGAAGCGGTCGATGGTGCCGCGCAGGGCAACGGGCTCGCGGGTGACGAAGTTCGACAGCGGCACCATCCCGCGCGACGTCGGCACGCGCAGGGTGTCCAGCGTGGCCAGCAGGCGGTCATCCTCGGGCAGGCGAACGCGGATCTCGATCTCCTCGTCCGACGTATCGACGCGCATCGTGTCCAGCATGATGCCGCGCGTGATCAGCTGCACCATGCCGCCCACCGTCGCCACATCGGCGCCGAACCGGCCGGCGGTGGCGGTGTCCACGCGGATCTCCCAGTCGATGCCGGGCAAGGGGCGGCTGTCCTCGATGCCGGTGATCCCGCCGATCTCGTGCATGCGGGCTTCGACCGTTTCCACGGCCTGCCCGAGCGTTTCGAAATCCATGCCGGTCAGGCGCAGATGGATCGGTTTGGACGAGGCCGGCCCGCCCGACATGATCATATATTCGGTAATGATCCCGGGGATCTGGCGGAACTGCGCTTCCATCCGGTCGAGGATCACCTGCCCGCGCAGCGCCGGGTCGTCGCCGCGCTGGTCCCAGTTCAACAGTTCGAACTGGACCTGCCCGATGGCGTCCCGCGGGGCCTGCCCGCCGCCAGTGTTCGAGTTCAGCCCGCCCTCGCCCGCAAAGGCGAAGCTGGCGGAGATACCCGGCTCGGCGAGGACGATGTCCTCAACCTGCCGCAGCAGCGCGTCTTCCTCGGCCAGCGACAGGTTGCCCCGCGCGCGGACATAGACGATGCCCTGCTCGGGCTCGCTGTCGACGAAGAATTCGACGCCGTAATTGTTCTCGCCGTAATAGCTGAAGACCTGCATCACACCGAAGACGATGCCGGCGGTGACGACGAAGGGCATTACCGGGTTGCCGACGATCCCCTTGATCACCCAGCCGAAGGGCGAATGCCGATAGCCGGATTGGATCGCCTGCGGTTTCGGCTGCAATTTCAGCGCGGTGAGGGTGATCGACATGCCCGCCGAGCCCAGCGCCATGATGACCGCTCCGAGGGAGACGGCGACCAGCGCGGGCCCCTCGCCCCCCAGCAGGCCGGGGTTCAGCATCAGCGCAAGGCCCCAGACCAGCATCGCCAGTGCGACGGCCATGAACGGCAGGCGCAGGAGCCACGGCAGGCGGCGCAGGCGACCGGCGATCTGGTCGAAGCGGCGGGCGATGCGGCCCGTGACGCCGCCCAGAACCGGCAGGAAGATCAGCGCGACGATCAGCGACGACGACAGCACGAAGATCAGCGTGACGGGCAGCATGCCCATGAACTCACCGGCGACGCCCGGCCAGAACAGCATCGGCAGGAAGGCGCACAGCGTTGTCGCGGTCGAGCTGATGACCGGCCAGAACATGCGCTTGGCGGCGGTGGTATAGGCTTGCATCGGCCCCTTGCCCTGCGAGATCTCGCTGTCGGCATATTCCGCGACGACGATGGCGCCGTCGACCAGCATGCCGACGGCCAGGATCAGGCCGAACATGACGATGTTCGAGATCGTCACCCCCATGATGCCCAGCAGGATGAAGGACAGAAGGAACGACGCCGGGATCGAGAAGCCCACGAGCAGCGCCGTGCGCGTGCCGAGCGAGGCCAGCACGACGATCATCACCAGCGCGATGGCGGTCAGAACCGAGCCTTCCAGCTGCGAGATCATCGAGGCGACCTGATAGCTGCGGTCCAGCGCCGTGGTCACATGCACCGCGTCGCGCAGATCGGCGGGCCAGGCAGCCATTTCAGCGTCGATGGCGGCGCGGACCTCGTCGACGGTGTCGATCAGGTTGAAGCCCTTGCGCTTCACGACCTGCAGCGCCAGCGTCGGCTCGCCGTTGAAGCGCGCGGTGCCCTCGCGGTCCTGAAAGGTCATGTGGATCGTGGCGAGATCGCCCAGCGTCACCGTGCGGTCGCCGTTCACCTTGATCGGCAGGTCGTAGATGTCCTGCGGATCCTCGAACGAGCCGGGCAGCGACAGAGAGAAGCGCCCGCTCTCGGTCTCGATCTCGCCGGCGGCAACCAGCTGGTTGTTCATCGTCACGGCGTTGATCAGCTCGCCGGCGCTGACGTTGTAGGCCTCCAGCGCCATCGGGTCGATCACCACCTCGACCATTTCCTCGCGCGTGCCGGCCACGTCGGCGCTGAGCACGGCCTCGACCCCCTCGATCGCGCGCTCCAGATCGCGGGCGGCGCGCATCAGGGTGCGTTCAGGCACATCGCCGGACACCGCCACGAAGACGATGGGGAATTGGCTGAAGTTGAATTCGTTGATCGTGTAATTGTCCGCGCCTTCAGGGAAATTCGCGGCGGCGCGGCTCATGCGGTCGCGCACGTCGGCGATGGTCGCGGTCTTGTCCCAGTCGAATTCGAACTCCAAGACGACCGAGGCATAGCCCTGATAGGCCGTCGCGGTCATGTCGGTGAGGCCGGTGATACCCGAAAGCTCCTGCTCCATCGGCCGGACCAGCAATTGCTCGCTATCCGCGGCCGAGATGCCTTGGAACGGCACCGAGATGAACAGCGCCGGCACTTCGATGTCCGGCTCGCCCTCTTTGGGCAGGCCGACATAGGCCATCATCCCCGCGCCCAGCGTCAGGGCGACAAAGGCCAGGACCATCCGCGCCCGCGCGGCGGCCCAATCGATCATGCCGCTCATTCCGAGGCCCCCTCGTCACGGCGGCTCACGCGCACCTCGATCCCGTCGGTCACGTATTCCTGCCCGACGACGATGACATCGGCCGTCTCGGGCAGGCCCGAGACCCAAAAGCCCTGCGGCGCATCGCGCAGCACGCGCACCGGCGCGAAGAAGGTATGGTTCGTCTCATCGACCAGCCGCAGGCCCAACACGCCCTCGTCGTCGATGGTCAGCGCCGAGCCCGGCACCAGATGCCCGCGCGTCGCGGTGGCGGCGACCAGCATGTCGGCACTCATCCCGTCGCGAATGGCGAGGTCGGGGTTCGGCACGGTGATCTCGACGCGGAAGGTGCGGGTCGCGGCATCGGCGGCGCGGGCGAGGAAGGTCACCCGCCCCTGCACGCGCTGGCCGTTCGACAGCTGCGCGCCGGCCATGGCGCCGACGGCGAGGCGGTCGATCTGCGCCTCGGCGGCGAAACCGACGATCAGCATCGGGTCCAGCTGGTAGATCGTGGCGCAAAGCCCGCCCGCCTGCATCAGGCTGCCGGTTTCCGCCGAGTCGTCTTCAAGGATACCGGCGAAGGGGGCGGTGATGGTCAGGCGGTCCAGCTCGGCCTGCGCGGCGGCGACGGCGGCATTGGCGGCCTGCACGTTGGCTTGGGCGGCGCTGACGGCGGCCTCGGCGGTGGCGGTGGTGTTCTGGGCGCGGAAGCCCCCCTCGGCCAAACGGGAGGCGGTGGTACGGTTCAGCTCGGCCTCGGCGAGACCGGCCTCGGCGCCAGACAGCCGCGCCTGTGCCTCGGCCAGAGAGGCAGAGCGCGTGCCGGGATCAAGCTCGCACAGGAGATCCCCCTCGGCGACCTGCGTGCCGCGGGCGCGCGGTGTCGACAGCACCAGCCCCTGCGTCTGGGCCCGCACCTCGACCGAGCGCGAGGCTTCCGAGCGGCCGCGCAGCACGATGGCGCTTTCGAGATCCTGTTCGGCGATCCGCTCGACAACCACGGCGAAGGGCGCGTCGGCATCGGGTTCGGGCAGGGCCTCGACCGGCGTGGCGGCTTCCGCGGTGCCGGGTTCGACACCCGCCCAGGACAGCAGCGTCTCACGCTCCATGACGAACATGTAGAGGATGACCAGCACCAGGGTGGCAGTGATCAGGGGGACGACGCGCATGCTTACACCTTTCGCCGCCCGTCGCCGCCTCTGCGGTCCTTCGGGCGATTTTCGCTTTACCGGATGCCGCTCCCGTTCGCGGGAGCAGGTCTTTACCTGTCTTCTATACGCAGCGGGTTTCCGCCGGATTACCGCTGACGCCCGCGTAATGCAATTCCCGAGGGCCTTTTGCGCCTGCGTCAAGGTGCCTCTCGAATGTTTGTTCTGCACCGCGGCAGATCAAGAGGGCAGGCTTGCAAAGACGTGATGGGAAAAGCGGCAAAGCCTTGCACGGCCCCGGCCAGCGCCCTTGGCAAGCCTGCGTCTTCCGGGCTAAGAGTGGCGGGCACCGCTGCCGGTTTCGCGGCCGGGAGACGCAGGGCAAGAAGGCAGGAGGCCAGACGTGAGCAACCCCGAGAGCTTCATCGACGAGGTCAACGAGGAACTCAAGCGCGACCGCCTGTTCGCCGCGATGCGCAAGTATGGCTGGATCGCCGTGGTCGGCGTCGTCGTGCTGGTCGGCGGCGCCACCTACAACGAATACCGCAAGGCACAGGCCACCGCCGAGGCGCAGGCCTTTGGCGACAGCGTCGTGGCCGCGCTGGAATCGGAAGATCCCGCCGCCCGCGCCGAGGCCCTGTCCGCCATTCAGGCGACCGGTGACCGCGCCGGCATCCTGAACCTGCTGCTGGGCGCAGCCGAAGTCGCCGCCGAGGACCGCCCCGACGCGATCGCCGCGTTGGCCTTGGTCGAGAACGACTCGACCCTGCCCGCCAGCTATCGCCAACTGGCCGGTCTGAAGCGCGTGATCATCGGTGGGGAGCTGATCCCCGCGGATGAGCGTGCCGCGACCCTTCAGGCACTGGCCACGCCCGGCAACCCGTTCCGCGCGCTGGCGATGGAGCAGCAAGTGCTGCTGACCATGGAAACCGGCGACCGCGAGGCTGCGTTGACGCAGGCGCAGGCGCTGCTGCAGGAACCCGACCTGACCGCCGGCCTGCGTCGCCGCGTGGCGCAGATCATCGTCGTCCTCGGGGGCGAGCAACCGACCGACCTCGGCTGAGACCAGCCCGCGCAGAGGAGAGACCGCCATGTCCGCGATCCGCAATGCCGCCCTGCTCGGGCTCGTGGTGCTTGCCGCCGCCGCGTGCAACCGCGAGCGCCCGCTGGAGGGCGAACGCCTCGACATCCGCGCGCCCTGGGGCCAGACGGAAGGCGCAACGCAGAACCGCGCGCTGCCGATCTCGCTGCCCGCGCAAAGCGCCAATGGCAGCTGGACCCAGCGTCAGGGTACCGCAGGCGCGCGTCCGGGCCACCCTGCCCTCTCGGCCAACCCGCAACTGATCTGGAGCACCCCGATCGGCGAAGGCGATGGCCGCCGTCGGCGCCTGTCCACCGATCCCGTAGCCGCCGATGGCCGCGTCTATACCCTTGACGCCGCGCAGCGCGTGCAGGCGACGTCGACCTCGGGCGCCGTGCTGTGGTCGGTTGACCTGACCACCGCGCGCGAAGCCCGGTCGTCGGCCTCGGGCGGTGCCTTGGCTGTCGCGGGCGGGCGGCTCTACGTCACCTCGGCCGCCGCCTTCGTCGCCGCGCTGGACGCGTCCACCGGCCAAGAGCTGTGGCGCGTCGACATGGACAGCCCGCTGACCGGCTCGCCCGCTATCAGCGGCGACACCGTCTATCTCTCGGGCATCGATTCCACGCTGACCGCGCTGGACGCGGCCTCGGGGCGGATCCGCTGGACCATCCCCGGCACCCCGGCCAGCAGCGCCGTCGCCGGTGGTTCGGCCCCCGCGATCGCCGGCGATCTGGTGATCTTCCCGACCCAGTCGGGCGAGTTGACCGCCGTGCGCCGCTCGAACGGTGGGCAGACCTGGACCACCAGTGCCGTCGGCCGCCGCACCGGCGCCGCGCTGGGGATCATCAGCGCCATCACCGGGGACCCGGTCGTCGATGGCAGCCGCCTCTATGCCGCCAACCAGTCGGGCCGCACCTTCGCGCTGGAGGCCGCAACCGGCCGTGCCATCTGGACCACGGATGAAGGCGCCAACGGGCCGGTCTGGCCTGTCGGCGGCTCGGTCTTCCTGATCTCGGATCAGAACCGCCTGATGCGCCTCGACGCCTCGGACGGCACGGTGATCTGGGCACAGGATCTGCCGCTGTTCACAACCACCCGTACCCGCCGTCAGGCCCGCATCTTCCCGCAGTACGGCCCGATCCTGGCCGGCGGCCGCCTCTGGGTCGCGTCGGGCGACGGCGTGCTGCGCGGCTTCGATCCGGTCTCGGGCAGCACCGTGGCCGAGGTGGCGATCCCCGGTGGCGCCGCCTCGGGTCCGATCGTGGCGGGCGGCATCCTCTATGTGCTGAACCGTGACGGGCAATTGCTGGCCTATCGCTGACGGCTTTACAATCCGCGTGCCGCCGCTTATTGCGGCGGCTTCCGCCTTGAGAGTCCGCCATGTCCTTCACCCTTGCCCTCGTGGGCCGGCCCAACGTGGGCAAGTCCACGCTCTTCAACCGCCTCGTCGGCAAGAAGCTTGCGCTGGTCGATGACCAGCCCGGCGTCACGCGCGACCTGCGCGAGGGCGAAGCGCGGCTGAACAACCTGCGGTTCACCGTCATCGACACCGCCGGCCTTGAGAATGTCACCGACGACAGCCTGCAGGGCCGCATGCGCCGCCTGACCGAGCGCGCGGTCGAGATGGTCGATGTCTGCCTGTTCATGGTCGATGCCCGCGTCGGCATCACTCCGGCCGACGAGATCTTCGCCGACATCCTGCGCAAGCGCGCCCGCCACGTGATCCTCGCTGCCAACAAGGCCGAGGGACGTGCCGGCGAAGGGGGCGCGCTGGAGGCCTGGTCGCTGGGTCTGGGCGAGCCGATCAGCATGTCGGCCGAGCATGGCGCAGGCCTTGACGAGTTGTACCATCAGCTTCTGCCGCTGGCGAAGGGCTTCGAGGAGCGTTCGCAGGCCGAGGCGCCTGTCACCGATGTCTCCATCGCCGAGGACAGCGAAGACGACAACACCGAGGGCGAAGAGGCCCCGACCTGGGCCCCGACCGAGCATCGTCCGCTTCAGGTCGCCGTCATCGGCCGCCCCAACGCCGGCAAGTCGACGCTGATCAACCAGATCATCCGCGAGGACCGCCTGCTGACCGGCCCCGAGGCCGGGATCACCCGCGACTCGATCGCCGTGCCCTTCGTCTGGAACGGCACGCCGATGCGGCTGTTCGACACCGCGGGCATGCGCCGCCGCTCACGCGTGACCGACAAGCTGGAGAAGCTCTCGGTCGCGGACGGTCTGCGCGCGGTCAAATTCGCCGAGGTCGTGGTGGTGCTGCTCGATGCCGCCATCCCCTTCGAGACGCAGGATCTGCGCATCGCCGATCTGGCTGAGACCGAGGGCCGTGCGGTCGTCGTCGCGGTCAACAAATGGGATCTCGAGGACGAGAAGCAGGACAAGCTGAAGCACCTGCTCGAAGGTTTCGAGCGGATGCTGCCGCAGCTGAAAGGCGCGCCGCTGGTGACCGTCTCGGCCAAGACCGGGCGCGGCATGGACCGGCTGCATGACGCCATCCTGCGCGCGCATGCGATCTGGAACCGTCGCGTCGGCACCTCGCGCCTGAACAACTGGCTGGGCGCGATGACCGAGGCCCACCCGCCCCCTGCGCCGGGCGGCCGCCGCATCAAGCTGAAATACATCACGCAGGCAAAGACGCGTCCGCCGGGCTTCGTGGTGAAATGCTCGCATCCCGACGAGCTGCCCGAGGCCTACCGCCGCTATCTGGTGAACGGCCTGCGCGAGGCCTTCGATATGCCGGGCACGCCGATCCGGCTGTTCTTCCGCTCGGACAGCAAGTCGAACCCGTTCAAGGGTCGCAAGACTGCCCAGCCCTCGCGGTTGAAGAAACACATCAAGCCGGGGCACTGACCCCTTCAAGGGCCCTCAAGGGCCCTTTTGCTTTGGCCCTCTAGCTTGATCTGCATCAAGGCAGCTCCCGGCCTGCCCCCTATTGTGGTTGCAAATGCAACGGGATCATCCGGGGGACGCACCATGGGACTTTTCAGCAAGCTGGACAAGCATAGCGGCCTGATCGGCACGATGGCCGAGACGGTGCATGTCGACCTGACCGAGGCAATGGCCAATGGCCAGCTCTCGGGTCAGGAGCTGCGCAATGCGGTGATGGCCTGCATGGGCTGTGAAGGCGTCTGCGACTGTGCCGAGTGGCTTGAGGCGCACAAGGCCGGGGCTGACGCCACGCCGGGCTATTGCCGGAATGCCGGGCTGATGGCGCGGCTGCAGCAGGCCGGCTGACGCCCACGAAATCCCCCGGGGAGCGGGGCTGTCGCGTGGTGCAACACGCGGACAACCTTGTGGGGGACGGCGTTGTCGGTCGTCGGAGCAGGCACGCCGGGACGGGCGGCTGGCAGGCTAACCCCCTGCCGCCGCCCCTTTTCTCTGTCAGCCGAAGCGGCTGAAATCCGGCTTGCGGCGCTCGGCGAAGGCGGCGAAGGCTTCCTGCGCCTCGCCGCTTTGCAGCTGGGCGTTGAAGTGCGCGCCCTCCTCGGCCATGCGGGCAACCAGTGCTTCGCTTTCGCGCATCAGGCTTTTCGAGATCTGCACGGCGGCCGGAGGCTGAGCCGCCAGACGGGCCGCGACGCCGAGGGCGATCTCGTGCAGCTCGTGCAGCGGCACCACCCGGTTCGCCAAGCCCCAGGCCAGCGCCTGCGGGGCCAGACAAGGCTCACCCAGCGCGAACATGCCGAAGGCGCGCAGATGGCCGATCCGCGCGGGCAACAGCAGCGAGGACGCGGCCTCGGGCACCAGCGCGAGGTTGACGAAGGGCGTGATCAGCGCGGCGTCGTCGGAGAGGATGACATAGTCGCAATGCAGCAACATCGTCGTGCCGACGCCGACCGCCTTGCCCTGCACGGCGGCCACCAGCGGCTTCTTCGCGCGCGCCAAGGCCTGCAGGAAGCGCAGCACTTCGGCGGTCGAGGCCCCCTCGGACGAGCCGCGCTTGACGAAATCGGCGATGTCGTTGCCGGCGGAGAAGGTATCGCCCTCGGACCGGATCAGCACCACGCGGATCGCCGGATCGGCATCCGCGGCCTCGATCCCGTCGGCCAACGCGGCATACATGGGCGCAGTGATCGCGTTCTTCTTCTCGGCCCGGTCAAAGATCAGCGACAGGATGCCGTCGCCCTTTTCCACCCGAATGCCCATGGATTCCGTCATCGCTGCCCCTCCGCCCTGATGCTGGGCGCCACTGTCCCGTCTGGGCGCAACGGCGACAAGGGGTGACGTGACGCCATAACGAAAGGGGCGCCGCGATTGCGGCGCCCCTTCCCTGTCTCAGCACGCGGGATGGATCACTCGCCGGGCACCGGGGCCATCTTCGGGGCCTCGTGGTGGTGGTGGTCCTTCACCGGGCGCATGAAGAGGTTGGCGAAGAAGGCCACGACCAGCAGCGCCGCCATGCAATACATGGTGGTGTTGTACAGCGAAGGCGTCGGGTCGATCGTGCCGGCGGGCGCGATCTCCATCAGCCGGGCGATGGTCACCGTGCGTGCCGCGACCAGCTGGTCGAGCTGCGCCAGCGGGGCGCCGAAACGCTCGGCGAAGGCGGCCGGATCGACACGGGTCGATAGGTCGGCAATGGCGCTGTTCACCGACATCTCACGCAGCGAGGTGATGGCAAGCGGGCCCAGCACACCGGCGACCGACCAGGCGGTCAGCAGGCGGCCGTGGATGCCGCCGACATGCATCGTGCCGAACATGTCGGCCAGATAGGCCGGGATCGTCGCGAAGCCGCCGCCATACATCGAGAAGATGATCATCGTCGCGGCGTAGAAGCCCAGCAGGTAGACCATCGACGGGTTCGTCGCCACGGCCGAGGCGAAATAGGGCACCGACAGGTACAGCAGCGTGCCCAGCACGAAGAAGCACATGTAGGTGGCCTTGCGCCCGATGTAGTCCGAGGTCGAGGCCCAGAAGAAACGGCCGACCATGTTGAAGACCGAGATCATCAGCACGTAGGTCGAGGCGAAGGCGGCGGTGACCACCAGTGGCATGACCGATCCGAAGATCTCGGACATCATGGTCTTGGCGACCCCGATCACGCCGATACCGGCGGTCACGTTGAAGCACAGCATGATCCACAGCTGCCAGAACTGCGGGGTCTTCAGCGCCTGATCGATATGCACGTTGTTTTGCGACACCATGCCCGAGGCGACGGGCTTCGGCTGCCAGCCCTCGGGCTTCCAGTTGGCCGCGGGGACGCGGTACTGGAAGGCCGCGATCATCATCACGACGAAATAGACCACCCCGAGGACGAGGAAGGTCTGTGCCGCGCCGGTGTTGCCGGTGCCGACGGCATAGAGCCCGGCCTCACCGCCAAAGCCGGCGGCCTGCGTCGCGTTGGCGAGCACGACCTCGACCCGACCCGCCGCGGTTTCGGCGAACATCCGGCCGTTCTCCACGACCGTCGCCACGGCGTCCTGTGCGCCCAGATAGTCGGGGGCCTTCTGGAACAGGCCCAGCAGCCAGCCCTTGACCGGGGCCGCGATCATCGCGCCGCCACCAAAGCCCATGATGGCCATGCCGGTCGCCATGCCGCGACGGTCGGGGAACCAGCGGATCAACGTCGAGACGGGCGAGACATAGCCCAGACCCAGGCCACAGCCGCCCAGCACGCCGTAGCCGAGGTAGATCATCCACAGCTGGTGGCTGGAGATCCCGAACGAGCCGATGATGAAGCCGCCGCCCCACAGGATCGCGGCGACGACGCCGACCATGCGCGGGCCGACCTCTTCCAGCCATTTGCCGGCGAAAGCCGCGGCAAGGCCGAGGAAGACGATGGCGACCGAGAAGATCCACACGACCGAGCTGAGCGACCAGTCATCGGCGGCCGAGGCCACGACGCCCAGCTCGCGCGTCAGCGGCGGGTTGAAGACCGACCAGGCGTAGACCGAGCCGATGCAAAGGTGGATGGCGATCGATGCCGGCGGAACCCGCCAGCGGTTGTAACCGGGTTCGGCGGTAATGTGGCTCTTGTGCAAGAACCCCAGCGCGCCGCCAGATGCGTTGCTCATAGCTTTCCCTCCCTGAAATCCCGAGGGCGCAGCCTCCCGCCGCGGCTCCTCTGGGCGGCATGCGACGGCATGCCACGGAGGAAATGGGACCATCTACCCTTGCATTGTCAAGAAATTAATCTAACTATATCAATATGTTAGACGACAATCTGTCTGAGCGCCACCACCCCAACATCCCAAATTGAGACATTTTGTCCGCAGCCGGCCCTGCGCAGGACGGAAGATTGGGTCATTCTGTCCGATACGAACTTTTTGCGGGGTCAGCGCCGTTCAGGTGCCCGGTGCGGGCGGCAGCGCGATCTCGAAGGTGCTGCCCTCTCCCTCGACGGATTGCACGGTGATCCGCCCGCCCGCTTGCGTCACCAACTGCTGGCTGATCGACAGCCCCAGCCCGGTGCCCTGCGCCTGCTTCGTGGTGAAGAAGGGATCAAAGACCCGCGGCAGGATCTCGGGCGGGATACCGCTGCCGGTGTCGCGCACGCCGATCACCACCATCCCGTCGCGCTGCGCCGTCGAGAGGGTCAGCCGCCCGCCCTGCCCCATCGCCTGCACCGCGTTCAGGATCAGGTTCACCACCACCTGTTGCAGCTCGGTCCGGGACATCCGCAGGGGCGGCGTGAAGGCCAGTTGCGTCTCGGCGGTGATGCCGGCGCTCTCGATCTGGTGGCGAGTCAGCACGAGGCAATCGGACACCAGCGCCGCCGGATCGATCAGCGCATGCGCGCCTGAGTAATCCTCTGGCCGGGCGAATTGCAGCAGCTTCTGCACGATGACGCCGATGCGGTAGACCTGATCGTCGATGAGGCGGAATTCCTCGTGCACCGGGTCGGCGGCCGGGCCCAGCCGATCGCGGGCGAGGTCCAGATTGCCCTGAATCACCGCCACCGGGTTGTTGATCTCATGCGCGACCGAGGCCGTGATTTCACCGACCGCTGCCAGCTTCTCGGACATGATCAGCCGCTCGGTCGTGCGCTCGATCCGTTGGTTGGCCTCGCGCAGATCGGCGGTGCGTTCGTCGACCTTCGCCTCCAGCCCCTCGGCCCAATCGCGCAGCTGGCGGTCGCGGGCCTGCACCTGATCCAGAAGCTCGTCGAGATGCGCCGCCACCTGCGCGATCTCGCCGCCCTCGCGGCCGGGGTTGTTGCGCGCGGTCAGATCGCCGGCCTCGACCTGCGCGATGGTCCGGGTCATGGCCTCGAGCGGGCGGAAGATGCGCCCGGCCCATCGCAGGAAGATCGGGATCGACAGCAGGGCGATCACCACGAAGGCCGCGATCAGCGCCAAGGCGGAGTTGCGCTTCGCCAGCGCGAAAGGTGCCTCGAGGAAACCGACATAGAGCATCCCGACCCGCGCGCCGTGGCTGTCGAGGATCGGCTCGTAGGCCGAGATGTACCAGTCATTCACAACAAAGGCGCGGTCGAGCCAGATCCGCCCTTCATCGAGCACCTGCGCCCGCACGGCGGCGGAGACCCGAGTGCCCAAGGCGCGGACATTCTCGAACAGGCGAACGTTGGTTGAGATGCGCACGTCCTCAAGGAACAGCGTCGCCGTGCCCTGACTGCCCTCGGGCAGGGATTGCTCGCGGTAGACCAGCCCGTTGATCGTGTCGATGAAGCCGAGGTTGCGGTTGAGAAGCACGCCCCCCACCAGCGCGCTGCGCCGCCCGTCCGGCAGGGTCACCGGGGCGGCGGAGTGGATGATCATGCCCCGTGTCTCGGTCGCCCGGTCCGTCGGCACGGCCGCACGGGTCGAGACCAGCGCCACCTCGGCCCGCGCGGCCAAGGCCGGGTCCAGCGCGGCCAGCAGCGGCCCCTCGACAATATCCACCGCCGAACGCCATTCGCCTTCCAGCGCCGAGGCGATCACCGGCCAGTCCTCCGCGCCAAACGCCCCGCTGTCCCCCGCCCCGTCAAGAATATAGAGGAAATCCAAACCCAGCCGCGCCCGTTGCTGGGCGAGGTAGTCATCGCTGCCCTGTCCCTGCAACGCCGCCTGCAGGGCGGTGGAATGCGCGACGGCATCGACGCGCTCGCCCGACAGCTCCACCAGCCCCGCAAGGTACTGGTCGGCGATGGTCAGATCTCCCGTCACCTTGCTGATCAGGATATCGTCGATCTTCGCCGCCCAACGCAGCATGGTGCCGCCCAGCATCAGGGGCAACAGCACCAGCATCGGCAGCAGCGCGATAACCAGAAGCCTGACGCGCACGGAATCCATCCAGGGCTTGAGCCGGTTCACCCGTCACAGCCCCCATTGAGCGCATTTGCGGTCGATGGTCTTGCGCGACACGCCAAGCTGGCGCGCGGCCTCGCTGCGGTTGCCGCCGACCAGCTCCAGCGCGCGCAGGATCTCGCGGCGCTCGGTCTCTTCCAGCGGGGCGATCCCGGCCTCAGGCGGCGGGGCCAGCGTCTCCAGCGGGAAGCGGCCGAAGATCAGCGAGCGTTCGATGAAATTCCGCAGCTCACGGATGTTGCCCGGCCAGTCGTGCCGCAACAGCGCCGCGCGGACGGGTTGGGTGATCTCCAGCGCCGGCAGCTGAAGGGCGGCGGCGATTTCGGTCAGGAACAGCTCGGCCAGATCGATGATGTCGCCGCCCCGCGCGCCCAAGGGCGGCATCGGGATCTCGACCACCGTGACGCGGAAGAACAGGTCCTCGCGGAAGCGCCCGGCCTCGACCTCGGCCTGCAGCGGGCGGCTTGAGGACAGCACGAAGCGCAGGTCCAGCTGCATCGCGCGTTCGGTGCCGACGGGGCGGATCACCCCATCCTCCAGCACGCGCAGCAGGGCGTTCTGGGCGGCCGGGCTCAGCTCTGCGACCTCATCAAGGAACACCGTCCCGCCATTGGCCGAGGCCAGCAACCCCTCGCGCCCCGCCTGCGCGCCGGGGTAAGCGCCGGCGGCATGGCCGAACAGCTCGACCTCGATCCGGTCCTCGGGGATGGAGCCGCATTGGATCGGCACGAACGGAGCCTCGGCGCGGGGCGAGCGGGCATGCAGATGGCGCGCGGCGACCTCCTTGCCGCTGCCCGAGGCGCCGGTGATCAGCACCGGGGTCGACACCCGCGCGACCCGGTCCAGCATCCCGCGCACCACTTCGATCGCCGTATCCCCGCCGACCAGCTCGTGCCGGCGGCGACGACCCAGGCCCACCGTCTCCAGCTCACGCCGCAACAGCCGGTTCTCCCGCCGCAGCCGCGCCATCTCCAGACAGCGGCGCAAGGCGGTCAGGATCTGGTTGGAGCGGAAAGGCTTGAGCACGAAGTCCGAAACCCCTGCGCGCAAAGCCTCGATCGCAGTCTCAAGGTCGGCATAGGCCGTGATCAGGATCGTATCGGTAAACCCGCCCTGCGCGCGCTGCGCGGCCAGCCAGTCGAGCCCCTTCTGCCCCGGCATGATATTGTCCAACACCATCACGTCATACTGCCGATGCTTCAGCAGCGCACCGGCGGCCTCGGCATTCGGCGCCTCGTCGACATGGCGGCAGAGCGGCTGCAGGGTGCGGGTCAGGAAGTGGCGCATGCCCGGCTCGTCATCGACGATGAGGATGCTGGCGCCTTTCAGGATGTCGACCTTGCCGTCGGCGGGCAGACTTGCGCCGTCAACAGCTTCAGCCCTCGCGGCCTGTGCCCCGTTCCCGATCATGGCGTCTCCTCCCCTGCGCCGGGCGAGACTAGCCTGCACGGCGCGGGTCGGCAAACGGCATTCCGAGGGAGGGGAAACGGAAAACCCCGCCCGGTGAGCAGCGGGGTTTCAAGCGTTCAGCGGATTTTCAGCGTCGCGAGGCCGATAAGCGCCAAGACGAGGCTGATGATCCAGAAGCGGATGACGATCTGCGGCTCGGCCCAGCCCCGCTTTTCGAAATGGTGGTGGATCGGCGCCATCAGGAAGACCCGGCGCCCCGTGCGCTTGAAATAGGCGACCTGAATGATGACCGACATCGCCTCGACGACGAACAGACCGCCGACGATCGCCAGCACGATCTCATGCTTGATGCAGACGGCAATCGCCCCCAAGGCGCCGCCCAAGGCCAGCGATCCGGTGTCGCCCATGAACACGGCGGCGGGGGGCGCGTTGTACCACAGGAAGCCAAGGCCCCCGCCGGCCAGCGCGGCGGTGAAGATCAACAGCTCGCCGGTGCCGGGGACGTAGTGGACATCCAGATACGAGGTGAAGTCTACGCGGCCGACGGCATAGGCAATGACCCCCAGCGTGGTCGCTGCGATCATCACCGGCATGATGGCCAACCCATCAAGCCCGTCCGTCAGGTTCACCGCATTGGCCGAGCCCACGATCACCAGCATCGAGAACGGCACGTAGAACAGGCCCAGATCCAGAAGGACGGTCTTGAACACCGGCATCGCCAACTGGCCCGACAGCTCCTCCGGGTGCGCCCAGGCGGCGAGAACGCCGGCGATCAGCGCGATCAGCAGGCCCAGACCCATGCGGATCTTGCCCGAGACGCCCTTGGTATTCGCCTTGGTCACCTTGGCATAATCATCCGCGAACCCGATCAGGCCGAAGCCCCAGGTCACGCCCATGACGATCCAGACATAGGGATTGTCGAGCCGCGCCCACAGCAGGGTCGACACCGACAGCGCCGACAGGATCAGCAGCCCGCCCATCGTCGGCGTGCCCTTCTTCGTCAGCAGATGCGATTGCGGCCCGTCCTCGCGGATCGGCTGGCCCTTGCCCTGACGCTTGCGCAGGAAATTGATCAAGGGCTTGCCGAAGACGAAGCCGAAAATGAGAGCCGTGAAAAACGCCGCGCCAGCGCGGACGGTGATGTAACGGAACAGGTTGAAGCCGATGAAGGCCTCGGAAAACTCGGCAAGCCAGTAGAGCATGGGTCAGTCCCTCGTCGGCTCCTCTTGGGTCGGGTGATCGAGGTCGCGCAGGCGGTCGACCACGCGGGACACATAGCTGCCTTTCGAGCCCTTCACCAGCACCACATCCCCGGGTTGCACCAGCTGATGCACCTGTGCACCAAGGTCGTCGGCTTCCAGCACCTGAAGGCCCCGGCGATGGGTCGGCAGCGCGTCATGCAGCGCCTGCATCCGACGACCGACGCAATGCACCTGCGCCACCTCGGCCAGCGCGGGCTGATCGGCGACGGCGCGGTGCAGCGCGTCTTCCTCAGGGCCCAGTTCCAGCATGTCGCCAAGGATGGCGATGCGCCGCCCGCCCGGTCCCGGCTGGATCGAGGCCAGCACATCAAGCGACGCCGCCAGCGAGGCCGGGTTCGCGTTGAAGGCGTCGTCAATCAGGGTGAAGGCCTCGTCGTCGACCGGATCGAGGCGGATCACCTCTTGCTGGCCGCGCCCCGCGGGCGGGCGCCAATCGGCGATGTCGAGACAGGCAATGTCCCAATCGGCGCCGGCGGCCTCGGCCGCGGCCAAGGCGGCGACGGCGTTCATCGCCATGTGCCGACCGGGGGCCGCGGTCTTGAACAGGAAGGGCGTGGGTGTCGTGTCCTCATGCGCCGTGGTCACGCCGCGCACGACGCAGCCTTCGGCCGTCAGAGCGATGTCTTCGACATGCAAGGCCACACCTTCGGCCATGCCGAACCCCAGCGCACGGCCTGCCTTCTCGGCGGCGTCGCGCAGGATCGGCGACACGGGCAGATCCGCATTATAGATCGCAGTCCCAAAGGGTTGCAGCGCTGAATAGATCGCCGCTTTCTCACGCGCGATGCCCTCGATCGAATCGAAGGCCTCCAGATGCGCGGCGGCGACGATGGTGACCAGCGCCACATGCGGGCGGGCCAGCGCAACCAGCGGCGCAATCTCGCCGGGGTGGTTCATGCCGATCTCGATCACCGCGAATTCGGTCTCCGGCCGCATCCGGGCTAGGGTCAGCGGCACGCCCCAATGGTTGTTGTAGCTGGCCTCGGCGGCATGGGTCGCGCCCTGCTTGGACAGGATGTGGCGCAGCATCTCTTTGGTCGAGGTCTTGCCGACCGAGCCCGTCACCGCGATCACCTGCGCATTCGCGCGAGCGCGGGCGGCGACCGCGAGGGCTTCGAGGCCCTTCAGCACGTCGTCCACCAGCAGACAGGGGCCGGTCACGCCCTCGGGCACATGGGTGACGAGGGCCGCGGCGGCGCCCTTCTCGAAAGCCTGGGCGACGAAATCATGCCCGTCGCGCGCGGCCTTCAGGGCAATGAACAGATCGCCCTTCTGGATCGTCCGCGTGTCGATCGACAGGCCGAAGACCTCGAAAGGCGCGGTCGCTGTGCCGCCGGTCGCGGCCTCGGCCGCCAGATGGGTCCAAAGGGGCATGTCAGAGCTTCCCGTCGAGCGCGGCCACCGCCACGCTGGCCTGTTCAAGATCGTCGAAAGGATAGACCACGTCGCCAACCTTCTGGCCGGTCTCGTGCCCCTTCCCGGCGATGAGCAGGGCGTCGCCCGGCTCCAGCGCATCGACCGCGCGCAGGATCGCTTCGGCACGGTCGCCGATCTCGGTCGCTTCCGGCGCGGCTTTCAGTATTTCTGCACGGATCGTGGCTGGATCCTCACTACGCGGGTTGTCGTCTGTCACAAAAACAACATCCGCATTCTCAGCCGCCGCCTTGCCCATGAGCGGGCGCTTGGTCTTATCGCGGTCGCCCCCGGCGCCCAGCACGACGATGAGCCGCCCCATCACATGCGGGCGCAGCGCCTTCAGCGCCGTCTCCACCGCTGCCGGGGTATGGGCGTAATCGACGAACACCGGCGCGCCATTGTCGCGCGTCGCCGCCAACTGCATCCGGCCACGCACGCCCTCCAGCTTGGCCATCGCCGCGATCACTTCCGAGGCCTCGCCACCCGTCGCCACGACCAGCCCCAGCGACACCAGCGCATTCGCCGCCTGGAACCCGCCGACCAGCCCCAGCTCCACCTGATGCGGGCGGCCCTTCAGCTCGAACCGGAGGGTCTGACCATGGGCGTGATAGCGCTGCGCCAGAAGCCGCAGGTCGCAATCCGGGGCCGAACCCACGCGCAGCACCGGCTGCGAGACTTCCTCGGCCAGACGCGCACCATAGGGATCATCGGTGTTGATGACCGCCACGCCCTCGTCCGGCAGCAGCCGTGAGAAGAGCCCGGCCTTGGCCTGATAATACCCCTCCATATCCGCATGATAATCGAGGTGATCCTGCGTCAGGTTGGTGAACCCCGCCGCCATCAGCCGCACACCCTCCAGCCGGCGCTGGTCCAGCCCGTGCGAGCTGGCCTCCATCGCGGCATGGGTGATCCCGGCCGTCGCGGCATCGGCCAGAAGCTCTTGCAAGGTGACGGCGTCGGGCGTGGTATGGGCCAAAGGACGGCCCCACGAGCCCTCGACGCCGGTGGTGCCGACGTTGATCGACGGATGGCCCATCGACTGCCAGATCTGCCGGGTGAAGCTGGCGACCGAGGTCTTGCCGTTGGTGCCGGTCACCGCGACCATGGTCTTGGGCTGGGCGCCGAAGAACAGGGCGGCGGCCATGGCCAGCGCCTCGCGCGCGTCCTCGGCCACGACCAGCGCAACCTCGGGATGGCGTGCCAACGCGTCGGCGGCGATCTTGGCGCCCTCGCGGTCGGTCAGCAGCGCCGAGGCGCCCATCCGCAAGGCGGGATCCGCGAATTCGGCGCCGTGGAAACGGGTTCCGGGCAGCGCCGCGAACAAAGTGCCGGGCTTCACCGCCCGGCTGTCCAGCGTCACCGCGTCAATACTTGCCCGGGCATTGCCCGACTTGGCCGTCAATCCCAGTTCGGCCAGCGTCTTTCCGGTCATCCTCAGCCCCTTGCAGCACTTGAGACGTGCCTAGCGCAGGCCAAGCTCCGCATCAACGTCTGCTGCGTCCTGCGGGCGAAGCCCCAGCATCGGTGCCACGCGGCGCACCATCTGCGCAACCACCGGAACCACTGTCCAACCCGCCGTGCGCCGGTTCTCGCCGGCGGCGAAGATCGTGGGCTCGTCCATCGTCACGACGAAGACGTAGCGCGGGTCGTTCATCGGGAAAGCGCCGGCAAAGGTGGCGACGGTACGGTCCTCGTAATAGCCGCCCTGCGGGTTGGGCTTGTCGGCCGTGCCGGTCTTGCCGCCGACGAAATAGCCCTCGACCTCCCCGAACGAAGCCGTCCCCTCGGTCACGACCGAGCGCAGCATCCGGCGCAATTGCAGCGAGGTCTGCTCCGAGATCACCCGGCGACCCACCGGCGCATCGGGACGGCGCAGCAAGGTCGGCTGCACCATGGTGCCCCCGTTCACCATCGCCGCATAGGCCGCGGCCAGATGCAGCGGCGTGATCGACAGGCCGTGGCCGTAGCTGATGGTCATCATCGAGATTTCCGACCAACGCTCATCATATTGCGGGCGAACGCGGGTGGATTCCGGCAGCTCGATCGGCAGATAGTCCAGCAGGCCGAGGCTTTGCAGGAAGCTTCGTTGCTGCGGCGCGCCGATCATCTGCGCCAGACGCGCCGTGCCGACGTTCGAGCTTTCGATCAGCACATCGGTCACCGACATCCGCGACGGCATGCTGTGCATGTCCGAGATCCGGAAGCGGCCGAAGCGGATCGGACCCTGCGTGTCCATCATCGTATCGGGCGTGACCAGCCCCAGCTCAAGGGCCTGCGCCACGGCGAAAACCTTCATCACCGAGCCGAGTTCGTAAAGGCCCTGCACCGCGCGGTTGAACAGCGGCGAATCCGCCGGATCGCCGGTCAGCGCCGGGGCCGGGCGGTTGTTGGGATCAAAGGTCGGGGCCGAGGCCATCGCCACCAGCTCGCCGGTATGGGCATCCATCAGGATCACCGAGCCGCCGTTGGCATTATACATCTGCAGACCGTCGGCCAGCACTTCCTCGACCACCGCCTGCACCGGCAGATCAAGCGCGAGGGACAGCGGCACATCGGCCAGATCGGCATCCGACAGGCGTTCGTTCAGCGTGTATTCCAGACCGGCGACGCCCTGGATCTCGGCCGCGGTCACGCCCTGCTCGCCATAGCTGGTGCCGCCCATCAGATGCGCGGCCAGCTCGCCGTTCGGATAGAGGCGCATGTCGCGCGGGCCCAGCAGCAGGCCGGGCTCCCCGATGTCATGCGTCGCCTGCGCCTGTTCCGGCGAAACGCGCGAGCGGATCCAGGTGAAGCGACGACGCGGATCGGTCAGGCGTTGGGAAAGGCTCTCTTCCTCCAGATCGGGGAAGATCTGCACCAGCTCATGCGCGGCGCGGGCGCCGTCGATCATGTAGCGCATCTCGGCATAGAGCGAATGGGTGACGAGGTTCGTCGCCAGAATCCGGCCGTTGCGGTCCAGCACATCGGCCCGCGCGCCCGAGATCCCCTCGCCCGCGTAGGGCTCCGATTCCACCACCGGCGAGGCCGCCAGCATCCCCATCTTCGCGCCGATCGCCGCATAGCCGGCGAAGAAGGCTACGGCGAGGAACAGAAGCCGCCATTCCGCCCGGCGCCGACCGGCATCGCGCGCCTGTTCCCGGCGCAGGCGCAGGTTCTCACGCTCGATGCTTTGCGGGTTCACGCCCTGTTCGCGGGCGTCGAGGATACGGGCAAGCGGACGAAGCGGGGTACGGATCATGGGTCAGCCCTCTTGCCCGGCGCCGTCAGTGGCGGGGGCGATCATCGGGTAGGGAATTTCCTCGACCCGGCCGAAGCGCGAGCCCTCCAGCGGCAGCAATTCCAGCCGCGCGTAGTTCATCTGCACCAGCGCGCGCAGGCGCTGCGGGCGATTCAGATAGGCCCATTCCGCGCGCTGTACGTCGATGGATTCGTGCAAGGAGCGGATCTCGGCGCGCAGACGGCGCACATCGCGTTGCGCGGTCTGGGTCTGCTGGTTCTGGTCATAGGCCCAGATCGCAAGGCCAATCACCCCGAAGGCCGTGAGAAGATAGAACAACGCCCGCATCAACGCTCTCCTTTCAACGCGAGTCGCGGCAGGCCCAGCCCGCTGCGATCCACCGGTCCGGCCGGTGCCGCCGTCCGGCGCGCCACCCTGAGCAGCGCCGAGCGCGAGCGCGGGTTGGCGGCGCATTCCGCCTCATCGGCGCTGACGGCCTTGCGGGTCAGCGTCTCGAACCGCGGCTCATCCTGCTGGGTCACCGGCGCATGACGACTGCCCTGCCCCATCCGGCCCGAGCGCAGCTGCAAGAAGCGTTTGACGATCCGGTCTTCGAGCGAGTGGAAACTGACAACCGCCAGCAAGCCGCCCGGCTTCAGCGCGCGCTCGGCGGCTTCCAGACCATCGGCGAGCTGGTGGAACTCGGCATTCACCGCGATGCGCAAGGCTTGAAACGACCGGGTCGCCGGATGGCTCTGCCCCGGCTTCGGACGCGGCAGCTGCGAGGAGATGATCTTCTCCAATTGCAGCGTGGTTTCAATCGGTTGCTCGTCACGCGCCTTGACGATGGCCCGCGCTATCCGGCGCGAGGCGCGCTCTTCGCCGTAATGGTAGAGGATGTCGGCCAGCGCGCCCTCATCCTCGGTGTTGACGATGTCGGCCGCGCTGGGGCCTGACTGGCTCATGCGCATGTCCAGCGGGCCGTCCTTCATGAAGGAGAAGCCGCGCTCCGGCAGATCGAGCTGCATCGACGAGACGCCGAGATCCAGCACCACGCCGTCCAGCGCCTCGCCGGCCAGCGTATCGAGGTCCGAGAACGTGCCGCCCACCACGCGCAGCCGGTCGCCATAGGGCTTGCCCCACACGGCCGCCATGTCCAGCGCCAGCGGGTCACGGTCGATGCCGATCACCGTGTCGGCTCCGGCCTCGAGCAAGCCACGGGTATAGCCGCCGGCCCCAAGCGTGCCATCGAGCCAGACGCCCGACACCGGCGCAATGCGCTCGAGGATCGGGCCGAGAAGAACGGGGATATGCGGGGCGTCGGAAGGTTCAGCAGGCATGGGACCTCCCGTCATTCAATGTCTTCAAGTTCGGGCAGCAGGGTCTCGGGGTCGAATTCCTCGCCCTGTTCCTCGATCCAGCTGTCGATATCGTCTTCCTGCTCGCTGAAGACATCCGGGTTGTAGATCAGGAACTTGTCCGATGCGGCGGTGAAGAAGGCCTGCTTGCCCAGCTCCAACTTCTCGCGCAGTTTCTGCGGCAGCTGGATGCGGCCATCCTCGAAGACCTGAACCTCGCAGGACTGACCGTGATAGATGCGTTCCAGCGCCTTGCGCTCGGGCGAGCCAAGTTTCAGCGACTTGATTCGTTTCTCGATTCCCTCGATTCCCTCAAGGGTGTAACACTTCAGGTGATCCTGGGTCCGCCCGCCATAGACGATCACCATGTTCGCACGTTCACCGCTTTGCCATGTCGGGTCACCGGCTTCGATCACACGCCGAAAAGAGGCCGGTATGGATACCCGCCCCTTTGCGTCGATCGTCTGTGTCTCGCTTCCGCGAAAGCCACGCGCCACGGTGATGCGCCTCATGTCACGGCCCGGTGAAGGGCCCATAAATCCGGGGCCAGAAATGAGTAACGCCGACCCGGGTGCTGCCATACCCGGGCCGGCGCCCTCGTCCCATTCCTGGGGTCGTCCAGATGCGTAACCGTCTTACTGGGGGGGGGTCGAAGACGTCTGCTCGCTACGCTCTAGATTCTTGTCATTGGTGGTTGCCTGTAGTCTGCCTTTACGGAGCGTTTGGTTTGTTGTTCCGCTTCCGTGAAACTAGGAATGCCATGGCAGCACCCGGCATTCAATGGCATTTTCCGGCACCGACTGTCCTTTTTGTGGAACAATCGAGGCAGCCCCACCCCTAGATCCCGAGTCGGACGGCCGAAAATGCCTAGATGTTGACGCAAACGGGGCATGCCGCACCAAATGATGCGCGCAGAGATGCAACAATCACCGCAAGAGAATCGGAGCCGAAAATCCGCCCTGTGGCCCATGCGACACAGGCAAATGATAACAGGCCTGTGAATAACTTTCTATGTTCGCGATTCGTCTCACCGATCCCAATGGCAGGTTCTGGCGCATCCGATCAGCTTCGCCCCGGAACCCCCTGAATCGACGCGATTCACCCCGATTCTCGCCCTCGAATCGGAGCAGCCTCTCCGAGTCGCATCCCGCTCACAGAGTCGAGAGGAGTCTGTGAGACTGATCCGCGAAAGATCGGTGCCGGGAATTCCCAATCCAGAAGCAGAACGCTTCGATCCGGTGCCGGAAATTCCCAAGATACGGCGCGCTGTCGGCACCTCATGGCACCGCGTCCCGGGAATTCCCGGCACCGAGGGTCATTCACCCCCACCTGAAGGGCCCCTCACCCACCGCGGGCCATGAAATCCCAAAGCCAATCCTCGAAGGGGCTGCGATCCTCCAGTGTTGGGGCCCGAACGCCCGTCACGGCGTGGCACAATCCGGCACCGCATGAAAAACCCCGGCGGGCGCAGGGCCGGCCGGGGATCGAAAGCTTGGAAATGGCGCCGGGGTCAGGCCAGCTGGCCAATGAGCCCCTTGGCCATCCGGCGGTAGGCCTCGGCATTGGGGCTGTCCGTTGCGGCGACCGGCAGACCGCCGTCGCCGGCCAAGCGCACCTCGACCGCCAGCGGCAGCGAGCCAAGGAACGGCAGGTTCAGCTTCTCGGCCTCGCGCGCGACACCGCCATCCCCGAAGATATGCTCCTCATGCCCACAGTTGGGGCAGATGAAGGTCGACATATTCTCGATCAGGCCCAGCACCGGCGTCTTCAACACCTCGAAGGCGTTCAGCGCGCGGCGCGCATCCAGAAGGGCCACGTCCTGCGGGGTCGACACCACGATCGCGCCGGTCACCGGGAATTTCTGGCACAGCGTCATCTGCACATCCCCCGTCCCCGGCGGCATGTCGATCACCAACGCATCCAGATCGCCCCAGGCCACCTGCGTCATCAACTGCTGCAGAGCACCCATCAACATCGGGCCGCGCCAGATCAGCGCCTGATCCTCGGGCAGCATCATCCCGATGGAGATCACCCGCACGCCATGCGCGACCGGCGGGATGATCGTCTTGCCGTCGGGCGAGGCCGGCTTCTTCGTCACGCCCATCATGCGCGGCTGGCTGGGGCCATAGATGTCGGCATCGACCAGCCCGACCTTCCAGCCCTCTCGCGCCAGCGCCACGGCGAGGTTGGCCGAGACCGTCGACTTCCCCACACCGCCCTTGCCCGAGCCCACGGCGATGATGCGCTTCACCCCCGGCACTTCCGAGGGACCGGCCGTCGGGTGTCGGCCGATCTTCAGCGAGGGGGCCTCGCCCTGCGGCGCAGCATGCGAATGGGAATGCGGCGCCTGCTTCGGTGCGGGACCATGGGCGGTCATCGCCACCGACACCTTGTCGACCCCGGCCATCGCCGCCACGGCCCGCTCGGCCTCGGCCCGCACGGGTTCCAAAGCGCGGGCGGCATCGGGGTTCTCGGCCTCGATGACGAAGCGGACGACGCCGCCGTCGACCACCAGCGCCCGCACAAGATCGGCGCTGACCAGCGTGCCGCCCTGCGGCAAGGCGATGCGCCCGAGAGTGGCGAGGATGTCATCGCGCGTGGGGCTGGCGGGCATGGAAGTCTCCTGTTCGAGGGTCGTCTGTCGTTGGCCCTAACCTGTCCAGGAATCGGCGCAAGACAACCCCCAAGAATCATCCCTGCGCAAAAGCTTTCGCACACGCGCGCGCACGCGCGAAAAGATTTGTCCGCTGCTACAGGGAATCGGCCGTGCGCGAGAAAGCTGACAGGGATGCAAGGTTGGGCTGGAAAAGTCGCGACCTTGGTCGTAGGAAAAGGCGCCAATCCCCGGTTTCCCCTACGTCGCCATGCCGTTTCTGCATAGCAGCAATGCCGAGGAAAGGGATTGTGCAGATGCAGCAATTACGCCATCTTTGCTTCAACGGCGGAAGAAATTCGTCGGGACCGCCCGACGGACTTAACGCCAACGAAACGAAAGGTAGCAATCATGGCATTCGCCTCTGCTCATCAGACCCGCAGCGCCGGCATCTTCGGCTCGATCGCCGACGGCATCGCCTCGCTCCGCACCGCCTGGACCCGCTCGCGCGTCTACATGCGGACCTACAACGAACTCAGCGCGCTGAGCACCCGCGAACTGGCCGACCTCGGCATCTCGCGCTCGATGATCACGCGCCTCGCGTACGAAGCCGCCTACGGCCGCGACGCCTGACGAATTCCCGGACCTCAGGGTCCGGTCACCAAACGAGCCGGCCCCTCCTCCTCCCTGGGCCGATCGTGCAAGGAACCCCGCCGCTTCCTCCTCCCTGCGGCCAGGTTCCGACCAGTTGCTGAGGCCCCCCCTCCTCCCTGGGCCGAATGCACTCCGGCGCGGTTCCCCTCCTCCTCCCTGGGAACCGCGCCCCGAATTCAGGGGTTTATCACCCCGACAGAGACCGGATGCCTCTCTCCTCCCTCGGCATCCGTCAGCGGCGCGACCCTCTCCTCCTCCCTCGGGGGTCGCGCCGAAAACATCCGGGTCGCACCTCCTCCCGCGATCCCGGTTAGCGCGGTCGCCCCTCCTCCTCCCTGGGTGATCGCGCCAGAATTCCGGGGCACGATGCCCCAAGCAGATGCGGACGCCCTCTCCTCCTCCCTGGGCTGTCCGTTAGAGGCGCGGCGCTCCACTCCTCCTCCCTAGGAGCGCCGCGCCCTCCCCATCCGGCCCTCGGATCCTCCTCCCCCGATGGCCGTGACCCAAAGCGCGGTTGCCCCTCCTCCTCCCTGGGCAACCGCGCTTTTCATTTTCCGACAGTTGTTTTTCGTGGCCGGCACCGTCGCCCGATGCCGCTTTCAGCGATCTGGCGCGCCGTTATTGGCGGCAATGACGACACAGCCTTCGCGTCATCGCGCGAAGGCCGACATCATTTCTTCAATGACTATAATAAATCCGTCACAAACGGGCGATTGCCCATTCAGTGAGCAGAGTCAAAACGGCACGTCATCCATGCCGTCGGCGGGGACCACGAAGCGCGCGACGATATGCTTGTCGCCCACCCGGTCAAAGGTCACCGCCAGCTTGTCGCCATCGACAGCCATCACCGTGCCCGTGCCGAACTTCTGGTGGAAGACCCGCTCACCCGGTGCGAAATGCACATCCGCCGCCGGACCGCGCACTTCCGCTGGCACTGCCGGCGTGGTTTTCACCCGCGATTGCATGCGTCGCCAGCCGGGCGCGTTATAAACATCGGCCTTCGTCGCGCGGGTTTCCAAGGCGCTGGAGGACGATGACGGCCCCGCCGAATGCGCCGAGGCCGCGCCATAGGCGCCCCCGTGCAGGCCGGGCGCGGTCAGCACCTCGACATGGTCGCGCGGCAATTCGTCGATGAAGCGGCTGGGCAACTGGCTCTGCCACTGGCCGAAGACCCGGCGGTTCGCGGCGAAGGAGATGAGGCACAACTCCTCGGCCCGGGTGATGCCGACATAGGCGAGCCGGCGCTCTTCCTCGAGCCCCTTCAGCCCGCTTTCATCCATTGAGCGTTGCGAGGGAAACAGCCCGTCTTCCCAGCCCGGCAGGAAAACCACGGGGAATTCCAGACCCTTGGCCGCATGGAGGGTCATGATCGTGACCTTCTCCTGCGTCTCTTCGCTCTCGTTGTCCATGATCAGCGCGACATGTTCGAGGAAGCCCTGCAGGCTGTCGAACTCATCCAGCGCCTTGATCAATTCCTTGAGGTTTTCCAGCCGCCCTTCGGCCTCGGGCGTCTTCTCGTTCTGCCACATGGCGGTATAGCCGGATTCGTCGAGCATCATCTCGGCGAGGCGGACATGGTTGACGCCATTGCCCTCGGGCTCGTCGGGCTCGATCACCGCGTCTTCGCTGAGCGCCGCGACCGGGCTGCGCACCATGTCATGCCAGCGCGCCATGTTCTCGATGAATTCCCGCAGGTTGCCGGCCGCTTTCCCGCCCAAGAGCCCATCGCGCAGCACCAGAGCCGCGCCCATCAGAAGCGGCAAATCCGCCTCGCGCGAGACGCGCTGGATCGTCTGGCGCGCCTTGTCGCCAATGCCGCGCTTGGGGGTGTTGATGATGCGCTCGAAGGCCAGATCGTCGGTCGGCGACACGGCCAGCCGGAAATAAGCCATGGCATCGCGGATCTCGAGCCGTTCATAGAAGCGCGGGCCGCCGACGACGCGATAAGGCAGGCCGATGGTCAGGAAACGATCCTCGAAGGCGCGCATCTGGTGCGAGGCGCGCACGAGGATCGCCATGCCGTCGGGGCTGACCGGGGCCATGCCCCGCGTGCCCCGCTCCAGCGCCTCGATCTCCTCACCGACCCAGCGGGCCTCGTCCTCGCCGTCCCAATGGCCGATCAGGCGCAGCTTCTCGCCCTCCTCGACTTCGGTCCACAGCGTCTTGCCGAGCCGGTTCTCATTGCCCGCGATCACGCCCGAGGCCGCCGCGAGGATATGCGGGGTCGAGCGGTAATTCTGCTCAAGCCGGATCACCTTGGCGCCCGGGAAATCGCGCTCGAACCGCAGGATGTTGCCGACTTCGGCGCCGCGCCAGCCATAGATAGACTGGTCGTCATCGCCCACGCAGCAGATGTTCTGATGGCTCTGCGCCAGCAGCCGCAGCAGCAGGTATTGGGCGACGTTGGTATCCTGATACTCGTCGACCATGATGTAGCGCAGCCAGCGCTGGTATTGCGCCAGCACGTCGGGGTTCTTCTGCAGGATCGTCACGACATGCAGCAGCAGGTCGCCGAAATCGCAGGCGTTCAGCGTCCGCAGACGCTCCTGATAGGCCGCGTAAAGCTCCGTGCCTCGGTTGTTGAAATGCCCCGCATCCGAGCCCGGCACTTGCTCGGGCCGCCACGCGCGGTTCTTCCAATTGTCGATCAGCGCTGCCAGCTGCCGCGCCGGCCAGCGCTTCTCGTCCATGTTCCAGGCCTGGATCAGCTGTTTCATCAGCCGTAGCTGGTCGTCGGTATCGAGGATGGTGAAATTCGGCTTCAGCCCCACCAGCTCGGCATGCCGCCGCAGGAAGCGCACGCCGACCGAGTGGAAGGTGCCGAGCCAGGGCATCCCCTCGACCGCGTCGCCCAAAAGGGCACCGACGCGCATCTTCATCTCGCGCGCGGCCTTGTTGGTGAAGGTGACGGCGAGGATCTCGTTCGGGCGCGCCTTGCCCGAGGCAATGAGATGCGCGATGCGGGCGGTCAGGGCCTTGGTCTTGCCGGTGCCGGCGCCGGCCAGCATGAGGACCGGGCCGTCGAGCGTCTCGACAGCCTCGCGCTGCGCCGGGTTCAGGCCCTCGACGAACGAGGCCGACCGGCTGGCGGCGATGCCGCCCATGGCCATTTCCGAGAGGCTGCGTTCACTCATGCATCGTTCCCCACTTGTTCCCGTCATGCCCGTCTTGGGCCCGGGGTGCAAGCCCCGTCAGCGGTGACGGGCGAGGTAGGCGCGGGAAAATGCCACGTATCCGTCCGCGGTGACGCCCAAGTGATCGCGCATCAGGCGATGGAGCGCGGGCAGTTTGTCGAAGGGAACACTGGGGAAGGTGTGATGCTCGACATGGTAGGGCATGTTCCAGGCGAGGAAGCGCACGACAGCATTGGTGAAGGTCGTACGGGTGTTGAGGAACATGTCTGCGACCTGCGGGCAATCGCCATGCTCGGCCAGCAGGTAGAGGCGCAGGAAGGGTTGGCCCAGAAGGATGGGGACGATCCAGACCCAAAGCAGCAGGTCGGTCCACAGGAAGCTCAGGGCCGCCAGCGCATAGACCGCCAGCAGGATCCGCGCCTCGCGTTCGGCCCGCGGGCGGGCGCGGTCGGGCAGGTAGGCGGGACGCTCACGCCCTAAGGCCAGCCGGAGGATCAGCTGCCCCGAGGCCAGCCAGAGCGGCAGGCCCGAGACATGTTTGATCCAGTCGGCGCGGGTCTGGGGTTTGGGATAAGCAATCTCGGGGTCGCCCGGCGTGTTGGTGTGCCGGTGATGCGCGAGGTGGAAATAGCGAAACCATTGGAAGGGGTTGAGGATCAGCGCGCCACAGACGGAACCCACGCGGTCGCACAGGACATCCGAGGCGAAGGGCGTCTTATGCGTGCATTCATGTTCCAGCGTGAAGAGGAAGACGATCAGCACGCCCTGCACGGGCAGGAGCGCCCACCAGCCCGGCACTTTCATCGCGATCAAGGCGCCGATGAGCAAGATCAACCCGCCATGCCCGGCCAAATGCCAGAGCCCAGCACGGGCCGACCGCTGGGTCAGCGCGGCGCGGGTCTCGGCCGGAAGGGTGCGGAGGAAATCCGAATGGGTCAGGGGCGTCTCGGTCATTGTACAAAGCTGTACAACGCGCCCCTCGCCTGTCAAGCGGCCTGCTGCAGCGCGCTCGGGGCGAAGGGGCGGATTTCGACGGACTGACCGCGGAACAGGCAGAACGAGCCCTGCGGGATCTGCTCCCAATCGGCCTCGTCCGCTTCCAGGGGCTCGGAGACCACGGCCCGCCCGCCGCGCGTGTCGGACCAGCGGTGCCAGAGGCTCGGCGCCATGTCGTCCGAGGCATAGCGCACGGCATAAAGCGTCTCGCCATCGCTGAAACAGCAGGTGAGGCGCAGATGCGGCCCCTGCCCTTTCGCCTTACTCAGCGCGATGAGTCGCGCGGCGGCCCGTTCCCGCGCGCCCTGCGGATCGGCATCGAGCCCCTCGGCCAAAGCGATGAGGAACAGCGCCTCGCTGTCGGTTGCGCCCTTGCGATACGGGTACAGATCCTCGGGGATCATCATGTCGGCGTCGCGGCGGAAGCTGTCATAGCCGCCGATCTGGCCGTTATGCATGAAGCTCCAGCGACCGACCGCGAAAGGGTGGCAATTGTTGCGGCTGGTCGCGGTGCCGGTCGAGGCGCGGACATGCGCGAGGAACAGGCTTGATCGCACCTGCGCGGTGATCGAGCGCAGGTTGGGGTCCGACCAGGCCGGGTAGATGTCGCGGTAGAGGCCGGGCTCCGGACGCTCGCCATACCAGGCGATGCCGAAGCCGTCGGCATTGATCGCCGTCTTGCACTGGGTCGCGCAATGGCTCTGGTGGATCAGCGAATGGCCGGGCCGGCTGACGACATCCTCAAGGAAGATCGGCGTTCCGATATAGGCGGCCCAGCGGCACATTCAGCGGCTCCGGTTCTCGATGCGCGTATGCAGGCGACGGACGATCCTGCTCGCGGTAGTTTCGCAGGCAAAGGGTAACACGGCGTGAACGGCGGCCGCCAGACCCGCCAGCAGCAGCCAGCCCGAGAAACCGGCGGCAAAGCGCGCATGCTCGAGATAGCTTTCGTCGACGGAGGAAGGATGTTCGAGGAACAGGCGCTGGATCATTGTCGTATCTCCCGGTTTGTTGCGAACATTCTACCCGCCGGGCGGCGGGAAGGGGTCGCAAAGATCCGGGGAATGCGGCAGAATGACGGGATAATGTCCCGCGTTTATGGCATATCGTATGACACTTGATGAGATGGATCGCCGCATCCTCGCCCTTCTGCAACAGGATGCCGCCCTGCCGTTGGAAGAGATCGGCACCCGCGTGCACCTGTCGCGCAACGCCGTCTGGCGGCGCATCAAGCTGATGGAGGAGGCCGGCATCATCCGCGCCCGCGTGGCCCTTCTGGACCCCGAGGCGCTGGGGCTGGGCCTGACCGTCTTCCTGATGGTGCGGACCTCGGACCACCGGCCGGGCTGGCTGGAGAGCTTCGCCAAGGCCACGCGAGACCTGCCCGAGATCCTCGGCGCCTACCGGATGACCGGCGATCTCGACTACCTGATCAAGGCGCGCGTCGCGGATGTGAAGGCGTACGATGCGCTCTACCAGCGGCTCATCCGGCGCGTAGATCTGGCGGATGTCTCGGCGAGCTTCGTGATGGAGGATCTGAAGGACACGACCGCCCTACCCCTCTAAGAAAGCAGACCTAGAGACGAAAAAAGGGGGGGGCCGCCCCCCTCGCCCTTCGGGCTCACCCCCCGGGATATTTAAAGAGTAAAGATGGGCAATTTATATCAAGTTGCGCATATCCTCAGGCTAGGCCCGCATCTTTACTCCCGAAATATCCTCGGGGGTGTCCAGAGGGGGCAGACAGCCCCCTTTGGGTCTTTCCACCCCGCGCGCGGCGTGGATCAGAGTTCGGCGTCGTCCACCAGTTCCACGATCACCAGATCGCGGACCGAGGCCCCCCGGGCATGGTCCAACGCCGCCTGGTATTCCGGCGAATGGTAGCAGGCCTCGGCCTGTTCCAGCGACGGGAAGACCGAGACGACATGGCGCGCGCGGTCGGCGCCTTCGAGCGTCACATAGCGTGCCGCGCGGGCGATGAACTTGCCGCCGTGCTTGGCGATGGCCGGACCAGCGCCTTCGGCGTAGCGGCCATAAGCCTCGGCATCCGTCACTTCGACGTGGGCAATCCAGAGCGCTTTAGGCATCACTTCCCTCCGATCACGGCTTCGGCCGCGGCGATGGCTTTCTCGGCCCCGGCGATATCCGCGCCGCCGCCCTGCGCCATGGCCGGACGGCCACCGCCGCCCTTGCCGCCCAGCTCGACCACGGCCGCTTTCAGCAGGTCCACTGCCGACAGCGCGCCAGTCAGGTCGTCCGTCACGCCCGCCGCCACCGCCGGTTTCGCACCGGTGTCCGCGATGAGCAGCACCGCGCCCGAGCCGAGCTTATCCTTCAGCGCGTCGATCATCGCCGGCAGGTCCTTGCCCGAGACGCCCGAGAGCACCTGCGCGATGAACTTCACGCCGTTGATCTCCTTGGTTTCCACGCCACCGCCCGAGCTGCCGCCCATGGCGAGGTCGCGCTTCAATTGCGCCACCTCGTTGGACAGCGCCCGGCGTTCGTCGGCCAGCGCCTTAACCCGCTCGACGACATCGGCCATCGGCGTTTTCAGCAGCGCCGCGACCTCGGCCAGACGGGCCTCCTGCGCGCGCAGATAGGCCAGAGCGGGCTCGCCGGTCAGCGCCTCGATCCGGCGGACGCCGGCCGAGGAGGCGGAATCGCCCAGCAGCACGAAGGCGCCGATATCGCCGGTGCGCTTCACATGCGTGCCGCCGCAGAGCTCCAGCGAATAGGTGTTGCCGTCCTGACCCTTGCCGGTATCCAGCAGCGAGCCCATCGAGACGACGCGAACCTCGTCGCCGTATTTCTCGCCGAAGAGCGCCTGAGCGCCCAGCGCGCGGGCGTCGTCGGGCGTCATGATCCGCGTGTCCACCGCGCCGTTCTGGCGGATGAATTCGTTGACCTCGGCCTCGACCGAGACCAGCTCCGCCGGCTCCAGCGCCTTGGTGTGGCTGAAGTCGAAGCGCAGGCGATCCGGCGCGTTGAGCGAGCCACGCTGCGCGACATGATCCCCCAGCGCGCGGCGCAGGGCTTCGTGCAGCAGGTGGGTGGCGGAGTGGTTGGCGCGGATGGCCGAGCGGCGGGAATGCTCCACCTCCAGCTTGACCGCCGCGCCTTTGCGCAGGGCGCCTTCCTCGACCACGGCTTGATGCACGAAGACGCCATTGACCTTCTTCGTGTCCTTCACGCGGGCCGCGCCGCCATCCCAGCGGATAAAGCCGGTATCGCCGACCTGACCGCCGGATTCGCCGTAGAACGGGGTCTGGTTCACGACGACCGAGACCTCGCCCTTGGCTTCGTCGACCTGCGTGTCGCCCTCGACCAGCGCGAGAACCACGCCCTCGGCGGTTTCGGTGTCATAGCCGAGGAATTCAGTGCCACCGTGCTTCTCGGCCACGTCGAACCAGACCGCCTGATTGGCGGTATCGCCCGAGCCCGACCAGGCCGCGCGGGCCTTGGCCTTCTGTTCCGCCATCGCCGCGTCGAAGCCGGCGGTGTCGACCGCGCGGCCCTTCTCACGCAGGGCGTCCTGCGTCAGGTCGAGCGGGAAGCCGTAGGTGTCGTACAGCTTGAACGCGGCCTCGCCCGGCAGATTGGCACCGTCGGCCAGCTTGTCGAGTTCGCCGTCGAGCAACTTCAGTCCCCGGTCCAGCGTGGTGCGGAAACGGGTTTCCTCCAGCTTCAGCGTCTCGGTGATGAGCGCCTCGGCGGTCTTCAGCTCGGTGTAGTGGCCGCCCATGGCGCGCACGAGGGCCGGCACCAGCTTGTGCATCACCGGGTCCTGCGCGCCCAGCATATGGGCGTGGCGCATAGCGCGGCGCATGATGCGGCGCAGCACATAGCCGCGACCCTCGTTCGAGGGCATGACGCCGTCGGCAATGAGAAACGCGGTCGAGCGCAGGTGGTCGGCGATCACGCGGTGATGGGTCTTGCCCGGACCGTCCGGCGCGCCGTCGGTGACATTAGCCGAGGCCTCGATCAAGCCGCGCATCAGGTCGGTGTCGTAATTGTCGTGCTTGCCTTGCAGCAGCGCGCCGATCCGCTCCAGCCCCATGCCGGTGTCGATCGACTGCATGTCGAGGGGGCGCATCGAGCCGTCCTCGAACTGCTCGTTTTGCATGAACACGACGTTCCAGATCTCGATGAACCGGTCGCCATCCTCGTCGGCCGAGCCCGGAGGGCCGCCCCAGATATGGTCGCCGTGGTCGTAGAAGATCTCGGTGCAGGGGCCGCAGGGACCGGTCGGGCCCATGCGCCAGAAATTGTCATCCGTGGCGATGCGGATGATCCGGTCCTCGGGCACGCCGACCTTTTTCCAGATCTCGAAGGCCTCGTCATCGGTGTGGTAGACCGTGGTCAGCAGGCGCGATTTGTCGATGCCGAAATCCTTGGTCAGCAGCTCCCATGCGAAGGGGATCGCTTCGGTCTTGAAGTAATCGCCGAACGAGAAGTTGCCGAGCATCTCGAAGAAGGTGTGGTGCCGCGCGGTGTAGCCGACATTGTCCAGGTCGTTATGCTTGCCGCCGGCGCGGACGCATTTCTGCGAGGTGGTCGCGCGCTGGTAGGGGCGGTGTTCGAGGCCGGTGAACACGTTCTTGAACTGGACCATGCCCGAGTTCGTGAACATCAGCGTCGGGTCGTTGCGCGGGACCAGCGGCGAGCTGTCCACCACGGCGTGGCCCTGACGGCGGAAATAGTCGAGATAGGTCGAGCGGATGTCGTTGAGGCTTGCCATTGGCGAGGGGGCCCTTCGGTCTGCGGGTTTGGGGGCCATTTAGAGGAAATCCCGCCGGTGTTCCAAGGGGAATCGCATGGGACACACCCGTCACGGGGCACAAGCCGCGCGAGCGCCGGCCCGTGGGATGGCGCAGCACCGTTGGAGCGAAGCGCTTTATCGCGCCAAATCCGCGGAAGCGCTGATCGGCGCGGGTGGATGCCCAAAGCGCCAGCCCGTGGGGACGGGCCGGCGCTTGCGCTGCCACGGCTCAGGGTTGCGCCACCGGGTTGCGATGAAACGCCAGACGGTGGCTCAGAGCCGCGTCCAGGGGTTGATGCCCTGCTTCTTCAGCGCCCGGTACATCAGCCACATGTAATAGACGTCGGCCACGAAGATCGCGACGATGAAGGTGATGACGAACTTCCCGTCCTCAGGGCGGGTGAGCATGTAGATGATGCCCCCGGTCATCGAGGTGCCGATCCACTTCGCCCAGGCGATGGTGAAGCTTTGGCCATCGGTGTTGCCACGCATGTAATACATGGCGATGAACGAGATCGACATGATGGCGTTCTGGATGAAGGCAATCATCTTCGCGCCCTCGATCTGGTCGTTGTTGAAATAGACCTCGAACTGCCAGAAGAAGAGCCCGCCGTAATACATGATGAAGAACGAGAAGATCATCATGAAGACGGTAAAGCCGATCCAGTGCCCCTTGCTAAGATTATAGGAACGCTGGAAATATTTGTGGCCGTATTTGAAGTACGTATACAGGATCACGATATCCAGCGTGGCCCAGATCAGGAAGATGACCTGCGCCTTCAGACCACCGTAGGGGATCAGCTCGCTGTCGGCGCTGCCATAGGGCGGGATGAACAGCGCAAAGACGATCTCCCAGGCCAGGTTCAGCGTCAGCGGCACGATCGGCATGCCGTAGGACTGGTCTTTGAAGCCCCGGTAGATGATGCCGATATAGGTCAGTGCCCAAGTGTAAGTACAAAGGTGGTAGGCGATAATCGTATGCGTTTCCATCGGGACAAGGCTCGGCGCTGAAAGGGATCGGACAAGGGAATGGGAATACCCGCGATGCGGGAACGTCCTGAGTCGCACCATTTGACCGCCAAGTCCAGATTCCGCAGCCGCATCCTCGCATCCGCAGCATCTCTTCGCCGATCCGGCAACCCGACGGCCCGTCACAGACCGCCTCGGGCGCTCCTGCACGCCGGATGTGCAGCTTTGCAGGCTTTTGTCCCAGCGTCGCAGGCGCCCTCCCCCTTTCACAGACACCGACCTTGCGTTATCTGCAGCCCACACACGCTCTCGCCCCTGACCCAAGGATTCCGCGATGGACTACGAAAATCCCGGCCCCGTCGAGGAGAACTGGCGCGACGCGATCTCTTCGATCGAGGAGATCATCGACGAAGCGCGCAATGGTCGCATGTTCGTCCTCGTCGACCACGAGGACCGCGAGAACGAGGGTGACCTCGTGATCCCGGCGCAGATGGCCACGCCCGAGGCGATCAACTTCATGGCCACCCATGGCCGCGGGCTGATCTGCCTGTCGATGCCCGGCGCCCGGATCGACGCGCTCGGCCTGCCCTTGATGTCGACGAACAACGCCTCGCGCCACGAGACCGCCTTCACGGTGTCCATCGAGGCCCGCGAAGGCGTGACCACCGGCATCTCGGCCTATGACCGCGCGCGCACCGTCGCCGTGGCGATCGACCCGTCGAAGACCGGCGCCGATATCGCCACGCCCGGCCATATCTTCCCGCTGCGCGCCCGTGAGGGCGGCGTCTTGGTCCGCGCGGGTCATACCGAAGCCGCCGTTGATATTTCGCGCCTTGCGGGCCTCAATGCCTCGGGCGTGATCTGCGAGATCATGAAGGACGATGGCGAGATGGCCCGTCTGCCGGACCTCGTGGCCTTCGCGCAGAAGCACAATCTGAAGATCGGCACGATCTCGGACCTGATCGCCTACCGCCGTCGCCACGACAACCTCGTGCGCGAAACCGCGCAGCGCTCGGTCGCCTCGGTGCATGGCGGCGAGTGGATGATGCGCGTCTTTACCGACCAGACGCAGGGCAGCGAGCATGTCGTCCTGTCGATGGGCGACCTGACCGATCCGGCGCCGGTGCTGGTGCGGATGCACGCGCTGAACCCGTTGGAAGACGTGCTTGGCATCGGCGCGGGCCATGCCGGCGACCTGCAGCGCGCGATGAAGCTGATCGCCGCCGAGGGCCGTGGCGTGGTCGTGCTGCTGCGTGACACCGACATGAAACTGGCGCTGGATGACGCTTCCTCGCCGCAAACGCTGCGCCAATACGGGCTCGGCGCGCAGATCCTCGCCGCGCTGGGGCTGCACAACCTGACGCTGGTCACCAATTCGCCCACCCCGCGTGTGGTGGGCCTCGATGCCTACGGGCTCAATATCGCGGGCACCCGCCCCATTCCCAAGGAGTGAGCCATGGCCGGAGCCAGCCACTACACCCTGCCGCTGCCGAGCTTCGAGAAGCCGGTGAAGGCCCTGATCGTCGTCGCGCCCTATTACCGCGACATCGCCGATGACATGATCGCCGGCGCCAAGGCGACGCTGGAAGAAGCCGGCGCCAGCTGGGAGCTGATCGAGGTTCCCGGCGCGCTCGAGGTCCCGGCCGCCATCAGCCAAGCCTGGCGCATGACGAATTTCGACGCCTTTGTCGCGTTGGGCTGCGTCATCCGTGGCGAGACCACGCATTACGACACAGTCTGCAATGACAGCTCGCGCGGGCTGACGCTGCTGTCCCTGCAGGGCTGCTGCCTCGGCAACGGCATCCTGACCGTGGAGAACCACGAGCAGGCCGCCGTCCGGGCCAACCCGACCGATCAGAACAAGGGCGGCGGCGCGGCCGCGGCGGCCCTGCATCTGGTGGCGCTGCAACGCAAATGGGGTGGCTCGAAGGGCTCGATCGGTTTCCGGCCGTTGGGCGAGACGATCCAACTGGCCGAAGGGAGTGCCAAGGCATGAGCAAGGCTGACGAAAAACGCGCGCTGCGCTCGGCCGCCCGCTTTTACGCGGTTCAGGCCCTGTTCCAGATGGAGACCTCGGGCCAGACCGTCGAGAAGGTCCGCGCCGAGTTCGAGAACTTCCGCATCGGCGCCGAGGGCGAGGATGAGACTTGGGTCGAGGCCGATATCACCCTGTTCCGGACGCTGCTGGAAATGGCCGTGGACCAACAGGCGAAGATCGACCAGATGACCGACCGCGCGCTGGTGGCGAAATGGCCGATCGCGCGCATCGACCCGACGCTGCGCGCTTTGTTCCGCGCGGCCGGGGCCGAGTTCGTGGAATGCGACACGCCCCCGCGCGTGGTGATCGTCGAATTCGTGCAGCTGGCGCAGGCCTTCTTCCCGGAAGGCAAGGAAAGCAAGTTCGTCAACGCGGTGCTGGATCACATGGCGCGCGAGGCGAAGCCCGAGGCGTTTGCGTAAAAGTCCGGGCTGAGAAGAAGAAGGGGGCTGTCTGCCCCCTCGCCCTTCGGGCTCACCCCCGAGGATATTTTCAGAACGAAGATAGGAAAAAGGGGCGGCGGGTCTTGGGGACGCGTTGCGAGATTTCCCGTCCGGATGGGATCAAAGGGGCGGCGCCGGAGAAACGGCGCCGTCTTTTGCGTTTCGACCGTCAGGGTTGCAGGCCGCGGGCGAGGACCGAGGCCATGACGGCGATTTCAGCCTCGTCATCCCAGTCGCCCGGCGCGACCATCGAGCGCGAGACCCAATAGCCGATCAGTACCGAGGCGACGATCCGCAGGAAGCGTCCCGCGGCGATCGGCCGGATGTGGCCTTGCTCGGCTTCGCGGGTCAGGCGGTCCTCGGCAAAGCGGGCCAGACGGGCGATAACGCCTTCCTGCAGCAGCCCCTGCAGGGCCGGGTTCACCGGCAGTTCCTGCAGCAGGATGCGCACCAGCGGCGCGTAGCGGTCGGCAAAGGCAAGGCGCGCGCGGAAGATGCCGCGGATCATCTCCTCGGGGTCGCCATCCGCCTGCGCGAAGACGGCCTCGGCTTCGGCGACAGCGGGGGCCATCAGGCGCATGCCCAGCGGTCGGACGATGCGCAGCAGAAGGTCCTCCTTCGAGGCGAAGTGGCGGAAGATCGTCGCCTCGGCCACGCCGGCCCGCTCGGCGATGGAACGGGTCGAGGTGGCGGCGAAACCCTGCTCGGCAAAGCAGCACAGGGCGGCCTCGAGGACCGCCCGTTTCTTGGGGGCGAGTTTGCCCTCCTCGGCCTCGACGGCGGCGATCACGGCCGCCACCGCCTCGGTTACCGCAACGGGATCGCTGCCGCTCATGCCGCGACCGGCGCGGTCTGACGCACCAGCGCGCCGCGCAGCCAGATCATCGTCAGGCCGGCCACCGCGGCGATGCCCGCCAGCGCCCAAGGGAAGCCGGTGCTGCCGCCGAGCAGGATTGCGCGGTAATGGCCGCCGATCTGGTCAAGGCCCAGCACCGACGCGTTCTGCAGCCAAGCCGGCCCCGCGGCCAGCGGCATCTGTGCACCACCCAGAGCCGGCTGCCAGAACACCAGCGGCACCAGCACCACGAGGGCAAGCGGGCCGAACAGTGCCAGCGATCCCGCGAAGAACCAGCCGAAGGCAATGCCGAGACCCGCGACGGCCAGCCACAGCGCGAGGAAGCTTCCGCCGGCCAGGCTGGTGACGATGGCGGCCAGCACTGCGGCCGACAGGGGCAGCGCAATCACCGGGAACAACGTGCGCAGCGCGGCACCACGGGTGCCCGCGAGACCGCGCGTGCCGACCCAGCCGATGATCCCGCCGACCAGCGCCGACAGGGCGGTCACGAAGTTGGCGATGAAGGGGGCCATGCGGGCTGCGGCGTTGACCGGGGCGTTTAGCACCTCGGATTGCAGGGCCACGGGCGGGGTCATGTCCGGCATGCGGCCCTGTGCCAGCGCGAGGCGGATGCCTTGCACCGCCGAGGCCACGCCCGATTCCAGCATTGCCGGCAGCGCGCCGGTCATCTGTGCCTCGCCCATCGTCAGGCTGCCCGAGGTCACCAGCGTCAGCGGCACCGGCCCCTGTCCTGCGATCGCCGTCGAGAAATCTGCCGGGAACACGATCAGCGCCGCGACCTCTTCCGCCTCGAGCGCCGCGCGGGCGGAGGCTTCGGTGTCAAAGGCCTGCAGATGCATCGGCAGGCGGCTGCCAAGGCCTTCGATCATGCGGCTGGCCATGTTGACCGGCGGGAACGGCAGGCCCGTGTCCTCGTTGACGGTGGCGATGGTGACATGCGCGGCCATGGCGGCCGGATCGGGGGCCACGGTCAGGTTGAAGAGCGAGAAGATCAGCGCGATGACCGAAGGCACGATCAAGGCGCCGCGCAGGATCGGGCGCTCGCGCAGCGCGGCGGAGAGGAAGGTCATGGGGAGGGCTCCAGATTTTGCGAGTGAGTGATTACTCACATTTCTGCACTGCGTCAATCCCCTGCCGTTTCGCGGGTTTTCAGATCTCAGCGTTCGGTGAGTTTCAGCTCGATCCGACGGTTCGCCGCGCGGGCTTCGGCCGAGGAGCCGGGCACCACGGGACGGAACTCGCCAAAGCCGGTGGCGGCGAGGCGCGCGGGCGGGAAGTCAAGGTTGTCAATGAGATAGAGGACAACCGACAGTGCGCGCGCCTGACTGAGTTCCCAGTTCGAGGCATATTCCCCGCCCGGCCGCAGCTGGGCATCGTCGGTATGGCCGTCGACCCGCAGCACCCAGTCAATGCTGTCCGGGATCTCGCGCGCGGCATCGAGGAGGATGCGCCCGACATTGGCGATCTGTGCCTGACCGGCGGGGGACAGATCCGCCGAGCCCGGCTGGAAAAGCACTTCGGACTGGAAGACGAAGCGGTCGCCGACGACCTGCACGCCTTCGCGGCCATCAAGGATCTCGCGCATCTGGCCAAAGAATTCAGACTGATAGCGTTCCAGTCGGGCAGCCTCGGCTTCAAGTCGGCGGCGCTCGGCCTCTTCCAGCTGCGCGCGGCGGCGTTCCTCGGCCGCGACGCGGGCCAAGGCGGCGTTCAGGTCGGACCCCAGCGATTCGATCTGGGTCGAGGCCTCGGATTCCCGGGCGCGCGACTCGCCCAGAAGGTCCTGCAACCCTGCCACCTGCCGCTGCAATTGCGCGACCTGCTGGTTGAGCAGCGCGAGGCGGCGCTGATCCTCGGCCGAGACGGCCTGAGCATCGGTCAATTCCTGCTGGGCCAAGGCCAGAAGGGCGGCGCGGGTCTCGGCCTCGGTCACGCCTTGGTCGCGGGCGGCCTGCGCCTCGTCCCGGGCGGCCTGAGCGGCGGCGAGCAGGGTCAGCGTCTCCTCGGCCCGGCGGCGCTGTTCCTCCAGCGCCAGAGTCATCGCGGTCAATTCGGTCTCGGAGTTCGCCAGACGCTGACGCAAGGCCTCGGCCGCGGCGGCTTGTGCGAGACGGTCCTGTTCTTCCGCCGACAGCGATCCCTCGACCTCGGCCAGACGCGCGCGCAGGGCCTCGGCGGCGGCGACTTCGGCCAGACGCGCCCGCTCGGCCTCGGTCAGTTGCGTCTCCGACTGCGCGACCTGCGCCAGCGCCGCTTGGCGGGCCAACTCGGCCTCGGACAACTGGCTTTCCAGCGTGGCGATGCGAGCGCGGGTCTCATCCGACAGGGTGGCGAGTTGGGCCAGCGCCTGCTGACGCGCGGCCTCGGCATCGGTCAGCTGGGCATCGAGGGCGGCAATGCGGCCCTGCGTCTCGCCATCAAGGCTGGCCAACTGCGCGAGGGCCTGCTGACGGGCCAGATCGGCGTCGCTGTATTGCGCTTCCAGCTCGGTGATCCGGGCGCGCAGGTCACTGTCCAGCGTTGCCAATTCCGCCAGCGCGCGTTGGCGCGCGGCCTCGGCCTCGGTCAGTTGGCCCTGCAGGGTCTCGAGGCGGGCGCGGGTCTCGTCATCCAATGCGGCCAGTTCCGCCAGCGCCCGTTGGCGAGCCAGCTCTGCATCCGACAGCTGCGCGTCGAGGGCGGCGATGCGGGCGGCATCGGCGTCGGACTGGCTGGCGAGTTCAGCCAAGGCGGCCTCGCGCGCGGCAAGGTCGGCGGCGGCAGCGTCCCGAGCCGATTGGGCGGCGCTCAGGTCCGATTGCAGGGCGGTGACCTGCGCCAGTGTCGCGTCCTGACGGGTCTGCAGCGCCTGCAGGGATTGCTGCGTCTGCGTGAGCGAAGCCAGCGCCTCGTCCCGAGCGGTTTGGGTCTCGGTCAATTGCGCCAGCATCTGCGCCAGCGAGGCCTCGCCGGCCTCGGCCCGCGCGCGCATCTCGGCCAAGGCGGCCTCAACGGCTTCGCGTTCGGCGGCGGCCAACCGGGCGGCTTCGGCCTGCGCGTCGATCTCGCCGCGGGCCTGTGCCAGCGCGAGGTTCAACGCCTCGGATTCCGAGATCAGCGCATCGCGCCGCGCCTCGGTCGAGGCCAGACGGTCCGTCAGATCCGAGCGTTCGGCGATCAGCGCCGCGACCTGCGCCTCGAACGAGGTGATGCGGGTCTCGGCCGCGGACAAAGCGTCGCTGCGAGCCTGAAGATCCCGGCCCAGCGCGGCGATCTGGGCGAGTTGCTGTTCGGACTCACTACGCAGCGCGTCAAGGTCGCTGTTCAGCCCCGCCACCTGCCCTTCCAGCGCGCCGACGCGGGCGCGCGACAGGCCCAGCGCATCGGTCAGGCCGGCGACCTGTTCGGTCAGGCCCTGCAATTCGGTGTCCTGATTGGTGATCGTCTCGCGCAGCACCGATTGTACGATCATGAAGATCGACAGCACGAACATCAGCACCAGCAGCAGCGCCGTCATGGCGTCGACGAAGCCCGGCCAGATCGAGGCCGAGAACCGTTGGTTCGATCGGCGCGAAAGGCCCATCAGTATTCGTCCTCGATCGAGGGCGGGTGCTGACGGTTGAGCTGGCGCACGGCCTGCGTGAGCATCGCCAGATCCGAGCGCAGGTCGGCCATGGCCTCCTGTCGGCCGGCGGAAAGTTCCTCAAGGATTCGGACCAGTTGCACGTCCATCGAACGCAGGCGCAGGCGCGTCTCGGCCTCGATATGCGGCTCCGCCTCGCCCGAGGCTTCGCTCTCGGCCATGCCCTGCAACTGCGCCAGAAGCTTGTCCTGCCCCTCGGCGACGCGCAGCAGCGCCTCGGTCGAGCCATCCTCGCCGCGCTTGGCCAGCCGGGTGACGGCCTGCGCCAAGGTCTGCAGCGCATCGTCCAGCCGCGCGCGGCTTTCCTCGGCCTGTTCCTGCACGAGGCGCATGGCCTCCATCTGCTCTCCCAGCGCGTCCAGCACCTCGGCCACCGCACCCATGCCGCCACTCTCGCCGTCGTTCAGCGCCGTGCCCAGACGGGTGATCGAGGACAGCCATTCCTCCAGCTCACGGTAGAAACGGTTCTGCGCCTGCGAGGCGAAGAGTTCGAGGATGCCGACCACCAGCGAGCCCGCAAGGCCCAGCAGCGAGGACGAGAAGGCCGTGCCCATGCCGCCCATCTGCGCCTCGAGCCCGCTCATCAGCCGCCCGAAGCCGGACAGCGCGCTCTCACCCTCCTGCGGGGCCAGCGAGCGGATGGTCTCCACCACGGCCGGAACCGAGGTGGCGAGGCCGTAGAAGGTGCCCAGAAGACCCAAGAAGATCAGCAGGTTGACGAGGTATCGGGTGATGTCCCGTTCCTCATCGATCCGCGTGCCGACGGATTCCAGAATGGACCGCGCCGAGGTCGAGGAGATATGGCTGCCCGACCCATGCTGCCGCAGCAGCGAGGCCAGCGGTGCCAGAAGCCGCGGCGCGATGGTGACCTGATGGCCCGGCGTTCCGGCGACAAACCCGCCGATCCAGCGCACCGACGAGAACAGCTGCAGCAACTGCCAGAAGGTCGCCAGCACACCGATCACGAAGACCAGTGCGATGAAACCATTGAGCCAGATATTGGCGAGGAAGATGCCCGAGATGCGCGGATAGGCGAGCGCGACGCCAGAACCCACCAGCGCCAGCGAAATCAGCATCAGCGTGAGCTGGCGCAAGGGCGGTGTGAACTGGACCCGTCCGATCGGTCCCAGAGCCCCTGCTCTCAACTGTCTGGCCATTCGCTGCACCTGCAAAGTTTGGGGAAAGTTAAAGGGCGTTTCCGGCTTTGCCAACCGGGTTTTACTCGCCTTTCAACACCTTCACGCGATCCGAGAGCCAGTCGAGCTCGGGGTCACGCAGGCCCAGCGCGGCCAGATGCGCGGCCGTCTGGTGCAGGTATTCGCAGTTGGGCCCACGCCCGCCCGTGGCCCGCGCGATGCGCTGCGCCTGATCTTCCAGCGTCAGGTCACCGCGATACTGCTCATGCGCGCGGTCGATGACATAGACCACGGCCTCGACCTCGCGGCCGTCCTCCAGCGTCAGCGGGTGCCATTCCTCCAGATAGGCAGCCGAGATCAACTCGCGCGCCCGCAGGTATTCCAGCGTCTCATCGGCGATCTCGGGTGCGATCTCGAAGGCGACGCCGTGACATTCGGCTTCGGCCTCGGCGGCGTCGAGGGCCAGAACGAGGCCCGGAAGCTCCTCGGTGCCGCGGTGATGGATGGACAGCATGCAGAAGGAGCGGCGGAAGCCCTTGAGCACCGCGACCTGTCGCTGGGTCCAGGCGAAGCCCGGATTCCACACCAGCGAGCCATATCCGAAGACCCAAAGCGGGCGCATCGTCGTCTCCGACAGTCAGACAAAGGTGATCGGCGCGATGCGGGACTGGCCGCGCGCCGATCCCGGCTGTACACAGCGGGGGACAAAAGAACAACGGGGGGCCGGAATGCGGGCCATCAAGGGATTGACCGTGCTGGCGGTTCTGGCGGTGCTGGCCTGGGGTGCCTATTGGTTCATCGGCGTGCGCGCGCTGGATCGCGCGATCTCGGCGGGCCTTGCCCATCGGCCCGAGGTTCAGGTCGACAGCTACGAGATCCACGGCTTCCCCAACCGCTTCGACGTGACCTTCGACGCCCCCCGCATCGAGGCGGCAGGCGTCAGCTGGAGCACCCCGTTCCTGCAGCTCTTCGCGCTGACCTACAAGCCGCAGCATCTGGTGGCCGTGATGGCCCCCGACCAGATCCTCAACGCCAATGGGCAGGAGCTGCTGATCCATTCCGAGGATCTGCGTGCCTCGCTGGTGATGCAGCCGTCGCTGGACCTGCCGTTGGAGCGTCTGGCCGTGGTCGGCCATGTGCTGGACCTGCAGCTGGCCGATGAAACCCATGCGCTGGACACGCTGCGGCTGGGCACGCGCCGGCTGGCCGACCGGGTGCATGAGGTCGCTCTGGTGGCCGAGGGGCTGTTCCCCGATCCTGCGCTGATGGACCGGCTGGACCCCCAAGTCCTCTGGCCGCGCCGGTTCGAGCGTCTGCGTGCCTCGGCCGAGCTGGAATTCGACCGGGTGCTGGACCGCCACCTCGCCGACGGCATCGAACCCCGACTGACGCGAGTGACGCTGACCGGCTTCGATGCGGCCTGGCCGGGGGTGGATGTGACCGCGACGGGCCGCCTGACGCCGGGGCCGGACGGCATGCTGTCCGGCGATGTCACGCTGCAGGTGACGGGCTGGGAAGCCCTGCTCGATGAGTTGCGTCAGGCCGGAATGCTGGACGACGGCACACAGGCGATGTTGCTGACCACGCTGGGCAGCATGACGACCGAGGGCGACGACCGGCTGGATATTCCGCTGACCGTGGCCGAAGGGGATCTGCGCCTCGGGCCGCTGCTGCTGGGCACCCTGCCCCGCCTGCGCCTGCCCGCCTGAACCTTCGGAAGCGGCGCGGCGTCAGGAGCCGCGTTGCTCGGTCCGGGCGTCGGTGTCGGCCTCGGGCGTTTCGCTGCGCAGGGTGTGCAGTTCCTCGCGCAGGGCGACGCGCAGCTCATCCATCAGCTCGGCGCGCATCGCTTCGCGCTCAAACGCCTCGGCCTCGGCATCGGCTTCGCTGACCGGGGTCTCGTCCACGGCGAAGAACTTCGCGCGGATGCGGTCGTGCAGGATCTCGGACAGCGCGGCCCCGGCCAGCACGCCGGCAATGTCGGCACCGAAGTCCAGCCATTCAGCAGAACGCCCGACCGAGGGCTGGATCAGCTCGATCAGCCCGCCGTACAGGATCGCCCCCGGAACCGCCCAGGACCATCGCCGGGAATCCGTCAGGATCAGCGGAAAGATCAGCGTGGCGAAGGCGATGAAATGGTAGACCTTGTCGATCCCGCCGGTCAGATGGTTCCCCGGCGGCATGGGCGACAGAGTTGCCCCGGCAATCAACAGCGCCGCAATCATCCCAAGGATCAGCCCGGAGCGCTGCCAGACCCAGATCTGCCCCGCCAGCATCGACCCCAACGAGCCGACCGCACGGCCGCCACCGGACATGCGCCCACGCCGCATGGTCTTGAGCCGATCTTCCGTCTCCCGAAGATCGGGGCGCGGTTTCGATCCGCTGCCGTCCTGCGAAGCTGTGCCTTGCGTCATCGCGCCGTGTCGCTCCTTGTCTGGCCCATTCTCCCATCGAAGCGGCGGCGGGAAAAGGTCTCACAATCAAGCATTAACACCGAAATCATGTCAAAATGCAAAAACCCGGACATGATCTGTGGAAAAGAAACGGGCACGGTGCGGAAACGTCGCACCATGCCCGATCATCTGTTCGTTCGGGAGGCGGAACGCCACTCCCCGATATCTGCGCGGCAATCGCCGATTACTCGGCCGCAATCGCGCTGGCTTCGCGCACGATCTGCGTCAGCCGAGCCAGAGCACGCTCTTCCAACTGGCGCACACGCTCCTTGGAGATGCCCATGGCCAGCCCCAGATCGCTCAACGTCGCCGGGTCTTCGGCCAGATGACGGGCCGAGACGATGCGACGCTCGCGCTCGGGCAGCTGCTCGACCGCCGTGTAAAGCGCCGCGCGACGACGGGCGCCGTCCAGCTTCTCGGCCACATCGGCCTCGGTCGCGGCATCGGTATCCTCGATCGTGTCGACCCAGGAGCGACCGTCTTCATCCGAGCCCTGCGGTGCATCGAGCGACAGGTCGGGACCGGCCATGCGGCCCATCATCGCCTCGACCTGTTCGACCGGGACCTGCAGCTCCTCGGCCACGCGGACCGACAGCGGCAGATCGCTCGACTCGTCGCGGGCATGTTTCTGCATCGCTCGGCGCAGGTGGAAGAACAGCTTCTTCTGCGTCGCATTGGTGCCCGTACGCACAAGAGACCAATTGCGCATCACGTAATCCTGCATTGACGCACGGATCCACCAGGCGGCATAGGTCGAGAACCGCGAGCCATTGGTCGGGTCGAATTTCTCGGCGGCGCGCATCAGGCCCAGGTTGCCCTGCTGGATCAGGTCTTCATACGGCACGTCATAACGCTTGAAGCGCCCGGCAAAGGACACCGCAAGACGGGCATAGGCCTGGATCAGACGGTGCAGCGCGGCTTCGTCAGCGTGATCGCGCCAGGCGATCGCCAATTGGGTTTCGGTTTCGGCATCGAGGATTTCCTCGGCCATGGAGGCACGCACGTAGCGGCGAATATGCGGATCCTGGAAGCCCATCTACTCATTCCTTCTCACGCCAGATAATAGCGTCTCGCACTCATATTGTTTCGATACGCTACTATCTGGGTTCTTAGCTGTCAAGCGAGTCCGAGGAAATCGGTTAGTCTTTCGGTTACCCTAACGCGGCTGACGCGACGCTTCGGTGAAGTTCCCCCTTGCCATTTGCGACGGTATGATTACCTCCGCCGGCATGAGCGAACCCGCCCCCATGATGCCCCCGATGCCCAAGCCCGAGAGTGAGGCCACGCCTTGCCACTCGGCTGAGTTGCTTTTGCATCTGGCGCGACTGGTCCACGGCGGCAGTGCCGATTGCAGCCTGACGGCGGTGCAATGGACGGCGCTACGCTACTTCGCCTCGGCCAACCGGTTCTCGCGCACGCCGTCCGCCTTCTCCGAGTTCAACGCGACGACGCGCGGCACCGCCTCGCAGACCGTCAAGTCGTTGATCGGACTGGGCCTGCTGGAGAAGCGCGCGCACGAAAGCGACGGACGCTCGTTCCTGATCGAATTGACCGACGCCGGGCGCTCCAAGCTGGAACATGACCCGCTGGCCGACCTGATCGCCTGCATCCGCGAGCTGCCGCCGGCCCGCCGCGCGGCCTTCCGCGACACGCTGGGCGAGCTGGCCGAACAGCTGTCACGCAAGCGCGCCGCCCCGGTGTTCGGCAAATGCGGCGATTGCGGCCATTGCGACACGTCGAAGCCGGACAGCACCTTCTGCCGCTGCACGCAGCTGATGCTGTCGGGGCAGGACATGAGCACCCTGTGCATCGATTTCGCGCCCGGCGCGAACAAGCGCTAAGCCGCGCTATTTCAACGCCTTTCCCCGGTTGACTTGGCCCCTGACGGGTCGCACTCTGCGTCAAAACGGAGGCTGCGATGATCCCTGTCCTGACCCGCGAGGCGGTCGAACCCCTTCTCGACTGGATCGCCCTGACCGAGGCGATGCGCGCCGGCCACCGCCGCCCGCCCGCCGAGATCGAGGATGTGCTGCTGTCGCGTGGCGATGACCGCCTGTTGTCGCGCGCTGCCTGGATCGACGGCATGGGCATCGGCGTGAAATCCGTCAGCGTCATGCCCGGCAATACCGCACGCGGATTGCCCAGCATTCAGGGCGCTATGCTGATCTTCAATGACGACACGGGTGCCATCGAGGCCGTGATCGACAACGCGCTGATCACCCGCTGGAAAACCGCCGGCGACTCGCTTCTGGGCGCGCGGCTGCTGGCCCGGCCCGAGGCCAACCGCTACCTGATCGTCGGCGCCGGCAATGTCGCCGCCTCGCTAATCGAGGCCTTCCGGGCCTGGAAGCCGAATCTCGACATCACCGTCTGGGCCCGCCGCCCCGAGGCCGCGCAGGCACTGGCCGACAGCCACAACGTGACGGCCGCGACGGATCTGGAAGCCGCCGTGGCAGAGGCCGAGATCATTTCCTGCTGCACCATGGCCCGCGCGCCGGTGCTGAAAGGCGAATGGCTGCAGCCCGGCCAGCACATCGACCTGATCGGCGCCTATACCCCCGACATGCGCGAAGCCGACGACACCGCCCTGCAGCGTGCGCGCGTCTTCGTGGACAGCCGGGCGACCACCCTGCCCCATATCGGCGAGCTGATGATCCCGCTGGCCTCGGGCGCGATCACCGAGGCGGACGTGCTGGGGGATTTCCACCAGCTAGTCGCCGGCGAGGTGGGGCGGATGACCGCGGATGAGATCACCTTGTTCAAGAATGGCGGCGGCGCGCATCTGGACCTGATGACGGGCCGGATGATCCTCGCCCGCTGGCGGGAATCGCAACGCTGAGCGACTGAAATCACGGCGCATTTCGCGCTGCGTGAAATGTTCTTTCCAGTCCGCCCGCATATGGCACTAAAGTCGTAGTTCCATCTTAATCCCTTGACTTCAAGGCGCTCCGGCGGGTTTGAAGTCTCGGGATTCTTGGGAGGGAGCGAGCACCGTGGTGGGTGACGCAAACAATTCCGCCCCTCTGGTATCGGGAGATACCGGCGGGACGCCCCTGAAACTGGCGCTTCGTGAAGCGCAGGACTTCATCTTTCGCCGCAGCTTTTGGTGGCTGCATGGCGCCGGCATCGTCATGGCCGCCGTGGCGGGGCCCTTCCACACGATGCAGAACCTGACCCTGCAGGGCCGCTTCCTGTACTGGACCATCGTCATCCTGACCTTGGGCATCCTGATCACCACGGTGTCGATCGTCGCCCGGGCGATCAACCGCGACCGGATGCATTGGGTGCCGGTGATCGTGCTGGCCTCGCTGGCGGCCACGCCCATCGGGCTGGCCTTCGTCTGGCTGATGAACATCGTGGTGATCGGCCTGCCCGCGGACCCGCCCGGCCTGCCGTTGCTCAGCTATGTCGCGGTGCCGATGGTGCTGATCAACCTGATCGTCAACGCCTCGACCGAAGCGGATCGCCGCGAACTGGCCCGCCGGCGCGATTTCGAGAGCCGTTTTGGCGCCCGGTTCGAGACCGAGAGCCATCCTCCCGCCAACGATCTTGTGCCCGCCCTGCCCGAGGGGAGCGTGATGCCCCTGCCCGCGATCGAGCCCCTGCCCGAGCCCGCGGCCGACGCCGTCCCGCTGCTATTCGAAAAGCTGCCCGAAGAACTGGGCCAAGAGCTGATCTGCCTGCGGGCACAGGACCATTACGTCGAAGCGACGACCACGCGGGGCAGCGATCAGGTGCTGATGCGCCTGTCGGATGCCGAGCGTGATCTCGGCCGGTTCGACGGCATGCGCGTGCATCGCTCGTGGTGGGTGAACCTCGACCATGTGACCGATATGGCCCGGACCGAGAATGGCGGAACGGAGCTGACCACCACGAATGGCATGGTGATCCCGGTCTCGCGCGGGCAGAAGGCCGCCCTGCGCGAAGCCCTCGACGAGCGGCGCAAGGCGGCCGAGTAGGTCACTCCAGTCGCGCCGGGAACCCCTCGGCACGCAAATCGGTCCCCAGCACGTCCTCCAGCAGCTTCACGATCTGCGTCGATTGCGCCGCCCCGCCATAGGCTGCGCGCCCCTTCAGGAAGGTCTGCTCGGCCGTCGAGGCCAGATCCAGCGGCACGCCGAATTCGCGCCCGAAGCCCATGGCGAAGCCCAGATCCTTCAGCGCCAGATCCATGGTGAAGGCGATGTCGTAGCTGCCGTTGAGGATCAGCTGACCCTCGGTCTCATGCACGAAGGAATTGCCGGACGAAGCCGCGATGGCCTGCCAGGCCGTCTTCAGATCCAGCCCGCCGCGTTTCGCCAGCATCAGGGCCTCGCCGTCGGCGACCAGATGGATGAAGGCCAGCATGTTGGTAATCACCTTGATGATCGCCGCCGAGCCCAGCTCGCCCATGTGGAAGAACTGCCCGCCCATCGCGTCGAGCGCGGGACGGTGCCGCGCGACGACCTCGGCCGGGCCGCCCGCCAACACGGTGATCTTGCCCTGCGCCGCCAGATGCACGCCGCCCGTCACCGGACATTCCAGCACGCCCATGCCCGCCGCCTGCGCGCGCTCGGCCAGCCGCAGCACGTCCTCGCGCCCCAAGGTGGACATCTCGATCCAGTCGGCGCCGGGCTTCATCGCCGGCAGGATCTGTGCCAAGACCGCCTCGCTCACCTTGGGCGAGGGCAGGCAGGTGAAGACAGCATCCGCGCCCGAGACCGCTTCGGCCGGGCTGTCGGCCCAAGCCACCCCCAACGCGTCGAAGCGCGCGCGGGCGGCCGGGTCGCGGTCATGCACGACCAGCTCGAACCCCGCCCCCGCCCCCGCCAGCGAGGCCGCGAGGTGCCCCCCCAGATTTCCCAAGCCGATATAGGCGTAGCGCATCCCTGCCTCCTGTCTGCCAAGGACTTCAGGCTGGCACGCCTCCCGCGCCCGGCGCGTCCAGAGGCGACAGGCAAAGCGTCGCTCGCGGAATGCGACGTCGCGTCACCTGCGACTGCGGGGGTTACTGCGCGTACCGCGCATGCGCCTGCAGCGGCATCGACGGCAAATCGAGGCAATCGCCATAGGCCCCAGCGAAATCCGAGGGGAAGTCGTCATTGACGAAGGTGATGGTGAAGCTGCCCCAATAGGACGACTTCGACCCATCGGGCGCCACCATGTCGGTGACACAGGCCACATCCCCCTCGCCGGCGACCCAAACCCCGGTATACGTCCCGCGTCCGCCCATCATGTCGGCCCCAAGGCCCGGCACCATCAGGTGAACGCTCGTCGTGCCATCGGGATCGACCACGCCGAGATAGGCATCGGGCCCGCGCGTCTCCAGCCAGGCGATCTCGCCCATGTTGGTGTCCCAGACCTCGTCCGCCAGCGCCGGGGTCGCCGCCACACAGGCGAGAAGCGCGAAAATCGTTCTGGTCATCCAGTCTCTCCCTTGAACAGGTTATGGCCCGCCCAATCCGCGCGAGGCCGGAAATTCCGTCATAAAACGCCGTAACTGTGGCACGGAAAGCGCCCTCGATCACGCAAAAACACCGTGGGGCGCAGGGCGGGTCCGCACGGCTTGCCGCCCGTGCGACCCTGCACTAAGCAAGGGAGAAGCAAGGAAGAAAGGCGATCCATGCGCATTCTGGTGACCAATGACGACGGTATCAACGCCCCCGGCCTGAAGGTGGTGGAAGCCATCGCCGCCGAGATCGCGGGCGCAGACGGCGAGGTCTGGACCGTCGCTCCGGCCTTCGAGCAATCGGGCGTCGGCCACAAGATCAGCTACACCCATCCGATGATGATCGCCAAGCTGGGCCCGCGCCGCTATGCCGCCGAGGGCAGCCCCGCCGATTGCGTGCTGGCCGGCCTCTATGAGGTGCTGGAAGGCGCGAAGCCGGATCTGGTGCTCTCGGGCGTGAACCGGGGCAACAACGCCGCCGAGAACACGCTCTATTCAGGCACCATCGGCGGCACGATGGAAGCCGCGCTGCAAGGCATGAAGGCCATTGCCCTGTCGCAATACCTCGGCCCCCGGACCGAGGAGATGGCCGGAGGCATGTTCGAGCCCTCGATCGAGCACGGCGTGAAGGTCGTGCGCGACCTCCTGGAGCACGGCCTGTGGGACGATGAGGATTACCGCCTGTTCTACAACGTGAACTTCCCGCCCGTGCCAGCCGCCGAGGTGAAGGGCACCAAGGTCACCTCGCAGGGGTTCCGCCGCCATACGTCCTTCGGCGTCGAGCCGCATATCTCGCCCTCCGGCCGCAAGTTCCTGTGGATCAAGGGCGGCCCGCAGCATCTGGCGACCTTGCCGGGTACGGATGCGGCGGCGAACCTTGAGGGTTGGATCTCGGTCACGCCGATGCGCTGCGACCTGACCGCTCATGACACGCTGGAAACCCTGAAGGGCCGCCTGGAAGGAAAGTAAGCCGCGATGAACGGGGAGGCCTTCGGGCGAACGATTCAGCTGTTCCTTGTGGATGGGAAGCCGACCGGACTGCGGAAGGCGACCATTCACGGTTGGACAGGCTTGCTCTTCGTTTCCGGAGCTTCTGCGTTTGGCGACCTGACGGCGCGGGATGAAGTGGACCGGACCGGGGTCTACATTCTGTCCGGCCCGGACCCCGAGTCAGCCGGCGTCACGCGCGTCTACATCGGCTCGGGCAATTCTGTCGCCGAAAGGATCAAGCAGAGCGCCTTGAAACGGGAGTTCTGGGAAACCGCGATCACGGTGACGACCAGTGACGATGATCTCTCGAAAGGGCATGCCGAATATCTGGAAGCGCGGCTGATACAGCTTGCCGGAGCTGCCGGTCGCGTCTCGCTGGACAACGCGACGCAGCCAGATTTTCAGCGCAGGCGCCTGCCCGAAGCAGACGTTGCGAACATGGAGCAATTCCTCGCGAACCTTCGGATCATCTTGCCGGTGATCGGTCTGGATATGCTGAAACCTCAGCCAAAGGCTGTGGTGGAAGCCAGCCGATCAATCGAAGAGCGCACGACTGGCGAAGTACAGTTTGAACTACGACACACCACCATCGATGTGCACGCCTTAGCGGTTCAGGAAGACGGTGAATTCGTAGTCTTGGAAGGGTCGCAGGCGCTGGCGGACATGAATTTTGCAAGCAATAATTACGCCCGACTCAAAGCGCGCCTCATTGAGGACGGCGTACTTTCCGCTACACCGCTTACTGGGGGTCAGGCGACCCCACACAGGCTGTGGTTTGTCAAACCTTGGTCGTTCTCAAGCCCATCAGCAGCCGGCTCTGTCATCTTGGACAGAAACACCAATGGCCGTACGCGATGGGTCGTCAAAGGCACACGGCAAACGTACCACGACTGGCAACAATCGCAGGCCGCGAAGCAGGAGACCGATCAGTGACCGACGAGGAACGCCGCGAACAGATCATGCGCTTCATCTACACCCTGCGGTCGCGCGGGGTGACGGACCCTGTCCTGTTGCGCGCCTTTGAGAAGATCGATCGCGGCCTCTTCGTCACTGGCTTCTTTGCCGACCGCGCCTATGAGGACACGCCGCTGCCCATCGCCTGCGGCCAGACCATCAGCCAACCCTCGGTCGTGGCCCTGATGACCGAGGCGCTGGAGGTCACGCCGCGCGACAAGGTTCTCGAGGTCGGCACGGGCTCGGGCTATCAGGCGGCGATCCTCAGCCAGTTGGCGCGCCGGGTCTACACCGTCGAACGGCACCGGACGCTGATCGCCGAGGCCCGCGCGGTCTTCGAGCGGCTGGATCTGCACAACATCACCGCCATGGCCGGCGACGGCAGTTTTGGCCTGCCGGATCAGGCGCCCTTCGACCGTATCATCGTTACCGCCGCCGCCGAGGATCCGCCCGGCCCGCTGCTGGCACAGCTGCGGGTCGGTGGGATCATGGTCGTGCCCGTGGGTCTGCAGGATTCCGTGCAAAGCCTGATCAAGGTTCGGAAGCTGGAGAATGGCTACGATTACGAGGAATTGCGCGACGTTCGTTTTGTGCCGCTCCTCGAGGGGATGGCCAAGGACTGACCAGGCGTCGGGACGGGTCTTCTCGTGTCCCATGGGCGGATTTCCACAACACGTTGTGGTGATGGGGTGTATCACCCCTTGTTTTCAGTTATAAATGAACAAAACACCCGCACAGGACCGGGTCGGCAGGCGTGCCGGCATGGCCACGGACGGGACCAAGGGCGTGGAACGGATGAGCAGAGAAGACTTGGGCGATCTGGAATTGGGTGGCGTTGCCGCCGTGAAAGCAGCCGGCACCGTGAAACTGGCTGGCACCGTGGCGCGGACCGAGGGTCAGCGCGGTTTGCGGCTGACGGGCTTGGTGATGGCCGGCAGCCTTGTGCTGGCAGGCTGCACCTCGGGCAGCGGCATGGATTGGGACCTGCGTCCCTCGGACCGCTTCACCACCGCCGAAGCTGCGCGCACGGTCACCGGTGACCGCCCCAGCCCCGATGCCCGTGGCGTCATCTCCTACCCCGGCTATCAGGTCGTCGTCGCCCGCAGCGGCGAGAGCGTCGGCACGATCGCCAGCCGTCTGGGCATTGATGCAGCCTCGCTGGCCCGCCACAACGCCGTGGCGCCCGACACCGTCATGCGGGGCGGCGAGCTTCTGGTCCTGCCCTCGCGCGTGGGTGAGGACGGCGGCGGCGCGATCACCGCGACCCCGCTGGGCCCGACGGCCAACACCGGCACCGCTGCGCCGACCGTGCCGGGCAGCGAGCCTTTGCGCCATACCGTGGCCCGTGGCGAGACGGCGTACACGATCGCCCGCCTCTACAACGTCTCGCCGCGCGCGATTGCCGATTGGAACGGCTTGCCGCCCGATCTGAGCGTGCGCGAGGGCCAGATCCTGATGATCCCCGTGCCGCAGTCGATCACGGCAGCCTCTTCCGGCGCGCCGGCCGGGGCTCCGCTCAATGCGACCGGCCTTGCCGCGCCGGCCCCGACGCCGATCGCCGCACCGGCGGTGCCCACGCCCGAGGCCCCCGCCACCTCGCAGCCCGGCCAAGGCTCGCCCACGCCGGTGCCGCCCTCGGCCTCGACCCCATTGCCGACGACGAACCCCACGCCGGCCGGTCAGGGCACGACGACGCCTCAGGCGCCGGTGGCCGACATGGGCAGCCAGCGCACCGAGGGGCCGCGTCTGGCGATGCCGGTGCAGGGGCGGATCATCCGCGCCTATGCACAGGGCCGCAACGACGGCATCGGCATCGGCGCCCCGGCCGGGACGACGGTAACCGCCGCAGCCTCGGGGACGGTGGCGGCAATCACGCAGGACACCGATCAGGTGCCGATCATGGTGATCCGGCATGAGAACAACCTGCTGACGGTCTATGCCAATATCGATGGCATCCAGGTGGCGCGCGGGGATCGCGTGTCGCGCGGGCAGGCCATCGCCACGGTGCGCAGCGGCGATCCGTCCTTCCTGCATTTCGAGGTCCGCGAGGGCTTCGAGTCGGTGGATCCGATGCCCTATCTGCAGTGACCCGCGTGACGGGTGAGGAGTTTCGCCCTCGCCCGGCATGCCTCCGGCACGCAGGTCTCGGACGACGGAAGAAGGGGGGCTCTGCCCCCCTCTTTGCTGCGCAAATTCACCCCCCGGGATATTTTCAGAACGAAGATGGGGAAGGGGCCTGAGCCAGCGTCGGAAGT
>NZ_LRRR01000027.1 GCF_001691415.1 Pararhodobacter sp. CCB-MM2
GCTCACCCACGACCTCATCCTCTTTGCCGTCCCCGCCCTTTTCTCATCTTTGCTCTGAAAATATCCCGGGGGCGGCGCACAGCGCCGGCGGGGGCAGCGCCCCCGAGGCGAGAGGTCGGGGCTCAATGCCCCGGACGCTCGCCCCCTTCCCTCCGGAAAAAATCCCTGCCAGACAGACGCCAACACAGGAGGCCACCATGCATTGGGTCTATCTTCTCACCGCGATTTTCTTCGAAACCATCGGCACCACGGCCCTGAAAGCCTCGGAGGGGTTCACCAAGCTGGGCCCCTCGGCACTGGTGGTGGTGTCCTACGCCGCTTCGTTCTGGCTGCTGGCGATGGTGCTGAAGATCATTCCCGTGGGCATCGCCTATGCCATCTGGTCGGGCGCGGGCATCTGCCTGATCGCAGGCATCGGTTATGTCGCCTTCGGGCAGCGGCTGGACCTGCCGGCCATCGCCGGGATCGCGCTGATCATGCTGGGGATCCTCGTCATCAACCTGTTCTCCAACACCACCGCGCATTGATCCGATGAGCCAGACGACCACCGAACCGACCCAACCCGGCAGCGGCCGCCACAGCGCCATTGAGGATGCCCAAGGCATCGCCTTCGGCGCCATCATGGCCGCTTTCGGCATCGCCATCCTGACGCATCTGGGTCTGATCACCGGTCAGACGGCGGGGCTGGCGGTGCTGATCTCGTATCTAACGGGCTGGCCCTTCGGCGTCGTGTTCTTCGTGGTCAACCTGCCCTTCTACGGCTTCGGGCTGAAGCGTTTCGGCTGGACCTTCACGCTGAAGACCTTCGCCGCCGTTGCGCTGCTGTCGGGCCTGAACCTTGTGATGCCGGAGCTGCTGCGCTTCGACTATCTCTCGACCGGCGCGGGCGCCGTGCTGTTCGGGCTGGTCTCCGGCGCAGGCCTGTTGGCGCTGTTTAGACACGGCGCCAGCCTCGGCGGTGTCGGCATCGTCGCGCTTTTCCTGCAAGACCGGCTGGGATGGCGCGCAGGCTGGGTGCAACTCGGCTTTGATGCCGTGCTGTTCGTCGTGGCCCTGCTGGTGCTGGGCGACTGGCGGTTGGTCGCGTGGTCGGCGCTTGGGGCGCTGGTGGTCAACGGGGTGATCGCCATCAACCACCGCCGCGACCGTTATATCGCTACCTGAGGCCCCTTCCCCAGCGGTGCCATTCCCTCTTTGCATGGCGCCCCTTCGCAATCCGCATTGGACAGGCATGCTGCGGCGCGGCACAATAAGGTCATGATTGCTGACCCATCGCCCGACCGCCACTACACCCGCTTCGAGGACATCCAGGGCCTCGTCATCGCCTCGGCGCAAGCCGCGCTGGGGATCCACCTGCTGCGCGCTGCGGGGCTTGTGACAGGCGGCACGGCGGGCTTCGCGCTGATCCTCGCCTATGTCATGGGCTGGAACTTCTCGCTGGTATTCTTCGCGATGAACATCCCGTTCTTCGCGCTGGCCTGGCATGTCCGCGGCCCGGTGTTCTGCGCGAAAAGCCTCGGCACGGTCACGCTGGTCTCGCTCCTCGCCGAAGCGCTGAAGCCCGTCCTGCATGTCGACGCCATCCACCCCGCCGCTGCAGCCCTGCTGTTCGGCGTCTCGGCCGGCGTGGGTCTGCTGGGGCTCTTCCGCCATTCCGGCAGCTTGGGCGGCGTCTCGATCATCGCGCTGATCCTGCAGGACCGCTTCGGCATCCGCGCGGGTGTCACGCAGCTCACCCACGACCTCATCCTCTTTGCCGTCGCCGCCACCCTCTTCCCGCTGGACCGCATCCTGTGGTCGCTTCTGGGCGCCGTGGTGCTGAATGCCGTCATCGCCTTCAATCACAGGCGTGACTGGTATGTCGTAACCTGACTCGCCAAAGACACAAACCTCGTGTATGCGCGGCGGCGCAGCAGACAGGACAGCCCCATGGACCTTCGCAATATCGCGATCATCGCGCACGTCGACCACGGCAAAACCACGCTCGTCGACGAGCTTCTCAAACAATCCGGCGTTTATCGCGAGGGTCAGGCCACGACTGAACGGGCCATGGATTCGAACGATCTGGAACGCGAACGCGGCATCACCATCCTCGCCAAGGCCACCTCGGTGGAATGGAAAGGCTCGCGCATCAACATCGTCGACACGCCCGGCCACGCCGATTTCGGCGGTGAGGTCGAGCGCATCCTGTCGATGGTGGACGGCGTCTGCCTTCTGGTCGATGCGGCCGAGGGCCCGATGCCCCAGACGAAATTCGTGACCTCGAAGGCGCTGGCCCTTGGCCTGAAGCCGATCGTGGTGCTGAACAAGGTCGACAAACCCGCCGCCGAGCCTGACCGCGCGCTGAACGAGGTGTTCGACCTGTTCGCCAACCTCGGCGCCAATGACGAGCAGCTGGACTTCCCGGTCCTCTATGCCTCGGGCATCAACGGCTGGGCCGACAACGAGCTGGATGGCCCGCGCAAGGACATGTCGGCCCTGTTCGAGCTGGTCATGAAGCACGTCGAGGCCCCCAAGCAGACCGCGCAGGCCTCCGAGCCTTTCCGCATGCTGGCCACCACGTTGGGCGCAGACCCCTTCATCGGCCGTCTGCTGACCGGCCGTGTCGAGGCCGGCACGCTGAAAGTCGGCACCACGCTGAAGGCGCTGTCGCGCACCGGCGACCGGGTCGAGCAGTTCCGCGTCACCAAGATCCTCGCCTTCCGCGGCCTGTCGCAGCAGCCGATCGACGAAGCCGTCGCCGGTGACATCGTCTCGCTCGCCGGCATGACCAAGGCGACCGTGGCCGATACGCTGTGTGACCTCTCGGTCGAGACCCCGATCGACGCGCAGCCGATCGATCCGCCGACCATCTCGGTGACCTTCGGCATCAACGACAGCCCGCTGGCCGGCAAGGACGGCAACAAGGTACAGTCGCGCGTGATCCGCGAGCGCCTGATGAAGGAAGCGGAATCGAACGTCGCCATCAAGATCGAAGACACCCCGGGTGGCGAGGCTTTCATCGTCTCGGGCCGTGGCGAACTTCAGATGGGCGTTCTGATCGAGAACATGCGCCGCGAGGGCTTCGAGCTGTCGATCTCGCGTCCGCGCGTGATCTTCCGTGACGAAGGCGGCCAGCGCATGGAGCCGATCGAGGAAGCGATCATCGACGTCGATGACGAATTCTCGGGCGCCGTGATCGAGAAGCTTACCGGCGCACGCAAGGGCGATCTGGTCGAGATGAAACCGGCCGGCGCGGGCAAGACCCGTATCGTCGCCCATGTGCCGTCGCGGGGCCTGATCGGCTATCAGGGCGAGTTCATGACCGACACGCGCGGCACCGGCGTTCTGAACCGCATCTTCCACGAATGGGCGCCCTACAAGGGCCCGATCCAGGGCCGTCGTCAGGGCGTGCTGATCTCGATGGAGAACGGCGTCTCGGTCGCTTACGCGCTGTGGAACCTCGAAGATCGCGGCAAGATGTTCATCGGCGCGCAGGAGCAGGTCTATCAGGGCATGATCATCGGCGAGCACAGCCGTGACAACGACCTCGAAGTGAACCCGCTGAAGGGCAAGAAGCTGACCAACGTCCGCGCCTCGGGCACCGACGAAGCCGTCCGCCTGACGCCCCCGGTAGTGATGTCGCTGGAGCAATCGATCGCCTATATCGACGATGACGAGCTGGTCGAAGTGACGCCGAAGTCGATCCGTCTGCGCAAGCGCTACCTCGATCCGCACGAGCGCAAGCGCATGGCGAAGGTCGAGGGCTGAGGCGCATCGACTCTGGTCTTCGCTCGGGCGGCTAGGTCGCTTGAGTATTTGAGACAAGGTGAGAAGGCGGGGGTTTTGCCCTCGCCTTTTTCGTTGCGCTTTGGCATCAACAAGGGGTGTTAGCGGGAACGGAGGGCGCGCATGCGGTGGGGAATTCTGGGGGCGGCGAAGATCGCCCGCGAACATCTGGCCCCGGCCATCCAACTGGCGCAGGGCGCCGAACTGGCCGCACTGGCGACCTCCTCGGCCGAGAAGGCGGCGCCGTTCTTGTCGCGCCAGCCCAGCCTGCTGGTGCATGACAATTACGAGGCGCTGCTCGCCGATCCCGGCATCGACGCGGTCTACATCCCCTTGCCCAACCATCTGCATGTCGACTGGAGTCTCAAGGCACTGGCAGCCGGCAAGCATGTGCTGTGCGAAAAGCCGCTGGCGCTGAAGGCCGCCCAGATCGACCCGTTGATCGCGGCCCGCGATGCCTCGGGCTTGTTGTGCGCCGAGGGCTTCATGGTCTGCCACCATCCGCAATGGCACCGGGTGCGCCAATTGCTGGCCGATGAGGCAATCGGCACCTTGCGCCATGTCGATGCGGCCTTCGCCTTCAACAACCCCGATCCCGGCAATATCCGCAACCGGCCCGAAACCGGCGGCGGCGCGGTCTATGACATCGGGGTCTATCCCTCTGTCACCACGCGCTTTGCCACCGGGCTGGAGCCGAGGAACATCACTGCCAAGCTGGACCTTGAGAACGGGGTCGACGTCTTCGCGCAGGTCGAGGCCGATTTCGGCGACTTCGGCCTGTCGTTCTATTGTTCGACCCGGATGGCCGGGTATCAGCGCATCACCTTCCACGGATCGACAGGTGTGATCGAACTGCGCGCGCCATGGAATGCGGGCGTCGCGGGGCCGGCCCAGCTGGTCATCACCCGAGGCTACGACGACACAAGGATCGAGCGTTACGAGCCTGTCAACCAATACGCGCTGATGATCGAGGCCTTCGAGCGCAGCGCACGCGAGGGGGTCGCGTTCGACTGTCCGCTGGAATTCTCGCGCGGGAATGCGGTGATGATCGACGCCATCCTCGCCGCTGGCGGTTTGTAAGCTGTCGCAGACAGGCATGGGCACAGGCGGAAGGACGCGCTAGGCTGACACCAAGCTGACACCAATCAGACCTTGGGAGCTGCCCGATGCGCATATACGTCCTTCTTGCCGGCCTCGCCCTGCCCCTCGCGGCGCAGGCTCAGGAACGCGGCATCGCCTTCGTGCAGGCGCCGGAACAATCCTCGGGCATGGCCGTCGGCGCCACGGCCGAAGAAGCCTTTGCCGCCGCCACAGCGCAATGCGTCGAGGGCGGCGCGATGGCCCAGGATTGTTTGCAAACCAACTGGTGTTTGCCGGCCGGATGGTCGATCGACGTATTCGTCCAGCATCAGGAAGGCTTGCATTGGCACGAAACCCTGTGCGGCCTGCCCTCCCGAGAGACCGCGCAGGAGGTGGCCGAGGTGCTCTGCAACCGCAGCGCGCGGCCCTATCTCATCGAATGCGAACTCGTCCAAGTCTTCGACCCGATGGGGACGCCGCAAATCGAATATTGAGCAAAGTTCCGACTTTGCACAATTTCGCACCTTGCAATGTAACAAAACCTTGCAATTTCCTCGCCGCACTGCAGAAATCGGTCTGAAATCCTGACCGGTCAAGGGAGAGACTACGTCATGCCCGCCTTCAAGAAGATCCTCATCGCGAACCGCGGCGAGATCGCGATCCGCATCATGCGCGCCGCGAACGAGCTGGGGAAAAAGACGGTTGCCGTCTATGCCGAGGAGGACAAGCTGGGCCTGCACCGCTTCAAGGCCGACGAGGCTTACCGCATCGGTGAAGGTCTGGGCCCGGTCGCGGCCTATCTCTCGATCCCCGAGATCATCCGCGTGGCCAAGAAGGCCGGCGCCGATGCGATCCATCCGGGCTATGGCCTGCTGTCGGAAAACCCCGCGCTGGTCGACGCCTGCGTCGAGGCCGGCATCACCTTCATCGGCCCCAAGGCCGAGACGATGCGGGCCTTGGGGGACAAGGCCTCGGCCCGCCGCGTGGCGATTGCGGCCGATGTGCCGGTGATCCCCGCGACCGAGGTTCTGGGCGACGACATGGCCGAGGTGAAGCGCATGGCCGAGGCCGTGGGCTATCCCCTCATGCTGAAGGCCTCGCACGGTGGCGGTGGTCGCGGCATGCGGCCGATCATGGGCCCTGACGAGCTGGAGGCGAAGGTGCGCGAGGGCCGCCGCGAGGCCGAAGCCGCCTTCGGCAATGGCGAGGGCTATCTGGAAAAGATGATCCTGCGCGCGCGCCATGTCGAGGTGCAGCTTCTGGGCGACACGTTCGGCAATCTCTACCACCTCTATGAGCGCGACTGCACCGTGCAGCGCCGCAACCAGAAGGTCGTCGAGCGCGCCCCTGCCCCCTATCTGACCGACGCACAGCGCGAGGAAGTCTGCGCGCTGGCACTGAAGATCGGCCAATCGGTCGGCTATCAATGCGCGGGCACCGTCGAATTCCTGATGGATATGGATTCGGGCAAGTTCTACTTCATCGAGGTGAACCCCCGCGTGCAGGTGGAGCACACCGTCACCGAGGAAGTGACCGGCATCGACATCGTCAAGGCGCAGATCCGCGTCTGCGAGGGCGAAACGCTGGCCGAGGCGACCGGCACCCCCTCGCAGGAGGCCGTCACCCTCTCGGGCAACGCACTGCAGTGCCGGATCACCACCGAGGACCCGCTCAACAACTTCATCCCGGATTACGGCCGCCTGACCGCCTATCGTTCGGCGACCGGCATGGGCATCCGCCTCGACGGCGGCACGGCCTATGCGGGCGGGGTCATCACCCGCTACTACGATTCGCTGTTGGTGAAGGTGACGGCTTGGGCCCCCACGCCCTCGGAAGCCATCGCCCGCATGGACCGGGCGCTGCGCGAGTTCCGGATCCGGGGCGTCAGCACCAACATTGCCTTCGTCGAGAACCTGCTGAAGCACCCGACCTTCCTCGCCGATCAGGCGACGACGAAGTTCATCGACACGACGCCCGAGCTCTTCAACTTCGAGACGCGCCGCGACCGTGGCACCAAGGTGCTGACCTATCTCGCCGACATCACGGTTAATGGCCACCCTGAGACCGCCGGTCGCGCCAAGCCCGCCGCCCAGCCGCGCGCGCCCATCGCGCCGCAGATGGTGGTCGCGAACCCGCCCGCCGGGACGAAGACGCTGCTCGACCAGAAGGGCGCGAAGGCCGTCGCGGATTGGATGAAGGATCAGAAAAAGCTCCTGATCACCGACACCACGATGCGCGACGCGCACCAATCGCTGCTGGCCACCCGCATGCGCTCCATCGACATGATCCGCGTGGCCCCGGCCTATGCCGCGAACCTGCCCGAGCTTTTCTCGGTTGAATGCTGGGGCGGTGCCACCTTCGACGTGGCCTATCGCTTCTTGCAGGAATGCCCGTGGCAGCGTCTGCGCGATCTGCGCAAGGCCATGCCGAACCTGCTGACCCAGATGCTGCTGCGCGCCTCCAACGGCGTCGGCTACACCAACTACCCGGACAATGTGGTGCAGGCCTTCGTCAAACAGGCGGCCGAGACCGGGGTCGACGTGTTCCGCGTCTTCGACAGCCTCAACTGGGTCGAGAACATGCGCGTCGCGATGGATGCGGTGATCGAATCCGGCAAGATCTGCGAGGGCACGATCTGCTATACCTCGGACCTTCTGGACCCGGGCCAGCAGAAATACACCGTTGATTACTATGTGAAAATGGCCAAGGCGCTGGAAGCGGCCGGCGCGCAGGTGCTGGGCGTTAAGGACATGGCGGGCGTGTTGAAGGCGCCTGCCGCGAAGGTGCTGTTCTCGGCCCTGAAGGACGCGGTCGACCTGCCGATCCACTTCCACACGCATGACACTTCGGGCGCGGCCATCGCCACGCTGATCGCCGCCGCCGATGCGGGCGTCGATTGCGTCGATGCGGCGATGGACGCCTTCTCGGGCAATACCTCGCAGCCGACCCTCGGCTCGGTCGTCGAGGCCTTCCGCCACACCGACCGCGACACCGGCCTCAGCATGGAGCGGGTGCGCGAGATCTCGGATTACTGGGAGCAGGTTCGCGCCCATTATGGCGCCTTCGAGACCGGCCAGCAGGCGCCCTCGTCCGAGGTCTATCTGCACGAGATGCCGGGCGGTCAGTTCACCAACCTCAAGGCGCAGGCGCGCTCGCTGGGCTTGGAAGAACGCTGGCCGGAAGTGGCCCGCGCCTATGCCGATGCGAACCAGATCTTCGGCGATATCGTCAAGGTGACGCCCTCGTCCAAGGTCGTCGGCGACATGGCGCTGATGATGGTCAGCCAAGGTCTGACCCGCGCCGATGTCGAGGACCCCAAGCGCGACATGTCCTTCCCCGAGTCGGTGATCGACATGCTGAAGGGCAACCTCGGCCAACCCGAGGGCGGCTGGCCCGAGGGCATCACCGCGAAGGCGCTGAAGGGCGAGAAGCCGTCGGTCGAGCGTCCGGGCAAGCATCTGAAGCCCGTCGATCTGGAGGAAATCCGCACGAAGGTCTCGGAACTCTTCGACGGCATGACCATCGATGACGAGGACCTGAACGGCTACCTCATGTATCCCAAGGTCTTCACCGACTACATGGAGCGCCACAACACCTACGGTCCCGTGCGCACGCTGCCGACTTGGAACTTCTTCTACGGCATGGAGCCGGGCGAGGAGATCTCGGCCGAGATCGATCCGGGCAAGACGCTGGAGATCCGCCTGATCGCCACCGGCGAGACGCAGGAGGACGGCGAGGTTCGGGTGTTCTTCGAGCTCAACGGCCAGCCGCGCACGATCCGCGTCCCCAACCGCAAGGCCAAGGCGACGCTGGCGGTCCGGCCCAAGGCGCAGGATGGCAACGAAAGCCATATCGGCGCGCCGATGCCGGGGTCCGTGGCCTCGGTCGGCGTCTCGGTCGGGCAGAAGGTGAACTCGGGCGACCTGTTGCTGACCATCGAGGCGATGAAGATGGAGACCGGCCTGCACGCCGAGCGCGCGGGCACCGTGAAAGCGGTCCATGTCCAGCCCGGCGCCCAGATCGAGGCGCATGACCTGCTGATCGAGCTGGAGTAATCCCGCCGCGACGACACGAAAAAGGGGGCGCCTAGGCGCCCCCTACTCGTATTCTGTTACCTCTTACGGAACTCGTACGAAACTGTCTGCGTCTGATCAGTACTTCGACCAGAAGCGATCCACTTCGGCCTCGGCCTCGTCCTTGGACTTGCCGTAGCGCTCCTGGATCTTGCCGGCCAGCTTGTCCTTGTGGCCCGCGACGACGTCCAGGTCGTCATCGGTGAGCTTGCCCCACTGGATCTTGGCTTCGCCTTTGAGTTGCTTCCATTTGCCTTCGATGGTGTCGCTGTTCATGGAATAGCTCCTTTCGATATTCTCGCGTCTGGTCCGACCGTTCGAACCCGCGATTTGACGAGACAACGTCCGTCCTCGCGCCCCGGTTCCGCCTTCTGGCGAATTTCGCCGAAACGTCGCGGAAAGCCGCCCATCCGACGGAAGGCGGCGATGGCCACCGGACAATCCATCACGATTTCAAGGAATTAAGGGGTTTCGCCGCGCCGCGTCACAAAATTGCAGCCCGGGGTGTTTTTTCCTCTTGCGGGCCGCGCGCGCTTCCCTTAGATCACCGCTTACCGAAACGGAACGCGGGCGTAGCTCAGGGGTAGAGCATAACCTTGCCAAGGTTAGGGTCGTGAGTTCGAATCTCATCGCCCGCTCCATTCGGACCAGAAACGGCGGCCCTCGGGCCGCCGTTCTTGTTTTCCAGCCAAGGCGTTGTCAGGCCAGTTGAAGCTGCCGCCGGCGCTGCCAGAGTTCCAGCACGATCAGGTTGAGCACCCAGCTGCCCCAGGCGGTGATCTCGTAGGTTTCGGTGATCGACCATCCCGAGGCCATCAGCGGCGCCATGATGATCCGCAGGGTCACCGCCGCAAAGGTCAGCGCGATGGAGCGCAGCATCCAGCGGCGATGCGCCGTCAGATCTCCTGCCCGTGCCCGGGCGATGCCCAAGGCGGTGGTTGCGATCCACAGAACGGCCAGCACCCCGAATCCCAACTGCGCGAACCGGCTCCCCTCGAAATGCGGCAGCATGACCAGCGAGGCCAGACCCGCCATCAGGATCGACAGGCCATAGACCCTCCCCATCCAGCGATGCAGCGCGGGACGGCGGCGACGAAGCCCCTGCCATAGCTGGAACGGCGCAAGGCCCAAGGCCAGCGGGCCGCCGATGATATGCGCCCAGGCGGCAAGGCTGACGTCCGGGAAATAGGGCAGCATGGCCGGCATGGCGTCGGCGATCGGTGCGAAGAACACCCGCCATGACATGACAGCTACGCCCAGCGCGCTGAGCCAGAAGAAGACGGTGAACGGGCGGGTCATCGGAGCCTCCTTGACAGTGTAAAGCATGCCGCACCATAGCGGTCAGCTTTACACTGTCAAGCTGCAACTTGACACTGTCAGGGCCGCACGTCACAACGGCGCATGACCCGTGACACACCAAGCACCCGCGACGCCCTGATCGAGGCCGGTCTTTCGCTCCTCATCGAGGGCGGGCCGGAAGGCCTGACCCTGCGCCGCGCCGCCGCGCGCGCCGGCGTCTCGCACGCCGCCCCCGCCCATCATTTCAACGGCTTGCCGGGCTTGCAGACGGCCATCGCCACCCGCGCCTTCGCGCTGTTCACCGAAACGATGATCCGCCACCGCGACGCGGCCGAGCCCACGCCCTTCGCCCGGCTTCTGGCGATCTGCGACGGCTACCTCGATTTCGCCGCCCAGCGCGCGGGGCTGTTCCATGTGATGTTCAATTGCCCCGACCTCGACCATACCGACGCCGCCTTGCAGAGCGAATCCGCCAAGGCCTATGGCGTCCTGCGCGAGGGATGCCTGCCCTTCAGCGGCGGCCCGGATCTGGTGACCGAGGGGCTGGTCTGGTCGAGTGTGCACGGCTACGCGATGCTCGATTTCAAGCAGGACGGCCGGCAAATGGGCGAGGTCCCTCCGCCGTTTCGGAGCCTCCTCGCCCGCCTTGTGGATCCGACGCTCAGCGCGGACCGGTAACCGCGAACCACGCGCCCTGCGGGTCGGTGGCCTGTGCGATGAAGGCACCGCCCGGAACCTCGGCCGGGCCATGCTTGACCTCGCCGCCCGCGCCGGTGATCGCCGCAATCGCCGCATCGACCGAGGGGACGGTGAAATACGGCAGCCAGAACGAGGGCATGCCGGGGATCGGTTGGCGCATCAGCCCGCCCAGCTCGGTCCCGTCAACGGCAAGGATGCGGTAGCTGCCCATCGGCCCCATATCCATCGCCCGCGATTCGGTCAGGCCGAGGTGCTTGGCATAGAACAGGGCCGCGGCATCGGGATCGGTGCTCATCAGCTCATGCCAGGCGCCATGGCCGGCGGTTTGCGGCGCATAGGCCCCGCCGGTCCCGTCCGGCAGCGGTTGCAGCAGCCCGAAATGGCCACCGGCCGGGTCCTGAAGGATCGCGAAGCGTCCGGTGCCGGGAATGTCAGCGGGCCCGGCGACGATCTGTGCGCCGTCCTCCTGCATGCCCGCGACCGAGGCATCGCAATCGGTGACGGCAAAGTAGATCATCCAGTTGGGCGGGATGCCAGGTGCCTGCGGAGCGACCATGCCCGAAACCATCACCTCGCCCATGCTCCCGAGGAAATAGTCAAACCCCTCCATCGGCGCCCGGTTGCAGCTCCAGCCGATGACCGTGCCATAGAAGTCCCCCGCCGCGACAGGATCGGGGGTGGTCAGTTCGTACCAACAGGGAAAGCCGTGAAAATCGCCCATGAGAATGCTCCGTCCAGAAAGGATTGATCCGAATCGTCTTCCGGGATGCTCGCCGCCATGCTTGCAAAAAGCAACTGTGCAATTGTAAGAAGCAAGTGACAGAGCGGGTTGGGAATGGCACGCAAGGGATATGACGAGGGCTGTCTCGCGGCGCATGCGCTGGACCTGATCGGTGACCGGTGGGCACTGCTGGTCCTGCGCGAGCTGATGCTGGGACCCAAGCGTTTCGGCCTGATCCGCGCGGGCTTGCCGGGTATCGCCACCAATGTGCTAACCCAGCGGCTTGAGGATCTGCAGGCCGCCGGACTGCTGCAGCGTCAGGTCCTGCCCCCGCCCTCTCAAGCTGCGGTCTATGCGCTGACCCCGGCCGGCGCCGCAACGCGCCCGATTCTGGCCGCGCTGTGCCTTTGGGGCGTGCAGCAACCCGGCCACGACCCGCGCAAATTCATCTCGCCGACCGCGCTGATGCTGTCGATGAGCTTCCTCGCCCGCGCGAACGAGGCCGCCCCGATCGACGTCGCCTTCACCCTGGGTGTCGAGCCCTTCCTCGCCCGCTTGGGTGCCGACGGTTTCACCCCGGTCAGCACCCCTGCCCCCGTCGCGCCCCTGCATTTCCGGGGTGATGGCAACGGCCTTGCCGCGGTGATCTACGGGCCGGCGCCTTTGGCGATGATGGTGCAATCGGGGATGGTTCAGGTCGACGGGGATCTGACCCTCGGCCAGCGCTTCGTCGATCATTTCGCGCTGCGGTGATTTTTCCGCGCGGGCCCTCTTGCGGGCCCCGAAACCCGGTGCTAAACGGCGCGCATAGAGCGGGCGTAGCTCAGGGGTAGAGCATAACCTTGCCAAGGTTAGGGTCGTGAGTTCGAATCTCATCGCCCGCTCCATAACAAAAAGGCCGGATCCTTCGGGGTCCGGCCTTTTTGCTTTGTCAGCTGGTCAGGACGGCGTTCAGGCTGAAATCCTCGGCCAGATGCACCAGCTCCGCCCGTGCGCCGGGAGCAATGACGCCGCGATCCGTCAGGCCCAGCGCCTTCGCAGGCCGCGACGTCGTCATCGCCAGCGCGATCTCGGGTGCGATGCCCGCCTCCTGCACCATCCAGCGCAGCGCCTCGGGCATCGAGACATCTGCGCCGGCCAACGTGCCGTCTGCGAGGGTCAGGCGCCCGTCGCGCCGGTGGATCTCGCGGTCGTTGAGTGTAAATCGGGTGAGCTCCGTGCCTGCGACGGCCATGGCGTCGGTGACCGCGAAGAGGCGCTCTCCGGCTCCGGCCAGCGCGACGCGAAAGGCCGTGCGCGCGACATGCACGCCATCGGGGATGATGCCGACCGCCACCGAGGCGTCCATGGCGGCCCCGGCCAGCCCCGGCGCGCGATGGGTGAGGGGCGACATGGCGTTGTAGAGATGGGTCACCGCCCCGGCCCCGGCCGCGAAGGCGCCGCGCGCCTCGCCCTCGGTGCAGTCGCTATGGCCGAGCGAGACAAGCACGCCCGCCCCCGCCAGCGCCGCGATCTGCACCGCTGTCGCCGATTCGGGCGCGAGGGTGACCATGAGACGGGGCAACGCGCGCGCCGCCAGCAGCAGGTTCGAAAAATCCGCATCAGTCATCGGCCGGATCAAGGCCGGATCATGTGCCCCCTGCCGCCGAGGATCGAGATGCGGCCCCTCCAGATGCAGCCCGAGGAAGCCCGGCAATCCAGCCTCAGCCGCCCTGACCCCCGCCGCGATCACGGCCTCCGTCGTCCCCGGATCCGCCGTGATCAGTGTCGGCAGCAGCCCCGTGGTCCCGAGCCGCTCATGCGCCTCGCAGATCAGCCGCAGGGCAAGGTCCGGATCGCCCTGCCCCAACAGGACCCCGCCGCCGCCATTCACCTGCAGGTCGATGAAACCCGGCGCGAGGATACCGCCTCCAAGGTCCTCGCCCTCGCCCCGATCCTCGAGCAGCGCTGTGATGCGCCCGTCCTCGCAGACAACCGCCAGACCATCCTGCAACCGCTGGCCGTCAAACACCCGCGCCCCGCGCCAGATCTGCTGCATGTCCGTCTCCTGTCCGTCCGGCGCAGAAGATCACAGCAGAGGGGGAATGTCACAGGGAAGACGCCCGGCCTTGGCGCAGGCGGGAAGCAGATTTGAGTATTTGTGACAAGGTGATGGGGCAATTTGAGTCAAATTGTTCACAACCCTGCGCCGCCCTGCCCTCTCACCTTGTTCCAAATACTCAAGCGACAGCGCCAACCACCCCCCCGCCGGGCCAACTCACACCGTCATCCAGCGGCGCAGCTCGGCCTCGTTGGCGTCGATATCGGACTTCTCGCCGGCCATCACCACCTCGCCCCGGTCGAGGACGACATAGCGGTCGGCCAGGGCCTTCGCGAAGTCGAAATACTGCTCGACCAACACCACGGCCATGCCGAACTGGTCACGCAGATATTCGATGGCGCGGCCGATATCCTTGATGATCGAGGGCTGGATCCCCTCGGTCGGCTCATCAAGAACCAGAAGCCGCGGCTGCATGACCATGGCGCGGCCGATGGCGAGTTGCTGCTGCTGGCCGCCCGAGAGGTCGCCGCCGCGACGGTTCATCATCTGCAACAGCACCGGGAACAGCTCGAACACGGCGTCGGGCGTCTTGCGCTGGCCGCGCGGGAGGGTGGCATAGGCGGCCTCGAGATTCTCGCGCACCGTCAGCAGCGGGAAGATCTCGCGCCCCTGAGGGACATAGGCGATGCCGCGTTTCGCGCGCTCGGGCGGGGTCAGTTTGGCGATATCCTCGCCCAGCCAGATCAGCGAGCCACCCGAGGCCGGGTGCCGCCCGACGATGGCGCGCATGAGCGAGGTCTTTCCGACCCCGTTGCGCCCCAGCACCGTGGTGATCTTGCCTTCCTCGGCCACCAGCGACACGCCCTTCAGCGCCTGCGCGGCGCCGTAATGGAGCGTGAGATCCTTGATTTCCAACATGTCTCAGCGCCCCAGATAGACTTCGATGACATCCTCGCGGGCCGAGACATGGTCCAAGGACCCCTCGGCCAGCACGGAGCCCTGATGCAGGACCGTGACCCGGCAATCGAGCGCGCGGACGAAATCCATGTCGTGCTCGACGACGATCACCGTGCGCTCGCCGGCGATGCTTTTCAGCAATTCGGCGGTCTCCATTGTCTCGGCATCGGTCATGCCGGCGGCGGGTTCGTCGACCAGCAGCAGCTGCGGCTCCTGCGCCAGCAGCATGCCGATCTCTAGCCATTGCTTCTGGCCATGGCTGAGATTGGCGGCTTGCTCGGTACGTAGATGGGTGAGGCGGATGCGGTCCAGAAGCGCCGTGACCTTGGCCTCCTCCGCGACCGACGAGCGGTAGAACAGCGAGGCGAACACCCCGCGCGGGGCTTTCAGCGCGAGGCGGATATTGTCCTCGACCGAATGCGTCTCGAAGACCGTGGGTTTCTGGAACTTGCGGCCGATGCCGAGATTGGCGACCGAGGCCTCGTCCATCCGGGTGAGGTCCGTGGCCATGTTCCACAACACCTCGCCGCCATCGGGCCGCGTCTTCCCGGTGATGATGTCCATCATCGTCGTCTTGCCCGCACCGTTGGGGCCGATCACCGCGCGCAGCTCGCCCTTGTCCACCGACAAGGACAGGCCGTTGATCGCCTTGAAGCCGTCGAAGCTGCGGGTCACCCCGTCGAGATAAAGCTGTGCGGTCATGCGGTTGCCTCCTGCGCGGGTTTCGCCCGGCGCGGCTTGAAGCGGTCGAGAAGGCCCAAGAGGCCATTGGGCAAGGCCAGCGTCACGAGGATGAAGAGCCCGCCCAGCGCGAAGAGCCACAGGTCGGGGAAGGTCGCGGTGAGCCAGGATTTCAGCGCCACGACGACCAGCGCGCCGATGGCCGCGCCGACCAGCGTGCCGCGCCCGCCGAGGGCCACCCAGACGACGATTTCGATGGAGTTGGCCGGGGCAAATTCGCCGGGGTTGATGATGCCGACCTGCGGGACGTAAAGCGCCCCCGCCAGCCCCGCCATCATCGCCGAGACGGTGAAGACGAAGACCGAATAGCTCTCGACCCGGTAGCCCATGAAGCGCGTGCGGCTCTCGGCGTCGCGCACGGCGACCAGCACCTTGCCGGCCTTCGACACGGTGATCGCCTTGGCGATGAGCAGGCAGGCGGCGAGCGAGATTGCCGTCAACACGAAGAGCGCGATGCGGGTCGAGGGGGCCGACAGCGAGAAGCCCAGCACGTCGCGGAAATCGGTGAGGCCGTTATTGCCGCCAAAGCCCATCTCGTTGCGGAAGAAGGCGAGCAGCAGCGCGAAGGTCAGGGCCTGCGTGATGATCGACAGATAGACGCCCGAGACGCGGCTGCGGAAGGCGAACCAGCCGAACACGAAGGCCAAGAGCCCCGGCACCAGCAGCGCCATCACGGCGGCGAAGGGGAAGGAGGAGAAGCCGTACCAGAACCACGGCAGCTCGTCCCAGCCAAGGAAGACCATGAAATCCGGCAGTTCAGGGTTCGCATAGACGCCCCGCGCGCCGATCTCGCGCATCAGGTGCATGCCCATCGCGTAGCCGCCCAGCGCGAAGAAGGCGCCGTGGCCCAGCGACAGGATGCCCGCATAGCCCCAGCAGAGGTCCAGTGCGACGGCGAGCAGCGCGTAGCACAGATACTTGCCCAGCAGCGGGATCAGGTAGCTCGGCATCGCGAAGGTGGAGCCGGCCTGCAGGGTCGAGGCGACGGGCGCCAGCACGGTGACGAGGAACAGCGCAGCGAGGAACAGGCCCATGCGCAGGTCGATGAGTTTTCGCATGGGTCAGCCCTCGGCGGCGCGGCCGCGTTGCGGGAACAGCCCGCGCGGACGCTTCTGGATGAAGAGGATGATGAAGATCAGGATCAGGATCTTGCCCAGCACGGCCCCGGCCCAGGGCTCGAGGAACTTGTTGGCGATGCCCAGTCCCATCGCGGCGGCGAGCGTGCCCCAGAGGTTGCCGACGCCCCCAAAGACCACGACGAGGAAGCTGTCGATGATGTAGCCCTGCCCGAGGTTCGGCGAGACGTTGTCGATCTGGCTGAGCGCCACCCCCGCCAGCCCGGCGATACCGGCGCCGAGGCCGAAGGTCAGCGCATCGACCCGGCCGGTGCGGATGCCGAGATTGGCGGCCATCGGGCGGTTCTGCGTCACCGCGCGCATCTGCAACCCGAAGGCCGAATAGCGCATGGCCAGCAGGAGCCCGAAGAACACGGTCAGCGAGAAGATCACGATGGCGACGCGGGGCCAGGTCACGGTCATCTCACCGAGTTGGAAGGCGCCCGACATCCAGTCCGGCGTGCCGACCTCGCGGTTCGTCGGACCAAAGGCCGTGCGCACCGCCTGCTGCAGGATCAGGCTCACGCCCCAGGTCGCCAGGAGCGTCTCCAAGGGACGGCCGTAGAGATGGCGGACGATGCCGCGCTCGATGGCGACCCCGACGGCCCCGACAAACAGGAAGGCCAGCGGCACGGCGATGGCGAGGGACCATCCGAAATACTCGGGCGCGTTGGTGCGCAGCCATTGCTGGACCACGTAGGTCGTGTAGGCGCCCAGCATCACCAGCTCACCATGCGCGAGGTTGATGACGCCCATCACCCCGAAGGTGATGGCGAGGCCGATGGCGGCGAGCAGCAGCACTGAACCCAGCGACAGGCCGAACCACAGGTTCTGCGCCTGCCCCCACATTGCCTGACGGCGCTCGGCATCGGCGATGGTGTCGGCGACGGCCTCGGCCAAGGCCGGGTCTTCGACGTTGCGATAGGCGTTGAGGGTAGCTTGCACGACCAGCGCCGGGGCCTCGCCGACCACCGCGACGGCGGCGAGTTTGGCTTCGGTCTCGGCGTCCGAGGCGAGGACGGCGGCGGCATGCGCCAGCGCCTGTGCTTGCCGGATGGAAGCGACCTGCTCGGCCGCCATCGCGGCGGCGAGGGCCTCGACCTGCTCGGCATCGGGGGCGCGGAGGGCGGCCTCGGCCGCGGCAAGGCGGCGCGCGGGATCGGGGTCGCGCAGGGTCATCACGCCCATGGCCGAACGGATGGAGCGGCGCAGGCCGTTGTTGACACGGATGGAGGTGGTCGATCGGCGGGCAACGGCGCCCAGATCCTCGCCGGTCAGCACGTCGGTGGCGACCTGATTCGAGCGCGAGCCGGTGACGATGACGATGCGCCCGTCGGCGTTGCGTTCCTCAAGATCGCCTTCGAGAAGGGCCTCGAGCACGGCCAGCGCGCGGGGATCGCCGGTGGCGGCGATCTGGTTCACCACCTCGGCGCGGTCGTTGAAATTGCCGTCGGGCAGCCGTGCGACCAGCTCTTCAAGCGTTTGGGCATGGGCGAGGCTGGGCAGCATCAAGGCCAGGCACAGCGTCAGAAGGCGCAGAAGCATGGGGCCCTCGGGTCTGGGAGTAATCGCCACTCGGGCGAGGAAGGGCAGACGCGCGAGACCCGCGCGCCGCCTCGTTCTCAGTCAGGAAAATCGGGGGGCCGGGAAGGCCGCCCCCCGTTGCCGCAAGCTCACTCCGAGCCGCCGCAGGTCCCGGTTTCGGTGTTGAAGTTGCCGCACGACAGCGGCGCACGCCAATCCGAGATCAGCGGAGCCGAGTCGGCCACAAAATCCGACCATTCGTCGCCCAGCACGAGGCCGGCGGTCTCCCAGACGACTTCGAACTGGCCGTCTTCCTGGATCTCGCCGATCAGCACCGGCTTGGTGATGTGGTGGTTCGCCCCCATCGAGCTGATGCCGCCCGTCAGGTTCGGGACGGCCACACCAACCAGCGCGTCTATGACCGCGTCCGCATCGGTGGTGCCGGCGGCCTCGACGGCTTCGACCCACATGTTGAAGCCGATGTAATGGGCCTCCATCGGGTCGTTGGTCACGCGGTCTTCGCTGCCGATATAGGCGTGCCAGGCGTCGATGAAATCGGCGTTCTCGTCGGTGTCGACCGACATGAAGTAGTTCCACGCGGCAAGGTGACCGACCAGCGGGCCGGTGTCGATGCCGGCGAGTTCCTCTTCACCCACCGAGAAGGCGATGACGGGGATATCCTCGGCCGAGATGCCCTGTGCGGCCAGCTCGTTGTAGAAGGGCACGTTGGCGTCGCCATTGATCGTCGAGACGACGGCGGCCGGACGGCCGGTCGAGCCGAATTCGCGGATCTCCGACACGATCGTCTGCCAGTCGGAATGACCGAAGGGCGTGTAGTTGACGATGATATCCTCGGGCGCGACGCCCTGAGCCTGCAAATAGGCCTCGAGGATCTGGTTCGTGGTGCGCGGGTACACATAGTCGGTGCCGGCGAGGTAGAAACGCTCAACGCCGTTCTCGAGCAGGTAGTCCACCGCCGGGATCGCCTGCTGGTTCGGGGCGGCGCCGGTATAGAACACGTTACGCTGCGATTCCTGACCCTCGTACTGGACCGGGTAGAACAGGATCGAGTTCAGCTCTTCGAAGACCGGCAGCACGGATTTGCGCGACACCGAGGTCCAGCAACCGAACACGGCGGCCACGCCGTCGCCTTCGATCAGCTCGCGCGCCAATTCGGCGAAGCGCGGCCAGTCCGAGGCCGGGTCGACGACCACGGCTTCCAGCGGACGGCCCAGCACGCCGCCGGCTTCGTTCTGCTGTTCGATCAGCATCAGCATCGCGTCGCGCAGCGTGGTCTCCGAGATCGCCATCGTACCCGAGAGCGAGTGCAGGATGCCCACGCGGATCGGCTCGCCTTCCTGCGCCAAGGCGCCGGTCGCGGCGGCCGCGCAGAAGGCGGTCGAGAGCAACAGTTTCTTCATGGAAATTCCCCCTGTCTTCTTTGACATCCGGCGCCTGTCCCCGTCCCGTCTGTCTTGTGCAGAGGATCGAGCGGCGGCGCGGTCTGGCCTTGGGGCGCATCAACTCGCCCCTCTGCACGCTAGGATCGGCTGGGGTCGGAAGACGCGAAAGAAGCGTCGTTTCGCGTCTGTGAACCGCATTTCGCTGCCTAATTAGGCGGCATTTGCGCTGCAATGCAGCAAATACGGGCGCGTGATGCATCTTCACGACGCCGTGTTCCCCGCTGCGACCGGGCCAACAGGGCCACGGATGTCAGAATCATGACGCCCGACGCGCGCCTCTGGCCCCCTTGTCGCCGCCCGCGCTTTGCCCCAGTCTGCGCCGGTCATGAGCCGCGCCTTCACCTTCCTGCATTCCGCCGATCTTCATCTCGGGCGCCGCTTCGGCAACCTGCCCGAGGAGCTGCGCGGCCGCCTCGTCGAGGCCCGCCACCAAGCCATCGCCGGGTTGGCCAAGGCCGCGCGCGACGCGGGCGCTGCCGATATCCTGCTGGCCGGCGACACCTTCGACAGCGAGACCCCGGCCGATGCCGTCTGGCGGCAGGCGTTGCACGCGATGGCCGACGATCCCGCGCTGCGCTGGTGGATCCTGCCCGGCAACCACGATTCGCTGGGGGCCGAGGCGCTGTGGGACAACCTCGGCCGGCATGCCCCTGCCAACGTCACCCTGCTGACCGAGCCGCGCCCGCATCGCATCGCCCCCGGCGTGACGCTGCTGCCCGCCCCCCTGCCCCGCCGCCACGCGGGCTATGACCTGACCGAATGGATGGCGCAGGCGCCCAGCGCCGAAGGGGATCTGCGCCTCGGGCTGGCCCATGGCGGCGTGCAAAGCTTCACCGAGGATGCCCGCGACGAAGGCATCATCCCGCCCGACCGTGCGCAGACGGCGGGGCTGGCCTATCTGGCGCTGGGGGATTGGCACGGGCAGAAGCAGATCGGTCCGCGCACCGCCTATGCCGGCACGCCCGAGTTCGAGGAATTCCGCCATGCCGGACGCGGCGCCTGTCTGGCCGTGACCCTCACGCCCGAGGCCCCGCAGATGACGCGGGTGGAGACCGGGCGCTTCCACTGGTCCGAGCTGTCGCTGTCGCTGGTCCCCGACCAAAGCGCCGCCGACGCCTTCGATGCCCTGCTGCCCGCCGCCGGATCAGGCCGCCGCGATCACCTGCTGCGCATCCGCGCTTCGGGCCGGGCTACTTTGGCCGAACAGCAGGCTCTGCGCGATGCCGCTGCCCGCGCCCTGCCCGATTTCGCCCATTTCCGGCTGCTTGATGCGGCGCTGGAGACCGAGATCGACGCCGCCGATCTGGAGATGCTGGACCATGGCGGCGCGCTGCGTGTCGCGGCCGAGGCCTTGGCGCAGGAGGCCGGTGATCCCACGCGAAGCGAAGACAGCCGTCGCATTGCGGCCGGCGCGCTGAACCGCCTCTATGCCTATCTCAGCGAGGATGCGCGATGAAGCTGCGCGCGGTCACGCTCAAAGACGTCCGGCAATTCACCGACCCCGTGCGCGTGGGCGGCATCGGCGAGGGCGTCAACGTCCTCAGCGCCGCGAATGAAAGCGGCAAGTCGACCCTGTTCGACGCCATCCACTACGCGCTGTTCGTCAAGCATACGACCCGTCCGGGCAACAAGAGCTTCACCCTGACCCCCGATATTGGCGGCAACCCCGAGGTGACGCTGGAACTGGAAGCCGACGGCGCGCAGCTGGAGATCCGCAAGCGTTGGGGCCGGCAGGCCCATGCCGAGGTCTGGCGCGACGGGCGGCTGGTGGCCAAGGCCGACGAGGCCGAAGCGATGATCGCCGCGCTGACCACGCCCCCCGATGAGGGCGGCCCCGCCGGGCTCCTTTGGGTGCGGCAGGGGCTGGTGGAATTCCCCGACAAGGACCCGGCCGGGCAGAAATCGCGCGCCGATCTGATGTCCTCGGTCGGTGCGGAATTCGAGGCCTTGACCAGCGGCAAGCGCATGGACCGGGCGCTGGCCCGCGCGCAGGAGGAACGCGGGGTGCTGATGACCTCGCGCGGGGCTCGTGCCGGCGGTCCGTTGGAGGCCGCGATCCGCGATTGCACCACCCTGTCCGACCGGGTGACCGAGCTGTCGGCCCGCGCCGGCCAGTTGCATACCGCTCTGGAGGCCCGGCGGGCCAAGCGGCGCCAGTTGGATGAGTTGCAGGACCCTGAGGAAGTCGCGCTGCGCAAGGAGGGCCTCGCCCGCGCGCAGGCGGCTTTCGACGCCGCCGACCGCCATGCTGCCCGCCTGCAGGCCGCGGCCGCCAATCGGGACAAGGCCGCGCTGACGCTGGCGCAAATCACCCGCGAGGTCGAAGAGCGTCAACGTACCGAAGCCGCGGTCGCGACCCTCGGCCAGAAAGTGCAGGACGCGCGTGCGCAGGCGGATCAGCGCGCCGACAAGGCCCGCGAGGCCGCCGAGGGACTGGCACAGGCCGAAGCCGCGCTGACCGAGGCGAAGACGCAGACCCAAGCGGCGCAGCAGGCGCTCGAAACGGCCCTTGCCGCCGAGGCTCGGCGCGGCGAGGTCGAGCGACGGGCGCAACTGGCCGTCGCCCTAGAGCAGGCCGAGGCGCTTGCCGCCACCCTGCCCGAGCTGCGCCGCAAGGCCGAAACGGGCCCCGAACCCGCGCAGCTTGATGCGATCGACAAGGCCGCGCGCGATCTGTCCGTGGCCGAGGAACTGGCCGCCTCCGCCGCGCCGCATCTGTCGCTCGACGCGCTGCCGGACGCGCCGCCGGTGTTGCTGGCGGGCACGCCCCTCGACCCCACCCCGCGCGCGGTGCCTGAGGCCGTGACGCTGGACTTGCCCGGCCTTGGCCGCCTGCACCTGACGCCGGGCGCGGGCGACACCGCCCCCCGCCTCACGCAGGCCCGCGCCGCGTTGACACAGGCCCTCGCCCGCGCCGGTGCCGACGCCCCGGAGACCGCCCGCGCCGCCGCCCGTGCCCGGATCGACGCCGGCCAAGCCCTGCGCGAGGCCCTCGACACCTTGCGCCGCCTCGCACCCGAAGGGATCGACGCGCTGAAAGCCGAGCTGTCGCGTCTGGCCGAGGCCGCGCCGCTCGCCGCCCCCGCCCTGCCCGATGCGCAGACCGCCCTGTCCGCCGCCCGCAGCGCCGAGGCCGAGACCGAGGCCCGCCTCAGCGGCCTGCGTGCCACCGCGACCACCACGCGTGAGGCCGCGCTCGGCGCGCGCCACGACGCGCAATCCCTCGGCCAACGGCTGGAGGAAGCGCAGGCCCGCCTGACCGAATTGCGCCCCGCCGAAACCCTGACGACCGCCCGCACCGAAGCCGAAGCCACCCACACCGCCGCCCGTGCCGAGCATGACGCGCTGGCCGAGGCCGCCCCCGATCTCGACGCCTGCCGTGCCGCCCTGTCGCGCGCGCAATCCGTCGCCCGCGGGGCCGAGGACGAGATCAACGCCCTGAAGATCGCGCTGGGTGGGCTGGATGCGACCGTCGCCAACCTCTCGGGCGAGGGCGTGGAGGAAGAGCTGGCTGATGCCCGTGCCCGCCTCGCCCGGGCCGAGGAAACCCGCACGGCGCTGGAGCGCGAGGTCGCCGTGCTGGACCGGCTGATCGCTGCCCTGTCCGAGGCCCAGAAGGCCGCCCGCGACCGTTATTTCGAACCGGTCCTGACCGAATTGCGGCCGATGCTGCGACTGCTCTGGCCCGGCGCCGAGCTCAGCTTCGACGGCGACAGCCTGCTGCCCGACGCCCTGACCCGCGACGGCAAGACCGAGGCAATCGGCAGCCTATCCGGCGGCACCCGCGAGCAGATCTCTCTGCTGGTGCGGCTGGCCTTTGCCCGGCTCTTGGCGAAGTCCGGGCGGCATGCGCCGGTGATCCTCGACGATGCGCTGGTCTATACCGACGACGCTCGGATGGAGACGATGTTCAACGCCTTGCATCAGCAGGCGGGCGATCTGCAGATCATCGTGCTCTCCTGCCGCAACCGCGCCCTGCGCCAGCTGGGGGGCAACAAGCTGGCCATCGAGAGCCTCGCTGCGCCCGCATAAACCCTTGCTACACTGCAAAAAATCAGACCACCCGCTGCAACGGGCTTGACTTGGCATGGCAATTCGGCTGATTTTAATCAGGCGATTAATTAAGGGAGGATCGCGTGACCGGCGCTGCCCGATCCGAGGCCAGAGCAGACCCGCGCCCCGAACGCGGCGAGGCGCAGGAGGCGATCCTGAACGCCGCCGAACTGGTCTTCGCCGAGAACGGCTTCCACGGCGCCACCACCCGCGCCATCGCCGAACGCGCGCAGGCCAATGCCGCGCTGATCCACTATTACTTCGGCTCGAAAGAGGCGCTCTACGAGGCGGTCATCGCCCGCCGCTCGGGCGCGATCAATGACGAGCGCCGCGCCCGCGTGGCCGAACTGCACGCCTCGGGCGCGATGACGCTGGAAACCCTGCTCGACGCGCTCCTGCGCCCGACGATCACCTTGGGTCGTGATGCTTCGGGCGGTGGCGCGGCCTATGCCCGGCTTCTGGGCCATGCGGCGGCGGGCACGGATGAACGCTCGCACCGCGTGACCTCCAGCTATTACGACGCCATCGCCCGGCTGTTCATCTCTGAGCTCGCCGCCGTCGTCCCCGGCCTAAGCCGCAACGACGCGGTGCGCGGCTACATGAACGCGATCAGCATCGGCATCTCGCTCATGGCCCCCACCGGCCGCATCAACGACCTGTCGGACGGGCAAATCGCCGATGATGATCTGGAGGAGATCATCATCGGTGCCGTTCGCTTCATCGCCGCGGGCATCCGTGCCCTCGGAGACAGCAACCCCCGTCACGGGGCGTAAGTGACACCCCGGCGGGAGGCCGGGCCAACGAGGAGGAAAGACATGACCAGCACGATCCGCCGGCTTCTGGCCGGGACTGCCCTTGCGACCGCGCTCGCCGCCCCGGCCATGGCCGAGGTGATCCCGGTGACCGTGGTGAACGGCCACCCGCCGATCTTCCTGTGGGTGAAGCACCTGACCGAGACCTTCATCCCGACCGTCAACGCGGCGCTCGAAGGCACCGATTACAGCATCGACTGGACCGAGGCCTATGGCGGCTCGCTGGCCGCGGTGGGCGGTGAGCTTGACGCCATCGAGGACGGCTTGGCCGAGGTCGGCGTGGTGCCAACCGTGTTCCTGCCGACCAAGCTGATCTTGCAGAACGTCACCTACAACACGCCCTTCGGCCCCTCGGATCCGCAGCAGGTCATGGACGCGATGGAGACGCTTTACGCGACCATCCCCGGCATGGGCGAAAGCTGGAATGAATATGATGCCGAATATCTCGGCGGCGGCTTCGCGCTGGACAACTACCTCTTGATGACCAACTTCCCGGTCAACTCGATCGACGATCTGGCCGGCCACCGCATCGCCGCCCCGGGGCCGGCGGTGAACTGGCTGGAAGGCACGGGCGCCGTGGGCGTCGCGGGCAACCTGACGACCTACTACAACGACCTGCAGACGGGTGTGTTCGACGGCGTCATCGTCTTCCCGACCGCCGCCGCCCCGGCCCGCCTGCACGAGGTCGCGCCCTATGTCACGGTGACCAATTTCGGTGCGCAATCGGCGGGCGGCGTGATCGCCAACCAGACCTGGCTGCATGACCAGCCGCAAGAGGTGCAGGACGCCCTTCGTGCCGGCGCCGTGGCGTACCAAGAGGCCTATATCGCCGAGCAATCGCAGCGCGTGGCCGCCGCCATGGCCACCATCGCCCCCGATGCCGATCACCTGACCGAACTGTCGGCAGAAGAGCGTCAGCGTTGGGCCGCCGCCCTGCCCGACATCGCCGGGACCTGGGCTGCTGCGGCCGATGAGGCAGGCCTTGCCGGGACCGAGGTTCTGAACGCCTATGTCCACGCCCTGCAGGAAGCGGGTGCGGATCTGGGTCGCGACTGGACCATGCGCTGACGCCCAAACGGGGACCGGTCCGCCGGTCCCCAACCTTCCCTGAGAGCTTCCGATGATCCGAACCGGCCTTGCCCCTTTCGATGCCGTCACACGCCTTGTCGACCGGCTGACAGCGCTGATGTCGGCGCTGGGAACCGCGCTGATCCTTGGTGTGATGGCGCTGATCTCGGTCGATGTGATCGGGCGCTTCTTCTTCGCCCATCCCATCGCCGGCGTGCCCGAAATGGTGGCCATGTCGATCCTCGCCATCGTCTTCCTGCAGGTCGCGAACACGCTGGCGCAGGGGAAACTCACCCGCTCGGACGCCCTGCTCGGCGCCCTTCGCAACCGCAGCCCGAGGCTGGGTGACGCGCTCGACGCACTGCTGCACCTCGCCGGGATGCTGCTGCTGGGCGCGCTGGTCTCGGCCTTCTACCCACAATTCCTGCGCAGCTATGGGCGGGGCGAGATGGTTGGCACGGTCGGCCAGTTCCTCGCGCCGATCTGGCCGGTGCATGGCATCGTGCTGCTGGGCGCCGCGACGATGACGCTGGTCTTCGCCCTGCGCGCGCTGGCGCTGGCGATCCGTGCGATCCGGGGGGCACAGGCATGAGCGGCGTCGAGATCGGGCTCTGGTCCCTCGTCGGCATTCTGGGCCTGATCTGGCTGGGGATGCATGTCTCGATCGCGCTGGCGCTGACCTCTTTCGTCGGCATCTGGGCGCTGAGGGACAACCCGCAATACGCCTCGCGCATGCTGTCCTTGGCGACGCGCGAGAGCATCTCGTCCTACCTCTTCGGCGTCGTGCCGCTCTTCGTGCTGATGGGCCTCGTTGTCTCCCGCGCGGACATTGGCCGCGACACGTTCGACGTGGCGAACCGGGCCTTGGGACGCCTCAAGGGGGGCCTCGGCATGGCCACGGTGGGGGCGAATGCGATCTTCGCGGCGATCACCGGCATCTCCATCGCCTCGGCCGCCGTCTTCACCAAGGTCGCCGTGCCCGAGATGATGCGCATCGGCCATACCGCGCGCTTCGCGACCGGGGTCGTCGCGGGCTCGTCCGTGCTGGGGATGCTGATCCCGCCGTCCTTGCTGCTCATCCTCTACGGCATTATCGCCGAGCAATCCGTGGGCCTGCTGTTCGTTGCCGGCATCGGGCCGGGGATCGTGCTGACCGTGGCCTATATCGTCGGCATTGCCCTGATGGTGCGCTTCTGGCCCAGCTTCACCGGCACACCGCAACCCGCCCCCGAAATCACCTATGAGGGCTCGCTCGCCCGTGACACGGCCTCGAAACTCGCCCCCATCGCCGCGCTGATCGCGCTGGTGCTGGGCGGGATCTACGGCGGGGTCTTCACCCCGACCGAGGCCGGGGCCATCGGCGCGCTCGGCGCCATCGTCATCGCCGCCGCCAAACGCCGGATCGGCTGGCGGGTCCTGTGGCAGGTGACGCTGGAGACCGGGCATATCACCGCCTCGATCTGCTTCCTGATCGTCGCTGCCACGATGTATTCGCGCTTCCTGTCGCTCTCGGGCCTGCCCGGCTTCGTCACCGAATGGGCCATCGCGCAGGACCTCGGGCCTACCGGCTTCATCCTGCTCTTCTGCCTGATCTTGATCGTGTTGGGGACGATCCTCGATTCATCGTCCATCCTGCTGATCACCCTCCCCCTCGTGCTGCCCATCGCCGAGGCAATGCAGATCAACCTCATCTGGTTCGGCATCATCACCGTGCTCGCGGTCGAGATCGGCCTGCTGACGCCGCCGCTCGGCCTCTCGGTCTATGTGATCAAGGGCTCGCTCGACGATCCCTCGATCACCTTGGGCGACGTGTTCAAGGGCGCGCTGCCCTTCGCCGCGATCATGGTGCTGGTGCTGCTTCTCCTCATCTTCCTGCCCGGCCTCTCCATCGGCCTCCTCTGAAAGGACCTCCCATGCGGATCATCGACCTCTCGGTTGCGCTTGAAACCGGCATTGCCTCGGACCCGCCGATGATGGAGCCGAAGATCCAGTATCAGGGCCATAAGGACACGCAGGAGCAGATCACCGGCTTCTTCCCCGGAATGACGAACGACGACCTGCCGGACGGCGATGGCTGGGCGGTGGAATGGGTGCAACTGTCGACGCATAACGGCACCCATCTCGACGCGCCCTATCACCACCATTCCACCATGGACCGCGCACTGGTCCCCGGTGGACGGCCCGCGATCACTATTGACGAGGTGCCGCTGGAATGGTGCTTCCAGCCCGGCGTGAAGCTGGATTTCCGGCATTTCCCTGATGGTTATGTCGTCACGCCCGAGGATGTCGAGGCCGAGCTTGCCCGCATCGGCCACACGCTCAGCCCGTTGGAGATCGTCGTCGTCAACACTTCGGCTGGAGCGGCCTATGGGCGGCCGGACTATGTCGCCAAGGGCTGCGGTATGGGCAAGGCCGCGACGCTGTATCTGCTGGAGCGCGGCGTACGGGTGACCGGCACCGATTCCTGGTCCTGGGACGCGCCCTTCATCCACACAGCGCAGAAATACGCCGAGACCCATGACGCGGGCCTGATCTGGGAAGGGCACCGCGCCTCGATGGAGATCGGCTATTGCCATATGGAGAAGCTGGCGAACTTGGACCAGTTGCCGGCCACGGGCTTCAAGGTCTCGTGCTTCCCGTTCAAGATCAAGAAGGCCTCGGCGGGCTTTACCCGCTGCGTGGCGATTTTGGACTGATGGAACAGGCCATCGTCCAGTTCAACGCCGAGGGCACAGCCACCGGCAAGATGCGCAACGATCTGAGCATCTCAATGTCCCAACCCTTTGCCGAGGGGCCCTGGGAGATGGCGACCGACGAGGGCAGCTTCCACGGCGGCGACGGCTCGGCCCCGCCCCCCCTGGCGCTGTTCGTGGGCGGGCTCACCGGCTGCATCATGACCCAGATCCGCGCCTTCGCGAAACGGATGGGCGTCAGCCTGAGCGACCTGAGGGTCGAGACCCGCGTGCAATGGAACTGGGAGGCCAAGGGCCGCGTCTACGAGACGGCGCCCAAGTCCTTCGAGATTGACGTGCTGATGGAGAGCCCCAATTCGAAAGCCGAGGTCACAGCCCTGATCGAGGCCGCGAAGAAGGGCTGTTTCATCGAACAGACATTGGGCCGGGGCAATACGATCCGGCACCGCTTGAAAACACCCGAGGGTTGGGTGGACGTCTGAGCCCCCGGGCTCGGACCGGCTCCGGGGCGCAGGAGGGGCGCACCGGAGCCGCTAATCACAGGGGGAGTTGCCATGCGCAATCCGATTGACGGCTTCACTGTCTCGCGCGAGGACCTGTTCTTCGTCGGCGAGGATCTGCAACGTCCGGAATGCATTCTGGCCGAGCCCGACGGCTCGCTCTGGTCCGCCGATGCGCGGGGCGGCGTGGTGCATATCCGCCCGGACGGCACGCAGGAACTGATCGCGCAGGCGCTCGACACCCGCTTCGGCGCCACGATGGACGAGGCCGACCGTTTCACCCAAGGTACCCTGCCGAACGGGCTGGCGTTTGATGTGGACGGCTCGATCCTGATCTCCAATTTCGGCACCGACCGGCTGGAGCGGATGACCCGCGAGGGGCGCACGACGGTGATGCTGGACACGATCGACGGCACGCCCATCGGCAAGGTGAATTTCGTCCTGCGGGACTCGAAGGGCCGGATCTGGCTGACGATTTCCACCAAGATCACCAATTGGATGGCCGCCGTCAGCCCGAATATCGCGGACGGCTACGTCGCCGTGCTGGATGACAACGGCGCGCGCATCGTCGCTGACGGCTTCATGTTCACCAACGAAATCCGCTTCGACGCCGCCGAGGAATGGCTCTATGTCGTCGAGACCTCGGGCCGTCGGGTGACGCGCCTGCGGATCGACGAGAACACGCAGGTCACCGCCCGCGAGGTCTTCGGCCCTGCGGATACCGGCGGCTTCATCGACGGCATTGCCTTCGACAGCTTCGGCAACCTCTGGGGCACGCATGTGATGTCGGACCGGATCTTCGCGATCACCCCGGACGGCGATTTCCGGGTGATCCTCGATGACGACAACCCCGAACCCTCGCGCGCGCTGTATGAAGCCTTCGCGCGGGACGCCGTCACCCCCAACCACATGCTGGCCTGCGGCGGCACCATCGCGCCGTGGTTTGCCTCGGTCACCTTCGGGGCTGCGGACCTGAAGACGGTCTATATCGGCTCGCTGCGCGGCACCCGCATCCCCGCCTTCCGCAGCCCCGTCGCGGGCCTGCCAATGGCCCATTGGCGCTAAGATCAGCGCACAGGCAGCATCGGAAATCCGTGATTTTTCAACGCGCAGGGAAGAAAGTTTCCTTGCGCACCAAGGGGTTTCGCCGCGCTGCGGCGAAAAGGGTTGAAGCCCCGGCCGTGAACGCTAACCTCTAAGGCAATCCTGCGGTTGGCCTTTTGCCGCCTGCTTCACCTGCGCGCGACGCCCCCTGTGCGGCGTCTATCGCCCTGCCCTTCGCCGCCTTCATGGCGGACCCTTCCGGGCGCGCGTGACCTGACAATGCGTTCTGACACCCGAACTTCCAAGGGAGTTCCCGATGAAGGATACTGTGCCTCACACCGCCCCCTCCACCCCGTATCACCGCCTCGCCGTGCTGGGCGCCGGCAGCTGGGGCACCGCCCTTGCCACCGTGCTCGCCCGCAACGGCCGCTCCGTTCGCCTCTGGGCCCGCCGGCCCGATCAGGCCGAGCGCATCAATGCCTCGGGCGAGAATGCCGACTACCTGCCCGGCGTCATGCTGCCCGGGGGCTTGAGTGCCACGGCGGACCTTGCCTCGGCCTTGAAGGACGTGGAGGCGGTGCTGATCGTCACGCCGTCTTCCACCCTGCGCCAGATGTGCCGCGCGATGGCGCCGCATCTGCCCGCCGGCGTGCCCATCGCGCTGGCCTGTAAAGGGGTGGAGCGCGACACCGGCTACCTGTTGTCCGAGGTTGTGGCCGAAGAACTGCCCGGCCATGTCGTCGGCGCCGTCTCAGGCCCGACCTTCGCGCGGGAGACCGCGCTCGACCATCCGACCGCCGCGACCGTGGCATTTCCCTTCGGCTACAAGGACCGCCTCAATCCCGGCACCAGCCCCGCCGCGCGATTGGCGCTGTCGCTCTCGGGCGGCGGGTTCCGGCCCTACGTCTCGGATGACCTCGTGGGCGTCGAGGTCGGCGGCGCGGTGAAGAACGTGATCGCCATCGCCTGCGGAATGATGTCGGGCGCGGGCTTTGCCGAGAATACGCGCGCCGCCCTCATCACCCGCGGCATCGACGAGATGAAGCTGCTCGCCCAGACCCTCGGCGGGCGTCGCGAGACGGTCACCGGGCTGTCCGGCGCGGGCGATCTGACGCTGACCTGCTCGTCCACCACCTCGCGCAACATGAGCCTTGGGCATCAGCTGGGTCAGGGTATCCCCCGCCCCTCGTGTTTCGAAGGCCGGCCTGTCGTCGTCGAGGGCGAGGTCAACGCGGTCTCTGTGACCGATCTGGCCCATCGCATCCGCGTGCCGATGCCGATCTGCGAGACGGTGAACGCCGTCCTGCACAAGGGCGCCAACCTGCAGGAGGCGTTCAACGCCCTCTGGGCCCGCCCGATCGAAGCCGAACCCTTCGCGCTGGACCTGTCGCTGGACCACCCCGCGCCCGATACCCGTCTGCAATTCGCCAGTCTCGATGGAGGCCTGACCGCATGAACGTGCACGCCACCCCCCGCCCCGCCATTGCCGCCCGCCGCTTCACGCTGGCGACCGACCTTGACGGCACCTTCCTCGGCGGCACGGACAAAGACCGCGCCCGCCTGTATGGCTGGATCGAGGAGAACCGCGACTCTATCGGCCTGATCTTCGTCACCGGCCGCGATCCTGAGTTCATCATGCAGATGTGCCGCGAACGGGGCCTGCCGTGGCCCGAGTACGTCGTCGGCGATGTTGGCACCACGATTGCCGAGGTCCTGCCCGACGGCTCCATCGCGCCCATCGTGCCCCTTGAGGACGACATCGCCCGGCGCTGGGACGACAAAGGGGCTGCGGTGCGCGCGGCGCTGGACGGCCATCCCGGCCTGCAGCTGCAGCCCACGCCCTTCCGCTACCGCGTGAGCTACGACCTGACGCCGACGTCGTATGACGCGACCGCCGAGGCACGGGTCGAGGCGCTGGGTCTCGATTGGCTGATCTCGGACAACCGCTTCTTCGACGTCTTGCCCGCGGGCGTCTCCAAGGGCCCGTCGATCCGCCGCCTCGTCGAGCATCTGGGCATCGCGCCCGAGCGCGTGCTCTGCGCGGGCGACACGCTGAACGATTTGTCGATGCTGGCCTCGGGCCTGCCCGCCGTGGCCGTCGGCAATTCCGAACCGCTCCTCACGCACCAGCTTGAGGGCATCGAGACGGTCTACCACGCCCGCGCCCATGGCGCGGCGGGGATCCTCGAAGCCATCGCCGCGTTGGAGCTTCACACCATTCCGCAGGAGGCCTGAGCCCATGCCGTCCAATCTGGTCATCGTCTATCACCGCCAACCCTATGAAGAGGTCGAGATCGACGGGAAGATCGAGTTCCGCGAGAACCGCAGCCCGAACGGCATCGTCCCCACGCTGAAAAGCTTCTTCGGCCGCGTCGACAAGGGCGCGTGGATTGCGTGGAAACATGCCGACGATCCCTCGAACCCGGATTTCGAACGGGTCGTTGAGATCGACGATCAATACGGAAAATACACCGTCTCGCGCCTGCCGCTGACGCCCGAACAGGTCACCAGCTTCTACCATATCTCCTCGAAAGAGGCCTTCTGGCCGATCCTGCACGGCTTCAAGGAGCGCTACAATTACGACCCCGTCGACTGGCCGACCTTCCGCGAAGTGAACTGGGCCTTCGCCGAGGCTGCCGCCGCCGAAGCCGCCGAGGGCGCCGTGGTCTGGGTGCATGACTACAACCTGTGGCTGGTGCCCGGCTATCTGCGCACCCTGCGACCCGATGTGAAGATCAGCTTCTTCCACCACACGCCCTTCCCGAACGCCGACCTGTTCAACGTCCTGCCTTGGCGCAAGGAGATCCTGGAAAGCCTGCTCTCTTGCGATGTCGTGGGCTTCCATATCCCGCGCTATGCCAACAACTTCGTCTCCGCCGCGCGCTCGCTTCTGGAGGTGGACACGCTGAAGCGTGAGAAGGTGCATGACGAACTCTCGGCGCAAACCACCGCGCTGTCCGAGCAATCGGTCGTCACCCATGTCGGCTATGACGGGCGGGTGATCCGGCTGCAGGCCAGCCCGGTCGGCGTGGACGTGGGCTTCATCGAGGAGGTCGCGGCCCGCCCGGAAACCGCCGAGAAGCTCGCGCATATCAAGGAGGAGCTGGGCGACCGGAAGCTCATCCTCTCGGTCGGGCGCACGGATTACACCAAGGGCGGCATCGAGCAGCTGCAAAGCTTCGAGCGTATTCTGGAAAGCCGTCCCGACCTGCGCGGCAAGGTGCGCCTGATGCATGTTTCGGCCGCCGCGAATTCGAACATGACCGCCTATGAGGAGATCCAGCAGCAGCTGGAACAGCTCGCCGGCAAGATCAACGGGCGCTATGGCAGCTTCGATTGGCAGCCGATCTCTCTGATCTCGCGGCCCGTGCCGTTCGCCGAACTGGTGGCCTATTACCAAGCGGCGCATGTCGCGTGGATCACGCCGCTCGCGGACGGGATGAACCTTGTGTGCAAGGAATATTGCGCGGCACGGTCGGATAACGACGGGGTGCTGGTGCTGTCCGAATTCGCCGGCGCGGCGGTGGAGCTGGGCTTTTCCGTCCACACCAACCCCTTCTCGCACAAGTCGATGGATCAGGCGATCCAATACGCCCTGTCCCTGCCCGAGACCGAACGCCACGGCCGCATGAAGGCCAACCGCGAGGTCGTCCGGCGCCATGACATCCGCTATTGGGCCGAGGACCAGATGCAGGCCTTCGGCAGCGAGACCTTGGCCGGATTATCCTCTGAACCCGTCTGACGTCTTGCCTGACGCCCTGAGAAGAACAAAACGCCCCGGCCTTTCGGTCGGGGCGCTTTTCTTTGGCTTGGGCCGGGATCAGCCGATACGGCCGGTGATATAGGCCTCGGTCTGCTTTTCCTTCGGGTTGACGAAGATCTGCTCCGTCTCGCCGTATTCGATCAGCTTGCCCAGATGGAAGAAGGCGGTCTTCTGGCTGACGCGCGCCGCCTGCTGCATCGAGTGGGTCACGATGATGATCGTGTACTGCTCTTTCAGCTCGTGGATCAGGTCCTCGACAATCGAGGTCGCGATCGGGTCCAGCGCCGAGCAAGGCTCGTCCATCAAGATGACCTCGGGGCCGGTGGCGATGGTGCGCGCGATGCACAGACGCTGCTGCTGGCCGCCCGAGAGGCCGGTGCCCGGCGCGTCGAGACGGTCGTGCACTTCCTTCCACAGACCCGCCTTCTTCAGCGAGCTTTCGACCAGCTCATCGGTCTCGGCCTTGTTCTTCACGAGGCCATGGATGCGCGGGCCATAGGCGATGTTGTCGTAGATCGACTTGGGGAACGGGTTCGGCTTCTGGAACACCATGCCGACGCGGGCGCGCAGCTCCACCACGTCCAGCGAGGGGTCATAGATATCCTCGCCGTCGATGGTGATCTTGCCGCCGACCTTGCAGCCCTCGATGGTGTCGTTCATGCGGTTGAAGCAACGCAGGAAGGTCGACTTGCCGCAGCCCGAGGGGCCGATGAAGGCGGTGACCGACTTCTCGGGCACTTCCATCGACACGCCGAAGATCGCCTGCTTCTCGCCGTAATGGACGGTCACGTCCTTGGCCGAGATGCGGCTGACCGCGCTGGCGGCCGAGGCGGGGGCCGAGGGGACGATACGGTTGCCGCCCATCGGGCCGCTGTTGTTGGTCGCGTTCATCTCAAGCTTTCCTTTCCAGGCGGCTACGCAGCCAGATGGCCAGCGCGTTGAGCAGGATCATCAGCGCCAGAAGGACGATGATGGCCGCGAAGGTGCGTTCTTCAAAGAAGTTCCGGTTCTCGTTGCCCTGCCACAGATAGATCTGCACGGGCAAGGCGGCGGATTGGTCAAGCGGCGTGGCCGGGATGTTGGCCACGAAGGCGTTCATGCCGATCAGAAGCAGCGGCGCGGTCTCGCCCAAAGCCTGCGCGACGCCGAGGATCGAGGCCGTCAGGATGCCCGGATAGGTGACCGGCAGGACGTGGTGGAAGACCATCTGCGTCTTCGAGGCGCCGATCCCCAGCGCAGCCTGCCGCAAGGACGGCGGGACGGCGCGCAGCGACGAGCGGGTGGCGATGATCACCGTGGGCAGCGTCATCAGGGTCAGCACCAGACCGCCCACCAGAGGCGCGGACAGCGGCAGGTGGAAGATGTTGATGAAGACCGCAGCGCCGAGCAGACCGAACACGATTGAGGGCACGGCCGCGAGGTTGTTGATGTTCACCTCGATCAGGTCGGTCACGCGGTTTTTCGGCGCGAATTCCTCAAGGTAGATGGCCGAAGCCACACCGATCGGCACCGCCAGCAGAAGCACCACCAACATCATGTAGAACGAGCCCATGAAGGCCCCCGCAAGGCCGGCCGAGGCGGGCGACGAGCGGCTGTCGACATTGGTGAAGATGTGCCAGGCGAAGCTGCGGTGGACCGAGCCGCTTTCCATCAGCGCATCGATCACGTCGCGGGCCGGGCGGCTGAGCTGCTGACGCTCGTCCGGCAGGTTGCGTGACAACTTTTCCTTGGCCCAGTTGTCGCCATCGGCCGACAAGAGCAGGTTCAGGCGGCGGGTCTGACCGATGATCGAGGGATCGGCGATGACCATGTCACGCAGCACGAAGCGCGCGCCCGAGTCGATGATCGATTGCGCCGAGCGGGCGTCGATCTCGGTGGTGACACCGTCCTCGGCCATGGCGCTTTCGACGCCGGCGATCAGCAGGCGGTTCCAGTTGACCATCGCCAGACGGCGCTGCCAGCCCAGCATCTCGGCCTGATAATCGGCATCCGATTGGCCGGCCTGACGGACCGGGCGGTCGGGGACGTTGATGACCTCGGGGTCGAAGGTGATCTCCGTTTCCAGCGTGAATTGCCAGAAGGCCGGCAGACCGTTCGAGAGGATGTTGCCGAACAGGATCGCTACGAAGGCCATCGCCGCCAGCACCGAGCCGAGGCCCAGCATCTTGAAACGGGTTTCCGCGCGGTTGCGGCGGGCCAGCGAGCGACGCACCTGGGCGCGGCGGCGGGCATTGGCCTCGGCCTCGTTGGCGGGGGCGCCGGTAGCGGTTTGCGCCAGATCGGTCATTCGTATTGCTCCCGGTATTTCCGCACGATCGCCAGCGCGCCGATGTTGAGCAGCAGCGTGATGACGAACAGGGTCAGGCCCAGCGCAAAGGCGACGAGCGATTGCGGCGAGGCGAAATCGGCGTCCCCGGTCAGGGCGGTGACGATGGTCACGGTGAAGGTCGAAGTCGGCTCGGTCGGATCAAAGCGCAGGATCGGCGCGTTGCCGGCGGCCAGCACCACGATCATCGTCTCGCCGATGGCCCGGCTGACGGCCAGCAGGATGGCGCCGACGATGCCCGGCAGCGCGGCGGGGACGATGACCATGCGGATCGTCTCGGCCTTGGTGGCGCCGAGGCCCAAGGAGCCGTCGCGCATCGTGCGCGGCACCTGGCGGATGATGTCATCGCTGAGCGAGCTGATGAAGGGGATGATCATGATCCCCATGACGATGCCCGCGGTCAGCGCCGAGGTGGCGTTGATGCCGAAGCCCAGCACATCGCCCAGACCCGACAGGGCCGGACCCACGGTCACGAGGGCGAAGAAGCCGTAGACGATGGTCGGGATCCCCGCGAGGATCTCGATCACCGGCTTGATCGCGTTGCGCAGCTTGGGGTTGGCGTATTGCGTCAGCCAGATTGCCGACATCAGACCGACCGGCAAAGCGACCAGCATCGCGATGAGCGAGATCATCACTGTGCCGACCAGCAGCGGCAGCATGCCGTAGCTGCCCGAAGCCTCGTTCGAGGTGGTCGAATAGCCGGGGTTCCAGACGGTGCCGAAGAAGAACTCGAAGGGCGAGACGAAGGTGAAGAAGCGCACGGTCTCGGTGACCAGCGAGACGACGATGCCGACGGTGGTCAGGATCGCCACGACCGAGCAGAAGATCAGCGCGGCCTTGATGAAGGCCTCGACATGATTGCGCGCGCGGGTGCGGGCGGTCAGGCGGCTGCGCATGTACAGCATGCCCACGACCCCCAGCACCGCGCCCAGCGCGACGATGGCCAGCATCAGCACGGTGTTGAACTGCGCCAGCGCGGCACCGGCGGTAGCTTCCCACTCGGCGGCTTCGCCGGCAACGCCGAAGCCCGAGGCGATGTTGCGCAGGCGGGCGGCGGCCGAGGCGTATTCCGTGGTGCCCGGCAGGATCTCGACCGGCAGCTGGCTGGCGATGTACCAGTCCTGCGCCATGCCCGAGGCCAGAAGCCAGACGAGAAGAAGAACGAGGAGCGGCAGAACAGCCCAAAGGGCCACCAGCGCACCGTGGTATTGGGGCCGGCTGTGCAGGCGGGTCTGCCCGGCCAGCAGGCGGCTGCGCGAGACGCCCTGGCTATAGGCGATACCCAACAAGGCCAGGACGAGGACGGCAATCAGGACGCTGGTCATGCGCGCGGCTTCATCTTTGAGACATGGGTGTGGCGCCCCGGTGGATCCGGAGCGCCACGATCTTTTTCAGCGGATTACTGAGCGACGCTCACGCCGTTGGTGAAGTTCTCCAGAACTTCGGCGCGCTCGGCGTCCGGCGCCGGGATCAGGCCGGCTTCTTCCAGACGGCCGCCCATGCCGGTCATCATGTCCGACATGAAGAACTGGACGTATTCTTCGATGCCCGGGATGACGCCGATGTGCTCGCCCTTCACATAGAAGAACAGCGGGCGCGAGACCGGGTATTCGCCCGAGGCCACGGTTTCCAGCGACGGGGTGACGCCTTCCATGGTGGCGACGCGCAGGGTGTCGGTGTTCTGCTCGTAGAACGACAGACCGAAGACGCCCATGGTGTCGGTGTCGGCGGCGAGACGCGCGAGGGTCTCGGTGTAGTCGCCGGCGATTTCGGTCACGTTGTCCTGACGCAGTTCGCCGCAGACTTCGTGGTCGGTGTCTTCGCCCATGACGGCTTCACAGCCCGGGAAGATCACTTTTTCTTCGAAGACTTCACGGGTGCCGTGGTTCGAAGCCGGGATCGCCATGACGATGCGCTGCTCAGGCAGCGACGGATCGATGTCCGACCACATCGTCGGCTGGGCCATGCCTTCCGGCAGGTTGGCAGCGATCGCCTGGTAGACGAAGCGCGGCTCGAGGGCGAACTCGGCGCCGTCAGCCGACGACGCGAAGACGATGCCGTCATAGCCGATGCGGATTTCGCGGATGTCGGTCACGCCGGCAGCGGCACAGGCTTCGATTTCCGAGGTCTTGATCGGGCGCGAGGCGTTGGCGATGTCGATGGTCTCGGCGCCGACGCCGGCGCAGAACTGGCGCAGGCCGCCCGACGAACCGCCCGAGGCGACGACCGGGGTGTCGAATTCCGGGAAGGCCTGACCGAATTCTTCAGCGACGATCGACGCGAAGGGCAGAACGGTCGACGAACCGGCGATCTGCAGGTTGGTGCGCGACTGGGCAACAGCGGGAGCGGCCAGCAGCATGCCGGCGGCAGCGGCGATCGCGATACGGCTCGTGGTCTTGGCGAACATGGATTTCTCCTGTTTCTGTTCGGGTGGTTCGGTTCGGGGTCCAGCCCCTCTCTCGTGAGGCTGTGCACCGGGTACCCCCGTTGCATGACGCTTCTGTCACGCTTGCATGACAGTTTTGTAACGCTCAGTGTAACACAGGCCGGAATGTCGAACCCCCGCATCGGGGGGATGCGGGGGCTCTAAGGGTAAGTTCTTGTCTGGCTTACATTTCGCTGGGCCAAGGGGGGTTCGCCCCTGCCCGGCTGACGGTGACAGCCGCCGCTGCAGCCCCCAGTTGCAAGGCCGCACGCAGGGTCGAATCATCCAGATCGCGCAGGGAATCGCGACTCAGTCTGTCGCAGGCGTTAAGGCTGGCCAGCACGCCGGCGTTGAACGTATCGCCCGCGCCAACGGTATCGACGACATTGACCTTGCGCGCCGGCTCGAACAGCCGCCCGCGCGGAGTCACGCCGGTCGCCCCGACGCCGCCATCGGTCAGCAGCACCAGCGAGACACCCCGGTCCAGCATCGCCTGCACGAAGGCTTCGTCCTTGCCCCCCGACAGCCACGCCAGATCCTCGAGCGACAGCTTCACGATGTCAGCGAGCCCGATCATCCGGTTGATGCGCGCGCGATAGGCGGCCTCGTCGGTGATGAAGCCCGGCCGGATGTTGGGGTCGAGCATCGTCACCTTGCCCGCCGCCCACGCCCGTCCCATCAGCGCCTCGTAAGTCGCGCCACAGGGATCGACGACCAATGAGATGCCGCCGAAGAAATAGGCGTCCTCGGTGATCGCGGGCAGATCGGCCTCGGTCAGCATGCGGCCGGCGGTGTTCTCGTCGTAGAAGGCATAGGTCGCCTGCCCCTCCACCAGCTTGACGAAGGCCAGCGTCGAGGGCCGGGGCGCCATCACGCAGGCGCTGGTATCAACCTTCGATTCCGCCAGCGTGTCGCGCAGGATGTCGCCGAGGAAATCGGCGGCGATGCCGGCGAAGAAGCCGGTGGGCGCGCCCAGCCGGCCCAGCGCGATGGCAGTGTTGAACACCGCGCCGCCGGCATGGGGTGCAAAGGCGGGGCCCGCCCCCGGTCCGGGGACCGGCAGCATGTCGATCAGGGCTTCGCCGCAACACAGGATCATCGGGAACTCCTCAGGCCGCTTCCGCGGGCAGTTTGGCGCCGGTCATATAGGCCACGGCGTCGGACATGGTATGGTCGCGCGGGTTGATCACGCACAGCCGCCGGCCCAGCCGGTGGACATGGATGCGATCCGCGACCTCGAAGACATGGGGCATGTTGTGGCTGATCAGGATGATCGGCACGCCCCGCGCACGCACATCCTGGATGAGCTCCAGCACCTTGCGGCTTTCCTTGACGCCCAGCGCCGCCGTCGGCTCGTCGAGGATCACCACCTTCGAGCCAAAGGCCGCCGCCCGCGCCACCGCCACGCCCTGCCGCTGACCGCCCGAGAGCGTCTCGACCGGCTGGTCGATGTTCTGGATGGTCATCAGGCCCAGCTCGTTGAGTTTCTCACGGGCGAAGGCGCGCATCGCCGGCCGGTCCAGCATCCGCAGGAACTGACCTGCCGGGCCGGGACGACGCAATTCGCGGCCGATGAACATGTTCTCGACGATCGACAGCGCCGGCGAGAGGGCGAGGTTCTGGTAGACCGTCTCGATCCCTGCGTCGCGCGCTTCCAAGGGCGAGTTGAAGCTGACCTTCTGGCCCTCCAGCTCGACCGTTCCCTCGTCGAGGTAGACCGCACCGGACAGCGCCTTGATCAGGCTCGACTTGCCGGCACCGTTGTCGCCGATCACGGCCAGGATCTCGCCGGGGTAAAGGTCGAAGTCGCAATGATCGAGGGCGGTGACACGACCATAGCGCTTCACAAGGCCACGGGCTTTCAGGATGGGTTGCACACTCATGCCGAGACCTTTCTGATCCACTGGTCGATCGCGACCGCGATGATGACGAGCCAGCCGATGGCGAAGAGCTGCCACAGCACATCCACCTGAACAAGGCGCAGGCCCGAGTTGAAGACGCCGACGATTAGCGCGCCGAACAGGGCGCCGAGGATCGAGCCCCGCCCACCGAACAGCGAGATGCCTCCCACCACGACGGCGGTGATCGAGTGAAGGTTGCCCTCGTAGAACGAGGTGGGTGAGATCGAGCCGACGCGCCCGATGGCGGCCCAGGCGGCCAACGCACAGACGAGGCCTGCCAGCGCATAGACCGAGATCAGCGTGCGGTCGGTGCGGATGCCGGCCAGTTCGGCCGCGTCCTTGTCATCGCCCACGGCATAGACATGGCGACCCCACGCGGTCTTGTTCAGCATGTACCACAGCACGCCGAACACCACGACCATCAGCACCGAGCCGTAAGTGATGTTCGCGCCGCCGATCTGGAAGCCGTTGCCGAACCATTTCAGCATCGGCGCGGCGGCATCGATATCCTGCGAGCGCATGGATTGCGCGCCCGAGAACCACAGCGTCAGCGCGTAGAAGATGTTCCAGGTGCCCAGCGTGACGATGAAGGGCGGCAGTTTGATCTTGGTGACGAGGAAGCCGTTGAGCAGCCCGGCCCCCGCCCCCATGCCGAAGATCATCAGGATCGCCATCGGCGCGGGCACACCGGATTCGACGGCCAGTTTGCCGGCCAGCACCGACATCAACGCCATGATCGCCGCGACCGACAGGTCGATGCCCGCGGTCAGGATGATCAGCGATTGTGCGGCGGCGAGGATGCCGATGATCGAGACCTGCTGCAGGATCAGCGACAGGTTGAAGGCCGAGAAAAAGCGTCCGCCAGCCAGCGCGCCGAAGACGATCAGCGACAGCACCAGCACGATGACGGGCACCATGGTCGGGTTGGAATGCAGGAAGTGCTGCACATGGCCGAGCGGCGTGCGCCGGGGGGCCTCGAACTGGGCGACTTTCGTGTCTGCCCCGCCGAGTGCCGCTTCATAGCCCTCGGGTGTCTGTCTGGTTGCGCTTGTCATGGGACCCATTCCGCTGACGGCGACCGGCCCGAGGGGGCTGCGGCGGCCGAAGGGGGGAAGAAAAAGGACCGGGCAGAGGACCTGCCCGGTCCGTGGAGGACCCCGGCGCGAGTGTTCAGGGGAGATGCGCCGGGGCGAGGGGTTCAGTCAGGCCCGAGGGCTTTGGCCGGGGCTCAGCCCCAGCAGCGGCCGAGGCCTTCTTCCGAGGTGATCGACTCGATGCCGTCGACCGGCTGGTCGGTGATCAGCTGCACACCGGTGTTGTAGAAATCCAGACCGTCCGAGTTCGACGGGCGGGTGCCGTCGGTGGCGAAGGCATGGATCGCCTCGATACCCAGCGAGGCCATCAGCAGCGGGAACTGCATCGAGGTCGCGCCGATCACGCCATCGCGGACGTTGGCGACGCCGGGGCAGCCACCGTCGACCGAGACGATCAGCACATCATCCTGACGGCCCATCGAGCGCAGCGCCTCATAGGCACCGGCGGCGGCGGGCTCGTTGATCGTGTAGACGACGTTGATCGAAGGATCGATCTGCAGCAGGTTCTCCATGGCGGTGCGGCCGCCATCCTCGTTGCCGTTGGTCACGTCATGGCCGACGATGCGCGGGTCGGTCTCGTCGCCGATGTCGGTCGGGTCCATGATGTCGATGCCGAAGCCCTGCAGGAAGCCGCCGTCGCGCAGATAATCGACCGAGATTTCCGAGGCATTGAGGTCCAGAAGCGCGATGCGCGCGTTGGCGGCCTCGTCACCCAGCTGGGCGGCGGCCCATTGGCCGATCAGCACGCCGGCCTGGAAGTTGTCGGTGGCGAAGGTGGCATCGGCCACATCGGCGGGCTCGAACGGCGTGTCCAGTGCGATGACCAGCAGACCGGCCTCGCGGGCCTGGGTGATGACCGGGGTCAGCGCGCGGCTGTCGGACGGGGTGATCAGGATGCCCGAGGCGCCCGAGGCGATGCAGGTCTCGACCGCAGCGATCTGGGTTTCGACGTCACCGTCGATGCGGCCGGCGAAGGTCTGCAGGTTGATGCCCATCGAAGCCGCGGCCTCGGTCGCGCCTTCGCGCATCTTCACGAAGAACGGGTTGGTGTCCGTCTTGGTGATCAGGCAGGCGCCGATCTCGTCGGCGGCGGCAGGCGATGCCAGCAGGGCGCCGGCAGCAGCAGCGGACCACAGGGCGGCCTTCAGGGTGCGTTTCGTCATTGGGTTCTCTCCTCCCGAAAAATCGTCCGGTCCCGGAGCCGCCTCTCCTGCAGCCCCTTCCCTCTCCGGATGCCCTTAGAAATCGCGAATCGTGGCTCCGTGTCAATAAATAAATCACTCTGATTTAATATTGACAGTACAACGGCGCTGCCTCACGCTGGGCTGCGGGAGAGGACCAACATGCGCAAGACAGCCCCAGACAGCGTCGAGGATCGTGGCCAGGCCCCGTCCCTGCGCGGCACGAACCAGACCGGAATGCGTCAATGGAATGAGCGGCTTGTGCTGTCGCTGGTCCGCGCGCGCCGGTCCCTGCCCAAGGCCGAGATCGCCCGCCAGACCGGCCTGTCCGCGCAGACCGTCTCGGTCATCATGCGGGCGCTGGAACAAGACGGGCTGCTGGAGCGCGGCGAGCCGGTGCGTGGCCGCGTGGGCCAACCCTCGGTGCCGATGTCGCTGGCGGCGGAGGGGGCGTTCTTCCTCGGGCTGAAGATCGGGCGGCGCTCGTCCGAGATGGTGCTGGTGGATTTCCACGGCAAGCTGCGTGGTCGCCGGATCCGCCGGCACGACTGGCCGACCCCCTCGGCCGCGCTAACCTTTGCAGACCTCGCCGCGCGCGAGCTGATCGACCAATTGCCGCCCGCCCTGCATCACCGGGTCGCCGGGCTGGGCGTGGCGACGCCGTTCCGGCTGTGGGACTGGGCCGGCAGCCTCGGCGCGCCGCAATCCGAGATGGACGCCTGGCGCGATCTCGACTTCCGGGCGGCCTTGAGCGCGCGGCACCCCTACCCCGTGTTTCTGGAGAACGACGCGACGGCGGCTTGCGGGGCCGAGCTGATCTTCGGCAAGGCGATGCAGCTGCCCTCGGATTTCGTGCATGTCTATGTCGGCTTCTTTGTCGGCGGCGGCGTGGTCCTGAACGGCGCGCTTTATCCGGGCCGGCACGGAAACGCCGGGGCCTTGGGCTCGATGCCCGTGACCGACGCGGCCGGGCGCCGCGTGCAGTTGATCGACGTCGCCTCGACCTCGGGGCTGGAGGCGGCCTTGGTCGCAGCAGGACGCTCGGCGGACGAGATCTGGGCGACACCCGATCACTGGACCATCGACGAGGCGATCCTCGCCCCCTGGATCGCGCAGGCGGCAGAGGGGCTGGCGCAGGCCACCGTCGCCGCGCTGTCGGTCTTCGATTTCGAGGCGCTGGTGCTGGACGGCTGGATGCCGCGCGCGGTGCGTCAGCGCATGGTCGCGGCGACCCGCGCGGCGCTGGCCCGGCAGAATTTCGCGGGGCTGGAGGTGCCGGATGTCATCGAAGGCACGCTGGGCGCCGACGCGCGCGCGATGGGCGCCGCCGCCCTGCCCCTGACCGACCGTTTCCTCGTGGATCGGGGCACCGGCGCGCTGTCCTAACCCGTGCGGATCACCAGATCCGCCGGACGCGAGCCCGCCAGAACCTGCCGTGCATTGGGCAGATCATTGGCCTCGACCCGCGCTTCGGCCTGCTCAGGCGTGTGGTCATGGTCCAGCCAACGCTGCATCAGGCGGGCTTTCAACACCGGCTCGGGCACCTCCAGCGCGACGCTCGCGTCCCAGAAGCGGCCCAGCGCATCCCAAGGCGCCTCATCCAGCAGAAGGTAATTGCCTTCGACCAGCACCAGGCGCGTCTGTGGCCCGATCTCGCGTGCGGCGGCGCGGGACAGGTCCAGCGAGCGGTCAAAGACCGGCACCAGAACCGCGCCGTCATCGGCGGCGAGCCGCTGCAGATCGCGCGCCAGCCCGCCCACATCGAAGGTCCAAGGCGCGCCCTTGCGGGGCCGGTCGCCCCGCGCATCGAGCACCGCATTGTCGAGGTGATAGCCATCCATCGGCAAGACCGCCGCCACGGGGCCAAGCGCCGCCAGCAAGGCCTCGACCAGAGTCGATTTGCCCGCACCCGGCGGTCCGGCCAAGGCGACGATCTGCCGAGGGCCGTCAGGACGGGGGGACAGCCGGGCAATCAGAGCCGCGGCCAGCGCGGCGGGATCGGAGAAAGTCTCAGGCATGGGCGGGTTCCGGCGGGGCGTTCAGGCCGGCGCGTTGCCGACATAGCGGCGCAGCGATTGGTCGAGGATCTGACGCCACAGCCGGCTGCGGCGGTTGACCTGATCCTCGGGCACCGGGCCGATCGCCTGATGCACCAGCGTGAGCCGCGTGCCGTCCTCGCGGTCGGTCAGGTCGAATTGCACGCGCCCGGCGACGATGCCCGCGATCCCGAACCAGCCGTTGAACGACAGCCGGCGATCCGGCGCGATGGCCTCGACCTGCGCCAGCATGATCCGGTGGCCGTCATCATTGCTTTCGATCAGGTAGGCACCGAGGTCTGCGGTCAGGGAGATCCGGCTGTCGGCGCCCAGAACGCGCGCCTCTGCGGGCCACCAAGCGTCGAGGCCGATGGTAAGCGCAGCGAACAACACAGCTGCGCTGGCACTGAAATCATGCTCTTGCCGGATATCGATACCCGGCACGCCATGTCCGATCACGGGACCTCCTACCCCGTCTGCGAGTGGCTGTCGCAAACGGTGATGCTTCCGCTACCATAACCAACAATTGCAGGGGATGAAGAAATGACAAGCCTTGACTCAATCGAAGGCGTAATCCGAGGTCAAGATCACCGGGTCATTTTCCGAGCAGAACGCGTAAAATAATACCTCCGCGTCGCATGATTTCCGCAGATCCGAGGGTTCCGGCCCCCACCGCGCCGGGATCGCGCTGTGCCTGCTGCAACAAACCTTTGGCCCGCCACGCCGCCCGAAGCGCCGGCCGGACAGCTTTCGGCGCCTTCCGCAGGCCCGAATCAGCCCCACGCAGTCGGCGCAGCCCCTCGGCTGCCAAGGCCACGACCTGTTCGGGCCGTCCGTCGGGCAGTGGATGGCGGCCCGCGCCCTCCAGCGCCGGGATTGCCATCAGATAGTTGGCCAGCCCCTGCGCCGTGCCCAGCGCCATCGCCGGCTCCGACAGCGCGGCCCCGCCGCCCAGCGCGGCGACCGTCGCCTGCATCAGAGCACCGCCGGTGCCCTCCAGATAGGCCCAGAGCGCTGCCTCATCGTCGAACGGGGCCGAGGTGCCGATCTCGACCTCGCGCGCGTCGATCATCGCGGCCAAGGGCGCGACCGGCAGGCCGTTCTTCACCAGTTCTTGCAGGGGCGCGGCAACCTCGTGCGCCTTGAATTCCTCCAGCGCGACCACGTCGCGCCAGAACTGCAACCGCATCTGCGCGATCAACGGCTCCTTGGTCACCCAAGGCGCGCGCGCCAATTCGAGGTTGAAGGCATAGAGGGTGAAAAGCGCGCCGCGCACATCGACCGGCGCGGCCATCGCCGCAAGAAACCGGTCGGGATCGCCGTTTTCGACGAGGGCGGCACAGGCATTGATCTGACTTGCATCCATGCCCCGCCCCATAGCGCGGGCGCGGAGCGGAAGCCAGTGCGTCAATCGCTGCGCAGGAAGGACAAGATCAGTCGCAGCGTCTCAGGATCGTCAACCACCGACAGATGCGTGGCCCCGGTCAGGGCATAGGTGCCGCGCGCCGTCAGGTCGCTGAACGTCGGCTCATACTGTGCGGCGACGAAGGCTTCGTCCTCGCGCCCGGCAACCAGCAAAAAGTCCGGGAGTGCTCCGATATCGGCCTGCCAGTTGCGGCGGGGCGCGAAGCCGGTGTTCAGCCGGAAGGAATACGCCCGCGTCGCCGTGTGGCCGAGCGGTCCGTCCAGCACGGCGTCGGGAAAGCGGAACTGGATCACCGGAAGGTGGTTCAGCGCGGTGATCCGCGCCATGTTCAGCATCGACAGCCCGATGATCCGCCGGGTCATCACCCGCGCCCAGCCGCCCGACGCGGGCCGTGCGGTCGGCGCGTCATGCTGCACGAAGGGCGCGAGCAGGATCGCCCGGTCGATCAGCGCGCCGTGGTCGCCCCCGGCGAAGCGGATCACCAGCCCCCCGCCCGAGGAATGGCCCAGCATCACCACTTCCTGCCCGTCCTGCGCCTGCTGACCGATCAGATCGGCGAGGTCATCCTCGAACTGGCCGATGTAATCGACATCGCCGCGACGCTGCGGGTCCGGCCCATGGCCGCGCAGATCCGGGGCGATGACGTCGAACCCGGCCTCGGACAGCCCTTCGCCCAATCGCGCGAACTGCGCCCCGTGCCAGCCCGAGCCATGCACCGCCACCACCAGCGGCGCACCCTCGCGCCCGGCCTCCCAGCGACGGTAGCCCAGAACTGCGCCGTCCCGGGCTTCATAGTGCTGCAGCTCCGGCAGCTCGGCCCCGGACAGGACCGAGAAATCCAGCCCCTCCCCGTCGGCCCGCAGATCAGCGACAGGCCGATCCGAGACAATGAGCCCCAGCGCAATGGCCGTGGGAATGGCCACCGTCAGGGCGGCGGAAATCGCAAGCGTCGACCACAGGCTCATACAGGCTCCACCACCACGAGGCGATAGTCGTAGCTGTCGCCATAGAGCTTCCAGCAGGCGATCTCGGCGCGGAAGGCCTCGACCAGGGCCGTGTCCTTTTCGTCTGCCAGCATGGCTTCCAGCGGGTCGTAGTAATTGGCCCAGCCGGCCCGCCCGATCCATCGCGCACCGATGACCCGCCAGCCGGCGGCGGTGATCTCGGCCTCCAGCGCCTCGGCCCCGGTGAGGGTCAGCCCCTCGCCCGCCCAATGCGCCACGGCGCCCTCGGCCGGGGTATCGGTGGTCCAGCGCAGGTCCGAGAACGCCACCCGCCCGCCCGGTGCCAGATGCGGCCGCCAGGCGTTCAGCGCCTCGGTCACGCCGATGTTGTAGACCGCGCCTGCGGACCAGATCAGGTCCCACGGGCCGCTCGGAGGATGGCGCATGTCGCCCTCAACCGCCCGCGCTGCCGGGAACTTGGTACGCACGACGGACACGAAGGGCTCGGCCGCATCCAGCGCAGTGACTTGGGCCTCCGGGATTGCCGCCAGCAGATCACCGGTATCGGCGCCGGTGCCGCAGCCCGCGTCCAGCACACGAGCGCCCGGCGGCGTCCCCGCCACATCCAGCGCCCAGCGCAAACTTTCGACATCCCCCGGACCGGCGCGGTCCAGGGTCAGGAACAGGTCAAGAATACTCATGCCCTTGGGCTAAAGCCCCCTGACCTTTGGGTCAACCGTTGAGAACAGGTTCCGCGCCGTCCTTGACCAGCTTCCAGTGGATCGCGTCCAGCAGCGCGCTGAACGAGGCATCGACGATGTTCGGGCTCACCCCCACGGTCGACCAACGCCGGCCCTGCCCGTCCTCGCTGTCGATGATCACGCGCGTGACGGCCTCGGTGCCGCCCTGCGTGATGCGCACCTTGAAATCCACCAGCTTCATGTCGTCGATCGAGGCCTGATACGGCCCCAGATCCTTGCCCAAGGCCTTCGACAGCGCGTTGACCGGGCCGCGATCGGTGCCGCTGCCATCGCTGCTTTCGCTGACCGACAAGACTTTCTGATCGCCGATCTTCACCACGACCACGGCTTCCGAGACGCTGACCATCTGGTCGTAGCGGTTCTTGCGCCGCTCGACCGTGACGCGGTAGCGCTTGACCTCAAAGAACCGCGGCAGCAGGCCCAAGGTCTCGCGCGCCAGCAACTCGAACGAGGCCTGCGCGCCGTCATAAGCATAGCCCTGATCCTCGCGCAGCTTCACCTCGTCGAGGATCTGCATCAGCCGAGGATCCCCCGCCGCAATCTCGATCCCGGCCGAGGCCAGACGCGCCCGCAGGTTCGACTGCCCCGCCTGATTGGACATCGGAATGACGCGCGCATTGCCCACGGTGGCCGGGTCGATATGTTCGTAGGTCGTTGGGTCCTTCAGGATCGCGCTGGCATGCAGCCCCGCCTTATGCGCGAAGGCCGAGGCGCCGACATAAGGCGCGCTGCGCAAAGGCACCCGGTTCAGGATGTCGTCCAATTGCCGCGACAGTTTGACCATGCCGTTCAGCGCGGCATGGGGAATGCCGGTCTCGTAGCGGCTGGCATAGGGCTGCTTCAGCAGCAGCGTCGGGATCATCGTCGTCAGGTTCGCATTGCCGCAACGCTCACCGAGACCGTTCAGCGTGCCCTGAATCTGCCGCACACCCGCATCGACGGCGGCCAGCGAACAGGCCACGGCGTTGCCGGTGTCGTCATGACAATGGATGCCCAGATGATCGCCGGGAATGCCCGCCGCAATCACGTCGCGCACGATCCGCCCGACCTCGGCCGGCAGCGTGCCGCCGTTGGTGTCACAGAGCACCAGCCACCGCGCACCCGCCTCATAAGCCGCCTTCAAGGCCGCCAGCGCATACTCGGGGTTGGCCTTGTAGCCGTCGAAGAAATGCTCGGCGTCGAACAAGGCCTCGCGCCCCTGCGCGACCATATGCGCGACCGACTCGCGGATGTTGACGAGGTTCTCGTCCAGCGTGATGCCAAGCGCCGTCGTCACATGGAAATCATGCGTCTTGCCGACCAGACAAACCGCCGGCGTGCCCGCATTCATCACCCCGGCCAAAACCTCGTCATTCCCGGCCGAGCGCCCGACACGCTTGGTCATGCCAAAGGCGGTGAAGGTCGCCCGCGTTTGCGGCCGCGTCTCGAAGAACTCGCTGTCGGTCGGGTTCGCCCCGGGCCAGCCGCCCTCGATGTAGTCGATCCCCAGCGCATCCAGCGCCTTGGCGATCGCGACCTTCTCGGCCGTGGCGAATTGCACGCCCTGCGTCTGCTGCCCATCACGCAGCGTGGTGTCATAGAGATAGAGCCGCTCGGTCACGCCGCGCCCCCTTTCCGATCAAGAAACAGGCCCGCAGCCTCGCCACAATGCGCAGCAATCATGATTGACGACGCACCCCGAAAACCGCGCGCATCTTTGTGCTCCAAATATCCCACGGGGGTCCGGGGGTGTGAAACCCCCGGTCCTGCCGGAGCCGCAAGCGCCAAAGAGACGTTCATCTCACAACCCATCCAGCTTCGCGGCATCGAAGCCCGCGCCGGGCACCAGCTCGACCCCGGCCTTCGACATCCGCACCTCGACCCCCGCCGCGATCAGCGCGGATTTCAGCGCATCGACCGAGGCGAAATTCTTGGTCTCCATCGCCGCCGCGCGCAGAGCGGCCAGTTTTTCCGCCAAGGCATTCAGATCAAAGCCCTTTTTCTCAATCCACTCGTGTTCGGGAGAGATTGGGCCTTCGAAATTAATGAAGCCAAGCAGCGCCATTGTATCTGCGAGAGTCCGAGCATCGCCCATCTGCTCTGCTTTTTTGTGCTCTGCGTCTAGTGTGGCGAGCGCAAGGTGAGTGTTCAGATCATCAGCAAGTGCTTCGATAACGTGAGCGCTAGCTCGCGACGAATCCGGGATGTATCCGGCCGCGAAGCGCTCACATGTTCTACTGTATGCGAGCAGCTTTAGAGTCGCTTGTTCCGCCTTCTCCGCCGTCCAGTCCATCGGCTTGCGGTAATGCGTCGACAGCATCACGAAGCGCACGACCTCGCCGGGATAGCCCTGCTCCAAGAGTTCGCGCACGGTGAAGAAGTTGCCCAAAGACTTGGACATCTTCTTCCCCTCGACGAGCAGCATCTCGTTATGCATCCAGACCCGCGCGAAATCCGACCCCGGATGGGCGCAGCAGGACTGGGCGATCTCGTTCTCGTGGTGCGGGAATTGCAGGTCGATGCCGCCGCCATGGATGTCGAAGGAGGTCCCCAGCAGCTCGAACGACATGGCCGAGCATTCGATATGCCAGCCCGGACGCCCCCGGCCCCAGGGCGAGTCCCAGCCCGGCAGCGAGGCATCCGAGGGCTTCCACAGCACGAAATCCATCGGATCGCGCTTATAGGGCGCGACCTCGACCCGCGCTCCGGCGATCATGTCGTCGACCGAGCGCCCTGAGAGCCGCCCGTATTCGGGATACGAGCGCACGTCGAACAACACGTGGCCCGAGACCTCATAGGCATGGCCCTTGTCGATCAGCCCCTGGATCATCGCGACCATCGCACCGATATACTCGGTCGCGCGCGGCTCGGCGGTCGGGCGCATCGCCCCCAAGGCATCCATATCGGCGTGATACCAACCGATCGTCTCCTCGGTCCGCTGGTGGATCAGATCCTCCAACGTGCCCTCGGCCCCCGCTTCCTTGCGGGCGACGGCGGTGGCGTTGATCTTGTCGTCGACGTCGGTGAAATTGCGCACATAGCGGACGTGATCCGCGCCATAGACATGCCGCAAGAGCCGGAACAGCGTGTCGAACACCAGCACCGGCCGGGCATTGCCCAGGTGCGCGCGGTCATAGACCGTCGGCCCGCAGACATACATCCGCACATCCATCGCATCGAACGGCACGAAGTCTTCCTTCGTGCGCGTGCGGGTGTTGTAAAGCCGGATCCCGGTCATGTCCTGTCCCCCAAATCGCACCACAACTAACACCCCGGCGCGCGGGGTGGGCTGCGAGTTTTCCTTTGGGGAAAAGACGGCGCCCCGCGCGAGCCTCAGCTCACCGGGTAATGCAGCAGGTAATGATGCACAGCGTCGTCATGGGCTTGCGGATAGCACCGCCCGCCCCGTGGCGCAAGCGCCACCGCAGTCCCTTAGCGCAGAGCCGGCGCGGGTTGCGAGATCTCGACCAGCCGCCGCCGGCCATTCACCACCTCGCGCCAGGTCATCAGCAGCCCTCCCGCCATGACCACAACCGCGCCGGTGATGCTGACCGCATCCGGCCACAGATCGAAGACGGCGATGTCGTAGAAAGCTGCCCAGACCAGCGTCAGGTAGAAGAACGGCGCGACGAAGCTGGCATCGGCCAGCCGGTTCGCGGTCAACAAAAGGATCTGCGCCGTGACCATCACCAGCCCCATGGCGATGAGGGCCGTCCACACCGCGCCGTTCTGGGGCCAGGTGAAGAAGAACGTGCCCACAACGGCGGCCAGCACCGCGCCCATGCCGTTGTTGATCAACATCGTCCGGCCCGGAGGCTCGGTCGTGGCCAGCCGCTTGATGACGATCGCCTCCAACCCCATGCACACAGCCGAGGCCAGCGCCAGCAGCGCCGCCGGCTGGATTACCCCGGCCCCCGGCCTCAACAGCACCAAGGCCCCCAACATAGCGATGACCGCCGCAGCCCAACGCCAGGGCCCGACCTTCTCGCCCAAAAGGATCATCGCGAAGAACATCGTCGCCACCGGGCTGGTAAAGCTGAGCGCATTGGCATCGGCCAACGGCAGCTGTGCCGAGGCCGCGAACATCAGCCCGCCGCCCGACCAACCCAACAACGTGCGCAGGGCGTGGAAGGCCCAATGCGGCGCGCGCGTGCCCGGCGCCTCAACCCAGGCCGCCCGGCCCGAGGCCTTGCGCAGCCCCAGCACCAGCGCGACGCCGGCGAAACCAAAGACGAACCGCGCCATCGACACCATCAGCGGATGGATCGTCTGCCCCAAAGCCCCCGTCCCCATCATCTTGGCCAACAGGGTCGTACCCGCCACGAGAAGCGTACAGCCCAACATGGACAGCACGGCGATAAGGAGCGTTGAACGCATGTCAGGAAGGTCCGTCACAGGAATGAACGGGACGGTAGGCGCTTAACAGGCGAAAGGAAAGGTCCCCTCGCGCGACAATTTTGCAGCATTCCTCGCCCGGAACGCGATTTGATCTCAATCAAGGTAAAGGGCTTCAGCAAAATGTAACCCTTCCACGCATGAATGAGATGGACCGAGTATCAACGGAGTGACCCGATGCGCCTGACGACCCGTACGAACCTTGCCCTGCGGACACTGATGGTCTGCGCCGTCAATGCAGACCGCATCGTGCGCAAGGCGGACGTGGCGCAGGCGATCAACGCTTCCGAGAACCATCTTGCGCAGGTGGTCAACCAGCTGGGGCAATCGGGCTTCATCACCACCCTGCGCGGGCGTCACGGCGGCTTCACCCTTGCCCGCCCGGCAGAAGAGATCTCGGTCGGCTCGGTGTTCCGCGAATTCGAGGCTGATCTGCCCTTCATCGAATGCTTCGGCGCCGACAACACCTGCCCGCTGAAAGGCGTCTGCCGCATGTCCGGCCATCTGACCCGCGCGGTCGAGGCGTTCTATACCTCGCTGGACCCTGTCACGCTGGGCGAACTGGTCGAGTGCAACGACGGGCTGGAAGCGATCCTCGCCTTGGACGAAGGCACGCGGATGGCCTCGGCCGCCCATTGCGCCAAGCGGAACGTGCCGGTTCTGGCGTAAACGGCCCCTCGGACCGGCGTCTCGGTCAGAACGTGATCCGCAACCGGTCGCGCATGATCTCGATGCGCGAGAACCGCTCCAGATAGCCCATCCCCAGCAGCGAGCCATGCAGCTCGCCCTCATTCACCAAGGCCCTGACATCGCTGGACAGGTGGTTCTCCAAGGCCACCCGGTCCAAACGGACGGGCGCGGTCCGCGTCACGCCGTTCGCCGTGCTGGCAATGCCAATGAAGCTCAGCGACTCGCGGTCAAACCCAAGTTTGGCCGCGTCCTGCCGGGTCAGCACCATCTCCGAGGCGCCGGTGTCGACGATGAAGCGGATCGGCGTCGGCACACCGTTGGGCCCGGTGATCTCCAGATCCAAATGGTATTGCCCGTCGATACTGCGGCGCAGGATCAACCCGTCGCCGCCTTCGGTCTGCACCACGGCCGCCTGAAACTGCAGCCCGTCCCACAGCGCCCAGGCCGAGGCGGCCCCGACGAAGATCACCGCCCAGAGCAGCAGGTGCCGCAAGGTCGTGAAGATGCGCCCCCGCGTGGCCACGACCGCATAGCTGCCAATCGAAACGATCAGCAACGTCAGATAGACAAGCCGGGCGATCTGGTCATCGGTCAACTGGTCGAGGGCGGGCATGCGTCTCTCTGGCCGGGGGTGTCCTCTTAGAGATAGGCCACCCGTCCCGCTGCCGGAAGGGTGCCGCGCGTCACAGCCCCGTCAGATGCGCCATCAGTTCAAGGTGATGATGCCCGCGCCCTGCGCGCCGTTCAGCACGAACTGCACCGCCAGCGCCGACAGCAGCATGCCCAGAAGCCGGGTGATGACCATCTCACCGGTCCGGCCCAGAAGACGCTCAATCGGGGTGGCCATCAGGAAGAAGATGAAGGCCGAGACGATCACTGCCAACATCACCAGATGCACGGCCAATGTGCCGGCCCAGCCGTCGGTCTGGTTGACCAGCAGGATCATCGAGGTCATCGCCCCCGGCCCCGCCAGCAACGGCATCGCCAAGGGAAAGACCGAGGGGTCCGGGCGCTGTGCGGCATGCCCTTCGCGCCGGGGCTGGCGGCGGTCGAACAGCATGTCGAGAGCGGTCAGGAACAGCAGGATCCCGCCCGAGATCTGGAAGGCCGGCATCGAGATGCCGATGGTCGTGAGGATCTTCTCGCCCGCCAGCCCGAAGACCGTCAGCAGCGCCGCCGCGATGATGCAGGCGCGCAGGCCGACCGTGCGGCGCTGGCGCGAATCCATCCCGGCTGTGAGAGGGATGAACAACGGTGCCAGCCCGATCGGATCGATGATCACGAACAGGGTGACAAAAGCCGTGGCGAGGAAGGCAAGATCGAGCATGGCCCCAGAATTGCCGAGCCCGAGGGAAAGTCAATCTCCCTCGGGCCCCGGAACGCGCACAAAATGTCAGGCAATCAATTGCCTTACATTCCTATTTCTCAGCCTGTTCAAGTGCTTCCGACGCTTTCATCCAAAGCGCTTCGGCCCGGTCCAGACCTTCCATCACTTCGGCATACTTCCGGTTCCAAACCGCCAGATCGCCCTTGCGGTCATCCTCGTAAAGCGCGGGATCGGCCAGCTTGGCGGCCAGCTTTTCGCGCATCTCTTCCAGCTTCTCGACCCGCTGCTCGCATTTGCGAACATCAGAACGCAGCGCAAGCACTTGTTCGCGCGAAGCTTTTGCCTTGGCGGGCTTTTCGGCCTTGGGCTTCTTCTCGCTCTCATCCCCGCCCAGCAGCAGCGCGCGGTAGGCGTCGAGGTCTTCCTCATAGGGCGCGACGCCGCCGTCCTTCACCAGCCACAACCGGTCCGCAACCAGCGACAGCAGATGCATGTCGTGGCTGACCAGCACCACGGCACCGGAATAGGCAGTCAACGCCTCGACCAGCGCCTCGCGGCTCTCGATATCGAGGTGGTTGGTCGGTTCGTCGAGGATCAACAGATGCGGCGCGTCGATGGTGGCCAACAGCAGCGACAGGCGCGCCTTCTGGCCACCGGACAGCCGTCCCACCACCGTTTCGGCCTGATCGGCCATCAGGCCGAAGCCTGCCAGACGTGCGCGCAGACGCGGCTCGCCCTCGGTCGGGCGCAGACGGCGGACGTGCTGCACCGGCGTCTCATCGAGGAACAGCTCGTCAACCTGATGCTGCGCGAAATAGCCGACGCGCAGCTTGGACGAGACCGTCATCGAGCCGGCCATCTTCTCAAGTTTACCCGCTAACAGCTTGGAAAGCGTGGATTTCCCCTCGCCGTTACGGCCCAGCAGCGCGATCCGGTCGTCCTGATCGATGCGCAGGGACAGCTTCTTCAGGATCACCGTCTCGCCGTAGCCGACGGACACGCCTTCCATGGCGATGATCGGCGGCGACAGCTCCTCGGGCGTCGGGAAGGTGAAGACGTGCTTCGCTGCCTCATGCGGCGCGGTGATCGGCGTCATCTTCTCCAGCTGCTTCACCCGGCTCTGAGCCTGCCGCGCCTTCGAGGCCTTGGCCTTGAAGCGGTCGACGAAGGCCTGCAGATGCGCGCGCCGCACGTCCTGCTTCTTGGCCTCGGCCACCAGCACCGCACGCTGTTCGGCCCGGGTCTTGGCGAAAGTATCGTAGCCGCCGGAATAAAGCGTGAGCTTCTTGTCCTCGAGATGCAGGATCGCGTTCACGGCGCGGTTCAAGAGCCCGCGGTCGTGCGAGATCACGATCACCGTATGCGGATATTTGGCGAGATAGGCCTCCAGCCACAGCGCGCCTTCGAGGTCGAGATAGTTCGTCGGCTCGTCGAGCAGCAGCAGGTCCGGCTGCGAGAACAGCACCCCCGCCAGCGCCACGCGCATCCGCCAGCCGCCCGAGAAATCCGAGCACGGCATCAGCTGCTCCTCGGCGGTGAAGCCGAGGCCCTTGAGGATCGCCGAGGCGCGCCCCTCGGCCGACCAGGCGTCGATATCGGCAAGCCGCGCCTGCACCTCGGCGATGCGGGTCGGGTCAGTGGCCGTCTCGGCCTCGGCCATCAGGCTGGCGCGCTCGGTATCGGCGGCCAGAACCGTGTCCAGAAGCGAGGTGGACGACGAAGGCACTTCCTGCGCCACGCCGCCGATGCGGGCGCGGTTCGGCAGGCTGATCGAGCCCCCCTCGGACACGAGCTCGCCGCGGATGAGACGGAACAAAGTGGTCTTGCCCGAGCCGTTGCGGCCCACGAGGCCCACCTTGTGGCCGGTCGGAATACGGGCCGAGGCCCCCACGAGGAGGGGCTTGCCGTCGACGGAATAGCTGAGGTCATTGATGGTCAACATGCGCCGCCGCTTATCAGATGCCACGGCCCTGCACCAGCGGGCGCCTGCGTGCTTCGCGGCCTTTTCAAGCGATGCGGCGCATGATACGGGACAGCCCTGTTTCGACCCATTCAACGACGGTCGGGCCCCTGTGCCCCGCCGCCCATCCAGAGAGACCATCATGGCCACCGAACGCACGCTGTCGATCATCAAGCCCGACGCCACCAACCGCAACCTGACCGGCAAGATCAACGCCAAGTTCGAAGATGCCGGCCTGCGCATCGTCGCTCAGAAGCGCATCCACCTGACCCCGGCTCAGGCGGGCAAATTCTACGAAGTGCACAAAGAGCGCCCCTTCTACGGCGAGCTGTGCGAGTTCATGGCCTCGGCCCCGGTCGTCGTGCAGGTTCTGGAAGGCGAGAACGCCGTTCTGAAGAACCGTGAAGTCATGGGCGCCACCAACCCGGCCAACGCCGACGAGGGCACCATCCGCAAGGAATTCGCGCTGTCGATGGGCGAGAACTCGGTGCACGGTTCGGACGCTCCGGAAACCGCCGCTCAGGAAATCGCCTTCTTCTTCTCGGGCCTCGAGCTGGTCGGCTGACCCTCTCCCGATCGGAATGCGAAAGGGCGGAGCTTCGGCTCCGCCCTTTTTCGTTGTCTGCCTCTGTCAGCGGCAGCGGCGATTGACTTCTCGCTGCGCCAGGCCGGTTTCCACCAGCAGGCAGCGGTCGCGGGCGTCGTAATAATACCCGCGCGCGTAATGCATCACCGCCGCGTCCATATTCCCGTCCGAGACGATCCACGCCCCGCGCAGGTAGCGGCCCGCGTAACGCAGGTTGACCCGCGGATCGAGCAGGTCGTTCGGCTGCCCCCGGAAGCCCATGGTCCGCGCGGTTTGCGGCAGGATCTGCATCAGCCCGTAATAGGGGCCGTTGCGGGCATTGGCGCGGTAGTCGCTCTCGCGCTGGATCACGCGGTGCAACAGGGCCTCGGGGATGTCGAGCTCTTCGGCGGCATCGTGAATCATCAGCCGCATCTCGACCGTCTCACCGGGATAGAGGCGCGAGACCTGCGCCGGCTCCTCGCGTCCGCCACCACAGGCCGACAGGAACACCGTCGCCGCCAGAGCCACCAATCCCAACCGCATCGTCACGCCTCACCGTTTCCGCCGGGGTCGTCCGGCATCGATCACGCCGATCTCATTAAGGATCGCCTCGATTCCGGCAATCCCCCCTTCCGCCACATGCGCGGCTTTCAGCTTATCGAAACTTTCCCGCAAGGCCTCCTTCTCGGCCCCCTTGCAATCGTTCCACGGCCGCCCCTGCAACGCCATGTGGAGGACGTAATAGCCGATGAAATGCGGCCGCTCGCCGGAGCGAAGAAGCGCCGCATAGGCCTCATCCGCGCCGAGCGCCTGCAGCTCCTCAGCGGAATGAATGCCCGCGCGCGCGAAGCTCTCCTCGCTGGCGGGGCCGAGATTTCGGATGGAGGAAATGGGCGTGGACATGTCCGGATCATTGCCTCGGCACAGGAGGCAAGGCAAGCGGGCCGAATGTATGATGTATCGGCCAAAGCCGGGACGATGCGTGCCCGTCTGCGGTTTGACCGATGGCTACTCCGTTTCCATCATCGCTCTAGCGGCGGTCTTACCTTTGCGACGCGGAATTTTCGCCGATACTGTCTGAGCATGAGTGCGCCAGCGCCCGAAGGGCATGACACCCGCGCCGGCGTTATTGCCTGACATTATTTATTAACAAATCGTTACGCTCAATTTACCTGACCCCATCGCAAGAGTTGAGCGAACCAACGCGAACACTGAAGGTCAGCCCAGCCCGACAAATCCGACCTGACGCCTGATTTCTGGTGACCGCCATAAAGCCAGATCTTTGAAAGTCTGACATCAAAAACCGCCAATTCTGCTTGCCGGGCTATGTCCCCCGCCCTAGCGTCGCGGAAAACACGGGAGACCATCATGGACCTGCCCTTTGACGGCGCAATCTCGGCCTATTTCAAGGACGACGCCCCCGCGGCCATTCGCAAGGCCATTGAGGGCGGCGACAAGAAAGACATCCTGGCCGAGGACTACCCCTACGACCGTTGGATGAAAAAGTCCGAATACGAAGACCGGATGAAGGAGCTGCAGGTCGAGCTGGTGAAGTTCCAGCGCTGGGTCGAGGCATCGGGCCAGCGGGTCGTCGTCGTCTTCGAGGGGCGCGACACCGCCGGCAAATCCGGCGCGATCAAGCGGGTGTCCGAGAACATGAACCCGCGCGGCGCGCATGTCGTGGCGCTGCCCAAGCCCACCGAGCGCGAGCGCACGCAATGGTACTTCCAGCGATACATCGCCCATATGCCCGCCGCCGGCGAAATCGCCCTGATGGACCGCAGCTGGTACAACCGCGCCGTGGTCGAGAAGGTCTTCGGCTTCTGCACCGACGCCGAACGCGCGCATTTCTTTGACCAGCTACCGGGGTTCGAGCGCGCCCTGACCGATGACGGCATCCAGCTGATCAAGCTGTGGTTCAACGTCGGCCGGGCGGAGCAGCTGCGCCGGATGCTGGCGCGTGAGGCCCATATCCTCAAGCAGTGGAAACTGTCGTCGATCGACGTGAAGGGACTGGCCAAATGGGACGAATACACCCTGGCGATCGGTGAGACCTTTGCGCGCTCGGATTTCGACTTCGCGCGTTGGACCGTCATTCGCGGCGATGACAAGTACCGCGCCCGGATCAGCGCCGTGCAGCGGCTGCTGGGGGCCTTTGACTACGACCGCAAGGACGACAAAGTGGTCGGCAAGCCGGATGAGACGATCATGGGTGGCGTGGACCTGTGGCCGGGACATGGCAAGTGACAGGGAACGGCGGGGTCTGGTCCGAAGCCCAGATCACCGCCCCCTCCCCGGCCAGCCGCTGCCCGCTGCGGTGATCCCCGTGCAGCATCGCCACGCGCCCGCCTGACACCGGGCCCAACACCCGTATCACCCCATGCGCCGAGGCCGCCGCTGACGGCGCGGGCTTCCACAGCACCCCACGGGAAGCGCCGGCGATCAGCAGGCCGACCAGACGCGCCAAAGGCAAGGCGGCGGCACTGAGCAGGACCAAGGGGCCGGTTCCGGGCAGATCCCATCGCTCGGGCGGCGTGAGGGGGTCGGGCTGTCCCTCCAGGCTGCGCAGCGCGCCAAGCCATGCGCGGCTGTCGAGATAGCGCGCGGCCATTTGCGCCGGATCAGGGAGCGGACCCCGCGCGTCGCGGGCGCGGAACAGATCCCCCTCGGCCATGCAGATCACCTGCCCCAGGGGTTGGCCGGAAAAGCAAGAGACCGGCACAGGCCGGTCTCCAAGCGGGGCCATCCAGCGCCCGCCAATCCAATGAACGAAGAGCCGTTCACCCAGCTCTGCCCGCAGGTCTGCCGCGTCAGGGCTCACCCGGCGGTGCAGGTCGAGGTCAGCTCCTCGTAACGCTCGACGATCCAGTTCGGGGCGTCTGCCGGCAGGGCCTCGGTGATCGCGGCCTGCACCTGCTGGAACAGGGCTTTCGACTGCGAGTTGTCGACCATCGGCACGGTGCCCGCGGGCACGGCGCGCTCGAACACGATCAGCGCCACGGCGATCAGAAGAATGCCGCGCAACACCCCGAAGAAGAAGCCGAAACCCTGATCGATGCCCCCCAGCGCCGAGTTGCGGATCAGGCTGGAGAACAGCGGCGTAAAGAAGGCGACGATCACCAGCATAACCGCGAAGACGGCGGCAAAGGCGGCGATGATCGTCAGCTCGCAGCTGTCGCCGAGGATACGGTCGAGATAGGGGATCTCGGCCACCAGCGGCTGCACGGTCGGGGCCAGCACGAAGGCGACGACGGCTGCCACGACCCAGCCGGCGATGGCGAGGATCTCGCGCACGAGGCCACGGGAATAGGCCAGAATCGCCGAGACGACGATGATCAGCGCGACGCCCGCGTCGACCAGGGTAAAGGAATCCATCCAATCACTCCTTCGCGCAGTCAGCCCGCGCCGAAAACATCGCCCACAAATCCGGTCAGATCCTGCATCTCGCGCAGGGTGACGCCGATACCGGGACCGGTCTTACCACCCTTGGGTAGCATGGCCGAGGTGAAACCAAGTTTTGCCGCCTCTTTCAACCTGTTTTCGCTCTGGCTCACGGGACGGAGAGCGCCCGAGAGCGAGATCTCCCCGAAAACCACCGTGTCCGCAGGCAGCGCGATATCCTCGCGCGCGGACAGAAGTGCGGCCGCAACGGCAAGGTCAGCGGCGGGTTCACTGACGCGCATCCCCCCGGCAACGTTGAGAAAAACGTCAAGACCGGCGAAGGGGATACCGCAGCGGGCCTCCAGCACGGCGAGGATCGTCGACAGCCGGCCACCGTCGAGGCCGACGGTTGTGCGGCGCGGGTTCGACAGCGGCGAGGGCGCGACGAGGGCCTGAATCTCGGTCAGCATCGGCCGCGTGCCCTCGATCCCCGCAAAGACCACGGAGCCGGGTGCAGGTTGGCCGCGTTCGGACAGGAACAGGGCCGAGGGGTTCGAGACCTCGGCGAGCCCTGCCCCGGTCATCTCGAAGACGCCGATCTCGTCTGCCGGGCCGAAGCGGTTCTTCACCGCGCGCAGGATGCGGAACTGGTGGCCACGCTCGCCCTCGAAATACAGCACGCAATCGACCATGTGTTCAACGACCCGCGGGCCGGCGATCTGCCCTTCCTTGGTGACATGTCCCACGAGGATCACGCTGATGCCGCGGCGCTTGGCCAGCGTCACCAGCTCATGCGCGGCCGCCCGCAGCTGTGCGACCGAGCCGGGGGCCGAGGCGACGGTATCGAGCCACATGGTCTGGATCGAATCGATGATCACCAGATCCGGCCGGTCGGCATCGAGCGTGGTGAGGATGTCGCGCAGGCTGGTCTCGGCGCCCAGCTGCACCGAGGCGTCGCCAAGGCCGAGACGGAGGGCCCGCATCCGAACCTGTGCGGCGGCCTCTTCGCCAGAAATATAGAGTGTCCGCAGGCCCTTGCGGGCGAAGGCTGCGACCGCCTGAAGAAGGAGGGTGGATTTCCCGATGCCGGGATCGCCGCCGACGAGAATGGCCGAGGCCTCGACCAGCCCGCCACCGAGAACGCGGTCGAGTTCGTCCATGCCTGAGAGGGTGCGCGGCGGCGGGGCTTCCTGTGCCTGCAGAGAGGAGAGCTGGATCATCCGCCCCTTGGGCAGGGCGCCCTTCGGGCCGGCCCCGAGCGGCGCCTCCTCGACGATGGAATTCCACGCCCCGCAGGCGTCGCAGCGGCCGCTCCACTTCGAGTGGACGGCACCGCATTCGGTACAGGTGAATTGGGGAGATGCCTTGGCCATCCCGCCTTATCCCCCGCCGCGGATGGCGTGGCAAGCGGGGCCGGAGACCAGTGAGGGGTTTCACCCTCGTCCGGCATGGCTCCGCCACGCAGGCCTTGGGCGACGGAGGGCGCCTCGCTTCGCTCGGCGCCCAAAGGAAGGGGGCTGTCTGCCCCCTCGGCCTGCGGCCTCACCCCCGAGGATATTTTCGGAACGAAGATTATGGGAAGCGGTGCTTTTTGGTGCTGCGGGTGGTTCCTGCCGAGGCTGAGGCAACCAAAGGTCAGAGGCGCGCGACCCTTCACTGTGCGACAATACTCAGTGCGGCCTTATCACCCGATCGCAAGGGCCGTCATGGCGGGCGCGGCCGAGGCGCGCGGGGGGGGGGGTGTGTCTTATTTACATCTCCCTCCCCACCACACCAAGCAAGAGATCGTTTGTCCTCTTCTTCTTTGTTAAACAAAAAAAGA
>NZ_LRRR01000028.1 GCF_001691415.1 Pararhodobacter sp. CCB-MM2
TCGAGAAGGGCTCACCGGAAGGGGCAAACGGGCTTTGCGACGGCCTGACGATCCTTGCGCCGCGGCAGATGATTTGGGTGAGCTATGCGCAAGCCGGGAATTCCGGAGCCTGCATCGATGATGGTACCTCCGCGATGATCATCCGCTGACACGGAGGCTGATAGAGGCCGCTTGTCCACAATGGGTCCTGTGCATCGGCGCCCTCGATTGAGGGGTCCTGCAGACCCACTTTGTTATTCAAGGAGATTGCGATGAAGACCTTTGGTTCTACGGCTCTCGCTGAAGCGATCACACTTTCCGCGCCTGCGACTCCCGCACTGGCTGCGCGCTAGCCTTCCCCCCCTGACCATAGGTGGCATCGTGCATCAGGTTCTTCGGGTCGACACAGCTCAGCCATTATATTCGTTCACCTTTGATGACGGGCCGGACCCCGAGCTAACGCCTTTCATCCTATCCGCCTTACGTCGTCATCGGGCACGAGCAACATTCTTCGTGGTCGGCGAAAAGGCCCTTCGGTATGCAGACCTGCTTCGCGCGATCGCCGCAGACGGCCATGAGATCGGGAATCATACCTACTCTCACCGGTACTTGGTCAAGCTCTCCGTTGCAGAGATGATGCGAGAGATCACGCTCACGCAGCACATGGTGCTCGATATTTGCGGCGTGACACCCAAGCTTTTCCGGGCTCCTCATGGGCGTCTGACTGACAGCCAACTTGGGGTGATACACAACAACTACGACCTCATGCCGTGCTATTGGTCCATTGATGCGAAGGATTGGCGAGACGACGATAGTGAAGTTATTGCATCGCGTATGATTGAGGGCGTTTCCAGCGGAGATGTCGTCCTGGCGCATGACACAATAGCTTCAAGCGTGGTCGGGAGTGCCGCAGCTATTGCTGCGCTCGCGGCCAGAGGGCTTTCGTCCGTATCCGTGTCTGAATTGCTAAGATGTGGAGGAATCGTCCCTCAACCACGACATAAGCCGGAAAATAGAGAGGCGCGCTCGGAGTAATCCCAACAGGCCGCTGCCTATAGCAGATGGGAGGCGATGATGAGGAATGATTGACCGCTACCGCCTGGTCGCCAAGGCCAAGACATACTTCAGTCGACGCTCAACCGGTAGAAATCACGACGTCTCACCTGAGCTTTCCGCGTGAAGATGTCCGCAAACCGTGTTGGCTGCCTGCAGGCGTCAGCGTTAGAGGCCTTGCGTCAGAGCAGAGGCGGTACATAATGGGGGTATCACAGGGGAGTATGATCGCATGGTATCCCAAACTCGCCGCAAGACGTCTTTGAGCCTCAATGCCGAAGCGCTCGACGTTGCAAAAGAGCTCGGGGTCAATGTTTCCGCCGTCGCCGAGGCGGCATTGATCAAGGCCGTCGCTGCCGCACGCCGCGAAAAATGGCTTGCCGACAATGCGGATGCGTTCGCTGCCCAGTCGGACTGGCATGCGCGAAATGGGCACCCTCTGGCTGATATCATCGCGGCCCCAGGAGGGTCCTCGTGGAGGAGTTGAGCCGTTTCGATGTCGCGGAATACAACGGCGTCCTCATGGTTGTGGTGGAAAGCGAACTTCTGCCACCCGACCCGGCAGTCGTCGTCATCCCACTTCTGGCAGACTACCCTGCGGTGCTGAAGCTAAACCCCGAAATCCGGCATAACGGCAAGCGGCTGATCCTTGCCACGAGGCTGATCGCGGCTGTTCGGCGCGAGAGTTTGCGCCGAAGCGGAACAGTCGGCGATCAAGGTGATCGCGTCACGAGAGCCGTCGATATCCTCATGTCAGGCGTTTAGTCTGCACACCCAACACGGATTGCGGACATATCCTTCCGCGTCGTGGTTTGGTGCTGCTTCATTGCCCCTGGAGGCCAGCGCCCCCGGCGGCAATGCGGCAGCATTCATGAGGCGCCTGGATTTGACTGAGCTTGTCGACAAAGTTCGTTTCCGTTTCCCGCGACAACGGGAGCACAGAGACCTGATGCCGTCCCTGAAGCACTTCAACGTGTCTGAAGCCTTCGAAAGAACCTGTGGCCATCCGGAGCACGCGCCGCCAGGTAACAGGCGCTCGATGGAGAACCAGTTGCTCATGCTCAGGCAGGCGCACGCCGAACGGCCTGAGATTCTCCTTTGGCATGCCTTGGCCATATCCTGCCTCCGCCGAGACACATCTCACACGCCGAAGGCCCGGGCGCTATTCTTCAAAATCTGGGATGAACAGGCCGAGTGGATGGCGCAGAATCTGAACGGACGGTGGCTTATTTCAGCGCTACAGACGTTCTCGGATCACGGCTGAAACGCGGCAGAAATCCGTTGCGGCTCGGTTGGCTATGTATACGGCAGTTTGATCAAGATTTATGAATGTGAGATCGCCTCCGCGTACGACCGACGGGAGACTGTTGGGAAATTTCGAGGTGGGGCGGTTCGAGGCTTGTTCGAGTTCCAGCCGGGCGATGACATCCTATTCAACCTGAACACGTTCGTTGTTTCACAAGGAATAGAAGCGGGTCCTGCAGGGTTTGCGCTAGCCGGTCTCTTGGCTCAAGTGAAGGAATCAAAAGCGGTCTTCCACCGGTCGGACGCCCTCGCCACTGACCGCGACCCAAGCTACTTGGCGTTCATGGGGAAGGCACCTAAAATGAAATAATTAACGGAGCGTCTGCAAAATCTGCGTGTTCTTGTGTGCTCTTCACGCCCGGGCGCAACGATGAGGGGCGGAGTACTTCGGGGATACGGTGGATCTGTCCGGGTTCAGGCCGATGCTGTTCGAGATCGAGCCCAAGGCCGCGTCGCTGAACATGCGACTGCCCGTCTTTCTGTTGGACGCGGCGAAAGCCAAGGTCACCTTCCTTGCGCCCGGCATGTGCGCATACTGTTGGCGGCAGATGTCGCACTCCCGACGAGACCACCGTCGTGGAGTTTCACCACCTGCGGTATTGGCATCTGAGCAAGCCTTGCGCGTCGTGTCAGCTTGTCTCCGGCTGTGTTGCCAAAGCGAGCGCTGTTGAGGTGGAGGTGCGCATCAGGCGTCGTGACATCATGCCAACCAGAAGGGAGGGGGTGTGCTCGGTGCGGGACCGTCTTCCTCCCCTTGGACGACCAGTCTGCATCTTGATGGGCAGGGTGACTCGGGTGGTAAAAAGATTGTTTAATAAGGGGTTATGGAATTTTTCTCTTGTTAGGCGATCATAAGGGCGGATGCCTTCTTGATTGTATGACATTTGGTTCGATCTTTGAGGCATGGGGCGCTGCTGATTATCTGCTGTCCGCGTAGGGTTTCTCCTCCTCCTGAGGCCAAGCCGAGGCGTCCTTGATGGGATGGGGGTGAGCCCATGTCCTGGCTGTCGAGGTGCTGCGCGTTCAGGAGGATCTGGGCATGGTGGACGGAGTGTTGCCTGCGCTTTGGGAATGGGTAGAAGGCGAGAGCTGTTGAGTATGAGGTCCAAGCAAAAAGGAACGCTTCCCCGTGAATACTCACCCTACCACGCCGCTGCTTGATCGCGTGCATAGCCCGGCCGACCTGAAGCGCCTTTCGGATGCGCAGCTGAAACAGGTCGCGGACGAGCTGCGGGCCGAGACGATCAGCGCCGTGTCGGAAACCGGCGGCCATCTGGGCGCGGGTCTGGGCGTGGTGGAGCTGACCGTCGCGCTGCATGCGGTGTTCGACACGCCGCGCGACCGGCTGATCTGGGACGTCTCGCACCAATCCTATCCGCACAAGATCCTCACCGGCCGCCGCGACCGCATCCGCACCCTGCGGATGAAGGACGGGCTCTCGGGCTTCACCAAACGCTCGGAATCGCCCTACGATCCCTTTGGTGCCGCGCATAGCTCGACCTCGATCTCGGCGGCTGTGGGCTTCAAGGTCGCGCATGACCTCGGCGGCACCCCGGACCCGGCTCTGGGCGACGCCATCGCGGTGATCGGCGACGGCTCGATGTCCGCCGGCATGGCCTTCGAGGCGATGAACAACGCCGGCCACCTCGGCAAGCGCCTCTTCGTGATCCTCAACGACAACGAGATGTCGATCGCGCCCCCCACCGGCGCGCTGTCGTCCTATCTGTCCCGCCTCTATGCCGAGAAGCCGCTGCAGGACCTCAAGGCCGCCGCCAAGGGCGCGCTCGGCCTCTTGCCCTCGCCGCTGCAGGAAGGCGCCAAGCGGGCCAAGGACATGCTCAAGCATATGGCCGTCGGCGGCACGATGTTCGAGGAGCTGGGCTTCCACTATGTCGGCCCGATCGACGGGCATGACATGGAGGGGCTGATGTCCGTCCTGCGCACGCTGCATGCGCGCGCCACCGGGCCGACGCTGATCCATGTGCTGACCAAGAAGGGCAAGGGCTATCGCCCCGCCGAGATGGCTGCCGACAAGGGCCACGCGACCGCCAAGTTCGACGTGATCAGCGGCAAGCAGCACAAGGCGCCGTCCAATGCGCCGAGCTACACCAAGGTCTTCGCGCAATCGCTGATCAAGCTGGGTGAGGCCGACGACAAGATCGTCGCGGTCACCGCTGCCATGCCGGATGGCACGGGCCTCAACCTGTTCGCCGAGCGGTTCCCCAATCGCACCTTCGACGTGGGCATCGCCGAGCAGCATGGCGTCACCTTCTGTGCCGCCCTCGCCGCCGGAGGGCTGAAGCCCTTCTGCGCGATGTATTCGACCTTCCTGCAGCGTGGCTATGACCAAGTCGTCCATGACGTCGCCCTGCAGAACCTGCCCGTCCGCTTCGCCATCGACCGCGCCGGTCTGGTGGGCGCCGATGGCGCGACCCATGCCGGCAGCTTCGACGCGGCCTTCCTTGCCAACCTGCCGAACATGGTGGTGATGGCCGCCGCCGACGAGGCCGAGCTGGTGCATATGGTCGCCACCGCCGCCGCGCATGACGAGGGCCCCATCGCCTTCCGCTTCCCGCGCGGTGAAGGCGTCGGTCTGGAGATGCCCGAACGTGGCACGCCCCTGGAGATCGGCAAAGGCCGGATGATCCAGGAGGGCCAGCGCGTGGCGATCCTGTCCTTCGGGACCCGTCTGGCCGAGGTGATGAAGGCCGCCGAGGCGCTGGAGGCCAAGGGCATCACGCCCACCGTCGCCGACGCCCGCTTCGCCAAGCCGCTGGACCGCGATCTGATCCTGAAACTGGCCGCCGATCACGAGGCGCTGATCACCATCGAAGAGGGCGCGGTCGGCGGCTTCGGCAGCCATGTCGCGCATCTGCTGTCGGAAGAGGGCGTGTTCGACACGGGCTTCAAGTTCCGCTCGATGGTGCTGCCCGATGTGTTCATCGATCAGGCCTCGCCCGATCAGATGTACGAGGCCGCCGGGCTGACCGCCAAGGATATCGAGACGAAGGTTCTCACCCTCCTCGGCGTGGCGCGGATCGGCTGAAGGTCTGCCTCGATGCCAATGCGGGCCGGAATCGCTTGGCTGAGGGGGCCTGCCGTCGGGAGTTCTTTGCGTATTGGAGCAGGCACCCTTACCGTGGTTTGTCGAACCTCTTGAGAGGTGTGCAGCTACAGCATTCTGGTTGACCGTGGTTTCAACCGGCATGTTCCGCCACCTGAAGCGGGCGGTAGATCATCAATGGTCATCGCCCGTGAAGAGGGCGCGGGTGTCGGCAGGGAACTTGAAGCCCTGCCCATCCGGGGCGCGTTCAGCCTTGGTGGGGCATTTGGGCCGGTTGGTATTGATTGCGACGACGCGGAACAGTCCATCCTTCGAGTGTAAGGTGCGGCCATAGTCTGAGGGCTCCAGCCCAAGATGAGAGGCGAGACCCTCGAGCGTGGCTTTGTCGGGAAACAGATCGCGCTGCCCTCTTGGGGCAGCGGTTGAAAATCGTTTGTACTTAGTCTAAGTTCAGGTCTATGATTGGGGGGTTAGGCGATGCAGATGAATATCGCAGAGGCCAAGGCCAAGTTATCTGAGCTTGTTGCTGCGGCTGAGCGTGGCGAGGATGTCATCCTCGCTCGCGGCGGGCACCCTGTTGCGCGCATCACGCCCATGGCCGTGCCCGCTGGCTTGCGCTTTGGTCCCCTGACGGGCCTCGTGCCTGAAGAGAGCGTGCCCGACTTCACCGAACCCATGTCCGAGGATGAGCTGCGAGAGTGGGGCGCCATTTGATGGCCGAGCTGGTGGTTGACACCCAGATTCTCGCCTGGTGGCTGGTCGGGTCCAGCAAGCTCGTCCCTGAGGCTCGCTATGCTATGGAGCAGGCGAGTGCAGTTTATGTTCCGCCTTGCTCACTTCATGAAATCACGTTGAGAGTCCGCAAAGGCAGGTGGCCTGAGATGGAGCCTTTTGCCCCTGACCTTGATCGCTTATGCATCACGAACGGTTTCAGGGTCGCGCCCTATACGTTGGTGATGGCAATGCTGGCTGGATCGATGGAATGGGACCACGCCGATCCCTTCGACCGTATGATCGGGGCGACGGCTGTTGATATGGGGTTGCCGCTTGTATCGAGCGACAGCGCCTTCGACGATCTCAATGGCTGGTCGAGATGGAGAGGGCGGGTCTGGCAGATACCGTCCCCGAAAGATGAGCTGTCTCCTTCTTGACCCGAGTAGCCTTGAACCTGCCTTTGATGCGCCCTCAGAGGAAATAGAAGTCCGATGCATCGAGCGCAGAGGCATTCACCCCCTGCACCGTGATGCTCGGCGCGCCCACGGAGATCACGGCGTCGCTGCCGATTTGGTCGATCGACAGGTTGGCAAAACGCTCCGCGTCGCTGCCACCTGAGACATCCTCGATCAGGATGGTATCGGTGCCGTTCTCGAAATCGACGATGACGTCGCTGCCGTTGGAGGGGGTGAAGCAGAAGGTGTCGGCCCCGGCCCCGCCGGTGAGTGTATCGTCCCCCGCGCCGTCCCCATGCATCGCTTGACGGCAGGACGTCCGATCAACCGACTTCAACCCGCTGGTGCCCGATCTGGTCGCAGCGTAACCGAGGCGGAAAACCACTTAGGAAACGCACGGGAACTGTTCAGCCAAACCGAGCCACTTCTCGGTTCTCGGCGTTGCGCGGATCGGCTGAAGGTCTACCTCGATGCCAATGCGGGCCTGAATCGCTTGGCGGAGGCAGCCAGTCTGCTTCGCCGTTCACCGTCGACGCTGTCACCCCTTGTCATACTCGTCGCCATCTCTTTCCTTGTCGCGGGAGCAGGGGTTCATCGGAACAGTGCGGGTATTTTGGCCACACCTGGCGATTGAAAGGCTGAAAGCACAAAAAGCTCCCATCGGGGAGCTTTTTGCGTCTTGAAGCGGATGCGCCTTACCGTGGGTTTCCAGACCTCTTGAGAGGTGCGCAGCTACAGCATTCTGGTTGATCTTGGTCTCAACCATTAAGTTCCGCCACCTGGAGCTAGTCAGGTAGATAGCGTAGAGGCTTCCAATTGCAAGTCCGTTCGTGACCTGCCCCAATGAAGTGGTCCGGTTTCAATCTTAGTGCATGAGGGGTCCTGGCGCTACGGCTGGCGTGGCCGGCGAAGCGGCTCCGGATGGCGGAGCCGGCCACTGCACAACCTCCGGCGTTGGCGGCCGATAACCGAGTGATGAGTGCGGGCTTGCCGCCGCTGTCCTTCATCGGGGTCGACAAGACCCCCTATATTCTCGGCTTGATCGACTTTTACGAGGTTGGCTCGACCGGGGTTCTGGCTGATGTGATAGCGCAGTCCTATGAGACGACTGCTGCGGATTACATCAGATCCATCACGGTCCAGCGCATACCCCATGTACTGGAGTTGCGCGAGCGCGCCAGCATAACCAAGGCGCTCGCGACTATCTTCCGCGAACGCGTGCCAGATGATGGCATTATGAATGTTGTCCTACGCGATTTCCAGCATCTCAATGACCAGGATCGCGACATGTTGGTGGCAATATTGATCGACACAAGCCGCGGGACGACCCCTGTTTCGGCTTTCCTCTACGGCGTCACAGAGGAAGACATTGTTGTGCGCCATGCGAGAAACAGAGGGTCGCGGCCTGATTCACAAGAATCATAGCCCGAAGACATCTCCCAGCGGGTCCGTCAGGCGCGCGTCTCCGGTCCTGCTATACGGAATATACCAGCCTTGACGCCGGACCGACAACGTCCAGCAACAATCTCAAAGCCGACACCCGCGACACCATCAGCGAGGACACGACAACCGAACCAATCCGATCGCAGCGGTCAGAACCTGCCAACTTGGTTGACGGCGCAGGACAAGGTGGTTGACGCTCGACAACGATGAGACGTGCATCGCGAGTGAAGAGGGTGGGGTTGGTGGCTTCGGTGACCCTGTCGCGTAGCTGCTGTCGGAAGAAGACGTCTTCGATGCGGTGATGCATTCTGGCTGGTGGGACATGGCCGGAGCCAATTTTCTAGCGATGCGCCCTCAGAGGAAATAGAAGTCTGATGCATCGAGCGCAGAGGCATTCACCCCCTGCACCGTGATGCTCAGCGCGTCCACGGAGATCACGGCGTCGCTGCCGATTTGGTCGATCGACAGGTTGGCAAAGCGCTCCGCGTCGCTGCCACCTGAGACATCCTCGATCAGGATGGTATCGGTGCCGTTCTCGAAATCGACGATGACGTCGCTGCCGTTGGAGGGTGTGAAGCAGAAGGTGTCCGCCCCGGCCCCGCCGGTGAGTGTATCGTCCCCCGCGCCGCCCCACAGCTCGTCTGCGCCGGCCCCGCCGAACACCTTGTCATTGCCGCCCCCGTTGTAGATCAGGTCATTGCCGTCGCCGCCTACAAGCGTGTCGGCAAAGCTGCCGGTGCCGGCGTAAATTGTGTCATTGCCACCCCCGCCATGCACGTAATCGGCATCGAATCCGCCTCCCAGCACATCGTTGCCGTCCGCGCCATAAAGGATATCGCGGCCCTTACCGGTAAAGGCGGTGTCCGCCGCGCGGCCCGTGACGCTGGCGGCAATCGCGCCATTGCCGGCGCTGGCATAGGTGGGCGCGCTAGAGCCATCATAGCCACCGGTGATCACCAGATCGTCGCCTGCGCCGGCGTAGATCGTGTCCTGACCGTCGTCGGAAGTCTCGCCATAGGCGGTGACCCCGTCGAAATAGCCATCGCCCACGGCCAGGTCATCGCCGCCGCCGAGGCCCGCGATATCGGCCCCCGCGCCGCCAAAGACGCTGTCATCGCCGTTGTCGCCGGCACCGGCCCACATCGTGTCATTGCCGCCAAGGCCGACCACGAGGTCAGAGCCTGTGTTCCCGATCAGCAAGTTGCCGACATGGTTGCCCATCAGCACGTCATTGCCGGTTCCGCCGCGTGCATTCTCGATGATCGTGCCGCGCGCGATCCACACGTTGTTGGTGCCCCCTGCCACAGAGGAAGCATAGGTGGGGCGCAGATCGACGCTCTGGCTGGCGCTCATGCCGGAAAGGTTGAAGGTATCGGTGCCACCCGTATCGAAGATGGTGAAGCCGATATCTGACCCTACCGAATTCCACAGGCCGGCAACCGGCGTATCGCCATCGAACATGAAGCCCATGGCCTGGCCCAGATAGCCTGGCACATTGCTGTTCACGCCCCAGGTGGTATTGCCGGTATAGGCCTGCCCTAGCCCGTAGGCGCGCTCCATTGCGATGTAATCGGCGGGCATCGGGGTGATCGGCTCGAAATAGCTGCCCGTGACCGCAGAGTTCGCTGTCGGGCTGAAATAGCTCATCACCGTGGTCTGGTAGCTGTCATTGGCGTAGAGATTGTCCTGCCCGTAGGTGGCATTGCCGTCATAGGGCCCGCCATGGCCCAAGCCCAGGGCATGGCCGATTTCGTGGAGATAGGTCGACAGCGAGTAGCTGTTGATCTCTGCCCCGTAGGCGTTCAGCCAATCGGTGCCGATATTGACGCTGGCCGAGCTGCTGAACCCTTGCGCATCGGCATTGTTGGGGCCGGCAAAGGCGCCGGATTGGGTGTCGTCAAAGAGGATCTGCCCACCGTTGGTTACGCCTTGGAAGGTGATGCCCGTGGCAATGCCCCAGGCCTCCAGTGCCCAAGCCGCCAGCTGCTGGCCCTCGGGCGTCAGGGCTGAGATATTGACGGTGATCACATCGCCCGGTCCTGCGTCGAAGACCCAAGGGGCAGGCTGGCCCCAATCGAGATCCAGCATATAGCTGGCGATCTGGTCGAGGTTGAATGTCTCATCGGCGGCCATGATGCGGTAGTCGCCGGTCTCGGAGCCATAGCTCTCTACCCCCAGATAAAAGGCGCCCGACGTGGTTGGGGTGAAGCTGACGGCGGAGAAATAGTTCTGATCTTGCGGGGAGAGATCATCATTGCTCGCCACCAGCGTGCCAGTGCCGTTGTAGATGCCAAGATAGGTATCATAGAGCCCGACAGAAGGCCCCCCCGTGCCATGCACGGCAAACACGTAGGTCTGCCCGGCGATCAGGCTGACACGAACCCAGTCGGTATCACCGGCACTGGAGATCGCTCCGTCGAAATAATCATCAATGGCAAGGCTGTAGGCAGTGCCGGTGTTACCCGCCGCATCGATGACTTCGCGGGCCAAGGAACCCGCCTGCCGTGCGGAGGTAGGGCTAGTGATCTGGCTGATCATGAGGGGGTCTCACGGCTGTGGTAATCTGTGCTGTCAAGACATGGCCCATAGCTACGGCCTGAGCTTGGGGTGCGAATCTACGGAGCTGTGTGTACGCTGTCCACGGTTTTGGCGGGTTGAGTGGCGGCCCTACGTTCGGCTCGATGGTGCTGCCCGATGTGTTCATCGACCAGGCCTCGTCCGCCTTGTACGAAGTCGCCGGCCTGACCGCCAAGGATATCGACACGAAAGTGCTCAGACTGTTCGGCGCCGTGCAGATCCGCTGACGGTCTGCCTGGGCAACGACGCGGACATGGTGTCTTGCCCGGTGGGTGCCGCGCGTTTTGTGCTGGCCTATATGTCGAGGCGAACCGTTCCCGCGCGCTGTCATGAGCGGATGCAGGGTGCTGCGGGTGTCAGAGAGGGTTGCTCACCCTCTCTCGCGCTTATGGTCTGGGCTGCGAATGTGCTGTTCGATGTGGCATTGCAATATGCGATTCCGCTATCAGTTGCGGTATCTTCGTGGCGCCTTGCTATTTTGCGAGCCCCTGAGGTGGACCCTCAAGGGATCAGTCGTTAGGGTGTGCCGTTATCACGCTTGAGGAGCCGCAACGGCGGTTGATTGTGGATGAGTGAGCAGACCCTACCTGTTTTTGCAGAAAACATCCGTCTCGTTATCTGGGATCTGGATGAGACTTTCTGGAATGGAACGCTGGAAGAAGGACAGGTGTCCATACCCGCGGCACACATCGAAATCGTCAAGGAGCTGGCGGCGCGAGGGATTGTTTCTTCAATTTGCTCGAAGAATGATTTCTCCCGTGTCCAGGAGCGTTTGGACGCGGAAGATCTGTGGAAATGGTTTGTGTTCCCGACCGTTGCATATGCGAACAAGTCCGGTATGATTTCTGCGGTTCTTGAGCAGATGGGATTGCGCGCGCCAACTGTCTTGTTCATCGACGACAATCCTTTTAATCGAGGTGAAGTGCGCGATCTCGTTGAAGGTATCAATGTCGCGGATGAAGCTATTATCGGGGGGCTTCTTTCGCATCCTCAGATGCAGGGGAAGCCCGACCCTGACCTTAGCCGTCTTTCTCGGTATGGCGTTCTACAGGAGAAGCAGGAGGCGATTTCCGCGGCGGAAGTCCCGGAGGATTTCCTGCGGTCTTGTGACATCAAGGTTTCGTTTCACTTTGATATTGATGAGAATTTCGAACGGATTCATGATCTCGTCAACCGAACAAATCAGCTGAACTTCACGAAGAAACGCTGGGATGAAGACATCAACCTCGCCCGTGCGGCTTACCATGACCAGGTGCGCCGAGAGCATACGCGCCACGCCGGGTATGTGAAAGTCCGCGATCGCTTTGGGTTCTACGGTATCTGTGGCTTCTATGAGATAGCAGGCCCGCGGGTCTTGAACCACTTCTTGTTCTCGTGTCGAGCTTTGAACATGGGGGTGGAGCAGTTTGTTTATCAGAACATCGGCTTTCCCGGTTTGAAGGTGGTTGGGCCGGTTGCCGGAACGATCCAGCCGAAGGCTCTGGTGGATTGGATTACGATTGTCGATGATGCCGAGATCGATACCGAATCTGAGACCGAGCCGAAAGTGCAGGTTTGTTTGCACGGCCCTTGCGAGTTGGCGCAATCAAGTCATTATCTGCGGCCCTATTTCAACATTGAGGAAGAGTTCCAGTTTCCCAAACAGGGATGGGGGATTTTGCCGCTTGTGAGAAACACGATCCTGGCTGATGAGCTCAGTCAAGCAGGGCTTTCTTCCTTGGCGGAACTCGGATTGTCCGAGGATTTTGCGGGAATTGATGTGAGTGCTTTGGGAAGCACTTTCTTCGACAATAAATCCGATGTCTTGGTGTGGAGCTTTTCTCAGGAATTTATTGCGGGACTGTACCGGAGCATCGAGACGAATCTGTGCATTCCGCTTTCGATTGACGGCTTCAATCAGGAGGATTTCACGTCCTTCCCTTTCGAGACCATCTCGACGCAGCGAGCTGTGAAGGAGTCTCACTACCGGCAGGTCTCGGGGCATTTTGAGAAAGTGGATGCCGCTTCTGTTGCGGAGATTTTCGAGAAAGATTTGGCATCTCTTGCCGAGAAAATCGTTCTTGCGTCTCGACCCGTCATCATTGTTGAGCCCTTCGACAACGTGGAGATGATTGACCGACCGATCTACAGGGCGAAGGTGGAGCTCAACAAAAAGGTTCGTGCCGCTTTGAGCGCATGTCCCAATGTATCGTTTGTTCCGTTCTCCGCGTGCGTGGCTGATGGCAGCAAAGAAGTTTCGGCGAACCACTTCCAGAGAAGTTGCTATTTGGAACTGGCGCAGCTCCTGCGAGCAGAGATCAGCCGGGTCTTGGCTCAGCGGCGGGTCGACAGCGCCGAGGCTGAGCGGTCGACCCCACTCGGGCGCCTGGCTAAACGCATTCTTGGTGGTGCCCGGGGCGGCGGCCGCTGACGGTTTGGGGTGGCTTGAGGGATCATTCCCTCGGGCCGCTTTGCATCACTAGAACTGCTGCCAGCGCCAGCCCGAGACCGACGATCTCGCGCCAGCCCAGTGGCTCGCGGAACACAAAGAAGCCCAAACCCGCCAGCAAGATCAACGTTGCTGCCGAGTAGAACACTCCGATCTCGGCCAATGAATGGGAGCGCATCAGGAAGAACCAGCCGATGGCCGGGATCCCGTAGAGCAAAGCGCCGATGAAGAAGGCCGGCGCCCGGAGGCCCGAGGCATGGTTTGATGCCAGCTTGATGCTGTAATCGCCGATCAGGGTGAGCAGGGTGATCACGATGAGAATGGCCGTGGTTTGCATGTTTATCCTCTGGTGCCTACGGGGGGATACCCGTCAGGAAATGAGGATCGCGATGGCCGACCGGCCTGCTGCCTTCAGGCAGGGCCGGTTGCGGAGGGTTGGGGTTCTGCTTTCTGGCCGTTCGTAATAGGGGCCGGGATCTCAGCGGGATCAAAAAACAAAAGACCGGCAACAATCCCGCGAAGCAAACGCGGGCAACGCAATCGGTGAAAGAAATTCTGTCGAAACCGGCATTCTCGAATATCATGCCGTGTGCAGAGAGGATTGCCTGAATCTGACCGAGTGCCAAGCCTTTTTGATGCCAACCGGCCTCTATGGTCGGGCGGTTTGCGGGGGCGGACGGATCGGGAAGCAGCGGGGTCTTGGTCCTGGGCGGGGGCGCACAACGGGCAGGACCGTCCTGCCGCTTTTGCTCCGTTTGGGTTTGGGGCGCGATCATGCGCATGACGCGGGCGTCGATGTCGGTCCCGCTTCTGCTGCCGTCTGGTCAGCGACCCGCTGAGCATTGCTTTGCCCCCTCTATGCGGCGCGGAAAGAGAGCCGGATTACAGCTGGGGCGTGCCCTTGCAGCCGCACCGCGTGGCTGCGAGGCCTCCGTCATGAGCGCGGTGTCCAGCGGAAGGCTCTTTGATGTGGCTTTTGGCGGTGCTGCGTGGTGTGTGGACCTGGATGGCCGGCCATGTCGATGAGAAGACACACCTCTGGGTGCACCGGAAACCGTAAGCCCCCCTTGAGGGGAGAGGCCTTTGCAGTAAGAGGCACTCGGAAGACCGAAGCGTGCTCGAAACGAAATGACGGCTTCGAGCCCGACCTTGCACCTATCAAGTCGCGCGTTGCTTCGCTGCTCCAGGCCGCGGCATGATTCTTGCAAATGGGACAAAGATTGATATATTTGCTATACAAATAACAGATCATATCTGGGGTAGCGGCTTATGCATTTCCTCTTGCAGACTGAAGAGGACGTCACTGCCATCGTCGCTGAGGCGACGGAAGGTGCCTATGGCGCATGCCACGTCATGAGCTACGAGCATCTCGAGGTTCATGCCACTCAAAGCGGTATGCTTATGGTTTTTGTTGGGGATCTCGAGGGCCCGGAGCACCTGCCTGAACGCCAAAAGGCGAGCCGTTTCGCTGAGGCGGCGGAAGCGGCCCTCTCGCTCGAGCTGGATGCGCTCGCCGACGGTTATCGCAGGCTGATCCGGGAGAGCCTTCCCTCTGGCCGCAACCTTGCCGTCAAGACGGCGCTGAACCGGGTTCGGGTACAGGAGCAGTTCCTGGCCGGGCTGGATATGGCCGATCAGGCTGACGCATGCGAGTTGCTGCGACTGTCGAAATCGAACCCATCCGCGACCCTGCGGCGCGTGGAGGATCGCGGCGAGCTCATCCGCATTGACCGGGACGGACGCCCTTCTTATCCGCTCTTTCAGTTCGATGTGGAGAACGGGCGCATTTATCCGGTGATCCGCGAGATCAACCGTCTTCGCCCAGAGGCATGGAGCAATTTCCGTCTGTGCTATTGGATGGGCCGCAAGCATGCCGATTTCGGGCGGGCGCCCGCGGAACTCCTGGGGAAGGCAGATGCAGAGATCATCGACGCTTTCCGGCGGGCTATCGAGCCAGTGGTGCATGGCTGATGTCGGCAATGATCGTCATTGAGATAGCGGAACCGGCGCCGGGAAACTTTCGAGCTCCGCTCTCCAGGGAGCTGCCAGCCGGCACGGAGCTGCACCGGATCCATCATGGCGATTACGGGTCCTGTCAGTTCAACGAGACGGCTCACGGCAATGCGCGCTTCTCCCCGATCCGCGATGCGCGGGGCGCTATCATCCCGACCATTTATGCCGGTCAGTCCTTTCGTTGTGCGAGCTGCGAGATCATCTTGCGCGCGCCAGATGCGGCCCCGGACCCCGGCGCGCTGACGGTGGTGTCTCCACAGGACTTCGAGGCTTATCAGCACTCTGCAATTCAGACCAGGCGGGACCTGCAGCTGGTCGACCTGACCGCGTTGGGGCAGCGCGCGGTGGGGGTAATGGGCAATGCGCTGCTCAGCGGCGGCACGCTCCGCTATCCGTCGACACGGGCCTGGGCGGAGGCCATCCACAGCCATGTGAGATGGGCGGAAGGGATTTTCTACACCTCGTACCAGTGCGGTCCTGAATTTGCGATGGTGCTCTTCGGAGATCGCTGCCCCGACACCTTGGATGAGATTGCGCCAGCGCGTCCGGTACGCGCGGCCTCGGTCGAGGACGAGATCCGCGCGATCGGGGAAATGATCGGGATCGAATACGTCGACATCTGACCATATATAGGGCTTCAGGGCGCAATCATCGGGAGCGCTGACCCGGCTGGACATGTGTCCTGGTTCTTCACGACTTGGTCGGAGCCGCAGTTGGCCGAAGTGCGACCCTGACGGAAGATCATCGACAGGATCCGACAGGTCGGCGAGGATGATCTGCCGAACCATTTAATGCAAAAGGCCCCTCCTTGAGGGGAGAGGCCTTCTTCACTCGTACCGGTAACTCAAGGCACACTTTACTCCACAACAACGACGGTGCTTCCGTTCGTTCCCAACGTGCCGAGGGACACAACGGAAGCGTTGGTCAGCGACGTTGAGATCTCTGTGCCGAGGGCGTTTGTGCCGGTGCGGACACTTGAGATGACGGCAATGCCGAGGCCAACGATGGCGGCGGTTAGAACGACCCAATCCACAGTTACGGCACCAGATTCGTCCGTGCAGAATGCCCAAAGTTTCTTAATAGCAGCCAAAGAAGATCCTCCCGTCGAGATGCAGTTCTGATGTCGGGGGCTGCAACGCCTTGCGCTGCCTTCCCTGACAAGGCCAGAATGATTGGTTAACAGGGTGTTAATTTGCGCTGATTGCGGAAGTTTCTGGATTTATCCCGGGCGCAAATGTGATCTGTTTTCGCCTCTTTGGCTGCTCGCAGGCCCACCTTGATCCCCAGATGCCGTCGAAATGCGCAGTCGGAGGCGGTGACATCATCAAAGCCGAGGGGCACGACCCGTTCGAGGCTTGCTTAGGTGCGTGTGCGTGCCTTCCGCCAGGTTAGATGCCCAGCCGACGAAATCTCTTCCGGGCTGATCGATTTTGACTTCGTGGTTCATAGAGGCAAAATGGCATGACGCTCGACACGCAACAAATCTCTTCCCCATGGGGACATCACAAGCACCATGATGTTCTGCTGCGCCGCATGTGGGCACTGTCTTGTAGGTCTGCGGCCTCAGGGCGTGCTTCGCCCGAGCGTGCATCGCCCGAGGCGCGGACGTCTCTCACAGCCATAGAATCAGGAAGCCGAGCGCTCCGCAGGCCAAGGCCAGGTTGCTCAGGAGGCGGCTCCAGAAGTCTTTTTGAGGTCTTGGTGGATCATGCGGAGGGAGCGCGTTCATGATGCGGAGCGCCAGGAAGAAGGCGCCCAAGCATAGCAGCATATAGGCTAGCAAGATTGGCCTCGTTGTGTGTTTCGGCGATCCATCGCGATGGCTCCTGAGGTGCTACCGATGGACTTGGGCGGTGTCACCAGATTTGTTTCTGCGGCTAAGTTTTCGGTGTCTGTGAGCTTTGGGTATCGGGATTTTCTGTCTGCGAAGGCTCATGGTGGGCGTGGCGGCACAATGTCTGTGTCGAGAGCTCGTGGGGCGTCCGGCTAGGGTTCCAGACGCTGTGTGGTTCCGTCTTCGAAGGTCAGACTTTCGACATGGCGCAAGGTGATGGTTCCTTGTGCGCTGATGGCTCTGTAGAGAGACGCTTCTCGTTGGATATCCCAGAGGGTTGCCGAGCCTGGGAGCTGTGCGGTGTCGTCACCGTCGCCACCGTCGATGAGGTTGTCGATCTGGGCTTGGATGATGTCGTCGCCGGCTCCGGCCAGGAGGACGTCCCGGCGTCCCGGGCGCCCCGCCATTTGATCCGGCCCTTCCGTGCCTTGATGCCATTGACCGGGTTCGAATGTCCCTTCGCTGCGGGTTTCCCAAGGGGCTCCTGCGGTCTCATTCCATTGGTCGAGGACGGCGGCGCGGGGGTTGGTGTCGCCCAGATGCCGCCTCGCGCCCCAACTCCCCCATTTGGTCGGTGTGGTGACTTCAACAAAGGCGTTGAAGGCTTCTCCGCCGACGGCTTGCCAGCCTTCAAGAAGCTCGCGATAGAGGCCGGCAATGTCGGTTGAGTAATTGTAGGCGATCAGGAAGCGGGTGATCGTGTCGTCATCCACGGTGGGCCCATAGCCTGCGACATGAGTGCCGCCTTCATACATGACCAACCGCAACTGATGCTCTCGAGCGACCCTGGCATGATAGGGGAGTTGTTCTGTCAGGAGGGTGTGGAGGGATCCCGCTCGCAGCAACTCGGTCACGTGTTGTGTCGCGGTGCCTGCCTGTAGCCAATCATGCAGCTGCGGGAGGAGAGCTTCGTCTCCGATTTCATGGCCGAAGTAGCCGGTGACGGCATAGGCGTCGAAGGATTGCCAAGGGGGCTGTCGGCCTTCTGCGACGGCGAGTGGGGCCTCCATCAGAGGGCTTTCCAGACCAAGCCATCCTGTTTGGACGCCGAGCACACGGACCAGCCGCTCCGGGTGCAGCGTGAACACATTTGCCCAGATGTCGGCGATCTGTGCGGCGCGCAGTCCTGCGAATTGCATCCAGCTATCGCCGCCTTCTACATTCCATCGCAGGCGTGCCTGTTCTGCGGCCCAATGTGCTTGTGGGAAGATGAAGTTCCAGACTTCGTTCGACCATTCTGCATAGACATGCAGGCGGGGATCGAGGCTGTCGCGCACCTGTGTGGCGAAGGCGCGGGCATAGTCATCGTCAGCCCCGTGGGGAAGCGTGAACCAGGGATCGGCGGCAAGAAGATTGGCCAGTTCGACCATGACTTCGACGGGCGCGCCGTTTCGGGCATAGGTGTAATCCGACAGGCGGGGTCTATCCTCCCAGCTCACGTGCTCGGAGCCATTGGTCTGCATCCAGTCCATGAAGCGTATGATACGCAGGCCGTGCAGCAAGGCGATCCAATCCGGATTGAAGGTGGCCCCCAGCTCGTAAAGAGGAATCCGATCTTCCCGGACAACGACAATCGAACGGATAGGTTGCGCAGGATCGATCCGTGTCAGGCGCAGGCCGACCGCACCCCCCCCAGGCGCGAAGTCGAACCATAGAGCACCATCACGGGCGACGACATTGCGGGCCCGGCCTGAGATTTCCAAGCGCCCCTCGCCTTCCCATGTGACCCTGTAGCGGCCCGCGATGCGTCCGGCGTCCTCGGGGAGATCCGTCAGGATCAGCGTCTCGAGCGCATCCAGCGTATCCGGCAGGTATCGGGGCCACCCGTCAGGGTCGAGGACACCGGCAGCTTCCAGCTCCTGCCAGGTCATCCCTCCCCATTGCCCGGGCAGATGGCCGATCCAGGGCCGTGCCGTCTTCATCACGTCAAGGAAGGGCTGTGCTACAGTCCAGTCATTAATGCCGGTCAATCCCATTGCGAGGGCCGGATCAGGAGAGGTGGGTGCGTGCAAGTTCGAGGGTAGGGTGAGTTCGGGGGCAGAGGACGAGCTGGGCAGGCCGACGGTGCGTGCCTCGATGAGTGGCGGTGAAGGGGTTGCGTGGCTTTGGCTGCGGATCTGCTGCAAGATTGTGGCTTGGCGCTCGTGCAACTCGGCGGAGAACGAGGCGGGGAGTGCCAGGCTGGGAAGGGGGGCCTCGTAGAGTGTCGCAAAAACGACCAAAGCGGCCAACCAGGCTCGCTCTGCAGGGGACGGAGCGGGGGTTCCGGCGAGGGGATGTCCGGTCTGCCAAAGGCTGGCCACGAGAGGAGCTGCGGGAATGATCCCGACCGGGTGATCATTGGCGCGGGCGGAGAGGTTTGCGGCCAACGTTTCCGCGCGGTGAGGATCTGTGCTCGTCTCCAGGAGCCAAGACGATGCCTGGCGCCGTTGGCCCCGCGACCAGTTCAGGAGGCGTGCGAGATCGTCGATCTGTGGCTCACCTTCTGGCAAAGCCAGGATGAAGGTGTCTATCTCCGAGCGCCGGAACGATGTTTGCAAGACGGGTGCAAGCTCGGGGATCTGCCAGCCGGTTTGAGGGGGTAGGGAGCGGGCTTGTTCGCTCAGATCTCCGCCTTGGCCATTGCCTTCGAGGGGCACATCGGCGGCGGCTGCCAACCTTGCAAGCCAGGTGAGGACACTGGTTTCGGGGGAAGCGCTATCCTCATGCACGAGCGCGTTTCCAAACACGTAGAGGCCTCTGGCCTGCAGTGTGAGCGGTGCACACAGAAAGAAAGCGATCAGAAGGACGTATTTCATGAGTGGTTTTCCAACTCAGGAAACAGGATTGGTTTTGGTTTCCTGCCCAGAACCCAATCATAGACCGCGCGAATTTGATGTGCCTTCGCGGCCCAGGTCAAGTGCTGCTCCACCCGCGCGCGGGCTGCGGTGCCCATGCGTGTGGCGGTGTCCGGGGCCTCGGCCAGATCCGTGAGGGCCGATCGGAAGCCTGCGACGATCCCCTCTCGAGAGGCCAGCGGGACTTTGACGGCGGTGTCTGATGTCACCAGTTCTGGCGGCCCTGCATAGTCCACGATCACGGGCAGGAGGCCCATGGCCATGGCTTCGACGACCACGCCGCCTCCGAATTCCCGAATTGAAGGCAGGGCCATCACCGAGCAGGTGGCGGCGACATCTTGAACATGGCGATGTTCAAGCCAGCCATGGAAGGTGACGGCTTGCGTCACCTGGAGGGCTTCGGCGAGGGCCTTCAGTTCGGGCAAGAGGGGGCCGTCGCCAATCATGTCGAGATGCATGCGACCCTCGCGCAGCAAGGGGGCGGCGGCTTCGATCAGCATGTCAGGCCCTTTGTAGGGAACCATTCTGCCAATGAAGCAGGCCCGCAGCTGGCTGCCATCCGTCGCGGCACGCTTGGTGAAGCGCGAGGGGTCGACGGCGTTCTCGGGGAGCATGACCCTGCGATCGTGCAGCGCCTTGGGGATTTCGCTGGCGGTGTGCCGACTGCCCGTAAGGATGGCGGCCGCATTGCGGAGTGTGCGCCGGCGACCGGGCAGCGCCTGATACGCGGAGCGCACATAGGACAGCCACTCGCGCTCGCGCCGGCGCTCGGCGTCGAAGCTCTTTGGCCAGGGGACGCCCCCATTCAGAGGGCCGAGGATGAAGGGGACGCCGATCCTGGCACATTTTTGGGCCAGAGAGCTGGAGATCGTTGGGGAGAGCGGGGTGATGCGATGGACGATGTCCCATTCGCCCGCTTTGAGACTTCTGGAGAATTTCTTCCAGATCAGACGCTCGAACAGGGGATAGGCGAGGGCGTTGGCCAATTGGATGATCGTCCATCCCTTTCCCGCCCCGCCCCGCAGGCGGTCGCCGATCTTGTAGAGGGGCCGTGCCAAAGCTTCGGAGTCGATGGCTGTAAAATCTCGTCCTTCCACCAGTCCGGCTCTGAGCAGAGCCTCCCGGTTGCGGATCTGTGTGACGAGATGGACATCTGCGACATCGAGCAGGGCTTGTGACAGGGACCAGCCAATCAGCGGGACGCTGACCCATTCAGGGTTTGCGGCTTCTGCGATCAGCAGGACGCGGGGCCTTTGCTCGACATTGGGCACGGAGGGATCCTTCTTGAAAGAGGGGGAGGGGCTGTCCGCGAGGGACTTTCCTGTGGCTTTTGAGGCACAGGCGTAGTCTCGGGTGTGGTCCTGCCTCGGGGTCACTTAACGGGCGGCGGCGGGTGTCCAGTTCGGGAGGGGGTCCTCCATTTCGTCGGGGTCCCAGATCGCGTCGCGTGCCTCTTGTCCCCCCATGCCTGCAGGGGCGTAGGTTGTGGTGATTTCCCAAGCGATTTGAGTGAAGTAGTCCTGCAGGTTCGAGGAGACTTCGGGTAGTCTGTAGAGCTGCGATTGGGTGCGCAGGTCTCGTTGGTAGAGGGCCGTGAGCATCAGGCAGGCGAGCCCGTATCCCCCGATGTCATTGGTGTGGATGTCATCTCGGAAAAGGTCTTGCATCCGGGCAAGATCGGGGACGGTCCCGGCGCTGAGGTCGTCCCACAGGCGGGCCATCCACAGATGACCGGGAAAGACCCAGACTTGCCAGATGTCGGGCAGGTTCGGGTAGAAGGGGCGCAATTTCCAGGTCGCGTATTGCGCGATGAACTGGAAGCTGCGGCCGTATTCTGGCAAGGCGGCGCGGAAATTGTCGAATTCCTGCCAGCTCTCTGTCCAGTTCGGGGGGTCTGGGCGCCACATCGCCAACGATGGCCATATAGACCACAGAATGATGTCTTGAGCGCCTTCTCCGCCATTGCCGTTCTCCAGGGCGTTTGCGGCAAATCTGCAGAGGTAATCTAACGCGTCATTCATGCCGGGGGCGTCGGAGGGGCGTGCGACGCGGGGCGGGGGGCCGCCTTCTGTGATTACCAGGGTGTCGAAATCACGGATGTGCCATCGCGCATCGGCCGTAGGGTCTGTGGGTCTGAGATCTCCCGCAGAATTGCGCCACCGCCAGGCCAGAGGCGAGCCAGGGATCGTCGATTTGACGAATTTTGTGTCGACATCGTCTATCCCCAGGCTTTCTGCGAGGAGCCTGATCGTCCCAGGCCAAGGGCCGGTGTGGATGTAGGAATCGGTCAGGCTGTGGCCGCTGTGGATACTGCGCGCGTTGGTGCCGGAGGGGGCGCGCAGGCCCCAGGCTGAGTGTTGGGCGAGGCTTGGGGTGGGGAGCCCGACGGTTGTCGCGACGATGGCAGAGAGGCCGGAGCCGATCAGGGCTCTGCGTGAGACGGCTGAGGTTGGTTGTGGCGCGGGAGAGGCAGACGCCGTGGGACCTTTTTTGTGCGTTTTGGGCGGCATCATCCTGTCTCCTTGAGGGGTGTGGCAGGTGGCAGGACGGCCAAGGCGTCCCGGTGTTCCTTGTTTTGTGGTGTGGAAGATTGTCTTGTTTTTTCTCAGGGTCGCATAGGGGGCTGTTGGGTGGATCCAATTGTCTTGGGTGGATCTGGGTGCAATATTCGGAGATACTTATGGCTGAATTATGGACGGGATGATCAAACTCCAGGGGCTTGTGAGTACTTGATCTGCCAACTGACCTGGGCCATTTTCTCGACGCCCAAGTCCCTTGGTCCAGAGGGTTTGGGCCAAAGGGTTTGGGGACGTCTCTCCTTGCTCCCGGTGCTGTTGGTGCCAGCACCGGTAATGTCGTGTAGATGAGTAGGAGCCTCTTGAGCGTCCGGACACTGCCCTTGATGCCGAGCCAGCTCGGTCTTCTCTACGAGAGCGTGCTCTCGGGGAAGCCATCGTTGAATGTGCTGCAGGTTGTCGTGCGCTTCCGTGATGAGGGGCTCGATATGTCTGCGATGGAACAGGCGTGGCGTGAGCTTGCGGAACGCTACGATGTCTTGCGCTCAACACTCGAGCCTCTTTCCCCGGAGGGCCCGCGGCAGTGTTTTTGGCCCAAGGTGGAGACACAGATTTCCCGGGAGGACTGGTCAGGTCATGGAGGGGAGTTCGAGACGGCTTTGACTGACTGGCTCGAGGCGGATCGCCGGGCGGGCCTGGATGTCGAGCGCGCGCCCGCATGGCGTGTCGCAGCTTTGGAGGGAGGGTCTGAACAGGGTGCCATGGTATGGACCTTCCATCACGCCATGCTCGACGGGAATGGCTACAGGGTCCTTCTGGAGGATTTTTTCGATCTCTACGACGGCCGGCGATCTGGGCGTGCTCTGTCTCCTGTGTCGCAAGAAGGCCCAGGGTTTGCCGATCATGTCAGTGCCGTAGCGGCTCTCGACCACACAAAAGCCCTGGCCTATTATGAATGGCTGTTGGACGGGTTCGACGGCCCGAATGAGTTGGCGCCGGCTTTCGCGCGGGGGGTGTCAAACGAGGTCGATGCTCAGGAGCGGCGCACGCTATCGTCTCGCCTGAAGACGTCGCAGTCCCTGGCGCTGCATGAGCGGGCGCAGCGCGTCGGGGTCAGTGCCTCGGCGATGATTTCAGCGGCTTGGGGGCTGGTCCTCGCCCGATGCTCTGGACGCGATGAGGCCGTGTTCGGCATGACGCGATCTGGGCGGCATCTTTTGCCCGAGGGGCGCCGTATTGCAGGCTGCCAGATCAATACGCTGCCTATGCGTGTGCGTCTCAAGGATCAGACGCTGGATGGTTTGCTGCGCCAGTTGCGGGCGGACATGGTGGCGACCCGGCCTCATGAACATGTCCCGTTGAACGCGATTATAGAGCGTTGCGATTTACCGTCAGGCCAGGCTTTGTTCGATACGATTGTCCTGTTCGACCGAGGATCCTTGCCGGAACAGATGAAGGGCGTTGGTGGGGAGCGTCGGCAGGTCGATGAATACAGCCAGATGGCGACCATGCTCACGCTGTCGGCTTATGATGATCCGGCCATGCTCTTGCGCTTGGAATACGATCCGGGTCGACTTTCTGACGAGGGTGCAGGCCGGCTCTTTGAGTATTTCGTCCGCCTTCTGTCGGTGATGATTGACGCAGAAGATGTGCCCTTGGGGGCGCTGTGCATGCTGGCTGACGGCGAGGTTGCGCGGCTCCGGGCCCGCGCTGGGGGGGATGCTTCCTCTCTGGACACCCGTGGCGTCATCGACCGGTTTGAGGCAGTGGTGAGGGCTCATCCGCACTGGACCGCGCTTGAGGCGGTGGGGGGAGAAGAAACCCTGTCCTATGCCGGGCTTGATGCTCGGGCCAATCACCTTGCGTTTTGCTTGCGCGAGCAGGGGGTTGGGCCAGGTGACATCGTGGGGCTGGCGCTGCCTCGGGGGCCGGAATTTGTCGCCGCAATGCTGGGCGTGTTGAAGGCACAGGCTGCTTTCTTGCCGTTGGACCCGGATTTCCCGACGGCGGCGCTGGACGACATGTTGGGCCGGGCCAAGGTCGCGGCGCTGTTCGCCGAGCGGCGGCAGGCGGAGAGATTGTCCGCAGGCGCGATCCCGGTGCTGCGGGTCGACGACAGGTCTCTGGATGGCCTCAGCATCAGCCCGCCCCCACGTGCGCCCCTGGACCCCGAGAGCCCGGCCTATGTGATCTACACCTCGGGGTCGACTGGCAAGCCCAAGGGCGTCGTCCTGCCTCACCGCGCCTTTACGCATCATGCTAGCGCAATGATCCGCGCCTTTGGTTTGACGCCCGAGGACCGCGTCCTGCAATTTGCCAGCCTGAATTTTGATGTCTCCATCGAGGAGATCGTGCCGACGCTGCTGGCCGGGGCGCGGCTTGTCCTGCGGGATAATGCCACGGCGCAATCGGTGCCGCATTTGCTGAATACGTTGCAGGCTCACCGGATTAGTGTGGCTAATCTGCCGACGGCCTTTTGGCATGTGCTCGTGGCCGATCTGGCGGAGGCGCCCCGGGTCGTCCCCTTGCCTGATAGCCTGCGGCTGATGATTGTCGGCGGCGAGCGGGTCTCGGGGGAGGCTCTGTCGCGCTGGCTGCAGATGTATCCTGACCTGCGCTGGCTCAATGGTTACGGCCCGACCGAGGCCGCGGTGACGGCGACACTCTATGATACCGATGCGCCGGCTTATGATGGAGGCGAAGTGCCGATCGGTGCTCCTGTCGCCCATGTGCGCGCCGAGATCCGCACCCCCGAGGGCAGCCTTGCGCCGGACGGGGTGGCGGGTGAGCTGTGGCTCAGTGGTCCCGGATTGGCTCTCGGGTATCTGGGTATGCCCGAGCAGACGGCCGAAGTCTTCGTGTCGACGCTGGGCGTGGATCCTGTCCCCTCGTATCGTACGGGCGACAAGGCGGCGTGGCGCGAAGATGGGGCCTTGGCCTATCTCGGGCGGATCGACCGGCAGATCAAATTGCGGGGCTACCGGATCGAGCTGGGGGCGATCGAAGCGGCGCTCGAAGCCGACCCGGCGGTCATGCTGGCTGCCGTGGGGCTTGATCGTCCGGGCAGTGACCAGGCCCGCCTGTTGGCCTGGGTACGCTTCATCGACACGGAGGATATCGCGGCGCTGACGGCGCGGGTGGGGGAGGCCCTGCCTGGTTACATGCTGCCGCAGCTTGTTCCTGTCACGGATTTCCCGCGCAAGCCCAGTGGCAAGATCGACATCGCGCGCCTGCCGCGGCCTGATCGTGGCGCTGAGGGCGATGCCCTCGCGGATGTCGCCCCTGCCGATGCCGAGACCGCCAAGGTGCAGGCGATTTTTGCGGGACTGCTGGGGCACAAGCGCGTCGGTCCGGATGAGAGCTTTTTCGACCTCGGAGGGCATTCGCTGCTCTCGGTGCGGTTGATGAGCTTGCTGGAGCGTGACTTCGGTCGCCGTCTGCCGCTGGCCACGCTGTTTCAGGGGCCGACGCCGCGCCAGATCGCCGCTGAGCTGACGGGTTCAAGGCCTGATGGCGGGGTGGTCAATTGCCTGGTGTCCATCCAGCCGGAGGGGCATTTGCCGCCGCTGTACGCGATCCATATCTTGGGTGAGCAAGGGGCGTTTTTTCGTCCCTTGGGGGAGATGCTGCGGCCCGACCAGCCCGTGATCGGGCTGACACTGGACCTGCTGGAGGCTGAGGCGCCGACGACGTTGCCCGATATTGCCGCGATCTATCGTGCCAATATCGACCGGCACCAGCCGCAAGGGCCGATACGACTGATCGCCGTCTCGCAGGGCGCGTATATCGCCTATGAGTTGGCGCAGCAGCTGATCGCGGCCGGGCGTGAGGTGAGCATGGTCTTCATGCTGGATGCCTCCGGGCCTGGCGGCCGCCCGCGGCGGGGACGCCGCAAGGGTATCCGTCATTACGCGAGCCGTCTGATCCGAGATTTCCCAGGCATTGTTCGTCATCGCGTTGCCCGTTGGCAAGATGAGGCCAGTTTCCACGTTGAGAAGTTTCGGCTGCGCTTTGCGCGTCACCGCCTGACGCCCAATCTCCCTCTCGTCAAAAGTAATGTTGCGGCGCATCAGGCCGCGATTGATCTCGCGATCTCAGCCTATCAGCCAGAGACTTACCCGGGGCACATCACCGTGTTCCGGGCGACAGGGGAAGAGTTGGACACCCCAGAAGGTATTGCATCGGCTTTGGGATGGCGGGTTGTCGTGGGGGATCGCGTGCAGCTCATCGAGACAGGTGGCACGCATCTGAGCATGCTGCACGAGCCTTATGTCAGCGAGCTTGCGCAGCATCTTCGCCCGCTGCTGTATCTCGGTTCGCCCCAGTAATCCGGCCTGGTAATCGCCCCAGAATCGCGGGAGGCGATGCTGCGCTTGCGTGTGCGACACATCTGCCCTCTTGGCGTCTGACGGGAGCCTGGCGTGCCGCCGAGCCTAGCCGCTCACCAAGACAATGCGGGGCGTTCAGGGGGCGAGGTCCGGGGACGGCTTTTGACCGGGAGCCGCCGGCGTAATGTGAGGGCAGGACCCGACTGTCGGCCCCAGGCTGCGCATTCCCGCCGGCAGGGCTTGCCATCCGAGACCCATGCCCAAGGTGCTGAGAGGGCCCAAGGCGCTGTCTGGGGGCTGTGTAAGGGGCTGCGGCCGGTGCGGTTCCCTGCCCGAGCGCCTTGTGGCGCGCGCTGTGTGATCTTTCTGCGGGGCCTCTGCTCCAGTAGGAAGCCCAGCCCGACGCGGGAGTCATCTCGTTTCGGATTGCTTTTTGCTATCAACGAGATACGCGCAGGCCTCCGAGAGGATCGACACGGCTTTTCGGGTCGCCTCTTCGAGGCCTTCATGGATGGAAATCTCGGGGATGGTCACGACCACCGGCGGCGTGCCAGGTTCCGTAGATTTTTCAAAAACAATATCGGCACAACCACGCGTGCTGATGTACGAGATTTTTGAGACACGCCACTCTACCATGGGGATATTTTTCTCACTCTGCACAATCCAGGGTTTTTTAGGCGAGAGAAGTAAAGGCAAGGTTTATATTGCCAAGGCAACACGACCAAGGGAAGGGCTTAGAGGCTTACTACATAAAATTTCCCTCGGAGCCTGTCGGGGGGGTATAAAAAAGCCGCCCGAAACTCGGGCGGCAAAGAAAAGGCAGATAGTGTGGGACAGTACCTAACACTAATCGCATACGATTCGTGAAGCAATGATAAACATATATCTGTCCTGCAGCTTGCGACCGATGATTTTTGCATTGCCTAAGGCTAGAGGGGGCGGCTCGCTTGCTGGTGGCCAGGGGCAGCCCTTCGCGTCACGAGACCTAGACCAATTTCTGGCGCTCCATTCCAGGTAGGCTTGCGTCGGGCTGTGGCCGGGTATCATCAGGTCATGGGAACTTGTGATTGGGTTGCGCTTTCGGTGTGAAGGCAAGGACCTGTGCGCATGAGGCGTTGGGATGAGACGTCTTGTGTGTTTGCTCCGGCGGTAAGAGCTTGGGCTCGCTTTCTCGGAGTTCTTCAAGGGCTATGAGCCTGGCGGCGTGCAAAGCCGATGAGGTTGCGCTCAGCCCCGCCTCTCGCGAGGCAGCGATCAAATCGGTGATGACATGGACTATCCAGTAAGGAGGGACATTGGGCATCGCGCAGTTCCAATACCTGATTGTTGGATATCCAGCATCTTACAGGTTTATTTTTGCGCGGAGTTGATCTGGGTCAACCTACTCAAGCTGATCTTTGGGTGGGTCCTATAGAAATGCTGAGCTGGCGAAGCGGGCTGGCATGGCATGGGTGGCATTGTAAAGCTGAGGGCTTTCATAGGCCCAAGCCTCGGATTCCAGCATCGTGGAGGTTTGGAGTTGCCGGCACCCGGGGCATCGCCACTGAAGGCTTACCACGGATGATTGTGCAGATGTCGGATATGCGGCCTCATACTCTCGGCGAAGTCTCAGATGTTCTTTGGGATCCAACTCTTCCCAGATCCCGCATTCTGCATTCTCGCATTGAAGGCGCATTGATCGGCCCCTCGCTCTTGTGATTGATCGTGCTTAATAGAAGAGCAGAGTTTCGTTAAAGTTGTATTGAGATCGCAGCAGGTTCAGACCGACTGCGTCGTGAGGATCCTGCAAGGCGCACCTCCGCATGGGCCACGTCTTCACGGCCACTTTCCTTTTGTTTCCTGCGTTTGCCGCGGGTGCGGATTGGTGGGAACAGCGAAGACTCGTCGAGAAAGTCTTCGCTGGAGGGCAGGTGCTGCCTCCCTCGAACGTCTGGCGGGTTCAGTGTCCGGATTTCTTGCCATGCTAACTTGGCCAGGCTCCGGCAGAACGGATGGACGCTGTCATGAGCTCGCAACGTCTCTTCAAGGCAGCGCAACGCCGGCGTGAAGAGGCGCGCTAGCCGTAGCGTCCTCACTGAGGTGATGACACTCACGCCACGGTCCTCGAGCAACGGCCGGCGATAGCCGTCATACTTCGACGGGAGCGAGAACGTGGTCTCATAGGCCGTCCCATCGAAGGTTGTCGCTGCCTCTCCGGGGACCTGCAGGTGTTCAGGCGAGATCCGGCGACCGGCAAGGTTGGCGTTCATCAGAAGCCTGCGGCCGCTGGTCGCGGTGATGGTTTTATCTGACCGGAGCACGCGTTTTTATATATTTCAGAGTCACCATAATCAGATTGGAGCTTCAGGTCTGAGGATTGGGCTATAAGTTGACATGACAATTTATGGCGTTCTGGAGATCGAGAATCGCTCCTCTGATTTATAACACGAATATTTCACACATGAATTTATCGGACTGCCCTGCCTTAAAACATCAGAATCATTGACCTTTATGTTGCTTTGGCAATTAATTTGTTTCGCCAAGACTGTTTCTTTCCCGGCGCAAACTCACGAAATAGAGCGGCCCCGGCCTTAAAATAGACGCTCTTGATGCGGCTTCGCGCCGACATCTGGCTGGATCGTTAAGGATGCAAAGGGGGCGATAGGCTTCTCGCTGTGTTCTCCCCCTGAGGAACCACAACTTTCCCAAGGGAGATCTGCATCTATGAGCGTTTCAACAAGCACCACTGGCAGCGTGTATGCCTACGATGGCAGCTTAGTCGACCTTTATGCGGGAGGGCTGGTTGGCTCCAGCCTCATCAATACCTTTTTCGGAGCTCTTGATGCGACGTTTGCCGACAACAACGGGCAGTTGACGGCAGACGATCTTGGCTCGGCTTCCGTGTCACTGGATGGCGCGGCAGCGACGGACATGACCTATCTTGGAAGTGGTACGATCTCCACGATTTCCCTTCTGGGCATCACCGTGGACTCTCGTGAAGTCATGGCCTTTGAGACGCAAGGCCAACTCTACCTGTATCTGCCAGAGGGGCTGCCGCTCTTGAGCAGCGTCTCCGTGTCATTCAACATAGATCCGAGCGCGCCCTATGATCTTGGCGGTTCTTCCAATGGAGAGGTCGACGGGCTCGACAGCGGAGAGCTTATGGATTTCGGATACACCGATCTCCAAAGCGATCAGATCGATGATAGCGGGAATGTAATTTACGCAAATGCTGGTGCTGATACGGTTTATGCCGGCTTGGGTGATGATACCATTGATGGTGGTTCTGGTGATGACAAAATCGCCGGGGGAGGGGGCGCAGATCTCGTTCAAGGGGGGGCCGGAGACGACACGCTTTATGGCGATGGTGTTTTTGGCGACCTTGGCGGACAGCTTCCTGGTGATACGCCTGAGGTCGGCTATGGCAATGACACCCTTGTTCTTGATCAGGGCAACGATACTGCCTACGGCGGATCCGGGGATGATGTCTTCAGGGTGTATGACGGCTTTGGGTCAAACCTGATCGTTGGTGGTGAGACAGGGGAGACCTTGGGCGATACCATCGATGCCGGAGCACTCACCTCTGGCATGACGGTGACCTACTCCGGGCAGGAGGCGGGCAGTATTTCGGACGGCATCTCGACGACGTCTTTTTCCGAAATTGAGGCATTGCAGCTCGGGTCTGGTGATGATCACGTCGAGGTCGTTAGTACGACTGGGTTTATCAGCGGTTCCAGTGGGTTTGATACGCTGGTCTTGCCGGATCCTGCGCCGGGCGACCCTGATCCTGTCGTTACCATCACGAGCACGATCGATAACGGCGATGGGACGTCCACATATTCCGGCTATGTTGTGTTCGCCGATGGCGCTCGTCTGGACTTCGAGAATTTCGAGGAGATCATCTGCTTTACTCCCGGCACAAGGATTGACACCCGGCGCGGGCAGGTGGCTGTCGAAGACTTGGTTGCGGGTGATGAGGTTCTGACGCGTGACCACGGATATCAGCCGCTGGTTTGGGTTGGGCGGCGTGATCTCACCGCAGGGGAGATCGGTGCTTGTCCTGCGGCCGCGCCGATCTGTATCGCCGCTGGCGCGCTGGGGGAAAACTCGCCGCAAAGAGATTTACGCGTATCTCCGCGGCACCGAATTCTGTTGAGCGGTGCCCGTGCGGAACTGCTCTTTGGCGAGCCGGAGGTGCTCGTTTGTGCCGCTGACCTTTTGGGTATCCCAGGGGTTACACAAGATGCGCCGGGACCCGTCAGCTATATTCATGTCATGTGCGAAGCCCACGAGATCATTTGTTCTGAGGGTGCTTGGAGTGAGAGCTTCCAGCCTGCCGAGGGTGTGTTGAGTGCTTTGGATGCTGCAAGCAGAGCGTCTCTTCTGCAGGCATTTCCCGCTCTGGCGACGAATGTTGGCTTGGCAAGATTCGAGGCTGTTCGACCTGTCCTGACCTCTGCTGAGGCGGGCCTGCTGATTGCTGCCTGACCTTTTTGTCGCGCGTTCGACTTCGCTTGAGCGCGCGGCCATGGGTGCCTTTCAGGGGGAGTGCCTCCCCCCTGGGACGGGAAAGCCAGCCCCGCCCCGCTCGCCATCACAGAGGGCCGTAGGGGCGGGGCTGGCAGACGCGGATGAACGAGGCACTGCTGCAGGCTGCGGGACTGTGATGATCAAATCTGTCGTGTGTTTTTCGGCCTAATGTCGTGTTAAAGTCGTCATGCTGTCTGGTAAAATTCTGAGAGGATTAGATATCGCGCGAAGTGTCACGCAACACCCGCCCCCCGCTGGAACTCGCAGTCACTCCACAGGACATCAAGGGCGCGCACCAGTTTGCGAACCTCGAATTCGCCGTGCAGGGGACTTGGCGTGAACCGCAACCGCTCAGTGCCCCGCGGGACAGTCGGGAAGTTGATAGGTTGAGAATAGATGCCGAACTCATTGATCAGTCTTCTGGAGAGCATCTTGCAATGGACGGGATCCCCAACAATGACGGGGATGATGTGGCTGCCGTGGTCGACAAGCGGCACCCCGATATCGAGCAGCATGCGCTTGAGATTTTTTGCGTTCGCCTGATGACATGCCCGCAATTTGTCCCCCTCGTCCCCTGCGAGAATTTCTATGGCCTTAAGCGCACCTGCCGCAACAACAGGGGGAAGGGACGTTGTGAATATGAAGCCCGGCGCATAGGAGCGGATTGCATCGACGATCTCAGCCGACGCGGCAATATAGCCACCAAAGACGCCGAAAGCCTTGCCCAAGGTTCCATTGAAGATGTCGATCTGTTCCGCCAGGCCATCGCGCGCGGCAACGCCGGCGCCACGCGGGCCATACATGCCAACAGCGTGAACTTCATCGAGGTATGTCAGCGCATCGTATTTACGTGCCAAGACGCAGATCGCCCCGATCGGAGCGAAATCCCCATCCATTGAGTAGATGGACTCAAAGGCGATCAGTTTTGGTGCTGAGGGGTCATCCGCGGCCAGAAGAGCCTCAAGATGCTCGATATCATTATGCCGAAAAACCCGTGTTGGTCCTGGGTGGCGCCGAATCCCCGCGATCATCGAGGCGTGGTTGAGCTCATCAGAGTAGATGATCAGACCCGGGATCAGCTGGCGCAGCGTCGAAAGCGCGGCATCATTGGCGACATAGGCGGAAGAGAACACAAGGGCGCCCTGTGTCTGGTGCAAACCTGCCAAGCCGGCTTCCAGGGCCGTGTGGTAACGGGTGGTGCCGGAAATGTTCCGTGTGCCGCCCGAGCCTGCCCCGCAAGCATCGAGGGCCTCTTTCATGCTGGAAAGCACTTCCGGATGCTGTGCCATGCCCAGATAGTCGTTGCCACACCACACGGCGATCTTGGGGCGATCACCCGTCGACGCCGATCGCCATGCCTGAGGGAAAGCGCCCTTGATGCGTTCGATGGCTTCGAACTCACGGTAGCGGCCTTCCTCGTGCAGTCGGTCGAGCGCGTCAACGAAGAATGATTGATAGCGGTCGGTCGACATCGGCATGGAGTTCTCACCTGGCTTGCGTGCATCGATCCTATCTCGGGGCCGAGTTGATACATCCGCCTAAGGTCTGGGAAAGCCTCCGACTTCAGTCGCGGAGGTTTTGAGCCGAGGCCCGCTCCTGGGTAGGCCGTGTGGTCATCCCGACGGGCTGTAGGGCCAGAGCGTGTGCCTCCGGTGCCGTGCCACACAAAATCCCTGAATCTTCACGGCTGAGCTGCAATCCGACCATAGTCCGGCCTGAGTTTCCTGGCTTTTTAGTAAAAGGCGAGAAACTTGGAGGCTCTCATGCAACTTCAGTGTCCTGATTTCGAATGTGGTGCGGTACGTGAATTCAGCAAGATTGAGCTCGAACTCTACCTGGACGATGCTGACTGGAGCGCTGCCCGAGGCTCTGTGATCGCTATTGATTGGCGCTGCCCGGCCTGCGGCGGTTTCCATTCCTCCAGCGTGCTTCAGCACGAGATCTACACCCCGAGCATGGCGTATCCGCACCACGGAAACCGCCCGGCCGCTCTGTCGTTCCTCGATCTCATCGCCGCATGAGCAACATGGCCAAAGGAGAGGGCGCCGATCGGCTCCCTCGCTGGCCGCGTTAAAGAGATCTCTGCCAGCGGTGTGATCTGCCCCGCCTCCTGTGCGTCCCTCACTCAAGAGAAGGGCTTGCCGATTGGGTTTGGGCATCAAGGGCGCCCGCTGGCCTGTCGCTCTTTCACCCGTTCGGAGCAAGCGCGTCCTGATCCATGGCCGTATCAAGGTGACGCTGCTTCCTTGCCATCTACCACGATTGCTGCTCGTGCCCATGCGGGCATGGCGTAGCAGGACGTGACCAGAGAAATGGAACCGTCTCACTCCTACATCGCCAAGCTGGCAGGTGGAGCGGTCAGTCTGCGGACGCATTCTTTACCGCGACCGAGGCCGATATCCGCCACGGGGGCGGGAAGGCCTATTACAGCGGCAGCACTGATCATGTGCAGATGTCTGTCTTTGAGAGTTTTGTTTCTCCCGAGGCCGACTATGCAATCCTTGCCCATGAGCTGACCCGCTGGACCAAGCACAAGAGGCGTCTGGATCGGGATTTTGAGCGCAAGGCATGGGGCGATGAAGTTGAAGAGGTCACCGCGTAATGCGGCGGCTTCGCCTTATGGGAGGCGGTGCCCCTGCGAGGGCAGAAACGGAGCCGAGGTGGTCTCGGCGATGTTCTTCAGATGCAGATTGCGATATCGACACCTTATTTCGATACTCAATTCTGCATCATATCTTGAAATCTCTGTTTGGGATCGATGTTCTTTTCTGTATCGATGATCGCATTGCATGCAGAAAGGAACATCAAGATGACCTACGCAGCGCAAGCCATCGCAGAGAGACTTCAGGCCGCCAGGCAAGCCAAGGGCTTGAGTCAGCGTGATCTGAGCGCGCTGGCAGGTGTGCCGCAAGCGCAGATTTCCCGCATCGAAGCGGGAGCTGTTGATCTGCGCCTCTCCAGCCTTGTCGCCCTAGCCAATGCGCTTGATCTGGAGCTTGCGCTTGTCCCGCGCAAGGCGGTGCCAGCCGTCCGGTCGCTAAGCAGACAGATCACCGCAAGCCAGCACAGTGGAGCGATCGCGGCGCAGCGCGAGATGGAGCGCATAAACGACGTGATCCGCAACTTGCAAATTTCTATGCCGAAATTTGAGGGCGTTGACCAAATTCGGAAGTCGTTCGCTGACTTGCAGCGGCTCAAGTTGCCTGTATTGGAGCCCGAAGGGCTACGAGAATTGCGCCATGCAATGGAAGAAATGACCCGACCTGCGAAGCAGCTCGCAGCAATGAACAAGAGCATCAGCCTTATGCGCACCATCCGCAACAAGGCAGCGCACGCACCGATGCCCGATACGGCCGACGCGCCGCCTCGTCCTGCCTACTCACTGGACGAGGAGGATGACGATGCCTGATGTCACTGTCCTCACTGTCAAGCTTTACGGCGAACCGATCGGCACGCTCACCCATGTTGGCGGAGAGAAGTCCGTCTTTGCCTTTTCTGACACCTACATTGACAACGCCGATCGCCCGACACTCGGGCTAGGCTTCAAGGATCAATACGGCGACCTGATCACCGACTTCAGGCCGATTAAGCTGAAGCTGTCGCCGTTCTTCTCGAACCTCCTGCCAGAGGGGCATTTGCGCCGCTACCTTGCTGGGTTGGCAGGTATCCACAAACAACGCGAATTCTTCCTGATATGGGCCTTGGGGCGTGACCTTCCAGGTGCCGTGACTGTCGAACCATCCGACGGCGAGGCATGGCCTTCCGTGGCTGATCTAGGCGAAGCGGAAGAAGAGAAACTGCAAGAGAACATGCTGCGCTTCTCGCTCGCGGGCGTGCAGCTGAAATTCTCCGCCATCACCAACGCTTCCGGCGGTCTGACCATCCCAGCGAGCGGCGTAGGGGGCGGATGGATCGTCAAGCTGCCCTCGTATGAATATCGCGGTGTCCCCGAAAACGAATTCTCGATGATGACGCTGGCACGCACGGTCGGGATCGATGTGCCTGCCATTGATCTCGTCGATGTCGGAGCCATCGGAAACCTGCCCGCAGGCATCGACCGGCTGGGTGACAAGGCCTTTATTGTCGAGCGCTTTGACCGTCGCGACGACGGGACTTCTGTCCATATCGAGGACTTCGCTCAGGTCTACGGCGTCTACGCCGACGACAAGTACAAGAAGGCGAGTTTTCGCAACATCGCCTCGGTCATCGCGACCGAATCCGATCATGCCGATGTCGCCGAGTTCATCCGACGTCTGACATTCAACACCCTCATTGGTAACGGCGATATGCACCTGAAGAACTGGTCTTTGATCTACCCCGATCAAAGACAGGCAAAGCTGTCGCCCGCCTATGATTTCGTGTCGACTATCCCCTATATCCCTGGCGATCAGTCGGCGTTGAATTTCAGTCGCACGCGTCGCTTCGATGAATTCACCGAGGACGAGCTTTTGCACCTTGCCAGCAAAGCCGCCTTGCCTCGTAAGCTGGTGATCGACACCGCGCGTGAGACGGTTGAGCTGTTCATGCAGCGTTGGGCGTCCGAGAAGACACATCTGCCCATGGGGGCGGGTGTGATCGACGCGATCGACCGGCATCTGGAAACCCTGCCGATCGCCGGCGATGCCAAAGTGTGAGAGGGTCAGGCTAATGAAATGTCTTACCGATGCAAAAGTCCAGTCGCTTGCCGAGTGTGAGTCGGGGCAGTTGGTGCGTAGCATTGACCGATGCGAGTTAGGTGTGTCACCTGAAATGGACAGCTTGATCCGCGAGCGTGCGGGGGTTCATCGCGAAACTCTTATCAAGTTGGTGAAGCGGTGACAGAACCACGTTGGATGGCGCGCGAAGTGGTTGAGGCTATCCAACACTGGTCATTGACATCGGGGGTGGCTCGCATGGGCTGCGCGATGTTGGCCTGTTGGAATCCGCGTTAGGTCGAGGCCAAAAGCGGTACGCTTACGCCGAGCAGCACGTGTAGGAAGAATGGGGGCGAGATCTGTCCCGCGAGCACGACGTTTTGGGTAATAAATGCAAATAATCCAGTGCGTTACAGCACGGTGCGGGCTCTTTGTGGATGGGTCACATTTTATATCAGCCGTGCTTCTCGGGCAAGTTTTGCCAGAGGGTCTTTCCGGCTTCTTCTCAGCGGCTTTGAGATCGAGTCCATTGCAGGCACGGCAAAGAATGCCAGGATTGTTGCAGTAGAGATACCGGCAATCACGGTTATGGCGAGCGGTGCTCTGAATATGGATCCCTCTGACCCTTCCAGGACGGCGGGCACCATTCCTGCAATCATGGCCAAGCTCGTCATGAGGATGGGGCGAGATCTTTCAAGACATGCTTTGATCATGGCATCTCTCGAGGAGCTGCCCAGCTGCTCGTTTCGCTGAGCGGCATCAAGAATAAGGATCGCATTCTTGGCGACGATGCCGAGGCAAAGCATGACGCCGAGGTAGACAGGCAGCGAGAGCGGCAAGCCTGTCAAGGCCAGGCCTGCGAAGGCTCCGATGAGTGCGAGGGGGAGCGTGAGAATAATAATGAGGGTTCGGGTTACGGACCTGAAGAGCGCGAACAAGGTTGCACCGAGCACGAGCATCGAGAGGAGCATGGCATTGGCGAGAGCGGCAACCATGCTGGCGCGTTGCTCTTCGTTGCCGGAAGGTGTGATCGAGAGCATGGGGTGACGAGCGGATGTTTCTGGCGCTGCCAAGCTGCGGTGGGCGGCCTGCATTGCCTGGCTCGGGGTAATCCCTGGGGCCGGTTCTATCCAGATGGGGAGTGTCGCTTGGCCGTTCCGACGTTCTATCGCAAGCGGTTCAAGAACGATTTCGGGGCGGATCAGGGTGCTGAGGGGCAGAATGGCGCCGCTAGGGGTCTGGAGCGTAACCGTTGCCAAGGGATCTTCCAGATCTCCTGATACAGAAAACTCGATGGGTAGGATGCGCCCATCTGCGAGGGTAATGTCGGGCAGTGGCGTACTTGCCTGCCTGGGATCGGTAAGCGCGATGGCGTTGGCTATTGCATTGGCATCAAGACCGAGGGCTGTGATCGCACTGGGATCTTGCAGGAAGCGGAGGGCGGGGCGAAGGTTTCCTCCCAGAGCATGAGCCTGGGCTATTTCGGGCGAGGCGACGAGGGTTTCGAGGGCAAGGGGCAGCGCGCCGTAGGGCGACGAGAGGCTTCCTGTCTCGAAGAGGTGTAGCGCAAGCCGTGGCTGGCCTGTTTCGGTGAGGCGCAAGACGAGCGCGTCGGTTTGACTGCGAACCCGTCCATCTATGTCCGCGCGCTCCTGCTCTGTGGCTTGAGGCGATAGGCTAATCTGCAGGATGCCGGCATGGCTTCCTTCATTGGGTAGGCCGGCTTCGGTGCGTAAAGAAAGAACACCGGCCAAGCCCCACACACGACCGGCCAGCGCGTTGAGGGCCGCGTCGGTCTCGGGAAGGGGCGTGTCCGAGGCATGCACGATGAGATAGGCCATGCGCTCGCCGGGGGCTTCAGGGATGAACGTTCCCGGTCGTTCAAAGACCGCGATCGATGTGGGCAGGGTGATGCCGATCAGGAGTAGGCTGATGGCAATCGGGTGCTCTACGCAGATTTGGAACAGGCGAGCGAGACCGTTGTTGGCCTCTGTCGGAGCCCCTTTGAGCCCCTTTGCGTGATTTTGTCTGGTCTTTAGCACCTGCGCTGCGAGGGGGGGGATGACCAGCCGCGCGACAGCGAGCGATACAAGCGATGCGATGGAGATCGTGAGGCCAAAATCCATGAAGTATCGGCCAGCGAGCCCCGGCATGAACGCGACGGGCAGGAACACGGCGATCACTGCGAACGTGGTCGCCGCGACCGCGCGGCTGATCGCCCTGGCGCCGGTTCGGGCGGCCTTCTTGGGCTCCATTCCCTTGTCGAGGCGCTGCTGAATATTCTCGACTTCAACAATGGCGTCATCCACGAGCAGTCCGGCGGCAAGCGTTAACCCGAGAAGGCTGATGAGATTGAGGGAGAGGCCGAAGGCATCCATCAGTGCGAGCGTCGGCAGGATTGATAGCGGTAGCGCGAGCGCCGCGACGAATGTTGCACGCAGGGATCGTAGAGCGACAGCGACAACGAGAATGACCAAGGCGCAGCCTTCGAGCAATGTACGCCAGGTGGCTTCAAGGCTTTCTGCAACGATGGCGGCGCCATCGTCGACGACTGTCAGGTGTGTCCCGGGGGTGAGCGCGCGCAGTCGTGCAAGTTCGTCATCGACCTGAAGGGCGGTGCTGGGTACGTCGACGTGGGGCTGGGGCAGAATGGTCAGGAGTATTGCGGGGGCGCCATTGTAGCGGACGATCGTCTCTGGGGGAGTGTCCATGAGGCGCATATGGGCGACCTCACTCAGGGCGATGCGGCTGCCGTCGGCCAAAGAGATCGGGTGCGCTGCGAGCTCGTCGGGAAGAAGGGCCCGGAGCGACAGGCTTGGGTTTTGCTCTGCGGGGGCGGTTGTTCGTTCCTCGAGGATTGCGGGGAGTCGCTGATGGAGGTCTGAGGGGGTTAGGCCGACGCCGGCCAAGCGGAGAGCGTCTGCCTCAATCAGCAGTTTGGGGAGCCATGCTCCGGTTACTGCGACGTGCCGAATGCCGGAGATTTGGGTCAGCGCGGGCTGCCATTCCTCGACAACCTGGCGGCCTATGGTGCCAAGCGGGAGGCTATCGTTTGTCACGGCTATTGTGCGCAAAGGGCTGGCGCGTCCTGCGCGGGTGGTGATGGTGTGGGCGGTGATCGCGCCATCTGTACTGGCGCGCAGGCGCTGCAGCCGATCTTCGATTTCAGGCTGAAGACGTTGAAGGGCTGCGGGATCTCCCAGCTCCAGGGTGATGCGTGTCGTGCCGGAGGTTGCTGAGGTCGTGATGCCGAGAAGCCCTTCCGTGCCTCTCAGGATGGCCTCTGCGGGACCTAGAATGCGTGTTTGGATTTCTGTCGCACTGAGGCCGGGCGTGGAGAGCTCGATATCGATGCGATCCAAGCCGAGCTGTGGCAAATGGGTCTGCGGGAGGCGCAATGCGGCTGCCACCCCCAGTACGGCCATCAAGGCGATGATCAGAAACGGCCAGAACGGGTTCTTGATGGCCCAGGTCGAGGGCGTCATGGCATCCGCCGTTGCGTCAGAATGGCAGGCACGACGGTCCTGTCGCCTGGACGAAGCGCCCCTTGGGCGTTCATCACGATCACATCCCCATCGTGCAATCCGGCGCGGATCTCAACGAGGTCGTTCTGAAGGGGAGTGCCAAGAGTGACGGGCTGCGAGTGAAGCCTCCCTTGCTCGATGCGCAGGACACCAAAGCCGTTATCCAGCGGCAAAAGAGAGATCAGGGGTACGGCGATACCGTTACGGCGGTCCGTTGCAAATTCCACGCGGACGGGAAGTCCTGGAGGAGGGGTGACACCATTTGGTAGCTCCAGGCGGATCTGGCTGATCCCGTTGGAGCTTCCGGCAGGAACCGCTGACAGGGTCGTCGATATGCGTTCGCCACCGGGAAGGATGACAATTGCGCCATCCCCGATGCGGAGGTCGGCGAGGCGTGCTACCGGGACATCGACGACGACTTCGCTTCTGTGATCGGCCGCTATGGTTACGAGGGACGCTTGGGGCGTTGGTTCGGCCCCCGGCTGTGTGCCGACGGCCAGAATAATCCCTCCAGTGTGAGCTCGCAGCTCCAGAGCGTCCAGATCAAGGCGAGCTTGATCTCGTGAGAGGGTTGCCAAGGCGAGGTCAGCTGCGCGTTGAGCGGCAGATCCTTGGACTTGGGCCCTTTCGGTCATGACACGTAGCAGATCCGCCCGTGTGGCCTCGATCTGGGTCTCAGCAATGACACCTTGACCTTCTAGCCGATCAAAGCGCGCGACGGCTGCGGCTTGGATCTCTTCACGACGGATCAGGAGCTCCAGAGTTTCCCTGGCGGCTTCATCCTGTGCCCTGGCCGCATTCACGCGTGTTTCGGCCTCTTGCAACGCCAAAACGGCACGATGTGTCTCGAGTTGCACGAGAACTTGGCCCGCTACGACGCGGTCTCCTGGGCGGACCAGAACCTCCGTAACCTGCGTCCCGGAGAGAGGTGCGCTCAACACCCAGACACTTGGGGCTACGACGTGGCCATAGGCGTTCAGGGCATCCGACAGGACCGTCTGCTCGACAGCATAGACTGGCGCCTCTGTCGGCATTGGCTGGAACTGTACAGGGGCGGCTTCGGCAAAGGCCCGCCCGCCCAACAGAGCTGCTAGAGCTGCTAAATGAAAGGCTCTCATTGTGCCAAGTTTCTACAATCTGACCGTGTGTCGCGTCTTTTGATTGGCGCGTGATGGGGCGTGTCTTGGTGGTGATTGGCGGTGATTCCACAGCCAGAGGTTTCGTTGCAAAGTAAATGATTCAATTGTTCCAGGTAACCGACCAAGGTCCGAGGAATGCCTCAGTCAAAGGTGTTTGCGTCGCATTTGGCGCGATGGCGCAGGGAGAGCCGTCTCAGCGCGCGAGAGGACATTCCGAGATAGATACTCGGTATGGTTGCGTGTCTTCGTGAGTGGACGCACTGCCTTCAATTCAAAAATATAATGATTGAGGTGTGAAGTTTGCCTGTCGTGACAGCAACGGCAGGGATCGTCGCTGCAAAAAGAACATCCAAGATACATATTATTTTTGTCATATGTCTGGGGGCTCTTGGATCTTTTCGTTAGGTCAGGAGTTGCAATATAGTGACAATTCATTGTATCGGAGCTTATAGCGCAAAATGGGGGTGCTAAAATGAGCAAGAAAGATCTTGAGACGCTTTCCTTGGACGAGCTGAAGAAGCTTCAGAAGGACGTGGCGAAGGCAATTGGAAGCTACGAGGATCGTCAGAAACTCGAGGCGCGTGCCAAGGTAGAGGCGATGGCGAAAGAGATGGGCTTCTCTCTCACGCAGCTGGTTGGACCGGATGGTAAAAAGAATCGTCCGGCTGTGCCGCCGAAGTATGAGCACCCAGAGAACCCGGAGATTACGTGGTCAGGCCGTGGGCGTCGCCCGCAATGGTTCATCGACGCCATTGCCTCTGGGAAGACAGAGGATGATCTCGCTGTAAAGGGCGCCTGACGGTGTTGATTGGTGGATTTATCAACTCATCTGTCTTTGAGTTGATCGCTGTACAATAAAAGGGGGCGTTTTGTTGAGTGAAACAACACGACGCCCCAATTTTTTTGCGTCGATTTTTTTGGCTGTCAAACCTATCCGGTTCCTAAGAATGGCGTTGCGGAGAATTGCCTTGAGCCGTGATAGTATTTGCCCTCTCTGGTTCAAGCCAGGCGAGGGTTCGCGGTGGTGACGGACCTCGCATATAAGGGGGCCGGTGCAGGGGGACATGCAGGCATCAGCCGATTTGCGCAACAGCGCACCTTCAGGGTCGCTTGATCAACAGACAAGCTTCATGGAGCCCCAAAATGGCCTTGGGAATAGAGGCGACGCACTCCATTCTCAACGTCAGCGTGGGCGTCTTCTGGCATTGCTCATGTCTTTGACGCGCCGTCGATGACGCGCAAGGCAGGCAGCGATTTTAGGTGCCCTTCTTCCGGGGGCCACATCAGGTCGTGGATTGTCGTGTCTTGCGGACGATAATCGAGCGGGGCTTCGTTGAGGATCTGCTGGATGCGGCCAAGGTCAAAATCCTTGCAGGCCTGCATCATGTGGTCCAGAAGCACGCGCATTTCGGCGGGTGAGAGGGCTGTTTCGGAGGCCGTCATGATCCGGGGATGTTCGGTTCCGCAGGGATTATTGCCGATCAGAAGCTCTTCGAAGAGTTTCTCTCCTTTGCCAAGTCCCGTGATCCGTATGGCGATGTCGCCGCTTTCTGTTTCGGATGTGCCCGCTTCATCGACGATGTAAGGGGTTAGCCCATGAAGGCGGATCATCGATTGTGCGAGGTCGAGGATGCGTACGGGTTGTCCCATGTCCAAAACGAACACATCGCCGCCTTTCGCCATTGCGCCGGCTTGAATCACAAGCTGGGCGGCCTCTGGAATCGTCATGAAGAAGCGGTTCACTTGGCGATGTGTGACGGTCACAGGGCCGCCGCGCTCAATTTGTTCGCGGAATCTGGGGATGACAGACCCTGAGGATCCCAAGACATTCCCAAAGCGGACCATGCAGAAGACGGTGGAGTGCTCCTGATCGAGCGCTTGGCAGGTCAGTTCTGCGATCCGTTTTGTTGCTCCCATGATATTGCTTGGTCGAACGGTTTTGTCTGTCGAGACCAGGATGAAGGTTTCAACTTTGGCTTCCGCCGCGGCTTCGGCGATGACCTTGGTGCCGAAGACGTTGTTATGGATCCCCTCGATGATGTTCTCTTCGACCAGCCCGACATGTTTGTAGGCAGCGGCATGAAAAACCGTATGCACGGAGAACTTGCGCAGGATGGCGCGCATGCGACCCGGGTTTTGAACGGATCCCAGGATCGGAATGATCCTGGGGCTACTTGTGCTCATCGTGTCACGCAGCTCGGTGTTGATCGCATAGAGTGCGTATTCCGAGTTATCGAGCAGGATGAGGGCTTTGGGTTTGAGGCGAACGATCTGACGGCAGAGTTCGGAGCCGATGGATCCTCCGGCCCCGGTGACGAGAACAACTTTCCCGGTGATTGTCCGCCGCATGAGGTTTGGGTTTGGGGGGACTGTGTCGCGCCCGAGGAGGTCTTCGGGAGTGACCGTGCGCAGCTCTGCGAATTTTGCGCGGCCAGCGACGACGTCATTCATGCTGACGATGGTTTTGACTTCAACGCCCAGGGTTTCGAGCTGGCTGACGATTTTGCGGCGCCGTGCACGGCTGATGCTGGGCATTGCCAGGAGCACTTCGCGGACGGCCCATTTCTTGATGAGGGCGCGAAGGTCTGAGGTCGGGTGAACGCGGACGCCGCTGACAGTGGACCCTTGAAGGGTCTGATCGTCGTCCACGAAAGCGGCCGGTTTGTATTCGATGCCTTGATGCAGGGCTGCGACGAGTTGTTGTCCTGCGTTTCCGGCGCCGTAGATGATGACGGGGGTGCGTTGGCTATTGCCGGGCAAGCGCAGGATGCGCCGCATGCCGAAGCGGAACCCTGTCAGGAGGATGAGGGAGACCATGCCGTGGATGATGGCGAGGGTCGCCGGCAGGCCGGAGGCCAGAAGGGCGTTCATGCCGGCCATGATGGCGCTTGTGGCAGCTATACCTGTGAGGATTTGAGGCATGGCTTGGCCGGTGATGTAGCGCAGGACGACCTGATACAGGCCGAGTCTTGAAAAGAGGATGGGGGTTGCCAGGCCAGGTGTCAGGACAACGGCGAGAACGCGATGGTTCGTCAGGAGAGAAAGAGGGATTGCCAGCAAACCGAGCGCGAGGAGACTTGCAAACAACGCCAACAAGCTGTCCATGCTCATGAGCATGAGCCGTTTGTGGGGGCGTGCGAGTGCCACGAGGTATTTGATGGTCGAGACCACCGTGGTCTCCTTTATGGCGACATTCCCACCGTCGGGATGGCGCAGCTAGGTTCTGGTCCATCAACGGGCTCGCGGCTGGAGACGGTCTCGGACTGTGGCAAGTGGTCTTCTTGATAGGGGGGGGCTTCGCTGGGGGCAAGCGCGCGGTTGTTAACGGGCGAAATAGTGCCGGAATTGCTACACTTGGACGGCTCCTCGCAGAGCTCTGCTGGCGGGCCAGTCGACCATAGCCGCGGCGCGGCGTGATCCTTGGCCGGATTGAGGCGGTGGCAGGCTCGGAGGGGTCGCTCGCGGCCTCATTTGCGGAGCGAGTAGCGCCGCGAAACCCACGCCGGGAGCAGCGGGCGCAGGTCTGTGGGGTCGCTCTCACGACCGACGCCTGCGATGATCTTGAGGAGCCGCCTGTCGTCGGCAGCCAGGAGTTTAGCGGGCCAGGCGTAGGGGGCATTGTCGACCAGGGCGCTGAACCCTGCCGACCAGTCGCGCAGATCTGGTGCCGAGAGGATTCCCAAGGTGGCTTTCAAGGTATCGCTGTCTTCGATCATCTCCTCGACGGTAGACGCGCGCTCGGTGATCGCTTCTATCACCCTGTGCAAACTCCCCTCTCCTTTGAACTCGATGCCTTGGATGAGCCTTCCCATCCAGTCTTCGGGGGTGGGTTCATAGGGCGATATGGTGAGGGCGACGAGATAGCCGTCCAGATAGGCGGCTGAGCGGCCCATTTGTTTGAGGGCATCGCCCAAGCGTAGAGCCATCGAATTTTGCGGTGCCTCTGGCGCGAACGTATCTTCCCAAGCCTCGAGTGTGGTTGCAGCGATCGCGTTCAGGATCGGGAGTTTTTTGAGAGGCTGTCCGTCCTGCATGGCTTGTGCTGCCGTGGCAAAGGGGAGCCAGAGGTCGTCTTGAGAGAATTTCAGGAGGCCGGCTGAGCTGGCGAAGATGCGTGACCACCACTCACGGCGCGTCTCGAGATGCTTCCAGATTGCCTTCTCGCGCCCGGCTGGGGTTCGCGCCCGTCCGATGGCAGTGCGTAGCGCGCCGGTATCCTCAAACCAGCTGTCAAGATGAGGGGCGCGCTGCATCCATTCTGCGCTTGTCTTGACTTGAACGCTGCCAGCCAGACTGGAGAGGATCTCTGGCGATGCGATGGCCGCGAGCATATCAGCGGTGAGGCTGGGTTCCGGGGCAACGGATCCTACGGGCAATAGGTCGAGGATATCGAGCAATCCGGGAGCGGGCAGCCGTCCCGAGGCGAGACCATCTCCCAGGGCCCATGCGAGGACCTGGGAGATCGCTTCGGGTGGGACGTCGCAAACATCGATATTGTCTGTGATCTGAGCGAAGAACTGCTTCTGCTCGGTGGCGCTTCGGCAGCTGATGACAAAGGCGTCTTTAACGCCATAGCCCTGTTTGAGCATGGTCATGCCAATGTGTCGCTGGCTTCCTGTCTGCGTGACGACGATCACACTTTGGGCGCCAACGCCATCGGGGAGGCTGATGGCTGTGCGGAGCAGTTTAATGTCGGCTTTTGTGTGGGCGACTGAGGTGTTGCGCATCTGACAACGAATGGTCGCATCGAGGACGGTGCGGGCTTCGGTGTCCGGAAGCCATTTGCGTAGGATTGGGAGAAGACGGGCGGCATCCTGGTGTAAAGTCTTTTGCTCTGCGCGCGACAGCAGCGCGGCCGCGGCGCCCAGGCGGATGTCGGGGCTTTGATCAAGCAGCCAATAGAGCCCAAGTCTGGCGCCAGCATCGCCTTCGCGTGCGACAATCATCGAGATGAAGATGGTCACCATCTCAGGGGGCAGGGCGGCGATCAACTCGGAAATGGCTGCGTGGGCTTGAAGGGGTGTGTCATACAGCTCGTCCAGAGCGGGAGTGAGCAAGTCATCCAGATCTGGCATCCAAGGCTCAAGAGGTGCTCGCATTGTGTGGGGGGCGAGCATGGCCCAAGGGGGGATAGACAAGCCTGCGCGAGCATAGGCGCTGGCAAGGCTCAGGCGTGCCGTTGGTGTCAGGGGTGTGTGCTGGTCATGCGTCGAAAGCGCCTCTGAAAGGCTATGCAGTAGGGCGGGGCCGTCGGGCAGGTCATTCTCGGTCGCAATGCGGGCCTCGTCGAGGATCGCAGAAAGCAGCGCGCGAGCCGCGTACGCTCGGGCCGCATCCGAGGGGTCGAGGATGGCAAAGGCCACGAGGATCGTATCCCTTGGATGGCTTAGGAGGGCTCGGCTTGCGGTGCGTATCAGCGTCGCAGGATTTCCGGCTGCTTGTTGAGCGGCAATGGCAGAAAGAAGATCCAGAACGGCGTCGGTCATAGAGCTTGATCTTGTGTGATGCGTGTCTGTGGGGGCTTGAAATGCGGTGTATCTGACGTGACCGACGCGGCTGGCGGAGACGCAGGGGAGACCGGTAAGCGCACGGTGAGCATTATGGTCTGCCGAGTGCGGCTCGCAAGCTTTTCCGGAGCAGCGCGCGGATTTGCGCCAGCAAGAGTGTAGAGCGTCGAGCTTGCGCCGCCGCGGAAGCCCGACTGTCTTGGAGGTAGGCAAGCCTGTTCGCTGATTCTGGTTTTGGCGGAAAGCGCTCACGCCAACGCATCTTATTGCGATAGAGAATTTGAATATATTCTCCAATAAGATGAATCCCAAAACGCAATAAAAAATTGTTGCTGTGGCAATTGTAGATTGTCGCCGTCAGTTGAGGAAAAAGGCGATAGAGAGCCTAAGGGTACCTCGATTCTCCTCCGGGCATCGACATGCACTCTGCTTGCTAGCTAACCTTTGGGCTCCTCACCTTCGGACGTGGAGGTCTTGTCTCGGCGAACAGAATCAGGGGCGCTAACCTATCCCATTGGTTGTCCAGGCAATTACTTTGGCATTGTTTCCGGGGTAACTCGAAGGGGAGGGGCTTTCGCCGGATAATGTGAAATCCGCGGAAAGTCATTAATACCATGCACGATATAACTCTTGTTCGGCAGAAATTTCTTGTTTCTCTAACTGCCTTCGACTATCCGTAATTCTGAAGCCTTGGCCCTCTGTGTTTCATCTCCGGGAAGGCAGGTGGCGGTTTCTTTGTGGCGAATAGGAGGTGGCCGCACGAGTTGGCCTAACGTTGCTTTTTTGTCTTGTTGGCGCTGAGGGATGGTCTTTGTACTGTCTGGCAGCAAGCGATGGCAAGCAGCGTATGGTGGAGTGTGATCTGCTCTGTCGCCCTTGGCGCTGAGTGAAGCCCCAACCTTCAGTTGCTCTGATGCGCAGACATCCAAAAATTCTGGCGGCGAATGCCGTGTAAACCTGCTCTGGCGGGAAGTCCCCGCTGCTTTTTAAGGCGAGTAGCCTATTGCTGAAACCCTACCCCCATCTGAGTGAAGAGATCCCACAATGACCCTGAATATCGGTGACCTTGCCATCATTTCATACGGCACAAATGCCGGAAGTAGCTCTCAATTTTTCTCTGTTGTGCTGCTTTCGGATGTTCCTGAAGGAGAAGTTGTAAAATTTACCGATAATGGTTGGTTTTCGGGTGCATTTTCCGATTTTAATGGGGATGGTGAAATCGCCTGGGCAGCTCCTGCTCTTTCCGCAGGAACTGTTGTGACTTTCAACAGTCCTGATGCTGGAGTTAGCTGGGGAGTTTCTCATGGTAATATTTCTCTTGACCCTGACTTTTCATTGGCTTTCGGGGGCGATCAAATCATAGCCTATCAGGGAGAAAATGATGCGCCTGATTTTTTGTTTATGGTAAATAATAACTACAGTTATTTCGAGGGCTTCACTCCTGTTAAGGGATACTACCAAAGTGGACCATCTACCAGTAATAACAGTGATCTTCCGGCGGCCCTAACGGAAGGCGAGAGTGCGGTTTCATTGACGGATGGGCAAAGTGAATTTTATTACGCTGTTTACTCCGGGGTGGTCTCGGGGACTAAGGAAGAATTACTTGCATCGATTGCGGATCGCAGCAATTGGGATTATTCGAATGAATTGGGATTAATCGCGCGAACAGACTTCTCGGTCACGCCTCCGCCGCCTCCGCCGTCCGTGACGATCGCCGGCATTGCGGCGGTTGGAGAGACGTTGACGGCGGCAGCTGAGGACCTTCCGGCATCAGGGCTGTCAGGCGAGATTACCTACCAATGGCTCCGGAACGGCGTAGAGATCGATGGCGCGACGTCTCTGAGTTATGAGGTCGCTGAGGGCGATCTCGGCGCTATTTTGATGTTGCAGGTACGCGATACATCGTCGCCTGTTGCCTTCGACATTCTTGTAAGCTCGGCCACGAGCGCGGTCATCTCGGCCAATGTGCCAGCTGTTGGATCTGTGCCTGTGAGCGGCATTGGGGCTGTGGGGCAGACGCTTGTCGCTGGGGAGATTACGGTTGAGGACAGTGACGGTGCGCCTCTGCCCGCGGCGATCAGCTATCAATGGATGTTGAATGGGGTCGATATTCAGGGCGCAACGGGATCTAGCTATACGCTTGCCGAAGGAGATTTGGGTCAGTCGGTCCGCTTGGATATCCGGTTCACGGATGGACGAGGTTTCTTCGAGGTTCTGTCGAGTGCTTCGTTTGCCGATATCGGGGCCGCAAACCAGCCTGCGACGGGCACTGTTCCCGTAACCGGGCGTGGCGTGGTGGGCGAGACGCTGACTGCGACAAATATTGTCCTTTCTGACCCAGATGGTCGGGGCGCTGCAGTCTTGCAATGGGTGCGCAATGGGGAAGATATCCCCGGTGCAAACGGGTTAAGCTACACGCTCACGGCGGCAGACCAGGGTATGTCGATCCGCCTGGAGGCTCGGTTCACGGATGATCGCGGCTTTCCGGAGGTGGTTTCCAGTGATGCCTTCGACCAAATTCAGGCCGCGCCGCGTCCTGCTGGAGGTGGTGTGCCTCGCCCGAGTGTTCCTGAGGTGATCGACAATTCCGGGAACGATACGTTCACGGGCGGCGCTGCTGCGGATCGCATCGAGGGGGGCGCAGGGCGCGACCTGGTTTCCTATGCGGGCTCGACGGGTGGGGTCGTGATCGACCTCTCGGCCGGGACCGCCCGGGGCGGGCACGCCGAGGGCGATGTCCTGATCGATGTCGAGAACCTGCGAGGCTCGAGCTTCAATGACAGTCTGACGGGAAGTGGACAATCGAACGCGCTGTTTGGCGGGCAGGGCTCGGATGAGCTCTTCGGCCTCGAGGGGAATGATGTTCTGACCGGTGGTGCCGGTGGGGACCGTCTGGATGGGGGGCAAGGGCGTGACCTTGCCGCTTACAGCTGGTCCGGTGCGGGTATCGTGATCAATCTGTCGACGGGAGAGGCCCGGGGTGGCCATGCCGAAGGCGACATTCTGGTCAGCATCGAGAACGTCATGGGTTCGGGCTTCGACGACAGTCTCACCGGTGGCGTCGAGGCGAACACGTTCTTGGGCGGCGGCGGCAATGACCAGCTGTTCGGTCTTGGTGGCAATGACCAGCTGAGCGGCGGCGCCGGCGCGGACCGTTTGGATGGTGGGGCGGGGCGTGACCTCGCGGCCTATGGCGGCTCGAACGAAGGCGTTGTGATCGATCTGTCGGCAGGCAGCGCGCAGGGCGGGCACGCGGAAGGTGATGTCCTCATTGATATCGAGAACCTCCGGGGGTCCTCGCATGACGATAGTCTTACGGGGAACAATCTGTCGAACGTGCTGCTCGGGGATGGGGGATCCGATAGCCTGTCGGGGCAGGATGGCAACGATCAGCTGCATGGGGGTGCTGGTGGAGACCGTCTCGACGGTGGAGCTGGCAACGACCTTGCGAGCTATGCAGGCTCAAACGCGGGCGTGGTGATCGATCTCTCCTCGGGGGCCGCGAGCGGCGGCCATGCGGAGGGAGATGTTCTTGTCAGCATCGAGCATCTGCGCGGCTCTGGACATGGTGACAGCCTGGGAGGCAACGCAGAGGCGAACGCTCTCCTGGGGGAGGGAGGCAACGACGCGCTCTTCGGCTTTGAGGGGAATGATCGCCTCAATGGTGGAGTAGGCAATGACACGCTTTCGGGGGGCGAGGGGGCGGATAGCTTCATCTTCGGGGCGAACTTTGGGATGGATGTCGTTGTCGATCTTTCCGCGGAGGACACGCTTGTGCTGTCGCGGGGGCTGGTTGAGCAAAGTGGTGTCGACCCCTTCGACGCAGCGTTCTTCACCGAGCATGCGGTTCAGGTGGGGGCGGCTGTTGAGATCAGGTTCTCGGAAGGGAATGTGCTTCGTCTCGAAAACCAGCTGTTGTCTGACCTTGCAGCTCGTGACGATCTGTTCCTGATTGCCTGAGATGTCAGCAACTTGAAACATAGCCGGGGCCGCGGGACATTCCGTGGCCCCGTTCTTGCAAGCAGTGCGAGTACCGCGTTGATCGGGAGTGTTGCTTTACCCGTGCCTGAGGATGTGCAGAGAGAGTGGTTGAGGCGGCCGTTGTGGCCACTTCCGGTGTGCTGAGGTCTGGTTTTGCCGCTCGTAAAGCGGTTGGGGGGGCATCAAGCCGATCAGAATCCTCGCACAGACCCTGCAACGTCCGCAGAGTGCCCGCGCGCTCATCAAGCATTCCACGTTATAAGCAAGGATATCGCTGAGAGCCAGTTGGCTCTCACGACGAAGCCTCCCGACACAAAGGTCGAGAGGCTTCTGGGACTCTTGTGGTCAGAAGACCGCTTACATGCCGCGCGAGAGAGCGAAGCCGCTGAAGCCGCCCATGCCCAGATCCGCGAGTTCGCTCACGGCGCCGCTGCTCAGGTCAACCGAGTAGAGACCCGCAGTCTCCGCACCTTCAAGCTGCAGGATCGCATAGGCCATGTCCGAACCCTCTTCCGGCGAGACGATGTCAAAACCGCCCCAGTAGCTCACGTCGATCGGCTCGCCATCGACCGTCAGATGGCCGACAGACGCCAGCGTGCCGTCATTGTTGGCCAGCGTCACCAGAGCATCGGTATTGGCGTCGAGCGCGAACTGCGCGGTGGACGAAGCCTTGGCGCCGGAGATGGCATTGGTATAGGCGTTGCCGAAGATCATCGGCTCCATGCCTGCCGACATGTCACCCTCGGCGTAATAGGCATCGGCGAAACGACGGACGGAGTTCGCACGCTCGTCATTGTTGCCGAATCCGTCGGGGAAATACACGAGGTTCGAGCCATCGGCACCAACCGCGCGCACGGCGTCGAGCTGGTTATTGAAGTCAAAGGCCACGGCGCCTTCGCCGATCATGGCGTTTTCCATGAAGGTGGCGCTCAGATCCGTCAGCGCGCCGGTCGCGGGGTCGATTTCGTAGATCATGCCATCCGCGTAGCCCAGCAGCTGCCCGGTGACGGGGCGATAGGCGATCGCACGAAGCGGGGTCTCGAGCGCATGGGTCTCCACGGTGCCGGGCATGGCGATGTCGGCCATGGCGACCAGCGTGCTGCCGTCCTCGGCGAGGGCATAGCCCATGACGCCGGCATGGTCATCGGCCAGAGCGGCCGTGCCGAAGGTGAGGGTCGCAGCGGTCAGGGCAAGAGTGTTTTTGAAGGGCATCGATAACGTCCTTTTTGCTTGCATTGGACCACCTCATGCGGGCCAATTCGCCAAAGCCACGGTGCAAGCGGCATCAGAGTTTCAGGGCGTGACGATTTTTTCGACGATGAGCAGGATAGAGACTCTGACAGACGAGAACCCCGGCTCCGGTAGGCCCTCCGGGCGTGAGGCAGCGACAGGGTTGAATACGCCCCAGATCGACCTCGAGACGCTGATCGTCCGGTGTGGCATCGGGGATCGTAGCGCATTTGAAGCCCTTTATGATGCCACCAGCGGGAAACTTTACGCGGTATGCTGCCGTATCTTAGGGCGTGGGCACGCCGCTGAGGACGCGATGCAGGACACCTACGTCAAGGTCTGGACCCGTGCCGAGCGCTACCGTGTGACGGGCCACTCGCCGATGACATGGCTCATCACGATCGCCCGTAACACGGCCATTGATCGTTTGCGTGCGCAGCGCCGTGGCGGTGATGTGACTGAATATCATGACATCCACCCCGCTGCGGGATCCAACCCGGAGACGAAGATTCTTGTGTTGGCAGAGGCAGGCCGTATTTCGGCCTGTCTCGATGAACTGGGTGCAGAGCGTCGTCGCGCCGTCACGGGGGCTTATTTGGACGGGTTGAGCTATGCGGAGCTGGCGGAGAGCGCCGGTGTGCCGCTGAACACCATGCGCACATGGCTGAGACGTGGCCTCATGGCGTTGAAGGACTGCGTGACCAGATGAGCGAACTCCCGGAAAGCACTGTGCCCGATGATGAAATGCTCGCCGCTGAATACGCGATGGGCCTCCTGGAGGACAAAGAATATCTTGCGGTCCGCGCTCGGGTTTCGCGCGATCAGGGCTTCGCCGCCAAGGTTGCGGCGTGGGAAGCACAGCTGTCTCAGATGGCGGATCTGGATCCGATAGCCGCATCTGTGGCGGCGCGTGAGGACCTGATGGAGCGTCTGTTCCCCGCCCCGCGGCGACGTCTTGTCCGACAACGACTGGGATTGTGGCAAGCCCTTACGGGGAGCGCGATTGCGGCGGCACTGTTGCTGACGTTTATGGTCTTTCAGCCGAACGAGCGAGCAACACCCTTGCAGCTCTATGCCGCACAGATTGTCTCGCGGGAGGGGGATTTCCGCGTGGTGGCTCTTGTTGATATGCAGTCGGACGAGGTCATCCTCGCTCGGACCGCTGGCGCAGCACCCGGGGGGCGCATCCTGCAGGTCTGGGCGCATGGACCGGGCGAGCCGGCCCAGTCCGTTGGCCTATGGCCTGAGGGCGACAATGTGCGTCTTAGACTGCCCGCCGAGATTGCCGCTGTGCAGGGTGTCCTGACGCTGGGCGTCTCGGAGGAGCCCCCGGGCGGGTCGCCGACCGGCCGGCCCTCCGGACGGGTGTTCGGCACGGTAGACATTCCCTTGGTACAAGCTGAGCTTTGATCGAGCGCGAGCGGTTGGTTCACCCAAGATCCTGCGAACAGGCTCCGAATTAGCTAAGGGGTGCCCCGGCAGGAAAAGCGTTTCCCTGGGAGGTCGTGATAGGATCGAGACAAAATCGCGACAGAAGTCATGTACCGACCCAGTGAAAATCTGCTCATGCTACAAGGGAGAGTGTGGCAATGAGCATGACGATGGACGACAGCATCAAACGTTGGACGGCGAAGCGCAAAACAGCGCTTGTCATCGAGATCATCCAAGGCAAGATGACGGTGGTCGAAGCCAGCCGTTCGTTCGACCTGACGCCATCCGAGACCGAGAGCTAAACGGCCTCGATCCCCAAGCCTATCTCGCCGACGTGCTCGGCCGCATCCACGATCACAAGATCAACCGGCTCGGCGAGCTCCTGCTGTGGAACTGGGTACCAATGGCCACCGCTCAGGCCGAGGCTGCCTGATGGCGACCGTCACCCATGTCTGCACCATGAACTATGTCGCGAAGATGCGCTGCGAAGACCCCGAGTTGCTTGAGGCTATCGTCTCCAACGACGACAATCTGACCTACGGTGACATCATCAGCGTCTACACCAGTTCGGAGGAAGCCATTACGGCTCTCACAGAGTGCGGCATAAGAATTCCGAGACATGCTCAGGGCCGCGCGCATGCCTCCCGAAACTTGGCATGAGTTTCTCGACGACTTCGTCCACGACGCAGAACTTGTCGCCCGCATCAAGGCGAAATCACCGCGGTAGCAACCGGCCGGTTACCAGACTCTACATCGCGATGAGTGATTTTGCGGGGGGGCAGGTCAATGCCAAGCGCGCTTCCCGGTGAGGGAGGTGGCAATTCGTTGATCTCCTTGAAGGTGATTCTCTTGTCTGCGGAGGCGATCTGAGTGGAGCTTGGTTTCTCATATGGTTACAATGACGGGAATCTTTGGTCTTTGATATCCTTTTGTTCATAATTATGTCGAGATTGAGGCGATGCGCCCCAAATTTGCCATTTTCTTCCAGGCCTCATAAATCATTGTTTATAATAGATATATTTTCCCCCTTCCTGCTGTAGATTTCATTTCTGAAATCTTTCAGGCAGGTGTCTGTAAGGAGTGGCGTGTGATCTGACGGGAACTCATCAGTTGTTCCAGGAAGTTCTCATCATGCTGAAGCCGTTTGTCCTAAATCAGACCGATCTTGAATTCATCCTGCGCCAGCTCGATTTCATTCCTCTTTTCGACGTAAACGGGGATGCTCTCATTGCGTGGTCAGGTGACAGCACGGCATTCGATGCCAGTGGCGCGCTTCTCTACGATCCTGAGCAGCCTGGTGCTTTCGAGCATGACGGTGTCCCACTGAGCGCCGAGAATGTCCTCGATGTATTGGGGAGATCCTTCCCGACGACGACATCTTTGGTTGGTTTGCGCGAGCAGAGCGGTGTGCATAACAACCTCAATGCTGGAGAGCCGACGCAAACTTGGGGCGTCTCTGGCGCGACATTCATCCGGCTCGTTCCTGCGAACTTCTGGGACTATGTCTCTGGGATTGACTACACGCCGCTGACGGATGTGAACGATCCGACGCCGCGGTTGATTTCGCGGACGATCACAACGGGCGGGGTCGAACTGGCACAATATGCGGCTGGTGGGATCATGTATTGGTCACAAGACCGGTGGGCTAGCGACGAGGATTACCGACAGCAGATCCAGGACCAGTGGGCGGCGTTCAACGAGGGTGTTGAGTTCAACGCGGCGGGTCAGACTGAGGGCGCGGCGGTTGTGGTTGACCACGGCCTGATTGCGGAGCTGGGACAGACGGATTTCCAGAACCCGGGCAGTGCAGAGGTTTTCTTGGGGTCAATGAATGCGGGTGTTGCGCCGACAAACTCCTGGTTCAGCCTGTTTGGTCAGTTCTTCGACCATGGCCTTGATTTTGTAGAGAAGTCGAGCAGCAACGGTAAGATCACCATCGCTTTGACCGAGGACGATCCGCTCTACAACGCGATCGATACAACGACAGGTCAGCGCATCACGCAACTCAAAGTCAGCCGAGCGATCATCGACAACCCGACCGATCTGGCGAGTGCAGATCCGACCTATGTGAACCACACCTCGCCCTATATCGATCAAAACCAGACCTATGGCTCTACTGAGGCGATCAGTGCGCTGTTGCGCGAATGGGTCCTCGATCCGGCAACGGGGACCTATGTGCCGGGTATGAAATTGTTTGATGGCACGACGCTCGACAAAAGTTGGGTTGATGGTTGGGGGAATGTGACGACTAACACCTTGCCAACTCTGAACGAGTTGAATGAGCACCTGATCGCGACAGGGCGCGATCCACTGACGTGGGACGATGTGCTGAATGTGCGCGAGCGTGATGCGAACGGGCATGTTGTTGAGAATGGGGTGTCGACGGGTCAGCCGCTGTTGTTGGATATGAACCCGAAGTTTGACACGTCGCATTTCTCCGAAGGTCTTCAGGAGGATTTGGCGCAGACCTACATTGTCGTGGAGCATTCGCCTTTTGGCCCACGAGTGTCGATTGTTGAACCTGACGCGGAGGGTAATTATCCGGAAGGTGCGCGTCCAATTCTTGCTGATGCTGCAGGGAATTACTCGACGCTTGATCTGATGGCGCTGATTGATTTTCGGACCTTCTCACCATTGAATAATCTGGGCTCAGACGTGCTGTTTGACTCGGTGTCGGCGCATTACCTGGCGGGTGATGGTCGGGTGAACGAGAATTTTGGCCTGACTGCGGTTCACCACGTTTTCCACTCCGAGCATAACTATCAGGTGACCAACCTTTTGCAGGCTCTGGCCAAGCAAGATGCGGCCCTTGTGGCGGAAGGCGACACCAGCCACGCCACACTGCATGGCTTCCAGGTGGATACCGGCATCATGGATGAAGCTGGTAACTTTGTTTACCGTCAGGAGGCCCAAGATGAGACGGGTGCTCCGGTGTTCGTCGATGTGATTGCCTGGGACCAAGACAAGGTCTTCGCGGGCGTCAAGCTCATCGTCGAGATGGAGTATCAGCACATTGCGGCGGATCAGTTCGCGCCGACCATCACCGCTGATATTCCCGAGTATGTGGGCTACAACAGCGGTGTCGATGCCTCTATCTCTCTGGAATTTGGGCAAGTAGCCTACCGCTTTGGCCACTCGCTGTTGCGAGAGACAGTGGACACGATCGATCCGCAGGGCAGCTTCACCGGAGCGGTGGTGTCCTACGCCTTGCAGGCGGCCTTCCTCGCGCCTGAGAAATTTGCCGAGATCGGTCCGGCGGCGATTGCTCTGGGTATGACCCATCAGCAATCAGGGGATGTGGACGAGTTTCTCACGCCTGCGCTGAACCAAGGTCTTCTTGGCTTGCCGCTCGATCTGGCGGCGATCAACATCGCACGGGGGCGGGATATGGGGATTCCGCCGCTCAACGAGCTTCGGGCGTCGCTTGGTTTGGAGACGTACGACAGCTGGGCCAGTTTCAAGGAAGGAATGGGAACGCCAGAGTCTTTGACGAATTTTCTGGCGGCTTACGCTTTCGGCCCTGTGGCTGATGAGACGGGTGCTATTGATCTGGCGATTTATGATCATGGTGAGGCGCTGCGCAAGGCAGAGGTCTTGGTGCGACTGGCAGATGGCCAGATTGTCGAGGAAAGTTTGAACCTCGAGAACTGGACCATTAATCAGGCGATCCAGTTCATGAACAAAGCGCCTACAGGGGATGCTGAGCTTGACCGCGCGGCGACGACGGTGGATGCGATTGATGCTTGGATGGGGGGCCTTGCCGAAGCCCATGTCATCGGGGGCATACTGGGCGAAGTGTTCAATGTCCTGTTCGTTGACCAGATCGTGCGCCTCAAGGACGGCGATCGAATGTACTATCTCTATCGCCTTGTGAACCAGAACTTTGGCGACGAGATTGCGAATGAACAGTTCAAGGATATCGTGGAGCGCAATACCGGGCTCACGGGGCTGAATGGCAGCATTTTTGCTTATGCGGACGAGTATCATGACTTCCTGCAGGAGAGCGGACGGTTGTCGGATGCCGAGCTACAGTCTGTGCTGGAGGCTAATCCCGATGTTGGCATTCTGACGCGCGATGGGTCGGAAGCCGCGAACGGGAGTGTTCTGACGCTGTCGAATGCGCAGGCGGCGAGTCTGTCGCGGACCAATGTTGCGATCAATGGCCTGAAGGTGAGCTTCGACAATCTCGATGTGATCACCAAGACGTTCGTGCTCGCACAGCGTGCGGAACTGGATCCTAGCATTGTCACGCGTGAGGGTACGCCGGTGACAGGAGCGGGCAGCCATGAAGTTATTCGCGGCACCAACAATGACGATGTGGTCTATCTCGGAGCGGGGGATGACACGGGCTATCTCGAAGATGGCAACGACATTGCTTTCGGCGGCCTTGGCATCGACCGGATCTATGGTGGCAACGGTGACGACATTCTGGTCGGCGGCGACGGTGGTGATCTTCTGGACGGCGGTGCGGGGGATGACGTCATCTACGGGGGCAACTCTGGCACGGCGGCTGCGGGCCTGAACCAGGTTATTGGCGGTGCGGGCAATGACGTAATTTATGCTGGTCAGGGGATCGACAAGATCTCTGGGAGTGGCGGCGACGATGTGATTTTCGGGGAAGGGGACACGGATGCCTTCACCCATGGGGGTGATGGCAACGACTATATTGATGGTGGCCAGTCGGGCGACCTTCTCTATGGCGATAATGGAGATGATGTTCTGGTCGGCGGTGACGATCAGGACTTCCTGCAGGGTGGTCTGGGTGATGATATCATTCGTCCGGGCAATGCATCGCAAGCGCTTGCGGGTTTCGGTCCTGATGAGGTCATCGGCGGGGATGGCCTGGTTGATACGGGCTTTGATATCATCGATTTCTCAGACTACCTGGCCGGGGCTCAGCCGATCGTTGCGGATTTCAACACGCAGGCCAATCCACAGCGCGCCATCGATTTGACCACGGCTTTCCCGGCCTGGTTCCAGATGGAGGGTGTGATTGGCTCGCAGAATGGCGATGTGTTTATCGGCGATGCGAATGGCAATTGGATGTTCGGCGGTCGAGGTGATGACACCATGACGGGCGGCGAAGGCAACGATGTGATGATCGGTGACAGCATCCGCCTTGATCAGCTGATCGGTCGTTATTCGGGTGAGTACACGGCCTATGACGAGATTGCTGAGGCGAGTTTCCGCACCAATGGTACGCTGCAGGCGGATGGCCTTCTGGGGCGGGAGGATCTCGGCACCGAGGCGTTTGAGCTGCATTTTGTCGAGATGCTCAAGTCACGAATGTTCAAGGATTATGTGCTGGGCGACAGTCTCGATCGGACAGAAGATGGCATGGATACGGTCCTCTATGGAGGAACGCGGGATGATTACGATATTCGCGTGATCGCGGCGCCAAACATGGAAGGAACGGTTGTTCTTGTGACCGGCCTCAACGATTTTTCGGCCGATGGCACGGACTTGATCTTTGGTATTGAGACCTTGCGCTTTGGGGACGGAACAGAGCTTTCCCTGCTGAATGAGGCTCCGGTCGTTTATTTGGAAGGACTGACGCAGGGTTTGCTCTCTGATGCCTTCGGTGCTGATTACACGAGTGGTCGCCTGAGCTTGGCGAATGGTGAAGAAGCAGCTTGGACGCAGCCTTGGGTCGAAGCGGACGATGATCAAGGGGGTGCGCCAGATGCGGGTGCAATCCAGATCTCGAACAATGCTTTGCGGTTCGAGGGCGGTAATGCAGGCAATGCTACGCCGTCGATTGCACGCTCTCTCGAGCAGCTTGAGGGTGCGCAGAGTGCAACGTTGCGGTTTGATTTCGATCGTGCCTCCGGTCGCCGGCTTGAGGCCGACGACACGTTGCAGATCCTGCTAGTTCGTGGGTCGGGTGAGGTGGTCGATGTCGCGACGCTTAACGCGGAAACGCCGCCGGGGCCGTTGAGCTTCTTGCTAAGCGGGCCTTTTGATGCAGAAACCGAGCTTCACATTGTCAAGAATAGCCTGAGCGGTGACCGTGAGTTCATGCAGATCGACAATGTCGAGATTGCGTTCTCATTGCCGCTGCCGGAGCCGTCTGAGGATATCAGCCTCTATTATCTCGAGGGAGTCGATGCGCTTTCGATTGGAGCGGCTGCCCGCTTGTCCGACGATGGTGGTGAGCTCTCAGCTGCACGTATCACACTTATCAATGCCGAGGCGAATGATCGTCTTATTGTCGATGATTTGCCTGAGGGGCTTGTAGGCGTCATCGACACCTCGGCGTCGGGACAGATCTCGGTCGAAATCACCGGTGTTGGCAGCCTGAATGCCTATGAAGTGGCCTTGGCGGCGATCCGCTTTGCCAATGACTCGGATGCTCCGGTTGCTGGGACACGGGCGATCCAAGTGCAGGTGAATGACGGCCTCGTCTGGGGTGAAGTTTCGACTGCCAGGATCGAGGTTGTGCCGGTCAACGATGCGCCTGATGTGGGTACCGATAGTGTTGTCCTTGGTGGTCAAGGGACGTTCCTGCTGCGTCTCGAGGATCTGCTGGTCAATGATGTCGATCCTGACGGTGTTCCGGTTATCACGGATGTCACCGGTAGCCGTTCGATTGGGGTAAGCTTGCTGGACAATGGCATCTCGCTTGAGGCGTCGGGGAGGGGTTCGTTTGCGTATGACGTGAGTGATGGTGAGTTGGCTGCACAAGGGAATGTGGACGTCCGTATCGTTCGTTTTGGACAGCTCAGCGGTACCAACGCGGCAGACATTATTCTTGCCGATCCCAATTCGAATAATCCTCGAGATATCAATGGAGGAGAAGGCAACGACACGATTTATGGAAGTGGCGCCGATGAGACTATTCTTTGGTCCGTGGGTGGTGGCTCTGACGTTGTGCATGGTGGTGGAGGCATTGACACCCTTGATTTGACCGGGAGCAGTCAAGCGGACGAAACGTTCACGATCTATGCCGTCAAAGATGCCGATCTGGTTGACAATTCTCAGAGCCGGGATGCTCTGGCTCTCGAGCTGGGCCTTGCGCCTGATGCTTTGAGCGATCTGCTTGGGGGTGGGGCAGAGATCATCATCACACGTCTAACGAATGGTGTTGCTTCGATCGTGACCAAGGCCGACGAGATTGAAGAGATCATTGTCAACCTGCCGGGTCGTCGCTCGACTACAACTGTGAACGTCACCGAGAATAATGGGGACCAAACGCTTACCGGGTTTGAGAGCACACGCGATAGCGTTGTGATCGTCGGAGACTTTGACAGCACGTCCCTGGAATACTCGACCATTACCATTAAAGGTGATGTGGGTGACGAGACAGTTGATATCACAGCACTTTCTTCGGCACACCGCATTGTTTTTGAAGGTAATGGCGGCAGCGATGCGTTGATCGGGGAGGCTCGGCCACAAGACGTAGTTATGATCCAAACCTCTGATCCTGTGTTGGTGCCTGAGGAGTCGGTTATGGACGGCTCCTTGGCCGCTCCGTCGGCTGATGCGGCTGAGGAAGACGAGGTCCTGAGCGTTCCGTCGGTTGATGCGGCTGAGGAAGACGAGGTTCTGAGCGCTCCGTCGGCTGATGCGGCTGAGGAAGACGAGGTCCTGAGCGTTCCGTCGGCTGATGCGGTTGAGGAAGACGAGGTTCTGAGCGCTCCGTCGGCTGATGCGGCTGAGGAAGACGAGGTTCTGAGCGCTCCGTCGGCTGATGCGGTTGAGGAAGACGAGGTTCTGAGCGTTCCGTCGGTTGATGCGGCTGAGGAAGACGAAGTTCTGAGCGTTCCGTCGGTTGATGCGGCTGAGGAAGACGAAGTTCTGAGCGCTCCGTCGGTTGAGGCGCCTGCGGAAGACGAGGTTCTGAGCGATCCTACGGTTCCGCCCGTTGTGGACACCCCGATCGAGGAAGAGCTTGTCTCTATGCCATCGGTTGTTTCGCTTGGCGGTGCGGGAAGCGATAGCCTGGCAGGAAGCGAGCACGATGACGTGCTGCGCGGTGAAGGCGGCAACGACGTCCTGCGAGGCGGGGGCGGAGCTGATCTACTGCTGGGCGGTGATGGTCAGGACGTTCTGTACG
>NZ_LRRR01000029.1 GCF_001691415.1 Pararhodobacter sp. CCB-MM2
TCGAGAAGGGCTCACCGGAAGGGGCAAACGGGCTTTGCGACGGCCTGACGATCCTTGCGCCGCGGCAGATGATTTGGGTGAGCTATGCGCAAGCCGGGAATTCCGGAGCCTGCATCGATGATGGTACTTCCGCGATGATCATCCGCTAAAAGTAAGCCGGCAATGTTACACTTAACCCACAATAAGTGCTCTTGATCTTTGAAAGCGATCAATTTGTGACTAAGAGCCACCCTGTAACTCGAGGAGATTGCAATGAAGAAATTTGCCAATACAGCGCTGGCCAAACCGGCTGCCTATTTCACCTCCCCGATTCCCGCACTGGCTTCTGACGAGTATCACATCATGGTCACTGACCCGAGCAACACTGGCGTTTGAACCATGGTTGCGTCTGCAAATCCAAAACAACATAAACAGGATCGATAAACGCTGTGTGGGTTGAAGTTTATGTGAGGCCGAGCGTGTCTTAGGTCATAGGCTGTTGCTTCGGCAATATGCCGCTCTGTGACTTTATAGATTAAACGCCTGAAACAATAGCCTTTATTCCGTCAGTGGTTAATGCAGCTATGACCATCACAAACATGGAGGCTCAACCGCTATGGCTGCGAATGTCCACCAGGCAAAGTCTGCTTCATAACCGAGAACGCACCTGAATCGACCACGCAATTAGCATTGCCATACAAGAGAGTATTATAGAATGCCAATTATCAGAGGGAGCGCAGGATTCGACTGGCTCGAAGGCACATCCGGTTCCGATACAATTTTCGCAGGTGATGGAGGCGACACAGTCTACGCATTCTCTGGCTGGGACGTGATTTATGCAGGTAATGGCAATGACTATGCTTATGCCGGTGCCGGAAATGACTTAGTCTTTGGTGGTGCGGGCTATGATCTCCTGGACGGCGGCTTAGGTAATGACACCATTTATGGCGGTGCCACCCATGATGAACTTTTGGCCGGCGAGAACGATACAGAAGATAACAAGAATGTAATGTGGGGCGGCAGCGGCGACGACCGCCTCATTTCATGGCTGAGTGCTGACATCTTAGGTGGTGGGTCCGGAGATGACGAGATCTACGCAGGTGACAACGACGACACGGCTTACGGAGGCACTGGTAATGACCGAATCGAGGGAGAAGGTGGAAACGACGAGATTTACGGGGGCGACGGTGTAGACCTTCTCTATGGCGGCCCAGGCAATGACATTCTATATGGCGGAGCCGGGAACGACTTCATCCACACAGGTGAAGATGATCTAGTCTTTAATGTAAACGCTGCTTGGGGCGGAGCGGGCGACGACGCCATTCGTGGAGGCGCCGGCCTTGATCTCATCGGAGGTGGGGTGGGCGATGACACCATGCTTGGACGTGATGGCGCCGATACGCTTTTCGGCGGTCTTGGTGACGACGGGATATGGGGCGATAGCGGCCACGACTTGCTCTATGGTGGGTCAGGAAACGATGGGTTGAACGGCGGGATTGGAGACGACACCATCTATGGCGGCGATGGTGACGATTATTTGGGCGGCAATGGAGGAGCTGACGTTTTGGAAGGAGGCGCTGGGGATGACAGAGCGTACTTTGGAATCAACGAAGTAGGCGGATCTGGAGATCTTGAAGCTGACTTGTTTATATATACTGAGGGCAATGACAGCATATATGACTTTTCACCCGAAGAAGGTGACCGTATGGACTTGAGTGAACTTGGAATAACAAACGGGTCTCAACTCCTTGCGTTCATGGAAGTCTCGTCCAATGTTCGCAATTTTGGTCTGACATTCAGATTTAGCGACGAAGACTCGATTTACATTTCGTTTCCCCGCGGTGCCCTGCCAGATGACACCCTTGAGCAGCTACTACAGGACCCTGGCATCCTGCTGATCTAAGTGGCGAGCGGCCGTTTTCGGCCCATTGCTGCCTTTCATGGCTTCAAAGATCGCTGCGGCACAGCAAGACGCAACCAGCCATTCGTCGCGACAGCGAATCCTCCGGTGCGGAGACGTATCCAGTAAAGTGGAATTCGCGTATCGTCCCTTGGCACAAAGCGCGTCACAGGTCGCCTGCGCCTTGGGCATGCCAGCAAACCCACAGCAAGCCGGTCGATTTAATGACCCTCTCAATCGAAGCACGCCGAACGACAGACCACAGACGAAAAACTTGATTGGCAATTGAGACTCTATATGTTCGTGCATAAGAAAAGTAAAAGGTGATGTCATGGCCAGAAAATGCTTCTACAGCTTCCACTACAATCTTGATAATTGGCGCGTCCAAACGATCAAGAACATTGGCTCCATTGAAGGTCAGCCCCTTCTTGGCAGCAACAAATGGGAGGAAATCAAGAAAGGTGGGGACGCAGCCATCCAAAAGTGGATTGACGAGCAGATGAGAGGCAAGTCTTGCGTGATCCTCTTGATTGGCTCCGAGACTGCGGGGCGAAAGTGGATTAACTACGAAATCAAAAAGGGATGGGACGACGGAAAGGGTGTCTTAGGCATCCACATCCATAACCTACTGGATCGCAATTCATCCAAGACCGCAAAAGGCAATAACCCGTTTAGTGGCTTCACTGTCCAGGGCAAGCCTCTTTCCAACTGGGCGAAATGCTACGACCCTCCCGTTTCGGACAGTAAGAAAGTCTACGACCACATTTCGAATAACATTGTATCATGGGTCGAAGAGGCAATCCGCCTACGGAAATCGTTATAGAGCTTACTGTAGCTGGCCTCCAAGCAGTAGGCGTCTGAATAGCGTCGTAAAAGTGAGGTCATCGAGAAGCTCTTGCGGATACTCACCGCTGTGGAATACTTCCGCGGCGCCAGCGCCGGTCGAAGCAACCGGAAAAATGGGCTTTGATGGATGAATTTGCCTGAATAAGGCGGCTTCATCCACAATCCCCTCCATTCCACCAATCAACACTGCCGCGTCGAAGTCAGCACTATCGATCATCTCATTCCTCATCCGCGCAAGGCTCAAATCTCGATTTTTTTCCATCGGAGTTACCCTTAGGTCTAAGAACTCTTCGTTCTCTTTGGGGAAGTCCTTTAAGAAGAACGCACTTTGAAAAAGCGTCACATTCCGTTTCGGGAGGGAAGCGGCTCGAATATATTGAACAAGCATTGGGGTGATCGCCGGATGTCCACCAAATGTGATATGACCACGAGGCAATATCGCTTCCGCAAGCGCCTTGATAGCCTCGCGCAATAGAATTAAATCGACGGTCTCATAGTACTTTGGATTTCGGGTCGGCAGCGGGATGCTGGCTGAAAGAAATATTCTGACCATATCAGAGTTCTCCCAAGCTCTCGGCCATCTTCGGAACACTTATTGTTCGAGCCGGCAAATATCCATCCAACCAATCGAGATGTTGAACCCATCGCGCAAGGACGCCCCTATTATCGTACAAAACCCATTTTTCGCCACCCTCGAAACCCTCCTCCGACACGCTTTTGAATATCTGATCTATCCGCTCCGAAGTGGGAATACCGATGGCAGGGACCGCGACAACTCGTTTATCCCCGGCTTCTAACGATATCCATCTGGCCGGCTGGACGTTAGGTTCAAAGTTGAGATCTCGCGCAAGATCGCAAAAGGTGTCAACAAGGTACCTATGCCTCGCTGCGATAGCTCTCGCACGCAGAGACTCACAAAGATTGCAAACCTCTGCCACTGCCATTTCTGAAAGTTCGACAGGGTCCGCTTTACTGAGCATCTCAGGTTTTACGAAGTAAAAGTGGCTGAACGCTGTTGCTGGGTCCTCCTCCTGCTCAGGCCACAACATGTGGAGTATTTGGATATTGCTCAAATTCGCCCTAGCCAATTCCTCGGTGGTCCAACGGCTCTCGCGGAAACCCTTCGTGTCTAATAGGACGACCACGTCCGAATCCGTCAGCCTGTGCCAAAGAATATCCTGAAAATCCTCCGCTGGAGGAACGGACCGAACGTCGATGAATACATCAAAACCGCGAGCGTCAAGAGCGTCGTAAATCTGATTTGCTACAGCCTGAGAATCAGATCTCTTGTAACTGATAAAGATTCGCCGCTCCTGCCTTAGGAGCTTGAAGTTCTCCAGTACCAGAGTGACGATCCGCTCTAAATTGTTATCCGGGAGTGATGCCGCTATAGCGTTTATGTGCAGAAGAGCGCTGGGAAGGTAATTTGAAACCTGGCTTAGATCTTCTACGACTGGAATAATCACGCTTGATTCGTCAATTAATTTCAACAGATCATTGTGAGGATCGTCGTCAGCCCCTTGGTATCCCAAGAAGATCGCGATCGTTGGTATATTCTTTTTCCTATTTGACCTCGATCCTTCTTCAAGAAAATCTATACTTTCTTTTGGAAGCCCAAGTTCAGACAGAGCCGATGAGAGCCTTTCGATCAGCGCGTCACGCATGCGTTGGCGCCTCCCTAGAAATAACACCTGATACATCGCTTGCGACACTCCAAACTCTCCTGGTCAATTCGTGCGGAACCGTAGCAGCTCTTTGTCAAGATACACAATCTTTGCATTTATGAGGCCGATAGCTTTCGCGAGATGGACGTGCGCATGCGCTTGATGCCACAGTTACTTTGCTGCGCCGCCGGAAGTCCGCTTCCGCCCCTCCTAGAGCCTACCTCGTTGTCGCAGCGAATGACTTCTCCCCGCCCAATGCGGCCGTGTCCGCTCCCGGCCCACAGCGGACATTGGAGCGAAATGCAGCGAACGACGGCTCCGAGCCCAAACCGGCTATCTCAATCCGAGGCGCTTTGCCGATTACCTGCGTCCCACCGCAACGTGCACCGCATCTGGGTAGACCAGTCCGTCGCCCCTCTCATACGGGGTCATCTCGGTTTTAACATCCTCAATAAGGGCGGCTTTCCTGTCGTCGGGAAGCGCATCGAAGGCAGCCGCGATGGGCATCGAGCCGAGATGAAGTGGAACGAACGTGCGCGCCGGTGGCACTTCAATGTCTATTTCCTGCCTGACGACACGCACCTCAGAGAAGCCGGCCGCGTTGAGCTGGGCCGACAGTTCGTCTGCGGATGGAGTCTGCCTTTGCGCACGCTGCTTGGCTGCGATCTCAGGCGAGATGTGGCGTTCCACGGCCATGCAAACGGCCTTGGTATAAGCGCTGTGCCCGTCCCAAATAGAGAGCGCCATGCGCCCGCCGGGAGCCAGCACGCGCCGGAACTCGGCCAATGCGGCGGGCTTGTCGGGGAAATAATGGTAGCCATGTTGCGAAAGGACGACGTCAACCGCTCCTGTTGGCAGGCCACTGTCAGATGCGTCCCGTTCAAGCCATCCTATGTCAAGCCCATCCGCGAGGTTCTTAGCCTTAGCGATCATGGCGGCGTTGACGTCAAGGCCCGTGACGGATCCGTCTAATCCCACTTTGTCTCGGACCATCCTGGTCGTGACGCCCGTGCCGCAAGCGACGTCCAGGACGTTCTCGCCCGGTCGGAGCTCGAGCAGTTCCATAAGGGCGTCAGCCCAGCGTCCAAACCAGAGAGGCACCATCACCTTCTCATAGACTTGCGGTCCATTGCCGGCCAACTGAAAAGTCATTCGTCCCTCCTCGGATCAATTGGCATCCTAGCATAGCCTGGCCTACTGCGATGAACTGCATTCGCACCAACCCGCCGCTAACGTGGGATCAAACACCTGGAGACGGTGCAATGGTGGTCGGCTTTCGGCCCAAACCCGAACTTCGCCAGGTCGGGCTTTGCCGCGGCGCAGCTTCCCAAAACCGGCTATCGGTGACGTCATGCAGCATGTCCTTACATGTCAAGGTCAGCTATGCAGATCTACATACCAACTGTAGATGATGGCTGGCCCCAACCCTGAAACCGTAACCTGGGTCGCGGAGCTTTACTGAGAACGAGTCAAAAGTGGAATTGGGCTTCCCAAGTCAGATGCAGGACTACTGATACCGAGTCACAAGCTTTCCACCCTCGTTGAGCATAGAGAATGTGTGTATTTCCTTCCATATTTTCGTTCTGTCGAAGTTCCGGTACCGACAGGTGACGCGAAGTAAAAACTCTTCTGAATCATCAATATCCTTCAGGTGAATATTGCGGTCAGAAACAGTGTGAATTGAATTTTGACTCAATGCGGCGCAATATCTTGCGTCCAAGCGATGTTCATACTCGTCCGCTTGCCAGACGGAATGGTCTTCGTCAATTTCAATCAAGGTGCCCACCTCAACAAGGGAATTAAACTCTATAGATGCAGCTGGGGTAACTCCAACATTTTTGAACACGATGCTCACTGAGCCAATTCCGCCAGTCGGGGTTTCATTGGAGAGGCTTTCAAAAACGATATAGGGCCTGATTTGCGAATCTCCAATCCGGCTCTGTTCTCTTGCCATGTCTCGTGTCGCATCGAGTGTTTCTCGGGTGGCCTTTAGGGTCTGTGAGACATACATCACAGCAACTACTGCAACCATGACAGACGCGACGGCTGCTAAAGCTGTCACCCATGAAGCTACTTCTCTCAGCTCCGCTTTAGCGAACGCTCCGAGATAGATCGCAAGAACGAATCCGCCCCCAGCGGAGACCACAACGCAGGTTGCCAATCTGTTGACCCACAATTGCTGTACGGACAACTCGCTAGGTTTACTCTTTTCGGGCCTCTTCAAGCGTCGCATCCCTCATCCATCAACTGCACCCCAGTATGTTAACTCGCTAGCCTACGACCGCAGTCAGGGCCAAACACAAAGCAGAACGAGGCTCCAACTCTGTCGCACCAGTGCAGCCGGCCCAAAGTGACCATTCGTCACACCTGTGTGTAAGGGTAGCAATAAAGAAAAAGCAGATCCCACGTCCTAGCCCGGCAATCAAACGCATTCATGCTAGGCGTCGAGGTGACGCTTTACGTCCTTTAAGGTTTCGAAAAGCTCTGGGGGGATATCAGCAACTTTCATTTCATCGACAATCCGCGATGAAGTCACCGTGACCTTCAACTCTTCTTGTATTCTTTTTGTTATTGCGGAGAGCACCAATTTGCCAGGAACGACACAGTATCGGAAGCTTTCTTCCTTCCAGCGAGTTGTGAAGTCAGCTTCCTCTTCCGCAGAAATGGTCGCGATGTCTTTCTTTGACCCTTTGCCAACTTCAAAGGCAATCCTTGCTCCTATCCTCGCAGACAGAGTTTTTGATTTCACTTCATCGACGCTCGTGTCGATCGCGTCGAGGACAGTTTTCTTCCAGTTATCTTGCAGTTGATCACGGCCGAATTTTTCTACAGCAGCAACTATCGCTTCAGGCGCCAACAGGAGGTTCTCGATCTCCTTGCGTGGCAGAACTCGACAGAGTGTGTCTCCAACGCTCACGTCCTTTACAAATTCGTTTATCTCTTCATCACAACGATAGTCACGATCAAAAATAGCACAGACAGGTATTTTGAACCCAAAGAAGTTCTCGAACACCCAAGAGGACGTCGTAACTCTAGTCCAATTTGCGAACCCATCCGTCTTCATAAGAGTAACGGATGAGTTTGAGATGAAATCCATACCACCAAGTTTCTTGGCAATTTTGGAAAGTATCTTTGCATCTTTGCCCTCGAAGTACAGAACCTTTTTTGTTTTTGCCAACCTGGCAAACTGTGCATTTTCTGAGCTGCCGATAGCTGAATAGACATCCGAGTATCCCGCTTCGCCCTGAATTCTCTTCGCGCTCCTAGATCCGGGTCGGATAATTAAGACTTCGCCGGGTTCGACGTCATTTATTATTTCAGTTGAGTGCGTGGCTATGAAGTACTGACCAACCCTTTGGCCGACTAGCCTGAGGAGACGGTGCTGCAAGTCAGGGTGCAAGTAAATATCGGGCTCGTCCAAGATAAGCGTAGACGTATGCTTGGAGGTTGCGAGATGCATCATAGTTTGCATCCAGACTTGGAAACCGAACCCAGCCCATTGCACCTCTCTGACATGAGGTCCGTCACGAAAGTACATGCGCACTACTGGGCGTTGACCGCCTCGCTCGATCTCGGGTCTTTGTACCCTGATACCAGGCCAGCCCAACTCAACCAAGTCAGCAAACGCCTCAAATTCCGCTTCTGTCTTATGAAGCCAAAAATTCCGAAAATTTCGACTGGCGAGCCGTCCATATCTATTTCTTTCAACCGTTTCCTGCTGAACAAGCTCTTCATTTTGCTCTAGAGGACTGAGCGTTGGAACTATCGCCAAATCCAGCGGGAACTGGTCCCGCAAAAACCTTGTGTTTTTTCGAGCTTGAAGTTCTGTTTTCAAGTAACACTCCAAGGGGCCATCGCCGGGTGCGGTAATGATGAAGGAGTTTCCGTTCTCCAGTTTTAGTGATATCTTTGCGCGGCCATCACCAAAATTATGTATGCAATACCTCATGTCAGTCTGAATGGCAGAAATTGGAACCTCCCAGGTTGAGCAGACGCCATCATCACCTTGAGTTTTAAAGAATGCGTTTCTCCGGCCAGCATACCTTAGCGCATCGAATGAAATTCTGAACGCGTCCAAAACTGTGGACTTGCCTGCATTGTTTGGGCCGACAAGGATATTCCTTGCCTTTGCGGAAACCGTAAATCTGGAAAATGTTTTGTAGTCAAAGAACTCAATGGACTTTATTCTACTCATCAAGGAACCTTACTGGATTATATCGCGTTGCAATGGGGCGGCCCAGGGCTAATAGCTTCCGTCAGCAGATCTAAAAGCTGGTAGGTCTATAGAATGCTGGAAACATCATTATCTCGCAAGGACTTTGAAGGTCATTCTCATGCATCGCGGTCGTTCGTGCCAACCGCAGCGAATGTCGGCTCTCCGCCCAATCCGACCGTGGTCGCTCCCGTTCCCTAGCTATGTTCACCCCTACTACCCGGCGCTTGAGAGACGATGAAATCAACGCTGCAGCGCCGACCGATGCCGCATGACCATCGCACCATTTTGCAGCGTGAGCTAATCCGGGAGGTAATCGCCTTGGATCGTCTCCCACGCGCGGAGCATCGAACTCAGCGTCCCCGCTGCGACGGTGGCGCGCTCGCCCTCAGGGCTCTGCGGCCACACGATGTAGAGCGCCACGCCGTGTATGAAGTTAAGTTCATGAAATCGCATGATAAGCACATAGCATGAGAATCTGGCGCCTAGCAGAGGAGCAAGGAGGTACCTTCTGCCCTAGTTCTGCCGTGTTCCCGCGCCATATTTTTCGCCCCGTAACCGTGTGAGTAGACATGCCAAGATTCCGACGCCCACCCTTCGCTCGCCGCCTTGCACGCGCCATGTCGCAACTTGCCTTCACGGCTGTCGGGCTGGTCATCATCTGGGTTTATGGGAACCACGCTATCGGCTCAGCTGTCTCAGAGATCATGCCCGGTACGTCGAACACTGCCGACGGCCCACGGGTTACGCGCGGTGGAGATGCTTGGCAGGGCGCAACAGGGGCTCGCAGGGTTTCCGCACCCACCTCCAATACAAGTCAGTCTGCGGCCGAGCCAGGCGCGCGGCTCATCGATGTAGTGACGAGGATCCGCGATGGCGACACTATCGTCGTCGGTCTGATCCCGATCCGTATCGCAAACCTAGACTGCGCAGAGACCGGCACCGCTGCCGGTGAGCGCGCGACACAGCGCATCACCGAGCTTGTGCGCGGACAGCAGCTCACTTGCACACTTGAGGGGCGGCGGTCATGGGATCGCGAGGTCGGGGTGTGCGCCGTATCGAGCGGCGAGGACATTGGCGAGGTGTTGATCGCCGAGGGATACTGCGACCGTTGGCGGTGGCGCTAGGCGTCACGGTCGGGGCGAGGATCCGACCACGCTCATGGCGTTCGACCGGCTACGGTTCGCGCCGTGCAAGCGGCGGGGCCGGCCTCCCAGCATCATCCGGTCGTGGTCGAGCAACGCGGAGCATGCGCCGTATCGGGGCAGCGATCCGAGGGTTTGACGGCATTCGTTGTATCATATGGGGTGCAGGGCGTTGACCACGGACCACATATTGTGTCTGCAACTGGACTCACGGGAACGAATTCGAAATAAAAGAACGCAGGATGCTCGAACATCCTGCGTTTAAAGAAAACCCGCCGTTGGTCAGCGAGTGTTTGTGAATTCACGGTTTGGTTTTAGACCATGCCGTGAGGGCACGTCAAGCGCGTGGTCCAGCGGCTCTAATGTGGGACAGCCGCGATGCGTTGAATGCGCCCTCAAAGCCGACGGCTATCAGACAACGATGCAATCTTGATTTGGAAGTTGCATTTGGACGGTGAAATCCAGAGCAAGATAGCGGCAAAGTTCGATGTCAACCAGGGCCGTGTCAGCGAAGTGCTGAACCGGCACACTTTGTTGGCAGTGAAGAGGCCGCTCGCCGGATCTGACCAATTGGGAGGGCGGCTTCGGTCGCCCTTCTGCCTCGCCCCCACCCACAGCACGATGAGCCCCAGCCGCTCGCCACAGTCGGCAAGGGGCAGCCGGTCGGAGCGCCAAGCGGTTTCCGCCTCGCGCTGCGTCATCGCCCGCGCAGGAAGCCACACAGGAGCCGGGCAGGGCGCCGCGAACAGGTCACCTCGGGTTTGCGCCTGCCTGCCCAATCAAACTTCGATCGCATGACAAAATTCTGACCCATTTTATCGCCAGAAAGCGAACGTGGCCGAATTGAGCCCCGCGTTCCAATAGGGTCTCCCGTTGAAGAAGTTTGTTTTCTTAGCCGCAGTGGCCTTCCCAGGCGTCGTCCAAGCTACGACAGCGGAAAGCTTCGCTACATGCCTGCAGGCTTACACCAATCTCGCAGGATATATCTCCTACGTCGACGCAAATGGCGGAGGGATACCTACATCTGGACGTACCGCCTATGATGCGGACATGCATGCACTTGTGAGTCTCGGCATACAGCAGTTCGGGCAGCACCGTGTTCAGGCAATCTACACGGGGTTGGACTTTGCCAACCTGGCTTATGTTCGGGCTGCGGCAACTCTGCACAGTCAGGATGGGCCTGTGCAAACCTTCTCTTTGCTTGCGGCCCAAGTTGCTCCTTGTGGCGGTCCAAACGGCCAGCTCACGCAGCTGTACGGCGCAATGAGGTAGGCAAGTCGAAGCCCCAGCGGGCACCCCTGTTGCAGCGATACTGCGGTCATTATCGCACTCTATCGGCGTTGATCTTGCAACGGATGGTCTCGGCCCTCCCCCCCCCAACTGACGAAGAGTGCGAATTGCCCTGACGCTCCGCTCAGGGTGCATTCACGGCCAACGCCCGCCGCCCCTCGCAACGCACCAGCTCATCGCCCATCCGCCCGGCGATAAGCTCCCAATCGCCGGCACGCAAGAACTCGGCTGGCGCGCGGCACGGGATCCGCGCCTCAGTCGGGGGCGGTGGTCGCTGCACCCCAGCGCGTCCGAAGGCGTTGCAGGCTGTCAGCGCTAGGCAGCCGGCAAGGGTCAGGGTCAGCGCGCGCGTCATCTTCGTGCTCCATGGCTCGGACAGCCAGCGCGTCATGCGCCTGCCGCAGCTCGTATTCGCGCCTAGATAGGGCGTCGCCCGCATCTATTAGTTCGGCCTGCTGCGCCGCCTGCAAGGTTGCCAGAGCGGCGGCCGCGCGCGATCCGCACCAGCTCCAGCCAATCCCGCCTGCGGCGAGAGATGTAATCAGCCAGAGGATCAGCAGGATCACAGCGCGTGTCATGGCAACCCTCGAATACAGATGGCATGCTCTCGCTGCCGGCGCGGGAACAGGATCCGCTGGTGCGAGCCTGCACGCGTCCACCAGGTCAGCGCCTCGCAAGCCCCGCGGACATCACCGGCATTGAGGCGCCGCACCGCCGTCGAGTTAGAGGCGGCCCCAATGCCGATGTTGAAGGTCAACGACGAGAACGCGGTATCGACCCAAACCGTCAGCGCCAGATAGCCGGTCTCGCTCAAGCTGTTGCGAAACCCCCGCCAGTATCGCTCTGCTTCGCGGCGCAAATCCGCGCGACATTCCACCCGGGTTCGTACGTCGCCCATACGGACACCCTCGGTGATACCCGAGCAAATCGTCGGAACAGGCGGGCTGGCGATACGATCGAGATAGGCCTCGCAGCGGTCATCATTGCAGGGCAGGCCTTCCTCGATCTCGAGGAGCGGCACCAGATGAACGGCCGTCTGCGCCCATGTCGGCGCCCGGTCCTGAACCGGCGCGGCCGTGGCCGTACAGACTGCGAAAGCGGCACAGAGAATATGCTGGATCATCCCGACACCTTCGGCTGCTTCACCATCCGGCCGATCATCCCGTACAGGATCAGGACCTGCCCCAGGGCAAACCAGACCTGAGGTGCTACGGCATCATAGCCGATGAGCGCGAAGAGGATCTCGGGAACCCACAGCGCGATCAGTCCGAGGAATTGCGCGCGCATCGAGTGCGAGTGCAGCAGTACGCGCTGCCACTTGTCGACCAGCCTCATCGTCAGTCCCTCCGGAACAGTAAGGTTTTGATGTCACCGCGCATCTCGCGCAGCATGTCATTGGTGGCGTCCCGCGCCGCCTTGGCCTCAGCGAGGTCTTCTTTCCGCTGCGCCCATAGACGGCGGAGCTCTTTCTCGTTTGCCAAGCCGCGGCTTTCGAGCCTGACCAGCCACACGAGCACCAGCACGGCAGAGGTGAGGACCCCCCACCATTCCTTGACGGCTTCCAACATGTTGTCCTTTCACGGGGGTAGATCAGGCCAGAGCACGATGTCATGGGAGCAGGCCAAACCCCCTGACGCATCACGCTTGAACAAAGCGTTATCGAGCCGATTGAACTGTCGACTCGCGTTCGCGGCGCACTAAATTCCGAGACACATCTATTTGGGGTCTTTAAAATCGATCGAAGGCCCTGCTAAAATTGACCGTCCAGAAAAATATGCAGGTGAAATAGGGTTTTAAGAGTCATGACCATCGAGAATACGGACTGGATAATCGAGCACGTGACCTACATTACAACGTCGGGAATTGCGAATGTTCAGCTTATCAGGATGCACAACGGCCAACGCGAGTTCGTGATCGTTGAAGTCCCGAACGTGTCGATCCAGTCGGGTCTCGAAGTTCTGCTTCACAAAGCAATCTCCCTCCTTCCTGCAACATCCAAGCCTGGGCAGAGCGAAAGCTCTTGATCTCTCAATACGCTCCGCATTTTGTCTTGCAGGTGCACTTGTGTGGCCCTTTCCCTACTCGTCGGCTTTTAGCTTTCCCGTGAACTGCGTGCGCAGGCCTGCTGATTTTGAGTAGCTGTGCTGGACCAGGTCCGGAATGAAGTCGCGCCCATCGATGAGAGGACGGACACCAGCCAATCGAATTGGTTGCCCCGCCATGAGTGAAGGCCGCCCGACGATTGCGCAGGAGATGTCGATCGAGCCGCGAAGCATTTCACGCACGGCGGCTCGAGCCGCGGCTTCGGCCTCCGCTTGAGAGGCGAAGGGATCGCGCAGGACATGCTCACCCGAAGCTTCGGGATCCGCCTCGACGACCACTTCCCGCCGCGTCGCCCCTTCGCGGTCTTGCCAGTACGCCTTGACCGTGGCGAAACGGTCGACATCCGACTCCGCCATCCGACCACTGCCAAGAATGACCTCTTGCGGCATGATGGTGACCGGCGCGATCGACGTTCCGTCAGCCGTCTTTCCGGTGCCCCGCTCCAACCAAAGCAGGGTGCCGTTCTTGATGGTGAACAGAGCCCCATGCCGGCTGGCAATCCTCTCGAGGAAATGGAGATCTGATTCATCCTGCTGTCCGAGCCAGTCATAGACATGGCCGGACACGGCGTCGGATATCCGAGTCTCCAGACCGTGGTCTGCCGCAATCGCTTCGACCACTTGCCGCACGGACTTGTCGTCCCAATGCCGAGACTTGTTTTCTTTCAGCGCCGAGGTGAGGTCGGCGGAATGCCCTTTCACAGTGACGGTGTAGGGCAGAAACGCGAAGTCGACACGGTCCACGATGTAGGCACCGACGAAGCCGCCGCTGAGCCCCGTCGTGATCGTGACCTCGATCCGCGCCCCGCGCCGGGGGGACTGCACATGAGGCGGAGGGTCATTGAGCACAATCTCCAGCGTGTCGGACCGGATCCCCTCTCGGTCGGTGATGGTGAGGTCGATCAGCCGCGAGAAGAATGGCCCCGAGGCGGGCACACCGTCGACAGAGACCTGAACAATTGGATGGGTCAAACTGAGCCCTCAATCCCAGAGTTTCGGTTGCGAGCCCGAGACCGACAGGTCGATATCGGGCAATACGATTTCAGTGCCGGCGGGGAGCGCGTGAGCGATGTGCGCCACCCTCGGATTGACAACGAGGACCCGCTCGACCGCACCCGCCTGCGCGCCGTATTCGCGCAGACAGATCAGGTCCAACGCTTCACCGAATGTGGTGACATGCACGCGCGCCATCACAAGATCCCCAGCAGCGAGAGGAGCGAGAACCCGGCGCCGAGACGCTTGACTTCTATTGTGTAGGCATTGCTTCCCGGGGTCCCTTTGCGGTCATGGAAAGCCCGATCTTCATCGATCTTTTGCACCGCATGCATGCCGAACACCCGCCCCCCCAAGGAGACCAGCATCAAGGGCATGCCGAACTTTGCGGCCAGGCGAACACCATCCAATGTCGCCTGGCCGCCGTGGGCTTGCGGGAAGAGTACCCCGGTGATCGAGATGGTCTCTGAGCGAGGCCCGGTCCACTGCAGGGCATTCAGCTGCCCTGCAGTTTCAAGTTCAGCCCAACTTGTATCGAGCTGACGTCCCACATCCGCATAGCCAAAGCCATGGCTTTCGAACAGGAACGGCCCTAGCGCCATGGTGACAGGTCCAGCCATTGTCCTCTCTCAATCGGTAAAACTCGCGTCCATGATCCCGGCGACACGTCGCGCGATGCGATCTGCCGCCAGATCCGCGATAGCCCCGGGATCCGTCATGCCAGACGGCGCGGTGATGCGGATGCCGCCGTTGATATGCACCTGCAGGTCGCCGCGTGAACGGCCCGCCCCCGCGCCCTGTCCGGCCCCGCCAGACGGGGCCATCGCCGCACGAACCGCTGACAGCGCCGGGGCCAAAGACGCCAGTGTGGCGCCTTGCAACGACCTTGCTCCGCTGTGCAACCGTGCGAGTGCTGCGTTTCCGCCTGATGGGAGACCGGGCAGCCCGGATGGAAACAAACCGCCCACTGCCGACCGAAACGCGGCCTGTGCCTGAGACACGTTCAGCACGCCGCCCGAGCCGCTTGGGACAATCCACTCGGACCGAGCTGTCCGCTCATTGACCAGATAGGGCAATCCAAGGCGGATCGGCCCTCCGCCAGCGCGCGCACCAGCCGGCCGAACACGTTGCGGTCGCTGTGGCCCGGCCGTTCGGGGCGTTTCTCCCCCCAGCGTCCGGAGCTCCGCAGCGATCTCCCGTACCCGGCCCAGGGCCGCATCGATGGAATCGGTGTTGATGGTCGGCGAGACATCCGTTTCGCCAATCACCTGCATCGCGTCAGACAAAGCCGTCGCGGCGACTTCGTTCTCCGCGAGCTGGCGCTCGACCTGCTCGAGATCTTGCAGCCGCCCTCGAAGCTGACCTTCGAGCTCAGCCCGGCGCGGCGACGGCATGTCATAGGCGTTCTGCGGAGCAGGCATGGCATCGAGCTCAGCGCGCAGAGCGGCGACGTCAGCCCGCAGTTCCTCGGCAATCGCACTGAGCCCCTGCAGTCGCTCTGGCGTCGGCAAGGCCTCACCGTCTGCATGCTCACCGAGCACCCGAACCGCTGCCTGCTGAGAAGCAGTCAGTTGCGCGAACTCAGTGTCATCGATGACGCCGGGAACGGATGTTGCCGGCTCATTGATCCAGTCCCGAAGCCATTCGAGCCATGGCGGCGGAGACCAGGTGATGACGTTGCTCAGGTCGAACTCCGAGATGAAGTCCCAGCCCCATTCCGGCAGGACATCCACCCACGCAAAATCGCCCACCCATTCCGGCCAATCGATGGCGTGCAAAATCTCCGACCAGTCAACCGAGGGAAGCCAACCATCCCAGGAGAAGGCATTCCAGACACGGTCCCAGTCGATTGTGGGCAGATACTCGTCCCAGCCCAATGGTTTGATCAGCAGGTTCCAGGCAAGCTCGCCGGCGAGTATGGCCCAACCGATGACGGGAATGAAGCGTAGCGCGCCGCGTCCCAGCCAGGACAGCGGCGTGATCAGGCTTCGCCAAGACAAACGCCCGGCCAGTGACGCCCAGCGAATGCGCGGCAAGAGCCGGCTCGTCCAGCGAAGTGGCGTGAGCAGCGCCGACAGCGCCAGCCGGGGAAGACGGCGGAGACCACGAAACGCCGTCCCGATCCCGATCAGATCCCCTGCCGCGAAGGCCGCACGCGCGCCAAGGCTGACCATCCCGAAACGCAGGACCGCCATGGTGCCGATCAACCCCGCTGCTGCCGTCAGCACAGCACCGCCTGCGACGGCCAAGGCTCCCACGGCGGCTGTCCCGTAAACCAGAGCTTTGGTGAGCTTGGGATGCGCGCGTGTCCATTCGACCACCCGGTCAATGACACCGCCCGCCATCTCCAACAGCTCGTTCAACGGTGGCAGAACAACCTCTCCAATGGCGACGCCCAGTCGAGCGATGTGGTTTTGCATCAACTGGATGTTGTTCGCGGTCGTTTCCGCGCGCGTGCCATACTCCTCCGACGCACTGCCGGCGTAATTGCTCTCCTCTGCCACCATGCCCAGAGCGCTACGCAGTAGATCAACATCATTGAGGAGCGGAGCCAGCGCCCGCGCCTCATCACCAAACAGATCCGAGATCAGCGCAGGGCGCAGTTCTTCCGGCAGGCTGCCGATGCGGTCCAACACGTCGAGGGTCGTGCCCACGGCATCGTCTTGCATCCGGCGTGCAACATCGACGGTATCAAGGCCGAGGGTTTCCATCGCTTCGCGCTGGCGGTCAGTGGCTGACGCTCCGCGCGTCAGTGCACGGCCCATATTCCGGAACGAAGTCGCAGCGACCTCGGGGGCCGCACCGGAAGCAATCATTGCCGACCCGAACGCCAATGCCTCTTGAGCTGCAAATCCGAAACCTTGCGCTGTGGCCAGAAGACCCGAGCGCGTGAAGTCCAGAAGCTGCGGAGCCTCGGAAGCCATGTTGTTCGACAGATGGTTCATGGCATCGAACAGCAGCATGGTGCCGTCAGTGCTCAGTCCCAACTGCGTTCGGATCGAGGCCATGCTCGAGCCTGCCTGATCAGCAGAGATGTCGAAGGCGACACCGACCATGGCAGCGGCTTCGGCATACGCGAGCAAGTCCTCGCGTGCGATGCCTGCCTGCCCGCCGGCCGCAACGATCGCAGCAATGCCTTCCGCCGACATCGGGATGCGCGTCGAGAGTTCGAGGATGTCATCCGACATCTGCCGGAACGCCTCGGGGCTGTCGAAGTCGACCACCTTGCGCACATCGGCCATCGCGGATTCGAAGTCGATGGCCTGCTGAATGGGGCCGGACAATGCGGTCAGGATGCGCCGCCCGGTGTCCATCGTCGCGCGCCCGGCAAACGACATGTTGGCCGAGGTTGCCAGCGAGCGATCCATGCGCTCACGCGCATCGGCGATGCGCGTCTGCATCGTCTGAATGCGTTCGAGGCGGTCCATCTGGCGCCCAAAGGCCGTGGTCACGCGGTCGATCGATCCGACCAACCTGTTCTGCTCGCCGGCCAGATCGGCCGTGTTGACCCCAGCCTGACGCAGCTGCGTCTGAAGGCCCGCCAGAGTGCGGCGGTTCTGGGCATGCCGTTGTTCCAGGCGCTCTGCGGCATTGCGGGCTTGCTGGAACTCGCGGCGCATGGCGGCCGTCGGCTGACGCGTCGTGCGGATCGCGTGCTGCAGCTCGCGCACACGTTCGCGAGCACGCTGCAGCGCAACGCCGGATTCGCGAACGACGACTTGCTGCGTGCGGAAGTCCTCGATCAGCCGCAAGGGACCGCGCAGGTTCTGCAGGCGGCCGAGCTCTGTGCGCACGCCATCCGCAAACCGGCCCGTCACCGTGCGCATACGGTTGAGCTCGCTGGAGAAGCGATCCACCGCGCGGATGCTCAGTTCGGTCTCGATACGCCGGGCCATGGATCACCTGCATTGATATTCTTGATGCGAGACGGCATCCTTGACGAATGGAATTCGTCGCCATCATCTTCGTCATAGTGATGGGCGCCGCCGCTCTCGCGGCGACGGCCCTGATCGGATGGGTTGCGGGGATCTGGGCGGCGCTTGGCTTCGCGCTTGTGCTGTTCCTCTTGTACCGAGCGGCGACGCGGGACATCGTCCGGCCCTTCAGGCGCCGCGACACGCTGAACGCGTTCCAGAAGCACCTCTCCGACGATTGAGCGCCTAGAAGCGCACGCGTGTCGCGGCGAAGACCTCGCGCGCGGCCTCTTGCCACTTGAGGAAGTCGCTCACCCTCATGGCGAGCACCTCGGAGACAGGCGTCGAGAGCACATGCGCGACAAAGCCCGCTGAACGGCGCAAGTCCGCCGCTACGCGTCCTCGTTTCCCGAGCTTTCCCCCATGCGCGCGCGGACGTCCTTCTGGTAGGGATCGAGGACGCGCTTGCCGATCTCGCGGTAGTCGCTCTCCTTGATCTTGAGGATCACCGCCTCCGGCACACCGGCCATGCCGGCGAGCAGGACGACAGTCTGGCGAGCGCCGGTCTTCGCCTCATCCACGGCAAGCGACGTCGCGAGATCCGGCTCATCGAAGGACAGCGTCGCGTAGGTCTGATCGCCAATGACCACAGGCCGCTTCAGCGTGACTTCAATGGGATAGTCCATCACCACCCCCCTCAGTTCAGCATCAGTGCAGCGCGGATGTCGCCAGTCTGGCTGACCCCGCCTGCCGAGAACTCGAAGTCGTCGATCTCGAAGATCTCTTCTCCGTCGATCTCCAGCTTGGCGTAGTTCTGCACCACGCTGCATTTCAGCTCGGCCTTGTCACCCGGCTTCCAGGAGCCGGCATCAGGGGACACGAGACGACCGCGCACGAAGTAGACCGCACTGTGAGTGGTGCCGTCTTCGTCGACATGCGCGCCGGTGACCATGAACTGATGCTCGACGCCAGGCTTGCCGGTCATCAGCTTCAGCGTGGCCGGGTCGAAGGCCGTCAGGGAGAATTCGAGGTCATCCTGCTCATAGCCCATCGGCACTTTGCGCTCCTTGATCATACCGGCATTGCGGAAGGACTCGGATTTCTCCTTCGGCATGGAGATCGACATCTCCGAGGCCTGGCCGACCTTGATGTCTTCATCGACCCAAAGCGCGCAGTTGCGCAGGATGTAGGCGGGGGTGGATTTCATAGGGGGAACTCCTGAACAAATGGGGCCGCATCTGATGCGGCCCACTGAGGGAGGAAGGGGAGGGGTGAGAGGTCAGAAGCTGCGGATCACGCCGCCGCCGACAGCGCCGCTTGCGTCAGATCCAGGTAGTATTGGATGTTGCGATGGGTGATGAAGCGGATGTCCTCCATCGGCGCCGGCGGTTCGAACTCGACCGAGAGGGTGATCTTCCCGGCCGCCATATCCTGAGGCAGGTTCTTGTCGGGATCGAGCCAGACACGGCCGCCGATGATCGCGCCCAGACCCTTGGGGCCAAACTGGCGCATCGCCGCGTTGCCGCTTTCCAGCATGAACTTCACATTGGCCGCGCTGAACGGACGGTCAACGAAGGGCAAATAGGCCCGGCGCAGCGCGTCATTGATGAAGTCCGCGGTGCGCCGCACCGACAGGAAGGCCCACAGAGCATCACCTGCGCTCGCCCGGTTGCCCCAGGTGATGAAGCCAGAGCCGAGATTGATGATGGTTGCCACCCGGTTCTCGTTCAGCAGGTTCGATTGTGCCCCATAGGTGATGGTGCGAGAGACGCCCCCGATGCCGTTGATCGGCTTGTTCGATTCCGAATGCCAGAAGCCGCGCTCGATATCGACGCGCGCCTGGACACCGGCAAAGCGGGCCGAAGCCGGACGCGAGACATAGGCGTTGCTGGTGGTGTCCCAGACCAGGACCTTCGGATCCACCACCTTCACGCGCCCCGAACCGATCAGGGCCTCGTAGGACACCGCCTCGGCATCCGTAGTGTCGGGCCCATCGACCCAGGCCACCGCCTCCAGCGCCTCCAGTACGCCCTTCAGCTCAGCCACGACCGGGTTCAGCGTTGCGGCATCTGCCGGCGCCGAGAAGCCGGGAATGGCGATCAGCCGCGGCTTGATGCCGAGGATGGCCTCCGCCTTCTTCAGCGCATGCACCCCGGTCAACGTGGCCGCATCGCCCACGAGGTTGGACTTGGTCGCTGCCTCGTCGAGCCCCTCTTCCACACGGATCACAACCACATAGGCACCGATCTGGTCGAACACGTCATCAGCCGCATCCTTGAGAGTGCCCGCCGCGCCAAGGGCCGCCGCCGCTGCCGGCGAGCCCGGCAACAGAACAGGCACATTCAACGGGAACTTCGTGGCATCGGCATCCGGGGCCGTTCCCAGAAGCCCGACAACCGCGCTTTGCGCGATTTGGACCAGGACCGGCGTTTCCGTGGACTCGGCCAGTCGCGTGCCGTGGTGATAGCTTGCAAAGCTCATCGCTGTCTCCTTTGAGCAAAATAAAGCCCGGCACGCGTGGCCGGGGGATGGGGCAGGATCTGCCAAGGTTCAGAGGGAATAGGAGGCGGACCTGGATCGATGAATCGAGGTCGCCGGACAATCAGCCTTCAGGCCAGGCTGCGTTGATTGCGTCGACCTGTGCCTGTGTCAGATGGCTCGCGGCGACCATGGCAAGCCAACCCGCTTGCACCAACGGGTTTTCCTTCTCGACCTGAGTCGCAATCCCGAGACGACGCCAAAGCAGACGCATTTCCGCCGATTGATCGTCCAACGCGGCCATGAATTGCTCGGCTGTCAAACCTGCAGCAGCCTGCACCAGCACCTCGAACTCAAGGCGGGTGAGTGCTCGCGGTGTAGGGGCAGCGGCGGCCGGCGCGCTGAAGGTCTCGCCATCATAGGTCCAGCCAAGCGCCACGTCCGGTCCAACTTCGATCCAACCCTCAGCGGGGTTGGCGGTGGTGACGTTAATGGCGGTCACGATGCCGCCCGTGACCTGTGCATAGCGTGCCATCAGAGCACCTCATATGTGATGTGGTAAACAGCAGCGGATGTATCCGTTTCGACGCTCAGGCTTTCACCTGCGGGAACAATAATGCCGCTCAAAGAAGATGCGTTCATTCCATTGTCCCTAGCGCCACGCGCCTCTATCAGAATACTTGACCCGGATAGAATTTTCATGGTGAAGGTGTTGTTAATGGCGACGACACTCCCAAAGCAAATGCTGGCAGTGCAAATCAGCACCCCATTCGGGTTTGCGCCAGCGTTCACGATGGTCGCGCTCGCCGTGCCGTTGGCATAGTTCGAGCCGACTGTGATGCCAGAACCTCCACCACCACCGCCGAGTAGATCACTCAGATTAGGCATTATGCGATCCTCCATTCAGATCCGGTGAACACGAGCAGGATAGTGGCCGGGACAGACCCGATTGCGGTGTCAATCGCCAAGGTCGCGTCGCCCATCACGGTGGCGCCATTGCCGTCGATCGTCAGATTGTTTGTCGTCACGTCTCCGTCGACGACCGAGATGATGACACTGTCCCCGGCCTCCGGAGCGGCCGGCAAATCCAGCTGCCACGCACTGCCAGACACATCGGCAGCGACGCGATCACCAGGCGAAGCTGTGTAAGCGGCAGACTTGAGGAGCCACCTCGCCTTGCCGGCGATTTCTTCGGCAGCTGCGGTCGCAAAATGCGCCGTCCCGAGAGTTGCTTGGGCGAGGACGTCCATGTTCAGGGCCCGGAAGGCCTGCTCGCTCGCGTCATATAGGACGAGCGTATCTTCCGTCAGATCGACCGCGCCAGCCACCGCCAAGTCGAGACTGCCAAAATCGAGCGAGAGCTCACGGTCTTGCGACAGGTCCCCGCCGCCCGACAATCCTCCGGAGGCCGTGATCGTCCGCGCCGCAGGCACAAAGGCAAAGGACGTGTCGATCTGCACCACGACGTTCTGGAACTGGCTGGTCAACACATAGACCCGCATGTCCAGCGTCACCGGCTGGTCCAGCATCACCAGCTTGTTGAAGCCCTCGATGCGCCCGATGAACAAAAGCGTGCCAGCAGCATCGAACAACCCGATCTCGTAGAGCACAAAGGGGCCGTCTTCCGCCTCGAGCCTGGCATCAAAGAAGCTCTTGCCGTCTTCCGTGACACCATGGGTCAGGACTGCCTTGCGCAGCACTTCCGATGTCAGGGCGCTTTCACCGCCGGTCGGGAACCGATCCGCCGTCCCGAACGCGATTTCCGTGACGGTGATCGGCGTATTGTTGGCAAGGGCGGCCGCCACCGCGTTCCGCCCCGCATTGGTAATGATCATGGACATTCAGCCTGCCCCATCGATTTCAAGCCGAGCGTTCGCGGCAATGATCAAAGCCATTGGAACCTCGGCAGTTTCGGAAAGACTTGTATCGATCTGCGGATGCACACTCAGCCGAGCGCCCATCGAAACCACGCAGGCCAAGGGCAGGCCCGCCTGTTGCGCGTAGTGTAGATTGACCTCGAAGAACCGCGACATCGGAGCCGCGCCTCGAACAAGATCGACCAGAAGCCGCAGCATCTTCGGCCCGAATGCCGGCAAGATCTCCCCGGAGCGGGCGATATCCGCCTGCACAGCGAACGTACCCGGGATCCCGCTGCCGCCGTCCTGCCACCACTCGATCACGCCACCGTCGAGGTCGAGCGAGGCCAGAACAGCCTTGATGGCATAGGGTGTGCCCTTGTACCGGTGCACCTCCGCGCTCGCGGCAATCACGCGCCGCTTGACCGCCTCTGGCCAACTCGGATCCCAGACATCGACAGATGTCTCCCAGGCGAGATGATCCAGCAAACCCACATGCACGCGGCCTGGATCCTTGGTGAGAAGATCGACAGGCAGCGCCAAGAGGCGGGCTTCCACAAGATCCATCGCTTTCGCCAGCGATGAGGAGGTCGGCGGCAGGAATGTGCCCTGGCCCTCAGACATCACGCCATCCGCCGGAGATCGACTGCAGCGTCAGCGTGATGCCCGTGCAGTGCGGCGCCTCGAACGGCCCGATCTCGATATCCGCGGCAGGCTGTACGAGCTCAATATCAACCACCCCTTGCACATTGAGGGCCGCAGCGATCGACGTGCGGTAGAGTTTCCGGCCAATGCGGATGCGGCCCTTTACGAACGCCTCCGCCGCCTCCAGTGCCGCCGTCTGAACCACCGATGCGGTTTCCGGGGTGGTGACATGCAAGACAGCTTCGATGGCGTAAGCCACCGGCTGCGCCGACACGACAGTCAGCTTGTCTGCAACAGGACGGCGCTTGTCTGCCGTGCAATTCCGAAACACCGCCTCCAGCAACGCCGCATCCGCTGTTCCATCCCCTTCTCTGGACAGAATGACCATTCTCGGCTCAGCGGGCGGAATGGCCGGATCCAGACCGTGGTTCGGGCCATAGACCGCCACGTCAACGACGCGGTCATCCGCGTCCAAGGCCCAGTAGACGCAGGATCCTTCCGTGCCATGTGGCGACCACGCCTCGATCACAAGCTGGATGCGCGCCCGAAACGCATCATCGCCTTCAAGGACAGGCGCCTCTGGATCGGAGCTGTCGAGCACTTTGCGCGTGACGCCCCTGTTGGCACCGATCTGATCCAGATCGGACCCGACCGCCGTCGACAAAAACACGGAGCGCAGCGCCTCGTTGATACGGTTCTCAAGATAGAGCTCTCGGGCGGCGCCCGCTTCATTCAGATAGCGCATCGGGCTTGCGGCGACACCACGGGCGATGGCCATGATCTCGGCGACTTTGAGAGGCTCGAACTCTTCGCTGAGGTAACCCTCAAGTTCTGCAAGCCTCGCTTCCAGAATGGCATCGTAGTTCAGGGGCCTGACCTGCGACGGCGGCGGTAAGGCAGCGAGATCAAGAGCAGCATATCGGCTCATGCGGCAAGGCTCCAAACCTGGGCACGGTCGCGTTGGATCCGCACCGCACGGGTTTCATCAAGAACAGAAGAAAGGTCACCGAGATGCGCTCGCGGGCGGTAGTTCCCCGAGAGCGACAGCGTCAGCACTCCTGTTGCCGCCCCTTCCAGCGTGACGTCTGTCAGCTCAAAGCGCGGCTCCCATTTCTCGAGCGCCTCCGCGACGGCCACATAGAGCGCCAGGATACCCGCGTCGTTCATGGGCGCGTCGATCAGCTCAGGCACCTTGGATCCGAATTCACGCCGGAATACTCGGGTATCGAGCGGCGTAGACAGGATCGTCAGGATCGATTGCATCACGCCGTCCCACCCTGTGATCGCGCCACCGGTCTCGTGATCGAGATCCATGCGCACGCCCCGCTTATTCGGCGGGTTTCGCAGGGGCCTTCTCGACCTTGCCGGCCACCTTCACCGCCACCGCCTTCAGTCCCGTACCGAAGGGCGGCAGATAGTATTTTGCCTGCGCCGGGAAGAGCGACACGCGGGTACCGGCTTCGCACCACGCACCGTTGATCTGGCGTGCGATAGTGACCTCGAAGTCGACCTTCTGAGGGGTTTGGTTGTTCATACTGCTCTCCATCAGTTAGGGGGTGCTGTGTTGGCGCCACCCGGCGAGATCCCGCCATGGGTATGGGTGTCGCCGATGTCCTTGCCGTTGTGCGTGATTGAGCCACCGGTCAGCGCGAGCCCGGCAGCCGAGAGGGTCGCGGTGACGCCCCCCACGGTGAGGGCAATTGCCGCGCCCCCACCCGTGATCGAGATCCGGGCCTCACCCACGGCCGCCATCACGTATTCGTCGCCCGCGGCCGAAGGGCGCCCGTTGGCATTCGAGTTGAGGCTGCCCTGGATTACCGCATCGTGCAGATCGCCGCTCTCCGAGGTGAGCTGGACCTGTTGCCCGACCGACGGCGGATTATGGGTTCGGTTGGAACCTGCGGAAGGTTCACTCCAAGGGATCCACCCGGTCAGGAACGGCGGGTCTGCATCATTCAGCTGAACCCTCGCCAGACCACGCCCTGCATCGACCGAATGCACAACGCCTGTCCGGTTCTGCCATTGCCGTCTGCGGCTGATCTCGGAAACGACACGGCGCTGACCATCCAGGTAGTCTTCCAGACGCGCCATTATGGTGACATCCCTGACACGGCCTCAGCGATGACTGTCTCGCCATCAAGCCCGCCGTAGGCCGACAGCTGCAAACTGTCGCGGGTCCGGGCTGTCATCCCGGTCAACTGCTCGAAGGCGGGATATCTCGATGGCGCCCCTGGGACGCCGAGAAAAGACTCGAACAGCGCCAGCTCCGGCAGCGCTGCCTCCCTCAGAAGCGCCAGGAAGCGATCCCACGGCCCGCCCGCGGCCAAGGCCTGCCCACGCACTGGATCCGCGAAGACCTCAACCACCAGCTTGATCTGCCCTGCTGCCAGTCGCTGGCTGTCATTGCGGGCGCTCGCCCGAAGATGCTCCTTCGAGACATAAGAGGACACGAAGTCGCCAAACACCTGCGCCCAGGCATTCTCTGGATCGACAAGGGTCCGGGCGATCTGCACATCGAGCATGTCAAGAACGGCCTCGAAATAGGGATCTGTCGCCGGCAGCTCTTCGATGATCCGCGCCTGTCCGGTCTCCTTGTCTGTCACCGCCATGGCGAGCGATACCCCGCAATTGAACAGCAAGGTCACCTGGCCATTGCTGCGCAATCCCGTCTGGCTCAACTCCCCCGTCTTTGCTCCGTCTGTATAGACCGCAATGAAGGGACGCCCCTGGTCGCTGCGGAGCTCACCGTCGGCCGTCAGGTCCAACGCCGAGATCTGGCTGTCGAGGACATTGCCGGCCACGAGCGTGTCTGCCGATCTCAACGCCTGCACCGCTGCAATCCGCAGCGCCATCATCGTCAGCGACATCAGTTCGCATCCCCCAATTTGCAGATCAGGCGTAGGTGTGAGCGGTCATCGACCGCCACAATTTCGAAGACGGGCAGGGCGGCCCGATCCAGCGCGACGATCTTGTCCCCCTTGCGCGGGTGCAGATCAGGCCAGGCCAGCCGGTCAATCCGGAGGTGCCCTCCCGAGGCCTCGAGCGCCGGCCGCGCCCGGTCCCCGCGCCCAAAGTTCGGCGCCTCGGGATCACGCTCGCCGGTGCGTAGCACCGCTTGGAACTCGACCCGAGCGCGCGTGTTATCCACCCGGCCCTCTGCCAGTGGCAAATGCCGGATGGTCTCTGCAAAGACATCGTCCACCGTGTCGCGCAGCTCGGCCCGAAGCTCGGCGTCCATCACTCGGACAGCGCATCGAGCGTCGCTTGCGCGGTCGCCAGCACAGCGGTGGCCTCGGCCTTCGCCTCTTCACCCTCGGCGGCGTCCAGGGCAGCCTGCGCCGCATCCACAGCGTCCCGGGCAGCGTCGATCTCGGCTTCCTGTTCCGCCGTTACCTTGACGGTCGCCTCGGGTTTCCGGGTCCGGCTCTTTCTGGGGGCATCGCAGAACGCCCCGAAGCGCTCATGCACGACATGGTTGGCATAGGCCTCAGGCAGCTGCACAGGCTCGCCCACGCCGATCTTGCGGTCCGCCTCTTCGCCGAGCACGGCGCCCGGGATGATGATGCTGGTGCGGAACGTCACCCATTTGGTCTTTACGGACATGTCATCCTCCTTGTCCTCTGCATGCCGAAACGTTTGTGCTTGGGGATGCAGACGATGACCCGGCGCGCGGGGCGCCGGGCTGGATCGTGTCGGGTCGGTGAATCGCGCGTCAGGCCACGGTCAGCTTGCGCAGCGCCGCCGGACGGGTGCAGAGATTGATCACGTTCATCTGCGCGTCCAGGTGCCGGCCTTTGCCGTTCGCCATCGGGTATTGCCGGGCATAGCGCGGCAGACCAATGGTGTTGACCGTCTCTTCGTAGTCGGCGGGGCCGAAGCGCGTCAGGAACATGTCGGGCACGCCGAGCGGGAACACGCGGGCCTCGCCATCGGCGATGTAGGCGGTGTCCGAATTCGCCGCCTTGGCCTTGCCCCCGGTGCGATAGCGCTCCCAGACCACCCCGCCAAACTCGAAGCGATCCGGAATGCCGTCGCGCAGAACGCTGGCACCGGTGGTGTTCAGGAAAGTCTCGCGCACAGCCTTCTGGCCCCACAGATAGCTGTGGAAATCGCGCCCGCACATCGCGTGCAGCCCGCCATAGCCTTCGTCGAGAGCATCTTCGATGGGAAAGACCACACTGTCCTTGATCAGCTTGCCCAGGTTCGCGACGTCGCCGGCACCAATCCCCAGCGCGACCGAGGCCGGGACCGCGATGTTGAACCGGTCATAGAGGTTGTGCAGGACTTTGCCGGACTTCGAGACGATCAGGCCCTTGATGGCGCCGATCCGGTAGTGCTCCAGCGTGTTGTCCATCGCCCGGGCATGCCGCACCTGCTTGGAATCGATCCGAGACTGGATGGTTTCGAGATCATCGTTGCTACCGAGTTGGCGCACTCCCTGCACCTCGTCAGCATAGACCGCATCGTTGATTTCGAAGTGGTCCATCGCAAAGGGAATTTTAGTGCGGGTGGAATCTCCCACCGTGACGCCCGGCGCGCCGCGCGGGGTCGGTTCGATCAGGTTCAGAGCGCCGTTTTCTTCCTCGATTTCGATGGTGGTGACATTCACACCGTCTTCTTCGAAGATGCCCAGGGCGCCGATCTGGCCGGGCACGAAGGGCTGATCGTTCAGCGCGGCCGTCAGGGTAATCACGCTGAATTGCGGGTCGTTGAACTGTTCCATGGATTTCCCCCTCAGCGCACGCGGATGCCGACAGCATCGAGCTGGGCAATCTTCGCGTCGGTCTTTGCTTGATCATCCACCGACGCGTGGAACGTCAGCATCGGCAACTTGGCCTCGGCGTCGCAGTCGATCACGACGATTTCCACCTCTTGATCGGTGGCGTCGACGCGGTAGGCCAGAATGCAGGTCGCGGTTTCCGCGCCTTCCTTGCCCGCCACTTCGGCATCGGGCGACGCCACAAATTTGGCACTGGCAGTCACCTTGCCCAGCACGGTGCCGGCGGGCAGTTTGCCTTCGCCGCTGACGAGGGTGCCGATGCTGCGCGACCGACGACCGGGATCCTCGGACAGCAGGAACGACAGGGCACGGGTCTGCATGGTTGCGTTTTCCATTTACGCCTCCTGCTTGTTACGGCGCGCATAGATCTCGCGCATGTTGATGGACTGGGTCTTGCTGCCGCCAGCCCCGCGCCCTTCGATCGTCACGGGCTGGGCGAGGTCCGAGGCGGCCGTGCGGCGGGCCTGATAGGCCTTCGGGTCCGCAGGCGCGTCGACCGGCGCCTGAGGGGCATCATCCACCCCATGCGGAGCATCACCTGCCGCGGCGGTCAGCACTGCAATCGCGGCCTCCGTCGGCATGTCGGTGTCGAAGGCCAGGTGCTCAGCCAGCGATTGACGGCCCGAGGCCGCTTCACAGCTGGTGATGGCCTTGATGCGTGCTTTGACGTCAGCCGCGCTGAACGTCGCCGGCGCCTGCTGCTGAGGCGGCTCGGTGCGGGAGCTGCCGGCTCCTTCGGTCTTCGTTGCCATGGTCGGCGTCTCCTTTACATGGGCAGGTTGCGCTTGGTTGGGCGGATGGCGAGCGGCCTCGGCCTTGAAGGACCAGTCCTTCCGGGTCGCCATGGCCACCAGCTTCTGGGGAGCGTTGTCGTAAAGCCGGTAATCGAAGGCCGCGACGGCCTTCGACTTGGCGGTCTCGACCTCCGTGGCAAATCCGCGCTCGACCGCTTCCGCAGGCGTCAGCCACAGCGTCGCTTTCATCTCTTCGCGAATGTCGGAGGGGTCTTCGCCCGTCCGCTCGGCGTAGATGTCAGCCATCACGTCGGCGAGCTTGTTCAGGACCTCGAGGCTTTTCTCGTGATCCGCCGCATTGCCCCAGGTCATGCCCGCGGGGTCGTGGATCATCATCAGCGAGCCCGCGCGCATCGAGATCGAATCGCCGGCCATCGCGATGAGCGACGCCGCGGACGCCGCCATGGCATCGACCACCACCGCCACCGTGCCACGATGCGCCCGCAGCGCATTGAAGATGGCAATCCCGTCGTCTGTGTAGCCACCACCGGAATTGATCCGCACCGTGATGTCGGCATCGCGGCCCAGTTCAGCCAGAGCGCTGACCACCTGGCTCGCGGTGAAGCCTTCACCCCACCAGTCATCACCGACGAACCCGTACAAAACGAGCTCGCCATCCACCAGGATGGACATGTCTCTCTCCTTGATTGAGGGGGAAGCCGCGAGGAAGCCAGGGCTTCGCGCGCGCTCAGAGCCGCCGGCGCAGGGCGCCGACAGGGGTCAACAGAAGCGGAAGCGCTTCGCGTATCGGCTGCGACCACCCCGGCCCGATGCCCGCGCGCACAGGCCTTCGTATTGGGCAATCAACTGCGCGAGGCGCCGATCATGGGCGCTTTGGAACGTCACTTCCTCGCCGTCGAAACGCACGGTCTGCCGAAGGCTCCCGGTCGCAAGCTTGAGCTGCATCTTCTTCAACGCCGCCAGCACGTCGCAGGGCTTGTTGATGTCGATGAGATCCGTGCCGATCTTGACGCTGGAGGACACCGTCATTCATCGCCCTCCTTCGGCTCGACCCGTCGCTCATCGCGCGGGGCATAAGGCGAGCGCATGCCAGCCCCGACGTAGCGCTCGTGTTCACGCTGCCGCTGCTCGAACAGCGCATCGGGATCAACCCCGAGATCGCCCGTCTCAATCGCGATCGAGCTGGTTCCGTTCGACAACCGCTCGCTCGACGCGCGGGCCGACTTGTGATCATCCGCCGTCGGCTTCGCTGGCCCCTGCCAATCACAAATGCTGACCCGGGCTCGATTGGCCCGGAAAGCCGCGTAGCCGCCCTTGAACGGGATCCGGCCTTCACCGACCTCCTCATCGAGCCAATTTGCGTAGACCATCTGGCACATCGGCGCCGCAATGCGCTCACGCCGCCGCATCACCACCGCCCAGATCGAGGCGTTCTCCATCCGGACACTCGAGTAGGTCGCGGCCGTATGATCCATGGTCAGACCGCCATAGGTGATCCCGATGGTCCGGGCCATGTCCCGCGCCAGCGCATTGGAGAACGGCAGGAAGTCGCGGCCCGGCACTTTCGCCGTCTCAAAGCCCAGCTTCTCCCCCGGCCCCAGATGCGAGACCCGGGGATCAGCGCCGACAGAGATCCGGCTTTCCGCCGCCCGGTCCAGCTGCGAGCCGAGATAGCCCAGGTATTCCTGCGCATAGCTCGTACCGCCCTCGCTTTCCTTCAATACCTCCAAAGCCTCATAGGCATCCTGGCTCGGTGCCTCGCTGGTCAGCGTGATCGCGAAGATCGTCTGCAGGATCGCCATCTGCAGGGTGGCGTCATCCAGCATCTCTGCCTGCAGGTGCTTTCGGAACGCCGGCGTGAGCTGCGAGATCCCCCGCACGTCTTCCGAATCCATCGCGTCGAAGATGTGCATCACCAGCGGTCGTCCATCCTGATCGAACGCGGCGAAGTCCCGCGTCTGCTTCAGGCCACTGGTCGAGGTCTGGAACCTATAGGCAATGGCCCGGCCATTCTCGTCATGGCGCACACCCTGATACAGACCCTCATGATCGAGCGTCTCCTGAACCAGCCTCGTCGGCGGGTAGAGCCGCAACTTCGTGCCGGTGGTCAGCCCGTAGCGCGCGCGACGATCGTCGCCGAAGAAGTCGAACACGCCGGTCACTTCCCCATAGGCGATGTGCCAGCGCAGGGCGATGTCCACCATCTGCGGGCCGGTCAATTTGCCCCGCATGTCGCATTCCGAGGCCTTCGTCCAATAAGCCCGCCAGCGCTTCTTGATCAGCCGGATTAGGTCCGCTTTCTCAACATCGCTATAGCCCAGGCGTTCCAGGTCCGGATCGGGGGTGCAGGTCAAGCCCACCCCGACCGTATCGGCAAGCACCTGGTCCGTCGCGCCCTTCAGTCGGCCGCTGTTCTGGATCAGGTCCATGGCCAGCCCCGCCGCTCGCTGCCAGGACCGGCGCACGTCGTCGCGGTGGCTGGTCAGCGGTGCTACCCGCGACGCAATCACCCCGCTGGCCGTATCGCGCAGGTAGCGCGCGGTCAGGCGAGGCGCCCGCGCCGCAGCAACCAACGGGGTGCCATCCGGCTTGATCAGCGCAGGGGTGCTCATCGCGTCCTGTCTCTCCATCTGGACCGCGCCTTGGTCTTGGCGCTCTCTGGTTGCGTTTCCGCCCTGTCCGAAGTCCCGGGCTGGCCTGATGCGGGTGACGCCGGCGCAGGCGCCAGCAGCAGGAGATCTTCGAAGTCCCCCTGCACTTCCTCGGGAGGGCACTCACGCTCCCCCATGAACCGGTCCCAATCGCTATCCGTCAGATCGCGCTGAGGACCGGCGAGCCGGATCCATGCCGCCTCGGCCTGCAGATGCGTGTCCAACCCCTCGTTCGCCTGGTTCGGATCTTTGACCCACAGGTATCGGGTGAAGCCGGACTTGGCGCGGTGCGGCTTGCGGCTCTCCGCCGTCAGCTGGCGGAAATACTCGTCTTCCAGCCCCTTCGGCAGCGCGATATGCCCACGCTCCTCCGGATCGAGTTTGCGCAGGTTGCGATAGAGACCCATCTTCAGGACCGAGGCGGCAAAGTTGAAGAACCGCTTGGAATAGCGAATCACCTTGCCGCGCCGATTGCGCTCTCGCTTCACCTGGGCAAGCAGTGGCGCGCCGTCAGGCTCGACCCCTCGCACCATGATCACTTGGCTCGACGGGTGCTTGCGCGCCCATTCCCAGACATCCTCGGTGTAGGCGTTCCCATCGATCGCCGTCATGTCGATCGAGATCTTGCGCCCATAGGCGTTGCGAAACCCCTGCTGCAGCAGGCCGTTCAGCTTCGACTGGCACCCCTCATCCGAGATATGGCCGTTGAAGACCCCGTATTCGATCACGGCGCGGCGCCGGTTGCGACCCCAGGCCACGACCTGCCACTCAACACGGTCCCCCTGACAATCCACGCCGCAAGTGAGCAGCGGGAAGCCGGCGGGTATCGTGCCTCGGACATACTCGGATTCCGACGCCCGATCCCGGATCTCCTCCCAGCCCGGCGCTTCACCCAAGACACGGTAGGCCTTGCCGACCGTATCGTTCATGAACGACTGCTCGCGCGGCGGATCGCCCTTCGCCGCCAGCCACGCCCGTGCAATCCGCTCAAAGGACTGCAGCAACGAGTAGGCCGACCACAGGTGGAACGAGCGATGCACCCGTTTCATCTTCGGATTGGCAGCCCGCCATTCCGCCTTGCGCAGCATCTTCGGCCGGTGATGCTCCTCGATGACGCAGCCACAGCTTTGGCAGCTGAAGTGCGCTTTCTCCGGATGCTCGTCATCGAGGCTGGCCAGCATGTTCTCCCACTCGAGCACCTGCATGTAGCCACAATCATCGTCCGGGCAGGGGACATACAGGCTCTCTTGGCTGCCCGCCTCGAAGTTCTTGGTGATCCGACACCCGGGGATCACCATCGGCGTCGAGATCTTGAAGATCTTCGCGAACTCGTAGCCCTGAGACCGGCTGTCCGCCTGCGTCTCGGGATCCCCCGCGCTGTTCATCTCCCACTTGGCAAGGTCATCCTGGACCTGTCGCGACATCGACACCTGCGACAGAGACGCCGGCGAGTTGGCCCCGGAGATCTGGATCGCCCCGCGTCCGTCGCGGCGCTCCTTGTAGAACACCGAATCCTGCCCGTCGCGAGCCTTCATCGGGAAGATCCTGGACAGCGCCGAAGTGCCTTTCAGCATCGGCGAAAGCTTCATCTTCGACCACCGGCGGGCGTTCTCGTCCGTCGGGTGGACATAGAGGAAATCACCGGGATCCATGTCCATGGACCCGCCGGTGAAGATGTTCGCCAGCACAGTCCCGCCCAGCTGCGCCGACTTTGCCAACGACACGACTCGGCAAGGGTCATCTGGCGACAAAGCGCGCAGGATCTCGTCAAAGTAGCTGAAGCGCTCCCGGTTGTAGGGCCCCGGCATCGGGCTTTCTCGGGACGAGAACACGATGTTCTCCTCAGCCCACGCGAGGTAATCCACATTTGGCGGCGGCTCTAGAACCTCGCCAAGGACTTCGTGCATCATCCACGCGGCATTCGTGACATCGACATCCAGCATCCGTTTCCCGCCGCCTCATTCTTCCAGGTCAACCTCGGCTTTTGCCGCTGGATCGGTATGGGTGGCTCTCGCCCGTTCCTTGCTGGCAGCACTCGCCCGGACCTTCTTGAAATCCGATCGCAGAAGGTGAAGCACATCGCGTTGGGGCACGCCGAACCGAGCAGCAACCGAGGCTGCCAGATCCGGCAGCGCCCCTTCGAAGATCTGCAACATCATTCCCGCGATCCGCGCCATTTGTTCACGCGCATCGCCGGCGTCCATCAGCGTGCCTCGACGCAGCGCCTCATCGGCTGCCTGGATCCGATTGCGGCGCAGCTGCTCTTCGAGCTTTGCCCGCTTCAGCTTGTCCTCGATCGTATCGAGCTCCGGCAACGCTTGAGGCTGAGGCATCGCTTCTACGCGGGGAAGCGCGCTGCGAGCGGCCGGCAAGGACAGGTTACCCGCGATCTCGGTCGGCGTTCTCGGCTTTCCCGCAGCGTAGATAGCCGTCCGGGTCCCGATCCCGTTGCCCAACGACTGCCCGACATCACGGTTGCGCCGCACCTGCTCGACCGCGATGTGGTAGACGACCCTTCCTGTCTTGCCCGGCTTCGTGAACGCGTCATCGCGAAGGATGTCCTTCGCCTTCCACTGGCTGACAGCAGCTCGGCTGACGCCCATGTCACGTGCGAACTCTGCCTGAGATAGCTCTCGGCGCTCTGCCTCCATGCGTTGTCATCCTGTCCGGGGTCAGGTCTGACCGGCTGTTAAGCGCCTGTCGTTAAGCTGTTTCCCCATGTGTTAAGGCTTTGAACAACCCGTCTGACTGCCGATCCTTCGGGGGGTTCCACCACCGCGCGGCCCAAGACAGGCCTACGGTCCCTTTTTCTGCGGCGCGGCAAATCGGGCGATTTCGCGGTCAAGCCAGTACTAATAGCGGCGCGGCGCAGGCCGGGGGCTAGAGCCCCAGCAGCCGGCTGATCTCGTGATCGAGGCGACGCGGCAGGTTCTGCGCAACACTCGCCTCGAACGCGTCACGGGTCGCGCCCGAGACCATCTCTTCAGGGATGAACACCCCGGACTTGACCTCTTCGAGATCTGACCGCCCACCGCGCCGAACAAAGGCGCGGCCATTGCTCCAGCTGATCGTCCTTCTAGGGCGTGGCCACCGGCCACCTTTGAAGAAAGCCTCTTCAAAGAGTTCCTCACCACGCGCGTCACCAAGATAGGCACGGACGCCTTCGTTGGTCTCACGCTTCTTGAAGTACTTGAGCGAGACGTCCCCGCCCGCCGAGGTCAGCGTATAGGTCAGATCCCGGTTCGTACCCGAAGCAGATCCCATCGAAGCCCGGCGCACGCGGACCGAGGCCCGGATCGTCTTTTGCGGCAACCCCGTTTGCGCGGCCAGCGTCTTCACAACCTGCGTGCGCGCCATGTCACCCGTCCGGTTCAAAGCACGCGCCACGGCGCCCGGCGCTTGCTGTCCCAATGCGCCCAGCATGTTCTCAAATCGCCCCAAGCCACGGACGTCGACCTCTCCGATGCTGAACATCTGAAGCCCTCCTAGTCCAAGCCAATTGAATCATCCGACCGCGTCATAAGATCCAGCGAACAACCAGACGGGCTTGCTTGCCACTGAACGCAGTGCGCCCGCTCGGCTTGTGACCGGCGGGCGCAACTGTAGATGATGACAAAGAGATACGATCCGGTGGAGTTAAGCGTCAAGAACTTTTTGTCTACCGAAAGCCAGGCGCTGCATCGGCCATCTTCGCTAGTGCTTCGCTCAGGGCTTTATAGGCCTTTGTCCTGACGTCGCCATAGACAGCCCAGCCGTGGGATTTCAGGACATCCGACACGGATTGGCCTTCGAGGCAGACGAGATCCACCAAGCGCCGAACCGTGATGCCGCGCCGATTGCCACCACGGTTTCGCGTCACCTCCAAAGCCCAGCCCTCTCCAATGGCTGCCTGCAGGCGGCGGATCACCTCGCCCTCGTGCAAGACTGCGTCCATGTAGCTTCCGCCCCCCGATCCCGAACTGCCCCGCGCTTGTGCCTCGACCGAAACACATTTGAGGCCAACAAAGGAATGCCGCTCGACCAGCACGCTGTACCGACGCCCGGCGTCGGCTTGGCCCGGCGTGAAGGGGGCAGTTCCACCGCGCCGCGCGGCCTGTTCCGCCATCACGTCGAAGACATCCCGCGCCCTCGCCGCATTCCGGCCCTCAAAGCCCGCATGCTGCGGCTCAGACCCCCCCGCAGTCTCACGCACCTCCCGTGGCGCCCAGGCCTCGACCCGGCCACGGGCAGGGGCGGGCAGGATCTCGGGGCCGCAGCTGGCCGGGGCTCGCGACAGATCGCGCATCAAACGCAGGCGGTCCTTCTCCTTGTCAGGCGTCAAGATCACCCCGAACTCACGGGCGAGCACCTTCTGCGCGCCTGCGCGTAGCCCGGCCAAGCGGATCACCGCCGCATCGATGTCTCTCTCTTTCAATGCAAAAACCATATCTTGTGGCTTCCTTCTGCGTTGCTACTCGGTGTTGATTCCCACCAAAGATCAAAGGGACGATGGGGAGGATCAGGTCTCAAAGAGGGAGGCATCTTGGATGGGTTTCCCCCGAACAGAGCCTTTTGTTTTCAAGGCCTTGAAAGGCCGAAGGGAATAAAGGGAAGGAAGGGAGGAAGTTTCCCACTTTCCTATGGACTTCGGCTCTGCCGGCCCGGCCCACTCGAAGAACCGCATACGCGTGAGCGCGAAACAGCCTCCCCAGCCTCCCCATGCTCCGAAGCCTTTGGCAAACAGGAGGATTTCCCCCCACACCCCGCGTTTGCTGCCTCCCCATTCTGCCCGCTTGGCTCCCCAGCCTCCCCACTGTGAAGACCAAGGGGTGCGGGGCCGGCTCAGTCGTCATCCTCGGCCGCGCTCGAGGAGATCGTGCCGGTCGGGTTCAGGATGCGGCCCTGGCTGTCGCGCGGGGCCAGATCGAAGTCTCGTCGGAACAGATCAGTGAAGCGGATGCCGTCGTAGTGCATGTTCCCGCCGGACTTACGCGAGTTGAACTGTCGTCCGTCCGGGCTGCGCCATCGACGCGACCGGTCCTTCAGTTGCCGCGTGATCGTCGTATCCTTGAAGGGTGTGAGGCCACCGCGCATCTGCCAGAACTGGAAGGCACGCATGAGCTCAAGTGACTTGATCGAATGCTCTGGATCACCCGTGACAAGGCAGACATCCGTAAGAAAGGCCCCGAACATGTCGCTATCGGCTCGAAACTCGGCTGTCGCATCGAGCACGCTCTGTGGCTCCGCGAGGCCGATCTCGAGATACTCCAGCAACGCCGGCACGATATGGCGCGAGAAGATCCCGTCTCGCTCGGCCCAAAGCATGGCATCGAGTTCGGCCTTCGGCAGCCTCTCCCCCTCCGGGATCTGCACGTCGAAGGGGACCAGCAGCAGCCGACGCCAGATGCCGTCGTCTGTGCCTCTGATCTCCGGCTTGTGGTTGCCGTTGATAGTTAGTGTGAAGAATGGTCGGACCTCGACGAAGTCCTTCTGCAGCGCGCGTACAAGGATCGGATCGCCGCCGGTCAGCTCCTTGATCAGGCCTTCCTGCCAGCGCACCCCTTCATCAGGCTCATTGGCGCGGACCAGCCGCGCGCCGATCAAGGGCACAAGGTCAGGAGTTGCCTCGCCGCCGCCACGGCGGTTGGCGCCGGTTAGGGATTCGATTTTAGCGGTCGCGGCGTAGGCGCCGGCGATCCGCGCGAAGATGTCCACCAACACCGACTTCCCGTTGGCGCCCCCGCCATAGAAGAAAGCGAGCTTTTGCTCGATCAGACCGGTCATCGACAGGGCGAACCATCGCAACAGGAAACGGCGCATTGTTTCGTCGGGCTGGATACGCTCGAAGAAGCGATCAAAGTCGGGACATTCCGCGACGGTGTCGTAGGTGACCGCCATCAGCTTCGTCATCAACGCAGCACGGTCATGCGGCATCTCGATCACCTCAGACCTGCGGAAGCCGTCTTCAACCTGGACCTTGAAGCGCAAGACACTGCCCTCAGTATTGAGGTCGAGCGGTTCTCGATCGAGATCCTCGAGATCGCGGGCGAGCATGAAGGAGGCCTCAACTCGCGCGGCCTCCATCCGGCTCTTGTTGCCGCTCGACTTGGCATGCCGCTTGTGTTCCGCCCGCATGTCCGACAAGCGCTTCTTCACCCGTCCGATAGCCGAGAGCTGCGCCTCGATCTCCCGGATCTTGCCCGGTTCCAGAGGCTCACCGCGATCATCGGTCTCGCGCCGAAGCAGACCGAGGCGGTCAAGAAGCTCCGACTCGCTGCTGATCAACTCCATCTGCGAGTTGGACAGGCTGAGTTGCCAGCGCTCTAGCTCAATCATTTCGCAAAGCCGCTGTGACAGGCGCGACACCCGGATCTCATCCGGGTCCTTCGCCCAGACTTTGCCGGTCCAAGTGAACCAGCCGACTCGCGGGACGAACAACAGATCGTCGCCGAAGTAGATCACCATGCGATGTGCATTGCCGATATCGTTCAGGCGTTGTTTGGACCCTTCGATGACCTGAGCCGGGTCAATGTCGTCATCAGATAAGGGTTCGGGGTCCAGAACCGCATCAATAGCCTCCAGGCCGCCGAAGTCGTCGGCCCCGTCGTCGTGTTCGCTCATGGTATCCTGCCTTTGGGTTAGGGAATGCGGCCCTGGAATTGCCCACGGGGGTCAACCTTGCCGAGGAAGGCCTTGCGATCGGCCATGGGTAGCGACCCGAACAGGGCCGCCATGAGACGCTTGCGCATGCCAAGCGCCATCGGTGCGCCGTCGAGCTTTTTCAGCCCCGCGGCGACGTATTCTGAGACTTCCGCTTCGCAGGCGACATCTGCCCAGAACGCAGCATCCTGGCGCAGACGCGTCAAAGGACGTTGCGGATCCGGCATACCGGCCCCCAGGTCAGACAAGGCAGCCGACAAGATGGCGCGCGCGTCCTCGGGATGGGCGCAGGCGATCGCGGCAGACAAGCGGAGGGAGGCCGCATAGCGCCGGCGCTCCTCTGTACCACCATCGGCGCGTGCCTCTGCCGCGATCTCGGCGGCCAGCTCCTTGTCACCGCGATCAAGTGCTGCGGCCACCTGGCGTTCTGCGGCCCGCGCGACACTGCGCCAGGTGGCTGTGAGTGGGATGACATCGCCAGGGCGCGGAGCGGACATCACGTCGCGGCCCGCTGGTCGAACTGGGGCCAGTAGTGTGCCCGGGCGTCGGCGACATGGGCCGCCACGATGTCTTCGATTGGGAACGTCAGCCGACCGGAACCGCCGCAGCGATTCCAATCGTAGCCACGCCTTTGCCACGGATCATCCGCGCGCCGAAGGCTGCAGGCGGGGCAGTCCTCGCCATTTCCGTGGAGCGCAGGATCGGCCATTACGCAGTCTCACCATACACATGCACCGGCACATTGTGGGCCAGCGCATGACGCAGATCGCGCCAGACCAGCGGGCACCGATCCCAGCCGGCGATCGCGGGGATCACCAATAGCCGCGCTAGGCGAAGGATCGGCATCGACCATTCTGCCCAATACGCCGCGTCCAAGGGCTCAGGTGCGTCCTCGACTAGAACACGGGCATGCGCGACTTCGGCCCTCATCACGCTGGGCGCGATCGCGGTGACGCCTGCCGCGGCCAGGCGGGCGACCTCGACTGACGCCAGCGTTGACGCCCGAACCGAGGCGTCGATGTGCCAGGCGCCTCGGATCTGCGCCTCCAGTTGGTAGGGGGTCGAAAGATAGACCATGCCTGCCGCATGCCGGTGGACCCGGTCCGGCGAGGATCCAGGTGTGACGAGAGCAGACCACACGCCCTTGGGCGCAAGGATCGGCTCCCATTCAATCCGCTTCAACGGCGGCAAAGGCACCGGCGTGCCGCTCAGATCCTGTTGATGCAGGCTCATGCCGCCCTCCCTCGCTCTTGGAGCATCCGGAACTGCAAGACCCGACGTAGCGCGGGCTGCCCGCCCACGCGAATCTGGTCTCGTTCATTGCGAATGCAGGCGGTCAGGTCGTCAAAGCGCGCCCGCAGCTTGCCGGCATCGATGTCGAGATCGAGCGCCAGTTCCGCGAGCGCCCGCCCGCTCATCAGCCCGTCGACCAGGTCGAAGTCGGTTTCGGCATCAATGCCAGCGACGGCTTTGAGGGCCGCAATCGACTTCCAGACATTTCGCTCAAACCCATGAAGATCTGCAGGGCGAAACACCGGCGCACCGGCCGGGGCCGTGGGATGCCCCATGGCCGGTGCGGGCTTCCGAGGGCCTGCCTCCGCAGCGGCGCTCTGCGGCGCCTTTGCGGCCTCAGAAGTCTGGGTATCCTTGCCCCCCGGGGCGCACTTTGCCGTCGCGACCACGCTCGACACGCCTTGCGGCGACCCGATGCACTTGTCGGCGGGTGCGGAGCGCTTGGCGGTCGGAGCCGCTGGCGCGCGCGCTTTCCCGGGGGGAGGGACGGGGGCTTCGTTGCCGGAGCCGCTCCCGTTGTTCTCGTCCTGCCCTCGCTTCTTCAGAAGCTGGCGCAGGAGCATCGTAACCGTACCCGTCTTGCGGCCAAGCTGTACGGCAATCTGCCTGGCGCTCTCACTGGCGTCATGGCGCAACAGGATAGTTGCACGTTCTGCGTCCGAGAACGGGCCGCTCTGGAGTGTCGCCGACTCACCGCGATCTCGCGGCGCCTCGGTGACCGGCTCGGCAGAGCGCGGCGGCGCAGGTTCGATCCGGATCGGTTCGATAACCTCCTCGCCCTGTCCCAGCTCCCCCAGCAACGCCGAAGTGCGCAGCACCGTTTCCCTGTCGCCAAGCGAGATCACCGGCTCAAGCCCGGCCTCGGACAGCTGCTTGCCGGCATGGGCGATTGCGTCGATGCCCGCGCGCAGGGTCGCGAGATCAGCAAGAGTAAGTTTGTTCAGATCCATGAGGCGTTCTCCGGAGTTCTGATCACGGCGCGAAGCGCGTACCAAACGCGCTCTGTCCCGTGATCCAGGGTCATGTCGCGGTGATGGACGAGGCCCGCATCATCGAGCTTGGCCAACGTCTGTTCGAGCTCGGGGATCGGAACCTCCAGTCCATCCCTAATCTCGCGCAGCGTTCGCACGCCGCCCTGATCCCGGAGCCAGGTGACAATCGCGACTGAGGCCCGACCACAACGCGGCGCTAGGCTCATCGCCTGCGCATCCGCCAAGGCCCCGATCGGTTGGAACGCGCTAGTCATCGCCTTCCTCCGCTAGCTCTTCCTGGATGCGCAGCATGACGGCGACAGCCTCGGCGACTTCCTTGCGGGCGTCGGCGCGCGAGCCTTTGCGCCCGATCATCGCGAGCAAGGCGCTGAAAGCCTCTCCGCTCTCGCGCGATCCGTCGATCGCGAGCTGCATCAGCGACGCTTCCTTCGCCACGTCTGGCCGCGATTGGAACAACCAGTCGCGCACCCGCTGATCACCAACAGCGTTCTCCAGCGCAAGAATCTCATCTAGCGGCCAGGACAGAGACCCCGCGATGCGGCGCGAGACCGTGCCTTTGCGGGTCGCGTGTAGGATCTTGTCCTCATCGTCACCCATCTGCTCCGCAATGAGGCGCGCCGCGTTCTCAGGACCGCCGACCTTGGCAACGAGGCCGCGCATCAGCGCGTGGATCATCAAGGCGTTTGCGGAGGCGTCAGACATGGGAACCGAGTTTCCTTGAGAGCGGAGGCGTATGGCTCACCTTGGGAGAAAGGAGATGGCGATGATGGGATCAGGAAACGTCACGGGCGATGGGCGGGTTCGAGTGCATGAACTCCCGAAGGGCCTGGGCATCACGCTGCCCCTTTTTGATCCGCCGTTCGAGGCGGTCAAAGTAGCGACTGTTGCCAAGAACTCGGACGGCGAGAGTCGAGGGGCTGATCCCCGATTTCTCGCAGTATGCGCGAACTTCTTCGATGAGGGCCTGCTGTTCCATATGGCCACACTTGGCCATTTGGCCGCCATTGTCAATGCCAATCGGCCAATGGACAAATGGCCATGATCTGTTTTTCTGGCCAGATGACGACCAAGCCCTTTGCCACCCGTGTCATCGAAGCAATCGCCGCGAAGAAGATCAGCGCGGCCGAGCTCTCACGCATGTCGGGGGTGAGCTATGACATCATCAACAAGCTCAAGCAGAGGCCAGAATCGTCAACTAACGCGGACGCAGGACGAAAGCTTGCGGCCGCGCTCGGCATCGAGTGGGACGGCGACGTTGCCGTCACTTCTCTTGGAGTAGGCGGTAATACGGATTTCGACTTGGTGAATGTTTACGATGTGCAGGCCGGCGCCGGAGGTGGCGTTGTGGTCTATGATGAGGAAGCCGTTGGTCAACTGGCATTCCCGCGCGGCTACCTCCGCGGCCTGACGCGAGCCAATCCAGATCATCTGGGCATCATCTCAGTAAAGGGCGACTCGATGCTGCCAACGCTGGCAGATGATGATGTGGTGATGGTCGACAGATCCAAGTGCGACCTGTCCTATGACGGGCTCTTCGTTATCCGCGACGGCGGCGACGCGCTCTTGGTGAAGCGGATCGGGCGAGCGTCCCAGCGCGGCTTTGTCACGATTATTTCCGACAACCGGAACATCTACCCGTCGGTCGAAAAGTCGCTGCAAGATATCGAGGTCGTCGGCCGGGTGATCTGGCGCGGCGGAAAGGTTTGAGCATCGAGCGAGCGCTCGACTGCCGTTCAGTGTAAATTGAAAGGTTCCCCGTCATGCCAAGAATTCTGCAGCGCATCATCGCCGCCACCCCTGAACTTGCGCCGCCCCCGCGGATGCCAAAGGGGTTTGTTGCGATCGTGCCAGCTGTGGATGATCCGGCCGAGGATGCGCTGCCTCTAGGAACGAGCTTTCTGGAAGACGTCGCCTGCATAATCGAGTATCGCTCCACCGACGGCGACATCAGTAGGCGCAGGATTTCCATCAAGTCGGTCGAACGCGCCAGAACGGGAACCCTTCTGGGATGTTACTGTTATGAGCGCCGCGCGGCTCGGACTTTTCGCGCCGACCGCGTTAAATGTGTTATTTCTGATGATGGCGAGATCATCGAATGGGCCGACTTCTTTCGTGAAGTCCTGTCCGAGCAAGTGGACAACGCCTGTCAGGAACCCGTCTCATTCCTGCGCTTTCAGTTAAGAAGCCAGGTCGCGCTCTTGGTCGCTGCAGCCAGATGCGATCGAGAATACCATCCGACAGAACATGATGCGATCGTCGACTATGTGCTTGAGCGCTATGAGATCGACGCATTGGGCGGGGGGCAATGCACCGAGGACGATGTCGCATCGGTTCAGCGCTTCATTGGCTTGATGGCACCAACGCAGCAGACAGTCCGTTCTCATTGCCGCAGTCTCAGGTCCCTGTCCGATGCGCAGCGGCAAATATTCGCGAGAGCCTTGCGTTCCGTTATCACTGCCGACGGCGTAATTGCGCCGGACGAAACGACCTTCCTGATGGAACTGCACAACGAACTCCAGCTCTTTGCGAAATGATGGTCAATTCCGGAAGGATCTGAGCCGCCGCCGCTGCCTGCATCTTGGTCTTTTCAGTCGGCCAGAGATACGCCTTTTCCGCCTATGCGGAGAGCCGGAGCGAGGCTCTGGACATTCCGCTTCGCGACCTCCCGCCAGAGCCGGATTATGGCTACACGCGGCTCTGGCTTCTCCTCGGCTTGATCGCTGACGCGCTGGCCCTAAGCCTTCTGAGGTTCATCTTCATTTGCACCCTACCGGGGGGCAAAGCGCAGGATGCTCATGAAGACGACGATGGCGATCAGGCCATCTAGCGAGCCGCGGATTGTCGGTGCGATGCCGCATTCCAATGTGGAGCCATAGGTCCAGTCGATCCCGAGAACGCTCATTTGCCATCCCCGCCCCGCGCGGGGCTTTCTCATGCGCGCTACCACGGCGCTGACCGGGGCAGGATAGCAGGTGGAATCGCTAATGGCCAACATTTGCAGCCGGATGGCCAGATAGCATTTGACACTTGGCCAATTGGCCACCAATACTACGCCCATCGAGACCCACCGCAGACGCGATCGCAGAGCGTGGGCCACCAAGGGAGTTCCGACTTGCACACCACGCCCAACATCACCCCCTATACCGTCATCGACCGTCTTGGAGACGGGACCGACATGGCCCGCCGGGTCCGCTGGTGCCTGTTGAAGCGCACCTTCTATGCGCAGCGCTGCATGTTCCGCACCTGCCGGAAGGTGAGTTGATGCCCGGCCCGGCCTTGGACCCTCTGGCGCGCATTCGGCCCGCCATTGCCGAGTCCTTCCCGCTCTTCGCCGCGACGATGGCGTCAGGCACGCGATCTGCAGGCCACGACATCGACAGCCTCGACCTCATTTCACTCGTGATCGATGTCGAGGACACCTTCGACGTCGAGTTCCCGTCCGAGGCCTTTGACGCAATCGCGACCCCCGGCGACCTTGCCGAGGCTCTGGATCGGCAGCTCTCAGTCGCCGGAGGCGCCGCATGAACGCGCGCGCTTCAATCAACGGCATTACGCTGTCCGCCCCGGCCTCGGTCGTCCTGGCCCGCGCCATCGGTCTTACGCCCGCGCAATCGGCGGTATCGCCGACCGTTCCGACAGAAAGGCCAGTGCCCGACACATTGCCGCAGGGGGCGGAGCGCGCCCTCGACCTTGTTCGAGGGCATGGCGGCCCGCTGACGCGTCGCGATTTTCGCGAGGTCCTCGGCCAGACCGCCGCTCAGTGCGACGCGCTGATGAACGGGATGAGGATCCTGTTGGATCATCGCATGGTCGAGATCACTGCCGGCCGGGGCCAGACCAATGACCCCTACGTCTGGGCGCTGACATCGCGCGGCAAGGCGTGGCAGCCGAAGCGCACACAGCCGATTACCGACGCAGACATCCTCGAAGCCGTGGCACGGATCAACGCACGGCCGCGTTCCTCGGAGTCTCGGCTGTGGTGGACCGGCACTCGCCGCGAGTATCCGGCCAGCGCCAGCACGGTTTGCGACGAGATCCTCGCCAACGGCCGCAAGCGTAACAGCGTGAGCTTCTTCCGTGATCGCCTCGCAGCCTTAGCCGAGGCCGGACATCTGGACGCGGAGCCCGTTCCGCGCGGAGGCGGGGTCATCGATTTCTACTGGCTTCCTCTGACTGCCCCGCGCCGCTGAAGCCTCACCGGCGCGCACCTGCCCCGGCGGCTGACCCTGACCACCGCCGGGGCCTTTTCCAATCCCGAGGTCCCCATGAACCAGATTGCCCCCGAAATCGTGTCCGAAATCGAGACCTTCCCCACGCGGACAATCGCAACAACGAACGCTGGCCGTGAGGGGAAGGCCTATGCCTGATACAGCCCTCAAGACAAACCCACAGGCAAAGCAGCGTGACATCAATGCTACAATCGACGGCCTCAAGCTCAGGGTCCTGCGCGCCGTGCCTCGTAACGACTGGTATTGCTCCCTCGCGCGCCTGACTCATAAGACGGAGATCCCTCGCGAGATCTGCCGAGGGATCATTGCCGAACTGCGAGCAGAAGGTCTGGTGACCTATCGTAAGGGCCTGATGAACGAGGACGGAGATCTCGGCGGGACCGGATACACGCTGACCAAGAAAGGCGAGGCCAAGATCGAGGAGGGAGAGTAACATGGGAGCGCCCCGCCTGACCCAAGCCAAGATCGAGCGCGCCCTCGCCGCCTTCAAAGCCGAAGTCGGCCCAATAGCTGCTGTCATGGTGATGCCCGATGGTTCTATCCGCGTCGAGGGTCCTGTTGATCGCCCCGCGGAACCGCAGCACGATAACAGAAAGCCAAAGCCATGGACGTGATGCGCCTTAAGTATGTGACCACCGAGCGCCTGCCATCAGGCAAAATCCGCTATCGCTTCCGCCGCAATGGCAAGCTGACCACCCTTCGAGGCGAGCCAGGCAGCAGAGAGTTTCACGAGCACTACGCCGCGTTGATCGACGATGTCCCCATGGTCACTCCGAAGGCCGTGCGCGGGTCGATCGAATGGCTGGTGTCCCTCTTCCTTGACGATCTTGAGCGTAAGGTCGCTGCAAAGCTCGCATCCCCACTCACTCTAAAGGGCAAGCGGCACCACCTCGGTCGGCTCATAGCCGAGTACGGCGAACAAGACGCAAACATGCCTCGCAGCGCGGTTGTGAAGCTGGCCGACAAGCTGTCGGCGACACCTGGCGCGGCCGACAATCTGCTGAAAGCCATCTCCGGCCTCTATCTGTGGGCGATCCAACGCGACTACGTGTCGTGTGAGAACCCGGCACGCGACGTGAAGCGACTCAGCAAGAAGACAACCGGCTTCGCTCCCTGGTCGGCAGATGACATCGCTACTTTCCTTGCCTTCCATGGCCCCGGCACAACGGCCCGCCGGACGTTGATCCTCGCCGCCTGCACAACCGCACGTCGAGGCGACCTCTGCCAACTCGGTAGACAGCACGAAGTCATGAAGGGCGCCCGCAAGTGGCTACGCTGGGAGCAGAACAAAGCGCCGCACGAGGTGGTTGAGATGCCGATGTCGGGCGCGCTGCTTGCCGACTTGGTCGGGCACGGCAACCTGACCTACATCCTCACTTCATTCGGCGCCCCATATTCGGCAGCCGGCCTCGGGAATGCTTTCCGGAAGTGGGCTGACGATGCCGGGCTCAAAGGCCGTAGCTTACATGGCGTGCGAAAGGGCGTGGCCTCAATGCTCACCGCAGGGGGAGCGAGCTCAGCCGAAATAGACGTCCTGCTCGGGCATGAAATGGGCAGCCCGGAGACCAAAGTTTACGTCCGGAGCGCGGCGCGTGCTGCGCTCGCGGAATCGGTTGTCGACCGTCTCGACGGGCTGCTGAAGTGACAAAAGTGTACCACGCCGCAAAGCTAGAGTGCACCACGCCAAAAATTATCTAACGTTTTCAGAGCGTGTTCATGCAGTGTTCACGTCGGGTGGTAGCCGCTGTGGGACTCGAACCCACACGCCCATACGAGCAACGGATTTTAAGTCCGGTCTGTCTACCATTCCAGCAAGCGGCCCCGGCGTTGTCTATCAACACGTTACGCCGATCTGTACAACCCGCATCATCGAGCGTTTCTACGCTTGTTTCAAGATTTCCAGCCTGTTTCCGTTCTGTTCCCGGCGGGGCAAGAGCCTCGGACACCCGTTGCCCTTTGGTGGGGCGTGAGGGCACGGGCGTCAGATCCGATCGGCCTGCTGAACGCGATGACGTGGCATCGTGCAGTCGCATGAGCCATTGATGCGCAGAGCGCCGCATTGGCGACCGGCTTGTGCGTCGTGGCGAGTGTCCCAGGCTGCTTGCCGTGAACCGCCGGAGTTCCTTGGGTCGCGACAGCAGAGCAGAAAGATTGGGGGGTGAACTTGTCGCGGTGATGCGCAAGGCAAGCACAGGGAACGGCGTATCTTCAATCAAGGTCATGGTTAATCAGCTGCGTCCGGTCAATCGCCGCCTTTCATCCCTTGAGCCTGAGAGCCAGACCAACAATCAATTCGGGGCATTCTTCCGTGTCTTCAAAGACGCGACGTGGATTAAATTGACGCGGCGCGACATTGTCCCACAGGAAATTTCTCGCGTTATGGCTGTGCAAACGGGAATCTATCAAGCTGTGACAGATGCGAAGGAAAATTCACCCTGTCGCAACGTGACGAAGCAGATCGACCCGAATTACAATGCCGAGGTCTAATATTCCTACCCTCCGCTTTTGAATGAGGTCACGGCAATATCGCTGGAGAATTTGGCATGGAGCCGGGTCTTCGAATATCATGCGATACGCCCAGCGGAACTAGTGTCCGAGGATGTGGTCGCGGACGAAGCTTACTCGCAGCTCGACATGAAGGCGGTGTCACAAGGCCTCGACCATGCCGTGAACAAGGTTCCTCGGCGGCCCGCAAAGCTCTCCAATCACCGTCACGACGCCTGGCGCGAAAGGTTCTTCGACGACGCGTCGAAGGTGGGGTTCCGTCCACCCTGCTAAGGCACCTCATCAGGTCGGTTTCGGTGCAAGTCGGTTTGTGACGCGCCAGCCTGCGTCCAATCTAGGCTGGCGAGCCGCGCCGGGCGCTTGGATCTGGTGCCCGGAAGAAACCGAAAACTGCGCGCGCCCCGCCGGATGCATCCAAGCCACCGGCGCCGTGTTTGATCTGGGCTGAGAATCCCCGCAGATGACGAACGGGCTGTGTGCCGTCCTGCCGCAGAAGGAAGGGCGAGCATGGCGGGTAAGCCACGCATCCCTCAAGATCGATATCGCGTCATCGTCCATGCCAAGGGGAGGCGCAGATGACAGTGCCGTCATCGCGTAAGAGGGCGCTGGTGCAAATCTGACAGGACGCCAATGCACACAGCCTCAAGCCCGTTCGGCCATCCAGCGGATATACCAGTCGAAGCTCCCCGGATTGGCCATCGAGTCTCGGTTCACGACCGTGGCCGGATCACCGCCCAGAAGCAGCTTCTTCACCGGGACCTCCAGCTTCTTGCCCGACAGCGTGCGCGGGATCTCTGGCGCGGCGACGATCACGTCGGGCAGGAAACGCGGCGACAGGCTCTCGCGGATCGCGGCTTTCAGGCGCGCTTCCAGCGCCGCATCCAGTACCGCGCCTTCCGCCAGCACGACGAACAGCGGCATGAAACTGTCGCGCCCGAGGAACTCGCCATCCACCACCAGCGAATCGGCGATCTCGTCGAGGCTTTCGACCGCGCGGTAGATCTCGGACGAGCCGATGCGCAGCCCGTGCCGGTTGATCGTCGCATCCGAGCGGCCATAGATCACCGAGCCGCCCTCGGGTGTGATCTCGATCCAGTCGCCATGCCGCCAGACGCCGGGATAAGTGTCGAAATAGCTCTCGCGGTAGCGCGCGTCGCCGGGATCGTTCCAGAAATACAGGGGCATCGCCGGCAGGGGCTCGGTGCAGACCAATTCGCCGACAGTGTCGAAGACCTCGTTCCCGGCCTCGTCATAGGCCCGGACCGCGTTGCCGAGGAACCGGCACTGCATCTCGCCCGCCCGCACCGGCAGCATCGGATTGCCGCCGACGAAGGCGCCGCACAGGTCGGTGCCGCCCGAGAGGGGCGCCAGCCACAGGTCCTTCTTCACCGCGCTATAGATCCAGTCGTAGCCTTCGGGCGAGAGGGGCGACCCGGTGGACCCGAGGTGCCGCAGAGCCGAGAGGTCCAGCTCCTTCGGCGTGATCCCGGCCTTCAAGCAGGATTGGTGGAAGGCCGCGCCCGCGCCCAGATGGGTGAGCTGCTCCTCCGACGCGGCGCGCCACAAGGCCATCAGATCGGGATAGCCGGGCGCCACGTCGAACAGCATCACCGTTGCCCCGCTCATCAGCGCGAAGAACTGCGTGTTCCACATGATCCAGCCCGAGGAGGTGAGCCAGCAATAGCGGTCGCCCGGCAGCAGATCCATGTGCAGCGAGCATTTCGCGCATTCCAGCAGGATGCCGCCGTGGCCATGCACGATGGGTTTGGGATTGCCCGTGGTGCCCGAGGAATAGACGATCCACAACGGGTGATCGAAGGGCAGTGAGACCGGCGCCGTCGCCTCGGCGGCAGGCAGGTCCGCCCAGTCCGACCACCCCTCGGCCAGACCGAACAGGCCCGGAACCATGATCCGATGCTGCAGACCCGGCAGCCCCTCGGCAATGCCCGCGACCTGTGCGCGCTTGTCGACCTCGCGCCCCGCCAGGATGTAGCTGTCCTGCGCGATCAAGACCTTGGGGTCGATCTGGCGGAAGCGGTCCAGCACCGCGACCGCCCCCATGTCCGGCGCAGCCTGCGACCAGATCGCCCCCAGCGAGGCCGCGGCAAGGAAGGCCACCATGCTCTCCAGCGTGTTGGGCAGGATGGCGACGACGCGGTCGCCTTGGTCCACCCCCAAAGCACGAAGGCCAGCCGCGACACGGCCGACCTGATCGGCCAGCTCGGCCCAGCTGACCTCGCGCCGGCCATAGGTCTCGGATCGGGCAATGATCGCCGGGGCATCCGGGCGGCTGGCGGCATGGGTCAGAACCTGTGCGGCGAAGTTGCACCGCGCGCCCGGAAACCACTCGGTTCCCGGCATGTCGCGGCGGCCCAGCACCGGTCCACGATTGTCGATCTGCAGGTCGAAATGCTCGACGATGGCGGTCCAGAACGCGGGCAGATCGCTGACCGACCAATCCCACAGCGCCGGATAATCAGCGAAGTGCAGGCCTTCCTCGGCGGCCAGCCAGCGCTGGAACCCGGCCATCCGCGTCGCCGCCGCGCGTTCGGGCGTGGGCGCCCAGAGGATTGGTCTGAGATCGGTCATGCGGCCCTCCCCTGCCTTATGACTTGCTCCCGCAACCTGAGCCCGAAACCCAGACGGATCAAGCGGCTAGAGCGTGACGCAGGGTCAGCGGGCGCTTCGACGCTGCGTCGCGACGCTTGACCGCCCCCGAGGTTCGGGTACCCATATCCGCAGTCTAGAGGAGGATTCCGCCATGCTTGGCCAGATGATGAGCCAACCGCTCCTGATTTCCAGCCTTCTGGTGCATGCCGAGCGCCACCACGGCAAGCGCGAGATCGTCACCCGCCGCCCCGAGGGCGACATCCACCGCACCACCTGGGCCGGGATCGCCAAGCGCTCGCGCCAGCTGGCCAACGCGCTGGAAGGGCTGGGGCTGAAGCAGACGCAGCGCGTCGGCACGCTGGCCTGGAACACCGACCGCCATCTGGAGCTGTATTACGGCGCTTCGGGCGCGGGCATGGTCCTGCACACGCTGAACCCGCGCCTCCATCCCGATCAGCTGGTCTGGATTGCCGACAACGCCGGTGATCAGGTGATGTTCTTCGACATCCAGTTCCTGCCGCTGATCGAGGCCACTGCCCACCGCTATGCCACGGTGAAGCATTTCATCCTGATGTCCGACCGCGCGCATATGCCGGCCGAGACGAAGATCCCCGGCCTGATGTGCTACGAGGAAATGGTCGAAGGCGCCTCGGACGCCTATGACTGGCCGCAGCTTGATGAGAACCTCGCCTCGTCGCTGTGTTATACCTCGGGCACCACGGGCAACCCGAAGGGCGTGCTGTATTCGCACCGCTCGACCGTGCTGCATGCCTATGCCGCCGTTGCCCCGGATGCGCTGAACCTCAGCTCGCGCGATGCCGTGCTGCCGGTGGTGCCGATGTTCCACGTCAACGCCTGGGGCCTGCCCTATTCCTCGGCGATGACCGGGGCCAAGCTGGTGTTCCCGGGCGCCGCCATGGACGGCAAGTCGCTTTATGAGCTGTTCGAGGCCGAGGGCGTGACCGTCTCGGCCGGCGTGCCGACGGTGTGGCAGGGCCTTCTGGCCCATGTCGAGGCCGAGGGTGCCGGCTTCTCGACCATGCGCCGCACGGTGATCGGCGGCTCGGCCTGCCCGCCGGCGATGCTGCGTGCCTTCGACCAGAAATACGGCGTCCAGGTACTGCATGCCTGGGGCATGACCGAGATGTCGCCACTGGGCACCGTCTGTACGCTGAAGGGCGGGCAAGAGGGTCTGGTGGGCGAGGACCGCTTCGACGTGCTGTCGAAACAGGGCCGCGCGATCTACGGCGTCGACATGAAGATCGTCGGGCCGGATGGCGAGGAGCTGCCGTGGGACGGCAAGACCTCGGGCGAGCTGCTGGTGCGCGGCCCGTGGATCGTCGACAGCTATTACAACCGCCACGGCGACGACATCCTGCGCTTCGACAAGGCCGGCCATGGCTGGTTCCCGACGGGCGACGTGTCGGTGATCGACGGGGACGGCTTCATGCAGATCACCGACCGTACCAAGGACGTTATCAAGTCGGGCGGCGAGTGGATTTCGTCGATTGACCTCGAGAACATCGCCATGGGTCATCCGGGCGTCGCCATGGCCGCCTGCATCGCCGCCTATCACCCGAAATGGGACGAGCGGCCGCTTCTGGTGGTGATGAAGAAGCCGGGGTCTGACATGACCAAGGAGGACATGCTGGCTTACTTCGACGGCAAGATCGCGAAGTGGTGGCTGCCCGACGATGTGGTCTTCGTCGATGCGATCCCGCTGGGCGCGACCGGCAAGATGCAGAAGAACAAGCTGCGGGACGAGTTCAAGGACTACAAGCTGCCGACCGCCTGAGGGGAAGACGGGTGAGGGGTTTCGTCCTCGCCCGGCATGGCTGCGCCACGCAGGTTTCGGACGACGGAAGCAGGGGGGCTTTGCCCCCCTCTTTGCTGCGCAAATTCACCCCCCAGGATATTTTCGGAACGAAGAGGAGCAAGGGGCGCATTTTGGGCCGGACAGGGCACGAAATGACGCAGATGTTTTCACACATGTGCGCCGTGATACACCGTTCGCACAGCCTTGGGGGGAGTCCGTGCCCTGCCGTTTGTCGGAGAGCGCCTCGCGGCGGGGTTTGCGTTGAGCCGCAACGACGGGGATCTCGCACCGCTGCTGACGAGGCCCATTTCGCCCCTCTACCGCGCGACGAACTGGCTTGATTGCAACGCTGCTTTGCAATGCGGCGGGGGGGCTTGGAACTGGTTCGATCCGACGCTGGTATGGGGCGCAGCCGCGACTGGAAGTGTGCCTCTCGCGAGGAACCTTCCGGGCCCGTCATCCAGAATTGCCCGGCATGGAAGGCGCTGTTTGGGCTGCCACCACGGCACAGAGCCAAACTGGTTATTGGCCCGTTCGAGACGCCATGACTGAGAGAGCCGATCTCGCAGGCTTGCTCGGGACCGGCAAAGTCTACGGTTGCCGCAAGCTGTGCGATGATCTGCCCGTCGAGCGTGGGCGCATCTAGGGGAACCGCGCGAAGCGGCTGGCTCCTTTGGTCGGTGCCGTCCGGGTCGGCGACAGGCGCAACCGGCCCAGGCACTATGGCAGCAACCTTGCTGTTGTGGCGGTGAACAAGTTCGGGCGACGCGTCTACGCTGGACCTTGGTATTGCAGCCATCGCTCATAGCTGTCGGCCAGAGGCTGCGCGGGCGCAACTTTCGGGCCGGCAAAACGGCTCTGTTTCATGCACTCATTCCCGGATCACGGTGCGTGAAAAATCTGCCTCCTTACCCTATTGATCGCGGTCGGAATTTCCTTCCGATGACACGCGCCCGGGATCGCCGGGCATCTTCCCGCGAACCGAGGGGCGCAGCAGCCACAGGGCGAAAGCGGCGTTCGGCAGCACGAAGATCAGGGGAAACCACAGACCCAGCCCGGCCCCCAGCGGCGACGGCGCGCCGGTTTCGGCATGGTAGAGCAGCTCGGAAAAGCCGATGCCGAAGGTGCCCAGATCCCAGGCGAAGTGAAACAGGATCGCCGGCAACAAGGACCCGGTGCGCAGCCGGAGCGCCAGCATCAGGAAACCCGTGGGGATGGACGCGACTGCTTGGACCACGGCCGCGGGTAAATCGCCCGATAGCAATGCGTTCCCCATGTGGACCAGCGCGAAGACGAGTGTCGTCAGCCATGCCGCCGGCCACAAGCCCATGCCGCGCCTCAGGGCGGGGAACATTAGGCCCCGGAACATCAGCTCCTCGGAAAGCGCGACGCATCCCATGATCACGGCGATGGCCAGAAGGGTCGTCAGCGGCGGGGCGCCCAACCATCCGATCAGCGCGGCGAAGACGGGCAGGTAGAGGGCGGGCAGGGCCATGAAGCGCCAGCTGCCGGGTTCGGGGCGGCGCAGGCGGACCGCGGTCCAATGGCCGAGGGCAATTGCCACCAGCACGAAGATCGCCGCCAGCGCTTGCGGGACGGGCGGTTGGCCCAGGGCGGCGAAGGGCGCCGGTAGCAACCCGAGCCCCGAGAGTGCCAGCCATCCGGCCAAGACCGCCAGTACCGGCCCCAGCCGCGGTCGATGGCGCTGCGCCGGAGACCCGCGCCAGTCGGATCGCAGCTTAGGGTCAGGCCGCGCCCTGTCGTCGTAACGTTCCGTCGGGCGTTGGTGAGGCGCCCGTTCGTCTGGCCTCATGCGGTTCCTTCAACCGTCCGAGCAGGCCGGGCGGCGCCTTCTGTTTCTTCAACGATGGCGATTAGATAGCACGCCCGAGCGTCAGGGTCAGGGCCTGATCGGTCATGGTCTGCAAATCGAGGCTGCCGTCGGGACGGTACCAGAAGCTGGTCCAGGCCAACGCCCCATGCAGGAACTGGCGCATCAGGCCGGGCTCGACCGCGATCAATCCGGCGGAATGGGCCTCGGTCAGGACCTGATGCCAGAGGGTGAAATAGGCCTGCCGTCCGTCCAGAAGGACCGCGCGGCGCGCCTCGGACAGGGCGCGCCAGTCATGGAACAGAACCGCCGTCGCGTCCGAGGCCGGGCCGTGCAGATAGCTCAGTTCCACCGCGATCAGGGCGCGAAGCCGGCCGGTCAGATCAGGGGCCTCGTCAAGGGCGCGGCTCAGGTCCTGCTGCATTGCGGCGATCACCCGCTCCATCACCGCGAACAGCATCTCCTCCTTGGACCGGACATGATGGAACAGGCTGCCCGAAAGGATGCCGACCTCTGCGCCGATCTCGCGAACCGTCGTCGCTGCGTAGCCCTTTTGGTGGAACAGCCGGGCGGCGGCGGCGAGGAGCCGGTCGCGAGGTTTATCGGGATCGAAAAGGGGCGCGTCCATACGTCGGGCATAGCTCGTGACGCCACGACACGCAACCAAGCGCTTGCTTGGTCGGCGCGGGCAGCGTTAGGCTGGTCCCAACGGGGGAGGAGACCCGATGTCGAAAGCCATTATCACCTGCGCGCTGACCGGCGTGTTGACGGATCCGCGCCAGCATCCGGTGCCGGTCACGCCCTCAGAGCTGGCCGCCTCGGCGCGCGAGGCCTGGGACGCGGGCGCGGTCTGCATGCATGTCCATTTCCGCCAACAGGGTGAGGGGCGCGGGCATCTGCCCTCGTGGGATCCCGCGCTGGCTGTCGAGGTGGGCGAGGCGATCCGCAGTGCCTGTCCCGGCGTGATCCTGAACTTCACCACCGGCGTGGTGGGGCGCGACCAATCGGGCGCCATCGCCTGCCTGCGCGCCGGTCGCCCCGAGATCGCGGCCTGCAACGCGGGGTCGCTGAATTACCTGAAGACCCGGGCGGGAGGCCAATGGGCCTGGCCGCCGATGTTGTTCGACAACCCGGTCGAGAAGGTCGCCGAAATCGTCGCGGTGATGGGCGAGACGGGGACCAAGCCGGAATTCGAATGCTTCGACACCGGGATCGTGCGGTCCGTGGGCATGTTCGCCGAGGTCGGGATGGTCAGCGCGCCGCAGGTGAATTTCGTAATGGGCGTGGCCTCGGGCATGCCCGCCGATCCGGACCTGCTGCCGCTGTTGCTGAAGTACCGGCCCGAGGGCTGTCCGTGGCAGACGACGGTGATCGGCCGGGCCGAGGTCTGGGCGCTGCACCGCCGCGCGGTGGAACTGGGCGGGCATCTGCGCACGGGGCTCGAGGACACGTTCTATCTGCCGGACGGGGCGCGGGCCTCGGGCAACGGGGCTTTGGTCGAGGCCTTGGCCGCTGTGGCGCGGGAGGCGGGGCGGGAGATTGCCTCGGCCGCGGAGGCGCGGGGGATCTGGGGTTTGGATTGAGCGGAGGGTGAGGACCGGGGGGCTTTGCGCCCCCCGGTGCGCCGGCCCACGCCCCCCGCGAAGCGGAACAGCGGCGCGAGGGCGAGGAGGGGGGACGGCAGGGCCCCGGG
>NZ_LRRR01000003.1 GCF_001691415.1 Pararhodobacter sp. CCB-MM2
TGATGCGCAGTGATGACAGCCAGGAGACGCAGCATGTTTGCGAGCGAGGGGTCCCCTGGTCTCACTTACTTTGCTTGTATACTCCTCGGGCGAAATCCCCCCTCCTGTTGTTTGACCTGCGCTTCCACCAACGCCACATCCCCCTCCCCCCCACTTCGGATCGCCCCCGCCCCGATTTCTCGCTGGAGACGGCCTCTGGTCTGTTGCTGGTCGCCGGTGTCGATGAAGTCGGCCGTGGCCCTCTGGCGGGCCCTGTGACGGCTGCAGCGGTGATCCTGGACCCGGCCCGCCTGCCGCAGGGCATCGACGATTCAAAGCGCCTGAGCGAGAAGGCGCGCCTGCGCCTCGATGCCGAGATCCGCGAGACCGCCCTCGCCTGGGCCGTCGCCCATGCCAGTGTTGAAGAGATCGACACAATCAACATCCTCGAGGCCAGCCACCTGGCGATGCGCCGCGCGCTGGATGCGCTGGAAACGACGCCCGAGATGGCGCTGATCGACGGAAACCGCCTGCCCAAGGGCCTGACGATCAAGGCCGAGACGGTGGTGAAAGGGGACGCCAAAAGCCTGTCAATTGCGGCTGCGTCGATCCTCGCCAAGGTCGCGCGGGACCGGACAATGTCTGAACTTTCGCTCGCAAACCCCGGATATGGTTGGGAAAAGAACGCGGGCTACCCCTCGCCCCAACACCTGCTTGCCCTGCAAGAACAGGGAGTTACGCCCCATCATAGGCGGTCCTTCGCCCCCATACGCAAGATGTTGTGTTAAGAACGCAAAATAAGGGACTGATTCAAATAAGGAATTGACGCGGACTCCCGATTGAATCATGTTATCCACAACGGAGCGCCACCAATCAAAAAAACCGGCGCCCGGAATGAGGCAGTGATGGCAACGAAGACCCGGGCGACGGTGGCCGATAGGCTCCCGCTCGACCAGATACTTGCGGGCGATTGCATCGAAATCATGAACAGCCTGCCGGAAGGCAGCGTTGATCTGATCTTTGCAGACCCACCCTATAACCTCCAATTGAAGGGGGCTCTCCACCGGCCGGACAATTCGGCCGTGGACGCAGTGACGGACCATTGGGACCAGTTCGCAAGCTTCGAGGCTTACGACCGGTTCACGCGGGGCTGGCTCAACGCTGCCCGCCGGCTTCTGAAGCCGAATGGTGCGATCTGGGTTATCGGCAGCTACCATAACATCTTCCGCGTGGGCACCGCCCTGCAGGATGCCGGTTTCTGGCTGCTCAACGATGTCGTCTGGCGCAAGTCGAACCCGATGCCCAACTTCAAGGGCAAACGGCTGACCAACGCGCATGAGACGATGATCTGGGCTTCCAAATCCGAGACGTCGAAGTACACCTTCAACTATGAGGGCCTGAAGGCGCTCAACGAAGGCGTGCAGATGCGTTCGGACTGGGTCCTGCCGATCTGTACAGGCCATGAGCGCCTGAAGGATCAGAACGGCGACAAGGTCCATCCCACGCAGAAGCCCGAAAGCCTTCTGCACCGCGTGCTCATCGGCTCGACCAATCCCGGCGACGTGGTCCTCGACCCGTTCTTCGGCACCGGCACCACGGGTGCTGTCGCCAAGATGCTGGGTCGCCACTTCATCGGCATCGAGCGCGAGGAAGAGTACCGGGCAGCCGCCCTCAAGCGGCTGGACAAGGTGCGCAAGCTCGACGCTTCGGCGCTCGAGATCTCGACCTCGAAACGCGCCGAGCCGCGTGTTCCCTTCGGCCAGCTGGTCGAGCGGGGCATGCTGAGGCCCGGTGAAGTGCTGGTCTCGCCGCGCGGCAAGCCCGCGAAGGTGCGGGCGGACGGCTCGCTGGTGTCGGAGACGCATCGCGGCTCCATCCACCAGGTCGGCGCGGCGCTGGAAGGCGCTCCGTCGTGCAACGGCTGGACCTACTGGCAGTTCAAGCGCGACGGTCAGCTCATCCCCATCGATATACTGCGTCAGCAGATCCGCTCGGAAATCGGACGCCACGCGTAAGCGGCTCCCCGAGGCTGGAAATGCGCGGATCGTGCCCGCAGAGGCATGGCGCAAACACAAACCGGGCCCCAAGGGGCCCGGGATATGACGCAGAACGGTTTACCGCCAGCGTCCGGACCCCAAGTCCCGGACGCCACTTTATCCCTCGGCTTCGGCCGGGGGTTTTTTTATGTTCTAGCGTGGTTGCGAACGCGTCAAGGTCCGTTTTGCGGCGTGGCCCCCGGCAGACCTTCGGGTCTGGTTCTAAGGGAAGGCCGGTCGATGCGGATGTGTACCCGTCGCAAGCCTTTCAACGCTCGCGTGAAGCCTGCGCTGGCACCGTTGTCCGTTCAAGACGACGGGATCGACTGGCAGGACAAGCGTATTTCCAAGCTCAGGGTCTGCGTGAGACACAACCGAGCAGAGCGGTGCCGGCAGATTGTCTGCTTGTCCGGCGCGGCTCGTCTCTATGCGCACGATGTCCCGCAAGATCAACGATTGCGTCCGAAGCGGCTGCTCAGAGACGCCAGATCCGAGGCAATCAAAGCCACCCCCGTCCGGATCCGCGAAGGCCAGGGAGCCCTTGAAGTCGCTCTGTGCCAGAATCTGACTGACGGCCTCGATCGTGGCTCCCCAGACGATGGGACAATCTACGTGCTGGGACGCAAAAGCCGGCGCAGCGAAGGTCACCAAGAGTGCTGCCGTCGCTGCGCTGCGGAGCGGCGTCACTCCTTCTTGGCCTTCTCCGCCGCCTTCTTCATCCGCTCCAGCAGCGCCGACTTGTCGGTATCGCCGCCCAGCTTCCCCTTGGGATGCTCGTTCACCGTCTTGTTGCGGGGCGCTTTGCCCGGGGCGGTGCGGCCGCCCGACTTGCTGTAATCGACCATGGTATCCTCTCAGTCCCGCGCCAGCTCGTGCTGGTAGCGCAGGCGTGCAATGCTTTCGTTGCGGTCGGCTTTGCGCAGATCGTCGAGGCTGCTCTCGACGAAACTCATGTGGTGCTCGGCCGCCGCCCGCGCGGCCACCGGGTCGCGCGCCTGAAGCGCATCGTTGATCGCGCGATGCTGGTCAAGCAGCAACTCGCGGGTGGAATGCTGGCGATACATCTGCTGGCGATTGTAGAACACGCCTTCCTTCAGCAGATTGAACATCGCCCGCATCATGTGCAGCATGATGATGTTGTGGCTGGCCTCGATGATGGCAAGGTGGAACTCCGCATCCAGCGCCGCCTCATCCGCCGGATTGCGCTTGGCATGGGCCGCTTCCATCTTGCGAAACACCGTGTCCACGACCTTCAGATCGGTCTCGGACCCAAAGCGCGCGGCGCGTTCGGCCGTCATCCCCTCCAGATCGCGGCGGAAGCTGACATAATCGAAGACGGCCTCGTCATGGCTGGCGAAAAGCTTGATTAGCGGCTCGGAAAAGGCCGATCCCAGCATGTCCGCCACGAACACGCCCGAGCCCGCACGGCTGACCAGAAGCCCCCGCGTCTGCAATTCGGCAATCGCTTCGCGCAACGAGGGACGGCTGACGGCCATACGTTCGGCCATCTCGCGTTCGGACGGCAGGCGCTCGCCCGGACGCAGCAACCCGCGCAGGATCAGAAGCTCGATCTGCCGCACGACGCCCTGCGACAGCTTCTCCTGTTGAACCGGCTGAAACGGCATGATCCCTCCCTGATTGGTCAAAAGATATGACCACGGGCGATTCCCGGCAACGGATTTCGCACAAAAAAAGGGCCGGATCTGGATCCGACCCCTTTCCAATCTCATGCGGCCGATCAGTTGCTCGGGCGGATGGTGATTTCCACACGGCGGTTCTGCGCGCGCCCGGCGGCGCTGTCGTTCGAGGCGATCGGGGCGCTTTCGCCCATGCCGACGGCCTGCACGCGCGCGGCGGGAACGCCGGACGAGATCAGCACGCCCGCGACCGCATCGGCGCGGCGCATCGACAGTTGCTGGTTATAGGCGTCCGAACCCGTCGAATCGGTGTGACCGCGGATGATCACGGCGCTGGTCGGGTAGCTGTTGATGTTCGACGCAACGGCACGCAGGTTCGCCTGCAGATCCGGACGGACGGTGTAGCTGTCGGTCGCGAACAGGATGTCCTGCGGCATGGTCACGACGATTTCCGAGCCGGTGTTGACCACGGTCGCGTTCGAACCCAGCGAGGCTTGAAGCTCGGCCGCCTGACGGTCGAGATGCTGGCCGATCACGCCACCGGCGATGGCGCCGAGGCCGGCCCCGATCAGAACTTCCGGCGTGCGGTTACCGCTGCCCGTCGCCGCGCCCAAGAGGCCACCAGCCACGGCGCCGGTCAGAACGCCAGTGTTGGTGCGGCTCAGCTCGCCGGTGGAGGTGGTGCAGGCAGCCGCCAGCGAGAGGGCGGCCAAAGCCGCGAACGCCTTCGAAGAGATCATGGACTACTCCCAGTCAAATTTGACGCAGGATACAGGCGCGCGCGGGCGCGCGACAATGGGCAACACCCCGCGCGCGCCTCACTTCCGATTGATCGGCGGATTGCTGCCTTCAGACCGCCTCGGCCCGCGCCGATTCCCAAGCCAGCATCGCCCGTTTCACGGGGATGCCCCAATGGTAGCCCGTCAGCGCGCCCGACTTGGCCAAAGCCCGGTGGCAGGGGATCAGCCAGCTGATCGGGTTGCGCCCTACCGCCGCGCCGACCGCGCGGTTCGCGGTCGGCTGACCGATGGCGCGGGCGATCTCGGAATAGGTCGTGACCTGCCCCGAGGGGATCGACAGCAGCGCCTCCCAGACCTTGATCTGGAACGGCGCGCCGATCAGGTACAGCGGCGTCTCGCGCAGATCGCCATCGAGCCCCAGCGCCGAATCCACCCAGGGCTTCAACCGCATCGGGTCCTCGACGAAATCTGCCTTGGGCCAGCGCCCAACCATATCGGCAAAAGCCGCCTCGGCCCCCATCTCGGCGGCGAAACCCATGCCGCAGAGGCCGCGCTCGGTGCCCATGACGATCATCGCGCCGAAGGGGCTGTCGAACCAACCCCAGTAGATCGTCAGCCCCGCGCCGCCCTTGGCATAATCGCCGGGCGTCATCGCCTCCCAGCGCAGGAAGAGGTCATGCAGCCGCCCCGGCCCGGAAAGCCCGCTGGCATGCGCCGCCTCCAGCACGGTGAAGCGCTCGGCCAGAAGTTTGCGCGCATGGCCCAGCGCCAGATATTGCTGATAGCGCTTCGGAGAGACGCCGACCCATTGCGTGAAGACGCGCTGGAAATGCGCCGCCGACATGCCCAGCCGCCCGGCCAACTCCTCAAGCGACACCCGCTCGCCGCCCGCCGCGTCGATCTCGGCAATCGCCCGTCCGATGACGCCGTAATGATAGGCCTGTTCGTCCATCGCCCCGTCCATCCCGCGCCCTTTCACCTTGTCGAAAATACTCATCTTCGGGAGCAACCTAAACCCCGGCGCGCGGGGTCTCGACCCGGAACCTGCGCAATCAGCCCGCCCACCAATCCCTTGGCTTCAACCGCTTCGCGCGCCCCGACCGATCATCCAGCCACAGAGCCAGCCGCCTTAATGGCGAGAGCGCCAGCTTCAGCCAGAGCCGGTTTCCAAGTTTGGAGAAATCCCGATTGAACGGGCAGACCCGCAGGCAGATCGCGCAGTCAGAGGCCAGCTTCGCCCAATAGCCGAAGCATTTCTCCGCATCCGAGGTCCATTTCACCACGCCCTTGATGGCGCTGCGATTGGCCCCGCCCGCCTCGGGCGCGCCCAAGGGCAAGGCCTTGACCGGACAGGCGTCCGCACAGCGCGTGCAGATATCGCAGACCGCCTTCACGCCCAAGGGTTTCGGCACGTCATGCGACAGAGGCAGGTTGGTGAAGATCTTTGAGAACCTGAGCCGCGGCCCGAATTCCGGTGTGATCACAAGCTGGTTGCGCGCGTATTCCCCCAGACCCGCCTTGACCGCGTAGGGGATCACCAGCCCGGTGTCGTTCATCGAGGCGACGGCCTCGTAGCCCAGATTGCGGATGAAGGCCGCGAGCTGCATGATGATCGCCGCCTCGTGGCTGTATTCCCGCCCCGTCGCAGCACCCGCCAGCGCCGAGGGATAGGTCTGTACCAAGGGCTGGTCCATCTGGTGGCCGAGCACGATGACCGAGGTCATGCCCGGCGGCAGATCGACCGGCGCCTCGCTGAAATCGCGGGTATCGACCTGAGTGGCGTAGATCCAGCGCGGATCGAACGCCGTCACCCCACAGAGATCCGCACCGAAGAATTTGGCGATCCGCTTCACCTCGGCCGCCATCTGCGCCGGATCGTCGACCGCCACCTGCACCGGCGCGACGGGCGTGTCGGCACGGATCGGTGCCTGAAACCCCTCGCGCACCCCCTCAGAGGCTGAGCGGTTCGAGACGATATCGCTGACCAGCCAGGCCGCGTTCCTCAGTGCGAAATCCTTCTGCTGGAAGCCCTCGCCCTTTCGCGGATTGGCGTCGATGCGGTAGCTGGCGAAGAAGGCATCCGTCTGTTTCGAGCGCACCTCGGGGTCCCAAAACGCCCGCGTAAACACGTCGTCGCGCTGGCGGAAGCGCTCGAAATCCGCGGTCAGCTCGATCCCGGCTTCGGCGTCGAGCGGATCGGGCGGCAGGTTGTGGCCAAGCTCTGTCATGGCGGCAGGCTACGCGCGCCCGCCGAGACCTGTCAAAGCCTCTGGACGCAGGCGAGCACTCGCGCCAAGGTGGCGCCACGTAACGGCCGGACCCTACGCATGACTCTCCTGATCTCCTTTGCGGCGCTTTTCGTCTCGGTCTTCTTGCTGCAATTGGGTCTGGGTGGGGTCGTTCCCCTCGATGCGCTGTCCGGCACCGCGCTTGGCTTCACCGCCGAGCAGATCGGTACCATGGGTTCCGCGCATTTCCTCGGCTTCTTCGTCGGCTGCTGGTGGGCGCCGCGCCTGATGGGCACCGTCGGCCATTCCCGCGCCTTTGCCGCTTTCACCGCCGCCGGCACCACGGGCATTCTGGCCCACATGATGTGGACCGATCCCTGGGCCTGGGCGGGGATGCGCATGCTCTCGGGTCTGGCGGTCGCGGGCTGCTACACGATCATCGAGGCCTGGCTGCAATCCAAGGTCACCAACGAGACGCGCGGCCGGGCGATGGGCGTCTACCGGATGGTGGACGTGTCCGGCAATCTCGGGGCGCAGCTGCTGATCGCCTTCCTGCCGCCCGCCGCCTATGCCAGCTACAACCTGCTCGCGCTGTTCATGTGCTTCGCGATCTTCCCGCTGCTGCTGACCCGCGCGGAAGCCCCCGCCGCCGGTGCCGCGCCCCGCCTGCGCCCGAAACTGGCTTGGGACAAATCGCCCCTCGGCGCGGTGGGTGTGGTCGTCTCGGGCGTAACGGGCGCCGCTTTCCGGATGGTCGGCCCGCTCTACGGCATCGCCGTGGGGCTCGAGGCCGACCGGATCGCGCTGTTCCTCTCAGCCTATGTTCTCGGCGGTGCCTTCGCGCAATTCCCGGTGGGCTGGATCGCCGACAAATACGACCGCCGCATGGTGCTGATCTGGATCTCCGTGGGCTCGATCCTCGGCTGCCTCGCCATGATGGTCGGGGCTTACGGCAATGTGGTGACGATCTTCCTTGCCGCGGGCTTCTTCGGCTTCACCACCTTCCCGATCTATTCGATCTCGACCGCACATGCCCATGACTTCGCCGAGCAACACGAACGCGTCGAACTCAGCGCAGCGCAGATGTTCCTCTATGCGGTTGGCGCCATCGCGTCGCCGGTCATCGCTTCCGCGCTGATTTCAGGCTTCGGACCGGCCTCGATGTTCATCTTCATCGCGCTGGCGCATGTGCTGCTCATCCTGTTCGGCCTTGTGCGGATGCGGATCGGTCGGACGCCCGTCCAGCACACGCCCTATGTCTACACGCCGCGCACCTCCTTCCTGATCGGGCGTTTGCTGCGCCGGCGTGACGACTAGGACTTGCGCGACGGCCCCGCCCAAGGCAAGGAACCGACATGGCCGCGCAACTCGATTACAACACCCTCAAGGAGATCTTCACCCGCTTTCAAGCGGTGGAGGCCGAACCCAAGGGCGAGCTCGATCACACCAACGCTTATACGCTGCTGGTCGCCGTGGCCCTGTCCGCGCAGGCCACCGATGTCGGTGTGAACAAGGCGACGAAGAACCTGTTCCCCATCGCCGACACGCCGGAAAAGATGCTGGCTTTGGGCGAGGAAGGGCTGATCGAGCATATCAAGACGATCGGGCTGTTCCGCAACAAGGCCAAGAACGTCATCAAGATGGCCCGCATTCTGGTCGATCAATACGGCGGCGAGGTACCCTCGTCCCGCGCCGCGCTGCAATCGCTGCCCGGCGTCGGGCGCAAGACCGCCAATGTGGTCCTCAACATGTGGTGGGGCGTCCCGGCGCAGGCCGTCGACACCCATATCTTCCGCATCGGCAACCGCACCGGCATCTGCCCGGGCAAGGATGTCGAGACGGTGGAACGCGCCATCGAGGACAACATCCCCGCCGAGTTCCAGCATCACGCCCATCATTGGCTGATCCTGCACGGTCGCTATGTCTGCAAGGCCCGCAGCCCCAATTGCGCCGCCTGCCTGATCCGCGACCTCTGCCCCTATGAGGAGAAATCCCTGTGAAAAAGTACCAAGTCGCCGGCATCGGCAACGCCATCGTCGACGTCATCTCTACCGTGGATGACCATTTCCTCGACCATATGGGCATCCACAAGGGGATCATGCAGCTGATCGAGCGTGAGCGCGCCGAGACCCTGTTCGGCGCCATGCGCGACCGGCAGGAGGCCTCGGGGGGCTCGGTCTGCAACACCATCGCCGGCGTCGGTGCTTTGGGTCTGAAGACCGCGCTGGTGGGTCGCGTGCGCGATGACAGCCTTGGCCGCTTCTTCGCGCAGGACACCGAACGCACCGGCACCGCCTTCGTCAACCCGCCTGTGGTGGGTGGCGAGCTGCCGACTTCGCGCTCGATGATCTTCGTCACGCCCGACGGCGAGCGGTCGATGAACACCTATCTCGGCATCTCCTCCGAGGTCGGCCCCGACGATGTCGACGAGGCCGTGATGGCCGATAGCGAGGTCGTCTTCCTCGAGGGCTATCTCTTCGACAAGGACAAGGGCAAGGAAGCCTTCCTCAAGGCCGCCCGCGCCTGCCACAAGGGCGGCGGCCGCGTCGGTATCGCCCTGTCCGACCCGTTCTGCGTCGACCGCCACCGCGCCGACTTCCGCCGCTTGGTCGCGAACGAGATGGATTACGTGATCGGCAACGAGAAGGAATGGACCTCGCTTTATCAGGTCAACGATCTGGACGAGGCGCTGGCGCTGGCCCAGGCCGATTGCAAGGTCGTGGTCTGCACCCGCTCGGGCGATCCGGTGGTGCTGATCAACGATGGCCACCGCGTCGAGGCCCCCGTGCGGTCCGTGACCCCGGTCGATGCCACCGGTGCGGGCGACCAATTCGCGGCCGGGTTCCTCTATGGCTTCGTCACCGGCCATTCGCTGGAGACCTGTGGCCGCATGGGCAACATCGCCGCGGCCGAGGTGATCGGCCATATCGGCGCCCGCCCTCGCGCGAACGTGCTGGCGCTGTTCAAGGGCGAAGGTCTGGTCTGATCTTGCAGGGGGCCTGAGCGCCCCCATATCAAACCGTGTAAAGACGGAGTGCATCATGGGTTACGTCAAGACCGGTATCCTGATGGCGGCGATGACCGCCCTGTTCCTCGGCGTGGGTTACATCCTGGGGGGCGGCTACGGCACGGTGATCGCGCTGGTGGTGGCGGTGGGCATGAACGCCTTCGCCTATTGGAACTCGGATTCGGCGGTGCTGCGGATGCACAACGCCCGCCCGGTCGACGCCCATACCGCGCCCGAGTTGCAGCAAATGGTGATGGAGCTTGCCCAGCGCGCCGAGCTGCCGACGCCCGCCGTGTACATCATCCAAAGCGACCAGCCCAACGCCTTCGCTACCGGCCGAAACCCGGACAATGCCGCCGTTGCGGTCTCGACCGGGCTGATGGAGCGGCTGTCACGAGACGAGGTGGCAGCGGTCGTGGCGCATGAGCTGGCGCATATCAAGAATTACGACACGCTGACGATGACGATCACCGCGACTTTCGCCGGTGCGATTTCGATGCTGGCCAATTTCGCGATGTTTTTCGGCGGCTCGCGTGAGCGGCAGAATCCGATCGCGATGATCGCGATGATGATCCTCGCGCCTCTGGCGGCGGCTCTGGTGCAGATGGCGATCTCGCGCTCGCGGGAATACGAGGCCGACCGCATCGGCGTCCAGATCGTCGGCCAACCGCTGTGGCTTGCGGATGCGCTGCGCAAGATCCAGGGCTACGCCGCCCGGATCGACAATGACGCGGCCGAGCGCAACCCGGCTACGGCGCATATGTTCATCATCAACCCGCTGCATGCCCATGCGCGCGACAAGCTGTTCTCGACCCATCCGGCGACCGAGAACCGCATCGCCGCGCTGGAAGCCCTCGCCGCCGAGATGAGCCAGCGTGGTGCACCCCGTTCGCGCCCGAGCGCCCCGCGCAATCCCGGCCCCTGGGCCTGACGATGGGGAAGGATGGGGGCTCTGCCCCCCTCGCCTGCGGCTCGTCCCCCGGGATATTTGAAGCACAAAGACGCGCGCGTTAACATCTCATCAAGGTTAACGCGCGACGCTGAACGAGCGGTACAGGCGGGGACGCCGATGACCGCGCACGAAGACGGCGGCGTGATCCATTCGGGTCACGCCGCTCTTGTTTGTCTTTGTGCTCTAAATATCCTGGGGGAGCCGAAGGCGGGGGCAAAGCCCCCTACCCCTTATCCGCCTCGCCCAGCGCCGGAGCGGGAAGATCCGCCCCGCAGCGCTCGCCATCAATGACGAAAGGCGAGCGGATGCCTTGATGCACCCCAAGGTCCAGCTGCATCCCTCGCGCCTGCACCTGAGGATCGGCGAAGACCTCGTCCATCGTGTTGATCGGCCCGGCAGGGATACCTTGCCCCTCGCAGGCGGCGAGGAGATCGGCCTTCGTCCAACGCTTCGTCGCGCCTCCCAGCACCGCGCAGAGCGCATCGCGATTGGCGACCCGGTCGGCATTGCGCAGGTATTCGGGGTCCTGCGCCAGATTGGGCAGATCCAGCACCTGACACAGGCGCTGGTACTGCCCGTCATTGCCGGTGGCGATGATGATATGGCCATCCGCCACCTCGAACACCTGATAAGGCACGAGGTTCGGGTGCCAGTTCCCCGTCCGGCCCGGCGCCTTGCCCGAGGACAGGTAGTTCATCCCCTGGTTCGCCATCACCGAAACCGCGCAATCCAGCAAAGCCATGTCCACATGGGCGCCCTTGCCGGTGCGCATCCGCTCGATCACCGCCGCCAGGATCGCCGTCGTCGAATAGACCCCGGTGAAGATGTCGGTGACGGCGACGCCGACGCGATGCGGCTCGCCCTCAGCCGGGCCGGTGATCGACATCAGCCCGGACATGCCCTGAATGATGTAATCGTAGCCCGCGCGATGGGCATAGGGGCCGTCCTGCCCGAAGCCGGTGATCGAGCAATAGATCAGCCCGGGGAAATCCTGCTTCAGGGTCTCGTAGTCGAGGCCGTATTTCTTCAGGCCCCCGAGCTTGAAATTCTCGATCAGGATATCGGCCTCGGCCAGCAGCGCGCGCACCTTCGCCTGCCCCTCGGGCGTGCGGAAATCCGCGGTGACCGAGCGTTTCCCCCGGTTCGCCGAATGGAAATAGGCCGCGACGGGGGTGCCGTCGCGGTCAATGAAGGGCGGGCCCCACTGGCGGGTATCGTCGCCTTCCGGCGCTTCGACCTTGATCACCTCGGCGCCCAGATCGGCCAAGGTCTGACCGGCCCAGGGGCCGGCCAGAATGCGGGCCAGTTCGACGACGCGAAGGCCCGCAAGCGGCTTGGAACTCATCCCTCGGCCACCAGCGGGTCGAGGATCTCGCGGAATTCGTCGATGCTCATGTTGGAATAGGTCGTGCCGTTGATCACGAAGGACGGCGTCCCTTGGATGCCGTATTCTTCCATGCCTTCCTGGTAGACCTGCATCATCGCCGTCGCCAGCTCGCGGTCGGCAAGGCATTCGTTCAGCTGCTCGTCCGACATGCCGGCACGACGGCCGATGCGGCGCAGGTTGTCGGCCACGGCGGTCGCATCGGCGCCACGGGCCCATTCGTTCTGCTCGTCATACAGCATGTCCGAGATGCCGAAGTAGCGCATCTCGCCGCCGCAACGGGCGACAAGCGCAGCCCAGAGGCCATAGGCGTCGAAATAGACTTCGCGGTAGATGAAGCGGACCTTGCCGGTGTCGATATACTCGGCCTTCAGGGTCGGCCAGACCTCGGCATGGAAGCGCGCGCAATGCGGGCAGGTGTAGCTGGCGAATTCCATCAGCGTGACCGGCGCATCTTCGCTGCCCAGCGACAGTTCTGCCACGCGCGAGGTATCGACGGCGTCGCTGCTGTCCTGCGCATGGGCCGGGGTGATCAGCGTGCTGCCCAACGCGGGCGCGTTGCCGCCCGTGAGGGTGTTGAAGCCGGCATAGCCACCGGCAGCAACCACAGCGGCGCCCCCCGAGAGCAGAAGCGAACGTCGTTTCATGGCGTTTCCTTTCCTTCGGCCCCGGATCCCTTCGATCCGCGCTGGGCCTGTCGCATCAACAGATTGGTGGCCAGCCGATCCAGCGCGGCCTTCAGCCCGCTGTCGGCCACGCCGTCGGTGATCCCGTCGACCGCGCCCTGAACCACGGCGCGCGCGCGCTCCATGGCCTGTGCGGACGGGGCGGAGATATTCGGGCCCTCGAAGGGGCGTTGCGCTTCGGCCAGACCAGGGGCCAGTCCGGGTGCGAGGCCCCGGCTGGAGCTTTGCGTCACGCGGACCCGGCTGATCGCGGAATAGCCGTAGATCGCGTTGACCCGCTCGCGCAGTTTCTCGGCCTGCATCTGCACCAGAGGCGCCGCCGCGCCTGAGGCCAGCAGCGTCAGCGTCGCGCCCATGCCTTGCTGGGCATAGCTGACCTTCACCGGACGGCACAGTGGCGCCAGCTCGGCACCCGCCACTTCCGGCCAATGGGTCAGCAGGCGGGTCACGGCAAAGCCACGGCTCTCGCCCGCCTTGCGGATCGGGTCGCGCAGAAGCCCGGCCGCCGGTTCGAATCCCCGCATCCGGCGCAAGGACTTCTTGCGCGGCGTCTGGGGTTTATCCGGGGCGGTGCTCATGGGTGGGCGGGCTTTCCTGTCAGTCGGCTATATCTTAGTGAGATCGGCGACCAAGGCCATGGGCAAGACCTAAGAGGGCGAAGGGGGAAGCGTCAAGAATGCGTGACGGATCCGAGAGCACAGAGTTCGCACCAGCCCTGTTGCGCTGGTACGACGCGGCAGCGCGCGTCCTGCCATGGCGCACCGGTCCGGCCGACCGCGCGGCAGGCGTCGTGCCCGATCCCTACCGCGTTTGGCTGTCCGAGATCATGCTGCAGCAGACCACGGTCGCCAGCGTGAAGGGCTATTTCCACCGCTTCACCGAGCGTTGGCCCACGGTCGACGCCCTCGCCGCCGCCGAGGATGCCGAGGTCATGGCCGAATGGGCAGGTCTTGGCTATTACGCCCGCGCCCGCAATCTGATCGCCTGCGCCCGTGTCGTGGCCCAGCGCGGCAGCTTCCCCGATACGCTGGACGGTCTGCGCGCCCTGCCCGGTGTCGGCGCCTATACCGCCGCCGCCGTGGCCTCGATCGCGTTTGATCGGGCGGAAACCGTGGTCGATGGCAATGTGGAACGGGTCACCGCCCGCGTCTTCGCCGTGACCGAGCCGATGCCAAAGGTGAAGCCCAAGCTCGCGAAACTGGCCGAGGTGCTGACTCCGCAGACCCGTCCCGGCGATTTCGCGCAGGCGATGATGGATCTGGGCGCGACGATCTGCACCCCGCGCAATCCGCGCTGCGTCGAGTGCCCGGTGGCGGGCTTCTGCAAGGGGCTGGAACAGGGCATCGCGTCCGAGCTGCCGAAGAAACTCGCCAAGGCACCGAAGCCCACCCGCCGGGGCTTTGCCTATGTCGCCCTGCGCCCGGATGGCGCCCCGCTGCTGGAGACCCGTCCGCCCAAGGGGCTGCTCGGCGGGATGCCCGGCTGGCCCGGCAGCGATTGGAGCGAGGTCCCGCAACCCGCCCCACCCCTCGCCGCCGACTGGATCGAACTGCCGGGGCTGGTGAAACACACCTTCACGCATTTCCACCTCGAACTGACGGTGCTGATGGCGCATGTGCCCGACGGCGCGAACCCCGAGGTCGGCGATTTCCGCCCCGGCTTCGACCCGGACGCCCTGCCGACCCTGATGCGCAAGGTGCATGACCATGCGGTTGCGGCATCAAGCGACCTTTTCGGCCCCCGCCCCGGCGCGTAGACTCTGCCCGGAACGGAGGTTCCCATGCCCAATGCGCGTCCCATCGGCTCCCTGATCTCGGCCCTGCCCTTCTGGGCCTCGCTGGGCTTTGTGCCGCTGGTCTGCGCGGGTGCGGTCTGGGGCGGCTGGTGGGTCGCCATCGCGCCGTTCTACACCTTCGGGCTGTTCACGCTGCTCGATGCCGTGACCGGGCTGAACACCAGCAATCCGGACACCGACACCCCGGTGCAGCAGCTCTTCTGGTACCGCGCGATCACGCTGATCTGGTTCCCGGTGCAGGCCGCGCTCATCTACGGCCTGATCTGGTACGTCACTCGCCACGGCACGCTGACAGGGATCGAGATGCTGGCCCTGTTCTATGCGGTCGGCGTCGTCAGCGGCGGGGTCGGCATCACCTATGCCCATGAGCTGATGCACCAGAAATCCGCGCTGGAACGTTGGCTGGGCGATCTGCTGCTGGCGACCACGCTCTATTCCCATTTCCGGTCCGAGCATCTGCGCGTGCATCACCTCTGGGTCGGGACCAATGCCGACCACGCCACCGCCCGCTACAACGAGGGGTTTTGGCGCTTCTTCCTGCGCGTGCAGCGCGATTGCCCGCGGTCCGCGTGGCGCAGCGAGGTGGCGATGCTGTCCCGCGCCGGCAAGGGTCCCTTCGACCGCGCCAACCCCTTCTGGCGCTATGCCGCCCTTCAGGCCCTGGCGCTGCTGGCTGCCGTTCTGGCCGGGGGCTGGCTGGGGCTGGGGCTGTTCCTCTATCAGGCGCTGGTGGCGATCACCCTGCTGGAGCTGACCAATTACATTGAGCATTACGGCCTCACCCGCCGCCACCTCGGCGAGGGACGCTATGAACATGTCCTTCCGCGCCACAGCTGGAATGCCTCGCACCGGGCGTCGAACTGGCTGCTGATCAACCTGCAGCGCCATTCCGACCACCATTACAAGCCAGACCGCCGCTTCCCCCTGCTGCAGACCTACGACCCCGAGGATGCGCCCCAGCTGCCGCTCGGCTATCCCGCCATGGTCGCGCTGGCGACGATCCCCCCGCTGTGGCGGCGCCTGATGAACCCGCGCGTGCGGGCGTGGCGGCGCACATTCTACCCGGATATCGCGGATTGGAGCGCCTACAAGACGGGCAGTCTACCCCGCCCGCGCAGCGCCGCCTGAGGCCCAAGGCAATCCCCCGCCGGAAGGCCGTAGCGCGCCCTTGAAGACCCCCTGACCGGGCGCTAGCCTCCGCCCTATGAGCACCGCGTTTTTCACCGACCCCGCCTGTCTGGGGCATGTCACCCCGGACGGCCACCCCGAGCGGGTGGACCGTCTGAAATCCATCCTCAAGGCGCTGGAGGCCCCCGGCTTCGACGCGCTGGACCGCCGCCCCTCGGACCCCGCGCCCGAGGCCGAGCTGCTGCGCTGCCACCCGCAATCCTATGTCGACGAGATCCGCGCCGCGATCCCGGCCGAGGGGATCCACCAGCTTGATGCCGACACCTGGGCCTCGCCCGGCAGCTGGGACGCGGCGCTGAACGGATTGGGCGCGCTGAATGCCGCGCTGGATTGCGTCCTCGCCGGCGAGGCCAACAACGCCTTCGCCGCGATCCGCCCGCCCGGCCACCATGCCGAAACCGCCAAGCCGATGGGTTTCTGCCTGTTCGGCAATGCCGCCATCGCCGCCAAGCGCGCGCTGGATCACCACGGCCTCAGCCGCGTCGCGGTGCTGGATTTCGACGTCCACCACGGCAACGGCACACAGGACCTGCTGCAATCCGAGCCGCGCGCGCTGTTCGCCTCGTCGCACCAGTTCCCGCTCTGGCCCGGCACCGGCCGCGCCGACGAGGTCGGGCCCCACGGCAACATCCTGAACCTGCCGCTGGCGCCCGGCACGCGCGGGCCTGAGTTTCGGCAGGCCTGGGAGAGCATGGTCTTCCCCCGGCTCGAAGCCTTCCAGCCCGAACTGATCATCGTTTCGGCAGGTTTCGACGCGCATATCGACGACCCCTTGGCGCAGCTTGCGCTGACCGAGGAGGACTTCTTCTGGATCACCCAGCGCATCTGCGACGTGGCCGACGCCCATTGCGGCGGGCGGGTGGTCTCGGTCCTCGAAGGGGGCTATAACCTCGACGCGCTGGCCGCCTCCTGTGCCACGCATATCCGGGTGTTGATGGAGCGAGGCGCATGAAGGCCGTAACCGAGATGTCGTTCGAAGAGGCTCTGCGCGAGCTGGAGCAGGTCGTGGGGCAGCTGGAAAGCGGCAACGTCGATCTGGAGAAATCCATCGCCTTCTACGAACGCGGCGCCGAGCTGAAAAAGCATTGCGAGGCCAAGCTGGCGCAGGCGCAGGCCCGGATCGAACAGATCACGTTGGCCGAGAATGGCGAGCCCTCGGGCACCGCGCCTTTCGACGCAAAATGAGCTTCCCCGACGATCTGAGCGCCGCTGCGCTCGCCGTGGCCGGGCGCCTCGCCCGGGCGCTGGATGCGATGCCCGACAGCCGGGTGAAATCGGCGATGGCCCATGCGCTGCACGGCGGCAAGGGGCTGCGCGGCTATCTGGTCTTGGAAAGCTGCGCGCTGCATGGTGTCGCGCGCGACACCGCGCTGGATGCCGCTGCCGCCATTGAGGCGATGCATGCCTATTCGCTGGTGCATGACGACCTGCCGGCGATGGATGACGATGACCTGCGCCGGGGCCGTCCCACGGTGCATATCGCCTTTGACGAGGCCACCGCGATCCTTGCCGGTGACGCACTGCAATCCTTGGCCTTCCAGCTTTGCGCCGGAACCGGGCATGCGGGCCTCACCGCTGCGCTGGCCAAGGCGGCGGGCGCCGAGGGCATGGTTCTGGGCCAGGTGCTGGATATCGAGGCCGAGACCGCGCCCGAGCCCCTGACGCTGGAGCAGATCATCCGCCTGCAGCAGGGCAAGACCGGCGCGCTGTTCGGCTGGTCCTGCATGGTCGGGCCGATCCTGTCGAATGCCGATCCCGCCCCCTTGGCCGCCTATGCCACGGCGCTGGGTCTTGCCTTCCAGATCGCCGACGACATCCTTGATACCGAAGGGGATGCCGCGACCGCTGGCAAACGGCTGCAAAAGGATGCCGAGGCGGGCAAGGCGACCTTCGTGTCGCTTCTGGGTCTGGAACCGGCGCGGGCCCGTGCCGAGAGCTTGATTTCCCAAGGCTGCGACGCTCTGGCACCCTATGGCGAGCGGGCGCATTCCTTGCGTGAGGCCGCTCGCTTCGTTATCAGCCGCGACAAGTGAATTGGAGCGCCCATGAGTAACCGTCCCGCCACGCCGCTGCTTGATCGCGTGCATAGCCCGGCCGACCTGAAGCGCCTCTCGGATGCGCAGCTGAAACAGGTCGCGGACGAACTGCGGGCCGAGACGATCAGCGCCGTGTCGGAAACCGGCGGCCATCTGGGCGCGGGTCTGGGCGTGGTGGAACTGACCGTCGCGCTGCATGCGGTCTTCGACACGCCGCGCGACCGGCTGATCTGGGACGTCTCGCACCAATCCTATCCGCACAAGATCCTCACCGGCCGCCGCGACCGCATCCGCACCCTGCGGATGAAGGACGGGCTGTCGGGCTTCACCAAACGCTCGGAATCGCCCTACGACCCCTTCGGCGCGGCGCATAGCTCGACCTCGATCTCGGCGGCTGTGGGCTTCAAGGTCGCGCATGACCTCGGCGGCACCCCGGACCCGGCTTTGGGCGACGCCATCGCGGTGATCGGCGACGGCTCGATGTCCGCCGGCATGGCCTTCGAGGCGATGAACAACGCAGGCCACCTCGGCAAGCGCCTGTTCGTGATCCTCAACGACAACGAGATGTCGATCGCGCCGCCCACCGGCGCGCTGTCGTCCTATCTGTCGCGGCTGTATGCCGAGAAGCCGCTGCAGGACCTAAAGGCCGCCGCCAAGGGCGCGCTGGGCCTCTTGCCCTCGCCGCTGCAGGAAGGCGCCAAACGCGCCAAGGACATGCTCAAGCACATGGCCGTCGGCGGCACGATGTTCGAAGAGCTGGGCTTCCACTATGTCGGCCCGATCGACGGGCATGACATGGAGGGGCTGATGTCCGTCCTGCGCACGCTGCATTCGCGCGCCACCGGGCCGACGCTGATCCATGTGCTGACCAAGAAGGGCAAGGGCTACCGTCCCGCCGAGATGGCTGCCGACAAGGGTCACGCGACCGCCAAGTTCGACGTGATCAGCGGCAAGCAGCACAAGGCGCCGTCCAACGCGCCGAGCTACACCAAGGTCTTCGCGCAATCGCTGATCAAGCTGGGTGAGGCCGACGACAAGATCGTCGCCGTCACCGCCGCCATGCCGGACGGCACGGGCCTCAACCTGTTTGCCGAGCGCTTCCCCAACCGCACCTTCGACGTGGGTATTGCCGAGCAGCATGGCGTCACTTTCTGCGCCGCCCTCGCCGCCGGCGGGCTGAAGCCCTTCTGCGCGATGTATTCGACCTTCCTGCAGCGTGGCTATGATCAGGTCGTCCACGACGTCGCCCTGCAGAACCTGCCCGTCCGCTTCGCCATCGACCGCGCCGGTCTGGTGGGTGCGGATGGTGCGACCCATGCCGGCAGCTTCGATACGGCCTTCCTTGCCAACCTGCCGAACATGGTGGTGATGGCCGCCGCCGACGAGGCCGAGCTGGTGCATATGGTGGCCACCGCCGCTGCGCATGACGACGGCCCCATCGCCTTCCGCTTCCCGCGCGGTGAAGGCGTCGGTCTGGAGATGCCCGAACGCGGCACACCCCTGGAGATCGGCAAAGGTCGGATGATCCAAGAGGGCCAGCGCGTGGCGATCCTGTCCTTCGGCACCCGTCTGGCCGAGGTGATGAAGGCGGCCGAGGCACTGGAGGCCAAGGGGATCACACCGACCGTGGCCGATGCCCGCTTTGCCAAGCCGCTGGACCGCGATCTGATTCTGAAACTGGCCGCCGATCACGAGGCGCTGATCACCATCGAAGAGGGCGCTGTCGGCGGCTTCGGCAGCCATGTCGCGCATCTGCTGTCGGAAGAGGGCGTGTTCGACACGGGCCTCAAGTTCCGCTCGATGGTGCTGCCCGATGTGTTCATCGACCAAGCCTCGCCCGATCAGATGTACGAGGCCGCCGGGCTGACCGCCAAGGATATCGAGACGAAAGTCCTCACTGTCCTCGGCGTGGCGCAGATCGGTGCGAAACGGGCGTGAGCCCCTGCTGACTGGATGCCGCCCATCCCTCGACGGGCGGCACCGCGTCATTCTGTGGCCTTATTCCGTGACGGCGCTCAGCGTATGCACATGATCTGGAGATTGAACGGCAGATCCGTCCGGACGCCATCCATATTCGTGGTGGTGACGTAGAGGGCGTTGTTGGTCCCGGCAGCGGCATTGATCACCACGACACCAGCCGTGGCCACACCGGCGACGCGCTCGGCGACAGAGCCGACATAGGTACAGCGCCGGTGCAGGTTGCGGCGCCCCACGACCGTGACCTGATATGCGCCCGTGTACCCGGCCACAGGGGCCACTTGAACGCTGCCGATGCGACCAACCCGGTTGCCCGCGGCATCGACGGCAATGGAATAGAACAGAACATCGCCACCGGTCGCGCCGGCCTGCGTCTCACGGAGCGGAGAGGCTGGGCGACGGAGATCCCCGTCATTTTCCTGCGCGTTTGCGGGAAGCGCGACAGCGAGGCTGAGAGTGGCGGTTACAAAGGCAGTGCGGATGATACCCAACATGGTGAGTCCTTTGGTTGCTAAGTATTTGAACATTCAGTCTTAAGAAGGAAACATCGGTGATCGGCCAAAAATCAGGCCCCGACCCGGATAGTCTGCGCTCAAGTTGACGTAACGGCAATTCACAATTCCGCCTGCCCCTGTCTGCGCCGGAGGCGATCAGTGTACCCTGACCGTTGTTGATACCCTCGTCGAAAGCTGAGGCCCGTGACCTATCCAACCGACACTGTCTGGTTCTACGCCCAGACCGACCCCTATGCCGAATTCTCGAACTTCGCGCCCTTCGGTGTGGCGATCGACGAGGATTGGTGGCCCACGGTCGAGCATTTCTTTCAGGCGCAGAAGTTCAGCGACGCGGCGTATCGGCAGAAGATCCGGCGCGCCTCGACCCCCAAGCAGGCCAAGGGGCTGGGCATGACCCGTGACCTGCCGCTGCGCGCGGATTGGGAAGAGGTGAAGGACAGCCTCATGCTGCAAGCGCTGCGGGTGAAGTTCGCCACGCATCCGGTGCCTCGGACGCTGCTGCTGGAGACTGGCACCCGAATGATCGTCGAGAACGCGCCCGGCGATTTCTACTGGGGCTGCGGGGCCGATGGCTCAGGGCTCAATCGGTTGGGGATCTTGCTGATGCAGGTCCGCGACGAGCTCCGCGCCTAACGAAAACGGCCGCCCCCGAAGGGACGGCCGTCTTTTTGTTCGATCCGAGTGGGATCAGAACTGGAAGCCGACGCGCAGCGACACGGTGTCGATGTCGGCGCCGATGGTGTTGCCACCCACGGTGTCCGAAACGTCACGACGACCCAATTCCAGACCGGCGAAAGCGCCGTTGTTGAACAGGTACTGGGCGCCCAGACCGTACGAAACGCCGGTCAGGTCATAGTTGGCACCGCCGAAGGTCGCGTCCGAACGAGCGCCACCGACGAAACCGTACAGCAGCACGTTGTCCATGGCATAGCCGACGCGGGCACGCAGTTCGAGCGAGTCATCCACCGACGAACCGGCAGCGCCCGTGAACGGGGTCGAGAAGTTGGTGTAGGCCAGCTCACCACCGTAGACGAGGTTGCCGCTCTGCCAGTTGTAACCGGCGAACAGGCCAAGGCCGGTGTCGCTGTCGAGGTCCAGCAACGCGCCGCCGGTGTTCTCGTTCATGCCACCGCTGACGCCCGAGAAGCTCAGACCGCCATAGGCGCCCGACCAGTCACGCACGGGGGCCGGAGCAGGGGTGTAGACCGGCTCGACCGGGGTCACGGCGACGGGGCCGGCGGCCATGGCCGAGGTGGCGCCCAGGGCCAGCATCGAACCGGCAGCGGCGAAAGCGAGGGTTTTCTTGATCGACATCATCATGTCCTTCGTTCTGTGGCGCGGGGAGGTGCGCCGTTGGTCTGACGCTGAAATCTGCGCTTCAGGTCGAATGTTCAACGTCCCACCCGGCAATTCCGTCGCGCCATCGGGCGATCTGCGACCTTGTTGCATCACCGTCACAAAGCTCCTCACACGTCCGTGATTTCCCTGTGATTCCAATTATTCAAGCGCGACAAGGACCTGCGGACCACGGATCACGCGCCCTCGCTGATCGGCGGAAATCCCCTCTTCCGGCGCCAGAAAAATTCGTCACGCTCACGACAGATGTGATGGAACCGGACCTTGTGTTTTGCCCATACCGTACCCAGCGCGGGGTCCCTGCTTCCCCTCTTGCCCGTTTGGCAAATCGACGCCATTTTGGCGCATGGAACCCCTTTTCCCCTTCCCGTGACGTCATACGCCCGCCGCATCCCTGCGGCAGGGAGGGGACACTTATAAAAAACGAGACCGAGAGTATGAAACCGACCCGATCCCTTCCCGTCGAAACCGCGCCGGGAGCCGAGCCGAAATCCTTCACCAACGCCCGCGACGCCGTTGCTCATCTGCAGGCGCTGTATGATCAGGCCACCGATTTCCTGGCCGCCCGTTTCCGCGATGCCGTCGCCGAGGGCCTGCCCCGCGCCCGCTTCCGCGCCTATTATCCTGAGCTGCGGTTGACGACCTCGACCTATGATCAGCCCGACAACCGTCTCGCCTTCGGCTATGTGCCCGAGCCCGGCACCTATGCCACCACGGTGACCCGCCCCGACCTGTTCCGCCATTATCTGGAACAGCAGATCGAGCTTCTGCTGAAGAACCACAACCAGCCAGTCCATGTCGGCTATTCCGACACGCCGATCCCGCTGCATTTCGCCATGGCCGGCCGTGACGACGTGGCAATGGCCGGCGAACTGGCCTTCTCGCTGCGCGATGTGTTCGATGTGCCGGATCTGTCGATCACCAACGACGACATCGTCAACGGCGAGGGCGTGCGCAATGCCGATGGCTCGGTGCCGCTGGCGCCCTTCACCGCGCAGCGCGTGGATTACTCGCTGGCCCGTCTCGCGCATTACACCGCGACGGACCCCGAGCATTTCCAGAACCACGTCCTGTTCACCAACTACCAGTTCTATGTCGACGAGTTCGAAGCCTATGCCCGTCAGCAGCTGGCGGACCCCGAGAGCGGCTACACCGGCTTCGTCTCGCCCGGGAATCACGAGATCACCGATGCCGAGGGCGTGATCCCGCCGCTGACCCGCCTGCCGCAGATGCCGACCTACCACCTGAAGCGCCCCGGCGGTCAGGGGGTGACGCTGGTAAATATCGGCGTCGGCCCGTCCAATGCGAAGACCGCGACGGACCATATCGCCGTGTTGCGCCCGCATGCCTGGCTGATGGTCGGCCATTGCGCCGGTCTTCGCAATTCGCAAAGCCTCGGGGACTTCGTGCTGGCCCATGCCTATCTGCGCGAGGACAAGGTTCTGGACGAGGATCTGCCGGTCTGGGTGCCGATCCCCGCGCTGGCCGAGATCCAGATCGCCCTGCAGGAGGCCGTGGCCGAGCTGACGCAGCTCACCGGCTACGAGCTGAAGAAGATCATGCGGACCGGCACCGTCGCCACCGTCGACAACCGCAACTGGGAACTGCGCGACCAATCCGGCCCTGTGCAACGCCTCAGCCAGTCGCGGGCCATCGCGCTGGACATGGAAAGCGCGACGATCGCCGCCAATGGTTTCCGCTTCCGGGTGCCCTATGGCACCTTGCTGTGCGTCTCGGACAAGCCGCTGCATGGCGAGTTGAAGCTGCCGGGCATGGCGTCCGCCTTCTACAAAACGCAGGTGGCACGGCATTTGCTGATCGGGGTTCGGGCGATGGAACGGCTGCGGGACATGCCGCTGGACCGCATCCATTCTCGCAAACTGCGAAGCTTTGACGAAACCGCCTTCCTTTGAAGGCACATTTCGGTGTTTTCCCGCCCATGGCGCCGCCTTTGCGATTGCCTGTTCCCTCAGCAATCGGTAGACGCGGCGAACAATCATTCCCGGGGCTGCGGCCCTGTGACCGAGCTTGACACACGGAGAGCATGACATGACCACCAAGCCGATGACCAAGACCCAGCTCGTCGCTGCCCTCGCCGAAGAAATGGGCGCCGACAAGAAGACCGCCGCTTCGGCGCTCGACACTCTGGCTGCCATCGTCGCCAAGGAAGTCGCCGCCGGTGGCGCCGTCACCCTGCCGGGCATCGGCAAAGTTGCCTGCCGCGCCCGCCCTGAGCGCGAAGTCCGCAACCCCGCCACTGGCGAGACCCTGACCAAGCCGGCCGACCGCGCCGTGAAGGTCACCGTCGCCAAGGCCCTGAAAGACGCCGTCGCCTGATCGCAGGCCGACCGTCTTAGGGTTGCAGGACCACCCCGCGCGTTGACACTTTTCGCGCGGTGGAAGGCCTGAAGAAATTGACCTGTCGCGCATCGCGCGGCAGGTCTTTTCATGTCAAGCGAGGTCTTCGAAAGATCGGTCTCAAGCCGAAGAAAGATAGACCAGCCCGCAGCTGCTCGACATCCCTGATGTGACGACCACGCGATCAGTCGAATGCCAGCGCCCTAAGCGCGTCTGCAATCACCGTCTCGACCGAGGGTGGCAGAGGCTTCATCGGAGCAGGCGGATCTGTGCGGATCAGCCCCTGCATCCGGGCCATGGCGTGTACGACCCGGTAGCTCGAATGTTGCCGAAAGAGAGCCCATAAGGGCGCCAGTTGCGCCTCGACCGCCGCGACCTTTCCCCTGTCACCACGCTGCGCGGCACGAGTCAGGCGCAGGCAGGGCGCGGGTAGAATGCCGGCCAACACACTGTACCAAGCATCCGCCCCGTCCAGGAGTGCACGCGAGGCGTTCCAGTCGCCGCTGTAGCCGATGGAAAACGCGTCGGGCAGCTCGGCCCGCTGCGAGGCCAGATGCGGGGCGATCGCGCTCGGGTCGTCGGTCGGGTTCTTGACGGCGACAATGCCCGGCAGTTCGGCGAGCCGTTTGATCAGCGCAGGCGCAAAGCGGAAATGCGTGGTGCCGGGGTTGTCGTAGATCACCAGCGGCAGTCCGCCCTCGCGCGCGACGGTGGCGAAATGGTCGAAGACCTCGTCCTGCGTCAGGGGCGTGTAGCTGACCGGTGCCAGCAAGCCCGCCGTCGCGCCAAGCTGCGCGGCCTCGCGGGCCAGTGCGACGGCCTCATCCGTGCGCAGCGCGCCGACGCCGACAATCACCGGCACATTACCCGCCACCTCCAGCGCGGCACTCAGGGCACGCGCGCGCTCGGAGCGGGTGAGATACATGTAGCTGCCGGTGCTACCGAGGAGGCCGATGGAGTCGACGCCCGCCGCGGCCAGTCGGGCCACAAGACCTTGCAGCGCGTCAATCTGCACGCGGCCCTCGGTGTCCATCGGGGTGATCGGAAAGGCGCTGAGGCCGTGAAAAGGTGTGGTCATAGCGTGTCCAAGGCTTGGCGAAGGTCAAAGATGAGGTCGTCGGCGGCTTCCAGCCCGACCGAGAGACGGAGCAACTCGTCGCCGACGCCGGTCGCAAGATGGGCATCCTCGCGCAGGGATTGGCGCGCGCGGGTCAGGCTGGCGGGATGCATGATCAGGCTCTCGGCATCCCCGAGGCTGACAGCGCGGGTGATCAGCTGAAGCCGGTCCAGCATCTGCCGCGCGCCCTCGAACCCGGCCTTCAAGCCAAAGGCCAGCATGCCCGAACCCCGTGTCATCTGCCGCCGCGCCAGCGCCGCATCGGGATGCGTGTCGAGGAAGGGATAGCTCACCCAATCCACCGCCGGATGTGCCTCGAGCGCCCGTGCCACAGCCAGCGCGTTGTCGGAATGGCGCTCCATGCGCAGGGACAGGGTCTTCAGCCCGCGCAGGATCAGGAAGGCGGACAGCGGCGAGAGCGCCGCGCCGGTGATGTAGCGCAGCCCGGTCTCGTGCAGGCGGTGCAGCGTGGCCTTTTCGCCCAGGATCGCACCGCCGAGGGCGTCGCCATGGCCGCAGATGTATTTGGTCAGCGAATGCATCACCAGATCGGCCCCCAGCGCGAGCGGCCGCTGCAAAGCGGGCGAGGCAAAGGTGCTGTCGACCGCCACCATGACCCCGTGCGCATGGGCGACCTCGGCGATGGCGCTGATGTCGAGGATCCGGGCCAACGGGTTCACCGGGGTCTCGAAGAACACCAGCCTTGTGCGCTCGGTGATCGCGGCTGCCAGAGCCTCGGGGCGGCTGAGGTCAACGGGCACGACCTCGATGCCGAAGCGGGGAAGGGCCTGTTCGACCATGGCGACGGTGTTGGAATAGAGCGTCTGATGCACGATCAGCTGGTCGCCCTGCGACAGCAACGACAGCACCATCGTCCCGAAGGCCGCCATGCCCGAGGCCACGACCAGCCCGGCCTCGGCCCCCTCCAGATTGGCGAGGCGCTGTTCCAGAACCTCGGTCGTGGGGTTGTATTCGCGCGCATAGAGCCGCCCGCCAAGCGCCGCCTCGGCATCGTTTTCGGCAACGCTGTCATAGCCATAGGTGGCATTCAGATAGACCGGCGTCTGCACCGAGCGGCGGTGATCGGCGGCCACGTAGCCATGATGGATGGCGCGGGTCTCGAAGGCGGGGGCGGGATGGGTCACGGCGGCTCCTCTTGGCGTCGGCGGAGATTGCGCTATGACTGGCTGGGATAGAACGTCCAGTTTGAGGATATTCCGATGGTCCAGTCCGACGCCACGCGGCTCGGTGCCCGCGCGATCTACGAGAGCCTGCGCGACCAGATCCGCGCCGGGACCTATGCCACCGGCGCCGCACTGCCCTCGTCCCGCGGGCTGGCGGTGGAACTGGGCGTGTCGCGCGGGACGGTCTCGACGGCCATCGAGCAGCTGGCGGCCGAGGGCTTCGTCGAGGTCTCGCAAGGCGCGCGACCCCGTGTCGCGCCCTTGCCCGTCGCCGCGAACCCCTCGCCCGAGCCTGCCACGCCCGCCGCGCCACCCCGCCTGTCACCCTACGGGCAGGCCCTGTCCGCGCTGCCCTCCTGGCGCGATTACCAGCCGTCCCGCGCGCCCTATGCCTTCCGTTACGGTGACCTCTCGCCCGGGGATTTCCCGGCGCAGGCGTGGAAACGGGCCATCGGCACCGAACTCGCCCGCCGCCCGACGCGGCTGGCCTATGAGGACCCGCGCGGTTCGCTGCGGCTGCGGCGGGCGTTGCAGGGCTATCTCTGGCGCGCGCGGACCCTGCGTTGTGACGCCGACCAGATCCTCATCGTCAACGGCTCGCAGCAGGGGCTCGACCTCTGCGCGCGGCTGCTTCTGGGCCCCGGCGATCGCTTCGTGATCGAGGAGCCGGGCTATCGCATGGCCCGCATGGTCTTCGGCGCGACCGGCGCGCAGGCGCTGCCGGTGCCGGTCGATGCCGACGGGATGCGGACCGAGGGGCTGGCCGGCCTCGACGCGCGGCTCGCCTATCTCACGCCGTCGCACCAATTCCCCTTGGGTGGCGTCATGCCGGTCGGGCGGCGCCAGCAGCTTCTGGACTGGGCGCGGGCACAGGATGCCGTGGTGATCGAGGACGATTACGACAGCGAATATCGCTATGACATCCGGCCGGTGCCGCCGTTGCACGGGCTCGATACGCGGGCGAGGGTGGTCTATCTCGGCACGATCTCGAAGACCCTCTCGCCGACGATGCGGCTGGGCTATCTGGTCGTGCCGACCGAGCTGGTCCATGCCTTCGTGACCGCCAAGCAATTCGCCGACCGGCATACCTCCTTGCTGGAGCAGGAGGCGCTGGCCAGCCTCATCGAGGACGGCGGCTACGAGCGGCATATCCGCCGGGTGCGCCGGGCCAATGCGCAGCGGCGGGCGGCCCTGCTGCAGGCACTGACCGAGGTTTTCGGCGATCGCGTCGAGGTCGAGGGCGCGCAGGCCGGGCTGCATCTGGTCGTCTGGTTCCGCGATCTGCGCCCTGATCAGCGCGACTCCGTCATCGCGCAGGCCTTGGCGCGGGGCGTCGGCCTCTATCCCGTCGATCCGCATTACGCCGCGCCGGAGGGGCCGCAGTGTGCTGGGTTCCTCATGGGCTACGCCTCGCTCGATCCCGCGCGGATCGCGAAGGGCATCCGGCTTCTGGGCGAGGTTCTGGCCCAGCTGGACCAGCATAGGGGCGCGTAACTGGCGCTATCCTGCGGGCCAGTTGTCGGGCATGCTGGCCCAAATGATCCTGCAGGAAGACCCGATGCGCTGGACTGGAACCTTGTTGAACATCCATATCGCCCCGGCGGCCTCGTATGAGATGGAAGAGCTGGCCGAGGCGCAGCTCGAAGCCGGGCGCGGCATTGTCGGCGACCGCTACTACCTCGGCACCGGCACCTATTCCGCCCGGCCGGATGTGCGGGAGGTGACGCTGATCGAGGCCGAGGTGCTGGAGGCCATCGCCATCGGCGAGCCGCAGATCCCCGGCTTCAAAGGGGAGCTTTTGCCCGAGGATCACCGTCGCAACCTGACCACCCGCGGCGTGCCGCTGAACCATCTGGTCGGCAAGCGCTTCCGGGTCGGGGAGTGCGTGCTCTACGCGGCGCGGATGAATTTTCCCTGCAAATACATCGAAGAACTCTTGCAGATGCCGGGGCTCTATGAGGGGCTGTTGAACCGCTCGGGCCTCAATTGCGCGATCGAGGTCGGCGGCGTGATCCGGCCCGGCGATGCGATCCTGCCGATGGAGGGTTGAGCGATGGCCGCTCCTCGCCTGATCATGAAACTACGCGTCGCGGCCCTGCGCCCGACCGGCGGCGAGACGCTGGTCGTGGAGTTCCAGCATCCCCGCAAGCCGCAGCTTCCGGCCTTCACCCCCGGCGCCCATGTCGACCTGCATCTGCCCGACGGCAAGGTGCGGCAATACTCGCTCTGCGGCGATCCGGCGGACCGGAGCCGCTATGTCATCGCCATCAAGCGCGAGGCGCAGGGCGCGGTGTCGGGCTGGCTGCATGACCATCTGCGCGAGGGGATGATCCTGCCGGTCTCGGCCCCGCGCAACCATTTCCCGATGCAGCCGACCGAGGGGCCGGTGACGCTGGTCGCTGCCGGGATCGGCATCACGCCGGTGCTGTCCATGGCCCGCGCGCTCGGCGCCGAGGGCCGTCCCTTCGCGCTGCATTACGTCGCCCCAAGCCGCGCTTCGGCGCCGCTGTTGGACGACCTTGAAGCCCTGTGCCCGGAAGGCAGTCTGCACCTGCATCTGCGCGAGGAAACCGGCGCCCGCCCCGACCTTGAGGCGCTTTTGGCCACGCCTGCTAAGGGCGCTCAGCTCTATCATTGCGGGCCTGCGGGTTTCATGGCCGCGGTCGAGGCTGCCACCCGGCATTGGCCCGAAGGCTCGGTCCATTCCGAGGCCTTCCAGCCGCCCGACCTCGGCCCGCCGCAGCCCTTCACCCTGCGTCTGAAGGATGGCCGGGAATTGCCCGTCGCGGCCAATGAGACCGCGCTTCAGGTCCTGCGCGCCGCCGGGGTGCCGCTGATGGCGTCCTGCGAGAACGGGCTCTGCGGCAGTTGCGAATGCGGCTGGAGCGCGGGCATGCCCCTGCACCGCGACCGCGTTCTGTCGCCCGAGGCCCGGAGCCGCCGCTTCATCCCCTGCGTCTCGCGCGCGGAAGGGGTGATCGCCCTCGACCTCTGACCCTTCCGACCTGAGACCTCCATGCCCGTCATCCCCCAGATCGCGCCCGAGATCATCGCGCGTCACCCCGATTTCCACGCGGCCAGCCTCACCATCCGGGGCGCCGCAATCGCCGCCCCTGAGAGCCCCGAGCTTGCGGCTCTTCTCGCGCAGGCGGAAGCGTCCCTTGAGGCCGACGACCCCGTACGCGAGGCGCATCTCCTCGCCTGGGACGCGCCCTATCGCGGCTTCGGCGCGAAGCCGAACCGGACGCTGCCCTCGGCTACTGCGCTGCTCAAACGCAGCCGCAAGGACGGCGCGCTGCCGCGGATCTCGCCTCTGGTCGATGCCTACAACGCCGTCAGCGTCCTGCACGGCATCCCGGTCGGCGGCGAGGATCTGGCGCTCTATCAAGGCGCGCCCCGGCTGGTGATCGCCGAGGGGAGTGAGCCCTTCGACACCGTCCAGAACGGCGAGGCGGTGGTCGAGACGCCTGAGGCGGGCGAGGTCGTCTGGCGTGACGATCACGGCGTGACCTGCCGGCGCTGGAACTGGCGGCAGGGGCGTCGCACGATGATCACCGAGGCCTCGCGCGATCTGTGGCTGGTGCTGGAGGCGCTGGGGCCGATGCCAGCGGGGCGCCTTGCCGAGGCGGCCGGGCAACTGGCGGGCGTCATCGCCGCGCTTTGCCCCGAGGCCGTGATCGAGCGGCACCGGCTCGACGCCACCGGTTTCCAGCCGCTGGCCTGACATGTCCCGACCCGCCCTCTCAGCCAAGACACGCCCCGAGATCCTGCACCGCGCGATGACCGAGATCGGCCTCGCCACTCCGGTCACGCCGACCAAGGATCAGATCCACGCGACGCAGTTTCCCTCCCTGCTGTGTCACGGACCGGAGGGCCAATAGACCCTCGCCGGCCAAGTCACCCGGGCCAATCCGCATTGGCGCGTGGCCGAGGGGGCGCGGCAGTCGAAACTCTCTGAACAGACCTCCCGCCAAGGATCGCCGGAGAGAGCAACGGACGCAGTGCCAAGCACGTTCACCGGACACCCAGCCTGCTGACGCCCATCCCTCAGGGCAAGGATGAGGCTCTGTTCTCCGCCCACGCCGGTGCCCCAGCGCGATGCGATCTGTCGCTCCCTGTTCTGTTGTGTGGGTTCAGGCACCCGCACAGTTCTACGCGTTCAAGCGGGACTGTGCCTGTCCCTGCGGACGAGGATCATCTACCGCGGAGGCAGGACCGGAAGGATGAGACAATGGATGGCCGAACGGCAGGCTGGGGGAGCGGGCTCCTCGGCGTGATCATATTCAGCGGCTCCTTGCCGGCGACACGGGTTGCTGTCGGAGGGTTCTCGCCGTTGTTCCTGACCTCAGCCCGAGCGGTCATCGCGGCGATCATCGGGATCCTGCTCCTTGCCGCGCTTCGTCAGAAACGGCCAGAGCACCGTGATGTCGTACCACTCTGCATCGTCGCCCTTGGCGTGGTGATCGGTTTCCCATTGCTGACGGCCTTGGCGCTGCAACACATAACCTCGGCCCATTCGATCGTGTTCATCGGCCTTCTGCCCCTTGCCACCGCATTTTTCGGCGTCTTGCGCGGCGGCGAACGTCCGCGCCCGGCCTTTTGGCTGTTCTCTGGTGTGGGAAGCCTCTCCGTGGTTCTGTTCGCTCTTACACACGGTGGAGAGGCGTCGCTGATCGGCGATCTGTTGATGCTGGCCGCGATCCTCGCCTGCGGGTTGGGCTATGCCGAAGGGGCGACGCTATCGCGCAGGCTCGGCGGCTGGCAGGTGATTTCATGGGCACTGGTCGTTTCGCTTCCCTTGATGGCGCTGCTGGCTGCCGTCAGCCTGCCGCAGACGTGGAGCGGGATCACCGGAGCGCAATGGGCGAGCCTTGGCTATGTGTCGCTCTTCAGCATGCTGATCGGCTTTGTCTTCTGGTATCGCGGTCTGGCTCTCGGTGGCATCGCCGGCGTCGGCCAGCTTCAGCTTCTTCAACCGTTCTTCGGCCTTGCCCTTGCTGCGCTTCTTCTGGGGGAACCGGTCGCTTGGTCCATGATGATCGTGACGGCGCTCGTCGTCGGCTGCGTCGCCGGTGCGAAACGTTTCGCCGGATGAGGTTTGGTCGGCCCGCCGCGTCACGGGCGGCGGCGCGGATCACCGTCCCGTCAGACGCGCTCTCGCAGGTTGACCGGATCGGGGGGCTGACCTACCCTCCTCATACACGATTTTTGACGACCCCTTTTCCACCAGTGATTGCGTAGCCCGCCTTTTCATCGCGGGATCGTTGTCGGTTCCCAGATCTGCCGGTTTTCTCCCGGCGCGGCCCGTCGCATTTTCGACCGACCGTCTGAAGCCCAACCATCCTGTCCGGCCTCGGCCACCGCCTTGCGGGGCGACCGCGATCCTCAATGCGCCCGCGCGACAGGCGGGGCCCGGAGGATAGAATGCAGACCACGGCGATTCTCGTGGTGATCACGATCCTGACGCTGATCGGCGATTACAGCATCAAGCTTGCGTCCAACCATGCCTCGGGCCTGAAAGCCCCGGCCTTTTTCATCGGAGCTTTGCTCTACGGCATCCCGGCCATCGGCTGGTTCTTCCTGATGCGCACCCATTCCTTGGCCGAGATCGGCGTGTTCTATTCCGCCGCCACGCTGATCCTGCTGGCCGGGCTGGGCTTCTTCGTCTTCCGCGAGCCGCTGGGCTGGCGCGAGATCCTCGGGCTGGTTCTGGCATTGGCCGCGGTTCTGGTGATGCAATCCGGCCCGCGCGCCTGATCCTCACCCAACGAAAAGGCGCGCCCCGTTGCCGGTGGCGCGCCCTCCTTGCTCCGGTCCAGCCGGATTACTTGTCGTTCAGGTCCGGCTGCGGGGCGGACTGCGGGGCGAGCTGCGCCTCGGCCCCGATCAGCAGCACTTCCACGCGGCGGTTCTGCTGGCGTCCGGCGTCGGTGTCATTGGTGGCAACCGGGCGGGATTCGCCGTGGCCGCGCATCTCCATCACGCCCGACGACACCCCTCGCGCCATCAGCGCCTCGGCGACCGAACGGGCACGGGCTGCCGACAGGTCGAGGTTATAGGCATCCGTCCCCTGCGCATCGGTATGGCCTTCGACCACCACGCGCTGCACCTGACGCGAGAGGATGGCCTGCGCCAGACGATCCACCGCACGGCGGGCCTCAGGGCGCAGGGCATCGCTGTCGAAGTCGAACAGCAGGGAGGCGTCCAGCACCAGACGGGCACTGGCACCGATCGCGCCGACCGCGTCGATATCCGCACCGGGAGTCGAGCCCGAGCATTGGATGCCATCATCGATCAGGCGGACATAGCGATAGGCCTCCCCCGGCGCGGCATAGGGCGCGATATCAATGGTCGAGGTCGAGCCCTCGACCGCCCCGACGCTGAGCCAGTTGCGGCCATCGACCGAGATCTCGACGGCGGTGCCTTCCACATCCGGGCCGATCTCGAAAATGAACAGGTCCGGCCCCGGGACATTGATCAACGTGTTGTCGTCGAAGCGATAGGTCACGACACCGCCGCAACCCAGCGTGACATAGCCGCTGTTGCCGCTGGAGCTGTAGTCCGGCGCATGCAGCCCTTCCTCGGGGTTGCGGGCATTGGCGTTGCCGATGCTGCTGCCGGGCTGGTAATCCACCACCGCATCCGCGAACGAGATCAGGCCGGCCGGGAAGTCCACCATATTGCCGCGCGTGTCCTCATACTGCACCGCGCCCTCCTCCGGGATCACGAGGCCGTCGTCCTGCGGCTCGGGCATTGGTTCGGGCGCCGGCGCCGGCGGCTCCTCCCGCGCGACCGAGCCGATGGCCCCAATCGCATCGAGATCCGCGCCCGGCCAATCGCCGCTGCACTGGACGGCGTCGTCGACGAGACGGACGTAGCGATACTGCGCGCCCGGTGCCCCCCGACCCGCCAGATCGATCGACGCCGTGGCGCCGCGTACCTCACCCAACTCCAGCCAATCGTTGCCGTCGGCCGAGACGGCAACCGAGGTCCCCTCGACATCGGGGCCAACCTCGAAGATCCACAGATCGGGGCCGTCGACATCGACAAGCGCATTGTCGTCAAAGGCCAGGATCAGGGTCCCGCCGCAGCCCATGGTGACAAAGCCACTGTGGTCCGCAGCCACGTAATCGGGCAGACCGATGATCGCCTCGGGCACCGTGGCGTCGGTGCGGCGAATGTTCCCCTCGGGCGCGTAGCGGATCACACGGTCGACGAAGGACCGCTCGCCCAGCGGGAAGACCACGTCGTTCCCCCGGCTGTCAGTCACCGTGACCGGGGTTTGCGCCAGCGCGGGGGCAGAGGCCGTGACGGCGACCAAGGCAGTGGCCATGGCAAGTTTCGGCAGACAAGAACGCATCGAAAAAATTCCTTCCGGTAAAAAGCCGCTTTCCCATTAGTCGCAAGGGCGGGGATTCGGTTCAACCGTCGCGTCGAAAATCCCTGACACATCGGGCCGCTAGGCAGCACCGCGCCCCGTGGCCAAGGCCTTTCCCTGCTCGAAAAAGCCCGTTATCCCTTTCGATAAAGGCCCTGCACGACTGGCCACAGCAAGGATGACCCGCATGGATTTCAAAGCCCTCTTCATGGGTCTCGCCTTTGCCTTCATGTGGTCCTCGGCCTTTACCTCGGCGCGGATGATCGTCGCGGACGCGCCGCCGCTCTATTCGCTGTCGTTCCGCTTCCTGATCTCGGGTCTGATCGGCGTCGCCATCGCCCGGATGCTGGGCGAGACGTGGAACCTCACCCGCGGCCAGTGGCGCGCGACGATCATCTTCGGCCTGTGCCAGAACGCCGCCTACCTGGGCCTCAACTTCATCGCCATGCAATGGATCGAGGCCTCGGCCGCCGCGATCATCGCCTCGACCCTGCCGCTGATGGTGGCGGCGGCGGGCTTCCTGTTCCTCGGCGACAAGCTGAAGCCCCTGGCCATCGCCGGCCTCGTCGCGGGGTTCGGCGGGGTGATCCTGATCATGGGCGCGCGCTTCGGCGGCGGGCTGGACCCCGTGGGCGTCGGCCTTTGCGTACTGGCAGCGATGGCGCTGACCGTGGCGACGCTGGCCCTGCGCGGGGCATCCTCGGGCGGGAACGTGATGATGGTGGTGGGCCTGCAGATGCTGGTCGGCGCCGCCGCGCTGATCGGCCCCGCGCTGGCCTTCGAGAGCTTCGACGTCACCTGGACCCCGCGCCTGATCCTCGCCTTCCTCTATACCACGCTGGTGCCCGGCCTCGCCGCGACCTGGGTCTGGTTCAAGCTGGTGCAGCGCATCGGCGCGGTGCGGGGCGCGACCTTCCACTTCCTCAATCCGTTCTTCGGTGTGGCCATCGCCGCGGCGCTGCTGGGTGAGGGTCTGGGCCTGACCGATGTCATCGGCGTGGCGATCATCATGGCGGGGATCTTGGCGGTGCAGCTGTCCAAGGCCCCGCCGCGCACTACCTGAGCGCCATGACCAAGCTGCCCCGCTACGCCCGCCGCCATCGCACCCCGCCCGGAAGCCCTCCGGGTACGCTGCAGGTCGACCCCGAGGCCCGCGCCAGCCGGGTCCATGCCTTCCGGTTCAACGCCGATGGCGTGACCGAGGCCGACGAGATCCTCGATTGTGAGCCGGGTTCGGTGCTGTGGCTGAACGTGGACGGGCTGGGAGACGGCGCGCTGCTGTCCCGCATTGCCGAGCGTTTCGGCCTGCATCCCTTGGCGATGGAGGATGTGGTCTCCACCCATCAGCGGCCCAAGTCCGAGGAATACGAGGCGCATCATTTCATCGTCCTGCGCATGCCCGACCGCGTGCAGGAGGAAGGCGCCGACCGCATCAACACCGAGCAGGTCGCGATCTTCCTCGGCGATGGCTATGTCATCACCTTTCAGGAAAAGCCCGGCGATGTCTTTGACCCGGTGCGCACCCGCCTGCGCAACCCCTTGGGCCAGATGCGCAAGCGGGAGGCGGATTACCTCTGCTATGCGCTGATCGACGCGCTGATCGACGCCTATTTCCCGGTGCTGGAGGGGCTGGGCGACCAGCTGGAGGCGCTGGAGGACGACATCGTCTACGAAACCGCACCCGTCGAGATGCCGCAGATCCATGCGCTGAAGCGCGAGTTGATGAGCGTTCGCGGGGCCGTCGCGCCGATGAAGGACGTGGTCGGCACCCTGCAGCGCGAGGAGACGCAGCGCTTTTCCGACAACACCCGGCTCTATCTGCGCGACGTGCAGGACCACATCGTCCAGCTGATCGAGACCGGGCAGACCTATCGCGAGGTGGCGACGGGGCTGACGGATCTGCTGCTCTCCAGCCAGTCGAACCGCTCGAACGAGGTGATGCAGGTCCTGACGCTGATCGCGACGATCTTCATCCCGCTGACCTTCGTCGCCGGCGTCTATGGCATGAATTTCGACTACATGCCCGAGCTGCACTGGAAATGGAGCTACCCGGTGGTGATGGCCGCGATGGCGATCATGGCCGTGGTGCTGACCATCTGGTTCTACCGCAAGGGCTGGCTGGGGCGCCGCTGCAAATAGCCGCGCCCCCCATCGGGGATCTTATCGCCGCATGCGTTGCAGCAGCGCCAGCGAGACATAGCCATCGGGCGCGAGGCCATTCTGCGCCTGCCAATCACGCACCGCCGACAGGGTGCCCGAGCCGACCCGCCCGTCGATATCCCCCTCGTAATGCCCGGCGCGCGACAGGAGGCGTTGCAGCTCCTCACGCTCGTCTCGCGACAGCGGGCGGTCGTCGCGCGGCCAGCTGCCGACGAAATCCCCGGCCCCGCGCATCCGGTCGGCCAGATGGCCGATGGCGATCGCATAGGCATCGGCGTTGTTATAGCGCTTGATCACCCGGAAGTTCTGGAACGCCAGCAACGCCGGCCCGTTCGATCCTGCCGGGAACAGCAGCGTCGCCTCGCCCGAGCGCGGCAGCGTCTGCCCGCGCTGCGGCGTCACGCCCAGCCGGGTCCATTCGCCCACATCGCGGCTGGTATTGGCCAGACGCGGGTTGAAGTTCGACGGAATGCGGACCTCGACCCCCCAGGGCTGTCCACGCTGCCAACCGTGGCGCGACAGATAGGCCGCAGTCGAGGCCAGCGCATCGGTCGGATCGTCCGACCAGATGTCGCGCCGCCCGTCGCCGCGGAAGTCGACGGCATATTCCAGATAGCTGGTGGGGATGAACTGCGTATGCCCCATCGCCCCGGCCCAGCTGCCGACCATGTGGCGGGCGTCCACGTCCCCCGACTGGATGATCCGCAGGGCGCCGATCAACTGTTCCTCGTAGAAATCCGCCCGGCGGGACGAGATCGCCAAGGTCGACAGCGAGCGGATGATCGGGTTGCGCCCGCGCAGTTGCCCATACGAGCTTTCCAGCCCCCAGACCGCCACCACGACCTCGCGCTCGACGCCGAAGCGGGCCTCGATGGCCTCCAGCGTGGTGCGATACTCGCGCAGCATGCGCTGGCCGTTGTCGATCCGCGATTGCGAGACGGCGCTGTCCAGATAGGCCCAGATCGGGCGGCTGAACTCGGGCTGATGCGCCTCGCGCTGCAGGATCTCAGGGTCCGGGGTCACGCCCGAGAACGCCGTATCGAACACCCGTGCCGAAATCCCCTCACGCAGGGCGCGGGCCCGGAAGGTCGTGCGCCAGCGGTCGAACTCGACATTGCCGCTGGCCGACAGGCCGCGCGCGCTCGACGACGCGCCGGCGCGCAGGCTGGTCGGACGCGACGCCGGACGGCGCGACGCCTCGGGCGCCAGCGCGGCGATGCGGATCGCCTCGCGCGTGCCGAGGCCGGGCGTGGTTTCGGGCGTGGTGGCCGCGCGTGTGGGCGCGACGGCGACGGGGGTGGTTGCACTGAAACCGGGCCGGGACATCGGACGCGGCGAGCGCTCGACATTGGCGAGCGACGCGGCCGGAAGGCACAGCGCGGCAATCAGCCAGATAAATCCGGCGGGGCGTTTCATGGCGAACCTGCTCTGTTCTGTCATTGTTTTGACGGAACCATAGCGCAAACTCGCCTTTGACGAAAGCGGCTGGCCGTCAGGTGAGCGGAACCACGCAATCACAGATCCGCAATTTCACATGGGTGCCGATCGCATGCTGCTGCCCGGGACCCGAGATCACCAGCAGACATTCCTCGCCATCCTGCACCCAGTAGATCTGGTCATGCCCGCGGAATTCGCGCCCGACGATGGTCGCCGTGCCGCTGGGGTCTTCGTCCAGCATGATCTGCTCGGGCCGGACGGCCAGCGTCACGGCACCGTTGGCGGCGCGGGTCATCGGCAGGTCGCCGAAGGCCGTCTGCACCGTCGTGCCATTCGCCGTACCGGTCAGGAAGTTCGACCGGCCGATGAAGTTCGCGACGAATTCGCTGACCGGGTTGCGGTAGATCTCGTCCGGCGTGCCGACCTGCACCACGCGGCCGCCGTCCATCACCGCGATGCGGTCAGCCAGCGCCAGCGCCTCTTCCTGATCATGCGTGACCAGCACCCCGGCCGAGCCGGTTTCCTTCAGCAAGCGGCGGACCTCCTGCCGGGTTTCCACCCGCATCTTGGCATCGAGGTTCGAGAACGGCTCATCGAGCAGGATCAGCTTCGGCGCCACCGCCAGTGCACGGGCCAAAGCCACGCGCTGCTGCTGGCCGCCCGACAACTGGTGCGGGCGCCGCTTGCCCAAGGTGCCAAGGCCCACCAGATCCAGCATCTCCTGCGCGCGGGCGTTGGCCTGGGCCCGCGGGAGTTTGCGCAGGCCGAACTTCACGTTGTCCAAGACCGACAGATGCGGGAACAGCGCGTAATCCTGAAACACGAAGCCGATGCCCCGCGCTTCGGGCGGGAGGGTGGTGATGTCGCGCCCTTCGAAGGTGATGGAGCCCTCGTCGGGATGCTCGAACCCGCCGATCATCCGCAGGGTCGTCGTCTTGCCGCAACCCGACGGGCCCAGCAGCGCCAGCAGCTCACCCTCGCCCAAAGCCAGCGAGACGCGCTCGACCGCCGGGTGTTCGGCATGCGGGAAGCTCTTGCGCAGGCGGTCCACCTCCAGCAGCGGCTTCGACGGCCGCTGGCGATAGCCCAGCGGCGAAGCCTCGGCCGGCATGCGGAAAGTGAGGGTCTTGGGCAGTTGGTTCATCGGCACACCGGGCCTTCCGGCCAATTCCTACCGTTGCGCTGGGTATTGACTGGGCCTAGTCCCGAGGGACCCGCTTGTCAATTTGCTTTGAGGCCGCGGGAAACGCCGCGTAATTTGACCAATTGGTCAAGGCCGCCGCTTGCACGACAGGGCCTGCCCGCGCATAATGCCGCCTTCCCCGCAACCGGATTCCCCCTCATGTCGCTTGAAAGAAACGCCGGAACGCCGCTGACGACCGACTGGTTCGACCGCGTGCAGATCAACCGTCCCGCCGCCGAGCGCCGGGCGGCCAGCCTGCTCGCCCGCCGCAGCGTGAAGAAGGAACATCAGGCCGCTTGGCTGGTGAACGCCATCCGCTGCATGGACCTGACGACGCTGGCCGGTGACGATACCGAGGATCGCGTGGCCCGCCTTTGCGCCAAGGCCCGCCGCCCGCTGGCCGATTCCATCGCCGAGGGGCTGGGCCTGACCGAGATGCCGAAGACCGGCGCGGTCTGCGTCTATCCGACGATGGTGGGTGCCGCGAAACGCGCGCTGTCGAACAGCGGGATTCCGGTGGCCTCGGTCGCGACGGGCTTTCCGGCGGGTCTGATGCCCCTCGACCTGCGGCTGGCCGAGATCCGCTATGCCGTCGACCAAGGCGCGGACGAGATCGACATCGTCATCACCCGCGCCCATGTGTTCCAGGGCGAATGGAATGCGCTTTATGACGAGATCGCCGCCATGCGCGAAGCCTGCGGCGAGGCGCATATGAAGGCGATCCTCGCGACCGGCGATCTGGTGACGCTGACCAATGTCTACCACGCCTCGATGGTGGCGATGCAGGCGGGCGCGGATTTCATCAAGACCTCGACCGGCAAGGAGGGCGTCAACGCGACGATCCCCGTCTCGCTGACGATGGTGCGCGCGCTGCGGGATTATGGCGAGCGGACCGGCGTGAAGATCGGCTTCAAGCCCGCCGGCGGGATGAAGACCGGCAAGGACGCGATCAGCTGGCAGGTTCTGATGAAGGAAGAGATGGGTCAGGACTGGCTGCAGCCCGATCTGTTCCGCTTCGGCGCCTCGTCGATGCTGGCCGATATCGAGCGTCAGCTCGAGCATTATCTCACCGGGCGCTATGCCGCCTCGCACCGCCACGCCATCGCCTGAGGTCGTCATGCCCACTGTAACGGAAGCCCTCTCGATGATGGATTACGGCCCCGCCCCCGAATCCGCCGCCGTGGCGATGGACTGGCTGAAAGGCCGCGCCTTCGGCCATTTCATCAACGGCAGTTTCACCAAGCCGGGCGAGACTTTCGCCGTCACCAACCCCGCCACCGGGGCCGAGCTTGCGCAGGTCACCCAAGGCTCTGACGCCGACGTGGCCGAGGCGGTGAAGGCCGCGCGCTCGGCCGCGAAGGGCTGGGCCAAGCTGTCCGGCGGCCAACGCGCCCGGCATCTCTATGCGCTGGCGCGGCTTATGCAGAAGCGTGAGCGGCTGTTCGCGGTGCTGGAGACCTTGGACAACGGCAAGCCGATCCGCGAATCGCGGGATATCGACGTGCCGCTGGCCGTGCGCCATTTCTATCACCACGCCGGCTGGGCCGAGCTTCTGGCCGATGAATTCCCGGGGATGCGCCCGCATGGCGTCTGCGGGCAGATCATCCCGTGGAACTTCCCGCTGCTGATGCTCGCATGGAAGGTCGCGCCCGCCTTGGCCGCCGGCAACACCGTCGTGCTGAAACCCGCCGAATTCACCCCGCTGACCGCGCTGCTGTTCGCCGAGCTCTGCGTCGAGGCCGGGCTGCCGAAGGGCGTCGTCAACATCGTCACCGGCGACGGGCACACCGGCGCAGCTTTGGTCGCGGCCGAGGTGGACAAGATCGCCTTCACCGGCTCGACCGAGGTCGGCCGCCTGATCCGCCGCCAGACCGCCGGCACCGGCAAGGCGCTGACGCTGGAGCTGGGCGGCAAATCCCCCTTCATCGTCTTCGCCGAGGCTGATCTGGACGCCGCGGTCGAGGGCGTCGTCGATGCGATCTGGTTCAACCAGGGCGAGGTCTGCTGCGCCGGTTCGCGCATTCTGGTGCAGGAGCAGGTCGCCGAGAAATTCACCCAGCGCCTGAAAGCCCGCATGGCCAAGCTGCGCGTCGGCGATCCCTTGGACAAGTCCACGGATGTCGGCGCGGTGGTGCATTCCACGCAGCTGGAGCGTATCCGCGGCCTCGTCGACAAGGCCGTGCAACAGGGCGCCGTGCTGCATCAGGCCCCGGTGCCGAACGGGCCCGGCAGCTTCTGCGCGCCGACCCTGCTGACCGATCTGGGGGCGGCCAACATCGCCAATACCGAGGAGATCTTCGGTCCGGTCGTCACTCTCATGACCTTCCGCACCCCCGGCGAGGCGGTGGAGCTGGCGAACAACACGCGCTACGGCCTTGCCGCGTCGATCTGGTCGGAAAACCTGACGACCGCGCTGGACATCGCATCGCAGGTGAAAGCCGGCGTCGTCTGGATCAACGGCACCAACATGTTCGACGCCAATGCCCCCTTCGGCGGGATGCGCGAATCGGGCTTTGGCCGTGAGGGCGCGCGTGAGGGGATGCTGGCCTACCTCACCTCGGACGAGGCCTCGGGCAAGGAGCGCAAGGCACCGGACGCCCTGTCGGCCCTGCCCGCCGCGAACAGCGGCGATGCGGTGGACCGGACGCGCAAGCTTTACATCGGCGGCGGGCAGAAGCGCCCGGACGGCGGCTATTCCTATGCCGTCGCGGGGGCACAGGTCCCGCTCGGCGGGCGCAAGGACATCCGCAACGCGGTCGAGGCGGCCCACGCGGCCAAGGGCTGGTCCAAGGTCACCGGCCACAACCGCGCGCAGGTGCTGTATTTCCTCGCCGAGAACCTGCAGGCGCGCGCCAAGGACTTCGCCCCCAAGGACGAGGTCGCGCAGGCGGTGGAACGTACCTTCTACTGGGCAGCTTGGGCGGATAAATACGACGGCAAGGTCCATTCCACGACCGGCCCGAATGTCACGCTGGCGATGAAGGAACCCTTCGGCGTCATGGGTGTGATCTGCCCCGAGGAAGCGCCGCTTCTGGGCTTCGTCTCGACCGTGCTGCCGGCGATCGCCATGGGTAACCGGGTCATCGCCGTGCCCTCGCAGGCGAACCCGGTGCCGGCGCTGGACCTGTATCAGGTGCTCGATACCTCGGACGTGCCGGGCGGAGTGGTGAACATCGTCACTGGCCCGCGCGGGGAGTTGGCCGATACGCTGGCCAAGCATGATGACGTGGCCGCACTCTGGGTCTTTGCCGACCCCGAGACCTGCCAGAATGCCGAGGTGCAGTCAGCCGGCAACCTCAAGCCCGTCTGGGCCGAGAACCGGGCGCGTGACTGGGCGGGCAAGGCCGGCCAATCGCGCGACTTCCTGCGCCGTTCGGTGCAGGTGAAGACGGTCTGGGTGCCCTACGGCGCCTGATTTCCACAACGAGATCAACGCAAAGCGCGCGGCCCCACGGGTCGCGCGCTTTGTCATTCAGGGTGCTATCTGTCAGGCCGCGCAGTGTCGCGCCAGAGCCCTCCGGTCCTCGATGGTGGACAAGACCAACGCCACGCCCATGCCGATCACCACGCCGAGGAAGGTGTCCAGCACCCTCTCAGTCGCCAAAGCGCCAGCCTCGGCCTGTGGGCTGGCGAGCGCCATCATCAGCAGGGCCATCGGCGTGATCAGCACCTGCCCGAAGGCGTAGTTCGCGCCGATCACTAACTCGGTTGCGACCTGCAAGGCCACCAGCAACAGGATGACCCCGACGATGCCGGGATCGGAGGCGAGGCAGACCCAAGCCACGCCCGCGCCGAAAAGCGTGCCGACCATCCGCTGCATTGCCCGGTTCAGCGACAGGTGCAGATGCGTACCCTGCAGCACCACCTGCGCACCCATCGCTGCCCAGCCGGGATGGTCCATGCCCGCCGCGTGGCTGACCAGCATGGCCAAGGCCGTCCCGACCGCAACGCGCAGGGCGATCATCCGGCGGGCGGGCAACGGCATGGGTGCCTCGGGCTGCGCGGGCGCGGGGCGCAGCCAGTCGGTCGACAGCACCACCGCCAGCGCCAACAGGGCGACCGCGGCGGTGGCCGCGCCACGCTCCAGCACCTCAAGCCCCGAGGTGACCGGCATCATCCCCGCGCTGCCGGCGAAGACGAAGATCAAGGCACCCGGCGGGCCGAAGGGCGCACTGGTGCTGGCGAAGAAGAACAGCCCGGCCATCACCGCCAAGGCCAAGAGCTGCCCCCAGACCGGGACGCCCAGCCAGGTGAGGGTCGACATGCCGGCGATGGCGCTGACCTGCAGCCCTCCGGCGGCCAGAACAACCCAGCCGCGCTGCCGGTGCGTTACGCCGCGACCGAACAAGGCGACCAAGGCCCCAAGCGCCGCGAAGCCAACCAGCGAGGCCCAGGGCGAGGCCAGAACGGCTAGCAAGGCCAGCGCGGTGGTGATCCCCGCCTGCGCCGAGATCAGCAGCGGCACCGCCAGCCGCGGTTGCCGGGCCACCGCCGCGGACTGCCGCAGGTGCATCGGGTGCATCAGGTGGCGAAGGCTCTCGATCCGGCGCGGGGCATGGGTCGCGGTCATGCGTTCTCTCCGTTGCGGGCGTGGTCTTCCAGCTGGTCGATCCGGGCGTCGATGGCATCGAAACCCTGCATCAGGGCCTCGATCGTAGTGTCGGGGAGGTCGGCCAGCATCGCGGCCTCGGCTTCGGCCAGAAGGCCCTGCAGCTCGGCGACGCGTTGTTCGCCGGCGGGGGTCAGATGGATCAGCCGGGCGCGGCCGTCGTTGGGGTCACGGCGCCGTTCGATCAACCCGTCGCGGACATGGATGTCGATCACCCGCACCAGCGTCGAGCTGTCGATGCCGACGCGGTAGGCCAGATCCTTCTGGGTAATTCCCCCGCCGATTACGCTGACATGGATCAGAGGCACCCAAGTCGCGTCCGTCAAGCCAAGCTTGGCCAGCTGGGCATCTACATGGCGGCGCCAGCGGCGGGCCAGCATCGAAAAACGCAGGCCAAAGGTCAGTCGGGAGGGGGAATCGGTCTGGGTCATGCCCCAAATCTAGGCAAATATAGTTTGATTTGCAAATCAAACTATATTGCAGCGACTGCATAGCCGCCCTGCAGAACGAAAAAAGGCCGGGGAAAACCCCGGCCCTTTCAGAGACTTGCGCGTAGATCAGTCGAGCGTCCGCTCGACAGTGGTGCGCTCGAAGATCTCGATGACATCGCCGGCGCGGATGTCGTCGTAGTTCTCGAAGGCCATACCGCATTCCTGACCCGAGATGACTTCCTTCACCTCGTCCTTGAAGCGCTTCAGCGTCTTCAGCGTGCCTTCGTGGATCACCACGTTCTCACGCAGCAGACGCACGCCGGCCGAACGACGGGCAACGCCCTCGGTGACCAAGCAGCCTGCGACCTTGCCGACGCCGGTGACCTTGAAGACCTCCTTGATCGACGCGTAGCCGATGAAGTTCTCGCGGACCTCGTCCTTCAGCAGGCCCGAAGCGGCCGCTTTGATGTCGTCGATCAGGTCGTAGATGATCGAGTAGTAGCGGATCTCGACGCCCTTTTGCTGGGCCGAGTTCCGGGCCGTCGCATTGGCACGGACGTTGAAGGCGATGATCGGCGCGCCCGAGGCTTCCGACAGGCCGACATCCGAATCCGTGACCGCGCCGACACCGTAGTGCAGCACGCGGACGCGCACTTCCTCGTTGCCGACCTTCTCCAGCGCCTGAACGATGGCCTCGGCAGAACCCTGCACGTCGGCCTTCACCAGCACCGGCAGCTCGGCCACATCCAGATCGGCTTTGGCCTTCGCCATCAGCTGTTCCAGCGTGGTCGCGGCACCGGCAGCGGCGCGCTTTTCCTTCGCGGCATGCGCGCGGTAATCGGCGATCTCACGGGCCTGGGCTTCGGTCTCGACCACGTTCAGCACGTCACCGGCTTCCGGCGTACCGTTCAGGCCCAGAACCTCGACCGGGACCGAGGGACCGGCTTCGTCGACGCGGTTGCCCTTGTCGTCGATCAGCGCACGGACCTTGCCCCACTGCTCGCCGACGACGAAGATGTCGCCGCGCTTCAGCGTTCCGTTCTGCACCAGAACCGTCGCGACCGGACCACGGCCCACGTCGAGCTTGGCTTCGATCACCGCACCTTGGGCCGCCCGCTTCGGGTTGGCCTTCAGTTCGAGGATCTCGGCCTGCAGCGCGATGGCTTCCAGCAGGGTGTCGAGACCCTTGCCGGTCAGCGCCGAGACTTCGACGTCCTGCACGTCGCCGCCCATCTGCTCGACCACGACTTCGTGCTGGAGCAGGCTGGTGCGCACGCGGTGCGGATCGGCCGAGGGCTTGTCGCATTTGTTGATCGCCACGATCATCGGCACGCCGGCCGCTTTCGCGTGGTTCAGCGCCTCGATGGTCTGCGGCATGACCGCGTCATCGGCCGCCACGACCAGCACCACGATATCCGTCACCTGAGCGCCACGAGCGCGCATCGAGGTGAAGGCCGCGTGGCCCGGAGTATCGAGGAAGCTGAGGACAGCGCCCGATTCCGTCGTCACCTGATAGGCACCGATGTGCTGGGTGATGCCGCCAGCCTCGCCCGAGACCACGTTGGTCTTGCGGATGGCGTCCAGCAGCGAGGTCTTGCCGTGGTCGACGTGGCCCATGATCGTGATGATCGGCGGACGCGACGACAGATCTTCGGCCTTGTCCTCGACGGTGTCGATCACCTGTTCCACGTCAGCATCCGACACGCGGACCGCACGGTGGCCGAATTCCTCGATCACCAGTTCGGCAGTATCGGCGTCGATGACCTGGTTCATCGCAACCATCATGCCCATTTTCATGAGCGCCTTGACGACGTCGGCAGCACGCTCGGCCATGCGGTTGGCGAGCTCCTGGACAACGATGGTCTCGGGCAGCTGCACGTCGCGCGACTGCTTCTCGGCCTTGTTGCCCATGCCCATCGCCTTGGCGCGGGCCTTTTCCTGCTTCCGCTTCATCGCGGCCAGCGAGCGCTGACGCCCGCCTTCGCCACCGTCCAGCGCGGCGTTCAGGGTCAGCTTGCCTGCGCGACGGTTGCCGCCGGCATCATTCTTCTTGCCACGCGAATCACGGTCGTCGCGTTCACGGTCGGTCTTGCGCGGGGTCGGCGTGCCGCCACCCGGACGCGCCGCAGCGCGCTCGGCCGGCGAGGCGCGTTCCACGCCGGCGTTGGCCGGGCGGTTCGCAGGCGCATCCTCACGCGTCTTTTCTTCCCGAGGAGCAGCCTTGCGCGCAGCAGCTTCAGCCGCGGCTTTTTCAGCCTCGGCGGCCTTGCGGGCCTCTTCCTCTTCCTTGGCCTTGCGGGCCTCTTCGCGTTCGCGCTCTTCGCGCTCCTTGGCCTCGATCTCGGCCCGGCGGCGTTCGCGCTCTTCTTCGCGCTGGCGCTCGTCCTCGGCACGCTGCGCGGCCTCCTCGGCCTCACGGGCCTTGGCGGCGCGCACCGCGGCGAGGCGGCGCTCCATCTCGGCATCCGAGATCCCGGCGGGGCGCCGCGAGGCGCCGCCAGCCGATGCGGGCTTGGAAGAAGACGAGTCGCCGGAAGACGCGGAGCCGGGCTTCGGCACCACAACACGCTTGCGCTTCGTTTCAACCACAACCGCCTTGGTCCGCCCGTGGCTGAAGCTCTGCTTCACCTGACCGGGGGTCGAGCCGCCACGCAGCCCAAGGGGTTTCTTGCCGTCAGTATCGCTCATGCGTCTCGTCAATCCTCTCCGATGGCATCGGTACCATCGTTCTGCCCGCGCAAACGCGCGAGTTTCGCCGCTTCCTCTACTACACGTGCAGACAGACCGCCAGCGGCAAGCGCGGCATGTATCACATGTTCACGGCCGAAAGCCAAACCGATTTCCCCTGCGCTCAAACAGCCGATGTAACTGTCCTCGCCGTCAGGGGCTCTCAGCTTGGTTTTGCCCCGTGCGGACCCGTCCGAGGCCTGTATCAGGACCTCCGCCGACTCCGTATTCAACCAGTCGCGCACCTTCTCATAGCCCGCGACGGCTTGTCCTGCCTTGCGGCCCAGCGCGAGCAATTCGATCACCCGCCGGGTCTGCAAGTCATGGACCAGATCTTCCAGTCCTTCGGGCACCGTCACCGGGGCCCGGGCCGCGCGGGCGAAGAGCTTCCGCTTCGCCGCCTGCGCGATGGCCGCCCGATCGGCCGAGACATAGATCCCGCGGCCCGGCAGCTTGCCCTCGATATCGGGCACGATGCCGGCGTCGGGACCGACCACGAAGCGGATCAGCCCACCTTTAGGCTGCACCTCTCCGGTGACGATGCAGCGACGATCGGGGCCGTCGCTGTCTTTGGCACGCCCGCCCCGGGTCATCGGTTCGGGCCCTTACGCTTCGTCTTCCTCGCCGTCGGCGAGTTCTTCGGCGTCCGCATCCTCTTCGACTTCCAGCTCTGCCGGATCGACCCAACCGAGCTGAACGCGCGCGGTCATGATCAGGGTCTGGGCCTCTTCGAGGCTCATCTCGAAGGATTCGAGGATACCGTCGTCCTTGATGCGCTGACCGTCGACGCTGGTCCAGCCACCGGCCAGTTCCCAGTCCGCGCAGGTGGCGAAGTCATCAAGCGTCTTGATGCCGTCTTTCGCCAGTGCTTCGATCATCTGGGGCGTCAGGCCCTCAAAGTCAATGAGGCTGTCTTCGACACCCATCGCCCGAGCGGCATCCAGCGCAGCCTGATTGGCCGCTTCGATCTTGTCGCGGGCACGGGCCTGCAGCTCGGTCGCGGTGTCTTCGTCGAAGCCGTCGATCGACAGAAGCTCGTCGATTTCAACGTAGGCGACTTCTTCGAGGTTGGTGAAGCCTTCGGCCACCAGAAGCTGCGCCATCATCTCGTCGACGTCGAGCGCGTCCATGAACAGCTTCGTACGCTCGGCGAATTCCGCCTGACGGCGGGCCGATTCATCCGACTCGGTCATGATATCGATGTCCAGCGCGGTCAGCTGCGAGGCCAGACGCACGTTCTGACCGCGACGGCCGATGGCCAGCGAGAGCTGCTCGTCGGGAACCACCACCTCGATGCGGGCCGCGTCCTCGTCGATCACCACTTTCGACACTTCGGCCGGCTGCAGCGCGTTCACGAGGAAGGTCGCCTGATCTTCGTTCCACGGAATGATGTCGATCTTCTCGCCCTGAAGTTCGTTCACCACGGCCTGCACGCGCGAGCCGCGCATACCGACACAGGCGCCGACCGGGTCGATCGAGTTGTCGTAGCTGATGACGGCGATCTTCGCGCGCGAACCCGGGTCACGGGCCACGGCCTTGATCTCGATGATGCCGTCGTAGATTTCCGGCACTTCCATCTTGAACAGCGCAGCCATGAAGTCGGGCGCGGTGCGCGACAGGAAGACCTGCGGGCCACGGGCCTCACGGCGGACGTCCTTGATGAAGCAGCGGATGCGGTCGTTCGGGCGGTACGATTCACGGCCAATCTTCTCGTTGCGGCGCAGGATGCCCTCGCCACGGCCGATATCGACGATGATGTTGCCGTATTCCTCGCGCTTGACGGTGCCGTTGATGATCGTGCCGACGCGGTCCTTGAACTCGTCGTACTGGCGATCACGCTCGGCTTCGCGGACCTTCTGCAGGATGACCTGCTTGGCGGACTGGGCGGCGATACGGCCCAGATCGACCGGCGGAACCTCGTCGACGATCTCGTCGCCGATCTGCGGGTCGGCCAGATATTGCTTGGCCTGCTTCACGGTCAGTTCGGCGTGGTGGTTTTCCAACAGCTCGTCCTCGACCACGGTGCGAACGCGGGTGAACTGGGCGCGGCCGGTCTTGCGGTCGATGTGGACGCGGATGTCCATGTCGGCGCCATAGCGCGACTTCGCAGCCCGCGCGAGGCTGTCTTCCATCGCCTGAACGACCAGCTCGGGATCGATCAGTTTCTCACGAGCAACCGCTTCGGCGGTCTGCAGCAGTTCAAGCTGGTTGGCGCTGGTAATGGCCATCTCTCACTCCTCCTCGGAAGCGGTATCGGTTTCGATGGAATCGAAGTCGGTTTCGTTGATCACGCCGGCATCCTTGCGGGCGCGCAGGGTTTCTTCGATCAGCTCGTCGGTGAGGACCAGCTTGGCATCGGAGAGCCAGTCGAACTGCAGGCCGATGATCACCGGCTCGCCCTTCTCCTCGATCTCGATCAGGACTTCGCCGTCCTCGGTGCCCTGCAGGTTGCCCTTGAAGCGGCGGCGACCATCGATCAGCTCGGACGTCTCAAGCCGCGCCTCGTAGCCCGACCAGGTGTCGAAATCCTTCAGACGGGTCAGCGGGCGGTCGATGCCGGGGCTGGAGACTTCCAGCACATAGGCGTCCTCCAGCGGATCCTCGACGTCGAGAACGGCGCCCACCAGCGTGGTGATCTCGCCCAGCTCGTCGATTTCGATCCCGCCCTCGGGCCGATCCGCCATGATCTGCAACGTGCGGGTCTTGCCCGACATCAAACGCAGGCGGACGAGTTCGAAACCTGCGCCTTCAATGGCAGGTTTGACGATCTCGGCGACGCGCCGGTCGATGGCCGTGCGAGCCACCAGGTCGTTGCTTTCGTGTTGCTCGCTCATGCGAAACCCCAGAAATAAAAAAACGGGCCGAAGCGGCCCGCGAAACTTTTCGGTGGGCTGCCGGTTTGGACCCTGCAGCGCCGCTGTTGAGGGGGATATACGCCCCGAACACCAAGAATTCAAGCGATATGTCGCACAGGCCGCCGCTGTCGCATTTCACCCGCCGCAATCCGCCGCTAGGCTCCGCCCGTCATGACCCCGAACCGCCGCCAATTCCTGACCCTCGCGAGCGCCAGCGCCGCCGCCGCGTGGTTGCCGGCCGCGCCCGCGCGCGCCATCGCCAACCAACCCGATCACCTGTTCCGCTGGCACGGGGGCGGGCCGTATTTCGGCGGCTTCTCAGGCCTGTCGATCAGCCGGGACCGCAGCCGCGCCCTGTTCCTGTCGGATCGCGGCTTCCTGGTCCGCGCACGGCTGATCCGCGACAGCGCCGGCGCGATCACCGAGATCGAGAAGATCGAGCATACCGAACTGCGCGGCCCGGATGGCGCCATCCTGCGCGGCGGCCGCGCCGATGCCGAGGGGCTGGATCAGCGGCCCGATGGCTCTCTGTTTATCGCGTTCGAGACCGGGCGCGGCCGTTTGTTCCACTACCCCGACGAGGCCGGCCCCGCCACCGCCCTGCCCCGCGCGCAAAGCTGGCGCCGCCTGCCTGGCAACCAAAGCCTCGAAGCGCTGGCCGTCGACGACAACAACGCCCTCTACACCCTGCCCGAGGCGGCGCTGGACGGGGCCTTCCCCCTCTACCGGCTGCAACAGACCCGCGGCGCGGATTGGGAGATCATCGCCCAGCTGCCGCCCCGTGGCGATTTCAGGCCGGTCGGTCTCGATTTCGGCCCGGACGGCAACCTCTACCTGCTGGAGCGCCGCTTTCGTCTTGCGTTTTTCGCCAGCCGGATCAGCCGCTTGCGCCCGGGCGACTGGGGCCAGCCGGAAACCTTGGTCGAGACGGGGATGGGCTCTCTCGACAATCACGAGGGGATCGCGATCAGCCGGGACGCGGCCGGGCAGCTTTGGGCGACGACCGTGTCGGACGACAACCAGAACCGCCTGCAACGCACCGAGATCGCCGAGTATCGCCTGCCCGGCTAGCGGGTCATCAACTGCGAATGGCGGAAGCCGTCCATGATCGCCACCAGCTCGGCGGTGATGCCCGGTTCGGACAGGGCATGACCTGCCATCGGCACCATGCGCAGGCTGCTGCCGGGCCAGGCGCGGTGCAGGGTCCAGGCGGTGACGGGCGGGCAGATCATGTCGAACTGGCCCTGCACGATGGTGCCACGCACCCCGTTCATGCGCCACAGATCGGACAGAAGCTGGCCGTCCCGATCGAAGAAGCAATCGTGCGAGAAGTAATGGTTCTCCAACCGCGCGAAGGCCCGGGCGTAATCAACGGGCGTCTCGTGGTAGAAGCGCGTCTCGACGGTGGCGAGCGCATTCTCCCAGTCCGACCACAGCCGGGCAAAGCGCGTCTCCTGCGAGAAATTGCCCGAGAACAGCCGCTGCCGATAGGCGCCGATCAGGTCACCGCGCTCGGCCACCGGAATCGCCTCGGCGAAGCGCGACCATAGCTCCGGATAAAAGCGCCCGGCACCGCCGCCGTAGAACCAGTCAAGCTCGGCCTTGGTGCCCATGAACACGCCGCGCAGCACCAGCCAGGCGACCGGCGCGGGATGCGCCTGCGCATAGGCCAGCGCCAAAGTGGCACCCCAGCTGCCGCCAAACACGATCCAGCGGCCAATGCCCAAGGTGCGGCGAATCGCCTCGATATCGTGGATCAGATGCTGCGTCGTGTTCGCCTCGACCGAGGCATGGGGCCGCGAGCGCCCGCATCCGCGCTGGTCGAACAGCACGATCCGGTAATGCTCGGGGTCGAAAAAACGCCGCATCATCGGGCTGGAACCGCCGCCCGGACCGCCATGCAGCACCACGACCGGCTGACCGGCGGGATTGCCGCTCTCCTCGACATAGAGGGTGTGGCCCTGCCCCACCTCCAGCATGCGCCGCTCGTAGGGTTCGATCGGCGGGTAGAGATAGGCGGCTGCGCTCTTTTGCTCGTGCGACTTGTCCATGTTCCGGTCTATATACCCCGTCGAGCCCGTCTTCCCGGCCTCATTCGACGGGAAGCGCGGGGAAAAGGCAAGCCGGAGCACCCGATGAGCAGCACGATCGATCCCGCCGAAGTCGCCAAATTCGAGACCATGGCCGCCGATTGGTGGGATCCGCATGGCAAGTTCAAGCCGCTGCATATGCTCAACCCCTGCCGGCTGGACTATATCACCACGCAGATCGCCGCCGAATTCGGCCGCGACCTGTCGAAGCCCCGCCCTTTTGAGGGCCTGCGCCTTCTGGATATCGGCTGCGGCGGCGGGCTTCTGTCCGAACCGATGGCACGGCTGGGGGCCGAGGTGATCGGCGCCGACGCGGCTGAGCGCAACATCCCTGTCGCGCAGGTCCATGCCCAGCAATCGGGGCTGGAGATCGACTATCGCCACACCACGGCCGAGGATCTGGCGGCAGCTGGTGAGCGGTTCGACGTGGTGCTGAACATGGAAGTGGTCGAGCATGTGGCCGACCCGCTGGCCTATCTGACCGCCTGCCATGACCTGCTGAAGACCGGCGGTCTGATGATCTGCTCGACCCTGAACCGCAATCCCAAGAGCTACGCCATGGCGATCTTCGGCGCCGAGGTGGTGATGCGCTGGTTGCCCAAGGGCACGCATGACTGGTCCAAATTCATCACACCGGACGAGCTGTACCAGCTGATCCGCGACGCAGGCCTGGACCCGGTCGACCGCAAGGGGATGGTGTTCAACCCGGTGTTCTGGCGCTGGTCTTTGTCCGAACGGGATCTGTCGGTGAATTACGTCACGGCCTCGATCCGGCGGGACTGAGGGGACGGGTGAGGGGTTTCGCCCTCGCCCGGCATGGCTCCGCCACGCAGGTCTTGGGCGACAGAACCGGGGGCTCTGCCCCCGGACCCCCGGGATATTTCTAGAACGAAGATGGGAAAGAGGGCGGTGCGCGTGCCCCCTCACCTTGTTCCAAATACTCAGACGCGGCTGGGCATGAGCATTGCCCGCGCCCTTTCACTCTGCCGGAAATACGCGGCGACGGTTCAGCGGTAGACGCGCTGGGTTTGCGTACCGAGGCCTTCGACGCCGAGTTCGACCACGTCACCCTCGGCGAGGTAGCGGGGCGGTTTCATGCCCATGCCGACGCCCGGCGGGGTGCCGGTGGCGATCACGTCGCCGGGGTGCAGCGTCATGAACTGCGACAGGTAGCTGACGAGGAAGGCGGGTTTGTACACCATCGTGGCGGTCGAGCCGTCCTGCATCGTCTCGCCGTTGACCTTGCACCAGAGACGCAGGTTGGCGGGGTCGGCGATCTCGTCCTTGGTGACCAGCCAGGGGCCGATCGGGCCGAAGCTGTCGCAGGACTTGCCCTTGGTCCACTGGCCTTGCCGTGCGGTCTGGAAGCTGCGTTCGGAGACGTCATTCACCGTGCAGAAGCCGGCAACATGATCCAGCGCCTCGGCTTCCGAGACGTATTTCGCAGCCTTGCCGATGACGATGCCGAGTTCGACCTCCCAATCCAGCGCGTCCGAGCCACGGGGGATCTCGATCCCGTCGTTGGGGCCGCAGATGGCCGAGGTGGCTTTCATGAACAGGATCGGCTCGGAGGGGACCTGCATCCCGGCCTCGGCCGCGTGGTCGGAATAGTTCAGGCCAATGCAGAGGAACTTGCCCGTTCCCGCCACACAGGCGGCGATGCGCGGCTGGCCTGCGACGACGGGCAGGGTCTCGATGTCCAGCGCGGCGATGGCGGCGAGGCCTTCGGGCGAGAGGGCGGCGCCACCGATATCGGCGACATGCCCCGAGAGATCGCGGATCGTCCCCGCATCGTCCAGCAGGCCGGGTTTCTCGGCCCCGATGGGCCCGTAGCGCAGCAATTTCATGGCGGTGCCTCCCTTGTCTGGCCCCGATGAGGACCATGCGAGGCCACGCTTGGCAAGGTGGTTCAGGCCTTGCCGTCGATCTCGGCGATGAGTTGCGCGTGGCGGGCGATATAGGCGGCGCGAACCTCGGCCGGGGGGCGCGGGATCAGGGTCATGGTGGCGACCTCGGGCAGCGGTTTGCCGAAGATCTTGTCGGCCTCCGAGCGCGAGAAGCCCGCGATCTGGGTGGCTTCCAACCAGGCGGATTGAGTATCCGCCTTCTTGATCAGCGACTTGACCGTCTTCGGCAACACCGCGGGAAGGCCGAAGCGGTGATGGATCGCTGCCGTCAGCTTGGCATCCAGCGCCTTGTAATCCGGCCCGACCGCCGCCTTCACCGGCGAGATCATGTCGCCGATCACGTATTCCGGGGCGTCGTGCAGCAGCGCGGCCAGACGCCAACGGGCCGGGAAATTGGGGTTCAGCTGGGCGGTCAGCGCCTCGACAAGAAGCGAGTGTTCGGCCACGGAATAGGGCCAGTCGCCGGTGGTCTGCCCGTTCCACCGCGCCACGAAGGCGAGGCCATGGGCGATATCCTCAAGCTCGATATCCATCGGCGTCGGATCGAGCAGGTCCAGCCTTCGACCCGAGAGCATCCGTTGCCAGGCGCGTGGCTGTTTCATCCCGATCTCCGACGGCGGTCACGGGTTGTCGATAGCGAAGCGCGGGCGCGGCCTCAACCGGCTTGGTGCCGGCTGGGCAAGATCAAACCGGTCCGCGCAGGAACTGGAAGGCCGCTGCCGGGAAAACGATCAGCGCCATGGCGCCCAGCATCACCAACAGAAGCACGATCATCACCAAGCCACGCCACCGGTTGCGCGGCGCGAGGCTGCTGGCGGCGTCCTCCGAGGCGACCTCGGCCGCATCGCGGAAGGCGTCGCCCAGCGCATCCTCATCCTCAGGACTGTCCTGATCGTCGATCCAGGCATCCTTGCTGAGGATCGAGGCGCGGCGCGGCCGGGCGGCTTTCGGGCTGCCGGCGGGAACATCATCGCGGAACGCCGCAGCGAAGGGGCTGCGCGAGGGCGGCACGGTGCCGACGTCCTCCACCGAGGCCATCAGGCTGGCGACGTCGATCGAGGTCTTGCCGTCCTTCACCGTCACCTGCGGCGCCCGGTCCTGCTGGGCGGAGAGCTGGGTCACCACGCTGTCGGCGGCGTCCTGAACCACGCTGCCCGGCGGACGGCGCGAGCTGCGCAGCGAGGGCCAGCGGCCGGTCAGCGTGGCGCGACGCGCGGGCGGGCGGGGCGGCGAATTGGGATTGCGCAGGATGCCGACGCGTGCCTGACGCTCCAACCGGGAAAGCCGGCGCGACATGCTGGCGTCGGCGCCATCGGTTTCCGTGCCGCTTTCGGCTTGGCTGCGCGTGGGATCCTGCATCGTGTCCTGCCCCTGTCTCAAGGCCCGGTGCGTCGGGCCTGGCCTCGTCTCTAGATCCCGTTCGCCGGTATGGGCGGCGGGTCATCGAGGGTCAGGATCGCCAAGCTGGGTTAAGATCCGCTGAACAACCCTTTGGGAAGACGCAAAAAAGGCCGAGGCATGGCGCCCCGGCCTTTCCGAATTCTCGACAATCGCACCAAATCAGCGCGATTGTTTCCGCATACCTTACGACAGCACGGTGCCGGCAGGCGCGCCGGTCGGAGCGGCGTTCTGCGCCTGCTGACGGGCCAGCTGCTGGCGGTACATCGCCATGAAGTCGATCATGTCCAGGTTCAGCGGCGGGAAGCCACCGTCGCGGGTCACGTCCGAGATGATGCGGCGCGCGAAGGGGAACACGATGCGCGGGCATTCGATCAGCAGGAACGGATGCAGCTGCTCTTGCGGTAGGCCGTCGATCAGGAAGATGCCGCCGTATTCCAGCTCCACGAGGTAGAGGGTCTTGCCGCTCCCCTTGTGCTTGGATTCGACGCGGTACTTCGAGATCACCTCGTAATGGCCGTCGGCTTCGCGCTTCTTGGCGTCGAGGCTGACCTGCACCTGAATGTCGGGCTGGCCCGGAGGCAGAACGCCGTCGCCACGCACGATGGCGTTTTCGAACGACAGATCCCGCACGAACTGCGCGAGCACCTGGAATTTCACTTGCGGCTGCGCGCCGGGCTGAGCGGCTGCACCTTCTTGCGGCGCGGCGCCGTTGCCTTCTTCGGCCATGATCCTCTCCTGCGTTTCATTTGCCTTTGGCGGGGTTTCTAGCAGGCTGGAACCGGGGCCTCAATGCCGCGCGGACCCCGCGAGAGGCCGGAAAACCACCACGTTTCGCGGTCAGGGGCGATGATCCTCGACCCGGCGGTCGGGATCGAGGGGATCGCGTGTGCTCGGCCCTTCGGTGAACTCACCCTCGAACACGTCGTCGCGGCGGTATGTGCGGGTGCTGACCACGGTGGTCCGGGCACCGATGGCGCGCACGATGGTGCGTTGCAGCGGCGGCACCAGCAGCGCGAGGCCCAGCGCGTCCGTCAGGAAGCCCGGCAGGATCAGCAGCAGGCCCGCCGTCATGCGGAAAGCGCCCTCGGCGAGGAAGGTGCCGGGCTGCATCCGCAGGCCTCCCTGCATCACGGCAACGGCGCGGGCTTGTTGCCCCCGCAGCACCGAGGCCCCGGCCATGGCCGAGAGCAGGATCAGCGCCAAGGTCGCGGCCACCCCGATCTGTCCACCCACGGCAATGAAGAGGGCGATTTCGATCAGCGGCAACAGCACGAAGATCAGCAAGGCAGGCACGGGCAATCCCTTTCGTTAACCTGCGCCCCGCTGCCGCATCTCGTGCGGTAGACATAGGGCGCGACGCACCCTACATAAGCAACGATCGTATGAAACCAAGGCCGCACGCCCCCGAGGACATGATGGATTCCGCCGTGATACAACTTCTGGTTCTCGCCGGCATTGCCGTATTCCTGATCCTGAAGCTACGCTCGGTGCTGGGAACGCGCGACGGCTACGAGCGTCCGCCCGAGCCCGCACCCGGTCCCGCAAGCCCCGCACCGCGGGCCAATCGCGGCTTCGAGGTGATCGAAGGCGGCGAGGATCGCGATATCACCGATCACGTTCCCGCGAACTCGGACGCTGCGACGGCGCTGGCGGCGATGAAGCGCGCCGAGCCCTCGTTCAACGTCAGTGAGTTCCTTGGCGGGGCCCGCGGCGCCTATGAGATGATCCTCATGGGCTTCGAGAATGGCCAGCTTGATGACCTCGTGCCGTTCCTTTCGCGTGACGTGTTCGAGAGCTTCGACGAAGTGGTCCAGCACCGCGAGCGCGAAGGCCTGACCGTCGAGGCCAGCTTCGTCGGCCTGCGCGAGATCGAGGTCGCCGCCGCCCGTTTCGACCCGACCACCCGCGAGGCCGAGATCACTATCCGCTTCACCGGCGAGATCACCTCGGTCGTGCGCGATCGCAACGGCACCGTGGTCGAGGGCGACCCCAACCGCATCAAGCAAGAGCGTGACTCGTGGACCTTCGCCCGCAAGATGGGGTCCGACAACCCGAACTGGCGTCTGGTCGCGACCGGCGACTGACCCTCAGGAAAGGGTCGCCATGCCGCGCCGCCGCCTCTCAGACGATGAGCGCGAGCTCTGGCAACGCGTGGCGCGATCGGCGAACCGGCTGAAGCTGTCCGGCGATCCGCTGGAGCCTGACACCCGCAAGGGTCCGATCCCCGATCCCAAGCTGACGGAAAGTGGCGCCGCGCAACCGGCGCCGCCGCCCTTTCCGGATCCCCCCAAGAAGAAGCGCGCGCTTCCCCTGCCCCCCTCGGCCGGGCGCAAGACGCCGCCGCCCGTGCAGTTCGATCTGGCGGAAAGCATCGGCGACCGGCTGGCGCGGGAACCTGTGCGGATGGATCGCAACCTCCACCGCTCGATGAGCCGCGGCAAGCTGGAGCCCGAGGCGCGGATCGACCTGCATGGCATGACGGTCGCGCAGGCCCATGGTGCGTTGAACGGCTTCATCCTCTCGGCCCATACGCGCGGGCTGCGGCTGGTGCTGGTGATTACCGGCAAGGGCCGCAAGACCGCGCCCGACCATTTTGCGCCGATGCCGGCCCGCGCGGGCGTGCTGAAACACGAAGTCCCGCAATGGCTGCGCATGGCGCCACTGTCGCCCTTGGTGTTGGAAGTTCGCGAAAGCCACCGCAGCCATGGCGGCACGGGCGCTTACTACGTCTACCTGAAAAAGCGCCGTTAGCCGTCCTGCGCGGGCAGGTCGTCCTCGTCGGGCTCCTCGATCACCATGCGCCGCAGCCACCACGGTAGCACTGCACGGCGCGACCGGCGTTGATCCCCGGCGGTGGTGATGTCGGTGAGCGGCGTCAGGATCACCTCGGTGGTGTTCTGCAGCGTCAGGATCGTCGCCGGCAGCAGCGGGACCGAGCCCGAGGCCTCATCCCCCAGCGCGACGTTCATTGCGTTCATCTGCTCTAGCAAGCCGATCAGCGCGGGCGAAGATCCGGCGGTGAAATGCCCGTCGCCCGAGCCGAAGGCGCTGACATCGACCACCGTCACACCCAGATCGGCCACCTCCTGCGGATCGGCCATATTGCCCAGTCGCGCCCTCTCGCCGGTCAGGCTGGCTGAGAGCGTCAGGATGCGGTCCCGCTGCGAGGTGACGATCAGGAAGGGGTCGGGCAGATCCCCGATGGCGCGGACCTGTTGGCGGAACAGTTCCACATCCAGATCCGGCGAGATCAGGATCACGCCGCCGATGTTCTGCATCACGGGATCGTGGGTCAGGGCGATCTGGCGCAGGGTCTCCATCACCAGATGCGAGCCCATGGAATGCGCAATCAGGATGATGCGGCGCGGCCCGGCCCGACGCACCTGCGTCAGCATGTCGATCAGCCCGTCGCGCGCGAACAGCGCGGAATCCCGGTCATGCGCGTAAGCCAGAGGCGCGCCCAGCGAGGGCCAGGAATAGTGCAGCATCACGCCCGGGATGTTCAGGTCGTAATCCAGCTGCGCCGTGCGATAGACCCCTTCGATGAAGGCGGTGTTGAACCCATGCACGAAGACCACGGCCTCATTCTGGCCGGCGGGTTGCGCGGCCAGCTCCTGCCGAAGGTCGGCGACGAAGGCCTCGGGCGTTTCGGGACGGGCCTCGGCCAGCATGAAATGCCGTGCCGGATCGGCGGCTTGCCGGGGACGCTGCCGCGGAATGGCGCCACGCTCACGCTCAGGCGGGATCGACACGACGTAATGGCCATACGTCACGTCCTGCGCCCGCTCCCAGCCCGGAACCGGCTGGTTGGGATCGGCGCCGCGCGTGGTGCCGACCAGCACGCTGCGGGCGATGGCACCGTCGGCCGGGGTCTCGACGAAATCGACCTGCTCGCGCACCGCGCAGGCGGCCAGCAGGGTCAGGGACAACAGGAACAGAACACGCATCGTCAGGCTTCCGGCCGGGGGATCGCCCCTTGATACACGAGCCATGTGACGCCGTCATGGGGGATGCCCGCTGCCTGGACGATTTTCCCGCTTCCCCCGGACGGGGGGCAGGCAGTAAGGGGGAAGGATGCGCGATATCCTGATCTCTGCCCGCTCCGCCGCCGACCAGTTGCGCCCGCTCTTCGAGCCGACGCCACTGCAGCGCAACGATCACCTGTCGAACCGCTTCGGGGCCGATATCTGGCTCAAGCGCGAAGACCTGACGCCGGTGCGCAGCTACAAGATCCGCGGCGCCGTCAACGCGATGACCCGGCTGCTTGAGGAAAGCCCGGATCAGGAGATCTTCGTCTGCGCCTCGGCCGGGAACCATGCGCAGGGCGTGGCCTTCGCCTGCCGCCATTTCGGCAAGAAGGGCGTGATCTACATGCCGGTGACGACGCCGAAGCAGAAGATCGACAAGACCCGCACCTTCGGCGGCGAAGCGATCGAGATCCGGCTGACCGGCGACTATTTCGATCAGGCCCTTGCCGCCGCGCAGGCCTTCTGCGCCGAGGCCGGTGGCCATTTCCTGTCGCCCTTCGATGATGACGACGTGATCGAGGGGCAGGCCAGCATCGGCGCCGAGATCATGGACCAGCTGGGCCGCGCGCCCGACATCATCGTGCTGCCGGTCGGCGGGGGTGGTCTGGCCTCGGGCGTGAAGCGGTATTTCGAGGCCCTCGGTGCCCCGGTGACCCTGCGCTATGTGGAGCCGCTGGGCGGCGCCAGCCTGAGTGCCGCGCTGAAGGCCGGCGAGCCGGTGACGCTGAACAAGGTCGACGGCTTCGTTGACGGTGCCGCCGTCGCGCGCATCGGCGCCCGGCCCTTCGCCACGCTGAAGGATGCCGATCCCGCCGCCGTGCTGCTGGCGCCCGAGGACCGGATCTGCATCACCATGCTGGAGATGCTGAACGTCGAAGGCATCGTACTGGAACCCGCCGGCGCCTTGGCCATCGACGCCCTGCCCGACCTCGCCGAGGAGATCCGCGGCAAGACGGTGCTGTGCCTGACCTCGGGCGGGAATTTCGACTTCGAGCGTCTACCCGAGGTCAAGGAACGCGCCATGCGTTTTGCCGGGACGAAGAAATACTTCATCCTGCGCCTGCCTCAGCGTCCGGGTGCGCTGCGCGATTTCCTGCAGATCCTCGGCCCCGAGGACGACATCGCGCGCTTCGAATACCTGAAGAAATCGGCCCGCAACTTCGGCTCGGTGCTGATCGGCATCGAAACCTCGCGGGCCGAGAACATCACCGAGCTCTTCGTCCGCATGACCGAAGCCGGGTTCGATTATCGCGATGTGACCATCGACGAGACGCTGGCGAATTTCCTCGTCTGAGCGGCGCCGAGCGATCCCTGCCCTGAGCGGAACCAGGGCGGGATTGCGACGGCAACACGCGGCAGGCGTTGAAACCCGGCCGGGCGGTCGTCAGGCCGCCAGCTTCGGCAGACCGTCGATGAAAGCCACGCGCGAATTCTCATAGCTGCGGCGCACGGCCGGCAGGTCGACTTTCGCCGCTTCACCGTTGTTCGCCTGCGTCTCGGATTGCGCGCAAAGCGCCGCGAATTCCCGGAACCCCAGGTTCAACGCCGCACCCTTCAGAAAGTGCAGATCGGCCGCCAGATCCTCGGCGGGACCGGCGGGATCAAGACGGGCGAGTCCTTCCTCGACCTCCTGCAGGAAGACCTCGACGACTTCGTCGAAGGCCTCGCCCATATCCGACCTCAATTCTGCCACATGGGACCAGTCTATCATGTCCAAACCTCCGCTGTTTGCGACAGCATGTCATACAAGCGCTAATCGAAAGCTAACGGCCGGGAAACCATCAAATCGACGCAGGGCTTCAGCTTTTCTTAAGCGGCGTGAGGAACAACAGTAGTATTAATTTCGACAGGTGCGCAGTGCCCTCAGTAGCTCCCTCTCCGATCGACACGCGACCCGCGCGTCCGCCCGCCCATGATCGGGCGATCAGGCATGTGCTGATCGTGGACGATTCGCGCGCCCAGCGCATGATCGTCGAGGCCGGGCTGCGCAACCGGGGCTTCACCGTCCACCACGCCGCCTCCGGGGTAGAGGCGCTGGAACTGTGCAAGACGGTACCGGTCGATCTGGTGCTGTCCGACTGGATGATGCCCGGCATGACCGGCATCGAATTCTGCCGCGCCCTGCGGGAGATGCCCTCGGACCGCTATGTCTATTTCATTCTCCTGACCTCGAAATCCGAGAAGAGCGCCGTGGCCGAAGGGCTGGATGTCGGCGCCGACGATTTCCTGTCCAAACCGCTGGATCAGGCCGAACTGCGCGCCCGTATCAACGCCGGTGAACGGGTGCTGGCCATGGAGCGCGCGCTGCGCGGCAACAACGCGCTTCTGTCCGACACCTTGGCCCGTCTGCGTGCGCTCTATGATTCGCTCGACCGCGATCTGGTGGAGGCGCGGAACCTCCAGCAATCGCTGCTGCGGGAGCGTAATCACCGCTACCCGGAAGGGCATATCAGCCTGATGCTGCGCCCCTCGGGTCATGTCGGCGGCGATATGGTCGGCTTCTTCGAGATCACGCCCCAGATCACCGGCCTCTATGCCTTTGACGTCTCGGGACACGGTGTGGCCTCGGCCCTGCTGACGGCGCGGTTGTCCGGGCTGTTGTCCGGCACCTCGGCGGATCAGAACATCGCCATTTCCGTCGGTCGCGACGGCCCGATGGGCCGCCCCCCGGCCGAAGTCGCAACCGCGATGAACCGGCTGATGCTTTCCGAGATCGAGACAGAACGCTATGTGACGCTCGCCTATGCCGAGATCGACCGCGAGAGCGGTCGTCTGCGCATGGTGCAGGCCGGTCACCCCCATCCCATTGTGCAGCACGCCGATGGCAGCATCACCTTCCTCGGCGATGGCGGTCTGCCCGTGGGCCTGTTGGACAACGCCGACTGGACGGGTTTCGAGGCCCAGTTGCAACCCGGCGAGCGGCTGCTCCTTGTTTCAGACGGTGTCACCGAATGCCCTGATCCCGACGGGGAAGAGCTGGGCAACGAAGGGCTGGAGCGCCTGCTGCGCAAGCTGCACGGCTTGGGCGGGGCGCAATTGCTCGATGCGCTGATGTGGGAACTGGCCAATTGGCACGGGTCCGAGGATTTCCCCGACGACGTGTCCTGCGCCCTGTTCGAATACGGCTTCGGCGAATAACCCGCGCTTGGACCGAGGGTCAGTCGCGCGCCGCATCCTGTTGCAGGCGCGCTTCGATGGCTTTTAGCCGGGCCAGAACCTCGTCGCGGTATTCGTCCGTGCGGGCAGCGTCTTCCTCGTTATGCGCTTCCTGCATGGAGTTGACGATGAGGCCGACAAGCAGGTTCACCACCGCGAAGGTGGTGATCAGGATGAAGGGCACGAAGAAGGCCCAGGCGTAGGGATGGACCTCCATCACCGGACGCACGATGCCCATCGACCAGCTTTCCAGCGTCATCACCTGGAACAGCGAATAGGTCGAGGCGCCCAGATCGCCGAACCATTCCGGGAAGGCATCGCCGAAGAGCTGCGTCGCCAGCACGGCCGAGATGTAGAAGATCATCCCCATCAACACGATCACCGAGCCCATGCCGGGGATCGCGCGCACGAAGCCTTCGACCACGCGGCGCAGCGTCGGGGCGACCGAGATCACCCGCAACAGCCGCAGCACCCGCAGGGCCCGCAACACGCTGAAATTGCCCGCGCCCGGTACGATGGCGATGCCGACGATGACGAAATCGAACAGGTTCCAGCCTGAGCGGAAGAACGATAACCGCAGCGCCACCAGCTTCAGCGCCAGCTCCACCACGAAGACCGCAAGGCAAGCCATGTCGATCGCCACGATCAGCGGCCCCGCCGCCGCCATCACGGCATCCGAGGTCTCCAGCCCCAAGACCACGGCGTTGAGCAGGATCACCCCGATGATGCCGTTGCGCACGATCGGGCGGTCGAGGAAGGAGAGGATGCGGTCGCTGAGGGGCATGATCGGTCCGGTCAGGGGGCGTTTCAGCCGATATGGGCGCGCGAGAAGCGGGCCGCAAGTTCCACATGCGCCGACCAGCGGAACTGGTCCACCACCTGCACCCAATCCAGCCGATAGCCCGCCGCGATGAGCGTTTTCGCGTCACGCGCGAAGGTCACCGGATTGCACGAGACATGCGCGATGACCGGCACCTGCGCCTTGGCAAGTTCGGCGATCTGAGCTTCAGCCCCGGCGCGCGGCGGGTCGATGACCACGGCGTCGAAGCGCTTCAGCTCGTCGGGCATCAGGGGGCGGCGAAACAGGTCACGCGCCTCGGTGCTGATCTTCTTCAGCCCCGCCGTATTGCGCCACCCGAGGTCCAGCGCGGCAAGCATCGGGGCAAAGCCTTCGACGGCATGCACCTCGGCGGTTTCGGCCAGCGGCAGGGCAAAGGTCCCGGCGCCGGCAAACAGGTCGGCCACGGATTTCGCCGCGCCCACGGCCTCCTTCACGGCGGCCAGCAGCGCGGATTCGCCCTGCGGCGTGGCTTGCAGGAAGCTGCCCGGCGGCGGCGAGACATGGGCGCGCCCGAAGGCCAGCGTCGGCGGCTGCTCCTGCAGCAAAACCTCGCCGTTCCACGACAGGCGCACCAATCCATGGGCGCCTGCGATCTGCGGCAGGCTGAGATGCAGCGCCTTGTCGAGCGGCTTGCCCTCACTCACGGCGACCTCGATCCCCTGCTCGAACCGGGTGACGGTCAGCTTGACCTCGCCCTTTCGCGATCCGCCCTCAACGACCAGCGCCTCCAGCGCCGGCAGCACGTCGATCAGCGCGGGGTCCAGCAGGGTGCAGCCGGGAATGGCGGTGACGGTGTCCGACGCGCGGGCATGGAAGCCGACCAGCGCGCCAGATTTCAATCGGCGCCCGGCCAGAGTGGCGCGACGGCGCGAACGGGCGGGCGAGGTCAGGGTCGGGCGGAACTCGGCCTCCAACCCCTGCCCGGCCAAGGCCTGCCGGACAACGCCGGTCTTCCAGCTTTCGACAAAGGGATCGGCGGCATGCTGCAGCGCACAACCACCGCAGGACTTGTAATGCTTGCAGGGCGCGGCGACCCGTTCGGCCGCCGGGGTAACGATCTTCGGCTGGGCGATGCGCCCCTCGACCGCCTCGCCCCCGATGACCTCGCCGGGCAGTGCCCGCGCCACTGTCAGCCCGCCGCCGATGCCCTCACCGCGAATGTTCAGACGCTCGATGGTGATCATGCCGAGGCCCTCGCCGGTGAAAACGCATAGCCCTCGGGCGAGAGGATCGTTGCCTCACGCAGGCCATGCGGCTTGTCGGCGGGCGCCTCGATGACCGTGCCGCCATGCGCTTCGGCACGCAAAACGGCAGCGTCAGGGTCGATTCCGAACAGATAGAACTGCGCTCCGGCCCCGCGCGGCGGGTTCTCGGGCAGGATGTCGTGCAGCGGATGGCGCGAGAAGGTGGCGTCCGAATGCAGCTGGATGAGCACCGCGCCATGCCGGGCCAGCGCGAAATCATCCGACAGACGGTGGATCGTCAGGCCCAAGCAGCCCTCAAGGAAGGCCGCCAGCCCGCGCACATCGCGGGTCAACAGGTTCACGCCCAGCCCGTCCAGACTGCGGCCGAACTCGGCGGCCCCCACTGTCTCCAGATCCATCACGCCTCTTCGTCCTCGTCCACGCCCAGAAATCCGCCCGATTGGCGCGCCCAGAAGCCGGCGTATCGGCCGTTCCGCGCCAGAAGCTCGTCATGCGTGCCTTCTTCGACCACGCGGCCCGCGTCAAGGACGATGATGCGGTCCATCTGGGCGATGGTGGACAGGCGGTGCGCGATGGCCAGCACGGTCTTACCCGCCATGACGTCGTTCAACGTCTCCTGAATCGCCGCCTCGACCTCGCTGTCCAGCGCCGAGGTCGCTTCATCCAGCACGAGGATCGGCGCGTCCTTCAGGAAGGCCCGCGCCAGCGCGATCCGTTGCCGCTGCCCGCCGGACAACCGCACCCCGCGCTCGCCCAGCTGCGCGTCGTAGCCCTTGCGCCCGGCGTTGTCGCGCAGGTCCTGGATGAAGTCATGCGCCTCGGCCGCCTCGGCGGCGGCGATGACCTCGGCCTCGGACGCATCGGGGCGGCCGTAGCGGATGTTGTCGCGGGCCGAGCGGTTGAACATCGCCGTGTCCTGCGTGACCATGCCGATCTGGCGGCGCAGGCTCTCTTGCGTGACGTCGCGCACGTCGATCCCGTCGATGCGAACCGCGCCTTTTTCGGTGTCATAGAGCCGCAACAGCAGCGACACGAGGGTCGATTTCCCTGCACCCGAGGCCCCGACGATGCCGATCCGCTCACCCGGCCGGATCTTCAGATCCAGCGCGTCCACGCCCCCGGTGCGCCGGCCATAGGCAAAGCCAACCTTGTCGAAATGGATCTCGCCCAGCACCGGCGGCATCTCGCGCGCGGTCTCGGCATCGGTCAGGGCATGGGTCACGGCGAGGGTGCGCATGCCGTCCTCGACCTCGCCGATATTGGCGTAGATGCCCATCAGCGTGAAACTGACCCAGCCGGTCATCTGCGCCAGACGAATGGCCACGGTCCCGGCGGCGACGATCGCCCCGGTCGAGGCCGCGCCCTGCGTCCACAGCCACAGCGTCCCGCCGACCAGCGCCACGGGCAACAGACCCGCCACCAGCATCAGGCAGATACGGAACGTGGCCGAGACGCGACCATAGGCCAGCACGCGCTCACGGTAGCCCTTCATCGCGTCGAGGGCGTTCTGATCCTCGAACCGGGCATGGGCGAACAGCTTCACGGTGCGGATGTTGGTGATCGTGTCGACAACCTGCCCGGTGACCATGGCCCGCGCCCCGGCCCGCCCGGCCGCGCGCTTGCGGATATGCGGCATGAAGGCGCGGATCATGAACACATAGCCCGAGGCCCAGACCAGCAGCACCAGACCCAGCCGCCAGTCGATCGCCGTCATCAGCGCCACCGACCCGAGGATCGAGGACAGCGCGAAGGCCACGGTGTTGATGCTCTCGCTCACCACCTCGGTCAGCGCGCGCGAGGTTTGCAGCTGCTTCTGCGCGATCCGCCCGGCGAAGTCGTTGTCGAAAAAGCCGATGTCCTGCCCCATCGTCCAACGGTTCAGCCGCGACAAGACCAGCGGGTCGACGTTCGGCGCGATGGCAAGGAAGTTCGCCGCGCTGTTGAGGCCAAAGGCGATGGGCCGCACCAGCAGGAAGAACGCCGCAAACCCCGCCAGCAGGAGCCAATGGTCGGCAAAGAAGCTCGACACCTGCCCGCCCGTCGCCGCGTCGACGACCATGCCCATGACCCAGGCTGACAGAACCTCGGTCACGCCCCCGGCTGCCGAGATCACCGTGGCGATCCAGATCCCGGGCCACGCCCCGTCCAGCGCCCAGCGCACGAAGGCCATCAACGTCCGGGGCGGCGCGCCCTCGGCGGGGCGGAAGGGGTGGATCAGGGTCGACAGGCTCATTCATGTTCGCACGGGATGCCCCGCGCCCTCTCATCATCTTGTCTCAAATACTCCGGGGGGGCCGCCGAAGGCGGTGGGGGCAGCGCCCCCTCCCCGAGTCCTCACTGCGCCGCTTCATCCTCGGTGCCGATGAACCCACCCGATTGCCGCGCCCAGAACCCGGCATAGAGCCCGCCCTGCGCCAGCAGCGCTTCATGGCTGCCCTCTTCGACAATGCGGCCGTCATCCATCACCACGATCCGGTCCATCCGCGCGATGGTCGAGAGCCGGTGCGCGATGGCGATCACTGTCTTGCCCTCCATCATGCCGTAAAGCGTCTCCTGGATTGCCGCCTCGACCTCGGAATCCAGCGCCGAGGTCGCCTCGTCCAGCACCAGCACTGGCGCGTCTTTCAGGATCACGCGGGCGATGGCGATCCGCTGGCGTTGACCGCCGGACAGCTTCACGCCCCGCTCGCCGACCCGCGCGTCATAGCCGGGCCGCCCGTCCGAATCCGCCAGCTCGAGGATAAACTCATGCGCCTCGGCGCGTTTGGCGGCTTCGATCATCTGCGCCTCAGAGGCGCCCTCGCGGCCATAGAGGATGTTCTCACGCACCGAGCGATGCAGCAGCGCGGTGTCCTGCTGGACCATGCCGATTTGCCGGCGCAGGCTGTCTTGCGTGACCTGCGTCACGTCCTGTCCGTCGATCAGGATGCGCCCGTGCTCAGGGTCGTAAAACCGCAAAAGCAGCTTTACGAGGGTCGATTTCCCGGCGCCCGAGCGCCCGATCAACCCGATCTTCTCACCCGGCCGGATGGTCATCGACACGCGGTCCAACCCGCCCGAGCCACGGCCGTAATGATGGCTCACGCCCTCGATCTCGATCTTGCCCTCGTGGAACGTCAGCGGCTTGGCCCCCGGCGCGTCGGTCAGGGTCACCGGCTGGGCGATGGTCTCCATCCCCTCGGCCACGACGCCGAGATTGCGGAAGAAGGAGGACACCGCCCACATCAGCCAGCCGGTCATCGCATTGAGGCGCAGCACCAAGGCCGAGGCCGCCGCGACGATCCCCAAAGTCGCCGAGCCCGCCGACCACAGCCAGACCGACCACCCCACGACCGCGACGATCAGGAAGCCGTTCAGCGCGACGAGACACAGGTCCATCGTCGTGAATATCCGCATCTCCTTCTGGAAGGTGATGCGGGCATGCTCGATCGCCTCGCGGGCGTAATCGGTCTCGGTCCCGGCCTGCGCGAACAGCTTCACGGAATGGATGTTGCTATAGGCGTCGACGACGCGACCCGTCACCGCGCTGCGGGCATCGGACGCCGCCTGCGAGGCCGGGCCGACATTGCGGATTGTCCAGCGCACCAGCAGGACATAGAGCCCCAGCCAGACCAAAAGCGGCAACACCAGCCGCGGGTCCGAACCCCAGAGCAGTACCGCCGCGCCGATGATATAGGCCACGGCAAAGGTCAGCGCGTCGAAGATCTGGAACACCGCCTCACCCGCTGCCGGCGGCGTCTGCATGATACGGTTGGCGATCCGGCCGGCGAAATCGTTCTCGAACCAGCCAACCGATTGGCGCAGCACATGCTTATGCGCGCGCCAGCGAATGAGCGTGCCGAAATTGGGCAGGATCGCGTTGTTGATCAGGCCTACGTCGATCACCTGCAGGATCGGCCGCAGGACCAAGAGGAAGATCCCGGCCATCGCTAGCTCCAAGCCGTGCTCGGCCCAGAAGGTTTGCGCACCGGTCTGCTCCAGCAGGTCGACGAGGCGGCCCATGTACCACAAGAGGCCCGTCTCGATCATCGCCACGGTGAACGAGGCCAGCGCGGTAAAAGCAAAAACCTTGCGGAACGGGCGCATGTACAGGCCCAGGAACGGCCACAGCTTGCGCGGGGGCGTGTCCTGTTCGGGGTAGTCGACATAGGGGTCGACCAGATTTTCAAAGAATTTGTACACGCGGGACGTCCTTCACAAGTGAAGGCAATCTAGGTCGCGACCGGGGGTCAGGCCAGCCCCAGAAGTGCCAAGAGCTCGGCTTTGCCGGGCACAAGGTCGTGGGCCAGCCAATGCGTCTGCGCGCGCGACAGGGCGAGGCCCAGCGACGGCCCCATCAGCATCGGCATCAGATCGGCAGGTTTCAGCGGGAAATCCGCCTGCGCCCCGCGCATCACCTGCCGTGCCCAATCCGGCGCGGGCGGGGTCTCCAGAAGCGCCGCGCGCCCCAGAAGAGCGTCGGTCGCAAGGCGTTGGCCCAGTTTCCAACCCAAGGCGGCGGGGCTGTCCATCGAGGAAAAAGCGTCTCTAACCTTGCCGAAATCGCGTGCCTCGGCCTTCGACAAGCGCAGGCTTTCGACGCTCTCGGTCAGCACGGCGAGGCGGCGGATGAAGCTGCCGGGCTTGCCCTCCTCCAGATGGACCAGAAGCGGCAGCGCCTGCGGCTGCGCGCCGGGCAGGACGTGCAGCAACACCCCCGTCTGCGCCATCGAGGCGACGGCAGGCGCGGGGTCCTCGGCGGCCAGCAGCTTCTTTAGCTCGGCGGTGATACGCTCGGCGGAAAGCGTCTCTAACATGGCCGAATGTTCGGCACAGGCGGCCAAGGCGTCGGGGTCGAGCCCCTGCTGGGGATCGCCATATTGGGCGTGGAACCGGAAGAACCGCAGGATGCGGAGATAATCCTCCCGGATCCGCGCATCCGGATCGCCGACGAAGCGTAGACGCCGGGCGTGCAGGTCCGGCAGACCGCCCAGCGGATCGACGATTGTGCCGTCCGCCTGCGCATAGAGCGCGTTCATGGTGAAATCCCGCCGCGCCGCGTCCTGCTCCAGCGAGGCGCCGAAGCTCACGCGCGCATGGCGGCCGAAGCTTTCCTCGTCATGGCGGAAGGTGGTGACCTCGAAGCCTTCGCCATGCGCCACGATGGTCACCGTGCCATGCGCGATGCCGGTCGGCACGGCGCGAAGACCGGCATTTTCGGCAAGGTTAGACACTGTTTCGGGCAAGGCCGAGGTGGCGATGTCCACATCCGTGACCGGCACACCCAGCAGGGAATTCCGCACACAGCCACCGACGGCGAGGGCGTGATGGCCGGCGCCGGTTAGCATGCCCAGCACGGCCTGCGTGCCGGGATTGTCGAGCCAGTCGCCGGAGATCCTCATCCCGCCATCCTTGCCGCCAGCCCGCGCAGCATCCGCGCGGTCGCGCCCCAGATGTAATAGGGGCCCCAGGGCACGGCGAAATAGGAGCGTTTTGTGCCCAGCCAGCGACGGCTCTCGATGGCATAGGCGCGCTCATCAAGCAGATGGGACAGCGGGACGAAGAAGGCTTCCTCGACCTCGCCGGCCTCGACCACCGGGGTGAAGGGCGCACGCACAACGGCGAGGATGGGGATCACGGTGAAGCCGGTGACGGTCTCATGCTCGGGCATTTCGCCCAGCACTTCGACCAAGGCGGGATCAAGGCCCACTTCCTCATGCGCCTCGCGCAGCGCAGCGGCCTGCGCATCGGCATCACCGGGATCGACCTTGCCGCCGGGAAAGGCGATCTGGCCGGGATGATGCTTCAGCGTCGAGGCGCGCTTCGTGAGCAGTATCGCCCAGCCGTCGGGCCGCTGACACAGCGCGATCAGCACGGCGGCGGGGCGCAGCTTCAGCCCCTTGGGGCGGAACTGGGGATTGAGGTCGAAATCGCTCGAGGACGGGCCGTCGCCTTGCAGCGCGGCCCGCACCCGGTCGATCATGTCACTCGGCATCGCCATCTTTCTTCTCGGCCTCGAAACCGACGGTCTTCGGGTCAAGAACGTAATGGGCGCTGCAGAACTGGCAATCGGCCGTGACCGTGCCCTCGGGCGTGGTCATGTAGGCAATGTCCTTCGCCGAGTAGATCGACAGCGATTGGCGCACCTTGTCCTCGGAGCACGAGCAACCGAACTCGATGCGCTGCGGATCGTAGATGCGCGGCTCTTCCTCGGAGAACAGGCGCACCAACAGGTCCGTCGGATGGACGCTCGGGCCGATCAGCTCCAGCTCCTCGACCGTATCCAGCAGGATGTTGGCGCGGTTCCAGTTCTCGGCATCCTCGCCATCGACCAGATCGCGGGCATGCAGCAGGCCGTTCTCGCCGGTCGCGCCGTCCTTGGCCTCGGGCTGCACGGCATGTGGGCTGGCCTTGGGCATGTGCTGCAGCATCACGCCGCCGGCGCGCCAATGCTCAGGCTTGCCGGGCATGAGGGTGCGGCCGAACGAGGTTTGGAACCGGGTCGGCAGCTGCTCGGACTGGGCGAAATAGGCCTCGGCGCAATCGGACAGCGACTTGCCGGCGATCGGCGTGATGCCCTGATAGGGCTGCATCCCCTCACCCTGGTCGATGATGATCGCCAGATAGCCTTCGCCGATCTGTTCGAACCCCGGGGCGGACATGTCCAGCCGCTCAAGGTCATAGCTCGCCCAGCCGCGGATCGAGGCGGGGGCGCCATCCTCGGTCGGGGCGTAGTAATCGGTGGCGATCAGACGCGCGGCACCCTTGCCGCGGACCTGCAGCGACAGCCGCCAGCGCAGTTTCAGCGTCTGGCCGATCATCGCGGTCAGCAGAACGGCCTCGGCGACGAGGTCTTCGATAGGGGCGGGATATTGGTGCTGGGAGAGCACGGTATCGAGCACACCATCCAGCCGGGCGACGCGGCCACGCACATCGGCCTTGTCCAGCTGGAACGGCAGGATCGTATCATCCCAGGCGATTTGCGCACCGAGGGTCATGGGCAGAACCTTCACATCATGGGGCTTGGTTTTGAGGCCGTCATATAGGAATCCTTTCCGCAGGGCCAAGGGGCAAAGGTGATTCGCCCCCGACAAGAGCCACGAGCAGATACAGGAGTGGGCCATGAACCCGCGTTTCGGACCGGGGCCCGAGCAGGGTCGCCGCTATACCCGCCGTCCCGGGGCCTATGCCGTGCTGTGGCGCGGCGGGCAGGTCCTGCTGACCCATCAGAGCGATCCCTGGCCCGAGTTCCAGCTGCCCGGCGGCGGCGTGGATCCCGGCGAATCGCCCATTCAGGCGCTGCATCGCGAGGTGTTCGAGGAGACCGGCTGGCGCATGTCCGTGATGCAGCGGCTGGGGACTTTCCGGCGCTTCACCTACATGCCCGAATACGACCTCTGGGCCGAGAAGGTCTGCATGATCTACCTCGGCCTGCCCGTCCGCCGTCTGGGCCCGCCCAGCGAGGCCGGGCATAGCGCGCATTGGCTGGACCCGGTCGAGGCGATGGAGCTGGTGGGCAATGATGGCGACGCCGCCTTCCTGCACCGCGCCATCGAGTTGATGCGATGACCCCGCGCGTTCTTGGGCGCCGGCCGTTTCTGGCACTAGCAGCCGGCGGTTTGGTTGCCGCCTGCTCGCGCGGGCCGCAATTCCGCGACTATGACGGCCCCGAGGTGACCGAGATCCGCGTCTTCAAGGCCGACCGGCAGATGGAGCTGTGGTCCGGGGCCACGCGCCTGCGGACCTATGACATCGCGCTCGGTCAGAACCCCTTGGGACACAAGGAACAACAGGGTGATTCGCGCACGCCCGAAGGCAGCTACCGCATCGACCGCCGCAACCCCGAGAGCCGCTTTCACCTGTCCCTTGGCATCGATTACCCGAATGCCGAGGACAGGACCCGCGCACAGGAGGCCGGCGTCGATCCGGGCGGCGACATCTTCATCCACGGGCTCGGTGAACGCTCGCGCTTCAGCCGCTATCGGCGCGGCGACTGGACGGATGGCTGCATCGCCGTGTCCAACCGCGAGATCGAGGAGATCTACGCGATGGTGCAGGACGGCACGCGCATCATCCTGAGCGCTTAACGGTTGGGGCGGGTATCGGCGACGGGGGCCTGCTGCTCCAGCGTCTGGGCGGCATTGGTGGGCATCGTTGCCGAATTGCCCAGACCCAGCACATACCACAGCTTGCCGTTCGGCTCCTGGTACCACGCAAAGCCCAGATCCTGCGCGCGCGGGTCCATCAGGATCGCGCGTGTGTCCTCCTGCGACAGCCATGCGGTCAGGGTCTCGACCTCGGTCTCATAGGTTTCCGAGACCACCTCGCCGATGAAATATCCCGTGTAACCAACGCGATGCACCCGATCGATCGGCGACGAACCGTCCGAACCGAAATGCCACGGCCGCGCCTGCACCGACATGTCGCGCGCATGCGTCGCGGCGGCAGAGGTCAGCGCGACCTGAAATTCCACCGGCATCAACCCGGATTGCTGACGCACGGTGTTCAGCGCATCCCGCATGCGGGCCTGAATCTCAGGGATGTCCGCGTCGGAGATGCGATAGACGCTCTGCACCGGACGACCATCCGGACCCAGCTGCGCGACAGGGCCGCCCGTGCCCGAAGACACGCAGGCCGCCAGCAACAAGGGGGCGAGAAGCGAGAGCAGGGCAGTACGCAGCATCGGAGACCTGTGGATAACCAGCCCGTCCGGCATAGCGAAAAGCCTGCGGCAATTCAAATGCAACTCGGCGTGAGACAGCCGGTCGCAGCGTCCAGCGCGTTGCGAAAAAGGCATTTTCACGCTATCATGCCCGAAAAAACAGAGGCATCGAGAGCAGTTTCATGTCCCCATTCCCCCCTCTGCGGTCCAGTCGCCGCGGCTTCCTTCTGGGTGGCGTCGCCTTGGGCGCCAGCCTCGCGGCCCCTGCCGTCCTCGCGCAGGCACAATCCGGCGCGGCGCTGGTCAACCGCAATGACCTCGAGGCCGATCAGCGCGAAGAGACGCGGCGCAACATCACCAGCTTCCGCGTACTGGAATGGCGCAACCATTTCGACAACCTGCGCGGCGGGGCGATTCTGGCCGATACCGTCAGCCGTTGCGTGCATTTCTGGTCCGAGGACGAACGCACCTACCGGATCTACCCCTCTTCGGTCCCGATGACCGAGGAGCTGACCCGCACCGGCCGGACCGAGGTCGTGCGCAAGGTCGTGGGCCCGGAATGGCGCCCCACGCCCGAAATGCGCGCCCGCTATCCGGAATGGCCGCCCTTCGTCGGGCCCGGCCCGGACAACCCGCTGGGCAGCCATGCGCTGTACCTCGGATGGACCTATTATCGCATCCACGGGACCCATGACACGCGCAAGATCGGACGGCGTTCGTCCAGCGGCTGCATCGGTCTGTACAACGAGCACATCTCGCAGCTTTTTTCTTATGCGAGAGTGGGTACGCAGGTGTTGCTAATTTGACGACAAGCCCGCGAAGCGCACGAATGCCACACGTCACCCGTTGCATTTGAAGCCGCAAACTGCTTTCAGATCAGGTACGAGGTATCGTCTTGGGTGCATGTTTCTGTCCTCATATCAAAGCAGGGACATGCGAATACTGGAGGTTAACATGAAGAAACTTGCTCTCGCCGCGCTGTTCGCCGTTGCTGGCACCGCCGCTCTGGCCACCGGCTACGTCGCTCCGGTCGTCGAGCCGGAAGTGGTTGTGGCTCACTCGTCGTCGTCGGTTGGCGGTGTCGTGGTTCCGCTGCTGCTGCTCCTGCTCGTCGCCGTCGCGGCTTCGTGATTTCGCAATCGGCTCCGGTCTGACCGGGTCCGACTACGATATCAAACCAAAGGGGTCAGGCTCGCCTGGCCCCTTTCGGTTTTTCGGGGCCTGAATTCGGCGACGGAAATGGGCCCAGACATAGAGAAGGCCGGCGAGGAAACCCTTGCCGGCCTTCTCTATTTCTGCGGTGCAGCAGGTCAGTCCAGCCAGCCGCGCAGGTTCTCGGTGGCGATATGGGCCAGCACGTCCATGTGCAGCGCATCGTCATTGAGGCAGGGGATATAGGTGAAGCTCTCGCCGCCCGCATGCTCGAAGGCCTCGCGGATCTCGCCCTGAATTTCCTCCAGCGTCTCGATGCAATCGGCGCTGAAGGCCGGCGCCATCACCGCGATCCGCTTCACGCCCTTTTTCGCCAGCTCGGCCACATGTTCGACCGTGTAGGGCTTCAGCCATTCCTCGCGGCCAAAGACCGACTGGAAGGTGGTGTGGATCGAATCAGCCCCCCAGCCCAGCCGTTCGCGCAGCATGCGCGTCGTCTTCTGGCACTGGCAATGGTACGGGTCGCCCTGCATCAGATAGCGCTTCGGCATCCCGTGGTAGGACGCGATCAGCAGGTCCGGTTTGACCTCCAGCCCGGCATAGGCGGTCTCGACCGATTGGGCGAGCGCCTCGATATAAAGCGGGTTGTCGAAATAGGCCGGGACGGTGCGCGCGGCGGGTTGCCAAGGCTGTTTCATCAGCGCGCGGAAGAACTGGTCATTGGCCGTCGCCGTCGTCGCGCCCGCGTATTGCGGATAGAGCGGGAAAAACAGGATCTTCTCGCAGCCCGCCTTGACCATCTTCTCGACCACGCTCTCGGTCGAGGGATTGCCGTAGCGCATGCAGAAATCGACCATCACGCTGTCGCCGAACGCCGCCTCCATCCGCGCGACAAGCGCCGCCGTCTGGTCCTTGGTGATCGTCATCAGCGGGCTCTCGCCCCTGTCGTGATTCCAGATCGACTTGTAATTCTTGCCCGAGCTGAACGGCCGCTTCGTCAGAATGATCAGCTGCAGCAGCGGTTGCCATTTCCAGCGCGGCAGGTCGATGACCCGCTCGTCCGAGAGGAACTCGTTCAGATAGCGCCGCATCGACCAGTAGTCGTAATTGTCCGGCGTCCCGAGGTTGGCGATCAGCACGCCCACCTTGGCCGGCTTCACGGCGGGGTGGTCGGCGGGGGCATGGGCCAGGCGGCCGTGTCCGGGCGTGTCTTTCATCGTTGTCCTCTCAGATCGGGCGCCAGACCTACCGGGTCCGTCCCTGTCGTCAATCCTTGGCCGGGCGGTCTGCGCTGAAAGGCGCCGGTTCCAGACCCGTTTCCTTGGTGCCCAGCGCCTCGGCCAGCCGATGCGCGGCCGAGCCCGGCCTCAGCGGCTTCTGCTGCGTGTCCGAGGGCGCCCAGCCGGTCAGGAACAGCGTCTCCACCGTGGCAGGCAGGCGTCCCTCGGCATCGGCGTAGGTCTCTACGTACAGCTGCGCGGCGCGGATCAGCATGGCGCGCTTCATCGGGGCCTTGTGGCGCCCGGCCAGCGCATTCACCTCGCCCATCGCGCGCAGGTCACGCACCAGATGCAGGAGGTCGCGATACAGCACCGTCCGGGTGAAGCCATCCGCCACCGGCAGCGCGAAGCCCGCGCGTTGCAGCAACGCGCCCAGATCGCGGATCTCACCCATCGGCACCACGCGGGGCGACAGCCCGCCGGTCACGTCGCTCTCGGCCTGCGCCAGCACCGCGCGGAGTTCGTTCAGCGATTGCCCCCCGAACATCACCCCCATGAACAGCCCGTCCGGCTGCAGGGCGCGGCGGGACTGGATGATCTGACCCAAGGGGTCATCGGCCCAATGCAGCGCCAGCGCGTGGATCACGAGGTCGTGAGCGCCTTCCTCAAGGTCCAGCACCTCATCGTCGGCGATGATCTTCGCGCCGGGCAGACGGCCCTCCCAGACTTCCGGGAAAGGCGTCACGATCGCCGGCTTCGTAAACGTTCTGTTAACCTCGATCAGCCGATCCTGAACTTCGTCGGCGGCGTCGTCCTGCAGGAAGAACGCGGGATCGCGGCGGGCGCGGTCACGGAACCGGGCCAAGGCGGCGCGGTCGGTCAGGGCGGGGGGACGATTGGCGCTCATGGGCACTCTGTTTCGCCTCACGGGGTCGGAAGTCAAGACGGCCATCCATCACACCCTGCGGCGGGGGCTGGATATCCTGTACCCACCGCAATGCCTCGCCTGCACGGAAGCGGTGCTGGAACCCGGCACCCTCTGCGCCCGCTGCTGGGCAGAGACGCCCTTCATCACCGGCCTGTCCTGCGACCGATGCGCGACCCCCCTGCCCGGTCCCTCCGAGGATGCGCCGATCCTGTGCGACGATTGCCGTACCACCCCCCGCCCATGGAGCCGGGGCCGTGCACCGCTGGTCTATGGCGGGGCCGCGCGCAAACTGGTGCTGGCGCTGAAACATGGCGACCGGCAGGACATCGCCCACCCCGCCGCGCGCTGGATGGCCCGCCACGCCGCGCCGCTGGTCCGGCCCGATACCGTGCTTGTTCCCGTTCCCCTGCACCGCTGGCGGCTGTTTCGGCGGCGCTATAACCAATCGGCCCTTCTGTCCGGTGCGCTGGCCCGGCTGTTGCAGCGTCCCCACCTGCCGGACCTGCTGTTGCGCCCGCGCTCCACCCACAGCCAGGACGGGCGCAGCCGCCTTGCCCGCTTCGACAACATGCAGGGCGCGATCATCGCCCATCCCAAGCGGCTCAAGGCCGTCGAAGGCAGGCATGTGCTTCTGGTCGACGATGTGATGACCTCGGGCGCGACGCTGGCGGCAGCGTCCGAAGCCTGCTTCGCGGCGGGCGCAGATGATGTCGATGTGATCATCCTCGCCCGTGTGCTGCGCGACGAATGAGGACGACGGCGCGTTAGCGGTTCACAACGCGCGCCTTGCGCACTACATCCGTTGCAACGCGAAAGGATCCCCCAATGGCCAAGGTCGAAATCTACACCTCGCCCTTCTGCGGCTACTGCCATGCCGCGAAGCGTCTCCTCACCTCGAAGGGCGTCGAGTTCACCGAGATCGACGTGATCGAGAACCCCGACCGCCGCGACGAGATGGTCAAGCGCGCGAATGGCGGCCGCACCGTCCCGCAAATCTTCATCAACGGCACCCATATCGGCGGCAGCGACGACATGCATGCGCTGGACCGGCGCGGCGGCCTCGACCCGCTTTTGGCGGCCTGACCCCATGCGCGCGGGCCTGCTGCAACTGAGCGTCGGCGACCTGCCGCTGGAGAATGTCTCGCTGGTGCGCGAGGCCGTGCGGCAGGCCGTAGCCGGCGGCGCGGGCTTCGTGCTGACGCCGGAATGCACCAATTGCATCTCCTCGGATCGCAAGCACCAGCAGGGCGTCCTATCCATCGAGGCCGAAGACCCGGTGCTGGCCATGCTGAGGGATGAGGCCGCCCGTGCCGGTATCTGGCTGCTGGCGGGCTCGCTGATCGTGAAGACCGGCGACCCTGAGGATGCGCGCTTCGCCAACCGCTCGATCCTGATCGGGCCGGACGGGGCCGTGACCGCCCGCTATGACAAGATCCATCTCTTCGACGTGCAGGTCTCGGAAACCGAAACCTATCGCGAGAGCGCCGGTATCCGCCCCGGCGACAAGGCGGTCGTTGCCAAGACCGACTTCGCCACTCTGGGGATGTCCGTCTGCTACGACGTGCGCTTCGCCCCTCTCTACCGCGCCTTGGCCAAGGCCGGCGCGCAAGTGCTGACCGTTCCTGCCGCCTTCAGCCCCGTCACCGGCGCCGCGCATTGGCACACGCTCTTGCGCGCCCGCGCGATCGAGACCGGGTGCTACGTCCTCGCCCCCGCGCAATGCGGCCAGCATCCGCAGACCACCGGCCGCAGGCGCGCCACCTATGGCCATGCGCTGGCCGTCGCGCCTTGGGGTGAGGTGATCGGCGATGCGGGCGAGACCCCGGGTATCGTCTTCGCCGATCTCGATATGGCTGAGGTTGAGAACGCCCGCCACAAGGTCCCCGCTTTGCACCACGACCGCCCCTTCACCGCGCCCGAGAGCCTGACGTGAAGCCGCCCAAGCCCCTTGATGACCTCGCGGTCCCGCTGTTTGCCGAGCTGTTCATGACCGATCAGCTGGCCCGCGCACGGCTGACCAAGGTGCTGCCCAAGGGCATGGAGCTGTCGCATTTCAGCGTGCTCAATCACCTCGCCCGCAAGCAGGAGGAACGCACGCCCGCGCAGCTGGCGAAGTCCTTCCACGTCACGCGCGGCGCGATGACCAACACGCTGGGCAAGCTGGAAATCGCCGGCCATATCCACATCCGCCCCGATTGGGACGACGCACGGCGCAAGTTCGTGTCGATCTCGCCCGCAGGCCGAGCCGCGCGCGATGCGGCAATTCAGGCGATCTCCCCGGTCATCGGCGCGCTGGCCTCGAAGATCGGCATCGACCGCGTCCGCGCCATCCTGCCGGTGCTGCGCGAATTGCGGGTGGAGCTGGAAAAGGACGACCAGCAGGGCTGATCCATTCACCCTGCCGATCCTTCGCATTTGCACTATCAATTCGACTGATGCACCGCAGCGCAATAGCGTGACCCCGCGCGGAGGACCCGGAAACGGGCGGGGAGGGACATATGGCGCAGCGGATCATCGACTTGGCGGTGAGCCTGACGGCAGGCATTGCCTCGGACCCCAAGGGGCTGGGGCCCGAGATCGAATATCTCGACCATGCCACCGGCGCGCGGGATTTTCAGGCCATGTTCGGCGTGCCCGAGGGCGCCCTGCGCGACGGCGCGGGCGCGGCGGCCGAGCGCTGCCGGATCACCACCCATAACGGCACGCATATGGACGCGCCCTGGCATTACCACCCGACGATGAATGGTGGCGAGCGGGCGATGACCATCGACGAGATCCCGCTGGATTGGTGTTTCGGTCCCGGCGTGAAGCTCGATTTCCGCCATCTGCCCAACGGCCATACCGTCTCGGCGGCCGAGGTCGAGGCGGAACTCGCGCGGATCGACCACAGCCTCCAGCCCGGCGACATCGTGCTGGTCAACACCGCCGCCGGCGCGCGCTACGGGCGGGAGGATTACGTCGCCTCGGGCTGCGGCATGGGCCGGGAGGCGACGCTCTACCTGACCGCGCGCGGCGTGAAGATCTGCGGCACCGACGCCTGGAGCTGGGATCCCCCCCTCGCCATGCAGGCCGCCAAGGCGCGGCAGACCGGCGATTGGTCGGTCTTCTGGGAGGGTCACAAGGCCGGTGCCGACAGCGTCTATTGCCATATGGAGAAGCTGGCCAATCTCGACCAGCTACCCGCCACCGGCTTCCGGGTCATCGCGCTGCCGGTGAAGGTCGAGCGCGCCTCGGCCGGTTGGTGCCGCCCCGTCGCGCTGATCGACTGACCCGAGGAAGCCCCCATGAACACCGACTCCCTCCCCTCGCGCGGCACCGTCCCCGGTGTCGAGCGCCTCACCGGCTATGTCGCCATGGTCGCCGTCGCCGGTATCCTGACGGGCGCGATCATCGTCGTCGGCGATGTGCTGGCGCGCTGGCTCCTCGGCACCGCCATCGTCGCGCTCAATGAGATCATGTCGAGCGTCTTCGCTGTCGCCGTCGCCGCCACACTCCCCGCCGGGGCCGCGCGGCGGGTCAATCTGCGCATCGACCTTCTGGGTGCGATGACCGGGCCGCGGCTGACCGCCTGGATGACGCTGCTCGGCTCCCTGATGCTCGCCGCCTTCTTCGCGCTGCTGGCCTGGCGGCTCTCGGTGTTGGGGCTGCGCTATGCCGCACAGGGGCGCGCCACGGCGATCTGGAACTGGCCCCTCGCGCCGACCTATTTCGCCATCGCCTTTTTCATGGGCCTTGCCGCTTTGGTGCAACTGTCCAATGCCGTCCAGGATGTCCTCGCGCTGCCCAAGGCCAAGGGCCCGCGCTCGCATCCCGTGGTCCCCGTGTTGGCGGCGCTCTTGGTCGTGCTGGTGCTCGGCGGCCTCGGCTGGGGCGTGGCGGATTACGACGGCCTCACCCAATGGGCCGGCGCGCATCCGGCTTTGACCGTGATCCTCGCCTTCACCGTCCTGTGGCTCGGCGTGCTGCTGCAGTTGCCCCTCGCCACCGTCACCGCCGCCATCGGGCTCGCCGGCACGATGCTCTATCTCGGCGGCGCGACCTCGGGGAATGTCTTCGCCTCGGACAGCGCGGATTTCCTGCGCGATCCGCAGGTCGCCACGCTGCCCCTGTTCCTGATCATGGGCGCCTTCGCCGTCGCCGCCGGGATCTCGGACGATCTGTTCCGCGTGGCCAACGCCCTCCTTGGCGGGGTGCGCGGCGGGCTCGCCTATGCCACGGTCGCGGGTTGCGCGGGCTTCGGCGCGGTCAGCGGCAACTCCGTCGCCACCTCGGCCACCTTCGGCCGCCTCGCCCTGCCCGAGATGACCCGCCGCGGCTATGCCCCTGCCCTCTCCACCGCCACCGTCGCCGCCGGAGGCACTCTGGGCGCGTTGGTCCCGCCCTCAGGCGTGATCATCCTCTTCGCGCTGCTGACCGAGGAATCCATCGCCGCGCTCTTCGTCGCCGCCATGGTCCCGGCGCTGCTGGCCCTGCTGCTCTATTTCGCGACGATCTGGATCACCCTGCGCCTGAATCCCGCGCTGGTCCCCGAAACCGAGCCCGGCTCGCGCGCCGACCTGATCCCCGCGCTGAAGGGCGCCTTCCCGGTGATCCTGCTGTTCACGGCGGTGATCGGCGGGCTCTATGGCGGGCTCTTCACCGCGACCGAGAGCGCCGCCGTCGGCGCGGTCGGCGCTTTCCTGCTGGCCTTGGCCCGAGGCCGCCTGAACCGCCACAGCCTCTTGCAGGTCTTCGGCGAGACCACGGCCTCGACCGCGATGATCTACGCGCTGATCTTCGGCGCGCTGGTGTTTTCCTTCTTCATCAACCTGGGCGGCACGCCGCAGATGGTCACCGACTGGATCGGCGGGATCGAGGCCCGGCCGGTGTTGATCCTCGGCGTGCTGATCCTGTTCTACCTCGCGCTGGGCTCGGTCATGGACAGCTTCGCGGTGATGGTGATCACGGTCCCGGTGGTGACGCCGCTGGTGCTGGATCTGGGCTACGACATCCTGTTCTGGGGCGTGTTGATGCTGGTGGTGGTCGAGACCGGGATGATCACGCCCCCCTTCGGCATGAACCTCTTCGTGCTGAAGGCGCTGCAAAAGGATGTGCCACTGGGCACGGTGATGCGCGGCGTAGTGCCGTTCATTCTGGCCGATCTGGTGAAGATCGTCCTGCTGGTCGCGGTGCCGGCGCTGTCGCTGTGGTTGCCGGGGACGATGCGGTGAAGGGGGAAGTAGCGCTATCGCCTGGTGCGTGCCACTCAGCTAGGCCCATGAGCCGGCCATATACCAGACCAATACGGTTTATTGCCCGAGCTGTTGCAGTGAATTATTAATCTACAGTAAGAAATGGAACTCGAAGAATCAAGACCTGCAGCGAAGCCTTAAAAGACACAAAGTTCCGCCCCTTCATTTTCCATCAATATCTTTGACTCTATCAATAACAGCTCGTAGGAAAGCTGCTCTTGGGTTCAGTGACAGGCCATTTCTGGACATGTTATCTGCAAAACGATCAATCAATCCAGTGCCAATGACATTTGAGAAATCGATCGGACCTTTTTCCCCAGTAATATTATTCGACGCGATGCGCTCAATCGCACTGACATTCAGCGGTTCAATGTCCCTCCTAAGGTGTTTGAATTTCTCTTCAGCGGGAATATCAACATTCGCCCATCCAGATGGATATCCTACAGCTACTTCCACATCAGACCATTCAAAATGCAAAGCTTTCATTCCCGCTTCAGAGAACGCCCGCCATGGACAAGCGTCGAAGGGCATATCAGTGTAAAAATCTGATAATAGCGATCCGAGCTTCACAAGATGCTCAGCACATGCAACCCTAATATCTTTGCCAATAACATCCCTTGGTAGTTTTGTGCGATCCTCAACGAACCGATACGTGTATCCTCCGCCTATTATCGCGCCGCTGACGTATGACACAGGGCCCTGCTTCTGGGAAACATTTCGGAGTTCTAAAAAGAAGCGCATGGCAGGGTCGTTACGCATTATTGCCTGTTTCTCAGCATACCAGTCACCGAAACCGGCGACTCTCGACATCGAACTCTGCATTATGAATGTAACGTTCCGAGAAGCAGACAGAAAGGCGTTTAGTTCATACTGGAAATAAATCCCATCCGCCTCCATGGACCTACAAAGGAAGTATTCTGCTTCCAGCAGCTTCTCAGTAGCGTGACGGAGGGAGGTGAAAATATGTGGCATTGATGTAAGATTGGCGAAAGCATGTTTTCTTGCAAGTACTGCGTGGCATAAAGTTGGACTGATCGTTCCACTTCTCGATACGATCTTGGGTACGGACCGCAGCAAAGGACCGCTCCCCGCCTATATAGACCCTTTTCATACAAGAAGAGCCCCACCCGGGGCCCTCCTCTCTGCTCCTGATGCAGAAGCCTCACTCCCCGCCAGCATCCCCCAATGCCTGCCGGTAGGCCTCCAGCACCTCGGCGCCGCCCGGCGTGCGCTCGACAAAGGCCGCCTCGATCGGCGCGCCGACGCGGGCGACCAGCTCGGCCACCTGCTCCTCACTCAGCGTGTGGAAGCGGCGCTCGCCATTGCTACGGACAAAGCCCAGCGCATCCGCTTCCCAGGCGTCGACCTCGACCCCCAGCTGACGCGCCGCGTCACATCCCGAATGACGGTCGAGGATCGCCCGGGCGGCCTCGGGCAGAGCGTCGTAGCGGTCGCGCATCATGAAGACCATGCCGAGCCCGCCGCCCAGAGGTGCGATCAGGTGGTCTGTGGTCACCTCGTGCAGGCGGAAGCCGGGGAAGGCGGTGAAGTTCATCACCAGCCCCTCGGCCGTGCCGCGCTGCAGGGCCTGATACATCTCAGGCACGTTGATCGACAGGGGCGTGCCGCCATAGGCCTGCACCAGCCCCGCGACGACCGGGCTGCCGGTCATCACCTTCATCCCGGCCATATCCTCCATCGAGGTCGCGGGATGGTTCTGGAAATGCAGGCTCGCCTGCGGGAATTGCACGAAGACCAGAGGCACGATGTCGGCCATCTCGCCGTCGAACATCCCGCGTTCGTGCATCAGGCAGGCGGCGACGGCGCCCTGTTCGGAGTTCTCGACCATGAAGGGCAGCGTCGTCACCAGCGAGCGCGGGAAGCGCCCGGCGTCGAAGGCGGTGATGCCCCAGACCATCTGCACCACGTCATCCTGCACGCGGTCGTAGAAATTCTCGTGGTTGACGATCATCGGCCCGTTGCGCAGCTCGATCTGCAGGACCGAGGGATCCTCGGCATTGATCGCCTCGACCCAGGGGGTGAGGATGCGGGTGACCAGCGGGTGCTGCTCGGGGTTGGCGGTGCCGAAGGCCAGAACCTCCTGCGCGGCGGCGGGCACGGTGGTCAGAAGCGCCGCGCTGGACAGCAGCGCCGCGATGGTGCGTTGAAACATGGTTTTTCCTCCCTCAGGCCCCTGTCGGGGTCGGGAGGAAGGCTAGCCGTGCATCACCCCTTTGAAAATTTGATTGGTTCAATGGGTGGTATTCAGCGGATTCATGCGTCTTCGGCCACCGAGGCATGCAATTGCCGCCGCAGCCAGATCAGCGCCGGATCGGTGTCGCGCATCGAATGCCACTGGAGCACCTGCTCCAGCGGCGCCATGGCAATCGGCGGCTCCACCAGCGCGAGGCCGCCGACCTCGCGCGCCATGCGCTCGGCGAGGCGGCGTTGCACCAGCGTGATCCGATCGGTCCCGCGCACGAGGTCCGGCAGCGAGTGGAAGCTGAACGAGGTGACGGCAATCGTCACCTCCACCCCGGCATCGCGCAGGAGGTGCGAGGCATAGCTCTGGCCGCCGACCGGGGGCTCCATGCCGACATGCTGGGCCTGCGCGAAGCCCTGCAGGTCCATCCGCTGCGCCAAGGGATTCGCGGCATCCATCACACAGACCATCGGATCGGCCAGCAGCGGGTCCGAGGGATGGTCGGGCGAGGAATAGACCCGCGGCGCGATCAGGAGGTCGGTATCCCCGCGTTCCAATTGCAGGCCGGGATAGGTGCGTTGCGCCTTGATCGCCAGCTTCATGCCGGGCGCGGCCCGGGCGATGCGGCGCACGAAGGGCGGCACCACGGTGGCGAGGCTGTAATCCGAGACCATCAGCGCGATCGTCCGGGTCGAGGTCAGCGGGTCGAAATCGGGCGGGGTGGCGACGGCGGCCTCGATCCGCACGAGGATGTCGCGCACCGGGCCTGCGAGGGATTCGGCACGCGGGGTCAGTTCCATCCGCCGGCCGACCTGCACCAGCAGCGGGTCGTCGAAATACATCCGCAGCCGGTTCAGCGCGTTCGACATGGCCGATTGGGTGATCGACAGCTCGTCGGCGGCGCGGCTGACGCTTTGCAGCCGGATCAGCTTGTCCAGCGCCGCCAGCAGATTGAGGTCGAGATTTTGGAAGCGCATCAGCCACCTCCCAGAAGTCTGATGAATACCTTGCATTGATACTTACAATTTCATCAATGGAAACCCCCTCACTATGGTCGCCTCCAACGAAGCGCAAAGGGAGGCACTGCGTGTTCCGCTATTTCCCCACGAATTACGTCTGGGACCTGTCGATCAACCTGTCGATCGAGATGGGCGGGCGCTTAGGCGAGATCGAGGCGATGTGTGCGCCCCTGAAGGAGGCAGCTTTGACCCCCGAAGACGGCGGCACGCTCGCCTTCCGCAAGGTCTGGTCCGAGGGGGCCGACAATCTCATCGACCTCGCGCAGGACGATCTGGCCCGGGGCCGCAGCCTGTCCGCGTCGAACAAGCTGATGCGCGCGGCCAACTACCTGATCACCGCCGAACGCCTGCAGGCGCATGGCTCGGAAGGGCGGATGGCGCTCTATCGCAAGCATCTGGCGAGTTTCTATCAGGCGCTCTCGCTTGGCGGCACCGACGCTTACCGCGTGTCGATTCCCTATGAGGGCAAGCATCTCTCGGGCATCTTCGTCCCGGCCGAGGGCGTGGACGGCCCGCAGCCCGTGCTGGTGCAGGTCAACGGCTTCGACAGCACCAAGGAGATGCGCTTCATGGCGCAGCTGCCGGGGATGCTGGCGAAACGCGGCATCGCGTCCCTCGTGCTGGACCAGCCGGGAACGGGCGAGGCGCTGCGCCTGCAAGGCCTCACCGCGCGCCATGACAGCGAGCATTGGGCGACCCCGGTCTATGACTGGCTCGCCGCGCGGCCGGATGTCGACGCAAAGCGCATCGGCATGGAGGGGGTCAGCCTCGGCGGTTACTACGCGCCGCGCGCCGTGGCCTTCGAGCCGCGCTTTGCCTGTGGCGTCAGCTGGGGCGCCAACCACGATTGGCGCGACGTGCAGAAGCGGCGGCTGGAGCGCGAGGGCGATTTCCCCGTGCCGCATTACTGGTCGCATGCCGCCTGGGTCTTCGGGGCCAAGGACACCGACGACTTCATGGCCAAGGCCGAGCACATGCATCTCGATGGTGTGCTGGACCGCATCCGCGTCCCGTATCTCGTGACGCATGGCAAGCATGACAGCCAGATCCCGCTGAAATGGGCGCATCGCACCTATGAGCAGCTGGTCAACAGCCCGCGCCGGGAACTGGTGATCTTCGACGAGCGCACCGGGGGCGTGCAGCATTCCAGCGTCGACAACTCGGGCCCCGCGCTCGACTGCATTTCCGATTTCGTCGCCGAATGCCTCGGCGGCCGCATTGCCTGAGGGGGAAACCATGCAGATCATCGGTCCCGATTTTCTGGTCTTCGGCGTGGACGACGTGCCCGCCTGCCACGATTTCCTCACCGCCTATGGGCTCGATCCCGTCGGCTACAGCCCCGAGAAGGGCGGCCGCTATATCGCGCTCGACGGCACGGGGCTGGAGATCCGGCGCCGTGACGATCCCTCGCTGCCGCCGGCGCTGAAGACCGGCAACATGCTGCGGCTGCAGGTGATCGGCGTGGTGGACGAGGCCGCGCTTTCCGCCGTCGAGGTCGAGCTGTCGCGCGACCGGCAAGTGCTGCGGCTGGCCGACGGGACGCTGCGCACGCAGGACGACCAAGGCTTCGAGCTGGCCTTTCAGGTCAGCATCCGCAAGCCCCTCGACCTGCCCGGCGAGAAGGTCAACGCGCCCTATGCGCCGGGCCGCCCGGTCAACGCCGTGGGCGTCACGCAGGACATGCCGGCGAAGCCCCGCACGCTCTCGCATGTCGTGCTCTTCACGCCCGATATCGACACCGCTGTCGGCTTCTACCGTGACCGGCTGGGCTTTCGCATCACCGACACGCTCACCGGCGCCGGGCCCTTCCTGCGCCCGCAGGCGAACCCCGATCACCACACGCATTTCTTCATCCGCACGCCCCCCTACATGCAGGGCGTCGAGCATCTGGCCTTCCATCTCGGCGGCCCGACCGAATTGATGCTCGCCGGCAGCCGGATGATGGAACAGGGCTTCGAGAGTTTCTGGGGCCCCGGCCGCCACAAATTCGGCTCGAACTGGTTCTGGTACTTCAAGAGCCCCCTTGGCTGTAACGTCGAATTCGACGCCGACATGGACACCCATGACGATACCTGGGCCCCGCGCGAGGCGCCGATGGGACCGGAAGCCAGCCAGGCCTTCCTGCTGCAATGGCGCGCGAAATGGGCGCCGGGTGGCGGGCCTCCGGGCGGGCCGAAGGGCTGAGGATGCTCTGCCATCTGGCGGATCTGGACGACGGTGAGGCGCGGGGGTTCGAGGTCCCGGGCCTCAAGGCGAAGGTGATCGTGGTGCGCCGGGAGGGGCGCGTCCATGGCTGGCGGGATCTCTGTCCGCATTACGCGGGCGGCACGCCGATGGCCTGGAAACGCGACGCCTATCTGAACGGTGCGCGCACGCATCTCGCCTGCCATGCCCATGGGGCGTGGTTCGACATCGAAACGGGCGCCTGCGTGCAGGGCCCCTGTCTGGGCAAGCGGCTGACCCGCGTGCCCCTGCGACTGGACAAGGACGGCGGCATCCATCTGGACCGCTGAACCCTGAGGGAGGGGAATATGGGCGACAAACGGCGGATCCTCATCGTGGGGGGCGGCTTCTCCGGCATGAGCGCGGCGATCCTGCTGGCCGAGGCCGGGAATGCGGTCGATCTGGTCGAGATCGACGCAGGCTGGCGCAGCTATGGCGCCGGGATCAGCCTCAATGGCGGGATCTTCCGGGTCTTCGCGCGGCTGGGGATCCTTGAGGCCTTCAAGGCGGTGGGCTCCATGACCGACGGGGTCGAGATGCGCAGCCCGGCTGACACGCCGGTCGCGCGCCTGCCCACCCCCTCGCTGCAAGAGGGCGCCACGGGCAATGGCGGCATCCTGCGGCCGGTGCTGGCCAAGCTGCTCTCGGACCGGGTGCGGTCGACTGCGACGAAGGTGCGCCTCGGGATCAGCGCCACGGGTTTCGACAACCGCAAGGACGGCGTCACGGTGACCTTCAGCGACGGCACCAGCGGCGAGTATGACCTCGTGATCGGCGCCGACGGGCTCTATTCCACCACCCGCGCCGCGATCTTCCCCGATGCCCCGAAACCCCGCTACATCGGTCAGGCCGTCTGGCGCGCCGTGCTGCCCCTGCCCGCAGGGATCGAGACGGTCACCATGTGGATCGGCTCGAAGCTGAAATACGGGGTCAACGGCGTCTCCGACGGCCGGGCGTATCTCTTCGTGACCGAGGACCGGCCGACCAATGACCGCGTGCCCGAAGACGCCCAGCTGGAGATCCTGCGCGGCCTGCTTCAGGGCTTCCCGGCCAAGACAGTGCAGGACATCGCCGCCGGTCTCAATGCCGACAGTCAGGTGATCTACCGCCCGCTGGAACAGATGCTGATGCCCCGCCCCTGGCATCGCGGCCGCGTGGTGCTGATCGGCGACGCGGTGCACGCGACCACACCCCATATGGCCGCCGGGGCGATGATCGGCATGGAGGATGCGGTGGTGCTGGCCGATGAGCTAGCCGCGCAGGACATCGAGGGGGCGCTCACCGCCTTCCAGGACCGCCGTTGGGAGCGCTGCCGCATGGTCGTCGAGAACTCGGGCCGTCTGGCCGAGATCGAGCAGGGCCATGGCACGCCCGAGGAACACCAGCGGATCATGGGCCAGACCCTCGGCGCGCTGGCGGCGCCGATCTGATGGCCTTCCCGCCGATCACCCGCGTCGTCACCGGCCATGATGCCGAGGGCAAGGCGATCATCGCCGAGAACGGGCCCCTGCCCCATGTCGCCGAGATCGCCGCCATCCCCGGCACCGTGTTTCACGAGATCTGGGCCACCGAAGGCGCCCCCGCTCCGGTCGGCAATGGCGCGGACCCGACCCTCGGGCCACTGCGCCTGCCGCCGCCCGCGCAGGGCACCCGCATTCGCATCGTCGACATCCCGCCCGATACCGAGGATTTCCTCCGCCACGGCGCCGCCAAGATGCAGGACGCCTTCACCCAGATCGGCGATGCCGAGGCCTCGACCGTGGCCGAGGACAGCCCCCATCCGCTGATGCACCGGACCGAGAGCGTCGATTACGGCGTTGTTCTTGCGGGCGAATGCACGCTGGTGCTGGACCGGGACGAGGTACTGCTGAGGCCCGGCCATGTCGTCGTCCAACGCGGCACCAACCACGCCTGGGCCAACCGCTCGGGGCAGCCCTGCCGGATGCTCTTCGTTCTGGTGGACGGCCGGTTCGATCCCGACCTAACCTCCCGCGACTGAGAGAGGAGATCCCATGAAACTCGCCACCCTGCCCAACGGCACCCCTGACGGCCGCCTGCATGTCGTCAGCCGCGACCTGACCCGCTGCGCCCCCGCCATGGCCGCCCCCACCCTGCAGGCGCTGATGGAGGATTGGGCAACCCTCGCCCCCGCCCTGACCGCCGAATACGAGGCGCTGAACGAGAGCGGCGGCGTGGCTTTCGACCCCGCGCAGGCCCTCGCGCCCCTGCCGCGCGCCTGGCAATGGCTGGATGGCTCGGCCTTCGACAGCCATGGCGAGTTGATGCAACGGGTGTTCAAGATCGCGCCGGTCGATACCGAGGGCCGGCCCCTGATGTATCAAGGCATGTCGCATCAATTCCTCGCCCCCTGCGCCGATGTCCCCCTTCCGTCTGAGAGTGATGGCATTGATTTCGAAGGCGAATACGGGCTGATCACCGACGCCGTACCGATGGGCGTCGATGCCGCCACCGCGCGCGGCCATATCCGCCTGCTGGTGCAGATCAACGACTGGTCCCTGCGCCGCATCGCGCCTTTGGAGATGAAGACCGGCTTCGGCTGGATCCACGCCAAACCCGCCTGCTCCATGGCCCCGGTCGCCGTGACCCCGGATGAACTCGGGCCCCATTGGAGCGACGCCCGCATCGCCCTGCCGCTGCAGATCGACTGGAACGAGACCCGCTTCGGCGCCGCCAATGGCGCGGCGATGAGCTGCGGTTTCGACGATCTCGTCGCCCATGCCGCCTATTCCCGCAGCCTCGTCGCCGGCACGGTGATCGGCTCGGGCACCGTCTCGAACGAGAACTACCGCGAGGTCGGCTCCTCCTGCATCGCCGAGCGGCGCGGCATCGAGATGGAGGATCTGGGCGAGCCCAAGACCGCCTTCATGGCCTTCGGCGACCGCATCCGCATGGAAGCCCGCCTGCCCGACGGCACGCCCCTCTTCGGTCCCATCGACCAGAAAGTTGTCAAAGCATGAGCCCTGCCCCCTCGTCCTTCACCACGCTCGGCACCGGCGGCGGCCCGATGCAGAACCCGATCCGCTCGCAACCCGCGCATCTGGTGATGAACGGTGATCGCCCCGTGCTGGTCGATTGCGGGGAGGGGGCGATGGGGCAACTCAAACGCGCCGGGGTCGAGTTCAAAGCGGTGCAGGAGATCTTCCTCACGCATCACCATTTCGACCATATCGGCAGCCTCTTCGCCTGCCTCGGCGTGAACATGATGACCATGCGCCAGACGCCCCTGACGATCTACGGCCCGCCCGGCACGCGTGCGATCGTCGAGGGGCTGATCGCCGCCTGCGACGTGCCGCAAGCCATCGGCTTCGGCGTGAAGGGCCAGACCCTGCCCCATCCGCGCGACTTCACGCGGGTGGTGGAAATCGACGCCACGTCGCGCATCGAACTGGGCGAGATGGTCGTCACCGCCTGCGAAAACACCCATTACCGCGCCGAGAGCGAGGCCGGCCGACCCGGCCCCCTCTCGCTGTCCCTGCGCTTCGATCTGCCGGGCCGCAGCCTGATCTTCACCGGCGATACCGGCCCCTGTCAGGCAGTCGAGGTGCTTGCGCGTGGCTGCGATTTGCTGGTGGGCGAGATGATGGATCTGGACCACACGATGGGCCGCGTCCGCGCCACCAATCCCCATATGCCCGAGGAGGCACTGCAGAAGATCCGCGCGCATCTTTCGGGCCATCACCTCTCGCCCGAGGATCTCGGCGACCTCGCCCAGCGCGCCGGCGTTAACCATGTCGTCGCCACCCATTTCGCCCCCGGCTGCGCCACGCCCGACACTGCCGAGAGCTACGCCGCCCGCATCGCCGCGCGCTTCGCGGGGAAAGTCAACATCGGCGCCGACCTCGGGTCCTATTGATGCGGGTGCTGGTCACCGGCGCGGGCGGCTTCGTCGCGCAGGCGCTGATCCGCGCCCTGCCCGCAGCTTTCCCGAATGCCGAGCTGATCCTCACCGACCGCGCTCCCGGCCCTTGGCGGACCGGCGACCTCGGCGATCCCGGTTTCATCGACCAACTGACCGAGGCCCCGCTCGATCTGGTCTTCCACCTCGCCAGTCTCCCCGGCACGCTGGCCGAGCGTGAACCCGAACGCGCCCGCCGGATCAATCTCGACGCGCCGCTCCACCTCGCCGACCGCCTCGCCGCGCAGACCCGTGCTGGCGGGGTGAGACCGCGCCTCGTCTTCGCCAGCTCCATCGCCGTCTTCGGCCCCCTGGGCTCGGCGCCCGTGTCCGAGGATCATCCCCCCGCGCCGACGCTCAGCTACGGCGCGCAGAAATGGATGACCGAGATCTACCTCGCCGATCTCACCCGCCGCGGCGACCTCGACGCGATCAGCCTGCGCCTGCCCGGCATTGTCGCCCGTCCCGAGGGCGCCGGCGGTTTCGGCTCGGCCTTCATGTCCGAAATCTTCCACGCCGCGCGCAAAAACCGTCTCTACACTTGCCCAACCGGCCCCGATGCGACCGCCTGGTGGATGTCCCGATCAACCTGTGCCGCCAACTTGTTGCACGCCGCCACGGCCCGCGACCTGCCCCCGACCGTCACCCTTCCCGCGCTTCATGCCAGCCTACGTGATGTCGTCGAAGCCCTCGGCGCCACCCAGATCACTTGGGCACCTGACCCGAAGATCGAGACTCTCTTCGGCCGCCAACCCCCGCTCCTCGCCCCCAAGGCCCTCGCCGCCGGCTTCAGAACTGATGCCACGCCGAAGGCCCTCGTCGAGCAAGTGCTCCACGATCTGAGGACCGACGCCGCGGCCCCTTCATCTTTGCTCTAGAAATATCCCGGGGGGAGCCGAAGGCGGGGGGCAGAGCCCCCCTCCGCCCCCTCAACGCGGGCTGCGCTTCGCCAGAATGCGCTGCAAGGTCCGACGATGCATCGACAACCGCCGCGCCGTCTCGCTGACATTGCGGTCGCATTGCTCATAGACGCGCTGGATATGCTCCCAGCGCACGCGATCGGCGGACATCGGGTTTTCGGGCGGCTCGGGCAGGACGGCGCCTTCGCGTTGCAGCAGCGCGTTCACCACCTCATCGGCATCGGCCGGCTTCGACAGGTAGTCCGTCGCGCCGATTTTCACCGCCGCTACTGCTGTGGCAATCGCGCCGTATCCGGTCAGCACGACGATCCGTGCATCGGGCCGCTTGGCGCGCAGCGCCTCGACCACATCCAGACCATTGCCATCTTCCAGCCGCAGGTCGATCACCGCATAGGCCGGCGGGCGCGAGACGGCCAGCGCCTTGCCAGCGGCCACGGACCCGGCGGTCTCGACGGTGAAACCGCGACGCTCCATCGCGCGGGCGAGGCGCTTCAGGAACACCTCGTCATCATCGACCAGCAGAAGGGACGGGTCCGCGCCAAGGTCGAGAGGGCTGTCATCGGCCATGATTATGTCCTTGCGTCTACTGCCTACGATCTAAGCAGCCTACGTTTCAAAAGCAAACCCGGATGCAAGAAACCTGATATGTTCCCCTGCAACCCGGCGAAGGATTATAGACGCGACAGGAAGCACTGCGCCTTCTCGGCGACGGCTTCGGCGGTTTCGTCGTGACGGAAGATCTCGACCGTGCCTTGGCCGGGGATCACGAAATAGCTGAAGGTCGAGTGGTCCATCAGATAGAACTCGTCATCGCCACTGTCCTGCTGTGCGAAATAGGTGCGATACGCGCGCGAGGCGGCCCGGACCTGCTCATCGCTGCCGGTCAGGCCGACCATGCGCGGATGGAAGATCGAGGCAAACTCGCCGACCACCTCGGGCGTGTCGCGCGCCGGGTCGAACGAGATGAACACCGGCTGTACGATCTCGCCGTTCTCTTCCAGGATCTCGGTCGCCAGCGCATTGCGGGCGCTGTCCAGCGGGCAGACATCGGGGCAGAAGGTGTAGCCGAAATAGACGATCGACGGCATCGTGATCACATCGGCATCGGTGACCGTCTGGCCCTCGCTGTTGACCAGCGTGAAGGGCCCGCCAATCTGGTCCAGCCCGCCCATGGCATTGGTCGTGCGGCAAGGCGCGAAGGGATCCTGATCCATGCCCAACATGTCGCGCAGCCAAGGTGGCTGGAACATCGCCAGCGCCCCCAGCACCAGCAGCATGAGGGTCACGAGCGCCGCAGCGCCGATCGCATAGGCCTTGGTCATGGCAGGTCTCCTGTTCGCTGCGCGCTTGATGCCTCAGCCCCTGCCGCGTAACAAGGCGCAAAGCCGTGACCGCGACAACAGGACGCCGATGGACAGCCAGGCGCAGGGGCTCATGAACCGGGATGTGCAGGGCCATTGGGTCCGGCTGGAAACGCTGACGCGCGTGCGCTGGCTGGCCGCGACCGGGCAGGTCTTTGCCCTGCTGCTGGCGCATTTCGTGCTGAACCTGCATTTCGCGCTGGCCCTGTGCCTGGCCGTGGTCGGCGTTTCAGCCGCGTCGAACCTTGCGTCGATGACCGTCTTCCCCCGCACGCGCCGCCTGTCGGAGGGCGAGACGCTGCTCACCCTGATCTTCGACACTACCCAGTTGGCGCTGCTGCTGTTCCTCACCGGCGGCATGAACAACCCCTTCGGCCTGCTGCTGATCGCCCCGGTCACCATCGCCGCCACCGCACTGACCCTGCGCGCGGTGCTGATCCTTGGCGGGCTGGCGGTCGCGCTGGCCTCCCTGCTGGCCTTCACGTTTGAGCCCCTGCGCACCGCCTCGGGCGATATCCTCGTGCTGCCGGACCTGTTCCGCTACGGCTTCTGGATCGCTTTGGTGATCGGCATCGCGTTCATCGGCCTCTATTCCCGCTCCGTCGCGGCCGAGAAGCATCGTCTGACCGAGGCCCTTCTGGCGACCTCCATGGCCTTGGCGCGGGAGCAGAAGCTCACCGATCTGGGCGGGGTTGTGGCCGCCGCCGCGCATGAGCTCGGCACGCCTCTGGCCACGATCAAGCTGGTCTCGGCCGAACTGATCGACGCGCTGGACGATCCCGATCTGGCCGAAGACGCGCGGCTGATCCGGGAGCAGGCCGACCGGTGCCGCGCCATCCTGCGCTCCATGGGGCAGGCCGGGAAGGATGATCTGCACCTGCGTCACGCGCCGCTGGAAGCCGTGGTAGACGAGGCCGCCAGCCCCCACGCCGCGCGGGGCAAATCGATCAGCTTCGATGCGCTGCCCGCCCATCATCCTGACGCCACCCCGATGCCGGAGATCCTGCGCCGGCCCGAAATCGTCCACGGCCTGCGCAACCTGATCCAAAATGCCGTCGACTTCGCCGAGGCGCAGGTCTGGATCGAGGCCGATTGGGACGCCCGCCGCATTGTCCTGCGGGTCATCGATGACGGCCCCGGCTATCCGCCCCATTTGCTGGCCCGGATCGGCGAGCCCTATCTGCGCCAGCGACGGGCCGCCGATTCCCGCGACGACAGCCGCCCGGAATACGAGGGGATGGGCCTCGGCCTGTTCATCGCCAAGACCTTGCTGGAGCGGACCGGCGCGCAAGTCGGCTTCCGCAATTGCACCGGGGCAAGCCTGCCACGGCGTGGCGACTCAACCCGCTGCGGCGCCCTGGCCGAGGTGCAATGGCCCCGTCAGGCGATCGAAGCAGACCCCCGTCGGGCCCTTGGCGACAATACCCCGCTGGACCCCAGCGGCGCCTGAAACCATCGCAAAATCAATGATATAGAATCCAGAGCTGAGAGCCGGTCTCAGCTCTTAACTCGCGTTTAACCAATATGGCCGAAGTTGGGCAGAAGTAAGGAAATGCCCGGCCTTTTTGCGGCAATATTGGGGAAGCCCCATGTCGACCACTTTCGCCTTCGCCCTTGTCCTCGTGGCCAGCTCGGCCGTGACGATCCTTGCCACGCTGCTGATCGCCTCGGCCTTGCAGGCGCGCCGCGTGGAGGGGCCGCAGATGCTGTCCCCCGGTGGAGACGCGGCTTTCCTGTTCGACAGTGGCACCTTGGTGGACGCCAATCCGCGCGGCCGCGCCTTGCTGGACTCGCTGCATCATGCCGATGCCGAGGAGCAGGCAGACTGGTCCCGCATCAGCCGGTTTCTGGCCCGTGAGTTCCCCGGATTCGGCTCTACGCTTGCCGAATTGCCGCTTTCTCGTCGCGCACGGCTGATCGCGGAAGATGGCCGCGGCACCGAATTGCAGATGGATTGGCTGGAGGGCGCGCTGCGTCTCACCGTGATCGACACGCTGGCCGAAGACGCGGCGGTCGTCCTCGACCGCCTGTCGTTCCGCGCCATGCAGGAAGAGGTCGCGCAACTGCGCCAATTGACCGAGGCCGCGCCGCTTCTGTCCTGGCGCGAGGACGCGCGGGGCCGGATCACCTGGGCCAATGAGCAATACCTCAAGCATCTGGCCCGCAGCGGCGCCGGCGACACCCTCAGCTGGCCCCTGCCCGCGCTTTTCCCGGAAGACAGCACGGCCCCACGCCGCCGCGCTCTCCCGCTTGGCAAGGGGCGAGAGGCCTGGTTCGACCTCACCCGCATCGAGGAAGGCGACGAGGCGCTGGTCTATGCCCTGCCCGCCGATGAGGCCTACAAGGCCGAGCGGACCAAGCGCGAATTCATCCAGACCCTGACCAAGACCTTCGCCACCCTGCCCATCGGCCTCGCTGTCTTCGACCGGACGCGGCGGCTGCAGATGTTCAACCCGGCGCTCACCGACCTGACGGGTCTGGAGCCGGAATTCCTGCTGTCAAAGCCGGGGATCGAAGGTTTTCTGAACCGCATGCGCGACAAGCATGTCCTGCCGGAGCCGCGTGATTACCGTAGCTGGGCCAAGCGCCTGCTGGAGATCGAAACCGCCGCCCCGCAGGGCGAATTCGAGGAAACCTGGTCCCTGCACTCGGGCCAGACCTTCCGCGTCAGCGCCAATCCCCATCCGGACGGCGCGCTGGCCTTCCTGATCGAGGACATCACCTCCGAGACCCATCTCAACCGCAATACCCGCGCCGAGCTGGAGACCACGCAATCGGTGCTGAACCAGATCCCGGACGCGCTGGCGGTCTTTGCCCCGAATGGCGAGCTGGTCCTGACCAACGACGCCTTCTCCCGCCTCTGGACGCTGGAAGGTGAGGAGTCGCTGGGCGCCGTCACCCTGCCCCAAGCCCTTGCCGGATGGCGCGACACCGGCGGCGAGGCCGAGATGTGGCAGCGCATCGCCCTGTTGGCCCGCCCCGGCAAAGGCGATGGCGCCCCGGTGCGCGGGGTGATGCAGGATCCCGGTGGCAGCCCGTTGCAGGTCGAGGCGCGACGAACCTCGACGGGGGCGCTGATGATCGGCTTCACCGAGTCCACCGGTGCCCGCGCCAGCGACCGGGTCCGCGCCACGGCCTGACCCGCGCCAAAGCCTGAACCGAAACGCAAAACGCCGGACCCAAGGGCCCGGCGTTCGCAATACTCAGGATCGGCCGGTCAGCGGATCAGATCGAGGATTCGATCCAGCTCTGCAGCGCGGCTTTCGGCGCGGCGCCGACCTTGTTGGCGACGATCTGGCCGTCTTTCACCAGGAACAGCGCCGGGATGCCGCGGATGCCCATGGCAGCGGTGACCTGCGGGTTCTCATCCACGTTGACCTTGGCGATCTTCACGCGGCCTTCGAACTGCTCGGACAGCTCTTCCAGAGCCGGGCCGATCTGGCGGCACGGGCCGCACCATTCGGCCCAGAAATCGATGACGACCGGCAGGTCGCTGTTGCGGACTTCGGCGTCGAAGGTGGCGTCGGTCACGGGGAAGGTAGCCATTTCAGGTCTCCTGACGTGTTCGGAAAAAGGGGGGCGATAATTCGGTCTGCTTCTACCTATGAAGACGCCGTATCCGGGTCAAGGGCAGCCCGGTCCAGAGCCGCCGCGACAGCCTGCGGCGAAAGCGTCATCAGTTGGCCCGTCGCGGTCCAAAGCAGCGCCGTTTCCACCTGCCGATCGGGGTACAAGCCCTGCAAAAGATGGGCATAGGCGCCCATCTGCCGCATCAGCCCCTCCGGCACGCGCCCCTCATTTTCCGGCACCACGCGGTTCGATTTGAAATCGACCGCGAGCACCCTGTCGGGCGTCAGGACCAAGCGGTCGATCACCCCCCACAGATTGTGCCCGTTCCAATGGCCGTTCAGCCCGACCTCGACCAGGGCCTCTTCGCTGAACAGGTCGGCGAGCGCGGCATTGTCCAGAACCGACTGCGCTTCGGTCAGGCAGGCCTCGCCATCGACCTGTCCCGCGATCAGCGCCATCCCCCGCGCCGGGCGATCGGCCTTCGGGATCGGCGCCAGCTCCTCCAGCAGCAGGTGGATCAGGCTGCCCCGTGCCATCGCGCGCTCAGTCTCGTCTCCCTCGCCGGGAAGCGCCTTGGCCCCACCCAGGGCCGAAGGCGTGAGTGCTTTCGGCGCCTCCACCAGCGGCGGCAATTCTGGCAATTCGGCAATATCAGAGACGGTTTTGACCCGCTCGACGGTCGTGCCCGGCGCGGGCCAGTGGCCGTGGGCATGCCGCAACCCGGTCCCCGCCGGAGTGTCCAAAGGTAGCGTTGCCAACGACTGAATGCCGTCCGCCACCTGCTGATACCAGCATTCCTTGTCCACATCGCCCGCGGCACAGACGATCAGCCACTTCTCGGCCCGCGTCAGGGCGACATAGAGCAGACGGTCGCTTTCTTCCTGCCGCAGACGCTCGGTCTCGGCATCGGCCTGCAATTGCGGCTCCGTCGCTTCGGCCTTGGCGGCGCGCAGGATCGGCACGCCCTCGGCCTCGCCCATCGCGGCGCCCTGCGGCGCGCGGCGCACCGCCGTGTCGGGCAGGATCACGATCGGCGCTTCCAACCCTTTCGAGCCATGCACCGTCATCACCCGGATCGCCCGCCCGGCCCCTTCGGATTGGCGCTTCACCTCGGCATCCGAGGCCTCCAGCCACCCCAGGAACCCGTCGAGCGAGGGCACATGCCCCTGTTCATAGGCCAACGCCAGATCGACGAAGGCCTCAAGCGCATCCTCCACCTCGGCCCCGAAGCGCGCGCGAATGCGGCGGCGGCCGTCATGACGGGTCAGCACCCGCTCGATCAACTCATAGGGGCGCAGGAAGTCGACTTGATTGCGCAAATCCTGCAGAACCGCCGTGGTTTCAGCGTGTTGCGGGTCATTCCTGAGACGCTCCCACAAGTAACCGGGCCGGCCTTGCGCCACCCGGAACAGCGCATCCTCGGTGAAGCCGAACAGCGGCGAGCGCAGGGCGACGGCCAGCGACAGATCGTCCTCGGGCAGCGCGAGGAACTTCAAGAGCGCGATCAGATCCTGCACCCCCAGCACCGAGCCCAAGGTCAGCCGGTCGGCGCCGGCGATCTCCAGCCCCTCGGCCTTGCACGCGCGGATCAGGGCGTGGAACAGCAGCGCGCGACGGCGCACGAGGATCAGGAAATCCCCCTCATGCACCGGACGCGGACCATCGCGGTCCATGATCTGTTCGCCACGGTCCAACATCGCCCGAATCTCCCGCGCCAGTTGGCGGGCGAGCTCGGCCTCGGCATTATCCGGCGAGGGACGGTCCAGCGGGCTTTCCCAAGGCGTCTCCTCGGCCTTGTCGGGCTTCGGAATCGCGGGCCAAAGATCGACCCGACCGGGCATCTTGGGGAAGAACGCCACATGCTCCGGCGCACCGCCCAGACCCTCCGAGCGACCGCCGAAGCAATAGTCCACCAACCGCAGCACGGCGTCTGACGACCGGAAAGAATGTTTCAATTCCTGCAGGCTTAGAGACTGATTGGACTCCGCCAGACGTTGCCGGAACTGCTCGCGCATGGTCTCGAAACCCTGCAGATCCGCGCCTTGGAACGAGTAGATCGACTGCTTCCGATCACCGACCACGAAGATCGTCCGCTCCAGCTGACGCGCGCCCTCACCGGCGGTGAATTCCTGCGTCAGCAGGTCAATCACCCGCCATTGGCCGGGCGAGGTGTCCTGCGCCTCATCAACGAGGATATGGTCGATCCCGCCGTCGAGCTTGAACAGCACCCATTGCGCCACATCGCTTTTCGACAGCAGGTCCCGGGCCAGCCGGATCAGATCGTCGAAATCCAACCAACCGCGCCGGGCCTTGGCCGCGTCGAAAGCGGGCAGCCAGAGCCGCGCGAAACCGTGCAACGCCTGCGCCGTGTCGCGCGCGTCCAACCCGATGCGCAGAGCGCGGGCCTCAGCCACGCGCTCGCCCAACTCGTCCAGCGCGGCGCGATCATCCGGGCCCAGCGCGGACTGAACGGCCTTGGTGCCATGCTTGCCGGTCTTGGCAGCAAAGGGTTCCTTGGCCCCAGCCCCGGTCAGAAGCGCATCCTCCAGCAGAACCATCCCGGCCAAGGTGCAGCCAGGAAAGGCTGACAGTTTGGTCGCCAGTTTCAAATCGGTGGAACCGCCGCCCGCCAACTTCGCCACGAACCGAGCGATCAGATCCCCCTCATCGCCGTCGAACACCTGCGCCAGAAGCCCGTCAAGCGTCAGGCCTTTCGGCACGGCGAACAGCAGGTCGAAATCAGGCATTTCGCCAGAAAAAGCGTCTCTAACCCTGCCCAAATCACCCAGAAGCTTGCCGAAAGCCTCCTCGTTCAGACGGGTGAGCAGACCGCGCATCGCGCCGGCCTCGGGCCCCTTGGCGAAGCGGTCCAGCAGCTCAAGCCGTAGCTGTTGCAGGCTGCGCTCATCGGCTTCCGAGAAGTCCGGCGGCACCCGCGCCTCCAGTGGGAAGCGCCGCAGCAGCGAGGAACAGAAGGCGTGGATCGTCTGGATCTTCAACCCGCCCGGCGTCTCGATGGCGCGGGCGAAGAGGCGGCGGGCCTTGGGCAGAAGCTCAGGATCGACCGTCGCCTCGCCCATCTCGGCCAGCTGCTTCAACAGCGCCGCGTCGTCCAGCATCGCCCATTCGCCGAGGCGCTTGAACAGCCGGTTCTGCATCTCGCTGGCCGCAGCCTTGGTATAGGTCAGGCACAAGATCTTGGAGGGCGGCGTCTCGTTGAGCAACAGCCGCGCCACCCGGTCGATCAGCACCTTGGTCTTGCCCGAGCCCGCATTGGCCGACAGCCAGGTCGAGGCCTGCGGCTCGGCCGCGCGGATCTGGTTCAGCGTCGCGTCATCCATGGTGATCCCCCACCTTGATCGTCTCGGGGGCGTCGGTGACCTCCCATTCGCCGCGCCGCGACAGCGCGTCGTAATCACCCGCGCGCCCTTCGACATCGACGGCGCGCATGGCAGTGAAGCCCTGATCCGGGTCGCGATAGGTGTCGATGAGCGTCAGCAGCCGCTCGCGGTGATTGTCCAGCACATCGGGCGCCGTGGGGCTTTCCCGCCGCGCGAACTTGGACCCGAGGCCGATATATTCCGCCAGCGCGACCTCTCCGGCACCGATCCCGAAAGCATTCTCACGCGCCATCATTGCCAGCAAAATCAACTGGATATTGAAATGCTCGATCTGTTTCGGCGAGGGCAATGAACCCGTCTTGTAATCGTAGATCTGAAGCCGTCCGTCGGGCAGCCGGTCGATCCGGTCGGGCTGGCCGGTCAGGCGGAACGGTGGGTCGGACAGGGTCAGACCGCCCTTCTCCTCGCGCAGGACCGGCTCGCCCTCCAGCCCCGAGTTCCAGGCGACGAACTCCTGCGCCACCCGGTCGAGCCGCGCGCGCCAGTGCTGGCGCGTCGCCTCCCAGGGGCAGGCCTCGGCCAGCACGCGTTCGGCGATGGCGAAGAAATCGGGCAGGTCGGGCGCAGTGCCGGGGGGATGGTCGCGGACGTAATCCTCTGGCACGCGGTGCAGTACGGTGCCGCGCAGGCGGGCATCCGCCTCCGGCGCCAGCGGGTCGAGCGGGCGCAGCTTCAGGATGCGCTCCGCATAGATGTGGTAGGGGTCGCGGATAAGCTTCTCGATCCGGGTGACCGGCAGCTCATCAACCCGCGCATCGGCGGGCGGCGCGGGCGCGGGGCGCGGGTTGCGGCGGGACGAGGTCTCGGGGACCGCGCGCAGATCGGCCTCTAGCGTCGCGGCGAGGGTCAGCCAATGGTCGCCCCGCGCGCGCATGCCCTTCAGCGCCGCCTCGCCGCCTTGGTCCTTCAGGCCGGCGATCAAGTTCGTCAGGCGATTCAGCCAGCGCGAGGGCACGGTCTCGGCCTCGGCATCACGTCGGGCGCGGGACAGGACCACCCGTTTCGCCCCGATCGCCTGCTGGAAGTCATGCGCCGAGAGGCCGACCTGACGTTCCGGCAGCAAGAGCCCCGCATCGAGCCGCATCTTGCGATTGAACCAAGGATCGGGCTTCGGTGCGGTGGGCCAAGTGCCTTCGGTCAGACCGCCGAGGATGACCAGATCCGCCCCCTGCGCGCGGGCCTCCAGCGTGCCCCAGATCATCACACGGGGATCGGATTCGGCAATCTCGCGCACCTGCTTCCCCGCAAAAAGCGTCTCTAACAAAGCAGAAAACTCACTTCCCGCAAGAGTCCCGCCGTGTTCGGCGTGCAGCGCCAGATCGTCGAACAGCGCCCGGGCGGCGCGGCCCGCTTCCTCGCGCCAAAGCTCACCCGCATCCTCCCCGCCGGCGCCATTGGCGAGCGCGGTGGCGAAGTTTTCCATCAGCGGGACCCAGTCCTGCAGCGGCAGATCGGCATCGCCCGGCACCTGCTCCAGCGCCGAGGACAGCCAATCCGCCCAGAGGCGACGCCATTGCTCCTTGGCCGCGAAGCCGTCGAGCGCCTTGCGGTCCGGGAAGGGCACGGCGTTGCGGCGCAGGTAGAGTTCCAGCTCGCGCAGGTGTTGCAGATGGGGGCCGCGCTCGGTGGCGGAATGGGTGATCGGGTGTTTCAGCAGCGCGATCAACGCCTCGGCGGTGACGGGGCCGGTCAGCAATTCGGCCGCTTGCCGCAGGAAACGGCCGGGCGCGGAGAGGCCCAGCGGGCGGCCGGCGCTGTCATCGGGGCGCAAATGCCAACGGTCGAGCGTCGCCGTCACGCGGCGGGCCAAGGTCCGGTCGGGGGTGATCAGCGCGGCGCTTTCGCCTCGCACGGCCGCATCGCGCAGGCAGAGGGCGATCGCCATCGCCTCGGTCCGCGGGCTGGAGGCCTCGATCAGCGTGAGCGGGTCGGTCGCCGGCGCCAGATCGCCCAGCGCAGGCCCGTCGCGGAGCCATTGGTCGGTGACAGGCGCGGGACGAAGAGCCAAGGAAACCAGCCGGTTGCGCGCGGCGTCGGGCGGTGGTGTTTCGCTCCACGACTGGACCACAGAGGGCGAGACGCCCATCAGGTCGGTCAGGTGGCGATAGCGGTATTGCGGGTGATCCTCGGAATGCAGGGGATCGTCGAGGCTTCGCCAGACCGGCGCGGGAAGGTCGAAATCGAAGCCCGGCAGCACCAGAGCGCCCTGCGGCAGATGCGCCACGGCCTTCATCAACAGCGCCGTCGGCCCGCGCGAACCGGTGGAACCGGCGACGATAAGCGGATGGGTCGGCGGCGTCACGGCCCAATCAGCGGCCAACCGTTCGGCGGCGGCGCGAAGGCGGGCCTGCCCGCCATCGGCGGGGCCGAGGAAGCGGGCGATCAGCCGGATGAAGCGCAGCGAGCGGTCCCAATGCAGCGAGTGTTGCGACACGTCGAGACGGTCCAGCATCTCCAGCGTGACACCCTCGCCCTGCATCTCATCGAGCAGCTTGAACAGGCTCTCGGCCAGCGAAAACGCGGCCGAGGTCGGCCCGAGGTCCGGCTCCGCCTGCAGCAACTGGCGGATCAGCTGGGACAGCTCCAACCGGGTCCGCAAGGGCGCCTCGTCGCTGGGCCCTGCGATGTCGGTGATCAGCCGGATGCGGGGCAGAAAGCCCGGACCTTGAGATCGGAGCGCTTCGATCAGCCGAGTCTGCATCCGCCCGGTGTTGACCAGAATCTCGGCCCGGGCCAGTGCCTCGGGCGGCAGGCCAGCGAAACGGGCGCGCAGGCCTTTGGCCAGTTCCAGCGGGAAATCGGCACCGGGCGCCACGCCGAACAGGCGCGGGCCGGTGAGGGGTTCAAAGACCGGCAAGACGCGTCTCCCACTCGTTATTCTCGGACAGACACACCACCTCACGCCCCTCGCCAATCAACGAAAACCGCAAGGTTAGAGCCTGCTTCGGCCGATCCTCGCCCAGTTTCTCGGGCCATTCCACAAGACAGAGCGCGGTCTCGAAGGCCTCGGCCAGCCCCAGTTCGATGGCTTCATCGGGATGCGACAGCCGGTAGAGATCGGCATGCCAGATCTCGAAATCCGCCTCATAGGTCTGCACCAAGGTGAAGGTCGGCGAGGGCACGTCCTCGGTCACGCCCAGCGCCCGGATCAGCGCGCGGGCGAAATGCGTCTTGCCGGCGCCGATCTGCCCTTCGAGCAGCAGCACGTCCCCCGGCCCCAGAAGGGGCGCGAAACGGCGGGCGAGCGCGTCGGTAGCGTCGGGATCGGGCAGCGGGATCGGGGCGTGGACCTGTCTCATCCGGGCAGACTATCCGCGCCCCAGCGCCGCCGCCAGAGCCCCCCGCCTTGCGAGACCCCGACCCCGAAGCCATATAGGGTCCGACAACGAAAGGTGTTTCACATGGCAGACGACAAGTTCCCTGGCTGGCACGGCACGACGATCCTCGCCGTGCGGCGCGGTGGCGAAGTGGTCGTGGCGGGCGACGGGCAGGTGAGCCTTGGGCAGACCGTCATCAAGGGCACGGCGCGCAAGGTGCGTCGCGTCGGTCCCGCCGGGCGCGAGATCGTCGTCGGTTTCGCCGGCTCCACCGCCGATGCCTTCACCCTACTGGAACGGCTGGAGAAAAAGCTGGAGGCCGCGCCCGGTCAACTGGCCCGCGCCTGCGTCGAGCTGGCGAAGGACTGGCGCATGGACAAATACCTGCGGAACCTTGAGGCCATGCTGATCGTCACCGATGGCGATGAGCTCTTCGTGCTGACCGGCGCCGGCGACGTGCTGGAGCCGGAACATGACATCGCCGCCATCGGCTCGGGCGGGAATTTCGCCGCCGCCGCCGCGCGGGGCCTCATGGAGACCGACCTTCCGGCCGAGCAGGTCGCGCGCAAGGCGATGGCGATCGCCGCCTCGATCTGCGTCTACACCAATGGCAACCTGACCGTGGAGACGATCCGCAAATGACCGACCTGACCCCCCGCGAAATCGTCTCCGAGCTGGACCGTTTCATCATCGGCCAGGCCGACGCCAAGCGCGCCGTCGCCGTTGCCCTGCGCAATCGCTGGCGGCGCAAGCAGCTGTCGGCCGATCTGCGTGACGAGGTCTATCCGAAGAACATCCTGATGATCGGGCCGACCGGCGTCGGCAAGACCGAGATCTCGCGCCGTCTGGCGAAGCTGGCGAAGGCGCCCTTCCTGAAGGTCGAGGCGACGAAATTCACCGAGGTCGGCTATGTCGGCCGCGACGTGGAACAGATCATCCGCGATCTGGTCGATGCCGCGATGATCATGACGCGCGAGCACATGCGCGCCGAGGTGTCCGCCCGCGCGCAGCAGAATGCCGAGGAGCGGGTGCTCGACGCGATTGCCGGCACCGATGCGCGCTCGGGCACGCGAGATCTGTTCCGCAAGAAACTCCGCGCCGGCGAGCTGGACGACACGGTGATCGAGCTGGAGATCGCGGAAGCCGCCCCCTCGATGCCGATGTTCGAGATGCCGGGCATGCAGGCGCAAGGGATGAATCTGGGCGACCTGTTCGGCAAGGCCTTCGGCGGTCGCACGACGAAGAAGCGCATGACGGTGGCCGAGAGCCACGAGATCCTGCTGGGCGAGGAAGCCGACAAGCTGCTCGATGAGGAGGCCGTGAAGGCCGCCGCTTTGGAAGCAGTGGAGCAGAACGGCATCGTTTTCCTCGACGAGATCGACAAGGTCTGCGCTCGCGCTGAAACCCGTGGCGCCGATGTCAGCCGCGAGGGCGTGCAGCGCGACTTGCTGCCGTTGATCGAGGGCACGACGGTCTCGACGAAGCACGGGCCGGTGAAGACGGACCACATCCTGTTCATCGCCTCGGGCGCGTTCCATGTGGCGAAGCCCTCGGACTTGCTGCCGGAATTGCAGGGCCGTCTGCCGATCCGCGTCGAGCTGAGTGCGCTGTCGGAGGACGATTTCGTCCGCATCCTGACCGAGACGGACAACGCCCTGACCCGCCAATACGCCGCGCTGATGCAGACCGAGGAAGTCGGTGTCAGCTTCACCGAGGACGGCATCCGTGCCTTGGCGAAGATCGCCGCCGAGGTGAATGAGAGCGTCGAGAATATCGGCGCACGCAGGCTCTATACGGTGATGGAGCGGGTGTTCGAGGAGCTGAGCTTCGTCGCACCCGACAAGGGCGGAGAGCAGGTCGTGGTCGATGCGGCCTATGTCGACGCGAATATCGGTGCGCTGGCCAAGTCTGCGGATCTGAGCCGTTACGTTCTCTGACCCGCGCATCCACTGCAGGAAATCGAAGGGCCGGAGCCATGCTCCGGCCCTTTTGCGTCCCGAACCGGGCCTTTCCGTGCTAGCCTTGCAGAACATCCGCCAGACAATCCCGCAGCCGCCCAGCCCCGGAGGTCCCATGGCCATCACCATTGCCGATCCCGTCGACAGCCCCGAAAAACTGCGTGCGATCCTGCCGCGCTGGACGGGGAATGCCTCGAAAAAGGATCTGGGCCGGGTGAACGAGGTCGCCGCGGCCTTCATCGCGCGGTCGCCCTATGTGGTCATCTCAAGCCACGGTGCGGATGGGCGGCACGATCTCTCACCTAAGGGCGATGCGCCGGGTTTCATCACCGTGCACGACCCCCAGACGCTGCTGATCCCCGACCGGTTGGGCAATCATCGGCTGGACACCTTCGAGAACCTGCTCACCAACCCGGCGCTGGGGCTGATCTTTCTCATCCCCGGCAATAACGAAACCCTGCGCATCGCCGGCACCGGGCGGATCGCCCGCGACGAAGCCCTGCGCGCGCCCTTCGCGGTGAACGGCAAGCTGCCCGAACTGGTGCTGGTGGTCACGGTCGAGCAGGTCTTCATGCATTGCTCGAAATCCTCGGTCCGGTCGCGGTTGTGGAAGCCCGCGGAATGGCCGGATACCGAGGGCGTGCCGACCCTCGCGCAATGGGTGAAATCCCATGTCGCCACCGAGCAGACGCTCGAGGAAATTCAAGCCGTGCATGACAACGACCGGCTGACCCGCCTGTACTGACGCCTAGTCGGCGATCAGATGCGGGGTCAGGCGTTCGCGCACGGCCTCCGGCATGGTGGCGGATTTGCGGGTCTTGGGGTCGAAGAAGACCTCGGTCAGGTCATAGGTCGCATGCAGCACGCCGGTCTCGGCATGGATCATGCGCAGGTGGAAGGTCATCGACTTGCCCCCCAGCCGCCGCGCCGCGCCGTCGATGACGAAACCGTCGCCCGCCACCAGCTCTTTGATGAAATTCGTCTCGGCCTTTGCGGAGACGATATGCACGCCGTGCTCTTCCAGCATCCATGAGATCGGGATGCCCAAGGCGGTGTAGAGGAAGAACGAGGCATCGTCGAAGAACGGCGCGTAATGGCGCACGTTCATGTGGCCGAAGATGTCGTGATGCCAGGGATGAACCACCCCGCGCAGCAGTTCCGGGCGACCGTCGGCCATGATGTTGCTCCTCCCTTGCAAGTGCGGCCAATCTTCCTGCCCGGACAGGGGGTGTCAATCATCGCCGGGTGTTGCGCAGCAGGGGCAAAGGGGATAGTCCCATCGCGTTCCAATCACGGGAGTTGCTCTATGTCCGCGCCCAAGAAAGTCGTGCTGGCCTATTCCGGCGGGCTCGATACCTCGATCATCCTGAAATGGCTGCAAACCGAATACGGTTGCGAGGTGATCACCTACACCGCCGACCTCGGCCAGGGCGAAGAGCTGGAGCCGGCGCGACAGAAGGCCCTGCTGCTGGGCATCAAGGAAGAAAACATTCACATCCTCGACGTGCGCGAGGAATTCGTGAAGGACTTCGTCTTCCCGATGTTCCGCGCCAACGCGCTCTATGAGGGTCTGTACCTGCTGGGCACCTCGATCGCGCGCCCGCTGATCTCCAAGCACCTCGTCGAGATCGCCCACAAGCACGGCGCCGATGCCGTCGCCCATGGCGCGACCGGCAAGGGCAACGATCAGGTCCGCTTCGAGCTGTCCGCCCTGGCGCTGGATCCGTCGATCCGCGTGATCGCGCCGTGGCGTGAGTGGGATCTGACCTCGCGCACCAAGCTTCTGGAATTCGCCGAGCAGAACCAGATCCCGATCGCCAAGAACAAGCGCGGCGAAGCGCCGTTCTCGGTCGATGCGAACCTGCTGCACACCTCGTCCGAGGGCACCGTGCTGGAGGATCCGGGTGTCGAGGCGCCGGATTACGTCGCCCAGCGCATCGTCGCCGTCGAAGACGCGCCGGATACGCCCGAGTTCATCGAAGTGACCTTCGAGAAGGGCGATGCCGTGGCGATCAACGGTGAGGCGATGTCGCCCGCCACGATCCTCACCGCGCTGAACGAATACGGCGCGAAGCACGGCATCGGCATGCTGGACTTCGTCGAGAACCGTTTCGTTGGCATGAAGTCGCGCGGCGTCTACGAGACCCCCGGCGGCACGATCCTGCTGGAAGCCCACCGTGGCATCGAGCAGATCACGCTGGACAGTGGCTCGGGTCACCTGAAGGACTCGATCATGCCGCGCTATGCCGAGCTGATCTACAACGGCTTCTGGTTCTCGCCCGAGCGTGAGGCCCTGCAGGCCCTGATCGACAAGACCCAAGAGCATGTCACCGGCACCGTGAAGCTGAAGCTTTACAAGGGCGTGGCGCGTACCGTGGCGCGTTGGTCGGATCACTCGCTGTATTCGGAGAAGCACGTCACCTTCGAAGAGGACGCGGGCGCTTACGATCAGAAGGACGCGGCCGGTTTCATCCGCCTGAACGCCCTGCGTCTGAAGCTGATCGCCACGCGGAATGCTCGGGTGGCCGGGAAGGAGTAATCCTTCCCCCCTTTTCCTGTTCGACAAAGCGAAACGGGCCGCGGCAATCGCGGCCCGTTTGCGTTCGGGGGAGATTGTGGATCCGGTGTCTTGGGGGACCGGATCGGAGCCTCAGCTGACCAGGGCGTAGATACCCAGCCAGAACGCCCCACCCAGCATCATGGCGAGGACAATGCCTGCCCCGGCGGGAAGCGATCCACCACGCGGTTGCGTAGCGGCGATCGACATGGAGGTCTTGGTCTGCGTGTTCATGCGCTGGTCCCTTCTGATTGGCCCAGAGTGCTGCCAATTCCTGAAAGAACCCTTAACCGCGGCAAGAATGAGGCAGCGCGAGGGCGATTCCTTGCGGACCCCCCTCAGCGGCTCAGCTGGCCAACAGCGCCTCGACCTCGGCCCGGCTGGGCATCGCGGGGGCGGCACCGGGCCGTGTCACCTGAATCGCGGCGGCGCCGGCGGCATAGCGCAGCGCCTGTTCCGGAGCCTCACCCCGGTCCAAGGCCGCAGCCAGAGAACCCGCGAAGCAATCGCCCGCGCCGGTGGTGTCGACGGGCGTGACCTTGAAGGCGGGGGTGAAAAGCGGCTCTGCGCTTGCGGAAATCCACTCGGCGCCCTGCGATCCACGGGTGACGATCACCGCCTCGACCGGCTGATCGGCCAGCGCGATGCCGGTCGCAGCCACCAGCGCCTCGGCCTCGCCGGCGTTGACCAACAGATGGGTCACATGCGGCAGGATCGCGCGCAGGGGTTCAAGCGCGAAGGGGGCGGCGGAGTAGAAGACCTGCATCCCCCGGTCGCGGGCAATCTGGGCGGCTTCGACCTGATGCGAGGTCTCGTTTTGCAGAAGCAACGTATCGCCGGGCCCGCCCGCGGCCAAAGCGGCCTCGATTGCCGCCGTGTCCTGCTTCAGATTCGCGCCCGAGAAGATGATGATCTGATTCTCGCCCGCATCATCGACAGCAACGATGGCATGGCCCGTCCCGCCCTCGACCCGCGCGATATGGTCGAGCGCGATGCCGTGATCTGTCAGCTGCCCCTCTATCCACGCGTCACCCCGCCCCACGGCGCCGATATGCACGACCTCGGCCCCAGCCCGCGTTGCGGCGACGCTCTGGTTCACGCCCTTGCCGCCCAGGCCCGCAACGTGGCTCTGGGCGGTCAGGGTCTCGCCCGCCTTCGGCAGCTCAGGCAGCCGATAGACATGGTCGATATTGATCGACCCAAGGCAGAAGACCGTCATTTCCCGGCGATCCCAACCCGACAAGCTGCCATCACCGCCATGTTCATGATGTCGTTGACGGTGGCGCCGGTGGAGAGGATCTGGATCGGCTTCGGCACGCCCGTGAGGATCGGGCCGATCACCGTCGCGCCAGCCATCTCCTGCATCAGCTTGACCGAGATCGAGGCCGAATGCCGCGCGGGCACCACGAGGATATTCGCGGGTTTCGACAGGCGCGAGAACGGATAGGCCTCGGCCGCGCGCGGATTGAGCGCCACGTCCACGGTCATCTCGCCCTCATACTCGAAATCGACGCCGCGGGCCTCCAGCACATCGGGCGCGAGGTGCATCTTCTGCGCCCGCTCCGAGATCGGATAGCCGAAGGTCGAGAAGCTAACGAAGGCCACACGCGGCTCCAGCCCCAACGTGCGGGCGACGCCGGCAGCGCGGATGGCGATATCGGCGAGATCCTCTTCCTCGGGCCATTCATGCACGAGCGTATCGGCGATCAGCACGATCTTGCCCTTGTGCAGCAGGGCCGAGACCCCGACCGCGCCGTCCTGCGCGCGGGCGTCGAAGACGTGGTTGATCATGTCCATGACCAGCGCGGATTTCCGCGTGGCCCCGGTGACCAGACCGTCGCCATGGCCGTGCTGCAACATCAGCGCCGAGAAGATATGCCGGTCGCGGCTGACCATGCGGTGCACGTCGCGCTGGTCGAAGCCCTTCCGTTGCAGGCGCTGGTAGAGGAAGGCCTTGTAGGCCTCCAGATGGCGGGTATTGGCGGCGTTGACGATGCTGAGTTCGCGCACCGCATCGGCCAGACCGGCGGCTTCTAGACGGCGCTTCACATCGGCTTCCTCGCCCACCACCAGCGATTTGCCGAGACCGGCGCGCTGATAGGCCACGGCGGCGCGCAGCACGCGCTCGTCATCGCCCTCGGCGAAGATCATGCGGCTTTGCGACTGGCGAGCGCGGGCAAAGAGGCTCTGCTGGATCGAGGCCGTCGGGTCCATCCGCTGCTGGAGGTTATGCTTGTAGCCCTCCATGTCGATGATCGGCCGACGCGCGACGCCGGTATCCATGCCCGCCTTCGCCACCGCCGGCGGGATCGTGTAGATCAGGCGGGGATCGAAGGGCGTCGGGATGATGTAATCGCGACCGAAGGACAGCTTGCGACCGTAAGCCATCGCCACTTCGTCCGGCACGTCTTCGCGCGCCAGTTCGGCCAAGGCGTTGGCGCAGGCGATCTTCATCTCATCGTTGATCGCGCGGGCATGGATATCCAGCGCGCCGCGGAACAGATAGGGGAAGCCCAGCACGTTGTTGACCTGGTTCGGGTAATCCGACCGGCCCGTCGCCACGATGGCATCGGGACGGACGGAATGCGCTTCTTCGGGGGTGATTTCCGGGTCCGGGTTGGCCATGGCGAAGATGACCGGGTTGTCGGCCATGGTTTGCACCATCTCGGTCGTCACCGCGCCCTTGGCCGAGACGCCGAGGAACACATCGGCATTGACCATGGCCTCTTCCAGCGTCCGGGCCGAGGTGGCGACGGCATGCGCCGATTTCCACTGGTTCATGCCCTCGGTGCGGCCCTGATAGATCACACCCTTGGTGTCGCACATGAGGCAATTCTCATGGCGCGCGCCCATCGACTTCAGCAGCTCCAGACAGGCGATCCCCGCCGCGCCGGCACCGTTGAGGACGATCTTCACATCCTCGATCTTCTTGCCCGAGATCTCCAAGGCATTGATCAGACCCGCCGCACAGATCACCGCCGTGCCATGCTGGTCGTCGTGGAACACCGGGATATCGCAGAGCTCCTTGAGGCGGCTCTCGATGATAAAACACTCGGGCGCCTTGATATCCTCGAGGTTGATGCCGCCGAAGGTCGGCGACATCAGCTGCACGGCCTTGATGATCTCGTCCGCATCCTCGGTCGCCAGTTCGATGTCGATGGCGTTGACGTCGGCGAAGCGCTTGAACAGCACCGCCTTGCCTTCCATCACCGGCTTCGACGCCAGCGCACCCAGATTCCCGAGGCCGAGGATCGCCGTGCCGTTCGACACCACGGCGACCATGTTGCCCTTGGTGGTATAGTCATAGGCCAGCCCCGGATCGCGGGCGATCTCCTCGACCGGGACAGCGACGCCGGGCGAATAGGCCAGCGACAGGTCGCGCTGGGTGGCCATCGGCTTCGACGCCGTGATCTCGAATTTCCCGGGCGTGGGCTCGAAATGGTAACGAAGCGCCTCGTCGGGCGTGATGCGGGATTTGCGGGTCATGGCGTTCCTCCGATTGCTTTTTCCATAGCGCGGCAACCGGCGTGGAACAACGGGCGCGGCAGGCCGGAATCGGCCCTTTTCGCCGCTGGGCCCGTTTTGTAGGGTCGCGCCGACGATGCGGAGATGGACGTGAGCAACGCGCAAGCCGGCGTAACGCCGATGATGGCCCAATACCTCGAGATCAAGGCCCAGCACGCGGATGCGCTGCTGTTCTACCGGATGGGCGATTTCTACGAGATGTTCTTCGACGACGCGGTCGCTGCCGCCGCCGCCTTGGACATCGCCCTGACGAAACGCGGCCAGCATCTGGGCGAGGATATCGCCATGTGCGGCGTGCCGGTTCATGCCGCCGAGGGGTATTTGCTGACGCTGATCCGCAAGGGCTTCCGCGTGGCCATCGCCGAGCAGATGGAGGACCCGGCCGAGGCGAAGAAGCGCGGCTCGAAATCGGTGGTGAAGCGCGACGTGGTGCGGCTGGTGACGCCCGGCACGCTGACCGAGGACGCGCTGCTGGAGCCCCGGCGGCACAATTACCTCGCCGCCTGGGCGGATATCCGCGGGGACAGCGCGCTGGCTTGGGCGGATATCTCGACGGGCGAGCTGCGGGTGATGCCCTGCCCCCGCGTGCGGCTGGCGCCGGAACTGGCGCGACTGGGCGCGCGCGAGATGGTGGTGGCCGAAGAAAGCGCCGCCGATCTGCGCGAGATGGCGGATGAGATGGTGCTGGCTTTGGCCGAGCGCGGCCGCGCGTCCTTTGACAGCGCCGCCGGGGTGAAACGGCTTTGTGCGCTGTTCGGGGTGCAGACGCTCGATGGCTTCGGGACGTTCTCGCGCGAGGAGACCTCCGCGCTTGGCGCCTTGGTGGATTACCTCGACCTGACGCAGAAGGGCCGGATGCCCCTGCTTCGCCCCCCGGTGCGCGAGAGCGCCGGCGCGGCGATGCAGATCGACGGGCCGACACGGCGGAACCTTGAGCTGACCGCGGCTTTGTCCGGCGGGCGCGAGGGGTCGCTGCTGGGGGCGATTGATACGACGGTGACGGCGGGCGGTGCGCGTCTGCTGGAGCGGCGGATTTCCTCGCCCTCCTGCGATCTGGGGGTGATCCGCGAGCGTCTGGCGGCGGTAGAGCTGCTGGTGGGCGATGACCTGCTGCGCGGGGACCTGCGCGCCTGCCTGAAGGCGGTGCCGGACATCGACCGGGCGCTCTCGCGGCTGGCCTTGGACCGGGGCGGTCCGCGCGATCTGGCGATGCTGCGCGGGGGTCTGGCGCAGGCGGGTGTGTTGGCTGGGCTGTTGCAGGACGATGTGCCCGAAGTGCTGGCCTCGGCGCGGCGGGCGCTGGTCGGGCATGACGCGTTGGCGGGGATGCTGGAAGGCTCGCTGGTGGCGGAGCCGCCGTTGCTGGCCCGGGATGGCGGTTTCATCGCCGCGGGCGTGGATGCCGATCTGGATGCGGCGCGCGAGCTGCGCGATGAAGGCCGGGGCGTGATTGCCCGCATGCAAGCGGAGTATATCGAGCAAACTGGTATTAGTTCATTGAAAATAAAGCATAATAATGTGCTTGGCTATTTCATTGAGACCACGGCGACCCATGCCGAGAAGATGTTGTCTGCCCCGCTGAACGAGGTGTTCAAGCATCGGCAGACCACGGCCAATCAGGTGCGGTTCACCACGGTGCCCCTGTCCGAGATGGAGACGAAGATCCTCAATGCCGGCGCCCGTGCGCTGGAGATCGAGAAGCGGATCTTCGAGGAGCTGCGCGCTGCCGTTCTTGACGCCGCAGGGGCGGTGCACGGTGCAGCGCGGGCCCTGGCCGAGGTCGATGTGACGGCCGCCTTTGCCGAGCTGGCGCGCACTCGCGATTGGGCGCGTCCGGTGGTCGACGCCAGCCGTGTGTTCGAGGTCGAGGCCGGACGGCATCCGGTGGTCGAGGCAGCTCTAGCGCGCGCCGGGCAGCCTTTCGTCGCCAACGATCTGGATCTGGAACCCGCCGAGAAGGGCGCGGCGGTCTGGCTGGTCACCGGGCCGAACATGGCCGGTAAATCGACCTTCCTGCGGCAGAATGCGCTGATCGCTATTCTGGCGCAGGCGGGCGGCTATGTGCCCGCGCGCTCGGCCCGGATCGGGCTGGTCGAGCAGGTGTTCAGCCGCGTCGGCGCCTCGGACGATCTGGCGCGGGGGCGATCGACCTTCATGGTCGAGATGGTCGAGACGGCGGCGATCGTGAATCAGGCGGGTTCGCGCGCCTTCGTGATCCTCGACGAAATCGGGCGCGGGACGGCGACCTATGACGGTCTGTCGATTGCCTGGGCGGTGCTGGAGCATCTGCACGAGGTCAACAAATGCCGCGCGCTGTTTGCCACGCATTACCACGAGATGGTGGCGATGGCCGAGCGGCTGGAGGGCGTGGAGAACGCCACCGTCGCCGTGCGCGAATGGGAAGGCGAGGTGGTCTTCCTGCACGAGGTGATCAAGGGCGCGGCGGATCGGTCCTACGGGGTTCAGGTGGCGCGGCTAGCCGGCCTGCCGGATGCGGTGATCGCCCGGGCCCGCGAGGTTCTGGAGATGCTGGAGAAGGGCGATACGCGTCAAGGCGGGGCGAAGGTTCTGATCGACGACCTGCCGCTGTTCGCCGCGGCCCCTGCCCCGGTACGCAAGGCGGAGGCGCCCAAGACCTCGGCGGTCGAGGCAAAGTTGCGCGATGTCCATCCCGACGCCCTGACGCCGCGAGAGGCGCTGGGGCTGCTGTATGAGCTGCGCGAGATGCTGGGCGACACGTAAAGGTGGGGTGAAACCCCACCCTACGCCTGCGCCAAAAAAAGGCCGCCCTTCGACGGGGCGGCCTTTGTCGTACCTGTAACGCGGGCTTAGCCCGGGGTCGACGAGACGCCGACCTGCGCCGGGCGCAGCAGGTGCTCGTGCAGGCGGAAGCCTTCGGACACGACCTGAATGATCTGGCCAGCCTTGGTGCCCGGCACCGGGGCCTCGAACATCGCCTCATGGAAATGCGGGTCGAATTGTTCGCCGACCGCGGGCGCGACGCGCTCGATGCCGTGGCGCTGGAAGATGTTGCCCAGATCACGCAGGGTCAGGTCCAGACCTTCGGCGAGGCCCTTCTGCTGCTCACGCAGGCTGTCGTCCATCAGGGACAGCGCGCGGTTCAGGTTGTCGAAGACCGAGAGCATGTCGCGCGCCAGCTTCTGGCCACCATAGATCGCGGCCTCGCGGCGGTCCTTTTCCGACCGTTTGCGCAGGTTCTCCAGATCCGCCAGCGAGCGCATCAGGCGGTCGCGCATTTCGCTGCGCTCGGCCTCGAAGGCGGAGCGGGCCGCGGCCAGGGCAACCACCGGATCGGTTTCGGCCTCGGGCGTGTCGATGGGCTCTTCGGCCGGGTTGTTCTGCGATTCAGACATCGATTCCTCGTCTCACTCGGAACCCAGCTCGGTCAACATGCGGCCAACCAGCTGGGCGGTATAATCCACGATCGGAACGATGCGGCCGTAGTTGAGCCGGGTCGGGCCAATGACCCCGACCGCACCGACGATCTTGCTGTCGGCGTTCATATATGGAGAAACCACCAGAGTGGAACCCGTCAGTGAAAAGAGTTTGTTTTCTGCGCCGATGAAAATGCGCACACCATCGCCGCGCTCCGTGTGTTCCAGCACTTCGGCGATGTCGCGTTTGCGCTCCAGGTCATCGAACAGCTCGCGGATCTTCTGAAGGCTTTCCGAATCGGTCTGCTCCAGCAGGTTCGCCCGGCCCCGGACGATCAGCCGCTCGTGCCGCTCGCCCTCGTTCTCCCACAGCGCCATACCGCGTTCGATGAGGTCGGTGGCCAGCACGTCGATCTCCTGCCGGCGGGCGGTGATCTCTGTGCGCATGCGGGTGCGCAGCTCGCTCAGCGTCAGGCCATTGGCGAGGGCGTTGATGAAGTTCACCGCCTCGCGGATCGCGCCGGGCATCAGGCCGGGCGGCGGGGTGAAGACGCGGTTCTCGACATGGCCGTCGCCGAAGACCAGGACCACCAGCGCACGGTCGGCCGAGATCGGCACGAACTCAATGTGCTTGATCGGCGCCTCGTGCTTCGGTGACAGCACCAGCGAGGCCCCCCGGGTTATGCCGGACAGCGCGTTGCCGACCCGGTCAAGCAGCGACGAGACATCGCGTTCGTTCGACTGGCGCGTCGCCTCCAGCCGCTCACGGTCGGCGGCGGTGACGGGATCGACCTCCAGCAGGGCATCGACGAACAGCCGGAGCCCCTGCTGCGTCGGAACCCGCCCGGCCGAGACATGCGGGCTTTCCAGCAAGCCCATGTATTCGAGGTCCTGCATCACGTTGCGGATCGTCGCCGGAGACAGCCGCTCGGAGAAGTCGCGGGTCAGCGTGCGAGAGCCCACCGGCGTGCCGGTCTGCAGGTAGCTGTCAACGACGCGGCGGAAAACTTCCCGCGCGCGGTCGTTCATGTCGTGGAAGGCTTTGTTGTCAGCGCTCATCTGTCGTGGGGTCGCGGCCTTGCGCGTCAATCCGGTTGCATGGGCCTGCGCCCGGCATGTATCTGGAAGGCCAGAAACGAAAGGAACCGGACATGCGCCCCTCGGGTAGAAAATTAGATGAAATGCGGGCGGTTTCAATCGAAACCGGCGTGATGCGGCATGCCGAGGGCTCGTGCCTGATCAAGGTGGGCAACACCCATGTGCTGTGCACCGCCTCGATCGAAGAGCGCACGCCGTCCTTCCTGAAGAATACCGGCCTTGGCTGGGTCACCGCCGAATACGGCATGTTGCCCCGCGCGACGAACACGCGGAACCGCCGGGAAGCTGCCATGGGCAAGCAAGGCGGAAGAACCGTTGAGATTCAACGACTTATCGGTCGTTCTTTGCGTGCCGGGATCGATCGTTCGGCCCTGGGCGAGCGTCAGATCACCGTCGATTGCGACGTCATCCAAGCCGACGGCGGCACGCGCTGTGCCTCGATCACCGGTGGCTGGGTTGCGCTGCGTCTGGCGATCAAGACGCTGATGAAGACGGGTGCCATCGTCTCGAACCCGATCATCGGTGACGTCGCGGCGGTGTCCTGCGGGATCTACGCCGGTCAGCCTGTTCTGGACCTCGATTACGACGAAGACAGCGCGGCGGGTGTCGACGGCAATTTCATCATGCTGGACGACGGTCGCATGGTCGAAGTGCAGATGTCGGCCGAGGGAACGGTATTCCGCCGCGCCGAGATGGACCAGATGCTGGCCCTCGCCGAAAAAGGCGTGGCTGAGCTGGTCGCGGCTCAACGGGCTGTGCTGTGAGCGGTTTTCCCGACACCCTGCTCTTCGCCACGCATAACGCCGGCAAGGTCGAAGAGATGCGCCAACTGCTGTCACCCTATGGGGTGACGGTGGTTTCGGCGAAGGAGCGCGGCCTCGCCGAGCCCGAGGAAACCGAAAGTACCTTTGTCGGAAACGCGCGTATCAAAGCCCATGCCGCCGCAAAGGCGACGGGGCTGCCGGCTTTGGCGGATGACTCGGGCCTTTGCGTCGATGCTCTGGGTGGCATGCCCGGTGTGTGGACGGCCGATTGGGCGGAAGGCCCGGATGGGCGTGACTTCATGCGCGCAATGGAGCGGACGCGCGCGGAACTGGGCGACACCCCTGCCCCGTGGACAGCGCAGTTTCGCTGCACTCTGGTCATGGCCTGGCCGGACGGGCGCGATGAAGTCTATGAAGGTGTGGTCGCCGGTGATTTGGTTTGGCCGGTTCGTGGCGCCCTCGGGCATGGCTATGATCCGATGTTCGTGCCAGAGGGCGAGGACCGGACCTTTGCCGAAATGACGGCCGACGAGAAGAATGCGATGTCTCATCGGGCCCGCGCCCTGAAAGCACTGATCGAGGCGCGTTTCACGTGAAACACTCGGGCGTCGAGGATTGGCAAGATGCCGGGTTTGCGCTGTATGTCCACTGGCCATTTTGCGCAGCCAAGTGCCCCTATTGCGATTTCAACAGCCACGTCGCCCGACAAATCGACCATGACCGCTGGCGCGCCGCTTATGTGTCGGAAATTCGCCGCTGGGCCGAAAGGACGCCGGGGCGTGTGCTACGGTCGATCTTCTTTGGCGGCGGCACACCCTCTCTCATGGATCCAGAAACCGTCAACGCGGTGATTGAAACCGCCTTCGACGTCTGGACCCCCGCGAATGATATCGAGATCACCCTTGAGGCCAATCCGACCTCGGTCGAGATCGGCAAGTTCCGCGCCTTTTCGGACGCTGGCGTGAACCGTGTATCCCTTGGCGTTCAAGCCTTGGATGACGACGCGTTGCGGCTGTTGGGCAGAATGCATGACGTCGACCAAGCCATGCGGGCTTGGGACGTTGCCAATGAGGTCTTCGCACGCACCAGTCTGGATTTGATTTACGCCCGTCAGTTTCAAACCGCGGAGCAATGGCGCGATGAACTGTCACGTGCGCTGACACTCGGTGTGAGTCATCTGTCGCTCTATCAGTTGACGATCGAGGACGGGACAGCGTTCGGCGACCGCTACAAGATCGGAAAGCTCCCGGGTTTGCCATCTGAGGACCGCGGCGCCGACCTTTGGGATATCACGCAAGAGCTGTGCATCAAGGCCGGCCTTCCCGCCTATGAAGTGTCCAATCACGCGAAGCCAGGCGCCGAATCCCGGCATAATCTGGTCTACTGGAACTATGGTGACTACGTCGGCATTGGTCCGGGAGCGCACGGACGGGTGAATGAAAATGGGCAACGGCTAGCGACGGTTGCCGCATCGTCTCCGCATGCCTGGTTGGCATCCGTCGAGGCAGAGAAGCCCGCGGTCGAGGAAACGGCTCTGCACCCGTCAGATCAAGCCGGCGAGCTCTTGATGATGGGGCTTCGTTTGTCAGACGGGGTCGATCTAAGCCGCTACGAGCGCCTTAATGAAGCCCCGCTTCGCGTTGAGGCCGTGAGGCAATTGACGGATCTTGGGTTCTTGCGCATTGCCAATGGAAAGGTCGCCGCGACAGATGCCGGGCGACCTATCCTCAACAGTCTTCTGCGCGAGCTTCTCTGAACGTCAGCGAACCTGCGACAGCAGTTGGCAAAGCTGGTCCAGCTGATCGAGCGTCTTGTAACGGATCGTCACCTGCCCCTCGCCCCCCGGCTTGTGGTCAATGACAACCCCCATGCCAAGGTTCGCTGACAGATCTTCTTCAAGCGCCCGTGTGTCAGTATCTTTCTCCGCATTGCGCTTTGCGCCAGCAGGCCGCGGAGGCGCCACCGACATACGGCGCGCCAGATCCTCCGTCTCCCGTACAGACAACCCCTCGCCGGCGACCTTCAACGCCAGTTTCAGCGGATCCTCTGCGGTAACCAGAGCGCGGGCATGCCCTGCCGTCAGCGTTCCTGCAACGACCATGTTCTGGACGTCAGCCGGGAGGTTCAACAAACGAAGCAGGTTCGCAATGTGGCTGCGGCTCTTCCCAAGGGCCTCGGCCACCTTCTCTTGAGTGTGGCCGAACCGGTCAATCAGCTGCCGATAACCCGCCGCTTCTTCGATAGCATTCAGCCCTTCACGCTGAATGTTCTCGATGATCGCAACCTCGAGAACCTCAAGATCGTTGAACTCCCGAACCAGAACCGGCACACGCTCCAGCTTCGCGAGTTGGGCAGCGCGCCAGCGACGTTCACCGGCGACGATCTCGAACATTCCGGGCGTACCGGCCGAGGGCCGGACAACGATCGGCTGGACGATACCCTTGGTCCGAATGGATTCCGCCAGTTCACCCAAAGCACGTTCGTCGAACTTGCGACGCGGCTGATCAGGGTTGGCCTGAATACTTTCGATCACCATGCTTTCGAGGCCGGAGCGGCTTACTTCTGCAGCGGGTGTCGCCTCGTTGAAGCTGCCGTCAACGCCAATATCCGCCATCAACGCGGACAATCCGCGGCCCAGTCCCCGGCGCTCCTGCTTGCGGTCGCTCATCTCATGCCTCCTCATGCAGGTCGTTGTTATTCTTCAGAAATTCTTTGGCGAATGACCGGTAGGCCAATGCCCCTTTCGACGTCGGATCATAGGTCAACGCCGGCACAGCAAACGACGGTGCTTCGCTCAACCGCACGTTACGAGGGATGACAGTCTCGTAGACCAGGGCACCCAAGGTGTCGCGCGCGTCACGCTCTACCTGCTGCGAGAGGTTATTCCGTTGGTCATGCATGGTCAGCAAGACCCCTTCCACGCGCAGGCGCGGGTTGGCCGTCTGCCGGATCTCACGGATTGTCAGCATCAACTGGGACAAGCCCTCCAGAGCGAAGAACTCACTCTGAAGCGGGATCAAGACCGCGTTCGCTGCGACCAATGCGTTGACAGTGAGAAGGTTCAGCGACGGCGGGCAGTCGATCAGAGCGTAGTCATAGCCGGCCTCCTGCACAGCCTGACTGGCAAGGGCATCCCGCAGCAGAAAGCTCCGCTTGTTCACATTGTACAACTGGACGTCCGAAGACGACAATTCGGTCGTGGCCGGAATGACAGAGACACCCTTCGTTTCAGTCTCAACGATCACGGCTTTGGGGTCTGCGTCCCCCAGCAGCATATCGTAAATAGTCAGGTTTCGCTGTTCGACGGCCACTCCAAGACCGGTGGACGCATTGCCTTGCGGGTCCATGTCGACGACCAGAACAGATTTTCCCTCCTCAGCCAGGCTCGCCGCGAGGTTGATGGCAGTAGTCGTCTTCGCGACGCCGCCTTTCTGATTGGCGATTGCAATGGTCTTCATCTCGGTTCTTCCACGGCCTGGAGGTTACGAACGACGGCGATAACACTGTCAGGATCGAGCTTGCTCGGCTCGACATCGGCATCGAAGTGCCATGCCTCTCGCGCCTCTTCAAGCTCTAGTCGCCAATTTCGGCCTTTCGGCAAGAGACAGATCCCGTCTGCCGCCATGTGACGGGCACAATAGTGAAGCAAGAGAGGCATCGGCGCCAAAGCTCTCGCAGATACATACTGCGCATTCACAGGCTCGCAGGCTTCAATCCGAGCCCGTTTCACCGATACCTTCAACCCCAGATCGCGAGCAACCGTCGTTAGAAACGCCGCCTTGCGGGCATCGGATTCAATGAGCGTAAGGTCAGCTCCCGGCCAAAACTCGGCCGCAATGCACGCTGTTACCATGCCGGGCAGCCCACCACCGGATCCTATATCGCAGATACTCCGAACGTCTCCAACGAGATGACCAGAGAGTTGGACCGAATCCAAGATATGACGGCGCCAGGCGTCACCATGTGTCGCCTTGGCAATGAGGTTGATCTTCGACGACCATCTCAAAAGGGCTTCGAGATAGGCATCCAGACGGTCGAGTGTTTCACGTGAAACGTCTCGTCCCAAGATCAGCGCAACATCATCCCTGCGAGACACGAGACGTCCGCTCACGCAACTTGATATGGGCGAGAATCGCCGTAACCGCCGCCGGGGTCATCCCTTCAATGCGCCCTGCATCGGCAATGGTCGCAGGTCTTGCAACTTGGAGCTTTATCCGCAGTTCATTCGACAACGACGGCAAGGCCGCGTAGTCGAAATCAGAGGGAACCTTGATTTGCGCTTCCTTCCGGAGCTGGTCTGCCTCGCGCTTCTGACGATCAACATAGGGCGCGTAAAAGGCTTCGCGGGCCGCCTGAGCAATCGCATCGCCGTCGATATGCGGAAAGGCATTTTGCGCTGCGGATACGTCCGCCCGCTCGCCAATAAGCTGCCCAGCAACATTCAGCCAGCTTCTTTTGTGGCCGTCCCGAGAGGAGCTGAGAGCCAAAGCTTCAAGATCTGTCTTGGAGACAAAAGCACCCTCCATCGTGAGCTGTGCAATTGAGATCTGCTCCAACTTCTCGCAAAAAGCAGCGTGCCGACGATTCCCTACAAGACCGAGCTCTCTACCAGAAGGCGTCAACCGTTGGTCTGCATTGTCCGCCCGAAGCGTCAGGCGGTACTCAGCCCGTGATGTGAACATCCGATAGGGCTCCGTGACGCCACGCGTCACCAGATCATCAACCATCACACCAATGTAGCTATCAGTGCGCGACAATTTCAGCGCATCGATCTGAAGAACCTGCGCGGCTGCATTTGCGCCCGCGAGGAGCCCCTGGGCCCCTGCTTCTTCGTAACCGGTCGTCCCGTTGATTTGACCCGCCAGATACAAACCAGGCATGAGCTTCGATTGAAGGCCATGATCCAGATCCCGGGGATCGAGGAAATCATACTCAATCGCATACCCGTATTGCAGGACTTCTACAGCCTCCAAGCCTTTGATCGACCTGAGAAACGCCAGTTGAACGCTTTGCGGCAAAGACGTGGAAATTCCGTTCGGATAGACCGTGTGGTCGTCCAAACCTTCGGGTTCAAGAAAGACGTTGTGCGAGTCCTTATCAGCAAACCGAGTGACTTTATCCTCGACCGACGGACAGTAACGCGGGCCAACACCGGAGATATTGCCTGACCGCATGGCGGACAGGTGCAAGTTCTCATGGATGATCTCATGCGTCCGCGCGTTGGTGGCCGTTACGCCGCATGGAATCTGCTTGGCTTCCGGCTCTCTATTCAGAAATGACAACATCACAGGGTCGAGATCGCCATCTTGGCGACCCAACGCGTCCCAATTAATGGTCCGACCGTCCAAGCGCGCTGGAGTGCCGGTCTTCAGCCGCCCAACTCTCGTGGCGACTTCTCGCAGTCGGTCGCCGAGCCGAACAGCAGCGTTATCCCCCCTGCGACCGGCAGCGATACGCTCCGTTCCAATGTGAATTTCGCCCTTCAGAAACGTTCCCGTCGTAAGCACAACAGCGCCGGAGGTGATCGATTCACCGGTAGACAAAACAACGCCGCCCACCGCATTTCCGCTTAGGATCAAATCGGTTACTTCGGCCTCAAGAACATCGAGGTAGTCCTGCCGAGTGACATAGGCCTGACTGAAGAAAGCATACCGCTTCCTATCCGCCTGCACCCGCGGACCTTGAACGGCGGGACCGCGGGACCGGTTCAGAAGACGATACTGAATACCGGCATAATCGCCCGCCAATCCCATCATGCCATCAAGCGCATCGATTTCCCGGACCAAGTGCCCTTTGCCAATCCCGCCGATGGCCGGGTTGCAAGACATGACACCGATATCTGTGCGTCGGAAAGATACCAAGGCAGTCCGCGCGCCGCGACGTGCTGAGGCGAGCGCCGCCTCAACGCCGGCATGGCCGCCGCCAACAACGATGACGTCGTAATGTTTCACGTGAAACACATCCCTACTTGCCGATGCAGAACGACGAAAAGATTCGTCCGAGCACATCTTCTACATCGACCCGGCCGATAATGCCATCCAGCGCGCGGATCGCGGCCTTCACATCTTCACCGACCAAGTCCCAGCTGATGCCAGAAAGCAAACCGCGCTCCGCCGCCTCAATGTCCTCCAAGGCGCGCGACAGTTTGTCAAAATGCCGCTCGCGCGTGAAGACGGACGAGCCCGCGACCCGGCCCGACAACGCCTCTTCGATCTGACCGATCAGCGCCGAGACACCCTCGCCCGTCTTCGCCGACAGGCCCGGTTGTCCCCAGACATCGGCCTTCGACAGCAGCACCAGATCGCCGGGAATAACCCCTTCGGGCTCCTCATCCGGTGCGCTTTTCAGATAGACTCGCAGATCGGCTCCCGCCGCCCGTTGGCGCCCCCGCTCAATCCCCAGTCGTTCGATCTCATCATCCGCGTCGCGCAAGCCAGCAGTATCGATCAGCGTCACGGCCAGCCCAGCGATGTCCATCCGGACTTCGATCACATCGCGCGTCGTCCCCGCCCGAGACGAGGTAATCGCCGCCTCGCGGCCCGCCAAGGCATTGAGCAACGTCGATTTTCCGGCATTCACCTGACCGACGATCGCCACTTCGAACCCGCTGCGCACGGCTTCCGAGGCCTTCCGCCCCGCCCTCTGCGCCTCGAGGCTCTCACGCACGCGGCCGAGCGGCGCCAGGACATGCCCGCTCAGATCGTCCGGAAGCTCCTCGTCGGCGAAATCGAGCGCGGCCTCCAGCATCGCCAACGATTGGAGCAAATCCTCACGCCAACCCTCGATGACCCGCGTCGCGGCGCCTTCCAGAACCGCCTGCGCCTGACGACGCTGGACCTCGGTCTCGGCATCGATCAGATCGGCCAGCGCCTCGACCTCGGTCAGATCCATCCGACCGCCGAGGAAGGCGCGGCGGGTGAACTCGCCCGCTTCGGCCGCGCGCACACCGTCGATCGCGAGACAGGCGCGCAAGAGCGCCCCCACCACCGCGATGCTGCCGTGCACCTGGAATTCGCAGACCTTCTCGCCGGTGAAGCTCGCGCCCTCGGCGAAGACCAGCACCAGACCGGAATCGATCAGCGCGCCGTCGCGATCCTTGAGCCGGGCCAGACGCGCTTCCCGGACCGGAGGCACAAAACCGGCGAGCGCGGAACACACGTCCCAGGCCAGAGGCCCCGAGACGCGCACCACCGCGACGCCGGCGCGGCCCTGCGCCGTGGCGAGGGCAACGATCGTGTCCATCGAACCCTCCGGATCAGGAGTTCATCGAATCGAAGAACTCGCCGTTGGTCTTGGTCTGCTTCAGCTTCGAGATCAGGAACTCGATCGCATCCGTGGTGCCCATCGGGTTCAGGATGCGGCGCAGCACGAAAGTCTTCTGCAGGTTGTTCTTGTCGACCAGCAGGTCTTCCTTCCGGGTGCCGGACTTGAGGATGTCCATCGCTGGGAACACACGCTTGTCGGCCACCTTGCGGTCGAGCACGATTTCCGAGTTACCCGTACCCTTGAATTCCTCGAAGATCACCTCGTCCATGCGCGAGCCGGTGTCGATCAGGGCGGTAGCGATGATAGTGAGCGAGCCGCCCTCCTCGATGTTCCGCGCGGCACCGAAGAAGCGCTTCGGGCGCTGCAGCGCGTTCGCGTCGACACCACCGGTCAGCACCTTGCCCGAGGACGGAACCACGGTGTTGAAGGCGCGGCCCAGACGGGTGATCGAATCGAGCAGGATCACCACGTCGCGCTTGTGCTCGACGAGGCGTTTCGCCTTCTCGATGACCATCTCGGCCACGGCGACGTGACGGGTCGCCGGTTCGTCGAAGGTCGAGGACACGACCTCGCCCTTCACCGAACGCTGCATGTCGGTGACTTCCTCAGGCCGTTCGTCGATCAGAAGAACGATCAGGTAGCATTCCGGGTGATTATGCGCGATCGAATGCGCGATGTTCTGCATCAGCACGGTCTTACCCGTGCGCGGCGGCGCCACGATCAGGGCGCGCTGACCTTTGCCCAGCGGCACAACGATGTCGATGATCCGGGCCGAGCGATCCTTGATCGTCGGATCTTCGATTTCCATGTTCAGCCGCTGATCGGGATACAGCGGCGTCAGGTTGTCGAAATGGACCTTGTGACGCGCGCGCTCGGGATCGTCGAAGTTGATCGAGGTGACCTTGGTCAGCGCGAAATACTTCTCGTTCTCACCCGGCGCGACGATCACGCCTTCGATGGTGTCGCCGGTGCGCAGGCTGAACTGGCGGATCATCTCGGGCGAGACATAGATGTCATCGGGACCCGGCAGATAGTTCGCTTCGGTCGAGCGCAGGAAGCCGAAGCCGTCCTGCAGCACTTCCAGGACACCATCACCGCCGACTTCCCAGCCTTCCTCGGCGCGCTCTTTCAGGATCGAGAACATCATCTCGCCTTTGCGCATCGAGGGGGCGTTTTCGATCTCCAGCTCCTCAGCCAGCGCCAGCAGCGCCGCAGGGGTCTGGGCCTTCAGTTCGGACAGGTTCAAACGTTCTTCAGCCATGAGGGCACTCCGCGACGCGCGCAGCCGGCGAGCGTCGGTCTCTCAGCAATGTCTTCGGGAAACACGGGTACCGGACGGCCCCGCTTTGAGCCTGATCTAGGCGATCTGGCCCTCTGAGTCAATCTGGGCGCGACTTTGGCCGTCCAGACCCCTCTCTCTTCTCTATAAAAATAAGAAAAGATAAGAAGAGTAGATGATTTGGTAGGGCCTGTAGATAACCCGAATTCAGACTCTCTCCCCGGAACTATCCACAAGCGATCGCGGCACCCAGAGCCAACGCGGGATCAGACAAACCTCTGACTCTGTTCGATGAATCTGGGACGAGCGGTCGGTGTATACATCCGTGTCACCAAATCTTCACACCCTGTGCACCGGACTTCTCCCCTGTGGAGAAACCGCCCTCGTCCCTTGACAGAGATGTTCACAAACGGCCATCACCCCACGATAGCGCCACTGGCCCCCAATGCGCCCCAAGGCACCGCACAGGGTTATCCACATGTCTGTCCTCATCCTTGCGTCGAAATCTCAGATCCGGGCGACGCTTCTTCGCAACGCCGGGCTGGAAATCGACGTCGTTCCCGCCCGCGTGGACGAGGAATCGCTGCGTGAGTCGCTCACGGCCGAGGGCGCCGGCGCGCATGACCTCGCCGATGCTCTGGCCGAACAGAAGGCGCTGAAGGTCGCGCTGAAGAACCGCGAGGCCATGGTGCTGGGCTGCGACCAGATCCTGGAATGCGAGGGGCGGATCTTCGCCAAGCCCGCCAGTCCGGACGACGCACGGGAACACCTCACCGCGTTGCGCGGCAAGACGCACCGGCTGCACACCGCCGCCGTCCTTTATCACAAGGGCGAGCCGATCTGGCGCCACGTCGCCACCCCGCGCCTGACGATGCGCGATTTCTCGGACGACTTCCGGGACAGCTATATCGCCGCGAACTGGGACGAGATCCGCCATTGCGTCGGCTGTTACCAGATCGAAGGCCCCGGCATCCGCCTGTTCGCGCAGGTGGAGGGCGACCTCTTCGCCGTTCAGGGCCTGCCGCTGCTGGAACTCCTGCAAATTCTCACCCGCCGAAAGGATATCGACGGATGACCACCCTGCCCCTCGCCGGCGTGATCGGCGATCCCGTCGCCCACAGCCGCTCGCCCTGCCTGCATGGCCATTGGCTGAAGCATTATGGCATCAATGGCCATTACGTCCCGCTGCATATCCGGCCCGAGGATTTTGGGGATGCCGTGCGCATGCTGCCGAAAATGGGCTTTCGCGGTGTGAACGTGACGATCCCGCACAAGCATGACGCGCTCGGCGTGGCGGATATCGTCACGCCCCTGGCCGACCGCATCGGCGCCGCGAACACGCTGACCTTCACGCCTGAGGGGATCGAGGCCGACAACACCGATGCCTACGGTTTCGCGCAGAACATCCTTGCCAGCCATTCGGATTGGGCGCCGAAGATCGTCGCGCTGGTCGGGGCCGGTGGCGCCAGCCGTGCCGTGATCGTCGCCCTTCAGGATGCCGGGGTCGAGGAAATCCGCCTCTCCAACCGCACGCAGGCCCGGGCCGAGGAGCTGGCCGGCGATCTGGGCGAGACGATCACCGTCGTCCCGTGGGAGCATCGCTCTGGCATGCTGGACGGATGCGACACGCTGATCAACGGCACCGCGATGGGCATGGTCGGCGAGCCGCCGTTGGATCTGGACCTCAGCGCCCTGCCGAAATCGGCCATCGTCACCGATCTGGTCTATGTCCCGTTGGAGACGCCCCTTCTGGCCGCCGCCCGCGCGCGCGGCAATGCCACGGTCGATGGCCTCGGGATGCTGCTGCACCAAGGCGCGCCGGGGTTCGAGCGTTGGTTCGGACAACGGCCCGAGGTGGACGAAGCCCTGCGCCGGGCGGTGCTGGGATGAGCCTGATCCTCGGCCTCACCGGCTCGATCGGCATGGGCAAGAGTACGACCACCGGCTTCTTCCGCGAGGCCGGCGTGCCGGTCTGGGACGCCGATGCCGCTGTGCATCAGCTCTACGCCCCGGGCGGGGCCGCCGTCGCCGGGATCGGTGCGCTGCATCCCGCCGCCGTGTTCGAAGGCGCCATCGACCGCGCCGCCTTGCGCGCCTGGATCGCCGCCGATGCAACTGCGCTGAAGCAGATCGAGGGCGTCGTGCACCCCCTCGTCGGCCAATCCCGCGCCGATTTCCTAGGTGACAACGCGGGGGCGCCTTTGGTCGTCGTCGATGTCCCCCTGCTGTTTGAGACCGGCGGCGATGCGAAGGTCGACCGCACGCTCGTCGTCTCCGCCCCCGCAGAGGTCCAGCGCGCCCGCGTCCTCGCCCGCCCCGGCATGACCGAGGATCACTTCCAAACGATCCTGTCGAAACAGATGCCCGATGCCGAGAAACGCGCCCGCGCCGACCATGTCATCGAGACACTGACCCTTGATCAGACCCGCGCTGCCGTGTTCGACTTGATCGCAGACCTGACCGGGAGCCGCCCCGATGCGTGAAATCGTCCTCGACACCGAGACCACGGGCTTCGAGCCGTCCGAAGGCGACCGTCTGGTCGAGATCGGCGGCGTCGAGCTGCTTAACCACATGCCGACCGGCCGGACCTACCACCAATACATCAACCCCGAGCGCGACATGCCCGAAGAGGCGTTCAACATACACGGGTTGTCCGAGGAATTCCTGCGCCCGATGCCCAAATTCGTCGAGGTCGCGCAGGCCTTCGTCGATTTTGTCGGTGGCGCGCAGCTGGTGATCCACAACGCCGCCTTCGACATGAAGTTCCTGAATTTCGAGCTGGAACGGGCTGGGTTTCCGAAATTGAACGTCAAAGTGGTGGATACTCTCGCTATCGCTCGTCGTCGCTTCCCGGGCTCGCCGGCGTCGCTCGATGCTCTGTGCCGCCGGTTCGCCATCGACAACTCGGCGCGGACGCTGCACGGCGCGCTTCTCGACTCCGAGATCCTCGCCGAGGTCTATCTGGAACTGATGGGCGGTCGGCAGCCGGATCTGGTGCTCGCTTCCTCAGGCGGGTCGCGCAACTCGGGCCCCGCCGATACCGGCTGGCGCGCCCGGCCGCGGCCCAACCCCCTGCCCTCGCGCCTGACGGCGGATGAGGCCGCAGCGCATGCCGCGTTCGTCGAGAAGCTGGGTGATGCGGCGATCTGGAAGCGGTATGAAGGCTGACGCGCTGGTCATCGGCGCCGGTCCCGCCGGGCTGATGGCCGCCGACCGTCTGCTGGCCGCCGGATGCTCGGTGATCTTGGCCGAGGCCAAGCCCTCGCCCGCGCGCAAGCTTTTGATGGCGGGGAAATCCGGGCTGAACATCACCAAGGACGAGGATTTCGCGCCCTTCCTGTCGGCCTATGCCGAGGCCGCCGACTGGCTGCGCCCCATGCTTGAGGCCTTTGGCCCCGCGCAGGTGATGGACTGGATGCGCGCCCATGGGCAGACAGTCTTCACCGGCTCCTCGGGGCGCGTGTTCCCCGAGGTGATGAAGGCCTCGCCGCTGTTGCGGAATTGGCTGGCGGATCTGACCGCGCGCGGTCTGGACCTGCGCACCCGCTGGCGCTTCGACGGCGCGGGCTTCGACACGCCCGAAGGTCGGGCGACAGTCGAGGCCAAGGCGGTTGTTCTGGCGCTCGGCGGCGCCAGCTGGGCGCGGCTGGGGTCGGACGGGCATTGGGCAGAGTGGCTGGACGTGCCTCTGGCACCATTCCAGCCCGCCAATATGGGCTTCCTCGTCGATTGGTCGCCGCATATGGCGAAGCATTTCGGCCAACCGCTGAAAGGCGTCGCGTTGATCGCCGGGTCGCAACGTGTGCGGGCCGAGGCTGTGATCTCGGCGCGCGGTCTCGAGGGCGGCGGGATTTACGCGATTTCGCGCGCGTTGCGCAAGGGGTCGGGGCTGACAGTCGATCTGTTCCCGGATGTGGAGGCTTCAAGGCTTACGGAACGCCTAGCAGCGCGGCCCAAAGGCGAAAGCACGGTCAACACGTTGAAAAAGTTGGGACTCTCCGGCGCGAAACTGGCCTTGGCGCTGGAATGCGCGCGTCCCTTTCCTCCGACGGCCTCGGATCGGGCGGCGATCCTGAAAACCCTTCCCGTCCCGCTGAGGGGCCCGAGGCCGATGGACGAAGCGATCTCGACCGCTGGCGGCATCCCGCGCGCGGAACTGACCGAGGACCTGATGTTGAAACGCCGCCCCGGCTGTTTCGCGGCGGGGGAAATGCTGGATTGGGAGGCGCCGACCGGGGGCTATCTGCTGACCGCCTGCCTCGCCACCGGACGTTGGGCGGGCGATGCCGCCGCGCGCTTCATCCGGTCCCGGTGAGGAGGAACCCGCCACCCATGGCGAAACGGCCCTCGATTGCCTGACCCGCGCGGAACGGTCCGACATCGCGTTGCCAAGTGGCGCGGTAGGTGCCGTCGCCAAGGGTCACCGCGAAGGTCTCGAAGCCGAACAGCTGGCGGGTCACCGGGTACTGCGCCTTGTAGACGCATTCCTTGGCGCTGAAGATCAGCCGCGCCTGTCGCGCATCGGCCCCGCGTTCCTCGGGCAGCAGGACGGTGTCGCGCACCTCGTCCGGCAGATCCTCGTCCAGCTCCAGATCCGCGCCGATCATCCCCTGCCCCGTGACCGCCAAAGCCCAGCTGCCCGCATGGGTGATCGAGCCGCGGATGCCCTCGGGCCAGATCGGCGCGCGGTCGGCGCCCATCGGGATAGCCACCTCGCGGCCCATGGCGATCCGGGCGGCGGCGCGACCAGCGGAGAATTCAGCGACCCGAGACGGCACCGCGCGGGCCATCGCCTCGGCCTCGGGTCCCATCAGCGCGACGGGCCCGATGGGGGCAATCCCGACGGACAGCCCCGGAAATACGCGCGCCGCCAGACCCGTGAGCTGGCGGCGCGTGATCTGATCGTCGGTCAGGCTCACCCGAGGCGGCTCAACCGTTCTGCGCGCATCGCGCGGCGCTTCGACATCGCGTCGAGCCGACCCTTCGCGCCCTCGCCCTCATCGGCCGGAACCGGTGTGGCGGCGGGGGCCGGAGCGGCTCCGGCGGGACGCATCTTCGCGTCGATATGCGCGGCCAAGGCCGAGAGAACCGGGAAGCGGAACACGTCGGTGATCGACAGGCCGGGCAGCGCCAAGGCCTCGCGGATCTCGCGATGCGCCTGCACGGCCAGGAGCGAATGGCCGCCCAGCTGGAAGAAGTTGTCGGAGGGCTTCACATCCGTGACGCCCAGCACCTTCGTCCAGATCGCCGCGATCCGCGCCAATGTGTCACCGGCATTCGCCGCGACGGGCGCCGCGACCGGGGCCGCGCGCACCACCGCCTGCGGCGCGGGCAGCGCCTTGCGGTCGATCTTCTTGTTCGGCGTCAGCGGGAAAGTGTCGAGCCGCACGATGGCGGACGGCACCATATGCGCGGGCAGAACCCCGGCCAGCGCCGATTTCAGCCCCGCCGTATCGGCATTCCCCAGCACATAGCCCACCAGCCGCACATCGCCCGGCACATCCTCGCGCGCCATGACCACCGACTGCGTGACGCCGGGCAAGGCGTCGAGCTGCGTCTCGATCTCACCCAATTCGATCCGGTAGCCGCGGATCTTCACCTGATGATCGGCGCGGCCGAGGAAATCGACCGCCCCATCCGCGCGCAGCCGCACGAGGTCGCCGGTGCGATAGAGCCGCGCGCCGTTGATCACGACGAACCGCTCGGCCGTCAGTTCCGCGCGCTGCCAATAGCCGCGCGTCACGCCGTCGCCGCCGATCCACAGCTCGCCCTCATGGCCCAGGGGCACCGGGCGCTGATCCTCGTCCAGCACATGCAGACTCGTGTTGGCAATGGGCGTGCCGATGCCGACCACGCCCTCGCCGCCCTTCGACAGCGCCGTCGTCGACCAGATCGTCGTCTCGGTCGGGCCGTACATGTTCTGCACGGGATTGCCGGTGATCTGCGACAGCTCGGACGCCAGCGCGCCCGGAAGCGCCTCGCCGCCGACCATCACATGCTTCACGCGACCGAGGGCCGCACGGGCCTCGTCATTGCCGACCAGCATCCGGGCCATCGACGGCGTGCATTGCAGATGCGTCACGCCATGGCGCTGGATCTGCGCGGCGAGCGAGAAGTCATCCGCTTCCAATTCGGAGGGCGCGTTGGTCCGGCGCAGCACCTCGGCCAGCGGGTACAGACCCTCCAGCACCTGCGGGACCGGGATGCCGTAGTCGATGAGGCACCCGACCTCGCCGACGCCGATCTTCTTCAGCTGCTCGACCCGACGCAGGCAATCCTCGACGGTGCCGAACAGGCCGGAATCTTCGAAATAGCGGTTGAAGGCGTAATCGAGGATGCCGTCGACCTCGTCCTGGCTGAGCGAGCCGAGGTCGATATCCATCGGGTTGTTGACGCCCTTCGGTTTCTTGAACGCCGGGAAGGCCCAGGCGTATTGCTTGACCAGCGCGGCGGCGGACAGAAGATAGGACTTCATCGGCCCGCGTGCCGTTTCCCGCGCGATCTCCCGCGTGCGCGCCACATAGGTGTGCAGCATCATCGTGACGGTGTGATCTTTCGGGTCGCGGCCGACCGAGCGCAGGGCCTCGTGGTAGATCTCAATCTTCTCAGCCACTTCGTCGACGGTCTGGCCCAAGAGGTGGGTCAGCACATTGGCGCCGATCCGCCCGGCCTCGCGCCAGGTTTCGGGGTTGCCGGCGGTGGTCAGCCAGATCGGCAGCTCCGCAGACACGGGACGCGGCAGCGATTGCAGCGAGCGTTTCTCGCCGTTGTGGTCGAATTCCACCGCCTCGCCACGCCAGAGTTTGCGCACCTTCTCGATGGTGTCGAACATCGCGGCCTTGTTGTTCGGCACGGAATTCTCGGGCCGCAGCACGAAATCGACCGGATGCCAGCCCGAGGCCATGCCGAGGCCGACACGCCCGTTGGTCAGGTTGTCGATCACCGCCCATTCCTCGGCAATCCGCAGCGGATGGTGCAAGGGAGCGACGCAAGAGCCTGATCTCACGTCGATATTCCGCGTCACCGCCGCCACCGCAGCGCCGGTCACCGCCGGGTTCGGATAGGGGCCACCGAAGGCGTGGAAGTGGCGCTCGGGCGTCCAGACGGCGCGGAAGCCGTGGGTATCGGCGAATTTGGCGCCTTCCAGCAGCAGTTCATATTTCTTCGGGCCGGGGCCGTCGTCATTGCCCCAGTAGAACAGCGAGAAGTCGATCTTCTGGTCCGAGATCGCCATCGACCCGCCCGAGACCATCATCCGGTCCTCATCGGACGTCAGCACCAGCTTGAACCCGCGCGCGAGGGTCCAGAAGAGCTCGAGCACCGAGATGTCGAAGCTGAGCGACGTGACCGCCAGCCAGACGCCCGCCGGATCATGCTGGATGCGGTCATCCATGCCGGCGAAGAAATTGGCGACGTTGCGGTGTTCGACCATCACGCCTTTCGGCAGTCCAGTCGAGCCCGAGGTGTAGATGAGATAGGCGAGGTTTTCCGGTGCCGCACCACCCTCGGGGTTCGTCTCGGCGGCCGAGGCGAGGCGGGTGTCGGTGTCCAGCACCAGCATCTGCGCGGAATGCGGCGGCAGGCTGTCGATCAGGCCGGATTGCGTCACCACCACCGGGGCGCCGCTGTCCGCGAGGAAATGCTGCAGGCGGTCGGCGGGATAGGACGGGTCCATAGGCACATAGGCGCCGCCTGCCTTCAGGATCCCCAGCGCGCCCACCAGCAGATCGGGCGAGCGACGGGCACAAAGCGCGACCGGCGTGTCGGGCCGGATGCCGAGGCCCTGCAGCACATGCGCGACACGGTTGGCCTTGGCGTTGAGCTGGGCGTAGGTCAGCGTTTGGCCTTCGAAGACCAGAGCCACGGCACCCGGCGTGCGGGCGACTTGCGCCTCGAACAGTCGGCTGATCGTCTGGTTGTCGAACGGCCGCGCGGTGGCGTTGAGGCGCGAGAGCACGGCTTCTTCCGGCGCGCCGACCAGCGGCAGGTCGGTGATCGGCGCCTGCACATCGGCCGCGGCCAGTTGGGCAAGGCGCGCGGCGAACAGATCGAGCGTCGCCTCATCGACCATCGCGCGGTCGGCGGAGAGGGTCAGGCCCTGCGCGCCTTCGATCAGGCACAAAGCCACGCCCTCGATGGCCTCGCCCTGCGACAGGCCGAGCGCCGGCATAGCGAGCGGCATCAGCGCGGGGTCGCGGCCAATCATGTCGCGCGCGTAGGATGGATGGGTCGCGGCGAAAGCGGTCAGCGCCTCGACCGAGGCCTCACGCGCGGTCAGTGTCTCGCCGGCGGGGGTCAGCGGCACAAAGGGCGCGATATAGGCGGGCGCGGCAGCATGGGCCGAGGCCGTCGCCGTGCCGCGATAGGCCCAGCTGCCGGGGACATAGGCCGACAGGATCGCCACAGCGCGCGCAGCGGTCAGGCCGGGGATCGCGCGTTCGGCCCGGCCGGTGCCGCTGCCCTTCGTGGCCAGTTCCGAGGCGGCATAGGCCCCGAGTTCCTTGCGCCAACGCCCCTCGCCCGAGGTCACGCGGGCCATCGCCTCGGTCAGGCTGGCCGGTGGGACAGGCAGCACCTCGCCCGAGCTCACCACGTCCTTGACCGGCAGGCCGCCGAGGCAGGTCAGCGTCAGCTTCAGCGCCCCGTCGGCGCAGGCGACGACCGGCGCCTCGCCGCCGACCAGCACCGTGCCCAGAGCCCCCGAGCCCGGCGCGGCCTCGACCGCGGCAACGGCATAGACGCCCGAGGCGGTTTCGATCTTCGGCAGGGCCAGCGGGTTCCAATAGCCGCCGTGATCCAGCGCGCGGACCAGTCGCGTCAGTTCGGCCATCGGGCGGGTGAAATCGAGCCGCGCGGCCTTGGCCGGACGGTCATCGCGCCGGTAAAGGCTGCGCTGCGCCAGATCCTGCGCCATTCCGGGCGCGTCGGATTCCAGCGCGGCAACAACGGCGGGGAAACTCTCGATCGCGGCGCCGTAGCAGCGGGCGTTCAGCGAAAAGGCGGTGTCATCGGGCTGGATATCGAACAGCGCCTGCTCCAGCACGCGCCCCTCGTCAATCCCGCCCTCGATCCGGTGCCAGGTCACGCCATGACGCGCCTCGCCATTCATCAGCGCCCAGAGCGGCGCGTTCAGACCGGCATAGCGCGGCAGGGGGCCGTCGTGGAAATTGACCGCGCCCTTGGCGGCGCGCGCCAGCAGCGAATCCGGGATGACCGAGAGATTGGCAATCGACAGCAGCCAGTCGAAGGGCTGGGTGATCCGGTCCTCAAGCCCCTTGCCCGGCGCGACAACGGGGATCGCGGCGGCATGGGCCCAAGCGATCACATCGGTATTGCGGCTGGCGACGGCGGTGATGCGGTGGCCGCGTCCCGTGAGGATCTTGGCGCATTCCACCAAGAGGGATTCGTTGCCAACCAGCACACTTGAAAACGAGGTCATTCTAACTCTCCTGGGTGTGGCGCGTTCCAAGACTGTGTTTCAGAAGATCGCGGGCAAAATGTGGCGGGGTATGCGGTTGCTTCCGCTGCAAAATGACGCGGAGGCCATAAAGCCCCAGCCCCGCCAGATGCGCCCCGGTGGCGGCCAGCGCATAAAGCCGGCCGTGGTTCTTCTCGAAATAATGGCGGCGCGACTGGAACCAGTAGTCCGGCACCCGGCGCCAGGCCTTCATCCCCGTGCTGACCGAGCCGATATGTACGACCCGGCTTTCGGTCACGTAATCGGCGGCATAGCCCGCGCGCGCGCCGCGCAGGAACAGGTCGGTTTCCTCGAAATACAGAAAGAAGGTCTCATCAAACAGGCCGATGCGATCCAGCATCTCCTGCCGCATCAGCACGGCAGCGCCCGCCAGCCAGTCGACCCGCGCGGTGCGGGACGGCAGCGGCGGCGCGACGATGGCGTGCTTCAGCAGCTTCGAGACCGGGCCGGTCTTGGCCGAGCCCTCGAATTCGCTGGCAATCGAGGGGAAACGGAAGGCGGTGACATGGGGGATGTCGTCCTCGCCGCGGATGGCGCTGCCGGCGAAACCGACCTCGGGATGGCGGTTGAGGTGATTAACCAGCGCCCGGATTGCCTCGGGCTCCGGAAAGGCGTCCGAGTTCAGGATGAAGACGTAATCGGGCTTCGTCCCGTCCGGCAGCCCGGCGCGGATGCCGACATTGTTGCCCGCACCGAAGCCGCCATTGTGGCCGGACTGGATCACCCGCACGCGGGGCCAATCGGCGGCGGCCTCGGCCATGGCCTCGAAGCTGCCGTCCTGGCTGTCATTGTCGACAATGGTGATCGCGCCGGGGATTCCCTCCATCGCCGTGATTGCCGATTGTGCGGCGCGCAGGGTCATCTCGGCGGTGCGCCAGTTGAGGATGACGGTGAGGACGGTTTTCATGCCTCCACCTCCGCGATGAGGGTTTTCAGCTTGGCGGCCATCACGCGCACATTGGGCTCCAGCACCATGGAATCGTGGTCGCCCGGCACTTCATGGACCGAGAGTTTGGGCATGAAGCGCGACCAGTCGTTGTCGTCGTAGACATATTCCTTCGCGCGGCTGACCCAACGGCCGCCAGTCACCTTCCAATGCTTGTCCAGGGGCGGGCGGAACAGCGCGACCGGCGCGTCATAGGCCTCCAGCGCGACGAAGGGCAAAGCATCGCGGAAGGCGGATTCGATGGCGCGGTTGTGGAAACCGCTACCCGCTTCGGCCTCGGCCTCCTCGGCCATGCGCGCGACTTCGTCCTTCCAGCGCTTCCGGTCGGCCAACCATTCACCGAGATAGGCCGGACCCTTGCGCTTGAATTCCAAGAGCTTGATCGCGGCCTTGTCGGCGCGGCTGAGCCACGGGCGTTCCGGCAGCGGCGTGTCGAGCAGCGTCAGCAGCTGCACCTCCTCGCCCGCCGCGCGCAGCTGTTTCGCCATCTCCAATGCAGTCAGACCGCCGCCCGAGAAACCGCCCAGCAGATAGGGGCCGGTCGGCTGCACCTGACGGACCTCGGCCAGATAATCCCGCGCGGCCTCGTCCAGCCGGCGATGCGGCTCGGCCCCGCCGAGGAGCCCGCGCGCCTGCAAGCCATAGAACGGGCGGTCCTTGCCCAGCAGCTGCGCAAGATGGCGCAGGTTCAAGACGTTGCCGAACATCCCGGCGACGAGGAAGAACGGCGTCTTCGGCCCGCCCTCTCCCTCATGCATCGGCACGAGGAATTCGTAGCGCTTCACGGGTGCGGCGACGGCGGGCGCATCGCCCGTCTCGCTGATCCCGGCAATCTCGGCGACGCGGGCGGCGATCTTTTCGACGGTGGGAGCCTCGAACAGGACCGAGATCGGGAAATCGACGGCCCAGGTCTTCTTTACCCGCGCAAACAGGCGCACGGCGATCAGCGAATGGCCTCCGAGGTCGAAGAAGCTGTCCTCGACGCCGACGCCTTGCACGCCCAGCAATTCCTCCCACATCGCCACCAGCATCCGCTCTACGTCATTGCGCGGCGCGACATAGTCGCTGTCGAGATTGGGACGCTCGAATTTCTGGCCCTCGGTGGCCTCGGTCTCCAAGGGCTGTGCGGCCTCGGCGATCAATTCCGGCAGCGTTAGAGACGAAATCACCACCTGAGCCCGGTCCGTCGCCAGTGCGCGCAGGAAGCCCTCGGCCCCCTCGGCGGCGGTCAGACCCTGCGCGAGGTTGCGCGCGAGACGCGCCTCGCCGGGGTTCAATGCACGGGTTTCGGCATTATCCTCGAACTCGACTTCCGAGGGCAGCAGGGGCGCGGGGGCGCCGAAGCCTGTGTGGAGCCGCTTGATGGTGAAGCGACGGATCTCGGCGCAGACCTTCCCATCCGGCGTGGCGAGGGTGATGTCGAAACTGGCGAAACCGGGCTCCGCCGGCGCGATGCGGACATGGCTGACGATGGCGGCCGGGAGGGCAAAATAGACCCCAACACTGCCATAATTGACCGGAATCCACAACGCGCGGCCCTGATAACCGGGGATCAGCTCCATCGCCCAGCCGGTCGCGAGATCCATCAGTGCGGGGTGCAGGACATAGCCCTGATCCAGATCGGCATGGAACGCCTGCGGCAGCGACAGCCGCGCGATCCCCTCGCCCGAGCCATAGGCCACGCGGTTCAACACGCGCCAGCGGGGGCCGAAGTTGAGATGGGTCTCCTGCCCGGTGGCGATGCCACTCGTATCCTCGCGCACGCCGGTTTGACAGCGCGCTTCGATCCCGGCCACGTCCAGCGCGGCGGGCGTGGGCAGCGCGCCCATGTTCACCTGCGCCTGCGCATTCAGCGCCATGCCTTTGCGACCGCGCAGCGTCACCTCGGATCGCAGAGCGAAATCATACCCCGCGTCGTTGCGGGTCAGCGTGACCTGAACGCGGCGCGGCGCGTCGATCTCCAGCGCGCGGAAGAAAGTCAGATCGGCGATCTCGAAAGGCTCGACCTCGCCCTGACCGTGCAGGGATTGCGCGGCGATCTCCAACATGCCGGTGCCGGGCACCAAAGCGCGACCGTCCTTGGTGCGGTGCTCATCGAGCAACCACATGTCGGTCGAATATTCGGCCCGGAAGCGGCGGTTCATCGCGCCGTCAAAGCCGGCTGTGTCCAGCAGGGGTTGCGCGGCGGGGGTTTCCGGCATTGCGGGGCCGCTGCCGAGGCGCGTCGCCATGGCGTCGGCGGCCATGCCGACTTCGGCCCAGATGCCCCAGTCGATGGCGGTCACCTTGGTCTTGCCCGACCGCGCCTTGGCCCAGGCGTTGAGGTATTCGTTGGCGGCGACGTAATCGACCTGCCCCGCCGGCGCGGTCAGCGTCGAGGTCGAGGAGAAGACGACGATCCGCTCCACCGCGCCATCCGGCAGCAGCGCGTCCAGTACGCGGGTGCCGTGGACCTTTGGGGCGAAGACGCTTTCCACGCTGCCGACAGATTTCGCGGCCAGAGGTGCGTCGTCGATGGCGCCGGCGGCGTGGATCACGCCGTGGATCTTGCCGAACCGGGCCTTGGCCGCCTCCAGCGCCGCGCGCATTTCGTCGATGTTGCAGACATCGGCGGGGACGACCATGACCTCGGCGCCGAGTGATTCCAGTCTCTCCACCTGCAGAATCCGGCGCAAAGCGGGGTGGCCGGTCTCCTTGGCGCGGGGCCAGTCGGCGCGCGGCGGCAGCTCGGTCCGGGCGATCAGCACGATCTTCGCGCCCGAGCGTTGGATCAGCGCCTCGGCCACGGATTGACCGATCCCGCCGAAGCCGCCGGTGATGACCCAGGCCGCGCCCTGCGGCAGATCGGGCTGGGCGGTCAGCGGCTGCGGACGGAGTTTCTGCTCATAGCGTTTGCCGTTCCGCAGGGCGGCCGCGGTGTTCGCCGGCACCGCGAGGAGTTCTTCCAGCAGCGGCAGGGTCAGATCGCCCGCGCCTTTCTTGCGGCTGCGCGGCTCCAGATCCAGCGTCGAGACCGTGATGCCCGCCATCTCATGCGGCATGACGCGGGCGGGACCGGCGATCAGGGCCTTTTCCGGCCAGCGCAGGGCCTCGTCGCGGACCTGTGCCGCGCCCGCCGTCACCACGGTCATGTGGATCGGGCCAGCCAGCCCTTCCGAGGCGATGGCCTGACCGAGGAACAGCAGCGAATAGAAGCCCTGCTCAACATGCGCCTGAAACGCGCTGGAGCCGGGGCGGAAATGCTCCTCGCCCGAGGCGAGCCAGAAATGCGCGATCCGCGTGGGCACCGTGCCGCGATGCACGAGGTCCTGAATGAGCTGATCATACCCCTCGCGGCCCCGTTCGGTGGGCAGGGTATAGGCGCTGTCCCCGCGACGGCGGAAAGTGTCACCCGAGGCGACCTCGATCACCTTCTGCCCGGCGGCCTTCAGGTTGGCCACGACCGGGGCGGCGATGCCGTCCTGATCCGCGAAGATGAGCCAGGTCTCGGGGCTCGCCTGATCGAGTTCGGTCTCGACGTCGAAATCCAGCTCGGCCGAACGGGCGACGAAGGCGAGGCGGGTGCCCATGTCGGCGACGTCCTCGATCCTTGCGGGCAGCGCGGGTTGCGTCTCCGCCACGGGCTTGGCGGGGGCGATGAAATATTCGCGGCGGTCGAAGGCATAGGTCGGCAGCGGCAGCTTCACCCGGCGCGCTTCGCCCCAGATCTGCGACCAGTCGAATGTGCCGCCTAGCGCCCAGATCCGGCCCAGAAGACCCATGTGGTAGACGTCGTCGGCGATGTCTTCCTCAGGATGGCGCAGGACCGCGAGGACCTGCTGGCCGGGGACCGCGCCATGCATCCGGGTGAGGGACGAGAGGGCCTTGCCCGGGCCCACCTCGATCCAGATGCGATTGGGCTTTTCGGCAAGGTTAGAGACGCATTCGGCGAACATCACCGTGCCGCGCAGGTGCTGGGTCCAATAGTCGGGGCTGGTGGCCTCGGCATCCGTCAGCGGCTGGCCCGAGCGGTTCGAGATGATCGGCAGTCGGGGCGCCTGCAGCGGGATCGAGGCGAGATAGGCGCGGAACTGGGCGAGGATCGGCTCCAACATCCGGCTATGCGCGGCGATGTCGATGGCGATGCGCTGGGTCTCGATCCCCTGCGCCGAAAGCTGTTGCGCCAGATCAAGCAGCCCGGCATCCGGGCCGCTGACGACGGTGAGCTCCGGCGCGTTGACCGAGGCGATGTCGAGATCGCCCAGATGCGGGGTCAGCGCCTCCAGCGACATCGGCACCGACAGCATCCCGCCGGCGGGGACCGTGTCGAACAGCCGGCCGCGCAGATGGACGAGGCCGATGCAATCCTCGAAGGACATGACGCCGGCCAGACAGGCGGCGGTGTTCTCGCCCATGGAATGACCGACCAAGGCGGACGGCTGCACGCCCCAGGCCATCAGCATCTGCGCCAGCGCGTATTCGGTGATCATGATCAGCGGCAGCTGGATCGAGGGCTTCTTCAGCGCCTCATCCGCGGCGGCTTCAGCACCGGGTTCGGGCAGCCAGAGCGCGCGGAGGTCGTAATCCAAGCGGGGCTCGAGGATCGCGAGACCCTTGTCCATCCATTCGGCGAAGACAGGCTCGGTCTCATAGAGGTCGCGGGCCATGCCGGCATATTGCGCGCCGCCGCCGGGGAACAGGAACACCACGTCCGGATTGTCGAGCGCGGTATGAGTGAAGACGCGGCGCGGGTTGTCGCTTTCCAGCAGCGCGGCGGCTTCCTCGGCGGTTTCGGCCACGACGACGCGGCGCTTGTCGAAGGCGCGGCGACCCTCGGTCAGGGTCCAGCTGATATCGGCCAGATCCAGATCCGGGTTCGCGCGCAGATGGGCGGCGAGGGTCTTCGATTGGCCATCAAGCGCGGCTTTCGACCGGGCCGAGAGCGGGAACAGCTGGAACGGCCAGTCGCTTTCCTCGGACGCCGCGCGCTGGGGGGCTTCCTGCAGGATCGCGTGGGCATTGGTCCCGCCGACGCCGAGCGAGTTGATCCCGGCGCGGCGCGGATGGCCGCGGTTTTCCCACGGGGTCAGGGCGGCGTTGACGGCGAAGGGCGAGGTCTCGAAATCAATCGTCGGGTTCGGGGCCTCGAACCCCAGCGACGGCGGCATTTCCCGGTTGTGCAGGGACAAAGCCACCTTGATCAGCGAGGCGACCCCGGCGGCGGTATCGAGATGGCCGATGTTCGTCTTCACCGAGCCGATGCGGCAGAACTGGTTGGCGTCGGTCGTCTCGCGGAAGGCCTGGGTCATCGCGGCGACCTCGATCGGGTCGCCCAGATAGGTGCCGGTGCCGTGGCATTCGATGTAATCGACGGTCTCGGCCGGCACGTCGGCCAAGGCCTGCGCCTCGGCCACGCACCGCGCCTGCCCCTCGACCGAGGGGGCGAGATAGCCCGCCTTCTGCGCGCCGTCGTTGTTGATGGCCGAGCCCTTGAGCACCGCCCAGATATGATCGCCATCCGCGATGGCATCCGTCAGCCGCTTCAGCACCACGCAACCGGCGCCGGAGCCGAACACCGTCCCCTGCGCGCGATGGTCGAAGGCGTGGCATTCGCCGTCCGGGCTGAGGATCTCGTTTTCCTTGTAGAGATAGCCGTGGTGCTGCGGCAGCTCGATGGTCACGCCCCCGGCCAGCGCCATGTCGCATTCGCCCGACAAAAGCGCCTGCGCGGCGTAATGCACGGCGACCAGCGAGGTGGAGCAGGCGGTCTGCACGTTCACCGAAGGGCCGCGCAGGTCGAAGATATGGCTCACGCGGGTCGAGAGGAAATCCTTGTCGTTGCCGGTATGGCGCAGAAGGAAATGGCCGACATCGCGCACCAGATCCCGGTTCGAGCAGATATTGACCCAGTAATAGCTGCCCTGCCCGCAGCCGGCATAGACACCGATATTGCCTTTGACCTTCTCCGGCACGGCGCCAGCGTTCTCCATCGCTTCCCACGCCACCTCCAGAAACTGGCGGTGCTGCGGGTCGAGGATCGCGGCCTCCTTGGGCGAAAAGCCGAAGAACTCGGCATCGAACTCGGCGAATTTCTCCAGGGGCGCGGCGAAGGGGACGTAATTCGGCAGGCGCATCACGGCGGGATCTTCGCCCGCGGCCAGAAGCTCGTCCTCGGACAGGCGCCGGATCGCGCGCAGGCCACCGCGCAGCATCTCCCAATAGGCCGAAATGGAGGGCGCACCCGGCAGATGGGCGGCCATGCCGACGATGGCGATGTCGGTTTCAGAGATCTCGGACGACATGGGATTCCTACGAATTAACGAACTTTGCTTGAGACAATCGGCTCAGTTTGAGGCGAGAGTGGCGCGGTTGTCGGGCTGAAAGGGGGCGCGTCATAGCAGGGTCCGGCGTCTTGCGGGAACCGGAGCACCCCGGCGGCGATCCCGCGCATGCTCCAGATCCGTGCCCAGCATCACGCCGGCATGGCTTTGCTGGAAGGCGGCGCGCTGGGCGGCATCGGTGGCGCGTTTCATCTCCTCGGCATAGCCCAGAAGCGCCCCGGCAATCAGCCAGGTGAAGGGGATCAGCGTAGCGTTGGGCAGCATGTCGACCATGTTGATCGCCAGGATCAACACCAGAACGCTGACCTCGATCGGGATGGCGGCGGCATGGCGGCGACGGGCCTGATACGCCAGCGCGTAGATCGGCAAGGCCATCAGGCCGAACAGGGCGATATAGCCCAGCCAGCCGAACTGCCCGATGGTGATGATCCATTGGCCGTCAACAATGGTCTGCGTCTGCCCGGTGGCGGCGTCATAGACCATGAAGCGCCCCCAGCCGCCCCAGCCGAACAGGGGTTTGTCGGCGACATGGGCGAGGATGCTGTCCTCGTTGCCGAAGCGGAAGCCAAGGGATTGGGCGCGGTCGGGGCTCATCTCCTCGACCTGGGCAAGCAGCCAGTCGGTCGGCACCCAGCCGGCGCCGCGCAAGAGAGGATAGGCGATAACCAGCGTGACCAGAACCGTCGCGGCCAGAACGTGCAGTCGGGGCTTGAACAGCAGAACGAAGGGCACGAAGGCCAGCGCGTACATCAGCGGGCCCATCGACTTGCAGATGATCACCAGCCCGAAGCCGAAGCCGACATAGAGCATCCGCTTGCCCCATTGGTCAGGCGTGCCGATCCGCGTGCGAGCGGCGGCGGCAAGGGTGACCATGACGGCGAAGAAGGCGACCCACAGGCCATGGGGCATGAAGACGAAGGGCCGGAAGCCGCCTTGCCGGATGGCCTGAATGAAGTCGTGCTGGAAGAAGCCGTAGATTCTTGTGTGAAGCTGCGGCGAGAAGCGGACCTCATACAGCATTGGCAGGGCATAGATGCCGCCGGCGATGACCAGCGCCAGAAGGATCTCGCGCATGCCGTCGCGGGTGCCGAGGGCCTCGCGGGCCAGAAAGAACGGCAACATGAAGAACACCTGCTGCACCAGTGCCGAGGCGCTGTCGTAGATGCGCAGGCCCGGCAGGCCCCAGAGGGTCAGGTCGTTGGGGTCGACCAAGGTCATCGAGCCGAAGCGGTCGACGCCGAACTGGATGGGCTCGAGGTTGGTGACCACGGTGATCACCGGGCTGAGGATGAACATCACCACCAGCCCCCGCCCGACCCAGGCGCGCGGCAGGACGCTGGGCAACCGGCCCCAGGTCGACATGCAGATCGCGAAGGCGGTGAGGTTGGGGATGCTCTCTTTGTTCAGGGGCGGGATCAGCGGGAAGTTGATGGCGCTGAGCTGCGGCAGGAACATATAGGCGCCAAGGATCGACCAGATCAGCGCCCGGGCCAGCGGCATCGAGCGGAACATCATGATGCTGATCAACGGCCAGCTCAGCAAAGCCAGCAGCGCGAAAATATTGCCTATATTGATCATGCCGCGCTCGCGTCGGATTGCGGCCTTGCCCGTGTCATCATTGCCCGCTCAAACTGCTCCGAACCTTCACCCTCTGGCGGGGCTTTCGCGGCGGATCGGTGGAATACAGGGTTTTCAGTATAGCCACCGGCGCCGGCGCTGTCTGCACCGCCCGGAAAAACCTGAAGGCCAATTGCGACCAGACTATGGGGGATTCATGGAGTTTTCCTTTCCGCCGCACCAGATCGCGGTGAATATGCCGAACGCAGCCAGCCTGCTGGGCGAGGTGAAGACGCGGTTTCGCGACGGTCGAGGCTTTGCCTTGGCGACGATCAACCTGGACCATCTGGTGAAGCTGGCGCGCGATCCGGCGTTCCGGGCGACCTATGCGGCGCAGGATCTGGTCTGTGCCGACGGCAACCCAATCGTCTGGCTGTCGAAACTGGCGCGCCGTCCGGTGTCGCTGGTGCCCGGCTCGGATATGGTGCTGCCCTTGGCCAGCCTTGCCGCGCGCGAGGGGATCTCGGTCGCGCTGATGGGCTCGACGGATCAGGCGTTGGCCGAAGCGGCCGCTGCGCTTCAGGCTCAGGTGCCGGGGTTGGAAATCGCGTGTCGGATCGCCCCGCCGATGGGTTTTGATGCCACCGGCCTCGCCGCGCAGGAGATCCTGCAGCAGATCGAGGCCTCGGGCGCGCGGCTGTGCTTCATCGCGCTGGGCGCCCCGAAGCAGGAGCAATTCGCGGCGCTGGGCCGTCAGGTCACGCCGGCGGTGGGGTTCGCCTCCATCGGGGCAGGGCTGGATTTCCTTGCCGGGCGTCAACAGCGGGCCCCGGAATGGGTGCGCAAGATCGCCATGGAATGGCTGTGGCGCATGCTGTCGAACCCCAAACGGCTGGCGAAACGCTATCTGGATTGCGCGCTGATCCTGCCCGGTCAGGCGGTGCAGGCATGGCGTCAGAGGGCCGTTATCGGTCGGGATTGAGATTGCAACGGCACCCTTGCAAGGGCATGGTGCCGCCAAGCAATTTTCAATTCCGGAGGATTCCATGAAGACCCGTGCCGCCGTCGCCTTTGAGGCGAAAAAACCGCTCGAGATCGTGGAACTGGACCTCGAAGGTCCGAAGGCTGGCGAAGTGCTGGTCGAGATCATCGCCACCGGCATCTGCCATACCGACGCCTACACGCTCGACGGCTTCGACAGCGAGGGCATCTTCCCGTCGATCCTCGGCCATGAAGGCGCGGGCATCGTGCGCGAGGTCGGCGCCGGCGTGACTTCGGTGAAGCCGGGCGACCATGTGATCCCGCTCTACACCCCGGAATGCCGCCAGTGCAAAAGCTGCCTCTCGGGCAAGACCAACCTCTGCACCGCGATCCGCGCCACGCAGGGCAAGGGCCTGATGCCCGATGGCACCACGCGCTTCAGCTACAAGGGCGCGCCGGTCTACCATTACATGGGCTGCTCGACCTTCTCGAACTTCACCGTCCTGCCGGAAATCGCCTTGGCGAAAATCCGCGAGGACGCCCCCTTCGACAAGGCCTGCTACATCGGCTGTGGCGTGACCACGGGCGTCGGCGCGGTGATCAACTCGGCCAAGGTGACACCGGGCTCGAACGTCGTGGTCTTCGGCCTTGGCGGGATCGGCCTGAACGTGCTGCAAGCCGCGCGCATGGTCGGTGCGGACAAGATCATCGGCGTCGACATCAATGACGACAAGGCCCAGTGGGGCCGGATGTTCGGCATGACCGACTTCGTGAACCCGACGAAGATCGACGGCGATATCGTTGCCAAGCTGGTCGAGCTGACCGACGGCGGCGCGGATTACACCTTCGACTGCACCGGCAACACCAACGTGATGCGTCAGGCGCTGGAAGCCTGCCACCGCGGCTGGGGCGTCTCGACCGTGATCGGCGTGGCCGAGGCCGGTAAGGAAATCTCGACCCGTCCGTTCCAGCTGGTCACCGGCCGTGTCTGGCAGGGCTCGGCCTTCGGTGGCGCGCGTGGGCGGACGGACGTGCCGAAGATCGTCGACTGGTACATGAACGGCAAGATCGAGATCGACCCGATGATCACCCACGTCCTGACGCTGGACGAGATCAACAAGGGCTTCGACCTGATGCACGAAGGCAAGTCGATCCGCTCGGTCGTGGTGTTCTGATGGAGCGGATCAACCGCTGGCGCAGCCACGGCGGATGGCAGGAAGTCTGGCGCCATGACAGCGCCGAGACGGGAACGCCGATGGAGTTCTCGATCTTCCTGCCCGATGGCGACGGGCCGAAGCCCGTCGTCTGGTACCTGTCGGGCCTGACCTGCACCTGGGCCAATGTGACGGAAAAGGGCGAGTTCCGCGCGGCCTGCGCGAAGCACGGCCTGATCTTTGTCGCGCCCGATACCTCGCCGCGCGGCGAGGGTGTGCCGGATGACCCCGAGGGGGCCTATGATTTCGGCCTCGGTGCCGGGTTCTACGTCGATGCCACGCGCGCGCCCTATACCGCGAACTACCGCATGCGCTCCTATGTCGAGACGGAACTGCCGACGCTTCTGCGCCAGCATTTCCCGATGGACATGGACCGGCAGGCGATCATGGGCCACTCGATGGGTGGCCATGGTGCGCTGACCATCGGGCTGCGCAATGCGGATCGGTTCAAGTCGGTCTCGGCCTTCGCGCCGATCGTTGCGCCGACGGATTGTCCCTGGGGCCAGAAGGCGCTGGGCCAGTACCTCGGCCCAGATCAGGACGCTTGGGCCGAGTACGACGCCTGCCGCCTGATCGAGGGCGGGGCGAAGGTCGCGGCGATGAAGGTGGACCAAGGCGGGGCCGATGGCTTCCTTGAGAACCAGTTGATGCCGGGCAAGCTGGAAGCGGCTTGCAAGGCGGCGGGTCAGCCCTTGGATCTGGCGGTGCACGAGGGTTACGACCACTCGTATTACTTCATCTCCAGCTTCATGACCGAGCATCTGGACTGGCACGCCAAGCATCTGGCCTGAGCCTAAGCGCTTGGAAAAAGGGGGGCCGTCGGGCCCCCTTTGCATTTGGTGGTGCGAATGGAGCCCATGGCCCTGAGCGCAATGTCCGCTCCGAGCCCAGAGCCCTTGATCCTGCTACAGTTACAAAATTCCGCTATCAGGAATTGGCAGCATTCTCGACGGGACATCATGTCAAATCAGCCCTACCAATCATATTTCATCTGCACATCGCCGCGCAGCGGCAGCACCATGCTTTGCGAACTGCTCGCGGGGGCCAAAGTTGCCGGGAAGCCCGACTCTCATTTTCACGAACCGTCGATTGATGCCTGGCTGGATTATTACGATCTTGAAGCGGCTGATTTTGCGACGAGACGCGATATGTTGAATGGCATTTTCCGAGCAGCAAAGATGCTTGGGAAGGGCCAATCCGACATCTGTGGAGTAAGGCTTCAGCGCGGCAGCTTCGCCTTTTTCATGGAACAGCTAAAATTTCTGTATTCCGATTGCGCTTCGGACGTAGAGCGCATCGAAGCTGCTTTCGGTCCGACGCTTTTCATTTTTCTGTCGCGAAAAGACAAGCTGGATCAAGCGATCTCGTACATTCGTGCGGAACAAACCGGTTTATGGCATCGCAGAGCTGATGGAAGTGATCTCGAAAGACTAGAGCCTCAGCGGGACGACGGCTACGATCCCGACGCAATAAGATCACAGGTAGCGGAATTTACCGCTTTCGATGCATCCTGGCGGTCTTGGTTCGAGGAACAATCGGTGTCGCCTCTGGAAGTCTCGTACGAAGATCTTTCAAGTGCGCCACAAAAACAGTTGGCGCGGATACTCGATACACTCGGTGTGGATGGCTCAATCGCGCACGACATACCAACGCCGACCGCCAAACTCGCTGACGGCATCAATCGACTGTGGCGCGATCGTTTTGAGTTGGACTCAAAATAATCTGATCGCCAAGACGACCTCCCGCATAGCGTCATGCCCGCAAGGAGCGCGACCAAGAGTTGCACCACGACATGCAAAAGGGGGCCGCTGGGGCCCCCTTCGTCATTTTGTAGCAGCTCTTAGTCGGCGGAGGCTTCCGGTGCCGCGCCATTGGCCGGGCGGGTCGGTGCGGGCGCGTCGTCCATCACACCAGCGAGGCCGTTGTCGAAGTTGAGGCCGATCTCCTCGCCCAGCTTCTTCATCGCCGGCAATTGCATCGCCGCACCCAGCATGGCGTCGAAGGCTTGGTTGACCGGCGCCTTGCCCGAACCGTCGCCCGAACCGCCCGCGCCCTGCGACAGGCCCGAGATCTGGTTGATGCGGATGGATTCGATCTTCTCGGCCGGCTTCACCATTTGCGCGATGATCTGCGGCATGGCTTCCAGACGGGCGAGCGCGACGCGCATGGCGATGATCTCCTCGGAGAGCGTGTTCTCCGAATTGGCCAGCGCCTGACGACCCTCGGCCTCGGCCAAAAGGTCGGCCTTCTTCGCCTCGGCCTTGATCGAGATCGCATCGGCTTCGGCCTGCGCTTCCTCGCGACGGGCCGCAGCACGGTCGACGGCGGCGTTGCGCTCGGCCTCGGCGGCGATGCGCAGACGGGTCGCCTCGCGCTCGGCCTCGCGGCGAGCGTCGATCACGGCGATCTCCTTCTCACGGTCGGCCTGTGCCAGCGCGCGGGCGGTCTCGATCGCTTCCTGTGCTTTGATCGCCTCGGCGCGGGCAGTGTCGGCACTGGCGCGCGCGCGGCTCTCGGCCTCGGATTTCTCGTTGATGACGATCTGGCGTTCCTGATTGGCGACCTCGATCTCACGCTCCTTGGTGATCTCGGCCTCTTCGATGGCACGGGCGCGGGCGATCTCGGCGGCGCGGATCTGCTGCTCACGGTTGATGCGCGCGCGCTCCTTCTCGGACTCGGCGGCTTCGCGGGACCGGGCGATCTCGGCCTCCTGCGAGGCTTTCAGAAGCTCGATCTCCTGCGTGCGGGCGATGCGGGCTTCTTCCTCGTCGCGGGCGATCTGCAGCTTCAGCTTCTCGGCCTCCATCGCGGCGCGGCGCACGGCAACTTCGGCATCCGCGTCGATCTGTGCGCGGTCCTTCTTCGACAGCGCGATCACCTCGGCCAGTTTGCGCATCCCGACCGCGTTGAAGGCGTTGTTCTCGTCGAGCGCCTCGAAGGGCGTCTGGTCCAGCGCGGTGAGCGAGACGCTTTCCAACTCAAGGCCGTTCTTCAGCAGGTCGTTTGACACCGCATTCTGCACTTCCTGCACGAAGGAGGTGCGGTTCTCATGCAGCTCGTCCATCGTCATCCGCGCGGCCACGGCGCGCAGACCATCGATGAGCTTGCCCTCGATCATCTCGCGCAGTTGGTTCACGTCGAAGGTCCGGGCGCCCAAGGTCTGCGCGGCGCGGCTGATGCCATCTTCGGTGGCCTGCACCGAGACGTAGAACTCGACGCCGACATCGACGCGCATGCGGTCCTTGGTGATCAGCGCGCCGTCCGAGATGCGCTTCACCTCCAGCCGCAGGGTCTTCATGTTCACCGGGCTGATCTCGTGCAGCAGCGGGATCACGATGGCGCCGCCATCCATGATGACGCGCTTGCCGCCGGCACCGGTCTTCACGAGGCTCACTTCGCGCGTGGCCCGTCGGTAAAGCCGTCCGAGGATCGTGCCGACCAGCACAATGAAAACGAGGATGGCGGCGATGAGGATGCCGAAACTGATGAGGGTCATGGGAAAAATCCTGTGTTGAAACGGCGGTTGAAAATCAGGCGGTCGGAAGAATGCGCAGGGCCCATTCGCCCGGCGCTTTGCGGACCCGGACGGTCAGGACCGGCGTCCCCTCGACGATGACATCGCTGTCGGCAAAGGGCTCGCAGCGCGGGAAATGCAGATTGCCGTGACGGTCGCGCAGCCGTACCTCGGCCGGGCTGCCCCGTTGGGCGATGCCTTGGCTGACCACGCCGCGCAACCCGCCCATGAACTGCGCCGAGGTGGCGGTCGTCTCGATCGAGGGGAGCAGCCGCGCGAACAGGCCGGTGAAATGCCGGGTCACGGCCAGCCCGATCAGCGCCGCGCCAAGGCTGGCAAAGGCCACGGACAAGGGCGCGCCCAGCAACGTGTCCGCCAGACTTTGGATGCCCAGACCGCTGAGGCCGAAACCGGTCAGCAGCGTCGCCAGCCAGATCATGAACGGCGCCCGGCCAAGGCCCAGCAGACCGGCGATCCCGCCCCGCGTCGCGCCGGAGGTGCCGCTGGCGCTGTCGGTGATGCCCTGCAAGGTCTCGCTGGTGTCGATCAGCTCGGCGACATCGGGCATGGCATCGGCATCAAGGTCGAAATCCGCGACCAACGCGTCGAACTCGGGGTCGAGGTCCAGATCGGCGTCGCTATCGCCGATCAAAGATCCGCCCAGCATCAGGGCGGCGATCTCCAGCACCAGAAACGCCAGCAAGAGCGCCAGCGCCACGGTGAACGGAACATAGGGTACAGAAAGAAGGAGCACGGGAATATCTCGGTATGAATGTAAGAAAGCTGGGCGCGTCGGCGCGTGATTGCAAGCCTCAACACCGCGAGTTGACGCGTGGCCCGTTCGTATTCGCCCATCCGCATTCCAGCATGGAAACGACGGCGCGCCCTTGCCGGCCCCCTGCCCCGCGCCACCTTTGCGCCGGACGGGGTGCGGTCATGCTTGGCCGCCGGGGGCCTTCCCTGCTAGGCTGGGCCCAGATTCGACAGGAGATTTCATGCGTCTTTTTCGCGCGGCGGCGCTTTCCGCCCTCACCCTGCTTCCGGTCGCGGCCTCGGCCCAGTCCTGCGGCGGCAACTGGTCCAGCTTCATCAACGGCCTGCGTAACGAGGCGGTGCAGAGCGGCATCCCGCAGAACGTCGCCGACCAGTTCTTCAGCGGTGTCCGCCAAAGCCAGACCGTTCTCAGCCGGGACCGCGGTCAGGGCTTCTTCCAGCGACCGTTCATTGATTTCTCGCGCGCGCTGATCAGCCAGAACCGTCTGGATCGCGCCCGCCAATTGCTGCAACGCCAGCCGCAGCTGTTCCAGCGCCTGCAACGAGAGTTCGGGATCAACCCCGGCGTGATGCTGGCCTTCCTCGCCTTTGAGACCGACTTCGGTCAGGTGCAGGGCGACATCAACACCGCCGACGCGCTGGCGACGCTGGCGCATGATTGCCGCCGCCCCGAGCTGTTCCGCCCGCAGATCATTGCCATGGCCGAGCTTTACCGCCGTGGCGATCTGGACCCGCGTACCACGCAAGGCGCCTGGGCCGGTGAGATCGGCATGGTGCAGATGCTGCCGCGTGACATCCTCGCTTTGGGCGTTGATGCCGACGGCAACGGCCATGTCGACGTGCGGGGCTCCTTGCCCGATGCGGTGCTGACCGGCGCGGCCCTGCTGCGTCACCACGGCTGGCGCCCGAACGAGCCGTGGCTGGTCGAGGTGCAGATCCCGTCGAACCTAGACCTGCGTCAGACCGGCCTGCGCACGCAGATGAGCGTGTCGGATTGGGCGCGCCTCGGTGTTCAGGCGCGGGGCACCTCGCTGCCGTCCGGCGGGTTGCGTGCCTCGGTGATCCTGCCGCAGGGCGCCGGCGGCCCGGCCTTCATGATCTTCGACAATTTCCGCGTGCTGTTCGAATGGAACCAGTCGTTCACCTATGTGGTGACGGCCGCCTATTTCGCCACCCGGATCGAGGGCGCGCCGGTCTATGACGCCGGCAACCCCTCCAGCGGTCTGGATCGCGACGGCATGATGGCGCTGCAACGGCGGCTTCAGGCGCGTGGCTTCGACGTGGGCGAGGTGGACGGCATCCTCGGTGCCGGTACCCGCGCGGCGGTTCAGGACGTGCAGGCCCAGCTGGGCATGCCCGCCGACGGCTGGCCGACGCCCGAGCTGCTGCGCCGGCTCTGACCGCTTGACCATGCGTAAATGACCTTGGCGCCGCGCTTTCTCCTTGCCGGAAAGCGCGGCGTCTCTCTATGGTTTCAAAGGAATTTACTTTGATCCTTCCAAGGGAGTGTTTCGATGGGACGCCGTGACGACCTGATTGCCAAATATGCCGATGACCTGCGCAACAAATGCGGCATGGAGCCCGATATGGACCTGCTGACCAAGGTCACCATCGGCTGCGGCCCGTCGATCTATGACGCCGATGCCTCGACCGTTGCCTCCAGCCAGGAAGGCGAGATCGAGACGGTTAAGCAGAAATACCTCGTGAAGAAGCTGGGCCTGTCGGATGGTCCCGCGCTCGATGAGGCGATTGCCGCGGTGATCGAGACCTACGGAAAATCCGAGCGCAACAAGTACCGCGCGGTTGTCTACTACATGCTGTGCAAGCATTTCGGCAAAGAGGCGGTCTACGCCTGACGCCTGCCAGTCCGGGGCATTTGAAATAATTGTCCCGGACTAAGCTTTTGCCTGCGCTGCACGAATCTGGCAGGGTGTCTTTATGGGCCAGGATGGCCCGGGACATATTCCAGGTTTCACGTGTGGTGCGAAGGGCACGTGGGAAGATGGGGAGTTCCGGGTGATCGGAACTCCCCATCGCTATTTCAGACATCGGTAATGCTAGGGGCGCAGTCTGCGCCCGCGGTTGTCATGCGTTCCGGCTGAGGATGTCGCTGCGAGTTCCGAAGCGGCTGATCGGTCTTGATCGGGTTGGGCGCTCAGTCGGCGAAACCGAAGGCATCGTAATCCCGGCCATAGGCTTTCCGGCAGAGCATCCGCGTCTCGTCATCGACCAGCGCGTCGGACCCTTCCGTCTCGCCCTGCCAAATCGGCGGCACGTCGTGACCCAGCTTCTGGGCCAGTCGCGGCAGATCCTCGGCCAGATCCTCTTCGCGCAGCAGAAGGTCTGGGGTCAGCACCTTCGCATAGCCCTCCAACAGGGCCGATTGCGTGGCCCAGACGGGCCAGGGCTGCAGCCCGGTCTGCCCGGTGATCGAGGCATGGCAGAATTTCAGGAAAGCCTTGAAGACCTCGCGCTGCGCATCGGCACTGCCGAGATCTGCTGACCAATCAACGCCGTAAAGCCGTGTCATGTGTTCCCGCACGGGCTCCAATTCGCCCGAGAGGACCCGGCGGGAGAACACCGATTGCGCGCGGATCAAAGGGTGGCGCAGCACCGCGAAACTGCGCAGGCCCGCACGCCCGCGCCGCCATTGATGCAAGCGCCCCTCGTCGAAATCCTTGGCCAAGGCCTCGGGCCCCACGCCATCCAGCGCCGCCATCCAATCGATGACCGAGGCCTCGGGCGCCCCGCGCAGCGGCAGGAACAACAGCGGCGTCTTTGCCCCACCCTTTGCCGCATCCAGCATCGGCCCACGCCGGACCTCGAAATTCGGGGTGCGGGTCAGGTCGAACCGGTCGATCCGCGTCATGGCCTGCGCCACGGCCTCGGGGTTCGAGAGCTTCTCTTCCAGCGGTTCCGGGTTCTGTTTCTTCAGCGCCCTTGGCAACCGGTCCAGCCTTGCGGGCAGCCCCAGCCAACGTGCCAGCCCGTTCAGCACATCGAGATCATTCGCGTCGTCATAGCCGATATGGAAGGCGGTCTGCCCGGTCGTCTGCAACACGCGCTGGATCTCCAGCTGCATCCCCTGCAGCCGCGCGAGATGCGCTTCGAACTCGCCCGCGTCGAAGGCGACCTTCTCCTTCCGGCGGTTCTTCACATCGCCCAGCTTCCACTGGTTCGTCGCCGCCGCGATCTTGCGTGAGACATAGCTGTCCAAGGGATTGCGCGTCAGCACCACCTTGGCGCAGGCCGTGTCCTTCAGCACATGGTCCCAGATCCGCCGGTCGTGGTCATGGAACAGCCGGAAGCCCGTCATCCGCGCCCCGCCCGCGCGCACGGCCATCATCAAGGACCAGGGATCGGCCTCGCGCTGGGCGAAGGTGACGCCCCTGTAGCTTTCGGTGCCGGGGGTGTTCAGGAAGCCCGTGTTGAACAGCTCACCATGGCATTCCACCCCCTCAAACGCATTGAGGTTCGATTCCAACAGGTTCGAGCCGGTGCGCATCTCGGCGAGGATCACGAAATAATCGAAGGCCATCACTTCATCCGGTGCGAGGGGTCGGGGGCCTCGGGCGTGGTCGGGAACTCGCCCATCAGCACGGGTTGCATGCCCTGATTGCGCAGCTCCTGCAGGAACGAGCCGAAGCCGGAAAGATCCACCAGTTCAGGGGTTTGCAATAGCCGTGACTGGCTTTGCGGGGCGATCTCGTCGAACAGCGCATGCAGCGCCTCGGCGGGGTTTTCGAGGAACTCGGCCATGGTCCAGATGCGGATGCGCGCGCGGACATGCGGCGAGTGCAGGATGTCGATCATGTCGGATTCGATGCGCTGCAGCCGCGCGGCCTCGGCCCGGATCTGCGCCACATCGCGACCGGAGCGGTACAACGGCACCGCCCAAGCCCCGGTGATGACCGAGATCTGCGCATTGGAATCGGCCGACATGAACCACAGCAATTCATAGGCCTTGCCCTGCGTGTCGGCGGGCCCGAATTGGAAGCACTGCCGCTCGCCGCGCGTGGCCCAGAGCAGGTTCGTCAGGAAGGCGCGCGGGTTGTAGTCGCGCAGGCTGGCGCTGTCGGAAAGCCCGCCCGCGAAGAACTTCTCGCGCCCCGCGAATTCGGCTTTCTTGCGCGCGAACAGGTGCCCGTGCACCCGGCACGAGGCGACGGCACCGAGCCAGCCCTCGAAATCGCGGAACACCTCGGTGAAACCTTGGAAGACGGAATAGGGCTCGGCGGTCTTGCCGTTCTCACGGTTCAGGCCGGGGAAACGGCTGGCCATATACAGCCCGGCGCGCCCCCGGATGCGCTGCTCTGTGGCGCGGGCGAAATGGCGGTCGATGCGTGAGGGTTGGGGCTCGGCTGCACTGGGCGCACCGTCGCGCGGGGCGAGGAAATGCGCATACAGCCGGTCCGAGCCACGCCAGATCTTGCGCGCCATGAAGCAATCCGAGCGGCGCAGCAGCTGCAAATGGTCGTCGTAGAAGACATGGGGTTTGCCCTGATGGTCGAATTTGCCCAGCGTCGGCGAGCGGCTCTCGATCTTGCGGGCATGGAGCCGCACGAGGGTCTGGAAATAGCTCTCGTCCGGGATCCAGACGCGGCGGAAATAGCGGTCGAACTGAGCGCGGCGCGGGTCTTGAAGGATCCGCTCCAGCGTTTCGCGCGTCAGGCACCACCATTGGCTACCGATATGCGGGACCACCCCGTCAGGGATCGAGCGTTTCACGTGAAGCAACCGCTGCGCATCAACCAGCCGGTCGAAGAGCCATTTGTTGCGCTTGAAGCCGACCGGAAAATGCAGCGTGAAGCGCTCCTCGGAGAGCCCGCCCTTGGTCCAGTTTACATCGCCCACGTTGACGGATTCGATGAAATCGGTGTCGGGATGGCGGTCGAGCCAGGCCTCCAGTTCCGCCACCGGACGCAATGGCAGGCAGGCACCCGACAGCGCATAGACCCGCTCGACGCCCGGAAACTCGCGCAGCAACAGTTCCGAAGCCGATTGCATCGCCGCAACCAGCGACCACGTGCCCCAATCGCAGCGATGGCGGGTGCAGAAACGCACATCGGGCAGGTCCTTCAGCGCCGAAACCAAAGCCTCGCGCGCCTGCGGCAGGGTCCGGGCGTCGACATGGATCACCACCGGGCTGCCAGCCTCGGCCAGATAGCGCGCGACCTGCGCGGCCCGGTCCAAGGCCGTGTGCACCAGCATGATGAAGCCCAGCCGCGCGCTCATGCCCAATTCCCTTTGGACATCAGGCCCATGATCTCCAGCTGACGCCAGTTGATGAAGCGCTCGGACCATTTGGTCCACAGATCCGTCGTGTCATCGAGGCCGCGCGCATAGGCGGCATATTCGCGCCCCTCGCGGTAATGCTCGCCGCGCGCCAATTCCTCCTGCGCCTTGTCACCGAGGGTCGCGAGGAACTTCGCATGCAGCAGACAGCCCGAAGCTTTCTCGCCGCCGATCGTGTCATAGGTCAGGTTCAGCCCGCGCGGCAAAAGCATATGGGTCGAGCTGACATAGGCGTAGCCGCGCTGCCATTTCACCAGCGGGATCTTGTTCAGCGCGGGCGCAGCCTTGGGCTGATCGGCGAAGAAGGCGCGGGCACGGGGGCCGCCTTGGATCCACAGATTGCGGAAGCGCTGGTTGCGGGAAATTGCGTAATTGGCGCTATCGAACCAGCTGGCGATCTCCAGCGGGTTCTGCCCTTCGACGCAGGGTCGCTGATTGACCGGCCCGCGCGGATAGACATCCAGCAGGATCGTCCCGAAGCTGCGCACACCCGCATCGTCCAGCCAATCGGTCAACGCACGCAGGGGGCGCGTGTCGCAGAAGGGGTAGAGGAAGAACTCGTCCACATCGACCGTCAGCGCCCAATTGTCCTGCGCGTATCGGCGCAGCAGGGCATTCATCCAGTCCATGCCGAAGCGTGAGGCCTTGTAGCTGGCCTCGGTCCGGAAGACCGAGGTGTCGGGCTGCTCGGCGAGATATTCGGCCGAACCATCCTCCGAGCCATTGTCGACAAAGATGAAATGCTCGACGCCCAAGTCGCGGTAATATTTCAGGAAATAGGCAAGCCGGGGCTTCTCGTTCCGAAGCGTACAGAACAGCAGGATCGAGCGGTTGCCGATCTGGTCCGTCCGGTCGGCCAAGGGCGTCAGCTCACGCCCCTTCCGGCGCGCGCGGATCAACCAGCGCCGCCGCATCAACCGCAGCCGATAAGAGGTCAAAAGGCTCACACTGTCACTCGCTGCTCTGCACAGGTTTTTTCTTTTGGGTGTAACCCGTCGCCCCCCGGTTTCAAAAGCAAAAACCTCATCCCCAGCCGCCCCGGGACATCAGCCCCTCGGCTTCCAGCTGCCGCCAGCCGCGGTATTGGGTGGAATGCGGGGTCCACAGATCCGGCGCAGCGATGAGCGCGTCGTAATAGGCGTCAAAGGCCCCGGGCTCGCCGAAATGCTGGCGGCGTGTCTTCTCCTCGGCGGATTTCGCGCCAATGCCGGGCAGGAACTTGGTATGCAGCAGCACGCCTGACAACTTCTCTCCGCCCTGATCGTCATAGATCCGGTTCAGCGCGCGGGGCAGCAGGGTGTGGGTGGAATTCACATAAGCATAGCGCCAATGCCATTTCACCAGCGGCACCTTGGTCAAGGTGGGTCCCCGCTCGGGTCTGTCGGCAAAGAACGTCCGCGAGCGCGGCCCACCCTGAATCCACAGGGCATCCAGATCGCGCTTGCGGCTGATGGTATAGTTCGCCCGGTCGTAAAACGGCAGTACCGCCGTAGGGTCCTGCCCGGGTGTATAACGCACCGCATCCAGCGGCCCCTGTGGGTAGAGGTCCAGCATCAGCGCGCCGAAACTCGCCTCACCCTCGCCATCGAGAAAATCACAGAGCGCCGGCAAGGGTCGCGTATCGTGATGCGGATAGACCAGCAGCTCATCGGCATCGACCGAGACGCACCAATGCCCGCGCCCGTAGCGCATGAGCAGCCCCTGCATCCAGTCGACCCCGAAGCGCGAGGCCCGGTAGCTCGCCCGCGTATGCCAGAGCGAAACATCCGGCGCCTCACCGAGGATCTCGCGCGAGCCGTCGTCGCTGTCGTTGTCCACGACAAGGAAATGCCGCACCCCCAGCGCGCGGTAATGCGCCAGAAAGAAGGGCAGCCGCGCCGCCTCGTTCCTGAGCGTGGTGAAGGCCAGCACATCGCCGGGGCGGATCAGGTCGGTCCGGTCCACGACCGAGGCCAGCTCGCGCCGCTTCCGCAGGGCACGCGCCAGCCGCAGCTGCCGTCTCCGGCGCCACAGATAGTCCTGCCACAGATCGCCCGCCCTGCTCATCGCCCCCTGCTCATTGCCCGAACGCCCCCTTTGCGCATCATCTTGTCGCAAATACTCTCGGGGGTGAATTCGCAAAGCGAAGAGGGGGCTGAAAGCCCCCTCCTGTTTCGTCCGGTAATCCGAGGGGCCTTATTCGGCCGCCTGACGCATCGCCATCATGTCGTAGATGTAATCCTCCAGCTCCTCGCGCAGATCGGCGCGGGACAGACCGAAGGAGATCGTCGCCTGCAGGAACCCGGCCTTCGAGCCGCAATCGAAGCGCTGGCCCTGGAAACGGTAGCCATAGACGTTGTTCTTCGCCTCGATCTGCGCGGCGATGGCGTCGGTCAGCTGGATCTCGCCGCCCGCACCGGTGGTCTGATTGTCCAGCGATTTCAGCACGTCCGGCGACAGCACATAGCGGCCGATCACCGCGAGGTTCGACGGCGCGGTGCCCGGCTTCGGCTTTTCGACCATGCCGCGGACCGGCAGGACCGGGCTCATGCCGGTCGGCACATCCAGCACCCCATAGCTCGAGGCCTTGTCTTCCGGCACTTCCATCGCCGCGACCATGTTGCCGCCGGTTTCCTCATAGGCTTCCAGCATCTGCTTGAGGCAGGGCTTGTCCGCGGCGATCACATCGTCGGGCAGCAGCACCGCGAAGGGCTCGTCGCCGATGAGGTGACGGGCGCACCAGACAGCGTGGCCGAGGCCCAGCGCCTGGTTCTGACGGACATAGGCGATGGCGCCCGAGTCCATGCAGGTCTGGTTGTAGATATCCAGCAGTTCGGTCTTGTTCTTCGACTTCAGCGACATCTCCAGTTCCGGAGCGCGGTCGAAGTAATCCTCCAGCGCGGACTTCCCGCGCGAGGTGACGAAGATGAATTCGGTGATGCCGGCCTCGCGCGCCTCGTCGATCGCGTATTGGATCAGCGGGCGGTCAACGAGGGTCAGGACCTCTTTCGGCACGGCCTTGGTGGCGGGCAGGAAACGAGTGCCCAGGCCGGCGACGGGGAATACGGCTTTCGTGACTTTGTTGCGCATCGGAACTTCCACTCTTGCTATCCTCGACGGGGGCTCGGCCCGTCCACGAACAAGTTAATGAAAGCTGAACGGGGCGCGATTGTGGTCGAAACCCGCGAGATTGTGGAAAAGTTCAGGAAAAATTAACCCGGGCAGCGCCGCATTGCAGCGAGCGCACAATCCCGGGTTGATATCGATTCAGAACTGACGGGAAAATCAGCGCAAAGTGACGCCCGGCGACAGAACCAGGAAGAACGGGTTCTCATAGCCCGGCTTGCCATAGGCCAGCGGCGTATGGTCGTCGAATCGCAGAACCTGACCGCCCGCGCCCAGCACGACGGCATGACCAGCGGCGGTGTCCCATTCCATCGTCCGGCCAAGGCGCGGGTAGAAATCGGCCTCGCCCGTCGCCACGAGGCAGAACTTCAACGACGAGCCGGCGCTCTTCGCGTCCTTCACGGCATAGCGGTTGATGTATTCGTCCGTCGCCGCGTCGCGGTGCGATTTCGAGGCCACGACCAGCAGCGCCGCGTTGTCGGGTTCCGAGACCTTGATCGGCGTCAGCGCGCCGGCCTCGTCACCGAACGGGCCCTGCTCCTCGACCGAGGCGCCATCGGCGCGGGTGTAGAACAGGCGCTCCTTGGCGGGGGCATAGACCACGCCGCGGATCGGCACGCCGTTTTCCACCAGCGCGATGTTGACGGTGAAATCGCCGCGACGCTGGACGAATTCCTTGGTGCCATCAAGCGGGTCGACGATGATGAAGCGATCCGCCTTGATCGAATGGCTGTCCGAGAGTTCTTCGGTGACCACCGGGATCTCAGGGAAGTCCTTGGCCAGTTCGGCGCGGATCACGGCGTCGGCGGCTTCGTCAGCCTCGGTCACCGGGGAATTGTCGGATTTCGACCGGGCCTCGAAATCGGGGCGGGCATAGACCTCCATGATCACCGCGCCGGCTTGCAGGGCGATCTTGCGGAATGCGGTTTCGATCAGGCTATGAAAATCGTCGGTCATTGAAACACTTCCTTGAGGAGGTCGAGTTGAATGGATAGCGCGTTGGGCTTATCCTCTGGGTCGACCGGATGGCAAGGTTCCGGCGCGCGGAACGGCAAGGAATTGCAGGAATGCTCAGCAATCGTAGCCAGGATGGATGGTTTGCCTCGGGCTTCACCCTGCTCGAGCTGATCTATCATTCTGCCGTCCGCTCTGTCCGCATGCAGCATGGCAACGCGATGATGGGTCTGCTGATGAACATCCTGCAGACCCTGATGCTGGTCGCGGTGTTCTACGGCATGTACCTGTTCGCGGGCTGGGGCGGGAACGGGATCCGCGGGGATTTCCTGCTGTACCTGATGACCGGCGTGTTCCTCTATATGTGCCACGTCAAGGCCATGGGCGCGGTCGTGGGGGCTGAGGGGCCGACCTCGGCGATGATGAAACACGCGCCGATGAATACCATCGTGGCCATCGGCGCCGCCGCCTTTGGTGAGCTGTATATCCAGCTTCTGTCCGTGACCGTGGTGCTGTTCCTTTATCACGCGGCTTGGACCCCGCTGGAATTCCACGACCTGTTGGGCTGCATCCTGATGCTGTTGCTGGCGTGGTTCTCCGGTGTCGCGGTGGGGACGATCTTTCTGGCGATGAAGCCCTGGAATCCCAAGGCCGTGAACCTTGTGTCGCAGGTCTATTCGCGGACCAACATGTTTGCCTCGGGCAAGATGTTCGTCGCCAATTCCCTGCCCGGCTACATGCTGCCCTATTTCATGTGGAACCCGCTGTTCCACATCATCGATCAGGCGCGCGGCTTTGCCTTCCTCAATTACAACCCGCATTACACCAGCGTCCTTTACCCGGTCGCCGTGACCTTCGCGCTGCTGCTGCTGGGCCTGATGGGCGAGTTCTATACCCGCAAGCGCGCCTCGATCAGCTGGAGCGCCAAGCACTGACCTTTGGTTGACGCTTGCGTGTAGATTGCCCGCAGCGGGGCAATTCGTGCTAGGATCAGGATCGGCACCACATTTCGCCGCCTCCTTTTTTCAGATCCGAGGTCTTTCATGCCCCGCTTCCTTACCCTTTGCCTTCTCCTTTTCGCGCTGGCCGCCCCGGCCGCCGCGCAGAATTTCCCCGCGCTGTTCAGTGTTCATGATGTCCGGCCCGGTGATTGGCTGAACATCCGCGCCGAGCCCAATGCCCGCGCCGAGATCGTCGGCCGCTTTGACCGCACCCAGACCGGCGTCGAGGTGATCGGCCTGTCCGAGGATCGCCGTTGGGGCCTTGTCCGCACCGATGAGGGGACCGGCTGGTCCTCCATGCGCTACCTTCAGGCCGAGAGGACGGACAGCTGGATCGACGGCCAGCAAACCCTGACCTGCATGGGGACCGAGCCCTTCTGGACCCTGCATCTCTACCTGCCCGGCAATACGGCGTCTTACGACAGCCTTGCCGAAGGCGCCTTCAGCCTGACGACCGATGCGCCTACCCTGCCCTCGACTCGCGGGCCCTATACCTTGGGGGTGCCGTTCACCGGCGCGCGCACGGGCATGGTGGTGATGCGCAATGCCATCTGCTCGGACGGGATGAGCGACCGTCTCTATGGGCTGGAGGGGCAGGTCTATTGGCGTGGCCAGACCGAGGGGCTGTCCGGCTGCTGCATGCTGGGCCACTAAAGCTGCTGCATGCTGGGCCACTAAATCGGTCTCTGGCGCGGGAAAATCGGCGGTGCGCCTTGCCTCGGGCCGCCGCCCGGCCCTAGATGCACCTGTTAAGGAACAGGTGCCATGCCCACAGTCTATATCGATGCCGATGCCTGCCCCGTCCGCGAGGAATCCGTGACGGTGGCACTGCGCCATGGTTATGCGGTGGCGATCGTCTCGAACGGGGGGATCCGGCCGGTGAACCATCCGTCGGTGCGTATGGTCTATGTCGATCAGGGCGCCGATGCTGCCGACAAATGGATCGCCGAGGCCTGTGTGCCCGGCGATTGCGTGATCACCGTCGACATGCCACTGGCGGCGCGCTGCATCGATGCCGGCGCGCGGGTGGTCAAGCACGACGGGACCGAGCTGACCGCCAGCTCCATCGGGCAGGCGCTGGCGATGCGTGACCTTGCGGCCGATTTGCGCTCGGCCGATCCGTTCCGTCAGGGTTCGGGCAAGGCGTTCTCACCGCGGGACCGGGCGCGGTTCTCGCAGGTGCTGGACCGGGTTCTGGGCATGAAGCGATGAGCATCGCTGCGCGCCCCGGCCTGTCGCCCACCACCTTGGGCGCGCTCTGCGCGGTGGGGGCCTCGTTGGGGTTCTCGCTCAACGACATGTCGGTGAAATTCCTGTCCGGCGGCTATCCCCTGCACGAGGTGGTGCTGATCCGCTCGCTGGTGGCGCTGACGATCCTGTTGGCCGTTCTGGTGCCGTTGTCCGGCGGCTATGGCATCCTGCGCACCCGTCAGCCGTTCAAGCACCTGTTGCGCGGCCTGTTCATCGTCTGCGCCAACATGACGTTTTTCATCGCGTTGGCGGCGATGCCGATGGCGGACGCGACGGCGATCTTCTTTGTTAGCCCTTTGCTGATTGGCCTGTTCTCGGTGATCTTCCTTGGCGAGACGGTCGGCCCCCGTCGCTGGACCGCCATTGGTGCGGGCCTGCTGGGTGTGGTGATCATGATCCGGCCGGGATCAGGCAGTTTCAGCCTGATCGCGTTGCTGCCCCTTGTTGCGGCGACGGCCTATGCGGCGCTGAACACGCTGACCCGGCATATCGGGGTGCGTGAGACGGCCGTTTCCATGGCGACCTATACGCAATTCACCTTCCTTGGCTTCAGCCTGTTGTTCGGATTGGTGGCGGGCCATGGGGAATTCTCGCCGGGGCCGGAAAGTGCCTCGCTGGATTTCCTGTTGCGCGGATGGGTCTGGCCACGGGCGGCGGATATCCCGTTTTTCCTGCTCTGCGGCTTGGGAACCGCCATGGGCGGCCTGTTGATCGCGCAGGCCTATCGCACTTGCGAGGCGGCTTTGGTCGCGCCCCTGGAATATGCCGCGATGCCGATGGCGATCATCTGGGGCGTGACGATATTCGGCGAATGGCCCGATGCCATCGCCTGGATCGGAATTGCGCTGATTTTGGGATCGGGGATCTACATGATCCTGCGCGAGGCCAAAGTCGGGCGGAAATAATCCCGAAACCTCCAGTTATTGCATTTTGCAATTGACGTATTTGAGTCCCCTCGATAGGTCTGGCATTATCGAAGAACTCAATCGGGAATTCACAGATGGTAAATCTCGAAGGGATGTCCCTGAAAGAGCTGAAGCAGCTCCAGAAGGATGTCGACGCCGCGATTGTCGATTTCAAGGATCGGGAACGCCGGCAAGCCGTGGCCGAGGTCGAAGCTTTCGCGCGTGAGCGCGGCATCAGCCTGTCCGACCTTTCGGAACTGTCGGGCAAGCGCAAGCGCAAACGCAAACCTGCCGCGCCGAAATACGCCAATCCGGCGGATCAAGAGCAGACCTGGACCGGCCGTGGTCGTCGCCCGCGTTGGGTGGAAGCGGCGCTGAACGAAGGCAAATCGCTGGAAGATCTGGCGATCTGAGTGTGATGGTGATCGGACCCTGTACCGGTTAACTCCGATCACCTTATTTTTCCCCTCACTGTTAAACTTTTACTAACCATTTGATTGGTTTTTTCCGCAGCCTTATGACTTGTCATGGCAAGTCATGCATTTCTGGTTGTTTTATGTGCAGCAAGAATCCCGTCTCGCGAGAAATTCAATCTGTATTGGATTATGTAACGCTGTGATTATTTGTAAGCCGTCTGGGCAATTGCCGCATCAACTCAGGTCTGATTGAGGAACGAAAGCGTCCCGCAATCCGTCAAAGGTTAGATCATCGGGATAACAAGAAAGCCGGGCCCATAGGGGTCCGGCTTCTGTGTGTTCCTCAGGGCGCCTGATCTGTGCGTGTGATCAGGCGCGAGTCGGGTGAAACCGGCCGCCGGGCGAGAGGGTGAAGATCTCGCAGCCGGTCTCGGTCACGCCGATCGAGTGTTCGAACTGCGCGGACAGCGACTTGTCGCGGGTCACGGCGGTCCATTCGTCCACCAGCACGACGGTTTCTGGGCGTTTCAGGTTCACCATGGGCTCGATGGTGAAGAACATGCCCGGCTCCAGCACCGCACCGGTGCCGGGGCGGCCATAATGCAGAACGTTCGGCGGGGCGTGGAACACCTTGCCCAGACCGTGGCCGCAGAAGTCGCGCACGACGGACATGCCCTTGCCTTCCACCAGCGACTGGATCGCGGCGCCGATGTCGCCGAAGGTATTGCCCGGCTTCACCACCTCGATGCCGGCCATCAGCGCGTCATGGGTCACCTGGATCAGGCGCTCGGCAACCGGATCGGCCTGCCCCGCGACATACATGCGCGAGCTGTCGCCGAACCAGCCATCCACGATCACCGTCACGTCGATGTTCAGGATGTCGCCCTCCAGCAGCGCATCGTCCTTGCGCCGCTTCTCGGGGTCCTTCGAGATCGTCTCCTTGCGGTGCATCGGGATCGGCGCGCCGGGGATGCCGTGGCAGACGACGTGGTTCACCGAAATGCAGCTGGCATGCTTGTAGCCGCGGTAGCCGATCGTGGCCGAGGTGGCGCCGGCCTTGCGGACCATCTCTTCGATCAGGCGATCAATCTCGGCCGTGTGCTGGCCGGGGAAGACATGCTCGGCGATATCGTCGAGGATCTGCGCCGCCAGCGCGCCGGCCTTGTGCATGCCGGCGAAATCCTCGGGCGTGTGGATGCGGATCCCCTGAGGGGTGACCTTGCCCTTCTTGTCGTACACGGAACTGACCTCTTTCGTTCAGTCCTAGATAGGCAACGCGCAGGAAAAAGGCCAGCCCGGCCCCCGGCACGGCCTGAGTGACGCATTCCAGTCACACCCGGCTCGCCAAGGGGCCTTGCCCGCGCAGACCGGCCTTTGGGTGAGGGGCGCTGCCTGATAACGTTCCGGTGAACGAACAAGGGGTGGTGTATCGTGGCGTTTGATCGGTTTCTCTGTGGCTCGGCCCTCGTGATGTCCTTGGGTCTGGCCTGTGCCACGCCGGTGTCGGCGCAGGGCTGGGAGATCGAAACCAGCCTCGACGTGATCGACGCGCCGCAAACCCGGATCGAGGGGCTGCACCGCCTCTATATCGGTCACCGTTTCAGCGAGACGTTCAGCTTTGGCCAAGGCATCTATTCCGCCGTGCTGGGCGATGCCGGCGGGGCCTTTTTCTGGGGCTTCGAGGGGGTTGCGCATCTGCCGCTGACCGACCGGCTGGGTCTGTCCTTCTCGGGCTTCTATGGCGGTGGCGGTGGCGCGGCGCAGGTGATCGGCGACGGCACCATGCTGCGCGCGGGGGCCTCGCTGGACTACCGGTTGTCGCCGCATTGGGATCTGCAACTGACGGCCGCGTACTTGCGGATTCAGGGCGCGCCCATCGACGGCGCGACCTATGGCCTCGGGTTCCGGTACCGGACCGATGCGGCTGGCGCGATGAGTGGCGGCGGCATGCCGGAGTTCGACGCGATCAGCCTGCAGGCAACGCATATGCGCGCGCCCTCGGGCACCCGGACCCGGCCCGGCGCGCCGCAACCTGCTGTGTCGCTGGTCGGCGTGCGCGCGATGTTCAACCTGACCCCGAACAGCCAGCTGTGGTTCTCGGGCGCGGGGGCGGCTGACGGGGCACAGGGCTACATGCAGCTGATGGGCGGTGCGCGCTATTCGGTGCCGCTGGGCCGCGCCACGCTGTTCGCCGAGGGCGGCCTCGGTCTGGCCGGTGGCGGCAATGTCGATACCGGCGCGGGCGCGATCGTCACCGCTGCCATCGGCGCGGCGATGCCCGTGTCGCGCAACATCGACGTGGAGCTCAGCCTTGGCGGGATCGCCTCGGTCGATGGTCCCTACCGTGCGGCCACCCTGTCGCTGGGCGTCACCCGTCATTTCGGGCGCGACGGCGGCACTGGCGAGGGGCAACGCTGGGCCTATACCGGCGGCTTCCAGTTGCAGGACGCCGGCGCCGGCTTCTATCTGGCCCCGGCCGGGCGCGACAGCGTGGTGGCGATGCAGGAATCGAGCTTCGACTATTTCCTCGGCCGTCGCAGCTATGTCACCGGCTCGGCACTGACCACGGTCGGCGGCGGTGTCGCCGGCTATGCGCTGGGCATGGTCGGTTTTGGCTATGAGATCCCGCTCAATGACCGCTGGAGCGTCTCGGTCGAGGGGCTGCTGGGTGCTGCGGGCGGCGGCGGCGTGAACACGGCGGGCGGCATCGTCGGCGCCGCGCGGGTCGAGGTCGACTACCGCGTCGGGGCGAACTGGCGGCTGTCGATGGGGCTGGGCCAGATGGCGACACTGCGCAGCGGCGGCATGCAGCCGGCAACCCTGTCGCTGGGCGTGAAGATCCCCTTCGTCACCCATCGCTGAGGGCATGTCCCGGCGGATTGGAAACCCCGCGCAACCGCGCTAACGTCCGCTCATCAGAGAGAGGACATCATGGGCAATCCTACCGCCGCCATGCTCGTCATCGGGGACGAGATCCTGTCGGGCCGTACCCGCGACACCAACACCAACCACCTCGCGAAAGAGCTGACCAACCGCGGCATCCGTCTGCGTGAGGCCCGTGTCGTGGCCGATGACCACGACGGCATCGTCGCGGCGGTCAAGGCGCTGTCGGCGGCCTATGACCATGTGTTCACCTCGGGCGGGATCGGCCCGACGCATGACGACATCACCGCCGATGCCGTCGCCGCCGCCTTTGGCGCGCCGATCGACGTTCGGGAGGACGCGCATGAGATCCTCAAGGCGCATTACCAGCGCACCGGGCTGGAGCTGAACGAAGCCCGCCTGCGCATGGCCCGCATTCCCGAGGGCGCGACGCTGATCGACAACCCCGTCTCCTCGGCCCCCGGTTTTATCTTGGGCAATGTCCATGTGATGGCCGGCGTGCCCGCGATCTTCGAGGCGATGGTGGCCGGCGTCCTGCCCACACTGACCGGTGGTGACCCGCTGCTCAGCCAGATGATCGACGTGCATCGCGGCGAAGGCGAGATCGCGGCGGCGCTGAAAGCGCTGGCCGCGAAGTTCCCGGACCTGAGCTTTGGCTCCTACCCCTATCAACGCAACGGCGCCCATGGCACGCAACTGGTCGTGCGTGGCACGGATGCCGGTCTGCTGGACCGGGCGATGGTCGAACTGGCGGAACTGGCGCAATGAGTGACGATCTTTTCGCGGCGCTGGAAGCCAGCTGGCCGCCGGCCTCGTCCGTCACTCAGGGGCCGTTCCGTCTGCGTGAGGGGGCCGGCGGTGGCAAACGGGTCAGCGCGGCCCTTCTGGAGGGCGCCTTTGATGAAACGGCCCTCGATGCGCTCGATGCACCGCTGTTCCAGCTGCGTCCGGGGCAAGAGGCGCTGGACCGCGCGCTGGAGGCCCGTGGATTCCGCTTGGTCGATCCAACGATCCTGATGGCCGCGCCCATCGACGCCTTGGCCGAGAAGCCGAAGCCCGTCTCCCTGCCGACGATCTGGCCCCCCCTCGCCATCCAGCGCCGCATCTGGGAGGAAGGCCATGTCGGGCCCGAGCGGATCGCCGTGATGATGCGCGCCTGTGATCCCAAGATGAGCTTCATCGCCCGCATTCGCGACAAGCCGGCCGGCGTGGGTTTCGTGGCGGTTCACAAGGGCATCGCCATGCTGCACGCCCTGCATGTCGAACCCGACTTCCGCCGTCAGGGGGTTGCCGCGGCGATGGTCCGGGGCATGGCCTACTGGGCTGGGCGGGAAGGCGCCGAGACCTTCGCGCTGGCCGTGACGGAGGGGAACAAGGGCGCGCAGGCGCTTTACTCGGGCCTCGGCATGACGGACGTTGGCGCGTACCATTACAGGGAGAGAGTACGATGACCCGCCTGACCGCCTTGGACCTGCCGCCCGTCGATCCGATGCCCGAGGAGACGCAGCGCTACCTCGACATCTGTCAGGAAAAGCTGGGCATGGTCCCCAATGTGATCGCGGCCTACACCTTCGACATCGCCAAGCTGAACGCCTTCACGGCGATGTATAACGACCTGATGCTGGGCCAGTCCGGCCTGACCAAGCTGGAGCGCGAGATGATCGCGGTGGTGGTCAGCTCGGTGAACCGTTGCTGGTATTGTCAGGTCGCCCATGGTGCCACGGTGCGGCAGCTGTCGGGCGATCCGGCGCTGGGCGAGGCGATGGTGATGAACTGGCGCGCGGCCAAGCTGGACGACCGCCAGATCGCCATGCTCTCCTTCGCCGAGAAGGTCACCAAGGCCTCGGCCGAGGTGGTCGAGGACGACCGCCAGTTCCTGCGCGATCACGGTTTCAGCGACCGCGACATCTTCGACATCGCCGCCGTCGTCGGCTTCTTCAGCATGTCGAACCGCGTTGCATCAGCGATTGGAATGCAACCCAACACCGAATATCACGCGATGGCACGCTGATCGCCCCTTGACCCTCACGCCGATGTGAACAGGTTAAGCGGCGCTGTTTCACTTTGCCCCAAATACGCCGGGGGTCCGGGGGCTGGCCCCCGGTTCGCCGGCTTGCCACGGATTGCGCCCATGTCCCAGCCTCTCTCGCAGAAGGCCCCGCTGTTCACGCCCGTCCTGATCGGCGGCTGTATCGTCATCTTGCTGGGCTTCGCCATCCGGGCCTCGTTCGGGGTGTTCCAGATCCCGATCGCCGAGGAATTCGGCTGGCCGCGCGCGGAATTCTCGCTCGCCATCGCCATCCAGAACCTCGCCTGGGGGATCGGCCAGCCGCTGTTCGGCGCCGTGGCCGAGCGTTTCGGCGACCGCAAGGCCATCGTGCTGGGCGCGCTGTTCTATGCCGCCGGCCTGCTGCTGACCGCCTTCGCCATGACGCCGGGCACCATGCAGCTGCTGGAGGTTCTGGTGGGCTTCGGCATCGCCGGGACGGGCTTCGGCGTGATCCTCGCCGTCGTCGGCCGCGCTGCCTCGGATGAGAACCGCTCGCTGGCGCTGGGCATCGCCACCGCCGCCGGGTCGGCCGGTCAGGTGATCGGCGCCCCGATTGCCGAGATCCTGCTGGGCCAGTTCCCGTGGCAGACCGTGTTCATGATTTTCGCCGTCGCCGTGCTGGCCGTGCTGCTGGTGCTGCCGATGATGCGCTCGCCCGCCATGGCCTCGAAGGCCGAGCTGGAGCAATCCATGGGGCAGGCGCTGACACAGGCGTTCAAGGATCCCAGCTTCTCGCTGATCTTCCTCGGCTTCTTCTCGTGCGGCTATCAGCTGGCGTTCATCACCGCCCACTTCCCGGCCATGGTGACCGAGATGTGCGGCGCGATTGCCCCCAATGGCTTCCTTGCCAGCCTCGGCATCACCACCACCTCGACGCTGGGCGCCGTGGCGATTTCGGTGATCGGTCTGGCCAATATCGCCGGCACCATCACCGCCGCCTGGGCCGGCAAGCGCTGGTCGAAGAAATACCTGCTGGCCGGCATCTATGTCGCCCGCACCATCGTCGCCGCCGCCTTCATCGCGCTGCCGATCACGCCCGGCTCGGTGCTGATCTTCTCGCTGCTGATGGGGGCTTTGTGGCTGGCCACGGTGCCCCTGACCTCTGGCCTCGTCGCGCATATCTACGGGCTGCGCTACATGGGCACGCTCTATGGCATCGTGTTCCTCAGCCACCAGATCGGCGGGTTCCTCGGCGTCTGGCTGGGCGGCACGCTGTATGATGCTTATGGCGATTACACGCTGGTGTGGTGGATCGGCGTCGGCGTCGGGGCCTTCTCGGCCATCGTGCATCTGCCAATCCGCGAGAAACCGATCAACGCACCGATGGTGGCCGCACAATGAGAATCGTCTTCGACCTTGATGGTACGCTGATCGACAGCGCCGCCGACATTCACTACGCCGCTTCGGCCACCGCCCGCGCCGAGGGCTTGCCCGAGGTCACGCTGGAGCAGACCCGCAGCTTCGTCGGCAACGGCGCGCGGGTCTTCGTCGAGCGGCTGGAACGCGCGACGGCGGGCTCGAACATTCCCGAGCGGACCGAGCGCATGCGCGCCACCTTCGCCGAAGAATACCGCAAGGCGCATGAGCGCACGCAGGTCTATCCCGGCGCCCTCGAGGCGCTGGAGGCCCTGAAGGCGGACGGCTGGAAGATCGGCCTGTGCACCAACAAGCCCAGCGTGCCGACCCGCGCGGTGCTGGAGCATTTCGGCTGGACCGAGCTGTTCGAGACCGTGTTCGCCGGCGACACGCTGACCCGGATGAAGCCGGACCCCGAGCCGCTGGAAGCCGCGCTGGAGGCTTTGGGCGACGGGGTGTGCGTCTATGTCGGCGACAGCGAGGTCGATGCGGCGACGGCCGAGGCCGCGGGGATCCCCTTCGCGCTGTTCACCGAGGGCTACCGCAAGACACCTGTGGAGAAGATGCCGCATACCGAGGCGTTTTCCGACTGGACCGAGCTGCCCGCCATCGCCGCCCGCATCGCCCGTTGAGGCAAAGGTGGGGTTGAACCCCACCCTACGCAGCGGCTGTCGGTGCCGGCCCTATTCCAACCCGGCGATGTCGCGCAGGTTGTTCATCCGCTTGGCGAAGACCTGTTCGAAGGCATTGGCCCGTGCGAAATCCACCGCGCGGCGCGACGCCTCGATCACCGCGACACGGTCGGCGTCCAGCCGCGTAATCGTCCGGGCCATCCCCGCGACCGACCCCTTGCGCACCAGCCATCCCGCCTGCGACTCCGCTTGCATCCGCTTCCACTGCCGGTTGGCATAGCCGACGATCGGCAGGCCGCAGCCCAAGGCCTCGACATAGGTGCTTTGCGGGCCGGACAGCCGGCGCGGGCAGAGATACAGATCCGCCTCGCGCCGCAGATGCGGCACCATAACCGGATCGAAGGGCGGCGGCGGCTGCAGGCTCATCACATCGGACAGCCCCATCGCGCCGATCCCGTCGCGCAGGCGCCCTTCCAACGGGCCGGTCCCGAACAGCTCCAGCCGGAAGGCCAGCCCGCGCTGACGCAGCAGGAAGGCCAGCGGGATCAGATCCTCGACCCCCGAGAGCGCGTCCACCTGCCCGAACCACGCCAGCCGCAAGGGCTCGCCCTGATGCAGCCGCGCGGCACGGTCGGATTGCTCGCCGGCGCGGGCGATCATCGGCGCGCGCATCCGGTTGTCGAGGTAGCGCAGGTGCTGGGGATTGACGCGGCGATAGGCCTCGGCCGCCGGGTAGCCGTCGAAATGGATGCCATCCGCGCGCCTCAAGGCCTGGCGCAGGGGCCCCTCGTTCTTCAGGCTCCACCAGCTGGCCCCCAGCCGGCGGCGGATCGAGGGGCTTGCGGCCATCGCCTTGGCAATGCGCCCGCCCAGCGGTTCCTCGACGGTATAGACCACGCGCCCCAACCGGCCGGTCATGGCCTCGGGCAGATCAAGGTGCTTCATGTCATCGGCGGTGACATAGACCAATGCGGCTTCGTCGAGCAGAAGATCAGGCACCCTTGCCCCGGCGTCCAAAGGCACCAGATCGAAGCCCAGCTGCGCCACCGAATAGCGCATGGGCTGATCGATATGCGTGGCACCGCGCCACATCACGCAACGGACCGGACCGGGCCACAATTGGCTATGCAATTTCATACCCTCGACGAATTTCACGTCGAGGATCACTTCATTGCCCGGCCGTTCGATCATCGGCGCGGGGGATAACATCACCAGAGAAGCCATGCCGGCGTCTCAGCCCCTTCAACTCGTGTTTCCGCAGAAAACGCTGGAATGTCTGGAAAAGTCCATCCTAAATTGCCCGGATGGCCGCCAAGGAGCCTTGTCCCCATGCCTTTTCCCCGCCTTCTGATTGCGCTGAGCGCGGTGTTCTCGCTGCTGGCGTGTGCCCTGCCCGCCGCCGCCCAGATCGACATCGCCCCCCGCGAGGGTCGCCGCGCGCTGGGGATCAACACCGCCGAAGTGGTGGGCTGGTCGACCGAGCTGCCCTTCCTCGACGTGGCGCGCTCGGCCACGGAATGGGTGGGCCATACCGGCGATGGCTGGGGCGGGATGAGCGAGGCGGAGCTGTTCGACTCGGGTGCGCTGGATCAGGACGGCTGGGTCGTCGATTTCCCGCGCGGCCTGCGCAAGATCTCGACCTTCGTGCTGCAGGAACTGCCGGAGGGCATGACCTCGGCCGCCGGGACCTGGCACGTGACCTGGGAGGGCTCGGCCTATCTGGGCTTTCAAGGCGCCGTGCGGAATGTGCGCTACGGCGATAATTCCGCGACTTTCGACTACATCCCCGGTCAGGGCGGCGTGTTGATCGAATTCAACCGCGGCACGATGCGCAACCTTTCGGTCGTGCATGAGCGCAATCTCGAGCGTTTCGCGCAGGGCGAGATCTTCAACCCCGATTGGCTGGCGCGCGTGGGCGACATGGAGATCCTGCGCTTCATGGACTGGATGCGCACCAACAATTCGACGCTGGAGCATTGGGCTGACCGGCCGCAGGTCTCGGATTACAGCTGGGCGCGGCGCGGCGTGCCTTTGGAGATCATGATCCGGCTGGCCAATGAGACCGGGGCCGAGCCCTGGTTCACCCTGCCCCATCTGGCCGACGAGGACTACGTCACCAACTTCGCCACCATGGTGCGCGATCAGCTGGACCCCTCGCTGCGTGGCTGGTTTGAGTTTTCCAACGAGGTCTGGAACTGGTCCTTCACGCAGGCCGACTGGGCCGAGCAGAGCGCCCGCGCCCGATGGAATCGCGATTGGGCTTGGGTGCAGTTCGGCGCGGTCCACGCCGCCGAGGTGATGCGCCAGATCGACGCCGTTTATGCGGGTGAGGAATCGCGCCGGGTGCGGGTGCTGGGGCTGTTCACCGGCTGGATCGGGCTGGAGCAGGACATGCTGAACGCCCCCGACTATATCGCCGAGGACCCGGCCAACCGCCCGCCGCATGAATTTTTCGATGTCGTCGCGGTTACCGGCTATTTTTCGGGCGAGATGCATACCGAGGAGAAATCCCCGCTGATCCACGAATGGATCGACGCCAGCCACGCCGCCGCTGAACAGGCCGGGCGCGCGGCGGGTCTCTCGGGCTCGGCGCTGACCGATTACGTCACCGCGCATCGCTTCGATCAGGCGGTGGAGCTGGCGGCGCAGGATCTGATCGACGGCTCCGTCTCGGGCAATGTGGACAATTCGGTGCGTGACCTCATCGACCGGACGTTGACCTATCACGCCGGGGTCGCGGCGGAATATGGGCTGGGGTTGGTGATGTATGAGGGCGGCACGCATGTGGTGCTCTCGCCCTCCGAACATGGCGACGAGGAAATGGCCGCCTTCTTCGAAGCGCTGAACTATTCCGACGCGATGGGCCGGGTCTATGACGTGCTGCTGGAGGGCTGGCAATCGCTGACCCCGGCGCCCTTCGTCGCCTATATGGACGTGGGCCGCCCGTCGATCTGGGGCGGCTGGGGCCATCTGCGGCATCTCGACGACGACACCGCGCGCTGGCGTTCGCTCATGGCGGCGTCCGAGCGATGAGCCTCTCCGTCATCATCCCTGCCTGCAACGAGGGCCGCTATATCCACGCCTGCCTCTCGGCCATCCTCGCCTCCGAGGGGCCCGAGGGCGTGCAGGTCATCGTCGCGGCGAATGGCTGCACCGATGACACGGTGGCGCTGTCGATGACCCGTTCCGCGGTGTTCGAAGATCGCGGCTGGCGGCTCGACGTGCTGGACCTGCCCGCCTTGGGCAAGATGGGCGCGCTGGATGCGGGCGACGCGGTCGCGCAATTCCCGACGCGGGTCTATGTCGATGCCGATGTCGTCGTCTCTCCACCACTGCTGGCGCAATTGGCGCAGGCCTTGGCCACTGAAGCGCCCCGCTATGCCTCGGGCACGCCCGTAGTCACGGCGATCGGCTGGTCCAGCAAGGCCTTCGCGCGGCTCTGGGTGAAGCTGCCCTTCGTCACCGAGGGCGTGCCGGGCTTCGGCGTCTATGCGGTGAACGGGGCCGGGCGCGCGCGTTGGGGGACATTCCCGCAGATCATCTCGGACGACACCTATGTCCGCGTGCAATTCGCGCCCGAGGAGCGGGTGAAAGTCCCCGCCACCTATGACTGGCCGCTGGTCGAGGGCTTCGACCGGCTGGTCCGCGTGCGCCGCCGTCAGGATCAGGGCGTGGTCGAGCTGCACGAGATCATCCCCGCGCAGATGGCGAATGAGGGCAAGGATGCGCCGTCACGCGGCTGGCTGCTGCGGCAGGCTGTCGCCGATCCCGTGGCTTTCGGGGTCTATGCGGCGGTGAAACTCGCGGTGAAGGCCGGTTGGGGCCGTCAGACGGGCTGGGTGCGCGGGCGCTGAGTGAAGAGCGCGGCCAGCTTCGCGGCCTCGGTATCGATGTTGTGACGCATCAACACGCGGGCGCGGGCGGTGGTCGCCATGCGCTTCAGCTTGTCCTCGGGGCAGGTGGCGAGTTCGGTGATCGCCTCGGCCAAGGCCATGGGATCGCCCGCCGGAACCAGCCAGCCGGTGCGACCGTCCTGCATCAGCTCGGGCGTGCCGGCGACCCAGGTCGCGATGCAGGGCCGGGCCGAGACCATCGCCTCCATCACCACCATCGGCAGCCCCTCGGCAAAGGAGGGCAGCACCAAAGCATGGGCATTCTCCAATTCGCGGCGAACCCCGGCCTCGTCGAGCCAGCCGGTGATCTCGATCCGATGGCCCAGACCCGATTGCGCAATGGCGCGTTCCATCGGGCGGCGCAGCGGACCATCGCCCACCAGCACCAGTTTCACATCGACGCCACGACGCGCGACCTCGGCCATCGCCTCGACGAGAATCAGCTGGCCTTTCTGCTCCACGAAGCGACCGATGTTAACCAAGGTGATCGGGCGCGTGACGGGCAGCGGGCGGGCGGATTCGTAATGCTGCGGCTCGATGCCGCAATGGACGACCTTGATGCGCGGCCAGATCCGGTAATCGACCAGACGGCAGAGCTGGCTGCGACCGTAGCTGGAAATCGCCACGGTGAAATCCGCCTTCTCCAGCTTCGTCTTCAAGGCCAGCGCCGCGGGCTTGTCGAATTCCTCCGGCCCGTGGACGGTGAAGGAGAAGGGCTTGCCGGTGATCTCCGAGACCAGCATCGCCACCGTCGCGGCATTGGTGCCGAAATGCGCATGCAGCCGGTCGATGCGCTGGGCGCCGACCTGAACGGCGACATAGGCGGCTTCGAGGAAGTAGATCAAGTGCTTGAAAAGACCGGCTTCCGAGCCCCGGCTGACCTTCAGCGCAAGAAACAAAGCCTTGTAGATCCCCAGCGGATTCTGCAGCCCGGCAAGGAAGATCCCCCGGATCAGCGCCGGCAGGCCACGGGCCAGAACATAGTCGGTGGCAGCCTGTTCCTCGCGGTCCTGCGGGTCGGGAAGATCGCCGTCAAAGGGCCGCATGGCAAAGCGCTGCACGGCGATCCCGCGCCGTTCTAGGGCCCTGATCTCGCGCCGGATGAAGCTGTGCGAGGGGGCCGGATAGGTGTTCAGGATATAGCCGATCTTCACGCCGTTGCCTTGAGTCGTCAGGGGGAATGTCCGAATTCTTGGCCGCTGATTGTCGCCGGGAATGGGGCGAATTCAAGAAACCCCACGGGCTTTGGCGCGGCAGGGCGCACGATACCGGGGGCTTTCGGCGGGCGCCTCATTGCCGCCGCAATTAACCTTCATCCGAGAAAAGGTGCCGGGGCGTCACACTTGCCTGAGTCCGCAAGTCTGCCCCTATTGCGGAGTACCTGATGTGTCCGATGTTGCAGCAGTAAGCGGCCAGAGAATGAAAAGCGACAGCCTGACCAGCCGGATCATGCGCTCGTCGATGTTCACCATCGGCGGCTTTGGCGTGCAACAAGTGGTGCGCTTCGGCTCCAACCTGATCCTCGCGCGGCTTTTGTTCCCGGAAGCCTTCGGCACCATGGCGCTGGTCACGGTGTTGCTGGTCGGCCTGACCATGCTGTCGGATCTGGGCATCCAGCCCGCCATCCAGTCCTCCAAGCGCGGGGACGATCCCGATTTCCTCAACACCGCCTGGACGCTGAACATGATCCGCGCGGTGCTGCTGTTTCTGGCCGCCTGCCTGCTGGCCTATCCGATGTCGGTCTTCTACGACGAGCCGGTGCTGTTCCAGCTGGTGCCCGTCGCCGCGGTATCAATGCTGATCCTCGCGCTCGAACCCACCCGGGCCGAGAGCGCCTCGCGGCACATGCTGCTGGGCCGGGTCACCTTGCTGGAGGTTCTGGCGCAGGTGATCAGCGTGTCCTTCATGCTTGTGCTGGCCTGGATCACGCAATCGATCTGGGCGCTGGTGATCGGCAACCTTGTGAACGCCGCCGCGCGGGCCGGTCTGGCCTGGGTCATCCTGCCGGGCATTAACAACCGCCTGCATTACGACCGCGAGTCGGCCAAGGAGCTGGTGCATTACGGGCGCTGGATCTTCTTCTCGACGGTTGCCGGTTTCCTCGTGCTGCAGTCGGACAAGCTGATCCTCGGCCGCTTCCTGTCGATGGAAGAGCTGGGCCTCTACAACATCGGTTACTTCCTCGCCGGCTTCCCGCTGATGCTGGGGCAATTGCTGGTGCAGCGGCTGATGATCCCGATCTACCGCGCCTCGCCCCCGTCGGAATCGCGGGAGAACTTCCTGCACCTGCGCCGGATCCGGTTCATGCTGTCGGGCCTGTTGATCGCCGGGGTCACGCCGCTGGCGCTGGGCGGGGTGTATATCGTCGATCTGCTCTATGACTCGCGCTATGCCTCGTCGGGTGCGGTGACGACCATCGTGTCGATGGCGCTGCTGCCGCAAATGCTGGGTCTGACCTATGATCAGGTGACGCTGGCCTCGGGCGACTCCCGCGGGTTCTTCACGCTGAACGCGACCCGCGCGGTGCTGCTGGTGTCGTTGCTGCTGGTGCTGGTGCCGATGCTGGGCATTCCCGGCGCACCCTTGGCGATGGCGGCGACCACCCTGCTCAGCTATCCGCTGCAGGTCCGTCTGGCGCGCAAGTACGGGGCTTGGGATGTGCTGCATGACGCGCTGATGGCGGGTCTGGCGGTGATCCTGCTGGGGGTGACGGTGTTGATCCACCGCGCCGACCTCGCGGCCATCTTCGCCGGCTGAGCGACCCCATTCACCTTGCTTCTGCCCAATTTGTGACAGGCTTTTCCGCCACCACAGGGTAAAATGTCGTGATCGGTGGACGGGGGATGCCTCGCCGCGCTGAGGAAGGGCTCATGGTCAATACGCGTATCCTGGAAGAACGGCTTGGCTGGCGTGCCGGCGCTGAGGACGAGGTTCCCACGCCGCCCAATCGCCCCATCAACCACCGCCCGGTGCTGCAAGGCCGGGTCGAGAGTGGCCGCAGCGGTCTGCGCCGGGCCGGCCCCTCGCGCCTGCATCGCCGGGCCGAACTTGAGGATTTGTGGCACGACATTCCTGTCGCGCTGGAGGATCTGGAACGTCTGGCGGCGCGCGGTCGTGCCCCGTCGATTGCTCGTGGCTCCTCTGCCGGGACGGCGATGGATCAGCTGCGCGGGCAGGTTCTGCGCCTGATCGACGAGAAGGGCCTGCGCCGCATCGGCATCACCTCACCGGGCCGTGGCGCTGGTCGCAGTTTCGTGGCCGCAGGTCTGGCCGCCTCGATCGCGCGGCTGGAGACGGTGCGCGTCATGCTGATCGATGCGGATCTTGAAGATCCCGGTCTGGCGGATCTGCTGGACCTTGATGCGCCCGGTCCGCTGGATGCGCTGCTCTCGGGCCATGTCGCGCCTGAGGACCACCTGCGCCGCGTCGGCAGCGAGCTGGTTCTGGCCCTGAACTCGGCCCCGCTGGGGCAGGCGGTGGAGCGGATGATGGCGCCCGAGGCGATCCTCGCCCTGCGCGCGATGATCGATGCGGTCTCGCCGGATGTGGTGATCCACGACCTGCCGCCCCTGCTGAACGATTCCGTTGCCGCCGCGCTGTTGCCGCAGCTGGACGCGGTGCTGCTGGTCTCGGACGGGACGCGCAGCACGGCGCAAGATGTGATGGAATGCGAGCGTCTGCTGGAAGGCCAGGTGCCGCTGCTGGGCGTGGTGCTGAACAAATCCGAAGACCGGGACCCGCGCGTGTCGCGGCGTCGCGGCTGAGAGGGAGGGCGGCACGATGGGTCCGATCCAGAACCTGCATGAATTCTTCAGCTGGATCCGCCGGCGGTGGAAGATCGTCCTGTTGATGGCCGTGCTCGGCGTGCTCGGCGGGGTCGTCGCGGCCCTGCAGAGCGAGAGGATCTATTCCGCCAACGCGGTGATTCAGGTGATCAACCCGGTGATCGTCGCCACCACCGAGGACGGCGGCGATGCCACCCCGGACGTCACGCGCCGGGTGCAGATGATCGAACAGCGCCTGATGTCGCGCGAGGCCCTGCTGGAACTGGCCGAGCGTCATCACCTGTTCGACGGCATGGCGATCACGCCGGTCGAGCAGGTCGCGCTGATGCGTCAGAGCTATTCGATCACCTCGATTGCCGCTGCCCAGCAGGGGTTCACCCGCGATGGCTCGCTGTCGGCGCTGATCGTCTCGGCCTCGGATGATGATCCGGACACGGCGGCCGCCATCGCCAACGAGCTGGCCGATCAACTGGTGCAGCAATCGGTCGATGCCCGGCAGACCAACGCGCAGCAGGCGCTCGATTTCTTCCGCTCGGAAGAGGACCGGCTGGAGGCAGCCATTGCCTCGCTGGAAGACGAGATCGCCAGCTACCGCTCGGAAAACGAAGGCTACCTGACCGATTCCGTGACCCTGCGACGCTCGGAACGCGCCCGGCTGATCGACGGCCTGCGCGATCTTCAGGCCGAGCTGAGCGCCCGGCAGAGCGAGCTGGATACGCTGGATCGCGACTCAACGCGGATCGTGATCCAGCGACAGGTCGCGACGCTGGAGGAAGAGATCGCGCAGCTGACCCAGCAAGAAGGCGAGATGCGGCTTCGGATCGGCGAGATTCAGGACATCCTCACCAGCGCCCCGGCCTATGAACAGACGGTGCTGGCGATGAACCGCCGGATGGAGCAGTTGCAGGCGCAGCTGACCGCCGCCGCCGATCGCCGGCGCGAGGCTGAACTCAGCGCCCGCATTGAGGACGATCAGCAGTCCGAACGCTTCGAGCTTCTGGAACGTGCGCTGGTGCCGGAATATCCGATCAGCCGCAGCCGGACGATGATTGCGGCTTTGGGTCTGGTCGCGGGCATCGGGCTGGGCGTGATGCTGGCCTTCGCGGTCGAGTGGATGCAGCCGGTGATGCGGACCTCGCAACGGATGGAGCGCGATCTGCAGCTGCGGCCGGTGATCTCGATCCCGTTCGAGATGCCCGTGCGCGAACGGCGGCGGCGGCAGGCGATCTGGGCCTTCGGCGGCTTGGTGCTGATCCTCGCGGCACTAGGGGCCGGTCTGACCGGCGCCGGGATCATCTGATCCTTTTCCGTCCCGTCGCATGGCGCTATGACGCGGGAAACGAAGGGGATCAGGATGCAGCAGGACATTCCCGTCTGGATCGATGGCGCCTTGCGGCCCATGGACAAGCTGGAGGTGCATCGCCGTGGGCTGAAGCACCCGGCGGTCTCTGTCTTTGTCGTGGCCGGCGGGCGGCTGTTGATCCAGCGCCGTGCCTTGGCCAAGTATCACACCCCGGGTCTTTGGGCGAATACCTGCTGCACGCATCCCCTTTGGGGTGAGGCGCCGCTCGATTGCGCGCATCGGCGGCTGGAGCAGGAGCTGGGGCTGACTGGCGTTGGGTTGGAGCACCGCGGGGTCGTCGAATATCGCGCTGCGGTCGGGGGCGGGTTGGTCGAGCATGAGGTGGTGGACCTTTTCCTCGGCGTTTGCGACGCCGAGCCGGCGCTGGCCTTGAACCCGGACGAGGTGATGGAGACCCGTTGGATCGATACCGGCGCCTTGCACGAGGAAATCGCCGCGCGGCCCGAGGTATTTACGCCGTGGCTGCGGATCTATCTGGCCGAGCATGGCGAGCAGGTATTGGCCGGGTTCTGACGGGGGAGGGGTTTCGCCCTCGTCCGGCATGCCTCCGGCACGCAGGCCTCGGGCGACCAGAAACGTAAAGGGGGCCTCGCTTCGCTCGGCGAGGAGGGGCGCTGCCCCTCGCCCTTCGGGCTCACCCCGGGATATTTTCAGAACGAAGATGAGAAAGAGGGGCGCGGGGCTTAATCGGCGACGAGCAGGAGTTCGGCGGTGATGCAGATCCCGTTCTCGCCGGGCTCGAGCCAGCCGCGGTGTTCCGAGGCGGTGAGGGTGACGATCTCGACCTCGATCCGCGCGGTGCCGTTGTCGATCCGGCCCTCGGTCAGCAGGATCTCGGTGGCGTGGCTGTCGATGCGGTTCTGGCCTTCGAGTTTCGGGCGGACGATGGAGCCGAGGCCGAGGATGCGGGCGTTGGCGAGGTCGATTTCGGCGGCGGCCTCTTCGACGGCGGTGAGCAGGTCTTGATTGGGTCTTAGGGTGACGAGGGCGTCGGGGCCGGTGCCTTGGCCTTGTGGCTGGAACAGCGGGAAATGGGTTTCCTTGTCCGGCGTAACAGCGAGTCGGGCGCCTTTGAGGCCCCAGCCCTTGGCGCGGGTCGGTTGGGCGAGGCGGCTCTCATAGGGCAGGATATGGCCATAGGTCGGGCCGTCCCAGCCAGCCGCCGTCGTAATCAGCCAAGGCCAGCGCGGCGGATTGGGCGAGCGTTTCGGCGACGGGGAGGATCACCTCCACGGGCTCGGCGCGGCAGCGGGACAGGGCCCAGCGCCGCGCGGGGGCGGGGCCGGGATGGCGGAGGGTGTGGATCATGCAGGCGGGACCTCGCCGCGGCGCTCCAGTTCCTCGCGGATCATCTTCTTGGTGATCTTGCCATAGGCCGATTTCGGCATCTCGTCCCAGAAGACCACATGCTGTGGCAGCTTGTAGCGCGCGACTTTCGCGCCGAGCCAGCCGAGCAGGTCCGCAGCCTCGACGGGCGATTTCAGCACGCAGACCGCCATCCCGACCTCGCCCCATTTGGCGCTGGGCACGCCGAGGACGGCGACCTCGGAGACCGCCGGATGCAGGAGGATTTTCTCCTCAATCTCGCGCGGATAGATGTTCGAGCCGCCGGAGATATACATGTCGGACGACCGCCCGGTCAGATAGACGAAGCCCTCCGCATCCATGTGGCCCAGATCGCCCGTCCGGAACCAGCCGTCGCGGAAGCTTTTGGCATTGGCCTCGGGGTTGTCGAAATAGCCGGCGAAGACGGCGGGGCCGGTGGCGCAGATCTCGCCCGTTTCCAAGGGATCGCATTCCGAGCCATCGTCGCGCTGGACCATGACCTGCATGCCCGTGCGGGCGAAACCGCAGGTGCCGAGCTTCATCTCGCCGCTGGAATGATGGACCGGGGGCAGGACGGTGATGTTGCCGGTGACCTCGCCCAGACCGAAATACTGCACCAGCACAGGGCCGAGCTTTTCCAGCGCGGTGACCTGATCGGCCCGGTACATCGGCGCGCCGGCATAGATCACGTAGCGCAGGCTCGAATGGTCGAAGCGGTCGACAGCCGGGTGTTCGACCAGCAGTTTCACGATGGTCGGCACGGTGAACATGTTGGTGACGCCGTAGCGCTCGACCAGTTCCCAGACCTCGGCCGGATCTAGCTTGGTGCCGGCCGGCAGGATCGAGGGCACGCCATGCGCGACCTGTGCTAGCTGGTGGATGCCGGCGCCGTGGCTGAGGGGTGCGACGACCAGCGAGGCGTCGCGCCCGCCCCAATCGGCGCCGGTGCCGGGCATCAGGTCGCAGAGATGGTTGGTGACCACGAAGCCCATCTGGCCATGGGTCAGTACGGCGGCCTTGGGCCGCCCGGTGGTGCCCGAGGTGAAGAAGAACCAGCAGGGATCGTCGCGCTGCACGCCCACGGCGGGGCGGGATTGGCCGAGATAGGGGGCGATCAGGGCCTCGTAATCCTCGGCGAAGGGGCTCTCGCCTATGGAGATGGTGAAATCGAGCGTCGGCGCGCAGGCCTCGGCATGGGCGCCGAACTCGGCGCCGACCAGAAGACCTTTCGCCTGCGAGGAGGCGGCGAGATAGGCGACATCCTCGGGTGTCTGGCGGAAATTGGCGGGGACCCAGACGCAGCCGGCGCGCCAACAGCCGAACATCGCCTCGAACATCTGGTTGCAATTGGCGGATTGCACGAGGATTCGGTCGCCCTTTTGCACCTTGAAACGGTCGATCAGCAGCTCGGCGAAGGCGGCGGCGCGGGCTTCCATCGCGGACCAGCTCCAAGCCTGATCGCCCCAGACGAAGCCGGGCGCGTCAGGGCGGCGGCGGGCGATGTCGGTGAGGAAATGCGACAGGTTCATCACCCGGGTCGAGACCGGGGCGATGCCGTTGGACAGGTCCATCCTCACTTCACGCGCTCCAGGATTGAGCAATAGTTTGCGACGGCGACACCGCCCATGTTGAACACGCCCGCGATCTTCGCGTTGGGCACGGCCATGTCGCCGGCCTCTCCGGCCAGCTGCATTGCCGCCATCACATGCATCGAGACGCCCGTCGCGCCGATCGGATGGCCCTTGGATTTCAGCCCGCCCGAGGGGTTCACCGGCAGCTTGCCGTCCTTGCGGGTGATCCCCTCGCGGATGACGCGGTGGCCTTGGCCGCGCTCGGCCAGACCCATGGCCTCGTATTCCAGCATCTCGGCCACGGTGAAGCAGTCATGGGTCTCGACGAAAGACAGATCGTCCAACGTCAGCCCCGCACCCTGCAGCGCGCCGGACCAAGCCTTGCGGGCGCCGGCGAATTCCAGCACGTCGCGGCGCGACATGGGCAGGAAGTCATTGGCCTGCACGCGGGCGCGGAAGGCGATGGCGCGTTTGAGGTCCTTCGCGGTCTCCTCATCCGCCAGAACAAGGATCGCCGCGCCGTCCGAGACCAGCGAGCAATCGGTGCGGCGCAGGGGACCGGCGACATGGGGGTTCTTGTCCGAGGGCGTGTTGCAGAACTCGAAGCCGAAATCCTTGCGCATATGGGCATAGGGATTGGCCATGCCGTTCGCGTGGTTCTTCGCGGCGATCATCGCCAAGGCATCGGACTGATCGCCGTAGCGCTGGAAATAGCCCTGCGCGATCTGGCCGAACAGACCGGCGAACCCGGCGGGCACATCGGCCTCTTCCTTGACATAGGAGGCGCCCAGAAGGATGTCGCCGACCTCGGCCGTGGGGGTGGCGGTCATCTTCTCGGCGCCGACGACCAGCGCGATGCGGCCGCGACCGGATTCGATGAAATCCATCGCCCCGTACAAAGCGGCCGAGCCGGTGGCGCAGGCATTTTCATAGCGGATGGCGGGGGTGTGGCACAGGCGCTCATCGGCCAAGGCGACCAGCGCCGCCTGAAAGTCCTGCCGCGAGAAGCCGGCGTTGAACACGCCGACGAAGATGCCGTCCACATCCTCGGCACTGACGCCCGCATGCTCCAGTGCGGGGGCGAGGATGCCGGCGATCAGGGATTCGGTATCCGGGGCTTCGGCCTTGCCGAAATGGCTGTGACTCCAGCCGACGATCTGTGCGCGGGACATGGTTCCTCCTCCTTCTCCTTGCAAGAATGCAACACATCGGGGGCGCTTTGCCCAGTGGTCGCGTGCAACAATGTTGCGTGCTGGACAGGCCGGGGCGCAGCCCGATAATCGAAGGGGGACGGAGACCTCAGATGCCACGGGCAAAACCGCTACCGACTGTCGATGCTGTCGTGATCGGGCGCAATGAAGGTGCGCGGCTGGTCGCCTGTCTGCAATCGCTTCAGGGCCAGCTCCGCCGCGTGATCTATGTCGATTCCGGCTCGACCGACGGATCGGTCGAAGCCGCCGAGCATTGGGGCGCCGAGGTCGTGGCGCTGAACATGGCCCTGCCCTTCACCGCCGCCCGTGCCCGGAATGCCGGGCTGAAGGCCCTTCGCGGCAATGCGCCGGATTACGTGCAGTTCCTCGACGGCGATTGCGTGCTGCGCGAAGGGTGGATCGAGCGGGCGGTCAAGTTCCTGTCCGAGAACCTGCGCGCGGCTGTCGTCTGTGGACGGCGGCGGGAACGGCATCCTGAGGCCAGCGTCTACAACACCCTCATCGACCACGAATGGGACACGCCCGTGGGCGAGGCCAAGGCCTGCGGCGGCGATGCTTTGATGCGGTATCAGGCGGTCAACGCGGTGGGCGGCTACCGCGAGGATCTGATCGCCGGCGAGGAGCCCGAGCTGTGCCTGCGCCTGCGCGCGCGCGGCTGGACGATCTGGCGCGTCGAGGCCGAGATGACCTGGCATGACGCCGATATCACCCGGTTCGGTCAGTGGTGGAAGCGGACCGAGCGCGCCGGCCACGCCTTCGCCGAGGGGGCGGCCCGGTTCTCAACCCCGCAGGCGCCGCATTGGCAGACCGAGGTTCGGCGGATCTGGATCTGGGGTGTCGGCATCCCACTGGTGGCGCTGGTGGGGTCGCTGGTACATCCGGCGGCGCTGCTGTTGGTGTTGGTCTATCCGTTGCAAGTGCTGCGCTTGAAGCCGCGGCTGGGATGGGCCGGGGCGCTGTTCAACACGCTGGGGAAATTCCCCGAGGCGGTGGGGGCGATCCGGTTCTATGCGCGGCGACTGTCGCGGGCCGAGGCGCGGCTGATCGAGTACAAGTAGGGGACGCTGCCCCCTCGCCCTGCGGGCTCACCCCCGGGATATTTTCAGAGTAAAGATGGGGCGGCTTTTGGCGGCACTCACCCCTCCGGCACGAAACTCGTGAACTTGGTCTGCTGGGCAATCAGCACGGCTTGGGTGCGGCTTTGCACGCCGAGTTTGCGCATGATGGCGGTGACATGGGCCTTCACCGTGGTCTCGGCGATCGAGAGTTCCCAGGCGATCTGCTTGTTGAGTTTGCCCTGGCAGAGCAGGTCGAGGATCTTTGCCTGCTGCCGGGTCAGTTGGGACAGGCGGGCCACGGCCTCGGCGGCGCCGTCATCGTCATCCTCGGCCATGCCGTCGGGAAGCCAGCTGCGCCCCTGCCCCACGGCATCCAGCGCGGCGCGGAAGCTCTCGCGCCCGGCGTGTTTGGGCACGAAGCCTGCGGCGCCGGCGGCCAGCGCGGCGCGGATCAGGCGCGGTTCGGCCATCGACGAGACGACCAGCACCGGCAGCTCGGGCTGGGTTGCGCGCAGGCGGATCAGGCCATCCAGCCCCTCGACATCCGGCAGGTCCAGATCCAGCAGCACCAGCCCCGGCATCGGCCCGCGGTCCAGCCGCTCCAGCGCCTCGGTCAGGGAATGGGCGGCGTCCACCTCGATCACGCCGGCCACGCCTCGCAGGGTCAGCGCCAGCGCGTCGCAAAACAGCGGGTGGTCGTCGACGATGAGGGCGCGGGCAAAGCTGTCGGTAGGCATGGGGTTCTCCGGGACGTGGGCTCAGGATAGCAGGCGCGCGCCGGGGCCGGAACCGGCACCAAGGTGGAGGGCCCGCCGTCGCGATCTGCGACTTAAGCCTGCTTTCGCGCCCGCCGCCCCTGCCCTATCCTGCGACGGGAACAGGGAGGATTGCCATGCAGATGATCGACAGCCGCGTGATTGCGGCCCCGCCCGCCGTGGTCTGGGCGGCGCTTCTGGATGCCGAGGTGCTGAAGGCCTCGGTCCCCGGCTGCGAAGAGCTGACCGGCAGCGTCGCCGAGGGTTATGAGGCCGCCGTGGTGCAGAAGGTGGGCCCGGTGAAGGCGCGCTTCACGGGGTTGGTGACATTCTCGGACATCGTCGAGGGGGAGAGCCTGACGCTTTTGGGCGAGGGCAAGGGCGGCGCCGCCGGTTTCGCCAAGGGCGAGGCGAAGGTGGCAATCGAGCCGGCCGCTCTGGAGGACGGCGGCGAAGGGACGAAGCTGTCCTATCAGGTCGATGCCAAGGTCGGCGGCAAGCTGGCGCAGTTGGGCAGCCGGATCATCGACGGGTTCGCCCGCAAGATGGCTGATGATTTCTTCGCCCGCTTTGCCGATGCCGTCGAAGGCCCGAAGGACGCCGAACCCGAGGCCGAGGCCGAAGACGCGCCCAAGAAGGGGTGGTTCAAGCGGATGATGGGGTCGGACTGACGCGCGGCCTCAGAGCCACGCCAGCGGGTCCACGCCGATAACCGCCGGGTGCAGCGCGATCAGCGCGGCCCAGGCGGCCAGCCCCGCCAGACTGGGCACCAGCGGCGGCGGGGCGGTGGGTCGCCATCGACCGGAGACCAGCGCCTCCAGCGGCACCAGCGACGTGCCGCGGGCGAGATGCTCCCACTCGTTCAGCAAGCGGCGCTTGCGTCGGTCGATGGCACCCATGCCGATCAGGGCGAACAGGCCCAACGGTCCGAACAGCAAGAGATGCGCAAGGTCGCCATTGGCGATTGCATGGGCCAGCGCCCACAGCGCGAGAGCCAGCAACACCGGGTGGCGCGACACGCCGGCGATGCCCGGATGCGCCGGATCGAAGCCCGCCGCGCGGGAGCCGAAGCTGAGCGGATTGGACCCGGCCAAGGCATGGGCGACCAGCAGGCAGGCGGCCAGCATCAGGGCCAGCGCGACCCAGGCCTGCCACGGCGCGGGATCCCAAAGCGGGACAAAAGGCGCGCGACCGGCGGCGACGATCAGCCAGCCCAGCAGCACCAGAGACAGCGCGGAATAGACAAGGCCGAAGCCCGCCTGCCCCAGCGCCCGCACCAGCGGCGCCTTCAGCGCGGGCCGCACCGTCAGCGCATGTGAGCCGAGGAACACCGCCATCGCCAGCGCGAATTCCACCCATCCGGTCATGGCCTGCCCCCGTTGACCCCGCCTCGTTTTGCCGGACAATAGCCGCGCGAACAGGAGAGTGCCATGCAAGTCCAACCCGGCCCCGACGGGCAGAACCGCTGCCCGTGGTGCCTCGCCACGGATCAATACGTGGCCTATCACGACGAGGAATGGGGCTTTCCCGTTGCCGATGATCGCAGGCTGTTCGAGAAGATGGTGCTGGAGGGTTTCCAGTCCGGCCTGAGCTGGCGCACCATCTTGGAAAAGCGCGAGAATTTCCGCGCGGCCTTCGTGGGCTTCGACCCGATACAAGTCGCCGCCTTCACCGAGGCCGATGTCCAGCGTCTGCTGGCCGACAAGGGAATCGTGCGCCATCGGGGCAAGATCGAGGCGGCGATCAACAACGCCAAGCGGATGCTCGAGATGCTCGACAGCGGCACCAGCCTTGCCGCCTATGTCTGGAGCTATGAGCCGCAGACCCCGCCGCCACATTACGCCGCGACCTCGCCCGCCTCCGAGGCGATGTCGAAGGACCTGAAGAAGCGTGGCTGGAAATTCGTCGGACCGACGACCATGCATGCCTTCTTCCAGTCGATGGGCATCATCAACGACCACGCTCCGGGCTGCGCGGCCTGGGCCAAGGTCGATGCCGCCCGTGCTGCCTTCGAGAGGCCGACGCGCTGATGCTGCCCTCGTACGAGCCGCTCGTGGCGCCCGCGCGTCCGCGCCGTCAGCTGTGGCGGACGATCCTTGGCTTCGGGCTGATCGTCGCGCTGTATTTCCTGTGGATGGTCGGGATGGGGCTGGCGCTGTGGGCGGCGCAGGGCACCGTGGCGTTCGAGGCCCATCTGCGGCGCATCGCCGAGGGGGCCGATCCGTGGTCGCTGATCCTGCTGTTCGCCACCTTCCTTGGCGCGTGGGTCGGGACTTGGGTGGTGGTCCACCTGCTGCACCGCCGCAGCCTGCGTAGCCTTCTGGGGCGCCCGGCCATGGTGCTGCGCGATTTCACGCTGGGACTTGTGATGATGGCGGTGATCGGCGGCGGGCTGACGCTGGCCCTGTCGCCGCTGCTGCCGCCCCTGACCTTCCGCGCGGACCTTGGCCTGTGGCTGGCTTTCCTGCCGCTGGCCCTGCTGGGCGTGCTGATCCAGACCGGGGCCGAGGAGCTGGTGTTCCGCGGCTATCTGCAAAGCCAGCTGGCGGCGCGGTTCCGGCCGGCCTGGGTCTGCCTGTTCCTGCCCTCGGCCCTGTTCGGCCTCGCACATTACAACCCGGCCGAGTTGGGCGAGAACGCCTGGATCGTGCTGGCCTCGACGGGGCTGTTCGGGCTGATCGCCGCCGATCTGACACGGCAAAGCGGCTCGCTGGGTCTCGCCTGGGGGCTGCATTTTGCCAATAACGTGCTGGCGATCCTGCTGGTCAGCGTCACCGGCGCGCTGGATGGGCTGTCGCTGCTTCAGGGGCCCGCGACAGGCATGACGCCGGAGCATCTGCGCCCGCTCCTGCTGACCGACATGTTGCTGATGACGGCCGTCTGGGCCGCTTGCCGGCTTTGGCTGCGTCGGCGGTGACGCCAGCGATGTTGCAATCCCGCACGGCCCGGCCTATCTGGGGCCAAGCGCAAGGGGAGACCCGATGAACTGGATCACCAACTACGTCCGTCCGACGATCAATTCGCTGTTCTCACGCCGCGAGGTGCCTGAGAACCTGTGGTCCAAGTGCCCCGAGTGCGGCACGATGCTGTTCCACCGCGAATTGACCGACAATTTGCAGGTCTGCTCGAACTGCAACCACCATATGGCGATCACCCCGCGGGATCGCTTCAAGGCGTTGTTCGACGCCGGCACCTTCTCGGAAGTGGCCGTGCCGGAACCCGTGGCCGACCCGCTGCAGTTCCGCGACCAGAAGAAATATCCCGATCGCATGAAAGCCGCGCAGAAAAGCACGGGCGAGAAGGAAGCGATGCTGGTCGCCGAGGGCGAGATCGGGCGCATGCCCGTGGTCTGTGCCGGTCAGGACTTCAGCTTCATGGCGGGCTCCATGGGGATGTATGTCGGCAACGCCTTCATCGCCGCCTGTGAGCGCGCGATCGAACGCCGGGCCCCGCTGGTGGTGTTCTCGGCCGCCGGGGGCGCGCGCATGCAGGAGGGCATCCTGTCCCTGATGCAAATGCCGCGCACCACGGTCGCGATCCAGATGCTGAAGGAAGCGGGCCTGCCCTATATCTGCGTGCTGACCCACCCGACGACGGGCGGTGTCACGGCCTCTTACGCGATGCTGGGCGATATCCAGATCGCCGAGCCCAATGCGCTGATCTGCTTCGCAGGCCCCCGCGTGATCGAACAGACGATCCGCGAGAAGCTGCCTGAGGGCTTCCAGCGCGCCGAGTATCTGCTCGACCACGGGATGCTGGACCGCGTCACGCACCGCAAGGACATGCGCGACGAGCTGATCACCATTCTGCGCATGCTGACCGGCCTGCCGCCCGCCGTGGCCGCCGATCTACCCGCGCCCGAAGGTGCTGCCGCCGAGACTGCCGCTGAGGTCGCTCCGGCCCCGGCTCTTGTCGAAACACCGAAAGCGGGTGAACCCCAATCGTGAGCACGCCTTCCTCGGACGTCATCCTGCAGCGGATGATGGCGCTGCATCCCAAGATCATCGATCTGACCCTCGACCGCGTCTGGCGCCTGCTGAAGGCGCTGGACAACCCGCAGGACAAGCTGCCGCCGGTGATCCATATCGCCGGCACCAACGGCAAGGGCTCGACCCAGGCGATGATCCGCGCCGGTCTGGAAGCTGCGGGCAAGACCGTCCACGCCTATACCTCGCCGCATCTGGCGCGCTTTCACGAGCGGATCCGGCTGGCCGGTGAGCTGATCTCGGAAGAGGCGCTGACCGAGGTGCTGGACGAGTGCTACGCCGCCAACAACGGCGAGGCGATCACCTATTTCGAGATCACCACCGTGGCGGCGATCCTCGCCTTCTCACGCGTGCCGGCGGATTACGTGCTGCTGGAGGTCGGTCTCGGCGGGCGGCTCGATGCAACGAATGTGGTGGCCGAACCGGCGCTGACGATCATCACGCCCGTGTCGATCGACCATCAGCAATTCCTTGGCGAGACCCTGCCCGAGATCGCCGGTGAAAAGGCCGGGATCATCAAGCGGGGTGTGCCTTGCGTGGTTGGTCCGCAGGAAGAGGCGGGGCTCGAGGTGATCGAGGCCAAGGCCGAGCGTCTGGGCGCGCCGCTGCTGGTGGCCGGTCAGCATTGGTTCTCGTTCGAGGATGCGGGTTCGCTGGTCTATCAGGATGAACGCGGTTTGCTGGACCTGCCGCTGCCGAACTTGCCGGGGCCGCACCAGATCCAGAATGCCGGCGCGGCGCTGGCGGCGCTGCGGGCGCTGGGCTGCGATGCGGATGCTTGCGAGGCCGCGGTGACCGAGGCCTATTGGCCCGCCCGCATGCAACGCCTGCGTGAAGGCCCCCTGCCGGACAGCGCGCCGGGTGCCGAGCTGTGGCTGGACGGTGGCCATAACCCTGCCGCCGGCGAGGCGATCGCCGCGACGCTGGACCGGCTGCCGCCGCGGCCGACCTGGCTGATCTGCGGCATGCTGAACACCAAGGACATCGCCGGTTTCATGCAGCCGCTGGCCGGTCACGCCGCCGGGCTGCTGGCCGTATCGATCCCCGGTGAGGCGAACCCCCTGCCCGCCGAGGTCACGGCCGAGAAAGCCGCCGCCGCCGGAATTCCGTCGCGGACCGCCGGATCGGTGCAGGAGGCGCTGGATTCGATCCTCGACGAGACGCCGGGGGCGCGGGTGCTGATCTGTGGCTCGTTGTATCTGGCCGGGTCGATCCTGCGCGAGAACGAGTAAGGGGTTTCGCCCTCACCCGGCATGGCTGCGCCACGCAGGTCTCGGACGACGGAAGAAGGGGGGCTCTGCCCCCCTCTTTGCTACGCAAATTCACCCCCCGGGATATTTCCGGAACGAAGATGAGGGGACGGACGTCAGCCTTGCGCCTCTTCTCCGTCGGGGGCGATGCCGAGTTCGGTTTCGAGAAAGCGCTCGAAGGCGTCGAGGTTCAGGGGCTCGAACTGACCGAAGGCCTGCATCCAGACCGAGGCCGCGCGCATCGCGTCGGGTTCGAGCTTGCACCATTTCACCCGGCCGCGTTTCTCCTGGCTGATGAGCCCGGCCTCGGCGAGGATCGACAGGTGTTTGGAGATCGCGGCGAGCGAGATCGCGAAGGGCTCGGCCACGTCGCTGACCGCCATGTCGTCTTCGAGCAGCATCGACAGGATTGCCCGGCGCGTCGGATCCGCCAGGGCCATGAAGACGATATCGAGGGGATCGGGGGCGCTCATGTCCTCTCGGGTAGTGGGGGCGTGGGGCCCGGTCAAGACATTCAACCGATCCGTTGAATGTGCAAATGCAGCAAAAGCGGGGTTTTCTGGGGCGTACCGGACTCGAGTCGGTTGAAAATATATTGCAAAATCATAGTGTTGTGCTTCATCATTAAAACTTGACTCGGAGACCCTCCGACCCTAGGTTGCGCCCGACTGTCCCGAGGGGATTCAGCATGGCAGAACCTGACGATCTGGAGCGCCTGAAAGCGCTCGACGCCCGGATCAACCAGCTGAAGAAGGCCAATACGCCGGAACCCTCGCGCCCCAGTGGACACCACATGGCGAACCACGCCTGGCGGATGGTCACCGAGCTTGTCGCCGGTCTGCTGATCGGCTTTGGCATCGGATATGGGTTGGATGTGCTGTTTGGCACCATTCCCATCTTCCTGGTGCTGTTTGTCTTGCTGGGCCTCGTGGCCGGGATCCGCGTGATGATGCGGACCGCCACCGAGATCCAGGCGCAGAACGAAAAGGCGGCGACGGCTGCCAAGAACGAAGGGGACTGACCGTGGCTGCAGAAGAGCATGGCGAAGGGCTGACTTTCCACCCGATGGACCAGTTCCTGGTTCGTCCGCTGTTCGGTCACGACGGCGAAGTGGGTGTCTTCACGATCACCAACGCCACCCTGTGGTTGGCGCTGAGCGTTCTGGCCATCGCCCTGCTGTTCATCGCCGGCACCCGCGGCCGCGCCATCGTCCCGACCCGCATCCAGTCGGTCGCCGAGCTGGCCTATGGCTTCGTCCACAAGATGGTTGAGGATGTCGCCGGCAAGGACGCGCTGAAGTTCTTCCCTTATGTCTTCACGCTGTTCCTGTTCATCCTGTTCTCGAACTTCCTGGGCCTGCTGCCCATGGCCTTCACCCCCACGGCCCATATCGCCGTGACCGCCGTGCTGGCCATCGCCGTGTTCCTGACCGTGACCATCGTCGGTTTCGTCAAGAACGGCGCGCATTTCCTGGAGCTGTTCTGGGTCAAGTCGGCGCCGCTGGCGCTGCGCCCCGTGCTGGCCGTGATCGAAGTCATCTCGTACTTCGTGCGCCCCGTCAGCCACTCCATTCGTCTTGCCGGTAACATGACCGCTGGCCACGCCGTGATCAAAGTCTTCGCCGCCTTCGCGCCGGTGATCCTGATCTCGGGCGCTGTCGGTGTCGCCGTGACCCCGCTGTCGATCCTCGCCATCACGGCGATGTACGGGCTGGAGATCCTCGTGGCCTTCATCCAGGCCTATGTCTTCGCCATCCTCACCTGCGTCTACCTCAAGGACGCGCTGCACCCGGCTCACTGAGCCGTCCTGCAGTCCCTACGACATCCAAACCTTTCCAATCTCAAGGAGCACGATCATGGAAGGCATCGCACAACTCGGTCAGTACCTCGGCGCCGGTCTCGCTTGCATCGGCATGGCTGGTGCTGCTGTCGGCGTGGGCAACGTCGCTGGCAACTACCTGTCGGGCGCCCTGCGCAACCCGTCGGCCGCTGCTGGCCAGACCGCTACGCTGTTCATCGGCATGGCCTTCGCCGAAGCGCTGGGGATCTTCTCGTTCCTCGTCGCGCTCCTGCTGATGTTCGCCGTCTGATCCTGATCAGCCCGTGATCCTTGTCGCCGGGTGGGTCCAACAACCTGCCCGGCGCTTACGGTCAATCAGGAGGACGCCCCATGTCTGCAGAAACCGCTGCTGAACACGGCGCCACTGCCGCGGGTCATGCGACCGAGGCGGCGTCAGGTGGCATGCCGCAGCTCGACTTCTCGACCTTCCCCAACCAGATGTTCTGGCTGGTGGTCGCGCTGGTCGTGCTCTACTTCATCCTCTCGCGCGTCGCGATGCCCCGCATCGGATCGGTTCTGGCCGAGCGTACGGGGACCATCACCAACGACATCGCCGCTGCCGAGACCTACAAGCAGCAGGCCGCCGAGGCCGAGGCCGCCTATCACAAGGCCCTCGACGACGCGCGCGCCGCGGCTGCGAAGGTGATCGAGGAATCGCGCGCCGAGATCCAGAAAGAGCTCGACCTGGCAATCGCCAAGGCCGATGCCGAGATCGCGGCCCGTACCGCCGAATCCGAGGCCCGCATTGCCGAGATCCGCGAAAGCGCGGCCGAGGCGGTGCAAACCGTGGCCAAGGACACGACCAAGGAAATCCTGTCGAGCTTCGGCGTCTCCGCCGATGGTCGCAGCGTGACCTCCGTCGTGAACGCCCGTCTGAAAGGGGGTGCTGCATGACCCGCATTCTCGCGATCATCCTGGCCACGGCGGCGACGCCGGCGCTGGCTGCTGGTGGCCCCTTCTTCTCGCTGCGCAACACCGACTTCGTCGTTCTGGTCGCGTTCCTGATCTTCGTCGGCATCCTGATCTACTTCAAGGTGCCCGGCCTGATCGGCGGTCAGCTGGACAAGCGTGCGGCGACGATCCGTGCCGAGCTGGAAGAAGCCCGCAAGCTGCGTGAAGAAGCGCAGGAACTGCGTGCCTCGTTCGAGCGCAAGAAGGCTGAGGTCAAGGACCAGGCCGAGCGTATCGTGACCAAGGCGAAGGCGGATGCCGAGCTGGCGGCCGAACAGGCGAAGCAGGAACTGGAAGCCACGATCGCGCGCCGTCTGCGTGCGGCCGAGGACCAGATCGGTGCGGCCGAAGCGACAGCGCTGAAGGCGGTTCGGGATCAGGCCATCGCGGTGTCGATCTCGGCCTCGCGTGAGCTGATCGCCAAGAACCTGTCGCCGGAAGATGCCAACCGCATGATCGAGGACTCGATCTCGACGGTGGGTCAGCGCCTGCACTGACGCGTTCCGTGTCTACTGAAAGGCCCCGCGCGAGCGGGGCCTTTTCGTTTGTGCGCCCTGTCAGCCGGGCTTGCGCTTCAGGTTGTCGGTGACCCGGAACCCCTCGGGCACGGCATCATGGCCGTCGAGGATCATATCCGCCGCCAGCTCGGCCAGTTTCGGTGCCATGCCGAAGCCGATCTTGAACCCGCCATTCAGCACGAAATGACCGGGCCGCCCCGGCCATTCCCCCAGCATCGGCGCGCGGGATGGCGACCGAGGCCGCACACCGGCCCAACGCTCGATCACCTCGGCCTCTGCCAGATCGGGGCACAGGGCGCGCACCCGGTCGATCAACGCCTCCAGCTGCGCATCGGTGCTGTCGGGCGCGTCATACTCGCGCTCGCTGGTGGAGCCGATGGCGACGGTGCCGTCCACATGCGGGATCACATGCAGAGACTCAGCAAACAGTTGCGGCGCATCGCGGAAATCGGCGCGAAACAGCGCGGCCTGCCCTTTCACCCCATTGCCCATCGGCTGGCCCAGATCTACGCCCAGATCGCGCAGGCCCTGAATACCCGTTGCCCACAGCACGACGCCGTCTGGCGCGGTATCGCCCTGCTCGACACTGACGCCCTTCGTGGCCAGCGCGGCCACGAGCGCCTCCGCCGCGCCGCGCGGGCGCATCCGGGCGGTCAGCGTGTCATGGATCACCAGCCCGGTGGCCGAGGACAGGCGCATGCCCGGAACCTCGGCCTGCGGGACCACGCGCCACTCTGCCCTGCCCTGCCACAAGTCACGCGCGTTCTCCCCCCGCTCGCGTGCGCGGGCGACGGCGGCGTCGTCGGCCAAGGGCTGCACCCGACCACTACGGGCATAGCCGGGATCGCGCCCGCCGGCCTCGGCCACGCGGGCCCAGAAGCCCTCGGCCATCATCAGGCTGTCGAATTGGAAGGCCTTCTTGGCGTTCCACTGCTCGGGCACATGCGGGGCCAGCGCGCCGACGATCCCGCCTGAGGACCCTGCCCCCACCCGCACAGCCTCGCGCACCCGGACCGAGGCCCCTCGGCGCGCCAGTTCCCAAGCGGCGCTCAGGCCCAGGATGCCCGCGCCCATGACCGTGATGTGGGCCATTGCCTTTCCCCTTCTGCCGCGTCATGGAGGGCCTGTAGCGACCCTTCACATGCGCATGAACCAGCCAGACCCGATCAGGCCCCAGCTTACCTGGACCGACGACGGCACCCCCGTCGCGACCGCTTTCGACGATCCCTACTTCACCGGCGGGCTCGAGGAAACGCGGCATGTGTTCTTGGCCGGCAACGACCTGCCCGCGCGGCTGGCCCCGGGCTTTCGCGTGGCCGAATTGGGGTTTGGTACCGGGTTGAACCTGCTGGCACTGACGCAGATCTGGCAGGGGCCCGAGGTTATCCGTTTCACCAGCTTCGAGGCCTTCCCCATGGCGCCCGAGGACATGGCCCGCGCCCTGTCCCCCTTTGCCCTGTCGCAGGCCGAAGCGCTTGTCGCCCAATGGGCCGAGGCCGAGGGCCCCGTGCGCCGCGTGACGCTGCCGGGGATCGAGGTCGAGGTCATCGTCGGCGATGCGCGCGAGACCCTGCCCGCCTGGACCCATGTCGCACAGGCCTGGTTCCTTGACGGTTTCGCCCCGGCCCGCAATCCCGAGCTGTGGAATGATGCGCTGATGGGGGCCGTCGGCGCCCATACCGCGCCCGGCGGCACCGTCGCGACCTATACCGCCGCAGGCCATGTGCGCCGCGCATTGGAACAGGCGGGGTTCGATATCACCCGCCAGCCCGGCTACGGGCGCAAGAAACACATGACGACAGGCAGGAAACCCGCATGAGCGCGCGCCAGAACACGACCCTCGGCATCTGGCTGATGGTGATCGTCACTTTCGTTTTCGCCGTGCAGGACGGGATCTCGCGCCATCTGGCGGGCGAGTACAACGTCTATATGATCGTGATGATCCGCTATTGGTTCTTCGCGACCTTCGTGATCGCCCTCTCCAGTCGCATGGCCGGAGGTCTGAAGAATGCCGCGCGCTCGGGCACGACCAAGGTGCAGATCTTCCGCGCCGCGCTGTTGTGCCTTGAGATCTTCGTGGCAATTCAGAGCTTTGTCTGGCTGGGCCTCGTCGAAGCCCATGCCGTCTTCGCAACCTACCCGCTGTTGATCGCGGCGCTGTCCGGCCCGGTGCTGGGCGAAAAGGTCGGCTGGCGGCGTTGGGTTGCCATCGGCATCGGCTTCATCGGCGTGGTGGTGATCCTCGAGCCCGGCTTCGGCGTCTTCAAGCCCGAGGCCCTGATGTCCCTGCTCGCGGCCTTCATGTTCGCGCTTTACGGCCTGCTGACCCGCTATGTCGCCCGCTACGATTCCGCCGCCGTCAGCTTCTTCTGGACCGGCGTTGTCGGCGCGATCGTCACCACCAGCGTCGGCGTCTGGTACTGGGAGCCGATGGTGGCCACGGATTGGGCCTGGATGGGGCTGTTGTGCCTGACCTCGGCCTCCAGCCACTTCCTGCTGATCCGCGCCTATGAGGTGGCCGAGGCCAGCGCGATCCAGCCCTTCGCCTATCTGCAACTGGTCTTCGCCTCGGCGATCGGCATGACTTTCTTCAGCGACGAGCTTCGCACGAACGTGGCCATCGGCGTGGCCATCGTCGTCTGCGCAGGCCTCTTCACCCTATGGCGCGCCCGGGTGGCCGAGACCCGCAGCTGAGAGATGCAAAAGGGGCCCTGCGGGGCCCCTTGGTCATTCCGGCATTCAATGCGCTGGTCGGCTCAGAGGCCTTGGCACATCTGCTCAGCCTGCGCACCGAACGCGCGGTAGCGTGCCCAGAATTCGTTGTCCCCGCGCGAGGGCGACATGCGGACTTCCTGCGCTTCGTCGGGGTTGGCGAAGAACCGCGCCGCGCGGCGCTGTTCCGACCGGGTCAGCGTGCGATCCGCGGCCGCTTCGATGCAGCGGCACAGCTGGCGGTTGGCGCCTTGGCGCTCTGACCGATTGCAGGCGGTTTCGACCGGGCCGGCCATTGCGGCGACGGGAGCCAAAGTCACGGGGGCCATCACGGCCAGCGCGAGCGCACTCGCAGAGAGAAACTGTTTCATTCTTGCCTCATTCCGGGGATTGCGGCCTTCTGTGCCGTCTTTTCCGTGGTTCATTAACCTGTCGTGACCGTAGCGAATTCCACCCGATTCGCCAACGGGCGCGACGGGTCGGAAGCCGGGAACGTCGATCAACTCTTACCTGAAATTTAAGAAACAGCGACCTTTTGCCCATCGCCCGGCCGCGCCGGCACGTTGCGCGAGATTCCTTGCCCCCCTATCGTGGTGGGTGGGAGAGAGGGGAATACCATGGCCGATTGGGATTACATCATCGTGGGCGCAGGCTCGGCGGGGGCGCTGCTCGCCAACCGGCTGAGCCGCAAGCACCGCGTGCTGCTGCTCGAAGCCGGGGGCTCGGACAATTACATCTGGACCCATATCCCGGTCGGCTATCTCTACAGCATCGACAACCCGCGTACCGATTGGCGCTTTCGTACCGCGCCCGAGCCGGGCCTCAACGGCCGCTCACTGATCTATCCGCGCGGGAAGCTGCTGGGCGGGTGCTCGTCGATCAATGGCATGCTGTACCTGCGCGGGCAGGCCGCGGATTACGACCAATGGCGGCAGATGGGGAACACCGGCTGGGGCTGGGACGATGTCCTGCCGCTGTTCAAACAGCACGAGGATTACGCGGCGGGCGATCCCGGCGAGATGCATGGCACCGGCGGCGAATGGCGGGTGGAGAACCAGCGCCTGCGCTGGCAGGTGCTGGACGATTGGGCCAAGGCCGCGCAGGAGACCGGCATCCCCCAAGTCGAGGATTTCAACACCGGCGATAACGAGGGGGTGGCCTATTTCAAGGTGAACCAGCGCTCGGGCTGGCGGTGGAATACCTCGAAAGCCTTCCTGCGCCCGGCCCGGCGTTCGGGCAATCTGGAGATCCACACACAGGCGCAGGCGACCGGGCTGATCTTCGACGGGACCCGCTGCGTCGGCGTGCGCTATCTCCGCGATGGCCACCCGGCCGAGGCGCGGGCGGGGGCTGAGGTCGTGCTCTCGGCCGGTTCCGTCGGCTCGACGCAATTGCTGCAGCTGGCGGGGATCGGCCCGGCCGCGCGGCTGAAGGAACTGGGCATCGCCCCCCTTCAGGATTGCGACGCGGGCGAGAACCTGCAGGACCATCTGCAACTGCGCCTGAGCTATAAGATCACCGGCGGCAAGTCACTGAACACCATGGCGAACTCTATGATCGGCAAGGCGATGATCGGGGCGGAATACGTGCTGAAGCGCTCGGGCCCGATGTCCATGGCACCCTCGCAACTTGGTGCCTTCGCACGCTCCTCCAGTACGGTCGAACGGGCGGATCTGGAGTACCATGTCCAACCCCTCAGTCTCGACGCCTTCGGTCAGCCGCCACATAATTTCCCGGCGATCACCGCCTCGGTTTGCCAGCTGCGCCCGGAAAGCCGGGGCTCGATCCGTATCGCTTCGGTCGACCCGCGAGAGGCGCCCGTGATCGCGCCCAATTACCTCAGCGCCGAGGCCGACAAGCATGTCGCCGCCAACGCCATCCGCCTCACGCGCCGGATCATGGAAGCGCCCTCGATGGCGAAATACCGCCCCGAGGAGTTCAAACCCGGCCCTCAGGCCCAGACCGAAGACGAACTGATCCGCGCCGCTGGCGATGTGGGCACGACGATCTTCCACCCGGTGGGCACCTGCCGCATGGGCACCGACCCGCGCGCGGTGGTGGCGCCGGATCTGCGGGTGAACGGAGTGCAGGGGCTGCGGGTCGCGGATGCCTCGATCATGCCGACGATCACCTCGGGTAACACGAACTCTCCGACGATCATGATCGCTGAAAAGGCCGCTGCGATGATCCTTGCAGGGTAGAAGGGGCTTTGCCCCTCGGGCCTTCGGCCCTCACCCCAGGATATTGAGAGAGCAAAGATGAGGGGCCGCGCTTGGGTCCCGTACAATTTAAGACAAATTGCCAGTCTTTGTGCCCCAAATATCCCGGGGGAGTCGCGCAGCGACGGGGGCAGAGCCCCCTTCGACCTCAAGCCACCAGCGATTCAGCGGCTTTGAGATCCACGCTGACCAGCTGGCTCACGCCCTGTTCGGCCATGGTCACGCCGAACAGCCGGTCCATCCGCGCCATGGTCAGGGCGTTATGGGTGATGATCAGGAAGCGCGTTTCGGTGCGGCGGGTCATCTCGTCGAGCAGCTGGCAGAAGCGCACAACGTTGGCGTCGTCGAGCGGCGCGTCGACTTCGTCCAGCACGCAGATCGGCGCGGGATTGGCGAGGAAGACGCCGAAGATCAGCGCCAGCGCGGTCAGGGTCTGCTCGCCGCCGGACAGCAGGGACAGCGAGGACAGCTTCTTGCCGGGCGGTTGGCAGAGGATTTCCAGGCCGGCCTCCAGCGGATCGTCGGATTCCACCAGCACAAGCCGGGCCTCGCCGCCGCCGAAGAGATGGGTGAACAGCGTGGCGAAATTGGCGTGGACCTGATCGAAAGCGGCCAGCAGGCGTTCGCGGCCTTCGCGGTTCAGGGCTGCGATCCCGCCGCGCAGCTTGGCCACGGCGGCTTCCAGATCGGCCTTCTCGGTCACCAAGGTGCCGTGTTCTTCCTCGACCTGCCGCGCGTCTTCCTCGGCGCGCAGGTTGACCGCACCCAGCGCATCGCGCGAGCGGCGGAGGCGGGCGATCTCGGTCTCCAGATGGGTCGAATCGGGGATGGCATCGGCCTCGATCCCCAACTGGTTCAACAGGCCCTGTGGCGTCGCGTCCAGTTCGTCGGCGATGCGGTTGGCGGCGAGGGTGACGGCCTCGCCGGCGGCATCGACGCGGGCTTCGGCGCGGGCCTTGGCCTCGCGGCCCTCGCCGGCGGCACGTTCTGCGGCGCGCTCGGCTTCCTGCGCGGCACGCAGCGCGCTTTCGGCGGAGAGCAGGGCCTCGACGGCGGCGGTGCGGCGTTCTTCGGCCTCGGTAATGGCATCGGACAATTCGGCGCGGCGGGCGAGGATCTCTTCGGGCGCGGCATTGGCTTCGGATAGCTCGTCCTGCGCCTCGTCGGCGCGGCGTTCGAGGTCATTGATCCGGTCGGCGGCATTGGTCTTGCGCGCGGTCCAGCTCTGGATGTCACGCGCCACTTCCTGCGAGCGGGTCCGGCGGGCGGCGCCCTCGCGGCGGATCTCGTCCTGCGCGGCGCGGCGCGACATCATCGCCATCCGCGCGGCTTCGACCTGAGTGCGGATCTGTTCCAGCTTGCCGCGGGCGGCGTCGAGGTCCTCCAGCTCCGCCAGCGCCTCTTCGGCCTCGGCAACGCGGGCCTCGGCCTCTTCGGCGACGGCCTGCATCCGCTCCAGCGCCAGCTCGGCGGTCTCGCGTTTGGACTGCGCGAGGCTCGCCTCGGCCTCGGCCTTCGAGGCGGCACGGCTGGCTTCGGTCAGGCGCTGCTCGGCCGCGCGGCGGGCGTCACGGGCCATGCGGTCGGCCTCGGTCAGCTGGGTCAGCCGCGACTGCCGCTGTTGATGGGCGTCCTGCGCGGCGTCCTGACGGGCTTCGGCTTCCTCCAGCTCGGCGCCGAGTGCATCCAGACGGTTGCGCTGCGTCAGCCGGATCGCGGCGGCGGAGGGGGCATCTTCGCCGCGCTGCATCAGCCCGTCCCAACGCCAGAGGTCGCCGTCACGCGTCACCAGCATCTGGCCGGGGCGCAGCTGGGTGTGCAGGGCCTCGGCATGGGCGGCATCAACCAACCCGATCTGCGACAGGCGGCGGGTCAGCTGCGGCGGGGCGGTGACCTGGCGGGCCAGCGGGTCGGCACGCTCGGGCAGGGGGGCGGCATCGTCATAGCCGGGCAGGGCGCGCCAGCCAGAGCCGGTCTCGGCGGGATCGGCGCGCAGGTCGTCGCCCAAGGCCGCGCCCAGCGCGCGTTCATAGCCGGGGGCCACGCGGACCTCGTCCAGCAGGGCGCCGGCGGAATCCTTGTCGCGCTCGATCAGCCGTTCCAGCGCCGAAACCTCGGCGGAGAGGGCTTTCACCTCGCCCTCGGCGGCGGCGCGGGCGGCGCGGGCTTCGACCTCCTCGGCCTGCGCATCGGCGCGGGCGGCTTCGGTCTCCATCAGCGTTTCTTCCGCCGATTCGAGCAGTTCCTGCGCGGCGTCGCGGGCCTCGGCGGCGGTTTCCTGCGCCTGCTCGGCAGCCTCCAGCGTGGCGGCGGCCTGCGCGGCGTCATCGGCGGCACGCTGGGCCCCGGCAGCGGCCTTCACGCCCTCGGCGCGGGCTTCGCTGGCCTGACGGGTGAGCGATTGGTTGCGGGCGGCAAGGCGCGCGACATCCTCGGTCGCCTCGGTCAGATGCGCCTCGATATCGGCCAGCACGTCCGAGGCCTCGCGCGCGGCTTCGACGGCCTCGGCGAGCTTTTCCTCATGACCCTCGGCGGCGCGGGCGAGCTGTTCCTCTTCCCATTGCAGCCGCTCGATCGTCTCGTCGGCGTCAGTGGCCAGACCCGCCTCACGCTGGGCATCGAGACGCAGCTGCTCGATGCGCATCATCAGGGTCTGCACGGCCTCACGCGCGCGGGCCTCCTGATCGGTCAGGGTGTCGCGTTGAACCTGAAGGCGTTGCAGGATGGCCCCGGCGATGGCCTCTTCCTCACGCAGGGGGGGCAGCGCGTCCTCACGCCCCTCACGCGACGCGCGGGATTCGCGGGCGGCGCGTTCGGCGGCGGCGGCGAGGGTGATCGCCTCGGCCAGCGCGGATTGCACCTGCGCGCGGGCCTGCGCGGCCTCACGCCAACGCTTGTAGAGGATCATCCCCTCGTTCTTGCGCAGCTCGGTGCCGATCTCGCGATAGCGCGCGGCCTGACGGGCCTGCCGGTTCAGCACGGTCAATTGCTGCGCCAGTTGGTCCACCGTATCGCCGACACGGGCGAGGTTCGTCTCGGTCGCGTTGAGCCGCAGCTCGGCCTCGTGCCGGCGCTGGTAGAGGCCCGAGATGCCGGCGGCCTCTTCGAGGATCCGCCGGCGCGCCTTGGGCTTGGCGTTGATCAGTTCCGAGATCTGCCCCTGCCGCACCAGCGCCGGCGAATGCGCGCCGGTCGAGGCATCGGCGAACAGCATCTGCACGTCGCGCGCGCGCACATCCTTGCCGTTGACCTTGTAGGCGGAGCCCGCGTCGCGGGTGATGCGGCGGGTGATCTCCAGCGCATCGGCATCGTTGAACCCGGTGGGCGCCAGACGGTCCGAATTGTCGACGGTCAGCGCGACCTCGGCAAAGGCCCGGGCGCCGCGCGACTTGGTGCCGGCGAAAACCACGTCCTCCATGCCGTTGCCGCGCATGGCGGTCGGCCGGTTCTCGCCCATGACCCAGCGCAGGGCTTCCAACAGGTTCGACTTGCCGCAACCATTGGGCCCGACCACGCCGGTCAGCCCCTCGCGGATCACCAGTTCGGTGGGGTCCACGAAGCTCTTGAATCCGTTCAGGCGCAGGCGGGTGAAATGCAAGGACAGGTCCCTTGGGAAGGCGTGGCGGACAGTGTCTCGACCCCGGCGGGAGGTGTCAAGCTTCGCGCCGGATATGGCGGATTTGCCAAGGTTTATCCACAAGATCTTGGGGCATTGCCGCAACACATTTCGCCCCCTAGGGTAGCGCAAACTGGCAGGTAGGTCATGCAGCTCGACATCGTTTCCGAATCCCCGCGTCAGCCTGAGGTCACGGCGTTGCTTCAGGCCTCGCACGCCTATCTGCAAAGCCTCTACGACCCTGAGGACAACCACTTCCTCTCCGTCGATGCCCTCTGCGCAGCGGACATCCTGTTCTTCGTCGCGCGGCTGGACGGGACCGCCGTGGGCACGGCGGCACTGGCTCTGCGCGACGGCTATGCGGAGGTGAAGTCGATGTATGTCGATCCGGCCAGCCGCGGGCGCGGAGCCGCCAAGGCCCTGATGGAACGCCTGATCGGCGAGGCGGGGCTGCGGGGCTTGCCGATGCTGAAGCTGGAGACCGGGCCGAAGAACATCGACGCCATCGCGCTCTATGCCCGCCACGGGTTCGAGGTCTGCGGCGCCTTCGGGGCCTACCACGCGGTTCCGGCTTCGGTTTTCATGGAGCGGGCCGTGTCGATGCCCGCGCCGCGCCGGGTGCTGCCGACCGAGGATATGTCGGGCGTGCTGGGGCTGCTGCATCAGGCCTTCGCCTATATGGATGGGGTGATCGACCCGCCCTCGTCGCTGCACCGCATGGCGCTGCATGACCTCAAGCGCGACGCCGAGGGCAATGAGCTGTGGGTGATCGACGCGGGGCCTGGCAGTACGCCGGTGGCCTGCATGATCCTGACCGACAAGGGCAACACGCTGTATCTGGGCAAGATGGCGGTGGCCGATAGTCACCGTGGGCAGGGACTGGGGCGGTTGATGATCGCCCATGCCGCCGCGCGGGCGCAGGCTTTGGGCGTGCCCTCGATCACGCTGCAGACGCGGGTCGAGCTGGAGGCGAACCATGAGACCTTCCGCCGCTTCGGCTTCGAGGAGATCGGCCGCACCGCGCATGAAGGCTATGACCGTCCGACCTCGGTGACCTTCCGGATGGGGGTCTGAGGGCGCCGCGGACTGCGACAGCTTGTCACTTCACATTCATTATTTGGAATGCGATAAGAATTCCAGATTGTGAATATGAGGAGCCGAGCCATGAATCCGACCCGTCCATCCGATACCTATTCGCCGATGTACTTCCTGTCCTCGCTGGGGGCTGGCGGTCTGTCGGTGACCTTCTTCATGTGGCTGATGTTCTGGGTGCCGCATCCCGGCCGCACCGTCCCGATCTTCGAAGACATCCTTGCCGCCTTTCAGACCGGCAGCCCGTTGAAACAGGCGATGATCCTCGGCGCCCTGGCCGGTATCGCGCTGTTCGTGGTGCTGAACCTGAAGTCGCTGATCTGGAACCTGAGCCATTTCAGCGCCTGGAAGCGGACCGAGGCCTATCAGAAATTCCTGAAGACCAATGCCCAGAGTCAGCTGATGGCGCTGCCCCTCGCGCTGGCCATGTCGGTGAACGGGCTGTTCATCGCAGGCCTCGTCTTCGTGCCCGGCCTGTGGAACGTCGTTGAATACCTGTTCCCGCTGGCCCTGACCGCCTTCGTGGCCATCGCGGTGCTGGCTTTCCGCCTCTACGGCGACTTTCTGGGGCGCATCAAGGTCGAAGGGGGCTTCAACCACGCTGCCAACAACTCGTTCGGTCAGATCCTGCCCGCCTTCGCCTTCGCCATGGTCGGCGTCGGCATGGCCGCCCCGGCTGCGATGAGCGCCTCGGCCACCGTGGTCGGCCTGTCGATCGTCGCCTCGACCTTCCTGATGATCACCGCGGCGCTGATTGCCGGCGTGGCCCTGATCCTCGGCATCCGGTCGATGCTGGACCATGGCACCAATGCCGAAACCGCCCCGACGCTGATGATCCTGATCCCGCTGATGACCATCCTCGGCATCCTGATGATGCGCCAGTCGCATGGTCTGGGCGTCCAGTTCGAGAACCACTCGACCGATGCCGATACCTTCCTGTTCCTCGCCCGCATGGTCTCGATCCAGGTTGTCTTCGCCCTGTTCGGCTGGCTGATCCTGTCGCGCCACAACTACGGCAAGCGCTTCCTCTGGGGCCGCGAGACCTCGGTGATGAGCTATGCGCTGGTCTGCCCCGGTGTCGGCTTCGTCGTCCTGATGCAGTTCTTCATCCACAAGGGGCTGGTCGCCGTGCACCTCGTCGACAAATTCTCGCCGGCCTATTGGGCGCTGGTCGGGATCGCCCTCGCGGTGCAGGCGGCGATGATCGGGCTGGTGTTCGTGCTGAACCGCCGCCACTTCGGCACCCCTCGTGCCATGGCTGCCGTTCCGGCAGAGTAACTTCCCTCCGAAACACTGATTGGGCGGTCCCTGCGGGGGCCGCCCTTTGCATTCGGATATTCCGATACTTTCGTTGCGTGATCCGCTCGGCTGTGGCTAAGTGGCTCTCCGGGTCCACAGGACCCCGCGCGTTTGGGAGGACGCGCGTCAAATAACGGGAGGATAGCATGCTGAAACAGACCCTGCGCCGCGCGGGACTTGCGGCCGTACTCGCCCTGGCCCCGATGGCCGCGCTGGCCGAGATGCATCACGTCGCCATCCATGTCGACGAGAACGATCCCCAGCGCATGAACATGGCGCTGAACAACGCCAACAACATCATCAGCCATTATGAGGGGCAGGGCGACGAGGTGCAGATCGAGATCGTCACCTACGGTCCGGGCCTGCACATGCTGCGCGCCGATACCTCGCCCGTGGCCGACCGGGTGGCACAGATGTCGCTCGAGCATGAGAACATCGCCTTCTCCGCCTGCAACAACACCCTTCAGGGTATGCAGCGACAAGCGGGCGCCGAGATTGCGCTTCTGTCGGAAGCGCATGTCGTCCCCTCGGGCGCCGTCCGCCTGATCGAGCTGCAGGAGCAGGGCTGGGCCTATCTGCGGCCCTGATCCTACCCCTGCATCCGCGTTCGATGCTTACATCTCGGGATGGCAGGCCGCCTCGGACAACGAGAGCTCCTGATCGCTTTCACGAATGATCCGCCCGTCGCCGATCCCTGCACCGGCGGCGGCGCGGACCGAGTCGGGCCTGAAGCCGAGCGGGACCAGCAGCACCGGAATCTCCGAGGTCCGAAGCCGGCAATCGTTGTAGCGCATCACCTCGACCAGCAGGGCGTCGCCGCTTTCGGCATGGGTGAGGGTGCAGAAGTTCGGCAGCAGCGTCACGTCACCCGGCACCGAGGCATCACCCCGGGCGAAACCGCGCGCGACGGCATCGGCGAGGATGGCGGAATATTCCTCAGGCGTGGTGCCCATATCGGGCATGAAGCGTTCCACCTGTGCGGCGTTCAGAGTGCAGCCATAGGCGCGCAGCATGCCAATAACGGCATGCGTCTTCTCTGGGTCGTTCTCGGCTTGGGCGGTCAGCGGCGCAAGCGCCAGTATCGCCGCGGCGGCGGCGGGCAGGAAACGTGTCATGGTAATACCTCGATTGAAAATATCGGCCTTGAGGCCGCTTTTCAGCGAAGCACCGCCGCGTTGCCCGGTCAACTGACAACGCTGTGCACAACCCATGGTGGCAGGCTTGAGCAGCCCATGAAAAAGGGCCGCGCCCGAAAGCGCGACCCGCTGCCGAAACTCTGTGCCGATCGCCGGGCGATCAGCTGGCTTTCAGAACGCCACGCTCGATCTGGTCGGCCTCGATGGATTCGAACAGGGCTTTGAAGTTGCCCTCGCCGAAACCGTCATCGCCCTTGCGCTGGATGAATTCGAAGAAGATCGGCCCGATCACGGTTTTCGAGAAGATCTGCAGCAGGATCCGCGTCTCACCGCCATCGACCACGCCTTCGCCGTCAATGAGGATGCCATGCTTCTGCATCTTCTCCAGCGGCTCGGTATGGCCGGTAACGCGCTCGGCGCTCATCTCATAATACGAGGCCGGGGGCGCGGGCATGAACTTGATGCCCTTCTCGGCAATCGCATCGGTCGAGGCATAGATATCCTCGGTGCCGACGGCGATATGCTGGATGCCTTCGCCCTTGTAGCGCTTGAGGTACTCGACGATCTGCCCGGTCTCGCCGCGATCCTCGTTGATCGGGATGCGGATGCGACCGTCCGGCGAGGTCAGCGCGCGGCTGGTGAGGCCGGTGTACTTGCCCGAGATGTCGAAGAAGCGGATTTCCCGGAAGTTGAACAGGTCGCCGTAGAACTTGAACCAGACGTCCATGTTGCCCTTGTGGACATTGTGGGTCAGGTGGTCGAGGTAATAGAAACCGACGCCCTTGGGATGGGCCGAGGCCAGCCAGTCGAACTCGGCGTTATAGACCGAGCCTTCCCAGTAATGATCGACGAAATAGATCAGGCTGCCGCCGATGCCGAGGATCGCCGGGACGTCCATGGTCTTGCCCGCGCCCTCATAGGGCTTCGCGCCCTTCGAGACGGCGTGGTTGAAGGCATGCTGCGCATCGGCCACGCGCCAGGCCATCGAGGGGGCGCAGGGACCGTGCTCCTCGACGAAGCTGCGGGCATGGCTGCCGGGCTCGTCGTTCAGGATGTAGGTGACATCGCCCTGCTGCCAGACCTCGATATCCTTGGTCTTGTGCTTGGCGACCTTGGCGTAACCCATGCGGGTGAAGAGATCGCGCAGGGTATCCGGCTCGGGATGGGCGAATTCGACGAATTCGAAGCCGTCGGTGCCGGCCGGGTTCTCGTCGCTGATCTGCGCGCGGGGGGCGTTATGCGGGAAGGGACCCATGGCATCCTCCTGTTGATGTATCTTGCGTCCATCTTACGCCGAGGTCCTTGCGTCAGGGGCGCGAAATGGGGCAGCGTGGGGCCGGTGAATGCGCGAATTGCGCATCAAAGGGCGCCGGGGCGCGAGGACTTCCGATGATCGACGAGATGGATGCGAAAATTCTGGCGGCCGTCCAGCAAAACGCCATGCTCACCGCGCAGGAGCTGGGCGAGCGTATCAACCTCTCCCCCAGCCAGGCCGCCCGCCGCCGCGCGCGGCTCGAGGCCGAGGGCTACGTCACTGCCTATTACGCGCGGCTGGACCCATCGAAGATGGGGCTGTCGGTACAGGCTTTCGTGCAAGTGCAGATGGCGACACATACGCCGGACAAGGCAAAAAGCTTCGAACGGCTGATTGCCACTCTGCCCGAGATCGTCTCCAGCTGGACCCTGACCGGCGAAGCCGATTACCTGCTGCGCGTGTGGTGCAGTGATCTTGGCGCGCTGAACGTGCTGATCCATGAGCGGCTGCTGCCTCATCCCGCCGTGGCGCGGGTACAGAGTCAGATCGTCATGAACCAGTTGAAGACCTTCGCGGGGCTGCCGATCTAGAAAGCAGGGGCTTTGCCCCTCGGCCTGCGGCCTCACCCCAGGATACTTGGAGAGCAAAGATGGGCAATTTGAGTCAAATTGTCCGCATCTCGCGGCGGCCCCCTCATCTTTGCTCCGAAAATATCCCGGGGGAGCCGAAGGCGGGGGCAGAGCCCCCATCGCGCTATCCGAACGTGACGCCGTCGGCCCAATCGACCCCCCGACGCAGCTCGCCCGGTTCCATCGGCTTCTTCCCCTCGCGCTGGGCGCGACCGATGGCGATAGCCCCCTCGCCACAGGCAATCGTCAGGTCGTGCAGCAGCGTACCCGGCGCGCCGTTCTCGGCGATGGCCACGGCGTTCAGCAGCTTCAGCCGGCCCGTCGGCGTCTCGCACCAGGCGCCGGGAAAGGGTGAGAGGCCGCGGATCTTGCGCGCGACCTCGTCGGCCGGGCGGGTCCAGTCGATCCGTGCCTCCGCCTTGTCGATCTTGGCGGCATAGGTGACGCCGGCTTCAGGCTGCGGCTCGGGCGTCAGGTCGGGCAGTTGGTCCAGTGCGGTCAGGATCAGCTCCGCCCCCATCAGCGACAGGCGGTCATGCAGTTGATCCGTGGTTTCCTCACGCCCGATCGGGGTGGCTTGGCGCATCAGGACCGGGCCGGTGTCGAGCCCCGCCTCCATCTGCATGATGCAAATGCCCGTCTCGGCATCGCCCGCGAGGATCGCGCGGTGGATCGGGGCGGCACCGCGCCAGCGGGGCAACAGCGAGGCGTGGATGTTGAGGCAGCCCTGTGTCGGCGCATCCAGCACCGGCTGCGGCAGGATCAGCCCATAAGCAACGACGACCGCCACATCTGCCTTGAGGGCCGCGAAGTCGGCTTGCTCTTCGGCCCCTTTGAGCGAGACCGGGTGCCGCACCGGTAGCCCCAGCTCCAGCGCGCGGGCGTGGACCGGGGTCGGGCGGTCCTTCTTGCCGCGACCGGCGGGGCGCGGCGGCTGGCAATAGACGCAGACCACCTCATGCGCGGAATGCAGCGCCTCCAGCACCGGCACCGAGAAATCCGGGGTTCCCATGAAGATCACGCGCATCGGGGCCTCCTGCCTTGACGGGTCGCTTGGGCCCATGGCTGGCCCGCGCTATACAGGCGTCAGCTAGCAGGTGCGGGACCGGAGGTGCAAGGATGCGGCTGATATGGAGCGGACTTGCCGTGCTGGTCGCGTTGGGCTGGGCCGCGATGTATGTCTACATCGGTGGGCTCGCCTGTGCCTTTGGGTCGGCCGGGGGTGATTGCTCGATCCCGCTGCCGTGGCAGCTGCGTGGGGAGGATCTGCAATTCCTCGTGCTGGTGCCGGGCGGCGTGCTGGCCTTGCTGCTGCTGATGGCCTGGCGCGCCGGGAGGTGCTGAGGCTCAGCCGGCGATCTTCTTGGCCTTCCGCAACAGGATGTCGCGCTTCATCTTGCTCAGGCGGTCGAAATACATCTTGCCATCGAGATGGTCGATCTGGTGCTGCACCGAGGTCGCCCAGAGGCCGACGAAATCGCGCTCCTCGATCTCACCGGCTTCGTTCAGGAAGCGCACGGTGACGGCGCGCGGCCGCTCGATCGTCGCGTGAGCGCCCGGCAGGTTCGGCGAGGCCTCGTCATGGGCGCGCAGCTGGACCGAGGCATGCAGCACTTCGGGATTGGCCATGCGCACCACCTGCCCGCGCGCCTCGGAGGCATCGACGACGGCCAGCCGCTGCATCACGCCGATCTGCACGGCGGCGAGGCCCACGCCGGGCATCGCCTCCATCGTGTCGATCATGTCGGTCCAGATCGCGCGGATCTCGTCGGTGATGGCCTCGACGGGGGCGGCCTTGGTGCGCAGGCGTGCGTCGGGCCAGGGCAGGCAGCGGCGGATCATTCGTGTCCCAGTCTTTCCAGCAGTGGTTCGGCGGCGGCGCGGGCGCCGGGGTCCATCAGGTCGATGCACAGCCGACCGTTCAGATGGTCCAATTCGTGTTGGACCGCAATGGCTTCGAAACCCGAGAACATCTCGGTCACTTCCAGCCCGTCCAGATCGAGAGAGCGCAGGATCACCCAATCGGGCCGGGCCACAAGCGCGGGAACGCCGGGGATCGACAGGCAGCCCTCGGTGTTGATCGCCAGCGATTCCGAGGCCGAGAGGATCTCAGGGTCGATGAAGACGCGCGGGTTGGGCGTGCCGCTCTTCCAGTCGCAATCCATCACGAACAGGCGTTTGGACAGACCGATCTGCGGCGCCGCAAGGCCCCGGCCCGTGGCGTCGTACATCGTCTCCAGCATGTCCTCGGCCAGCTGACGGGTCTCGGCATCGACGCCGTTCAGCGGCTCGGCGGTACGGCGAAGCACCGGGTCAGGGTACAGGACGATGGGCAGAATGGACATGAGACTGGCGCTAACACCCGGTTTCCCGCCCGTCTATCGCCCAAACGGGTGGACAGGGCTGTTTTTCCGCATGCGGCTCACCGGCCAGGGGCGGCACCAGCAACCCAGAGGCGATCCGCCCCAAAAGCCACGGCATCGGCGGGATGCGCGAGAGCGGCGCGGTGACCCGGTCGCGGAACCACGCCATCGCGGCACTGTCGGATTGGTATTGTGGGGTCAGGAAGCGGCTGGCGGCTTGATAGATCGCCAGATGCCCACGCCGCATCGTCGCATAGAGGGCAGGGGCGTCTTGCGCCTCGGTCTGATCCAGCGCGCGGGCGAGGGCCAGCGCGTCCAGCAGCGCCATGTTCGCCCCTTGGCCCAGCTGGGGACTGGCGCGATGGGCGGCATCGCCGAGATGCACCAGCCGGTCGCCGATCGGGCGGTACAGGGTGCCGTGGGAATAGCGGGCGAAGGTCATCTGCGCCGGGTCGGTGATCTGTGCCGCGAAGGGCGCAAGCTGCGGCCAAAGGGCCGTCATCTCGGCCTTCCACGGCGACAGGCCCTCGGTCTGCCAGCGGGGGAGGTCCTCGGCCTTCAGCGACCAGAAGAAGGCGGCGCGTTGGGTGTCGTCCTCGGGAAGGTGGCCGATGGGCAGCACGCCGACCATGCGGCGGGCCGCGACATAGCGTTGGCTCAGGCGGTCGTTCGGCAGGTCGGTGTCGGGCCAGTCCAGCGTCGTCCACAAGGCGCCAAAGGGCAGGGGGCGCGAGACCAGCGGCGACAACGGGGAATGCGAGCCGAGCGCATCGACCAGCAGGTCGAAGGGCCCCAACCGCGTCCCATCCGCAAGGCGCAGCCAGCGGCCGGAGGCGTCGACCTCGGTCCCTGTTACCTCGCTGGCGGGACGGACCGAGGGGCCGAGGGCAAGGAGCCGTTCATGCAGCAGATGGAACAGCGCCGACCGATGGATGCCGATGCCATGCAGCCCGGCCCCGCCCGCATCGTAGCGCACATTCAACGTGCCCGCGCCGGTCGGGGCCTCGATCCCGTGCAGCACGCGGATGGGGGTGCCGAAGCGGCGCAACGCCGTGCCGCAGCCCAGCCAGTCCAGCACCCGCTGACCCACAGGCTGGATCACCAGACCCGAGCCCAGCGGTCGCGGGGCCTCGAACCGGTCGCAGATGGTGACGGAATGTCCGGCAAGGGTCAGCGCGATTGCCGAGGCCAGCCCGCCGATCCCGGCTCCGGCGACCCCGATGCGCAGACCCTGTGCCATGGCTCAGCCCCGCGCGCGCTCGCGCTTGAGCTTCTCCATGCGGCGCGTGATCATCTGCCGCTTGATCGGTCCGAGGTAATCGATGAACAGCTTGCCGTTCAGGTGATCCAGCTCATGCTGCGCGCAGGTCGCCCAGAGGCCCGAGAATTCTTCCTCGTGCAGCTGGTTGTCCAGCCCCAGCCAACGCATCCGGACCGAGGCCGGGCGCGTCACATCCGCGAATTGGTCGGGGATCGACAGGCAGCCTTCCTCATAGGTGTTCAGATCGTCCGAGGACCAGGTGATCTCAGGGTTGATCAGCACCATCGGCTTCGGTGCGACATCGTCTTCCTTGACGCAATCCATCACGAAGAGGCGCTGCATGACGCCGATCTGCGGCGCGGCCAGACCGATGCCGGGCGCGTCATACATGGTCTCCAGCATATCCTCGGCCAGCTGCCCCAGCTCAGGCGGGATACCGCCTTCGATGGGGGCGCAGACCTTTTTCAGGCGCGGATCGGGGTGCAGAACGATGGGTTTCAGGCTCATGCCGATGATCTAGGCGATTGCCCGGGTTTTCGCAACATTCCGCGCGGGGTCGCGAGGGTCTTGCCGGCGTGCCGCCGCTGATTTGATCAAAGTCGCATTTGTGGGGTTGCACGCGGCGCCCCGGCGGGCATTCTGCGACACATGTTAAGGAGATCGGCATGAATTTCGACGAGATCATCGACCGTCGCGGCACCCACTCGGCCAAGTGGGACATGATGGAATCCCTGTATGGCGTTTCGCCGTCCGAGGGCATCCCGATGTGGGTGGCCGACATGGATTTCCGCCCGCCGCAGGTGGTGACCGACGCGCTGCAGGGCATGAAGGATCACGGGGTCTTCGGCTATTTCGGCGATGACCGGGCCTACAAGGCCTCGATCGACTGGTGGCTGACCAACCGCCACGGCTGGCATGTCGAGCCCGAGTGGATCTTCACCACCCACGGTCTGGTCAACGGCACCGCCCTGTGCCTGCACACCTGGACCAAGCCCGGCGACGGCGTCGTGCTGTTCACCCCGGTCTACCATGTCTTCGCGAAGATCACGAAGGCCGCCGGCCGGACCGTGACCGAATGCCCGCTGGCCTTCGAGGACGGGCGCTATGTCATGGATCTGGAGGACGCGGCCAAGCGTCTGACCGGCAACGAGAAGGTCGTGGTAATCTCGTCGCCGCACAACCCGGGCGGCCGTTGCTGGACCGTGGACGAGCTGAAGGCGCTGGGCGCGTTCTGCAAGGCGCATGATCTGCTGCTGATCTCGGACGAGATCCATTGCGACCTGATCTTCCCGGGTCAGAAACATGTGCCCGCCGCGCTGGCGCTGCCGGACATGATGGACCGGCTGGTGCTGATGACCGCGCCGACCAAAACCTTCAATATCGCCGGTGCCCACAACGGCAACGTCATTGTGCCGGACCCTGAGCTGCGCAAGGCGTTCGAGCAGACGATGATCGGCCTCGGGATCTCGCCCAGTTCCTTCGGGGTGACGATGGAGACCGCCGCCTATTCGCCCGAGGGTGCGGAATGGGTCGATGCGCTGATGGCCTATCTGGAAGAGAACCGGAAGATCTTCGACGCGGGCGTGAATGCGATCCCCGGCCTGAAGTCGATGCCGCTCGAGGCGACCTATCTGGCGTGGGTGGATTTCTCGGGCACCGGGATGGAGGCGGCCGAGATCGCCCGCCGAATCGAGAAGGAAGCGAAGATCGCCGTGAACCATGGCGCAACCTTCGGCACCGGGGGCGAGAGCTTCATGCGCTTCAACCTCGCGACCCGGAAAGAGCTGGTGCAGGAAGCCGTCAGCCGCCTGACTGCGGCGTTCGGCGATCTTCAGTAAGCAGGCGCTGTTTATGGAAGGGGCCGGGGGTGTCCTCCGGCCCCTTGCCTTTGCGCGAAGCCGCGTGGCGCTGGGCCGCGGAACGGCGATCCGACCGTCGAGCGTAGCGCTTTATGCCAGCCAAGTCCGCGCACCTGCCGATCGGAGCGCGTGCATCGACAAATCGCCGGTCCGGGGGGCGGCCCGGCGATGCGCGGCGGCCTTCGGCCTTGATTCCGCGCTGCACCGCTCCGCAGCAAAAAGGGCCCCGAAAGGCCCCTTCATGTTTCGCAATATTCCGAAATAGCTCTTAGGCCGGGCGCGGCAGGAAGCCGTCGGGCTCGGGCCGCTCGATCACGTAATCCGGGATCGGCGCCTGATGGACCGGCGTCTCGCGCTTGAACTCGTAGGTCATCTGCCCGCCCTCGTCCGAGGCGGCGATGATCAGCGCGTGCAGCAGATGCCGCGGGCCGTCATAGATGTCCACGAAGCCGCGCAGCACCGGCAGGCGCCCGGTCTCGACGGTGAAGCCGCTCTCGCCGAGGGCGAGGATCGGATAGGCGTCCTCGCCGATATGCACCGACAGCCGCGAGCTCTTGCGCAACGCGCGCGTCTGGGCCGCTTGCAGACCCTTCCGAATGTCTTCGGGCAGAAACTCGAACATGATGGACCTCCCGATTCCGTCTCGTGCCATCGTCACGAGTCATCGTGGTGAAAACAAGTTAGCCATTTGTCTCGCGCGTGGAATTTTTCCATGTGTGTCTGTGCACATTTTGTGCGCATCCGCGACAACGGGGTTATGGTTGACCGCGCCTTCCGAAACCCCAACTTGAGGCCAAAGGAGTTTCACCATGGGCAGATTGGTTGACGGCCGCTGGCTGGACGAATGGTACGACACCGCCTCGACCGGCGGGAAATTCAAACGATCCGAGGCGAGCTGGCGCAACTGGCTGACCGCCGACGGCAGTGCGGGTCCGACCGGCACCGGCGGCTTCAAGGCCGAGAGCGGGCGCTACCATCTCTATGTCTCGCTGGCCTGCCCTTGGGCGCATCGCACGCTGATCTTCCGCGCGCTGAAGGGGCTGGAGGCGCATATCGACGTCTCCGTCGTGCATCCGGACATGCTGTCTAACGGCTGGGAATTCCGCACGGATTTCCCCGGCGCGACGGGCGATGCACTGTTCGGCAACGATTACCTGCATCAGGTCTACACCCGCGCCGATCCGCTGATGTCGGGCCGGGTCACCGTGCCGATCCTGTGGGACAAGCAGCAGAACACCATCGTCTCGAATGAGAGCTCCGAGATCATCCGGATGCTTAATTCGGCTTTTGACGAAATTACCGGCAATACGCTCGACTTCTGGCCCGAGGACCTGCGCGAGGCCATCGAGCCTGTCAACGCGCGGATCTATGACACGGTGAACAACGGCGTCTACAAATCCGGTTTCGCCACCACGCAGGAAGCCTATGACGAGGCCGTTCACCCGCTGTTCGACACGCTCGACTGGCTGGAAGATCGCTTGTCCGGCCAACGCTTCCTGATGGGCGATCGCGTGACCGAGGCCGACTGGCGCCTCTTCACCACGCTGGTTCGGTTCGACGCGGTCTACCACGGGCATTTCAAATGCAACCGGCGCCGGATCGTCGATTACCCGCAGCTGTGGGACTACACCCGCGCGCTGTATCAGGTGCCCGGCGTGGCCGCGACGGTCGATCTGGACCACATCACCCGGCACTACCATTACAGCCACGACACCATCAATCCGAACCGCATTGTCCCGGTCGGCCCGGTGCTGGATTTCACCGCGCCGCATCAACGGGGCGACGTCCTGGCGAGCGCCGGCTGAGCGTCCGACGCCTCGGCAAGTGATTCGAGAAATCAGAGCCCGCGTGTCCCTCTGGACGCGCGGGTTTTGTCTTGGATCGGGCTAACTGTTCCCAATTGAGTGATAATTTTAGAAAAATGCGGTCGTTGTCAAAAAGTCCGCAGTCAATCACTTGACGATACGGAACTCGCCTCTAGGTTTAGTTTGAAGCTTTAACATGTTTAACGAAAAATTGGCTTCTTGAGCGCAGTACCAGTGTATCCACCCGCCGCAGTCTGGCCAAGATACAGAGAAAAGCCTTGTCCCTTCACTTTCCCTCCCAGTCCGCGGCAATCTGGACGGTCGCGAAAAAGCTGGGCATCGATCTTCCCACGGTCATCCGCGACGGCGACATGACGCCCGAGGATCTGGCCGGCATGCTGCGCGCCTGCGCCCATTGTTGGCACGGACGCAAATGCGCTCGATGGCAGGAAGGCAGTGACCACGCTGCGATGGCCAGCTTCTGTCCCAGCGCCGAGACGGTGAACGCTCTCGCCCAGCCTGAGACAGCGCCGGACGGGGCGGCACGCCGGCCCTATTTGCGCGCGGTACGCTGAACGACAAAGGGACCCCGCAGGATCCCGTTCTCATCGACAGTCAGTGGGCCGAATGTAAGGCCGCGGTTCTGCAAGGCTTGCCGAGCTGCGCGGAGGCGAGATGGGATATCTTCCCGGCTGACAAGATCCGGCTTCACCCCGCACAGCTTTGCACCGTCCGTTATTGCTGAAAGGCGTCTATGGCGCCTGCAATCGCATGCTCGGCGCTGTCAGCGCCTTGTCTGTAAGCCAAGTCGACCAAGTCAGACGCGCCAGACCAGGCAGGGGTATCATCGCAGCCAGCCGCGAAGCGTGCTCAGCGATCGTATCCTGATTCAAATCCTTCCGACGAAGAGCGACGGTCAGATCAAGCTCGAAATCCTGAACCCTTGCCCGGCAGGGCATGCGAGGCGCTTCCCGCCAGATCCCGCGCAGGAAATCTCAGGGTTCAAGTGCCTTCGGGGCGCGACTGACGGCCAGCCGCGCCCCGATCAGAGGGGGCTTATTGCTGGAACAATTGCTCCGGCAGCCACATGGCAATCCCGGGGAACAGCAAGATCAGCAGCACCACGCTCAGCTGCATCAGCACGAAGGGCACGACCCCGCGATAGATGTCCCGCATCGACACGAGGTTCCCGGCCGCGCCCTTAAGATAGAACAGCGCGAAGCCGAAGGGCGGAGTCAGGAAGCTGGTCTGCAAGTTCACCGTGATCATGATCGCCACCCAGAAGATGATCTCTTCCTGCGGGATGTGATCGCCCAGATCCATCACCCGAAGGATCGGGGCGAAGATCGGCAGCAGGATCAGCGTGATCTCGATCCAGTCGAAGAAGAAGCCCATGACGAAGACCATCATCATCAGGGCCAGCAGCAGGCCGTAGTCCCCGAAGGGAAGGCTGCGGGCGACCTCGACGACGAAATGCTCGCCGCCGACGATGCGGAAGACATAGGCGAAGGCCGTGGCGCCGACGAAGATGAAGAACAACATCCCCAGCGAGGTGACAGCACTGTCCTGTGCCTCGGTCATGGCCTTCATCGACAGACGGCCCCGGGCGAGACCCAGCAGGATCGACGCGGCGACGCCGACGCCACCGGCCTCGGTCGGTGTGGCGACCCCGCCAAGGATCGAGCCCAGAACCGCAATGATCAGGGCCAGCGGTGCCAGCACCGACAGCGCCGTTTCGCGCAACGAGACGCGATCCTCGGGGCCCGCCGGCGGCAGCCTCGGGGCGATCGAGGGCTGCAACGTGGCGCGGATCAGGATGTAGAGCATGTACATGAGCGACAGCAGCAGACCCGGCACCAGCGCGGCCACGAACAGCCGGCCCAGCGAGATCGACAGCAAGTCGCCCATGAAGACCAGCATGACCGACGGCGGGATCAGGATGCCCAACGTGCCCGACGAGGCCACGGTCCCGGCGGCGAGGCCCGGGTCGTAGCCTTTCTCGATCATGGTCGGGATGGCCATCATCGACAGCATCACCACCGACGCGCCGATGATCCCGGTCGCGGCAGCGAGGATCGTGCCCATGGCCACGACAGCCAGCGCGAGGCCGCCCGGCACGCGGCGCAGCAGGCGCTGCATGGTCAGCAAGAGGTCTTCTGCCAGACGGGTCTTGTCCATGATCACCCCCATCAGGATGAACATCGGGGCCGCGACCAGCACCTGGTTCTCGATCACCCCGGAATAGATCCGGTTGGGCAAAAGGGTGGCCTGCACCAGCCGCATCTCGCCCAGCGAAATCGCAAGGATCGAGAAGACGAGGCTTATGCCCATCAACACGATGGCCACCGGCACGCCTGAGAACATGCCGACGACGAGGAAGGCGAACATGCCGCCCGGCAGGGCGGAGATCAGAAGGTCGGTCATGCGCGCGCACTCCACGGGTCGGTCAGTAGGTCGGGGCGGCGCAGGGCCACCAGCACGCGCAGGAAGACAGAGGTAGCGCCCACGAGGGTCAGGAACGCGCCGAAGGGGATCACCGACTTGATGATCCAGCGATGCGACAGGCCGATCCCGCCGGGGCTACCTTCGCCACGGATGAACGACCGGTGCGCAAAGTCGATGCCGAACCAGATCAGCCCGGCCATGAAGGGCAGCAGGAACAGGGCGATGGCCAGCAGCTCCAGCTTCATCCGGGTGCGTTCGTGAAAGCGCGACGAGACGAGGTCGATGCGCACATGGGCGTTGTTGATATAGGCCCAGCCAAAGCAAAGCATCGCGATCGCGCCATGCAGGTGCCATTGCAGTTCTTGCAGCTGGAACGAGCCGGTATCGACGTAGCGGCGGCCGATCACGTCGTAGAGGATCACCGCCATCAGCACCAGCAGCAGCCAGCCGCTGAGCCGGGCGAAGAACCGGCAGGGAAGGGAAAGCCAATTGGCCAGGGCCAGCAGGCGGGACATGGGCAGGCTCCGTCAGGGCAAGGAAGGGTCGGCACGGCGGCGCGCCTTGGGGCGCGGGGCCGACGAAAGGTCCCGGCCGACACCAGCCGGCCGGGACGAAAGCGGTCAGTCGATATAGGCGATGTCCGACCAGATCGCGAAGTTCTGGCGGAACTGCGACAGGCTTTCCCAGACGCGCGCGAAATCGGCATCGGCCGCGGATTGCTCGGCCACGACCTCGTCCCAGGCGCCTTCGAAAGCGGCCATCATCTCGTCGTTCCACGAGTGGAACTGCACGCCGCGCTCGCGCAGGGTCTCCATCGCCGCAACCTGGATCGCTTCACCTTCCGCCATCGAGAAGGTGACGTTGGCGGCGCAGGCCATCTGGATCGAGGCGCGGTTGGCGTCGCTCAGGCCATCCCAGACGTCCTGGTTGATGATGAAGGTCGCCAGCGAAGTCTGCTGGTGCCAGCCGGGGAAATAGTAATGGCTGGCGTATTCGTTCATGCCGAGGGCAAGGTCGATCGCCGGGAAGGACATCTCGGCCGCGTCGATCGAGCCGAGGCGCAGACCGGTCATCGTATCCGCCGGGGCCAGCGACTGCGCGCGCACGCCCAGCTTCTCCATCACCTGCGCGCCGAGGCCGAAGACCCGCATGCGCAGCCCGTCAAGATCGGCGGGGGTGTTGATCTCGCGCGCGAACCAGCCCGAGGCCTCGGGGACGAAGACGGCGCAGAGTTCGCTGTGGATGTTGTAGGGCGCGGTGATCTCGGCCCAGAGTTCCTGCCCGCCGCCGTGGTACCACCAGGCGGTATAGGCGCGAATATCCGGGCCGAAGGGCACCGAGGTGAACAGCGGCGCGGCGGGGATCACGCCCTGCGCGAAGCCCGGCGAATACCAGCCGGCATCCACGGCGCCGGTCGAGATGGCATCCCACATCTCGTTGCCGCTGACGATGGCGTTGGGCTCGTTGAATTCGATCTGAAGGTCGCCCCCGGTCATGGCGGCGACCTGCTCGGTCAGGTGCAGGCCCGTCTCGCCGATTACCGGCAGGGATGAGGCATAGACGCTCTGCATTACGAGGGTGTCGGCCCCGGCACCCTGTGCAAGGGCCGTCAGGGCAAGGGCGGTAAGCGCGGTTCTCATGGTTTCCTCCCGAAATCCGTGGCCGCTGCTTGGGATCGGCGGCCGTCTCCTCCACTATCCACAATATGGACATTGTGAACCCGTGAAAGATAGGCGGAACACGAACTTCCTGTAAAGCTATTATTGTGGTTTCGAGGATTCTGGAGATTTTGCTTGCAGTTCTGAAATCGGATTGTCATGGTTTCCCTTAAATAGGTATCCATATAGTGGACATCATGTCGGAAGCTGCCAGCGGAAGTCAGAGCATCGATCGCGCCTTGGCGTTGTTGTCATTGGTCGCGGGGCAGGGCGGGGCTGAGGTGCCGATGCCCGTCCTGACGAAGGAAACGGGCCTCAGCCGACCGACGATTCGGCGAATCATGCTGGCCCTGATCCGCGCCGGCTATGTCGAGCAGGCGCCGGGTGGCGGCTATTTCCCCGGCCCCGAATGTCTGGTGCTGGGGGCGATGGCCTCGCGCCGGCACAACCTTCTGGACCTGTCGATGGACGGCGTGATCGCATTGGCGGCCGAGAGTGGCGACAGCGCTTTCGTCTCGGTGCGCAGCGGCTCGCATTCGGTTTGCCTGCACCGCGAGGAAGGCGATTTCCCGATCCGTACCCATGTGCTGCAGCCCGGTGCGCGCCACCCGTTGGGCGTGGGAGCCGGCGCGATGGCGATGCTGGCCGCCCTGCCTGACGAGGACGTGGAGTTCGTCCTTGCCCAGACCCGCGAAGAGATCGAGCGCAAGTATCCGCTGTTCGACGACGCCTTCCTGCGCACCGAGCTGGCCGCCACGCGTGAGCGCGGCTGGACCGTCAATCCCGGCATGTATGTCGCCAATTCCTGGGCGATCGGCCTGCCGATCCTCGGGCCCGGCGGAACCGTTCTCGGCTCGTTGTCCATCGCTGCGATCGACAGCCGCATGACACCCGAGCGCCAGCCCGAACTGGCGCGGATGCTGCGCCGCGAGGTTGCGCGCATCGAAACTCGGCTGCAGGCGCCAGCGCGTCCGGCCGCCAAAGCACCCGGCGCCTGATCGCGCCACACCTATCCGGAGGAGAAATTCGCATGGCTCAGGAAGCCTCAATCATCGGCTGGTCGCACAGCCCGTTCGGCAAGCTGGACATCCCTGACACCGAGGGCCTGATCGCCGCCACCGTCCCCGCCGCGCTGGACCATGCCGGCGTCGACGCGTCGGAGGTGGATGGCATCTTCCTCGGGACCTACAACAGCGGCTTTGTCCCCCAGAGCTTCGAGGCCGGTCTCGTCGGCATGGCCGTGCCCGCGCTGCGCCATGTGCCGGCGGCGCGTTTGGAGAATGCCTGCGCCACTGGCTCCGCCGCGTTGTATTCGGCATTGGATTTCCTCGCCTCGGGGCGCGGGCGTGTCGCGCTGGTCGTGGGCGTCGAGAAAATGACGACCCTGCCGCCTGCGGATGCCGCCGCGCTGATGATCCACGGCAGCTACACGCCCGAGGAAGGCCATTTCACCCCCGGTTTCGCCGGCGTCTTCGGCCATATCGCCCAGAGCTATTTCCAGCGTTTCGGCGATCAGTCCGATGCCTTGGCGATGATCGCCGCCAAGAACCATCGCCACGCCACGCTGAACCCGCTGGCGCATATGCCCAAGGATCTGGGCTTCGACTTCTGCAACACGGTCAGCGACAAGAACCCGCTGGTCGCCGGCCCCTTGCGGCGCACCGATTGCTCGCCGATCTCGGACGGGGCGGCGGTTCTGGTGTTGGCGGTGGACGACGTGGCGCAGGGTGCGAAACGCGCGATCCGCTTCCGCGCCCGCAAGCAGGCCAATGATTTCATGGCCCTGTCTCGGCGTGAGGCCCCCTATGTCTTCGAGGGTGCGGCGCAGGCCTGGGCCGGGGCCTTGGCCGAGGCGGGTCTGGGGCTTGATGATCTCGACCTCGTTGAAACCCATGACTGCTTTACCATCGCCGAGATGCTGGAATACGAGGCGATGGGCCTCGCCCCGCGCGGCGAAGGGCATCGCCTCATCCGTGACGGCGTGACCACCCGTGAGGGACGGCTGCCGGTGAACCCGTCGGGCGGGTTGAAGGCGCGCGGCCATCCCTTGGGTGCGACCGGCGTGTCGATGCATGTGATGGCGGCGATGCAGCTCGCCGGTGAGGCCGGCGCGATGCAGATCGAGGGCGCGACCAAAGCGGGCGTCTTCAACATGGGCGGCGCGGCCGTGGCCAACTACACCTCGATCCTGGAGCGCACGCAATGACGGCCTCTCTGTCCTGGCCCAGCTCGACCCGGGTGCCGAACATCGCCTATTTCCTGACGCGCAACGCGCGGCGCCAGCCGGATGCCGTGGCCATCGTCTATGACGGTCGCACCTGGACCTGGGCCGAATTCGACGCCCGCGTCAGTGCCCTCGCCGCCGCCCTGACAGGCGAATTGGGCCTCCAGCGCGGCGACCGGGTGCTGGTGCAATCCGCCAACAACCATCAGATGCTGGAGATCATGATGGCGGTGTTCCGCGCGGGCCTTGTCTGGGCCCCCGCCAACTTCCGCCAGAGCCCCGACGAGGTCGCCTTCCAATGCGGCAAGTCCCGTGCGCGGGCGCTGTTCGTGGAAACCGGCTTCCCCGGCCATGCCGAGGCCTGTCGTGCCATGGTCGACCATGTCGTCGCCATCGGTGGTCTGCCCGGCGCGCTGGATTATGAGGATCTGGTCGCCCGGCATCTGGGGCAGGATCCCGGCAATGCCGAGGTCGAGCGGGATGACACCTGCTGGCTGTTCTTCACCTCGGGTTCGACCGGGCGGCCGAAGGCGGTGGCGCTGACCCATGGCCAGCTGACCTTCACCATCCTCAACCACATCAGCGACCTGATGCCGGGGCTGGGGCTACAGGACGCGAGCCTCGTGGTTGCGCCGCTGAGCCACGGCGCCGCCGCGCATCAGATGGCGCAGATCGCCGCCGGGGCAAAAAGCGTGATCCTGCCGCAGGGCCGCTTCGATCCGGCCGTGGCGTGGAAAGCCGTGGCCGATTGGCGGGTGACCAACATGTTCACCGTGCCGACCATCGTGAAGATGCTGGTGGAGCATCCGTCGGTCGCGGATCACGACCATTCCAGCTTGAAGCAGGTGGTCTATGCCGGCGCGCCCATGTACCGCGCCGATCAGAAGCGGGCGCTGGAGACGCTGGGCTCGGTGCTGGTGCAATACTACGGGCTGGGCGAGGTCACCGGCGCGATCACCGTGCTGCGGCCCGAGGATCACACGCTGTCCGACGGCCCCGAGTCCCGCCCCGGCACCTGCGGGGTCGAGCGCACGGGCATCCAGATCACCATTCAGGACGACGAGGGGCGCATCCTGTCGCCCGGCGAGACGGGCGAGATCTGCGTGGTCGGCCCGGCGGTGTTCCCCGGTTATGACGATGACGCCGGCGCCAATGCCAAGAGCTTCCGCAACGGCTGGTTCCGCACCGGAGACCTCGGCCATACCGATCCGCAGGGGTTCCTGTATATCACCGGGCGCGCGTCCGACATGTACATCTCGGGCGGCTCGAACGTCTATCCGCGCGAGATCGAGGAAGTTCTGCTGACCTTCCCCGGCCTGTCCGAAGTCGCCATCCTCGGCGTGCCGGACCTGCGGTGGGGCGAGGTGGGCCTCTGTGTCTGCGTGGCCGAACCCGGCACCGCGCTGGCCGAAGAGGCGCTGCGCCAGCATCTCGACGGCCGGGTCGCCAAGTACAAGCTGCCCAGCTATTTCGTCTTCCTCGACGAGATGCCGAAGACCGCCTACGGCAAGATCACCAAGAAGCTGGTGCGCGAGGAGTTGACCGCGCGTGGCCTGATCCCCGATCCCAGCCCGGCGGGGGCCTGAGCGCATGCGTGATCTTCCCCCGCCCCGCATCCCCGATGCGGTGCCGATGCCCGGCGGTGACAGCCGCGACTGGGTGCAGCATCCCGGGCCCCGACTGGAGCCGCGCGTCACCGCCCTGCCCTGCCGCGTCAGCAAAGTCGCGCTGGACCTGCCCGCGGGCGTGACCCTGCTCGACGCCCTGTCCCGCGCGGTCGAAGAAGCCGGGGCCGATGGCGCCAGTGTGGTGCTGGATGGGCTGACGCTGTCGCAGGCCGATTGGGTCATGCCCGACGGCCCCGCCGATGACAGCCACGCCGCCTGGTACAGCGAGACGCATGTGTCGCAGGGGATCCGGCTGGATCGCGCGACGGCCTCGGTCGGGTGCAAGGACGGCGCGTGGTTCCTGCACACCCATGCCCTCTGGTCCGAAGGCGAGACGCCGCGCATGGGCCATCTGCTCAACGATCGCTGCCTCATCGGCGCCGCGCATCGGGTCGAGGCGCATCTGATCCACGGCGCGCGGCTCGAGGTCGCGCCGGATGCCGAGACGGGATTCCCCCTGTTCGCGCCCCATGCGCTGACGCCGGTCGAGGCTGCGAATGCCGCGCTCATCACCATCCGCCCGCATGAGGATCTGCACGCGGCACTGTCCGAAGTCTGCCGCACGGCGGGTCTGGCGCGGGCCGAGGTGATCGGCCTCGGCAGCCTGATCGGCGCGGGGTTCGATGACACAGCCCCGATGACCTCGCCCCTGTCCGAGGTGTTGCTTCTGCCCGGCTGCCGGGTCGAGGCTGACGGCACGGCACATCTGCCGCTCGCCTGCGTGGATCCCTGGGGGGTGATCCATCGTGGCCAACTGAAAGCCGGCCAGGGGCCGGTTCTGGTGACATTCGAGGTTCTGGCCGTCGCCCTGTGACGCGCCGTCTCGTCCGCTCAAGGGAGGAACGGACATGATTATCGATCTCAAGGACAGGGTCGCGCTGGTGTTCGGTGCGGGCTCGTCCGGGGAAGGCTGGGGAAATGGCAAGGCCGCGGCCGTGGCCTATGCCCGCTCAGGGGCCAAGGTGGTCTGCGTGGACCTGAACCGCGCAGCGGCCGAGGAAACTGCCGGCATCATCACCGACGAGGGCAGCACCGCGCTGGCGCTGGCGGCGGATGTCGCGTCGGAGGCGCAGATCATCGAGGTCGTGGCGCGGGTGATGGCTGATTTCGGCCGCATCGACATCCTGCACAACAACGTCGGCATCGCCCAGATCGGCGGCGCGCTGGAGCTGGACGAAGCTCTGTGGGACCGCTCGATGAACGTCAACGTCAAAAGCGTGTTCCTCGCCTGCAAGCATGTCCTTCCGCACATGATCGCGGCCGGGAAAGGGGCGGTGGTGAACATCTCGTCGCTGGCAGGGATGCGGATCGCCGGCTACGACATGCCGGCCTATTACGCCTCGAAGGCGGCGGTGAACCACCTGACCCAGGCGCTGGCCGTCCGCCATGCGCGCGAGGGGATCCGCGTGAATGCCGTGCTGCCGGGCCTGATCCATACGCCGCTGATTAGCACCACCAAGGGCATGGCCGAGACCTTCGGCGATTTCGAAGCGCAGATCGCCGCGCGCGACGCCATGAGCCCGACGGGCAAGATGGGCGATGCCTGGGATGTTGCGAACGCCGCGATCTTCCTCGCTTCGGATCAGGCGAAGTACATCAACGGCGTGGCGCTTTGCGTCGATGGCGGGTTGGCCGCACGGATCAGCTGATGGGCGAGTTCGACCATGTGACCGCGCTGGGCGCCCGTTTCGAACTGGCGCGCGACTGGGGCTCGGTCCTCGTCATGGATTCGGGGTCTTCCCTGACCGAGGCCGATCGCGGCTGCTTCCTGATCGCGGGTTCGCATGGCTCGGCGATGGCGGCACGCCTGACCCTGCCTTTCACCCCGCGCGCAGCGATCTTCCATGACGCGGGCATCGGCAAGAACGACTGTGGCGTGGCGGGCCTTCTGGTCTACGAGGCCTTCGGCATTCCCGCCTGCACCACCGACGCCGCGACGGCGCGGATCGGCGATGGTCAGGACGCGGTGCAGAACGGCCGGATCTCGCGGTTGAACCGGTTGGCCGGCGCCGCGGGTGTCACGCCGGGCATGAGCGTGATGGACGCGATGGACCGCATGGCGCGTTCGGTCAGCGCCGCCACCGCCCGCGCGCCGGTGACCCGTATCGCCACGCTGCACGGCCAGCCGATCTGGCTGGCGGACACGGTGTCCTTCCTTGATGCGGCGCATGCCGCCGGGGTGGCCATCGTTGCTTCGCACGGCGCGGCCGTCACAGGCGCGCATCTGTTGGGGATCGGCAGCCGCGCGGCCCTCGCCAATGATGCCGGCGGCGGGCGCGAGGATGCCGGGCGTCTCGGTCTGCGCCGGTTGGGCGAGGCCGGCATCCCGGCGGCCAGCTACAGCCATCTCTCGGCCGAGATCGGCAATGCCCATGACGCTTGGGAGCACGGCCTCCTGTCCTGGGTCAACGACCCCGCCCGTACCCTCGGCCTGACCGAGGGGCAAACCGTCCAGCAGGCCGCCGCCTGCCTCGCACGCCATCTGGAGACCCGTGATGTCTAATTTCGAGAACCTGTCCATCGTCGTGACCGGCGGCGCCCGCGGTATCGGTGCCGCCGTGCTCGAGGCCTTTGCCGAGGCCGGCGCCCGCGTCGCCGCCTTCGATCTGGGGATGACCCGCTCTGTCAGCGATCGGCGCATCGACCTGCCCGTTGATGTGACGGATCGCGAGGGCGTTTTCGCCGCGATGGCCGAAGTTGCCGAGGTTTTCGGTGGCATCGACGTGCTGGTGAACAACGCCGGCATCGGGCGACCGAACGGGCTGATGGGCATGACGCTCGAGGCCTGGAACCAGACCTTTGCCGTCAATCTGGGAGGGACGTTGAATTGCATTCAGGCGGCGGTGCCACTGATGGCGCAATCCGCACATCCATCGATCGTCAATGTCGCGTCGATCGCGGGCAAGCGCATGTCCTATCACGGCGGACCGGATTACTCGGCGTCGAAGGCCGGGATGCTGGGCCTCACCCGCCACGCAGCCTTCGAGCTGGCGGCGAAGCGCATCCGTGTCAACGCGATCTGTCCGGGCCCGGTTCTGACACCGTTGGTCGAGGGCATGACCACCGAGGAAGACCGCGCCGTTACCGCGAGCCTGATGCCACTGGGCCGCTGGGTGATGCCCGATGACATCGCCAAGGCTGTCCTGTTCTTCTCGGGCACGGGCTCTTTGATGTGCACGGGAACAAGCCTTGACGTGGATGCAGGATTCCTCGTGGGGAACGGCAAGCCCTACGCCGAGTATGCGCGAGCAAGGGGGCTCTGACCGGGCTTTGTTGCAACATTGCCTTGGCACGCCGCCATGAGTGCCCGTCGCCGTCCACCGACCTGCAGCAACCTGTTGCGGTGCAGGCGGAACGGGGCTTCCGCCTCTGCCCCATTATCGCGTCGTTCGGGATGTTCCGGGCATAGACCGGCCCGTGCTCTCGACGGATTACCCGTTCTTCGACATGTCCGACGCGGGCGACTGGCTTACGCGCCTTGGGGAAACCGAAGCTTTCGCCTCATGGAATGCTGAACGGGTGCCGGGATTGCGATAGCCCTTGCACCGATTGATGCCCCTGACGGGATGCAATCGCCCCTGGTCGCTGTTGGGGTTCCGAGACGCGGCGGCTAAGATCCTTGGACGTCGCCACCGAGGGATCGCATCGTGACTTCCAGCATCCGCCGCCAGATCTCGTCCCCGATGGCGTTGTTCGTGTTCGAAGCCGTGGCGCGGCGCGGCAGCTTTCAGGCCGCCGCGGGCGAGTTGAACGTGACGCAGCCGTCGATTTCCTACCAGATCCGCGAGCTGGAGGCGCATCTCGGGCGTCGCCTGTTCGAAAGGCGCGGCCGTGGCATCGTGCTGACCGAGGACGGCCGGACCCTCGCCCGCGCGGTGGGTGAGGGTTTCGCCAGCATCGAAGCGGGCCTGGCCGAGATCGCCCATCGCGCCGATGGCAACCTCGTCACGCTGTGCCTGTCTTCCTCGGCGGCGGCGAATTTCCTGCTGCCGCGCTTTCCGCGTCTGCGGGCGCAAATCCCGGACCTGGATCTCAGCATCCGCATCGTCTCGCGCGATGTGACGCCAGCGGCCGAGGGCGCGGACTTTGCCATCCGGCTCGGCCATGCGGACTGGCCCGATCTTGACGCCTGGAGATTGTTTGACGAGGTCTATTTCCCTCTCTGTGCGCCCGACCATTTCGCCGCGCTCGGCCGCCCGGCGACGCTGGAGGACATCGCTACGGCGGACCTTCTGTTCCTGCGCGAGAGGGATCGCGAGCGGGACGATTGGCGGCGGTTCTTCGATCATCTGGGCCGACCGCTGGGCAAAGTGAAGGACCGTCTGACCTTCGATGACCAGCAGGCGTTGATTGCCTGTGCGGTCGATGGTCAGGGGGTCGCTCTGGGTTGGCTGGGGATGACCGACCATCAAAGGCGACAAGGTAGCCTGATCCGCCCGGTGTCCGAGGCCGTCACCACCGGACGAGGGTTTCATCTGGTTGCCTCCAAGGGCATGCGGCTGTCACCCATGGCGCGGCATTTCCGCGACTGGCTGACCGCCGAGGGCGCGGCGATCCAGCGCGACTGGGAGGCCGAAAGCTGAGGGACGCTCAGTAGATCGGCGCTAAGACGACCCAGATCACCACGGCGGGCATGTCTCCGGCGTTGCGCCAAGGGCCGCTGGAGGAATGCGGCGCGAAGGCCGATTTGACCATCTCGAACGCGCCGCTCAGGGCGGGCGACAGCAACGCCTCGGTCAGGCCGCTTCCGCTGGTGCCAATCGCGGTTCGGTTGGCCGCACGCTGGATCAGTCCGCGTTCATCGCTGCCCGGCCTTGGGGCTGCTATGCCGATCCGGGCCTTGAAAGACAAAGAAGACAGGCACGCATCTGCGTTTCTATGGTCAATATTTCTCAATGATGAAAAATGTCTTTGATTTTTCATTTCCGCCATGCTCTCTGATCGGCATCCCACTTGCCCGGAGTCGCCCATGTCCTCCCTTCCCCAACAGGCCCGCGTCGTCATCATCGGCGGCGGCATCTCGGGGTGCTCGGTCGCCTATCACCTCGCGGCCCTTGGCTGGCGCGACATCGTGCTCTTGGAGCGCAAGCAGCTGACCTCAGGCACGACATGGCATGCGGCGGGGCTGATCGGTCAACTTCGTGCCTCGCAGAACATGACGCGGCTGGCGAAGTATTCCGCCGATCTCTACCGCAAGCTTGAATCCGAGACGGGCCTTGCCACCGGCTTCCGGCAATGCGGCTCGATGACCGTCGCGCTGACCAAGGAACGGCGCGAGGAGATCCTGCGGCAGGCGAGCCTTGCGCGCGCCTTCGGCGTCGAGGTGAACGCACTGACGCCCTCCGAGGTGAAGGCGCTCTATCCGCATCTGGAGCCGCGCGACGTGGTGGCGGGCGTGCATCTGCCGGGCGACGGGCAGGCCGATCCGGCCAATATCGCGCTGGCTCTGGCCAAGGGCGCCCGCGCGCGCGGGGCGCAGATCGTCGAGCAGGTGAAGGTCACGCGCGTCACGCAGGCCGAGGGCCGCGTCACCGGCGTCGATTGGGAGAGCGGCGGCGAGACCGGGCATATCGCTGCGGACCTGGTGGTCAATTGCGGTGGCATGTGGGGGCGCGATCTGGCGGCGCGGAACGGCGTGACCCTGCCGCTGCATGCCTGCGAGCATTTCTACATCGTCACCGAGGCGATCCCGGAACTGACCCAGCTGCCGGTGCTGCGCGTGCCGGACGAATGCGCCTATTACAAGGAAGACGCGGGGAAAATCCTGCTCGGCGCCTTCGAGCCCGTGGCCAAGCCCTGGGGCATGGACGGCATCCGCGAGGATTTCTGCTTCGACCAGTTGCCCGAGGATTTCGCCCATTTCGAGCCGATCCTCGAACAGGCGCTGGCGCGAATGCCGATGCTGGGCAAGGTCGGAATCCATACCTTCTTCAACGGCCCGGAAAGCTTCACCCCCGACGACCGCTATTACCTCGGCGAGGCGCCCGAGCTGCGCGGGTATTGGGTCGCGGCCGGGTATAATTCGATCGGCATCGTCTCCTCGGGCGGGGCGGGCATGGCGCTGGCGCAATGGATGAACGACGGCGAGCCGCCCTTCGATCTGTGGGACGTCGACATTCGCCGCGCCCAGCCGTTCCAGAAGAACCGCCGCTACCTGAAAGAGCGCGTGACCGAGACGCTGGGCCTGCTCTATGCCGACCATTTCCCCTATCGCCAGATGGCCACCGCGCGCGGTGTCCGGCGTTCGCCCCTGCACGAGGCGCTGAAGGCCCGCGGCGCGGTCTTCGGCGAGGTCGCGGGATGGGAGCGCGCGAACTGGTTCGCCAATCCCGGGCAGGAGCGCGAGTATCGCTATTCCTGGCAGCGGCAGAACTGGTTCGACAACCAGCGCGCCGAGCATATGGCCCTGCGCGAGGGCGTGGGCCTTCTCGACATGACCTCGTTCGGCAAGATCCGGGTCGAGGGTCGGGACGCCCTGCCCTTCCTGCAACGCCTTTGTGCCAATGACATGGACGTGCCCGAAGGCCGCATCGTCTACACCCAGATGCTGAACGCGAAGGGCGGGATCGAGAGCGACCTGACCGTCACGCGCCTCACCGAGACCGCCTTCCTGCTGGTCGTCCCCGGCGCGACGCTGCAGCGCGACCTGGCCTGGCTGCGGCGGCATCTGGGCGAGGCCTTTGCCGTTATCACCGATGTGACCGCGGGCGAGGCGGTGATCCCGGTAATGGGCCCCCGCTCGCGCGAGTTGCTGTCACTTGTCTCGCCCGCCGATCTGTCGAATGAGGCCCATCCCTTCGGCACCGCGCGCGAGATCGAGATCGGCATGGGTCTCGCCCGTGCGCATCGGGTGTCCTATGTCGGGGAACTGGGCTGGGAGCTGTATGTCTCGACCGATCAGGCCGCGCATGTGTTCGAGACGCTGCTTGAGGCGGGCGAGTCGATGGGGCTGAAACTCTGCGGCTTGCACGCGATGGACAGCTGCCGGATCGAGAAGGCCTATCGCCATTTCGGCCACGACATCACCGATGAGGATCATGTGCTGGAGGCCGGCCTCGGCTTCGCGGTGCGGACGGGCAAGGGCGATTTCCTCGGCCGCGAGGCGGTGCTGCGCAAGCGCGATGAGGGGCTGAGCCGGCGTCTGGTGCAGTTCCGACTGACTGATCCGCAACCGCTGCTCTTCCACAACGAGCCGATCCTGCGGGACGGCAAGATCGTCGGCCAGCTGTCCTCGGGGAATTACGGCCATGCGCTCGGCGGCGCCATCGGCATGGGTTATGTGCCCTGCCTTGAGGCCGGCGAAGCGCCCGAGGCGATGATGGCCTCGCGCTATCAGATCGAGATCGCCGGCCAAGTCGTCGACGCCGAAGCGAGCCTCACGCCGATGTACGATCCGCGGTCCAGCAGAATGCGCGCCTGAATCGAGCCGACGCCAAGGAGGAAGCCCGGGACAGTCTCCTGTTCGGCGCGGACGGCACCATCGGTCGCGCGGTTCACGCTGCAGTACTGCCCCGGCACTAGGTTGTTCGAGTCGGTCGGACGTCGGGAGATCTGCGCGCGGATCTTGCCGACAGCGCATTCTTAAAATCTCTGTTCGAAGCCGTGGGCGAGTTTGATGCGCTCATCTGCACGGCAGGCGCCGGTGCCTTTGCCCCGCTCTCGCGCTTCACCGAAGCGGAGTACGAGACCGGCCTGCGCAGTAAGCTGATGGGACAGGTCAATCTGGTGACCTACGGCCGGTCGCGTCTACCGAATGGGATGGTCGCGCGACCAGTGATCTGGCCGCGCGCAGGTCTCAATCCATGAGGGGAGCCATCGCGGCCCGCAGTGCGACGGCATCCGCAGCGCCGAGGTCGCGCAGCGGGCGGCGGACATGGCCGCTGCCGAAGCCGCGCAGATGCGCCGCATGCAGGACGGCGGGGGCATAGGCGTTGCGCCAGATATAAAGCTGCGACGGCAGGATCCGCTGCCACAGATCCCGCGCTGCCGCGTAATCACCCGCGGCCACCAGCGCGTGCAACGCGACCGCCTCGCGCGGCATGAAGTTCGCACCGCCCCAGATCAGCCCCTTCACACCGGCCATCAGCGCCGGGAAGGTCAGGGTGTCGCAGCCGTTCAAGACGCCGATATCCAGCTGCAGATATTCCTGCAGCGTGGTGAAATCGCCGCCGCTGTCCTTGATGTAGCGATAATTCCGCAGCCCGCTCAGTCGCTTGAGCAGGGGCACCGAGACGGTGATGCCGGTCGCCTGCGGGATGTTGTAGCCGACGATATCGATGCCGATCGCGGCATCGATGCTCTGGTAGAAGTCAAACAGCCCGTCCTCGTCGCCCGGCCCCTCCAGATAGGGCGGCAGGATCATCAGCGCATCCGCCCCAGCCTTCTCGGCATGGCGCGAACGGCGCAGGACCTCGTCCATGTTCAGGGCCGAGGTCTGGCAGATCACATGGGCCCGCCCGGCGATCTGCCGGATCCCGGCCTCGTAAAGCGCGTTGCATTCGGCCTCGGTCAGATAGGGATGCTGTCCCGTCCCCGAACCCAGCACCAGACCCTGGACGCCGGCGGCGACATAGGCCTCGATCAGCTGTTCCAGAAGCGCGAAATCAATGGCCCCGTCCGCGTCGAACGGGGTCTGCATGGCAAGGTTGACGCCGCTCAGATCGGCCATGGTCGTGGTCTCCTTATGAAATCAGACTTCCTGCCCGGCCCGCCGAAAGCGCCAGCCGGTCACGAGGTTCACCCCGGTCTGGGTGATCAGGCGGGGATAGGCCCGCGTGGGTTTCGGGCGACGGTTCAGGATGTCGATCGTCGCCGAGGTCCGGCCCAGCGACAGCTCCGCCACCGCCTTGCCGAAGGCCGCCCCGCGCGAGACCCCTGTGCCGTTGCAATAGGCCGCGCCGTAGATGTTGGGGCCCAACTCGCCGAACACCATGCCGCCGTTCTGCGACAGGGTCAGAAGCCCGCCCCAGATGCTTTCGAACCCGATCGCGGACAGGCCGGGCCAGCGCCGGTCGAACGAGACCTGCTGCTGACGCGCGGCACGTTCGACCTCGGGCTTCGTCACGCGGAAGTCGCGGGCATAGGCATAGACATTGCGCAGAAGCAGGCGGTTGTCCCGGGTCTTGCGCACCGTGGTACCGAAGCTGTTGGCGGGGATCAGGCCGAAGGCCTCGGCCTCGCCGGTCTGTGCCAGCTCCGAAGGCAAGAGGCGCCGGGTCATGCTGGCGAAGGTATAGACCGGGATCGCGCTGCCGCCGAAGAAGCCGAAACTCTGCAGATAGCCCGAGGCACAGAGGATCACCTTGCGCGCCCGGATCTCGCCGCCCGTCGTCCGGAACACATGGCCGGCCGGGTCGAAGCGCGCCGCGGTCACGGCCGTGTTCTCATGGATCGTGACGTTGTCGGGCAGGACGCGTGCGAGGTTCTTCAGATACTTCGCCGGTTGGATCAGGATCGTGCCCGGATGATGCAGCGCGCGCTTATAGTGGCGGCTGCCGGTCATTGCCTGCATCTCGTCGGCCTCGACCCAGCGATAGCCTTGGCCCATCGCATCGAGCGCCTTGGAAAAGGCCACGAGGTCTTCGATGCCATGGTCGGTCGCGGCGCTGTGGTATTTGCCCTGCGGGTCCCAGTCGCATTCGACGCCCAGCTCCTCGACCGCCGAGCGCAGATAGGCGTTGCCTTCGAGATTGACGTGCAGCTCCTCGCGGTTGCCCTGCATGTCCTCGACGAAGTCATGCTTGCGCGGGTTATGTGCGAGGTCGATGGCGAACCCCATGCAGCGCCCCGAGGCATTGTTGCCGATCCGCCCGGCATCGACGAGGATCACGCGTTCCTGCGGCGCCAGCTCGGCGTAACGCCGCGCGGCGTGCAGCCCCATCCACCCCGCGCCGATCACCAGCACATCGCATTGGGACGTGCTGTGGTGCGGCGTCAGAGGCAGGTCGGGCCCTGAGGTCAGGTACCAGCCGGACTCCGTGGCGTCGGCAATTGGCCGGGCGATGGGCAGAAACGTCGGATCAGAGGGGTGGCGCGCGGTCACGTCGGTCTCTCAGGTTGAAGCGGATGGCAACGGGCAAGCGTTCGCATCCGTCGCCAAATAACCACGCGAACCCACCTGGAAACAGCTTGGAAAACCTGACTGAATTATAGACTGTATCTATGAGTCAGGTCACTGACCTTGGGCCAGAAGATGGCTCGAGAGAAGCGCTGAGCCTTCGACAGACGGGACACTGACTCGACCAAGCTCGATCGTTGACCAAGCGGTGCCAGCCAGTGGGCGCAAAGGCGCACGACATCACGCGAACCCTGCCTACGAGGGCGGTTCTCGTCGCCCTCGTCCTGCGGCACTTCAACGCCTTTCCCCAAGTATTGCAGGCGCTTGACAGAATTACGCCCCAGCCTACCCTTCGTCGCTCAGCAGGAAATCCACCGCCGCTTCACAATGAATGAGGGTGGAATCGAACCCCGGAAGCGCCAGCTTGTCGGTTTCGAGGATCAGGCAGATCTCGGTGCAGCCGAAGATCACGCTATCCGCCCCTTCCGCTTTCGCGGTCTCGATCAACCCCTGCAGTGCGTCACGGGAGATATCAAGAATCCTGCCGGCGCAGAGCTCGTCGAAGATGATGGCGTGGACCCTGGCCCGACCGGCTTCATCGGGCACCATCACCTCGATGCCGTGCAGCGCCATGCGCGCCGGATAGAAGCCATTCTCCATGGTGTAGCGGGTCGCGAGCAACAGCGGCCGGCGAAGGCCGGCGGCCTTCAGACGCTCGGCTGTGACATCGACGATGTGCAGGAAGGGCACCGAAAGCGCCGCTTCGACCTGCGGCGCGATCAGGTGCATGGTCACCGCGCACATGACGACGGCCTCTGCCCCCGCCGCTTCAAGCCTTGTGTCGACATCCGCCAGATAGGACCCTGCCCTGTCCCAGTCACCAGCCTTCTGCATGTCGACGATCTTCTGGAAATCGACCGAGTACAGCATCATCTCGGCAGAGTGCAGCGCGCCAAGGCGGGCCCGCACCGTTTCGTTTATGTGACGATAGTAGACCGCCGAGCCTTCAAAGCTCATGCCGCCGATCAAGCCGATCTTCTTCATTCCGATGCCTCGGGGTTGGCGCCCGCAACGAAACGGCGGAGCATCTGCAGGGGGAAGGGGGCCTCGGTCACTGAGGCTTGCAGGTTCTGCGGGTCACGCCCCTCGTCGCGCAGGACAGTCTCGCGGGAGGCGATGATCCCGCGCATGATGTCGGTGGTGAACTCGGGATGAAACTGGGTGGACAGCGCGTTGGGTCCGTAGCGCAGAACCTGATGCGGATCATGCGCCGACGCCGCCAGAACCACCGCCCCCGGCGGCGGGGTCAGCACCGTCTGCATATGGGTCAGCTGGGCGACAAAGTCGGACCCGGCATCACCGAGCGCGGGATCGGCGCGTCCACTTGCAGTCAGAGTGATCTTCTGGCTGCCAATCTCGCGGCCATCGGGGTGGTAGCCGACAACGCCGCCGAGCGCATGCGCGATCAGCTGATGCCCGTAGCAGACGCCAAAGAGCGGCGCCTCGATCGCCATCGCATCGCGGATCCACGCGGCAAGGTTCTCGCTCCACGCGGCACGCTCGGTGACCATCGACCATGATCCGGTCAGGATGGTCGGAACGCGGACGTCGGGGGCCGGCGGCGTCTCGCCCTCGAAGGCTCGGACCACGGTCATGTGTCCGGGCGCCAAGCCCAGGGCCGCCGAAAACCAGGCGGGCAGATCTCCGTGCGCCGCGCGCAAGGCATCCGGTGGCGTGCCGGTCTGGATCAACAAGGGTTTCGTTTGCATGGAGGCGCTTCCTCAATCGGGTTGACGGCCTCTTACGCTTGTCAGACTATCTATAGAAATGAACTATTGAGAAGGTTCGTTCTCAAATTGAGAAGCCTTGACCTCGACTCCCTTAGAATCTTCCGTGCCGTGGTCGAAACAGGCGGCATCACTCCGGCTGCTGCGCAGCTGGGGCGCGTGCAATCCAACATCACCACGCGCATCCGCCAGTTGGAGGAGCGGCTTGGCACGAGCCTGTTCCGACGCGAGCGCAACCGATTGATCCTGTCCGAAGATGGCGCGCGCCTCCTGACCTATGCCGAGCGGCTCCTGTTGCTTGCGGATGAGGCGGAGCTCGCGATGAAACCCGGCGGGTTGCGCGGCACGTTGCGGATCGGCGCGCTGGAGAGCACGACGGCCGCGCGCCTGCCGCCGTTGCTGGCAGCCTTTCATGGCGCGTATCCCGATGTGCATGTGGACCTGGTGACGGGCGACACTGCGACGTTGCTTCAACGCGTTGCCCGATTCGAGCTGGAAGCCGCCTTCGTGTCAGAACCCTTCGACGCGGAGGGGTTCGAAACGCAGCCCGCGTTCTCGGAGAGGCTTGCGTTGATCGCGCCAAAGTCGATGCCGCCCCTGCGCGGACCTGAGGATCTGCGGGGACGCACCATGATCGCGTTCGAAACTGGCTGTTCCTATCGCCGGATCTTCGAGGCCTGGCTTGCGGAGGCTCAGGTCCAGCCTGCGCGGGTGATGGAGCTCGCGTCCTACCACGCGATCTTTGCCTGCGTGGTGGCTGGGGCGGGGATCGGCATCATGCCCCACGCGGTCATCGAATCCCTTCGGGCAGAGGATCAGGTGCAACTCAATGAGCTGCCCCCGACGTTCGGCCATGTGCAAACGCATCTGGTCTGGCGGTCGTTGCAACCGTCCGGACCGCTCAAGGCCCTGCAGACGATGCTCGCGTCCCGTCCTGGCGCAGCGTGAGTGCGTTCGTCGCCCGCGACTTCAAGACTGCTACCTGACCACGAAACGATCCGGCGCTGAGGCATCAAATGCCTTGGCGATGGCGAGTGGCGAGGCCGGAAGCACGGTGTGCGAGGCCGTCGCCAATGGTGCAAGGTCCATCTGGCCATGGAAAGAAGACTGCCCGGCCGCCCGGGCGCGCAAAGAAACCCTGCGCGCCACGCGTCAGTGGATCAGGCGTCCAGATTCTCGACCGTCAACGCGTTCTTCTGGATGAACTCGCGGCGCGGTTCGACAACGTCGCCCATCAGCTTCGAGAAGATGTCGTCGGCCTCGGCCACGTCCTCGATGCGGACCTGCAGCAGGGTGCGGGCTTCCGGGTCCAGCGTGGTTTCCCACAGCTGCTCGGGGTTCATCTCACCCAGCCCCTTGTAGCGCTGCAGCGACAGCCCACGCTCGCCTTCTTCCAGCATCGCGTTCAGCAGCTCGATCGGGCCATGGATCACCTGACCCCGATCACGCCGCACCAGCGAGGATTGCCGCTCGTAGACCGAGCGCGTCTCGCCCGAGACCTGCGACAGGCGACGCGCCTCGCCCGAGCGCAGCACGGCGCCGTCGAGCGTGCGGATCTCCTCAACCCCGCGCAGGATGCGCGACAGGCGGATGCCGTGGTCTTGCGTGATGCGGCCGTTCCAGCCGCGCTCGTATTCGGCGGCCACCATGTCCAGACGCTTGGCGACATTGTCGGCCACAAGCTGCAGGTCGGCATCGGCGCGGCCCGGATCGAAGGCGCCGGCCAGTGCGGCTTGCTCGAGGATGTTACGCGGATAATGCGTCGGGAAGGAATCCAGCACGCGCTTGAAGCTGCGCGCGCCCTCGACCACGCGGTGAAGGTCGGCCCCGGCGATTTCCTCGCCGTTGGTGAGCTTCAGCACCGCGCCTTCAATGCCTTGCGCGATCAGGTAATCCTCCAGCGCCGGGACATCCTTCAGATAGACCTCGGACTTGCCGCGCGCGACTTTGTAGAGCGGCGGCTGGGCGATGTAGAGGTGCCCGGCCTCGATCAGCGACGGCATCTGACGATAGAAGAAAGTCAGCAGCAGCGTCCGGATGTGTGCCCCGTCGACGTCAGCATCTGTCATGATGACGATCTTGTGGTAACGCAGCTTGTTCAGGTCGAATTCGTCGCGGCCGATGCCCGTGCCCATGGCAGTGATCAGCGTGCCGATCTCTTGGCTGGAGAGCATGCGGTCGAAGCGCACGCGCTCGACGTTGAGGATCTTGCCCCGCAGCGGCAGCACCGCCTGATTGAGACGCGAGCGCCCCTGCTTCGCCGAACCACCGGCCGAGTCACCCTCGACGAGGAACAGTTCGGATTTCGACGGATCGCGCTCCTGACAATCGGCCAGTTTCCCGGGCAGCGAGGCCACGTCCAGCGCGGTCTTGCGGCGGGTCAGGTCACGCGCCTTGCGGGCAGCTTCGCGGGCCAGCGCGGCCTCGACGATCTTGCCGACGATCTGACGCGCGGGGCCGGGGTTCTCTTCGAACCACTCGGCGAGCTTCTCGTTCACGAGGTTCTCGACCGCCGGACGGACCTCGGACGAGACGAGCTTGTCCTTGGTCTGGCTGGAGAATTTCGGATCCGGCACCTTCACCGACAGCACGCAGGTCAGGCCTTCGCGGGCGTCGTCACCGGTGAAAGCGATCTTCTCCTTTTTGGCGATGCCGCTTTCCTGCGCGTAACGGGTGATGGTCCGCGTCAGCGCGCCCCGGAAGCCGGCAAGGTGGGTGCCGCCGTCGCGCTGGGGAATGTTGTTGGTGAAGGGAAGCACCGTCTCGTGGTAGCTGTCGTTCCACCACATTGCCACGTCGACGCCGATGCCATCCTTCTCGCCGGTGATGAAGATCGGCTCGGGCATGACTGGGGATTTCGACCGGTCGAGGAAGCGCACGAATTCGCGCACGCCGCCCTCGTAGCAGAATTCCGACTTCAGCGATTCCGCCGGGCGTTCGTCTTCGATGACGATCTGCACGCCCGAGTTCAGGAAGGCCAGTTCCCGTAGGCGGTTCTCCAGCGTCTTGAAGCTGTATTCGAGGTTCGAGAAGGTGCCGTCCGGGCGGTTGGTCTTGGCCGACGCGAAGAAGCGCACCTCGGTGCCCTTCTCACCGGGCGCGGCCGGGCCGACCTCGGTCAGATGCTCGACGGTATCGCCGTTTTCGAAGCGGGCTTTCCACTCCTTGCCGCCGCGCCAGATGCGCAGTTCCAGCCAGTCGGACAGCGCGTTCACCACCGAGACGCCCACGCCGTGCAGGCCGCCCGAGACCTTGTAGCTGTTCTGGTCGAATTTCCCGCCGGCGTGCAGCTGGGTCATGATGACCTCGGCCGCCGAGACGCCTTCCTCAGGGTGGATATCGGTCGGAATGCCCCGGCCGTTATCGCGCACCGAGACGCTGGAATCCGCGTGAATCTTCACCGTGACCGAGGTTGCATGCCCGGCCAGCGCCTCGTCGATGCCGTTGTCGACGACCTCGTAGACCATGTGGTGCAGGCCCGAGCCGTCATCGGTATCGCCGATATACATCCCCGGACGTTTGCGCACCGCGTCCAGGCCCTTGAGAACCTTGATGGAATCGGCGCCATATTCCTCACGGGGAGCGGCATTTGCGGTCATGGATTCAGTCCGTCTTTGTTACCCCCCTCGGATAGCGGATTCCGGGGGTAATGTCACGCTTCGGACACAAGATTTGGGGGGTTTCCGGGCCCTTCCGGCCTATCCCCGCGCAAGCAGCGCGATGGCCATCGGAATTCCGTCGTCGCCGCGCCATTCGACCAGCAGGCTTCCGTCCTCGCCGATGCGCAGGAACAGCCCCAACCCGTCAATGCATTGGTCGTGGCCGGTCACTGTTTCTTCCCGGCCCGAGGCTGTCCAGAAGGCGAACGGGTCCGCGTCCGGCTGGAACACCCAGCGCGCGGTGCATTGGTATTCCGGGTAGAAGGCGACGCCGACCTCTGGCCCGAGGTTGATGTCGATGCGCCAACTGGAAGTCCCGCGTTGGCGTCCCTCGCCGCTCCATTGCCCCTGATATTCGACCGGGATGGATTGGGCCTGCGCCATAAAGGGCAGGACGAGCAGGCCGAGGGCCAGGACGAGCGGGCGCATGCGGGTCTCCAATCTGGAAAAGGCCCGTCGATGCTGCGCGGCGCCCGCCCTTGGGTCAAGCGTTCAGACGCGCCACAGCCGGACGGGGGCCTTGGGGGCGCGGGCAATCAGGCGCTTGGCCTCAAGGTCTAGCTGCACGCATTTCATCCACCAGCCGACCTTCTCACCGCCGGGGAACAGATCCTCGGGGAGATGCGCGACCATAGCTTTCTGGGCCTCGGCGGGCGTCATGCCGGGGGCCTCCGCTGGCAGGACCGCCATCAGGGCCGCGCGCGCGGCCTCGTATTTCGCGCGGTCGACGCGGGTAGTGCGGCCCGGGGAATTGACGTTCTCGACCTCGATCTTCTCGCTCATTGCGGCTCCTCCAGCTTGGGCATCGGCTCCATCTTGAAGAAACGAAAGCCGGTCGCGGCCCAGGCGCCCAACAGCTTCAGCATGAACCGTGCCGATTGGCGTCTCGCGCCGGGGATGCCGTCATCGGGTACGGTACCGGGTTCGGCATCCATCAGCATGGTGCGCATCTGGATCGGCGGCGGGGTGTCGAAGCGGGCGGCATAGAGGGACAGCCAATGCCCGCCGTTGAAATTCAGATACATCGGGCTGTTGCAGCAGGTGGCCACCGCGCGCCGAGTGCCCCCGTCGCGCAGGGTATGGGCACGCAGGGTCCCGGCCCCACGCGTCACCGCCACCCGGTCCTTGCGCCACAACACGAAGGGCGTCGCGCCATGGGCATCGGTGATCGGCGTGGCGCCGGGCAGGTCGGCCAATTGCCCGGCGGCCTCGCGGCACGACTGGCAATGGCAACTTGACGTCAGGATGGGCGCGCCGGTCAGGGTCAGGGTCGTAGCCCCGCAACGGCAGGTGATCTCGGTCATGCGGGCTCTCCCATCAGCAGTTGGACATAGCGGATCAGATGGTCGATTGCTTCCCGCCCGGCCTCTTGGCCGCCCCCGGCCTTGGCCATCACGAAGGCTCCCTGAAGCACGGTTTGCGTATGCCGGGCGAGGCTGGCAGCCGAGGGCGTGGTCAACCCGCGCTGCGCCAAGGCCAGCGCGATATCGGCCTCCAGCGTGGCGGCGTGGCCATGGATCGCGGCGCCACAGGCCTCGGCGATGGCGGGATGGCTGGCGTGAACCTCCTCGGCCATGGTGCCGACGAGGCAGGTCCATTCCCAGATCTCGCCAACGATCAGCGCGCGCCGGAATGCAAGATAGGCCAGCACACGCTCCAAAGGATCGGCGGGCTGGTGATAAGGCGCCGCGGCGAACATCTGGGACGTGGTGCTGCCCCAGAACTCGGCCGCGGCCACGCCGAGGGCTTCCTTGCTGGAGAAATGGTGGAAGAACGCGCCCTTGGTCACGCCGGCAGCGGTGCAAAGCTCGTCAACGCTTGTCGCAGCGAATCCCTTGGCGCGGATCACGTCGCGCGCCGCCTCGAGGATCCGCAGGCGGGCCTGTCCACGCTCAGGTGATTGCTTGGTCGGTCGCGGCATGCCTGACCATACCAAGCGGTCGGTATTCAGGCAAGCTTGCCGTCGGCGTCCAAAGGCCAGAACGGGTTATGCGCCAGTTCCCAGACATGGTCGTCGGGATCGGCGAAATAGCCGGAATAGCCGCCCCAGAAAACCGCTTCGGGGGCTTTCAGCGCCGTCGCCCCGGCCTCCAGCGCCAAAGCGAAAGCCGCATCCACGGCCTCGGGGCTGTCGAAATTCTGCGCGAGCGTCATCGCGCCGGTCCCGAGCGTGGCGCCGGGCCGCCCCTGATCCTCGGCCAGCGGGTCCAGCCCGAACAGGCCCATCTTCATGCCGCCGAGGTCGTAGAACACGACCCCGGGATTGTTGTTGTCACCCTGCCACCCCAACGCGGCATAGAACGCCTTGGACCGGTCCAGATCACGGACGCCCAGCGTCACAAGGGTGATGCGTTGCGGCTTCATGGCAGATCCTCCTCGGTTACCTGCGAGTCCCCGGCGGTCTCGGACACGCGGAAGGTCTGGGCGCGATTGCCGAGCGGGGTGAACAATTCCGGCCCGGTGCCGGTCAGGAACGCCTGCGCGCCAAGGTCGCAAAGCGCGTCGTACAGCGCCGCCCGGCGGGCGTCATCCAGATGCGCGGCGACCTCGTCCAGCAGCAGGATCGGCGCGTGGCCGACCATTGCCTGCAGGGCGCGGGCATGGGCCAGAACCGTCGAAATGAGCAACGCCTTCTGCTCACCGGTCGAGCATTGCGCGGCGGGACGCCCGCGCGCCGCCCAAAGCGCCGAGAGGTCGGCGCGGTGCGGCCCGACCAAGGTGCGTCCGGCCTGACGGTCGCGGCCCCGGCTTTCGGCCAGCGCCTCGGCCAGATCGGCGGGGGTGTCGTCGGCGAGGATCAGCTCGGGCTGGGGGAAGGGGCTGTCGGCGGATTGCGCCGTGGCCAGACGGGCGAGGGTGGCCTGCCGGTTCAGGGTCATCACCCCGCCGGTTTCCGCCATCCGCGCCTCCAGCGCCGTGTACCAACGCGGATCGGTGACGTTGTCGCGCAACAGCTTGTTGCGCTGGCGCATGGCCTTCTCGTAACCGACAGCGGCTTCGGCGTGGTCGGGTTCGAACCCCAGCACCAATCGGTCAAGAAAGCGCCGCCGTCCCTCGGCCGCCTCGATCCAGAGCCGGTCCATGGCGGGCGTGAGCCAAAGCATCGGCATCAGCCGCCCCAGCCCGGATTGCGGAGAGGTCTTGCCGTCGATCCGAACGACCCGCGATTGCCCCGGCGCCGCCCCGGTCTCCAGCTCATGCAACGTGCCATTGCGGGCGATCTCGCCCTCGATCTTCCAGCCCAGATCGGCGGGCTGTGCGCCCAGCTCCTCCGAGGCCGCGCGGCGCAGGCCCCGGCCCGGAGACAGCAGCGAGATGGCTTCCAGAAGGTTCGTCTTGCCCGCGCCATTGGCGCCATGCAGCACCACGGGCCGCCCGTCGAATACCGCTTCGACCCGCGGATGCGAGCGGAAGCGAGACAGGGTCAGACGGTGCAGGCGTAGGGACATGCGCAAGGGTTACGGAACAAATCCAACCGCCGCAAGGAAGGCGAGCGACCGGGGGATCCTCCCCCGGGCCCCCTGGGATATTTGGAGAGTAAAGATGGGGGCGGGCTCCCTCAGGCGATAACAATTTTAGACAAATTGCCCATCTTTGCTCCCCAAATATCCTCGGGGGGTGAATTTGCGAATGCAAAGAGGGGGGCAGACAGCCCCCCTTTCAACCGAACTCACGATGTACAGCGTCCGTCAGACGCGCATCGGCATCACGACATAGACCGCCGAGGTATCCGACCCCTCGCGCACCAAGGCCGGCTCGCCAGAGGAGTTGAACATGAACACCGCGTTCTCGCGGTCGATCTGGCTGGCGATCTCGAGCAGGTATTTGGCGTTGAAGCCGATCTCGAGGTGATCATCGCCATAGGCCACGACCAGCTCTTCTTGCGCCATGCCGCTATCCGGCGCGTTGACCGAGAGGGTCAGCTTGTCCTCGTCAAGGATCAGCTTCACGGCGCGCGAACGCTCGGACGACACGGTCGCCACGCGGTCGACGGCCTTGGCGAATTCGGACGCATCCACTTCCAGCCGCTTGGTGTTCCCGACCGGGATCACGCGCGAGTAATCGGGGAAAGTGCCGTCGATGACCTTCGAAGTCAGGGCGATTTCCGAGGTGGCAAAGCGCACCTTGGTCTCGCTAACAGAGATGGCGATATCGGCCGCGTCATCGTCCAGCAGCTTGCGCAGTTCGTTCACCGTCTTGCGCGGGACGATCACGCCGGGCATGCCCACCGCGCCCTCGGGCAGCGGGGCGTCGATGCGGGCCAGACGGTGACCGTCGGTGGCGACGCAGCGCAGGACACGACCGTCCTCGGCATCGGCGATGTGCATGTAGACGCCGTTGAGGTAATAACGCGTCTCTTCGGTCGAGATGGCGAATTTCGACTTCTCGAACAGGCGCTTCAGATCGCCGGCCTTGGCGGTGAAGTTCGACTGATACTCGGACGAGGCCATCACCGGGAAATCTTCGCGCGGGAGGGTCGCCAGCGAGAAGGTCGAGCGGCCGGCTTCCACCGTCAGGCGGCCGGTGCGCTGGTCGTCGGTCAGGGAGACCAGCGAGCCATCGGGCAGCTTGCGGACGATCTCGTGCAGCATGACGGCCGAGACCGTCGTGGCGCCCGCGCGTTCCACCATGGCGGCGGCCTTGTCCACGACCTCTATATCGAGGTCGGTGGCGCGGAAGCTGACGGTCGCGCCATCCGCTTCGATCAGCACGTTAGCCAGGATCGGGATCGTGTTGCGACGCTCGACCACGGACTGTGCCTGCGACACGGCCTTCAGCAGCGTTGCGCGTTCGATGCTGATCTTCATCGTCGATCCCTCCGACACGTCGGGCCGGCGCCGGCTATCACCGACCCGGCCTGAATTTTCTTGTTCCTGTTTGTTTGCGGCCCTTTGCCGGCAACGTCAAGGTTCACGGGGCGTTCACAGCCCCGTTCTTGTCAGCTTTCCAGCAGACGCTTGAGAAGTTCCAGATCCTCGGCCAGCTGGCTGTCGCTGCCGCGCAGTTCCTCGACCTTGCGTACACCGTGCAGGATCGTCGTGTGATCGCGCCCGCCGAAGCGACGGCCGATCTCAGGGAGCGAGCGCGTGGTCATGTGCTTGGCGAGATACATGGCGATCTGGCGTGGCCGGGCGATGGTGCGCAGGCGCTTCGGGCCAATCATGTCCGAGAGGCGGATGTTGTAATGCTCGGCGACCTTGCGCTGGATCTCCTCGACCGTGACCTTGCGCTCGGACGAGCGGAGGATATCGGCCAGAGTATCCTGCGCCATATCGAGCGTGATCTCGCGGCCCAAGAGCGAGGCCAGCGCGAACAGGCGGGTCAGCGCGCCTTCGAGCACGCGTACGTTGGTGGTGATCCGGTGCGCGAGGTATTCCAGCACGTCCGGCGCGATCGAAACCTCGCCGTAAGCCTTGCGGTTCTGGTCGGCCTTCTGCTGAAGGATGCCGAGGCGGAGCTCGTAATCCGTCGGGTGCAGGTCGACGACGAGGCCGGATTGCAGGCGCGACTTGATGCGCTCTTCCAGATCCTTGATCTCACCCGGCGCGCGATCGGCGGAGATGACGATCTGCTTGTTCTGATCGATCAAGGCATTGAACGTATGGAAGAATTCTTCCTGCGTCGAATCCTTGCCGGCGATGAACTGGACGTCGTCCACCATCAGGATATCGACCGAGCGGAACAGCGACTTGAAGTCCATGATCTGACGCTCACGCAGGGCCTGCACGAAGCGGTACATGAATTGCTCGGCGCTGAGATACAGCACCTTGGCCTCGGGATTGCGGGTCTGCAATTCCCAGGCGATGGCGTGCATCAGGTGCGTCTTGCCGAGGCCCACGCCGCCATAGAGGAACAGCGGGTTGAAGGTCACGGCCGCGCCTTCGGCCACCCGGCGGGCGGCGGCATGAGCCAGCGCGTTCGGCTTGCCGACCACGAAATTGTCGAAGGTATAACGCTGGTCCAGCGGGGCGCCGGCCACGTCCTCGGAACCCGAGGGGGCAGCGGCGGTCACCGGGGCGGCGGGCGTCGGCGCAGAAGCGGGCAGGGCGGGCGCGTCCGAGGACTTGCCCAGCGTTTCCTGCACGCGTTGTGCGCCGGTCATGGTCTTTGCAGCGGTGGCGCCAGGTACGCGGGCTTCGACGGCAATCTCGATGCGGTGGACATTGGCCCCGGCGCCGTTCAGCGCCCGCACGATCGGATCGGCAAAGTTGCGGTTCACCCAGTTGGCGATGAAATTGGTCGGCGCAGACAGGCGCGCCACGCCGCTTTCGATCCCCGTCAGGCCCAAGGGCGCGATCCAGGTGATAAAGTTGTTTTCGCCTACTACACCCCGAAGTTTACTGCGTACATCGCCCCAGACGATATTTGTCATTCTGTCCTGACCCATGCCCACGCCCCAGGGGCGCGGTTCTTCTTTATTGTCGTTCTTGTGATGCCCGGATTTTTCCGGGTTCCAGTTCACGCGAGACGCAAAGACCAGCCGACTCCCCGAGGGGATTCGGTTGTCTGATGGGGATGCAGGATCGACCGGGTGGCAGCCCGGCGGACCAGAAAACGACAGCTCGCCCCCGTTGCGGCAGCTCGGGGTGACGAAATCGCGGTTCTGTCGGAGACCCCCCCAGGGTTTCGTGAATCGCAGGGGCAAGCTAGCAAGCGGGCCGCCAAGCCGACAACCCGAACAACGACCTTGACACAAAACGGGGCCAAAGGAATCGGAGTCGGAGTCTCTTAGATGCCACACCCGTTCTTGGGGTGCTGAAAGGAGTCCCTGGAATCGCCTGCAAAGGCAGCGGCAGGGGCGAATCGCGGGCATGAAAAAAGCGCGCCTGAGGCGCGCTTTTTCCTTGATTCGCAGAAGGTTAACGCGATTGCGTTACCGACTCGCTCAGGCGTTCAGAGCCTTCACGCGCGACGACAGGCGCGACATCTTGCGCGAGGCGGTGTTCTTGTGCAGCACGCCTTTGGTCACGCCGCGCATCAGCTCGGGCTCGCAAGCAGCAAGGGCGGTTTTGGCAGCAGCAGCGTCGCCCGAAGCGATGGCTTCTTCGACTTTGCGCAGGTAGGTGCGGATGCGCGAACGGCGGGCTTTGTTGACTTCAAAGCGGGCTTCCGACTGGCGGGCGCGCTTTTTGGACTGGGGCGTATTGGCCATGGTCTGGGCTCTCTCGGGTCTGTTTCAATATCGTCGCACACAGACCCACCGATCCAGTTGGGAAGCTTCCCTTCGGATCAGGTCGATTCTTGCCTAAGCGGGCCCACGCGCATGTAAGGCGGTCGCTTACGGCATCGGGGCCCAAAAGAAAAGGGGGGAATCGCCTCCCCCTCTGGATCCGTCATGGAATCGTCGCTCAGCGGTCGCGGAACTGCGCTTCGCGCTTTTCGAGGAAGGCGTTCATGCCCTCCTTCTGGTCCTCGGTGTTGAACAGCGCGTGGAAGATCCGGCGCTCATACAGCAGGCCTTCGCGCAGGGTCGTCTCGTAGCTGCGGTTGACCGCTTCCTTGACGACCTTGGTGGCGATGCCGGATTTGGACGCGATCTTCTGCGCGGCGGCCATGGCCTCTTCCATCAGCTTCTTCGTCGGCACGACACGGCTGACAAGGCCCGACCGCTCGGCTTCCTCGGCATCCATGAAGCGGCCGGTCAGATGCATGTCCATCGCCTTGGACTTGCCGACAAAGCGCGTCAGACGCTGGGTGCCACCGATGCCGGCGACGACGCCGAGATTGATCTCGGGCTGGCCGAACTTGGCATTCTCGGCGCAGATGATGAAGTCGCACATCATCGCCAGCTCGCAACCGCCGCCCAGAGCATAGCCAGAGACAGCAGCGATCACCGGCTTGCGGGTCGAGAGCAGGGCCTCGGTATCGGCGGTGAAGAAGTCTTCCTCGAACATCTCGACGAAGCTCTTTTCCGCCATCTCGCTGATGTCGGCCCCGGCGGCGAAGGCTTTCTCGCTGCCGGTGATGATGATGCAGCGCACCTTGTCGTTCTTGTCGGCAGCCTTCAGCGCGTCGGCCAGCTCGCCCAGAAGCTGCGAGTTCAGCGCGTTCAGCGCCTCGGGGCGGTTCAGCCGGATCGTCGCCACATAATGCGCGACCTCAACGATGATGCATTCATACGCCATGAGGGGTTCCCTGGTGTCGTTCCTTCGCCGTGTCTAACAGTCCGGCTCAAGGGATCAAGCCATTCCGTCCCCCTCCGGTTCCGCCCTGCGCCTTGCGGACGCTGCGTCTATCGCTGGCAACGCGGGCAGAAATAGCTGGAGCGCCCGCCCTGCACGATCCGGCGGATCACCCCGTCGCAGCCCTCGGTCGGGCAGGGGGCGCCCTCACGGTCGTAGACGCGGAACGAGTGCTGGAAATAGCCCAACTCGCCATCCGCCTGCCGGTAATCGCGCAGGCTGGAGCCCCCGGCCTCGATCGCGTCCTGCAAGACCTGGCGGATCTGGGTGGTCAGCATGTCGATGCGTGCGCGCCCGATCCGGCCCCCGGCGCGCTCCGGATGAATGCCGGAGCGGTGGAGCGCCTCGCAGACGTAGATATTCCCCAGACCTGCGACGATTTTCTGATCCAGAAGCAAGGCCTTGATCGGCCCTTTGCGCCCGGCCAGACGCTCGGCCAGCAGGCCGGCATTGAAGGTGTTGCCCAAGGGCTCCGGCCCCAGCGCGGCCAGCAGCGGATGGGCTTCGGCCGTTGCGGTGGTCATCAGGTCCATCGCGCCGAAGCGGCGGGCGTCGTTGAAGGTCACCCGCGCGCCATCCTCCATGTCGAAGACGACGTGGTCGTGCTTTTCCGGCAGCGGGTGCGAGTGATGGAACTGCCCGGGAATATAGGGCGCCTCGATCCCCGAGACCGTCATCCGCCCGGTCATCCCGAGGTGAATGAGCAGCGTCTCCCCGGTGTCCAGATCGGCCAGGATATACTTGGACCGCCGGCGCAGGCGTTCGATCCGGACTCCGGTCAGACGCTCGGCCATGCGCTCGGGCAGGGGCCAACGCAGATCAGGGCGCCGGACCTCGGCCAAGGCGATGCGTTTGCCTTCCATCGCGGGGGCAAGGCCGCGGCGCACGGTTTCCACCTCGGGCAGTTCGGGCAAAGGTGACTCCGGGTCGCAGTTGTTGGGGAGGGGCTTGGATTGTGAGGGCCGCCATCCTCGGATAAGGAGGGGCCAGATACAAGTGACGGCGCAAGATCAGGGGAACGGCATGAGCCCGGATAACCGCACGACGCATTTCGGTTTTCAAACCGTGGACGAGGATCAGAAGGCCGGCATGGTGCACGGCGTCTTCTCGTCGGTGGCTTCGAAATACGACATCATGAACGACCTGATGAGCATGGGCATCCACCGCGTCTGGAAGGATGCGATGATGGATTGGCTGGCGCCGCGTCCGGGTCAGCACCTGCTGGATGTGGCGGGCGGCACGGGCGACGTGTCCTTCCGCTTCCTCGGCCGGGCCGGCGAGACCGCGCGCGCCACGGTCTGCGACATGACCGCGCCGATGCTGGAGGAAGGCCGCAAACGGGCCGAGGCCGAGAAGATGGCCGAGCGTCTGGATTGGGTCTGTGGCGACGCCATGGCGCTGCCGTTTCCGTCCAGCACCTTCGACGTCTACACGATCAGCTTCGGCATCCGGAACGTGACCCGCATCCCCGATGCGCTGACGGAAGCCTACCGCGTGCTGAAACCCGGCGGGCGGCTGATGGTGTTGGAGTTCAGCCAGATCCCCAATGACATGATGCAGAAGGCCTACGACCTCTATTCCTTCAACGTCATCCCGAAGATGGGTGAGGTCGTGACCGGGGATCGTGACAGCTATCAATACTTGGTGGAATCGATCCGCAAATTCCCCGATCAGGATACCTTCGCCGCGATGATCCGCGAGGCGGGGTTCGAGCAGGTCAAATACCGCAACCTGTCGCTGGGCATCGCCGCGCTGCATTCGGGCTGGAAGATCTGACGTGAAGGGCCCGCATAACCTCTGGCGGCTGATCCGCACCGGCGCGACCTTCGAGCGGACGGGCGCGATGCGCACCGTGCTGGAGGCGATGAATGTGCCGCCGCGCCTGCGCTTTGTCGCGCGGGTCATGGGCTGGCCCTTTGCCTGGCTCGGGCTGAAGGGCGATCCCGCTTTGCCGCCGGTGACGCGCGCGATCACTGCGCTGGGCCCGGCCTATATCAAGTTCGGACAGATCCTCTCGACCCGGCCGGATATCGTCGGGCTCGAGCTGGCCAATCAGCTGCGCTACCTGCAGGATCAGCTGCCGCCTTTCCCGATGGCGCAGGCCCGCGCCAGCATCGAGGCCGAGCTGGAGCAGCCGGTCGACGTGCTGTTCTCGTCCTTCTCCGAGCCCGTCGCCGCGGCCTCGATCGCACAGGTGCACCGCGCCCGCATGGCCGAGACCGGTGAGGAAGTCGCCGTGAAAGTGCTGCGCCCCGGCATCGCCCGTGCCTTCCGCCGCGACATCGACGCCTTCTATTTCGCTGCCGGGATGATCGAACGGCTGGTGCCCTTCACCCGCCGCCTGCGCCCCACGGATGTGATCGCGCATTTCGAAGGCGTGGTGATGGGCGAGCTGGATCTGCGGCTGGAAACCGCCGCGGCGGCTGAGTTTGCCGCGAATACCGAAGGCGATTCGGGCTTCCGCGTGCCTCGGCCGATCTGGCACCTTTCGGGGCGCAATGTGATGACGCTGGGCTGGGCCGAAGGGGCCTCGCTGGGCGACAATGACGCGATCGACGCGCTGGGCGTGGATCGCGATGAGCTGGGCGAGCGCGTGCTGCAGCTGTTCCTCAAGCACGCGCTGCGCGACGGGTATTTCCATGCCGACATGCATCAGGGCAACCTGAAGGTCGGCGCGAATGGCGACCTCATTGCCTATGATTTCGGGATCATGGGTGTGCTGGATGAATACACTCGCCGGGTCTATGCCGAGATCCTGTTCGGTTTCATCCGCAAGGATTACCGGCGTGTGGCCGAGGTGCATTTCGAAGCGGGTTACGTCCCGGCCGACCGCGATGTCGAGGAATTCGCCCGGGCCCTGCGGGCGGTCGGCGAGCCGATCTTCGGCATGGATGCGACCCGGATCTCGATGGCGCGGCTGCTCAACTACCTGTTCGAGGTGACCGAGCGCTTCGGCATGCAGACCCGGACCGAGCTCATCCTGTTGCAACGCACAATGGTGGTGGTCGAAGGCGTGGCGCGGTCGCTGAATCCGTCGATCAATATCTGGCATGTCGCCCAGCCGGTGGTCGAGGAATACATCCGCACGAACCTCGGCCCGCGGGCGTTGATCCGCGATATCGGCCGCGCGGCGATGGTGCTGTCGCGCTTCGGCCCGCATCTGCCGGGGGTGGTGGATGAGGCCCTGCTGCGCCTGCGCGAACCGGTTGCACCGCCGCCAGCGCCCCGCAGCACGGCGCCGCTGGCGTGGTTCGTGGCCGGGGCCGCCGTGAGCTGGGCCTTGTTCCTGACGCTGTTGGTGTTCTGAGACACGGGGACGGCTGGCGCTGTCGTCGATCGACCGGGAGGGGTTTCGCCCTCGTCCGGCAGCCCTCCGGGCAGCAGGCCTCGCGCGACCGGGCGCGCCGCGCCTTCGGCACGGCGCGCAACGCCCGTGGGAGCCGCGGCGAGTAGCCGGTCGGCGCAGGCTCGTGGGGCGCGCGGATCGGCCTCAGGTTCCGGCCAATGCCAGGCGTTCTCAGCCCACCGGGCGCCGCAGGCCGGTGACGCTGGAGCTGTCGACATAGAAGCCGCCCGGCAGCACCAACATCGTTGCGCCCCCTTCGTAGCGGGCTTCCATGATCTCGACATAGGCGGCGACCGGCGAGGTATCGAGCGTCTCGCCATTGAGTTTCGATTCGATCTCGAAGGTATAGGAGCCGTCCGGCAGGGGGTTGCCGCTCGAATCCGTGCCGTCCCAGCTGTAGCTCAGGCCTTCGGGGTCGATCGACCGGTTGTCGACGATCACGCCATTGCTGTCGCGCACGATCAGCGTGACCTCGTCGGCACCGAGCGCCGGGTCCGGCGTCAGCTCGACGGGCGAGCCGTCGAAATAGGCGCCGCCATAGATGCGGGCTTCCATGCCGACCCAGTTCCCGAGGTCCGACAGGCCCGTCTGGCTCATCATCGCGCCAAGCAACTGGTTGGTATAGGTCGCTTGTTCCACGCCGGCGAAGGTGGCCAGCTGGACGGCAAAGTCCGAGGCTTCCATCGGGTTGAGCGGGTCCTGATTCTGCATCTGCGTGGTCAGCATCTGCAGGAAGGTGATGTAATCCGTCTGCTCGGAGGCGGTGGGGGTGCTGGCCGAGGACGAGGACGAATAGGTGCCGTAGGCGGATGAGGTAACTTCCATGAGATCCTCTCAGAGGCGAAGGTCGAGGGAATCGCGGGCGCCGAGGCGCTGCGCGGGTTGCGAGGGCGCGCTGGGCGCCGATCCTTGGGTGTCGGTGGCGCGGGTGGACAGGAAGCTGCCCCCCTCGCCGCCGCGTTGAGCGTTCGAGTTCTGATTCTGCGCGCCGGTCCATCCCTGGTCCTGCGTGCCTTGCCCGGAGAAGCGCAGCGTCAGGTTCTCATGCCCCATGTTGCGCAGGTCCTGTTCCAGCGCGGCGATATGCCGGCGCATCAGGTCGAGGGTCTCAGGGCGATCGGCCTGCACCAGCAGCACGCTTGCGTTGTCCTGTGTGACGAGCCGGAGGCGAACCTGTCCCAACTCATCGGGATCAAGCCGCAGATCGAAGCCACCGTTGGCGGCTTTCACGGCATCCGGGCCCTCAAGGTGAGCGCCGATCTGGCTGGCGATCTGGCGGGCAGTTTCGGCGCCAGGGGCGGGGCGGGCAGCGGAGGCATCGCTGCGCTGTGCGCCTTCGTTGCGCGACAGGGTTTCGACGGCGACCCGGTCGGTGTCCACGCGGCCCGAATCGCCGGTCTGCTCGGCTTGCAGCGCCGTCTTCTCGGCCAGCTCACCGACAACCAGCTCAGGGCGGTCCGTGGCGGCAGCTTGAAGCGGTTTGGCGCTGGTCGTCGCCGGCGTCGGGCGCATTGCCGGTGCCTCGACCGGAGCATGCGCCGCTTCCGCCCTCGGTCCGCGGGGGGCAGCGACCAGCGCTGCGGACGGGCCGACAGCGGTCATCGTGGCGGCTGGCAGGTTCGTTTGGGGAGATGCCGGCATGAGGGTGCCGTCACCGTCGATGACCGGAAGGCCCGACTCCGTGCTTTGAGCGCCGAGCGGCGCTGCACCTGCCGCCATGGGGTTGAGCGCGGTTTCCGTTGCGCTGGCGGCTTTCTGACCGCCGGTGGCGCTGACAGCTTCAGCGGCTGGCGCCGGTGCGCTCATCGCCCGCATGGTCATGTAGGCATCGCGGCGCGGGCCAGGGATGTCCCTCGCACCCAAGTCCGTCTGGGTGTCCTTGGTGTCGGAGGCGAACTTGTTGAGAGCCTGCGCAGATGGGGTCATCCCGGTCGCAAGCAAGGTCTGCTGCGCAACGGCGGCTGCGCGCGGGGAATCAGCTGGTACCATCGTGATTGTGGCGCGCAGCTCTCGCGCAACTTTCAGAGCGATTCCCTCAGTTGAAGGAGAGGGCTGTGCGACCGACACGGAGGGTTGTGCGGTCGGCGTTACCTCGGAAGCGGCCGACATGGCGGGCTGCGCGATGGGTTGCCCCGTCGCGCCGACTTGCGCCGTGGCGCCAGCTGCCGGCGCTGCGGGACGCGCAGAATCAACCGGCTGCTGCGTCGAAGCGGCAGCGTTCAGCGACATATCCACGTTGCGCGATTGGTTGGCGCGGTTGCCACTATCCACCGCTGCCGGAGTTGCAACGGTAGCGGTCGAAAGCGTCTGGGCACTCATTTCCGTCGGATCGGCCGGCATGCCGTTCCCTGTGCCGGAGAGCGCCGGTTCCGCTGGCACCTGCGGTGCCACATCTGCGGGGAGGACGGTGGGTCGCGACGAGTCGGCCCGTTCGTTGAACATCGGCAGGCCGCTGAGCGAGAAACGTCCTTGGAACATCGCGTCGGCTGCCGGAACGCGGGCCGAAGCGGTGCGTTCCCCCCCCTCGCTGCGCTGATCTGAGCGCCCCGTGGATGCCTCCGCGGACATTTGGCGTCCCGGGGTGGCAGGTGCGGGACCGTCAGGCGCATCAATGGGGGCAGCGTCCGGCAGACTCTCGGTTGCAGCGGGGAGCGCGCTGGCGACGGTGCCCTCATCGGCCACCGGTTGCGGGCTGTCCGCCCCGTCAGGGCTTTCCGCCAGCGTGAGGAATTCTTCGTAGCCAGTGAAGGGCGTCGCCAGAGCCGCCAGCGCATTCTCGTCCATCGGTTCTGCGACCGATTCGCGGTGCTTGTTCGTTCCGACCGCTGCGGTCTTCTCGACATCCCGGCCCGCGTGCTCTTCGGCAGCTGGCTGCTCGCGAGAGGCGGCATCATCTGCGGCCTCGATGGCAACGCCGTCGGATTCCGTCGGACCCTCAGCAACGACAGTGGCGGCCTGATCGGCCGTCGGATCGGCCGACTCTTCTTCGGTCTTATTGTTTGATTTTGTGGACTTTTCCGGTGCGCTGCCGGTTTCCATCTGAGGCTCTTCGCTGGATTGTCGCTGCGCCTCTTTCTCAGCCAACCGGGCGAAGACGCTCCCGAAACTGGGACCGTCGCGTTTTGCGCCATCGTCGCTGGCCGGGGTCACGGCGCGAGGGGCAGCCGTGCTCGTGGACAGGGCAAAGAGGGTCGTCTGCTTCTCGGCATTTGCGGCGGGCAACATCCCGGGCCTCCCTTCTGGAATGCTCCAGACCTAGCAGCCGTTGGTTACCGCTTCTTTACCGCGGCCTGTCACCTTGGCCTGATCGTATCCGGAGGCATTCATGACCATCCAATCCGTTCCGACGCCCCTTGCGTCCACCCTCGCGGCACGCGCCCCGGGGGCGACGGCGCTGCCCCAGGCGCCCGACCCGATCCGCCAAAGCGCGGAGGCCCTCGAATCGGCGTTCCTCGCTGAGATGTTCAAGGCCGCCGACCTTTTCCGCCCCACGGAAGGCATCGGCAGCGGCGGGGAGGGGGAAGAACAATTCTCGTCCTTCCTGGCCGACGAGCAGGCCCGCGCGCTGGTCGCTCGCGGCGGCCTCGGTTTGGCCGATTCGATCGAATCCGCGTTGCGTCTGCGTGCCCAAGGCCACGCTGCGGGCGCGGCGACTCAACCCGAAATCGACGGAGGCGCGGCATGACCCGCAGCGATCTGAAACGACTGGTGGCACTTCTCAAGGCCGAACAAAGCGCGCTGTCGCGTGGGGATCTCGCCCGGCTTGAGAAGCTGGCGCCGCGCAAGTTGACCTTGCTTGACCGGCTTGAAGGCGGCGCGGTGCCCGACAATGCGCTGGACAAATCGCTGGCCCGCCAGGTGCACGAGGCTGCCAGCCGCAACGCCCGTTTGTTCGAGGCTGCCATTGCAGGGATCCGCGACGCCCGGCGTTTGCTGACCTCTGCGCGTGAGCGGGGCCGCGGTCAGACCTACGGCCGTAATGGCACGCGTGAGGCGCTCGATCCGCCTACGGGCAGCCTGCACAAACGCTACTGACCTTGGGGCGGGCGCGTCCTCCGCGCCGTCCCGAGATCTATAAAACTGTTCCTATTTGCGAGTAAAATTAACCAATTACCGGTGACTGCGAGAAGAACGAGCAAGGGCTTATTAAGGAATCTCGCAGAAAGTGTCCTAGCACCACAGAGGTGGCGCGCCACTCCGGAAAAGCGGAAGGGCGCAGGTCCAGAAGGGGCTTGGTCGCCGTCGCAAGGCGGCATTCAAAATCCGGCGCGGAATGCGCCATGCAATGACAAGGGAAAATCCATGTCCTCGATTCTGACCAACAATACCGCCATGGTTGCTCTTCAGACCCTGAAGAGCATCAACTCGAACATGGCGGCCACCCAAAACGAAATCTCGACCGGTAAGTCGGTTTCGTCGGCCAAGCAGAATTCGGCCGTTTGGGCGATCTCCAAGACCATGGAATCGGACGTCAAAGGCTTCAAGGGCATCTCTGATTCGCTCGCCCTGGGCTCGTCGACGGTTTCGGTTGCGCGTTCGGCCGCTGAGCAGGTCACCGACCTGATGACCGAAATCAAGGGCAAGATCGTGTCCGCCCAGGAATCGAACGTTGATCGGGACAAGATCCAGAAAGACGTCGTTGCCCTGCGTGACCAGATCTCGACCATCGTGGGCTCGGCTCAGTTCAACGGTCTGAACCTGCTGACGAACCGCGAAGGCGGCGCGACGGTCGCTCAGATCGTCGGCAACACCGGCGCTGGTGCTGGCGTTATGGGTTCGGGCAGCGTGGACATCCTCGCCTCGCTCGATCGTGACGCCAACGGCTCCGTGTCGGCCTCGTCGATCTCGGCTTCGAAAGCTGACCTCGGCACCCAGGCGTCGACTGCCGGTACCGGCACCGACCTGGCGGCAACTGCCTTCACGGGCGCTGGCGCCATCGCCGCGGGTGCGACCGGGACGATGACCGTCGTCGGTGATACCACCACCGCTGCGCGTGCAGGCAACCGTGTGATCGCCGGTGACGGCTACACCATCGGTGGTCTGACCGGCGTGACCGGTACCGTTCGCTACGTTGCCCGTGACGGCGACACCGTGAACGATATCGCCAAAGGTCTGGCCGATATGCTGAACTTCCAGGCTGAGAAGTCCGGCATTGCCATCACTGCCACGGTTTCGGGCGGTGCTCTGAGCATCACCAACGGCACCTCGGCGGGCATCACCACCACCTCGACGCTGAACACCGGCGGCACGGCTGGTGGCGGTCTGGAGATCCTGTCCCAGCTCGACGTTTCGACCGAGCAGGGTGCAAAAGCGGCACTCGCCAGCATCGAGGGTCTGACCCAAACCGCCGTCAGCGCTGCCGCTGACTTCGGTTCGGTTCAAGGCCGCATCGAGATCCAGGCCGAGTATGTCGACAGCCTGATGAGCTCGATGAAGTCGGGTATCGGATCGCTGGTCGACGCCGACATGGAAGAGACCTCGGCGCGCCTGCAAGCGCTCCAGGTTCAACAGCAGCTGGGCGTGCAGGCACTCTCGATCGCCAACCAGGCGCCGCAGAGCATCCTGTCGCTGTTCCGCTAAAGGCCTCGGGTCGGGGCCCTTTGGCCCCGACCCACCCTACTCCCATGACTTCGCACCATGATGAGGCCTTGAAATGAGCTACGCTGCCCACGCCCGTACCAGCTACGGACACTCCAACGCCCAGGCAATCAAGACGCCCCGGGATATCGAATATGAAGTGATGGCCCGGATTACCGGTCGCATCCAATCTCACCTGCCCAAGCCAGGTGAACGCGTCAGTGGCGCCTTGGCGGAAGCACTGAACGAAAACCGTCGTCTTTGGGCCTCGTTCGCCACGGACCTGGCGCATCCTGACAACGGTTTGCCTCAAGACCTGCGGGGGCGCCTTTTCTATCTCGCTGAGTTTACCATGAAGCACACTGCCCAAGTGTTGCTCGGTAAGGCGTCTGCTGCGGTCTTGGCAGAGATCAACATGGCCGTCATGCGCGGTCTTCGTGGACAGGGGGCACGCTGATGTCCGGTCTGATTCTGAAACTCGCGCCGCACGAGCGTGTGCTTATCAATGGGGCTGTGATCGAGAACGGCGAACGTCGTAGCCGCCTTTCGATTGTTACCCCGAATGCCAACATTCTCCGCTTGCGGGACGCGATCCATCCGGGTGAGGTCAGTACTCCTGTGCGTCGCGTCGCCTACATCGCGCAATTGGTGCTTTCGGGTGATGTTGAGCCTGACGACGCCGAGCCTCAGCTGTTGCGCGGAATCGAGCAGTTGAGCCAAGTTCTGACGGACACCGATAGCCGCCAGCTCTTGGATAAAGCGTCGCGCTCTGTGCTGGATCGAGAGTTCTACCCTGCTATGCGCCATTTGCGTGCCCTGCTTCCGAGAGAGGAGCGGCTGTTCGCGGCCGCAGGACGCCAATGAGCTTTCAGCCGATCCTTCCTCTCGATGGCTACGTCGGATGGCGTTTCCTGCAAAAGACCCTGGACAAGCAGCAAGCGGCTCACGCCGCTTCGCCGGCCAACCAGCGGGATGAAGATTACTTCCGCGAGAATATCGGGAAGATTAAATCTGCAGAGGAGTTAGTGAAGGATCGGCGCCTTCTCAGTGTTGCTTTGACGGCTTACGGCCTGGAAGACGACCTGCCCAATAAGGCCTATATTCAGAAAGTCTTGGAAAGCTCCGCCAAAGAAGACGGGAGCTTCGTGAACAGGCTGGCCGACAAAAGGTACAAGGCACTCAATCAGGCGTTTGGATTCGGGGACGCCTATATGCCATGGAACCAATTTGAAGGTTTCGCGGACAAGGTTCTTGGTTCGTTTGAGAGCCGGTCCTTCGAAATTGCGGTCGGTGAACAAAGCGAATCGATGCGCCTGGCCCTCTCTCTTGAGCGGGAACTACCGGCACTGGCAGAGCAGAATAGCTCTGAGAACACGCGATGGTTCACTATACTTGGGACGCCATCCATGCGGTCGGTGTTTGAGACAGCATTCATGCTGCCGAGCAGTTTCGGGACCTTGGATCTTGATCGTCAGGTCGAGATTATGAAAGAGAGAACCGAAAAGTTGACTGGCTCTAGCAGTGTTGAACAATTCAAGGACCCTGAAGCGCTTGAAAAATTGATTAAGCGATACTTCCTTGCTGAGCAGGTCCAAGAAATTCAGTCGAACCAAATAACCAACAACACTGCTTTGACGATGCTGCAGCAAGGGCAGGCATCGCTCCGTTCCTTTCTGGGGCGTTAAGGCTTATTAGGGTAATCCTTTACGCCTTTGACGGCGTAATTTGCCAAAGCGGCAGTGCCAATTGCGTGCTCGACCCCTTCGGGATCACGCCACTAAATCAGACTGTCGATTTTTCTGAGCTACGCCGCTTCTGTCGGACAGGATATGGATTAGTTTAAGCTGCTCCTCGCGCCTGCTGATCCGGTTGGTTGATATCATTTCTCTGCCTGTAGACCGGGGCCGGAGGCTGACCGGTCAGTGCTGAATGCGGGTGCTGGTGGTCGTTGAAGTTCATTCATTTCCGGATGGCCGTCTTTGTTTCCGAACCGTTTTTTCAGTCATGCAGGTAGACACACTCGTGTGTCAGGGTGCGCCCAGCCTCTCTATGAAGATGGTGTCTGAATAGCCCCACGCTTCGTGGACGCCTTCTTCGCTAGTCTTGAGGCAAGGAGGCCATGATGAGCAGCAGCAAGCTCAGCGACGAGGTTGAGTGGGACGCGCCCGCGCAGTTCACCGACCGGGGCTACCGGGTCAGGGAAGTGGCGGAGTGGCTCGGGGGCGTCGCGTCTTCGCTCTTCGCCTGGAAGAAGAAGTCTGTGCAGGCGTCATCCGGCGACGCGGAGAAAGATGCCGAGATCCGGCGCCTGAAGAAAGTATTGGCGCAGGCCTCGGAAGAGCGTGACATCCTAAGAAAGGAAGAGGCTTGTCCGCCATCGGTTCGAGGAGGATGGCGAGTGATATCACCTGCATTCGCGCGCGGGAGGGCTTCACTTACCTCGCCGTTGTCATCGACCCTCTGCGGTCTCGCCGAAGAGCATCTTCAACCTCCTCAAGCGCGAGCAGATCAGAAGACAACCGTGCCGAACTCGTGAGGAGACACGGCAGGACGCGTTCGGCCCCATCAAGATGCTCAGCAACCCGAAGCGCAAGCACGCCTGGAAGGGAGTGCTGTCGCCCGTCGACATCAATCGACAGCAGACACTGAGGCACAAAGGCGTGTCAACAACGCGGGGCAATTCAGGGCGGTGGTCTCTGACAAACCTGACCATCAGAGCAGGCTTCGCTGCAACCTCTGCCGGTTGTTCAAGGGCGAGAGCTCACGCAGGGTATCGGGGCGCGTTCCCACAAAAAAGGCCGCGGTACACCGCGGCCTCCTTAGTCTTTGATGTTATGGGGATCAGACGACCCGCTCGACCATCATCTTTTTGATCTCGGCGATTGCCTTGGCGGGGTTCAAACCCTTCGGGCAGGTCGAGGTGCAGTTCATGATCGTGTGGCAGCGGTACAGCTTGAACGGGTCATGCAGACCGTCCAGACGCTCGCCAGTGTATTCGTCACGCGAATCGATGATCCAGCGATAGGCGTGCAGCAGCGCGGCCGGGCCGAGGTAGCGATCGCCATTCCACCAGTAGCTCGGGCACGAGGTCGAGCAGCAGGCGCACATCACGCATTCATAGAGACCGTCGAGCTTCTCACGATCCTCGATCGACTGCTTCCATTCCTTGGCCGGAGTGTTCGACTTGGTTTCCAGCCACGGCATGATCGACTCATGCTGGGTGTAGAAATGCGTCAGGTCCGGGATCAGGTCCTTCACCACCGGCATATGCGGCAGCGGGTAGATCTTCACGTCGCCCTTGATCTCGTCCATGCCGAAGATACAGGCGAGCGTGTTACGCCCGTCGATATTCATCGCGCAGGAGCCGCAGATCCCCTCGCGGCACGAACGCCGGAAGGTCAGGGTCGGGTCGATCTCGTTCTTGATCTTGATCAGCGCGTCCAGAACCATCGGGCCGCAGCTGTCCATGTCGACGAAATAGGTGTCGACACGGGGGTTTTCACCGTCATCAGGCGACCAGCGGTAGATGCGGAAGGTGCGCAGATTGGTGGCACCCGCCGGCTTCGGCCAGGTCTTGCCGGTGCGGATCGTCGAGTTTTTCGGGAGCGTGAGTTGTACCATTGCCTAGCCCTCCTCAGTAGACCCGCGCCTTGGGCGCGATCTTCTTCAGTTCGATGCCGCCCTCATCCTGCGTGGTCAGCGGATCCAGCACGACCGGACGGTAGTCCAGACGCACGTCGTTACCGTTGACCCACGACAGGGTGTGCTTGCGCCAGTTGACGTCGTCGCGGTCCGGATAATCCTCGTGGGCATGGGCGCCACGCGATTCCTTGCGGGCCTCGGCGCCGACGATGGTCGACAGCGCGCAGGGCATCAGGTTCTCCAGCTCCAGCGTTTCCATCAGATCCGAGTTCCAGACCAGCGAGCGGTCCGTCACCTTCACATCCGGCATCTTCGCCGCCACGGCCTTCATCTTCTCGACGCCTTCCGCCAGCGTCTTGTCGGTGCGGAAGACGGCCGCGTCGGCCTGCATGGTCTTCTGCATTTCCAGACGCAGCTCGGCCGTCGGGATCGCGCCATTGGCGTTGCGCAGGCGGTCGAAGCGCTCCAGCGCCTTGTCGACGGCGGCCTTGGTGGTGTCGCGGTTCTTGGACGCCGGGTCGACGATCTCGCCGGCGCGAATCGCGGCGGCGCGGCCGAAGACCACGAGGTCGATCAGCGAGTTCGAGCCCAGGCGGTTCGCGCCATGCACCGAGGCGCAACCGGCCTCGCCGACGGCCATCAGGCCGGGCGCGGTGCGGGTCGGGTTCTCGGCATCGGCGTTGAGCACTTCACCCCAATAGTTCGTCGGAATGCCGCCCATGTTGTAATGGACCGTCGGCAGAACCGGGATCGGTTCCTTGTTGACGTCCACGCCAGCGAAGATGCGCGCCGATTCCGAGATGCCCGGCAGGCGCAGATGCAGCGTTTCCGGCGGCAGGTGGTTCAGGTGCAGGTGGATGTGATCCTTGTTCGGACCGACGCCGCGGCCCTCCCGGATCTCCATCGTCATGCAGCGCGAGACCACGTCCCGCGAGGCCAGATCCTTGTAGGTCGGCGCATAGCGTTCCATGAACCGCTCGCCTTCCGAGTTGGTCAGATAACCACCCTCGCCGCGCGCGCCTTCGGTGATCAGGCAGCCGGCGCCGTAGATGCCGGTCGGGTGGAACTGCACGAATTCCATGTCCTGCAGGGGCAGGCCGGCGCGCGCGACCATGCCGTTGCCGTCGCCGGTGCAGGTATGGGCCGAGGTTGCCGAGAAATAGGCGCGGCCGTAACCGCCGGTGGCCAGCACGACCATCTTGGCGTTGAACTGGTGCAGCGTGCCGTCATCCAGTTTCCACGCCAGAACGCCGGTGCATTCGCCGTCATCCGACATCAGCAGATCGATGGCGAAATACTCGATGTAGAACTGCGCCTTTTCCTTCAGCGAGCGGCCATAGAGCGTGTGCAGGATGGCGTGGCCGGTGCGGTCTGCCGCGGCGCAGGTGCGCTGCACGGGGGGGCCTTCACCGAATTCGGTGGTGTGGCCACCGAAGGGACGCTGGTAGATCTTGCCTTCCTCGGTCCGCGAGAAGGGCACGCCGTAATGCTCCAGCTCGTAGACAGCGGCGGGGGCCGAGCGCGCGAGGTATTCCATCGCGTCGGTGTCACCCAGCCAGTCCGACCCCTTCACGGTGTCGTACATATGCCACTGCCAGCTATCCGGGCCCATATTGCCCAGCGAGGCGGCGATGCCCCCCTGCGCGGCCACGGTGTGCGAGCGGGTCGGGAACACCTTGGTGATGCAGGCGGTCTTCAGGCCCTGTTCGGCCATGCCCAGCGTGGCACGCAGGCCCGCGCCGCCGGCGCCGACCACGACCACGTCGAAGGTGTGTTGTTCGATGTTATATGCGGTCATTCTTCGGTCCTCAGGCGCTGAACAGGATCTTGGCGATGGCGAGAACGCCCGCCGCCCCCAGCGCGAAGCTGAGCAGTTTGTTCAGGAGCAGCAGCACCAGACGGGTGCCGCCGTGCGTGTAATCCTCGATCACCACCTGCATGCCGATGGCGAAGTGCCAGGCGGCGACGAACAGGAACAGCGCGGCGGTCAGGGCGTTGCCGAAGGACGAATAGGTGGCGACCAGCGCCTCGTATCCGCCACCCAGCGCCTTGCCGAAGGGGATCAGGAACAGGATGGTCAGCGGCACGAGGGCGATCGAGGTCACGCGCTGCATCCAGAAATGGTGCACGCCTTCGCCCGCCCGGCCCAGGCCTGCGACGCGGTTGTAATCGGTCTTGTAGCTCATCGGATGCTCCCTCAGACCAGCAGCAGGGTCAGCACGGTCAGCACCACCGAGGCGCCGATCACATACCAGTTCGTCTTGACCACGGTCGGCAGGTCGAAGCCCTTGCCGAGGTCGAAGAAGAAGTGGCGGATGCCGTTGGCGAAATGGAACCACAGCGCCCAGAGGGCGGCGATCAACACGATCTTGCCCAGCAGGCTGCTGAGGAGGCCATCGGCCACAGCGAAATATTCCGGCGAATAGGCGCCTGCGACGAACCACCAGACGATCAGCAGGGCGGCGCCACCAAGGGCGACACCGGTGATACGGGTCATGATGGAGATCTTGGCCACCAGCGGCAGGCGGTACACCTGCAAATGCGGGGAAAGCGGCCGGTTGCCCCGGTTCACGTCTGCCATGGGTATCCCTCTCTTCTTGGCGCGCCCGGCGCCGGAGGGTTCACGACTTCGCCCCCCTTGCGGCCGGCTGGCTTGCCGATTGCATAGCGGATTTTTCCGCCAAGTCACGCAGCCAATTGCCGCAATACGTCGTGAAACCGTCGGAATGGTGAAAAAAGCCGTCATTGTGATCACGGTTTTTGGCGCTGTGATCACAAGTGCGCGGTGCTCTGCCTTCGTGCTGGGCGGAAGTGTCGTCGAGGTCTGCACGGGCGGGATCTGGGTTTCGGGCACCCTGTCAGACTGCGCCGAACTCCGGACGGGCTATCCGTTTGGCTAATTCAGGGGTCAAAGGTTAACGGATCGCCGGGGCATTCCGTTAATTAAGATTCGCGGGCCCTACGATGGGCCGTTTGACTCCGAATCGAGAACAATCCAAGCAAATCAAGGGTTATTGGGGTGGAGTTGTGAGGGCAATTTACAACCATGACGTGATTTAGACAGGGTCTTGCCACAAAAATGTCCCAATCATGCCACGCCTCGGCCTCAAGTCGCCTAACTTTGGTTAAAATCTCTGGGCAAACATTAACGCATCAGCAATCCTAGCCTGGCTGGGCCCGCCTGCGAAGGGCAACGGCGCTTAACGATGATATGAGGTAGAGTATGACGCAGACCCTTTCCCGGGCCGCCACGGCAGCCGCACCGCAATCCGCCGTCTCGACCATCCAGTCCATGGTTCTCCGCCCCGACCAGCAGGCCGACGCCCGCTGGCTCAAGCGCACGGGCCGCACGCGTGAGGAATGGGCCGCCCTGTGGCAGGCCACCTTGCTGGGCGATTCCCGTCAGCTGGAGCTGGCCTTCGCGCGCCTTTGGACCCGCCCGACCGATGAGACCCCGCATATCGATGTCGCGATTCAGGCCGATCTCGATCGCCGCGCGATCTACGACTACATGCTCGCCAGCTTCCGGGCGACCTTCCCGACCGACATGATCGGTCAGGATCTGGTCGAAGCCCGGTTCGAAACCTGGCTGCAGGAGCCCTTCGGCACGACCGGCAAAAGCGCCGCCGCGTTCCTGCGTGCGCAGATCCAGACCCGTCTGACGCAAAAGGTGGTCGAGGCGATCTCCTGATCGCCCCATACCGTCAGATCGGCATCAACGCCCAATAATCGAGGTCCAACAGGACCTCGTTTTCGTATTTGCCCTCGGCATTGCGCAGCGCCGTCCCGGTCCCCGAGGTCGCCACCAGCCGCAGCCGGATCGCACCGACGCCCGGCACGGCGGTTTCGGCCTTGTCCAGAACCTCGGACCAAGCGCGTACGGTGGTGCCGCTGAAACAGGGGTTGGCATGCGCACCGCCGTTGATGGCGACGATCATCTGCGCATTGGCGAGGCCGTTGAAGGACAGCGCCCGCGCCAGACTGATGACATGCCCGCCATAGATCAGCCGCTGGCCATCCGGCCGGTTGGTCGCGTCGAAATGCACCTTGGCGGTGTTTTGCCACAGGCGGGTGGCCAGCATGTGCTCGGCTTCCTCGACGGTGACGCCATCGACATGCTCGATGATCTCGCCGATGGCGTAATCGCACAGCCGATAGGGCTCGCCGGCCAGCTCGGCGTCATAGCCGTCGAAGGTCAGCCCCTCAGGCACCACCAGCTCGGCGGCCGGGACGACCTTGGCCAGATCGGGAACCACCACCTCCGGCGCCGGCGCGTCGAGGTCCTTCTTCCGGACCATCACCCAGCGGACATATTCCAGCACGGCCTCGCCGTCTTGATTGACGCCCGTGGTGCGGACATAGACCACGCCCGACTTGCCGTTGGAATTCTGCTTCAGCCCGATCACTTCCGAGGAAGACGACAGCGTGTCGCCCAGATAGACCGGCTTCAGGAAGCGCCCCTCGGCATAGCCCAGATTGGCCACGGCATTCAGGCTGATATCCGGCACCGTCTTGCCGAACACGGTATGGAAGACAATGAGATCATCCAGCGGGCTCTCCGGCAGACCGCAAGCCCGCGCGAACTCGTCCGAAGAATACAGTGCCCCACGCGCCGGATAGAGCGCGTGATACAGCGCCCGCTCCCCGCCCGAGAGCGTGCGCGGCACCGCATGCCGGATCACCTGCCCAACCGCATAATCTTCGAAAAACCGCCCCGGATTGGTCTTCACGCCGCGCCCCTCATCTTTACTCTAGAAATATCCCACGGGGGTCCGGGGGTGTGAAACCCCCGGTCCCGCCGCCTGTCACTGCTCGCCCAGCTTGGTCTCGGGCGTGTAGGTTCCCGGCGCGTCCTTCACGACGGCTTGCGCGCAGCGCATCACCCCCTTTGCGGTGTCGAAGGTATAGGCGGGCGAGCCATGCAGCTCCCATCCCTTGTTCAGGGCCGCCGTCACCTTATGGCAGAAGGCCGAGGTGTCGTCCTCGGTCAGCAATCGATACAGTTTCATTGTCGTCTCCCGTTCAACCGAAGGGCCAGGGGCCGATCATCCCGTGGATCCAGCCCACGGCGCCCATCACCAGAACCGCACCGACAACCGCGCCGATTTCCTTCCCGGTCGAGGCCTTGCCGCCCAGCGGTGCCCAAGCTTCCTGACGGTTGATCAGCGCGACCTCGGCCTGTGCCCAGACCAGAAGCCCGCCGAACAGGATGAAGGACGCTAGATCGCCGTTCACCATCAGGTGGGCAATCGCCCAAAGGCGCACGCCCCACAGCTGCGGATGCCGGATATAACGCGCGGCGGCGGTCTTCATGCCGGCGGCGGCGAACAGGTAGAAGGCCAGCAACATCAGCAGGTTGTTGACATGGCGCAGGGCGTTCGACTCAGGCCAGACCGGGTCATAGGGCGCCCAGCGATAGCCCAGCACCATCAGCACGATCCCCGCGAACGAGGCCAGCGCCACCAGCCCCCGACCCTTGTCGCCAAAGCCGGCGCGGCTGGCCGGCGCGACGCGTTTCCACACATGGCTGCCTGACCAGGCCAGAAGGCCCAGAATAAGTAGCGCGTATCCCATCAGCTCATCGCTTTCTGCAAGTTTTCAATCGCCTCGGCGCGCGCGAGCGTCTGCCGGGCGGTCTCAATATGCAGGTTCTCGACGATCTTGCCATCCACCACCGCGACGCCGAGGCCTTTGGCCGTGGCCTCGTCGAAAGCGGCGATCTGGCGGCGGGCGAGGTCGATGGCCGCCGCGTCGGGCGCGAAGACCTCGTTGGCGATGGCCAGCTGGGCGGGATGGATCAGTGTCTTGCCGTCAAAGCCCAGATCGCGGCCTTGTTCGCATTCGCCGCGCAGGCCCTCGTCATCCTTGAAGGCATTATAGACGCCGTCGATGGCGATGATCCCGGCGGCGCGGGCGGCCATCAGGCAGGTCTGAAGCGCGTATTGCATCGGCAGCCGGTCGGCGCGGAAACGGCAGCCCAGCTCCTTGGCCAGATCGTTGGTGCCCATCACGAAACCCGCCATGCGCGGGGCCTTGGCGATGGCGGCGGCGTTCAGGATACCCTCGGGCGTTTCCATCATCGCCCAGATCCGGGTGTCGGCCGTGTCCGCGCGGGCATCGAGCTTCGCGGCCAGTGCCTCGATATCCGCGGCCGAGTTCACCTTGGGCAGCAGCACCGCCTCCGGTTTTGCCAGCGAGATCACCTCCAGATCGCGCTCGGCCCAGTCGGTATCGAAGCCGTTCAGCCGCACCAGCTTGGCGCGCGGCCCGAAATCCATCGAGGCGAGGGCACTGGCCAGCGTCTCGCGCGCATTGGCCTTCTCGTCGACGGCCACGGCATCTTCCAGATCGAAGATGATGGCATCGGTCGCCAGTCCGCGGGCCTTCTCCAGCGCGCGCTCCTTCGAGCCGGGAATATAGAGGGCAGAGCGGAAGGGGCGGGTGTCCATCGAAGCGGCCATGGGAATCTCCCGTCAAGTCGGCGTGAAACAATCTTGCGCACTAACCACCAAATTCGGTCACAAATGGCAAGTGTTAAAATTCTGCATCGCAGAAGAACGCGGGGTCCGAGGGAAATTCACCATGCTGGCGCAGCATTCCATGGACCAGTCAGGAGGGATCCCATGCGTTTCATGCTTGCCGCCATCGCCACCATTCTCAGCGTCCAATCCGCGGCCGCCCAGCAGCTTCCTTGCGCCAACCGCGAGAGGGTGCTGGGCTTCGTCATCGACCAGCGGGGCGAAACCCGTCTGGCGACCGGCGACGCCATGCGCGGCGCTACGATCGAGCTTTATGCGGGCGAGTCGGGCTCGTGGACGATGCTGCTGAACCTGCCGGACGGGCGGTCCTGCCTGCTGGCCAATGGCGAGAATTTCGCGGCCACCGGCGAGCTGCAACCCGCGCGCGGCAACCCGGCGTAAACCACGCCGGTCAGAATCCATCGCCGACAGCGCAAACAGCGTCATATTCCGTCGCGCTGCAGTGCCGCGAGGCTTGCACGACGTCGGGAAGGGTCTTAGTCAGGTCGCGAAACAACAACCACCTGACCGGAGATACCCATGGCCAGACCCAAAATCGCGCTGATCGGCGCGGGCCAGATCGGCGGCACGCTCGCCCATCTCGCCGCGATCAAGGAACTCGGTGATGTCGTGCTGTTCGACATCTCCGAGGGCACCCCGCAGGGCAAGGCGCTCGACATCGCCGAGAGCGGTCCGTCGGAAGGGTTCGACGGCAGCTTCAAGGGCACCAATGATTATGCCGACATCGCGGGCGCCGATGTCTGCATCGTCACCGCCGGTGTGCCGCGCAAGCCGGGCATGTCGCGCGACGACCTGCTGGGCATCAACCTGAAGGTCATGAAATCGGTCGGCGAAGGCATCAAGGCCCACGCCCCGAACGCCTTCGTGATCTGCATCACCAACCCGCTGGACGCCATGGTCTGGGCGCTGCAGCAATTCTCGGGCCTGCCGGCCGAGAAGGTTGTCGGCATGGCCGGCGTGCTGGATTCGGCCCGCTTCCGCCACTTCCTCGCCACCGAGTTCAATGTCTCGATGCGTGACGTCACTGCCTTCGTGCTGGGTGGCCACGGCGACACCATGGTGCCGCTGACCCGCTACTCAACCGTTGCCGGTATCCCGCTGCCGGATCTGGTCCAGATGGGCTGGACCACGCAGGAGCGTCTGGACGCCATCGTGCAGCGCACCCGTGACGGCGGCGCCGAGATCGTCGGCCTGCTGAAAACCGGTTCGGCCTTCTACGCCCCGGCGACCTCGGCCATCGAGATGGCGGAAGCCTATCTGAAGGACCAGAAGCGTCTGCTGCCCTGCGCCGCCTATGTGGACGGTGCGCTGGGTCTGAACGGCATGTATGTCGGCGTGCCGACGATCATCGGTGCCGGCGGCATCGAGCGCATCGTCGACATCAAGCTGAACGCCGACGAGCAAGTGATGTTCGACAAGTCGGTCGCCGCCGTGAAGGGCCTCGTCGAGGCTTGCAAAGGCATCGACCCCTCGCTGGCCTGAGCCATCGCGATCTGAGACCTGAGCGCGCGTCCCGAGAGGGGCGCGCGTTTTTCGTTGCGCTCTCAACCCTTCGTCTGTCTCATGGCCGCAGCAGAAGGGAAGGGAGGCCCGAAGCCAGATGTCGAATGCCCCCGTGGTCGAGATCGACCTCGCCGAGTTCTGGGCCGATCCCTATCCGACCCTGAAGCGCCTGCGCGCCGAGGCCCCGATCGCCTTTGTCCCCCAGTTGGGTGCTACGCTGATGACACGGCGCGACACGGTCTTCACGCAGGAGAAGCGGATCGAGGTGTTTTCCTCGGATCAGCCGGGCGGGTTGATGACCGTGCTCATGGGCCAGAACATGATGCGCAAGGATGGCGCCGCGCATCAGGCCGAGCGCAAGGCGATCTTCCCGACGGTCTCGCCGAAGACCGTGCGCGATACGTGGAGGGCCCAGTTCCGGGCCTTTACCGGGGACATCCTGACTGAGCTGAAGCCGCAGGGGCAGGCGGACATGCTGCGCGACGTGGCGACGCGGATCTCGGGCGAGGCGCTGAAGGTGATCACCGGGCTCACACAGATCTCGTGGCGGGATATGGACCGGGTCTCGCAGGGGATGATGGACGGGATCGCCAATTACGCGGGCGACGAGGCCATCGAGGCGCGCTGCCATGCCGCGACCGCTGATATCGACCGTTATATAGACGAGAGGATGCCGGAACTGGCCGTGGCCCCGGATGCGTCCCTGCTGTCGGTGCAGATGCAGGCCGGTTTGGACGATGCGCAGATCAGGGCCAACGTGAAGCTGGCGATTTCTGGCGGGCAGAACGAGCCGCGCGACGTGATCGCTGGTCTGGCCTGGGCGCTGCTGACCCATCCTGAACAGCTGGCGCTGGTGCGCGAAGGGCAGGTGAGCTGGCTCGCTGCCTTCGAGGAATACGCCCGCTGGATCGCCCCCGTCGCCATGTCGCCGCGCCGTGTTGCGCAGCGGGCCGAGGTCGAGGGCGTGAGTTTCGAACCCGAGGACCGGGTGTTCCTGATGTTCTCTTCGGCGAACCGCGATGAGGAGGTCTTCGCCCGCCCGGATGTGTTCGACGTGACGCAGGATTCGGGGCCGTCGGTGGCCTTCGGCGCGGGGCCGCATTTCTGCGCCGGGGCCTGGGCCTCGCGCTGCCTGATCGCCGAGGTGGCGATGCCGATGATCTTCGGCGCGCTGCCGGGGCTGCGGTTGGCAGGCGAGGTGCCCTTCGGCGGCTGGGCTTTCCGGGGCCCGCTGACGATGCCGGTCGCCTGGGATGTCTGAAGGGGGAGGTGGGTTGAAAACCCACCCTACGGGCGCCTGCGACCTTGGGTCCCGTTGAGCCCGGTGCCCGATCCTGCGCTGATGGCGGCCGGAGGTGCCTCATGCCCGTGACCCTGCCTGCCCGACTACCGAATCCGCTGCGCCTTGTCGCGCCGCCCGATCGGCTCGACTTCTTCGATACTCGCTCGATGGAACTGCCGCGCCCGATGACCCCGTTGCAGGCGTGGCAACATCTGACCGCCCGCCCGCTGCCCGGCTTCGCCCTCGCCTTCCGGCTCCGCGATGCGATCTCGGGCCTGTTCGGCGTCAAGCAGCTTGGCGGCTTCAAGGGGCGGTTGCCCGACAGCGTTGCGCCCGGCGACCGGCTGGAGTTCTTTCTGGTGGAGGAGGTCGCCCCCGGCCTCATGGTGCTGACCGAGCGCGACCGGCACCTCGATGTCATGACCACGATCACCGTCGAGGACCGCCGGCTTTCGGTCACCTCCTCGGTCGTCACGCACAATGTCTTCGGGCGTCTCTATATGCTGCCCGTCGCGCCCGCCCATCGTTTGATCGTTCGACTGATGATGTGGCGCGCCCCGAAGGGCTGATTCTTGACTTCGCCTCCCGCCCCGGGCCTGATCCGCGGCAGGAGGCCCTCATGACCGATTTCACCAAAGAACTTGCCGACCGCCTGGTGCGCTATTGTGCCATCGACAGCCAGTCGGATGCCGACAGCCCCTCGTCCCCCTCGACCGCGATCCAGCTGGACATGCAGCACCTGCTGGTGGCCGAGCTGACCGAGATGGGCGCACAGGATGTGACCCTGACCGAGTATGGCGCCGTCCTCGCCACCATCCCGGGCACGGCCGAGGGGCCGACCGTCGGCTTCCTTGCGCATGTGGATACCGCACCACAGTTCAACGCCTCGGGCGTGAAGCCGCGGATCATCAAGGGCTATAACGGTGGCGCCATCAGCTATCCGGACGACCCGGCCCTGTCGCTGAACCCCGAGGAGTTCCCCTATCTCGCTGAGAAGCTGGGCCATGACATCATCACCGCCTCGGGCCTGACGCTGCTGGGCGCCGATGACAAGGCCGGGGTGTCGATCCTGATGACCGCCGCCCGCCACATGCTGGCCAGCCCGGAGGTGAAGCGCCCGACCCTGCGGCTGGCCTTCACCCCGGACGAGGAGATCGGCCGCGGCGTCGATTCCCGCCTGCCCAAGGACCTCGGGGCCGACTTCGCCTATACATTCGATGGCGGGAAGGTCGGCGAGATCGAATATGAGACCTTCTCGGCCGATGGGGCTGTGGTGACGGTGAAGGGCGTCTCGATTCACCCCGGCTATGCCACCGGCAAACTGGTTAATGCGATTCACCTCGCCTCGACGATCATCCAGACGTTGCCGCAGGCGACGATGACGCCCGAGACGACGACCGAGCGTGAGGGCTTCATCCATGCCACGGATATGGAGGGCGGCTCCTCCGAGATGCGGATCAAGTTCATCATCCGGGATTTCGAACGGGAAGGGCTGGCCGAGAAAGGAGCGATTCTGCAGCAGGTATGCGCCGCCGTCGCTGCCACTGAACCGCGGGCCGAGATCACCTGCACGATTTCGCCCCAGTACCGGAACATGCGCTACTGGCTGGAATCGGACATGACCCCGGTCGATCTGGCCCGCGAGGCGGCCCGTGATCTGGGATTGGAACCCGAGTCGGTCCCGATCCGGGGGGGCACGGACGGTTCGCGACTCACCGAGATGGGGATTCCCTGTCCGAATCTGTTCACCGGGATGCAGAACATCCATGGCCCGCTGGAGTGGATCTCGGCCCAGGATATGCAGGTCGCCATGCAACTATGCTTGGCGCTTTCGGCCCGCGCAGCCCGTTCCTGAAGGGGGCTGCGGACAGGGGGTGTCGGGGGTGAAATCAGCATCTCGTGGCTGGGCCTCCGACACCCACAAAACAAGGGAAAAAGGGCAATCCCCCATTCCTTTCCGAAAAGTTATCATTTTTTATCAAAGGCTTGGCTGGAAAATACCGGTCCGTGTGACGAATTTTTGTCGGGCGGTGTTTTTTCCTCTTGCGGGTCCCGGCGGGAACCCCTAGATACCGCCTCACCGAAGCGGAGACGCTGAGGGACACGCCGAAAGCGACGCCGGAAACGGACCGAAGACGGGGTGGACAGGATGGGAAAGACGGCAGCGCAGCCGGAAGAGTTCGGAAGCGCCGCTGGAATTTTTGTCCTCTGCTTTTTGAAAATTTGGTGATGAAGGGATATGCGGGCGGTTTGGTTCGTTTCGATGGATCGGACGTCTGTATATCGGCTCACTAGGGTTTATTCCCGATGATGTGAGTGTCAGCTTCACTGTTTTGC
>NZ_LRRR01000030.1 GCF_001691415.1 Pararhodobacter sp. CCB-MM2
CCCGCCACCCCCGCGCCCGAGGGCGCCGAGCCCCCGCGCGATCAGTACCAGACCATCCTTCGAGACGGCCGCACGCGGGCCACGCTCAGCGGCCGCGCCCGGCGCGACGCCCCGGCGGCATCGGGGCGCTGGCCCCTCGTGGTGATCTCGCACGGCTATCCCGGTAACCGCCACCTGCTGTCGCATCTGGCCGAGGCGCTGGCCTCGCGTGGGTATCTCGTTGCCGCGGCCGATCACCCGGCCAGCACCTATGACGATCAGGGCCCCTTCGGCGCGACCCTGTACCATCGCCCGCTGGACCAACGCTTCCTGCTGGCCGAGCTGTCGCGCCATCCCTTGGCCAACCCCGACCGCGCGGCGATCATCGGCTATTCGATGGGCGGCTTTGGGGCGCTGGTCACGGCCGGCGCCGGCCTCGTCGCGGGCATGGTCAACCATGACTACGCCCCACCCGGCGGGATCCTCGCCGAGCATCTGGCCTCGGCCCTGCCGCCCCCGCCCGCCAATCTGCGGGCAGTGATCGGCATCGGTCCCTGGGGAAACGCGCATGGCCTGTGGTCCACGCGGGCGCTTGGATCGATCGCCGTGCCGGTGATGATCATGGCGGGCAATCGCGACGAGGTGTCGGGCTATGCCGGCATGCGGGCGATTGCCGAGATGGCGGGCGGCACGCTGCTGACCTTCCTCGAAGCCGGGCACAATGCCGCCGGGCCGATCCCGGCCCCGGTGGAAAGCCACGCCCATTCCGAGGTGCTCGGCTGGGCCCCGTTCCGCCACTACGCCGACCCGGTCTGGGACAACGTGCGCATGAACGCCATCGCCCAGCATTTCGCGGCGGCTTTCCTCGACCGGCATCTCAAGGGCCAGACCGAGCGCGAGGCGTTCCTCGACCCGGCCACCGCGCTTGACGAGGCTCGGGGCTTCGGGCCGGGACTGGCCTCGGGGTTGAAGCTGGAGTGCTGGCGCCAGCCGTGAGGGCGGCGCCACGCGACGGAAACGGTCAGTTCAGGCGATCTGTTCCATCCGCTCCTTGTCCATCGCGCCCGGCACGATGGTCACCGGCACCGGCAAGGTGCCCGAGTTGCGCGACATCTGCGTCACCAGCGGGCCGGGGCCCGAACGGTCCGAGCCGGCGCCCAGAACCAGAACGCCGATCTTCGGGTCTTCCTCGATCAGGCCGAGGATCTCGTCCGCGGGTTGCCCCTCGCGGATCACCAGATCCGGCTGGATCCCGTGCTTGTCGCGCATCCACTTGGCGAAGACCTCGAAATGGGCCTCGATCCGTTCCCGCGCCTCTTCGCGCATCAGGTCGGCCACGCCGATCCAGTGCTGGAACTCCTCGGGCGGGATCACCGAGAGGATGGTCACGCCGCCGCCGGTATGGGCGGCCCTCAGCGCCGCGAAGCGGATCGCGTTGAGGCATTCGCGGCTGTCGTCCAGCACGACGAGAAACTTGCGCATTCAAAACTCCGGTAAGGTCGCGCCATATTGGCCGATGCCCGGCAGGCTGTCCAGCGGGCGCCCGAGGCCTCGCGATCAGTCCGCGAAGCCGGGCGTCGGGATTTTCACCGGCCCGCCGCAATGCTTGCAATGCACCGCATCCGGGTCGTGGCGGTTGAGCCCGCATTCCGGGCAATCGTAGCGCACCTTGGTGGGCTGGAACAGCGCCCGGGCAAAGTTCACGAACAGCGCCACGCCGATCACCATCACCGCGACCGAGAACAGCTTGCCGCCGGTCGAGGGCAGGGTGATGTCGCCATAACCCGTCGTCGTCAGCGAGGCGACGGTGAAATACAGCGCATCGACATAGGCGGCGACGCCGGTATGGGCCTCGAAGAACAGGGCGAAGGCCAGCGAGGTCGTGACGAACAGGAACACCAGCAGGTTCATGCCCGCGATGATCTGATCCTCGAACTGCCGGAACAGCTTGATGTCGCGCCGCAAATCCGTGAGCAGATGGTAGGAATGCAGCAGCCTGAGCCCGCGCAAGATGCGCAGAAAGGCGATGTCCTCGGTCACGAAGGGCGCGATGAACAGCGACGCCAGCACCACGATGTCGGCGATCGTGTAGATCCGGCGCAGCATCTGCATCCGGTTGCGCGCGATCCACAGGCGGGCGGCGAAATCGGCCGCGATCACCACCGTCAGGAGGGCGTTCACCAAAGTGATCAGGCCTGTCGACGGCAGCGCCGCCGACAGGATGAAGTAGACGATCGAGGCGGCGTCAAACACGATCAGGGCATAGCGGAAGCGCTTGGCCCGCGCGCCATGCCCCTCATAGATCTGGCGGATCCCGCGTTTGAGCAGCCCCTCGCTCACGAGGCGCTAGCCGCCCAATCCCAGTACAGCGCGCGCGTGCGGCGCGTCACCGGGCCGATCTGGTAGTTCACGTCGTCGAAGGCGGTGACCGGCGTGACCTTGGACATGTTGCCCGACAAGAAGACCTCGTCCGCGTCGCGGAAATCATCGACCGTCAGCACCGCCTCGTGGACCTTCACACCATCGGCGCGCAGGTTCTCGATATGGCGGGCACGGGTGATGCCCGACAGGAAGGTGCCGTTGGCGATGGGGGTGAAGACCTCGCCATCCTTGACCATGAAGGCGTTGGCCGTGGCCGATTCCGCCACATTGCCCTGACTGTCGCAGACCAGCGCGTTGCCGAAGCCCTTGGCATTGGCCTCGGCCAGCATGCGGGCGTTGTTCGGATAAAGGCAGCCGGCCTTCGCATTGGTCACCGCCACGTCCAGCGTCGGACGGCGGAAGCGCGTGGTGGTCAGCGTGGTCGCGGCATCCTCGGGCGCCATCGGGATGTCTTCGAGGCACAGTGCGAAGCCGGTCTCACCGTAAGCCGGCATCACGCCCGAGGGGCCGCCGTGGATCGACCAGTACATCGGGCGGATATAGACGGCCTCGGCAAAGCCTTCGAGGCCCTCGCGGGTGATCTCCAGCATCTGCTCCAACGTCATCGACGGCTTGATCATCAGCGCCTCGGCCGAGCGGTTGACCCGCGCGAGGTGACGATCCAGATCCGGTGTCAGCCCGTCAAAGAAGCGGGCGCCGTCGAACACGGTGGTGCCCAGCCACGAGCCGTGATCGGCCGCCTTCATCACGGGGATATCGCCCTCGTGCCAGCGTCCTTCGAACCAGGTGCGGATGCGCGAACCTACGGCCATGTGCCTCTCCTTCTCAAGCTGCGCGAGTTAAACACCCTGCGCCGCGCGAGGTCCAGAGCCCGGCCCTATGAACGGCCGCCCCCTCACCTTGTTCCAAATACTCACCTTCTGGAGCGCCCGCCCCGTCAGGCCCGCGGTCAGAGGTTGAACACCCGGCTCGGGTGCAATTCGCCGCCCAGATAGGTGCCGACGGCGAGGGGTTTGCCCTCAAAGCTGGCCCAGGCGGTTTCCCCCGGCGCGGCCTTCGACGACAGCACCCGGCCCGGGTTGCCGTTCTTCAGCCGCACGGCCCCATCGGGCGCGGCGGGCAGTTCGGGCAGGTCGGCCAGCGCGATTTCCAGCGGTTGCAAGAAGGCGTCCAGCTCGGGCGTGCGGGCCAGCTCGTCGATCTGCGCAAGGCCCAAGCCTCCCTCGGCCCGGAACGGCCCCGACCATTCGCGCCGCAGCCACTCGACATGACCCAGACAACCCAGCGCTTGCCCCAGATCCCGCGCGATGGAACGGACGTAGCCACCCTTGCCGCAGATCATCTCCAGCTCGACGGTGTCGGCATCGGGACGGCGCAGCAGTTCCAGCTTCTCGACATGCAGGGGACGCGCCACGAGGTCCATGGCCTCGCCGCTGCGGGCGATGTCATAGGCGCGCTCGCCCTCGACCTTCACCGCCGAGAACTGCGGCGGCACCTGCTGGATATCGCCGCGGAAGCCTTCCAGAGCGGCCTCGATCTCGGCATCCGTGGGGCGGGTGTCGCGGGTGTCGATCACCTTGCCCTCGGCGTCGTCGGTATCCGTCGCTGCGCCGAGCCGGACCATGAAACGATAGCATTTGCGCGCGTCGGTGACGAAGGGCACGGTCTTGGTGGCCTCGCCCAGCGCGATGGCCAGAACGCCGGTCGCCGCGGGATCGAGCGTGCCGGCATGGCCTGCCTTCTTCGCATCGAACGCCCAGCGCACCTTGCCGACCACCGAGGTCGAGGTCACGCCGGCGGGCTTGTCCACCACCAGCCAGCCGGAAATCGGGCGTCCCTTGGTCTTGCGTGCCATCGTCTTCCCCTTCGTCCGGCCCTTTGGCGTACAGGCGCGGCGGAATAGCGGCTTGCGCTGCGTCCCGCAAGCCCCTGCCCCGCCGCCGCCCCGGATGAAGGGTTTATTCCGCGCCCGGACGGCAGGCCGCGGCCTCGCCCAAGGCGCAACCGCGGTCCAGAAGCGCCAGCACCAGCGGCGCGTCTGCCGGGAAGCCGCCCTGCGTCTGGAGGGCCTCGGCCTGCATCAGGCAGCCCCAGCCTTCCTCGCCGTCGCAGGCCTCGGCCATCAGCGTCATGGCCCGCGCCGGGTCCTGCGGCACGCCCTTGCCGTCACGATAGGCCTCGGCGAGGTTCGCGCAGCCCAGCGCCGAGCCCCCCTCGCAGGCCATGCCGTAGAACATCGCCGCGACGGATGCGTCGACCGCCACGCCCTCACCCTGCGCATAGGAAACCCCGAGGTCGCTGCACGCCTGCACTTCACCCATCGCACAGGCTTGACGGAACAGCCCGGTGGCCTCCTCGGCCGTGCCGTCAGCCCAGCCGGAGACGATCCCGTTCCCGAGGTTGGCACAGCCCAAGGGATCGCCCCCGTCGCAGGCCTGCCGATAGAGGGCCTGCGCGCGCGCCGTGTCCTGCGCGACGTTGTCGCCGTATTCGTACTCGACCCCGAGGTTGATGCAGGCACCCATGTCCTCGGCAGCGCAGGCGGCCTCGTACAGGCTCAGCGCGCGGGGGATCTCGTCTGCGGCACCCTGCGTGATCATCAGCAGGGCGAGGTTGCTGCAGGCCGCCATGGCCCCCGGCTGGTCGTTCATGGCGCAGCCCTCTTCATAGAGGACGCGCGCGGCATCGGCGTCGGCATAGATCCCGCCGGCCCCACCCTCGGTCAGGGCCCCGAGGCGCAGACGCGCCATGGCGGGCAGGCTGTCCCGCAGACCTTCGAACAGGGTCGCTGCGCGCGGGTCGTCGATATCTGCGGCCAGCAGCGCGTTCGCCAATTGCAGGCGCAGGTAGGGATCCGCAGGAGTAGCCGCGAGTTCGGAGTTGCAGGCCTCGATCGCGGCGGCCGGGTCGAGGACATAGGCCACACCGCCCGCCCCCGGCACCCGCGGCGCCGAGGGGTAGCCGGCCAAGCGGTCGCAATCCGAGGGCGCACTGTCTGCGAGGGCGGGAAGAGGGGCAAGGGCAAGCACGAGGGCGAGGGTCAGGCGTTGAGGCTTCATGTCCGGATGCTCCGCAAAAGGGGTGAATGCAATGAAGTCGGGCGACATGCGCCATCGGTTCATTCGCAAAGTCCCGCGGTCAGGCGTCAACTGTCGGAAGTGACAGGGTTAACCTCAGCCTTGCTGCCCCGATTATGGGCAATTGCGGGGTCAGGACATGCAGAGAGGGACGAAAGGGATTGCCCGATCTGGTCAATCCAGCTTTGATCACGGCCGTGTGTTCCTTGCCATTTTGGAGGCAGTCTTGCGCCTATCTCTTCTTGCCTTGCTTTCAGCAGCACTTTTCTCTTCTCCGACTTTCGCCCAATCCCCGACCTCGACAGCCCTGCGCGTCGTACCAGAAGTAGTCTCGCCGAATACGGCACTTGAGCTTCATGCCATCGTCAGTTCGCCGGACGATGCCCCTACCGGCTCCGTGGTGTTCCGACGCGGCGCTCGAGAGATCGGCCGCGCAGAGCTGACCGCGTCCGAATATCCATTCGGGCAGTTGAGTGTCGGCGGCGGGCATGTCTGCTCCATCGACGCCGGAGGTCAGGTCTTTTGCTGGGGCCGAAACAACTGGGGCCAACTTGGCAATGCGGGATAACTGAGACATCGATACCGACCGCCGTTATTGGGCTCCCTGAACCCGCGATACAAGTCTCCGCGGGACAGTTCCATACTTGCGCCCTCGTCATAAGTGGTGGTGTGTGGTGCTGGGGGGACGGTTCATTCGGGGAACTTGGTATCGGACCACGCCCCCGTCATTCCATTATTCCACGGCAAGTGAGAAATCTGCCAGCTCCGGTCAGTCGAGTGTCTGCCGGGGACGGGACAACATGCGCCGTGACGACCGAAGGCGCTGCTCTCTGCTGGGGATACAACGGTTCCGGTCAAGTAGGCGATGGGACGCGACGAACCCGCCGTCTCCCTACGCCAGTCGCTGGCTTGGACTCCAATGTTGCCGATATCTCTACAAACGGCTGGCATAGCTGCGCCCTACTGAACACCACGCAAGTCATGTGTTGGGGAAGCAATATCTCGGGCGAACTAGGCCTCGGCCACAATCGAGATCAAACTCGTCCACGATTGGTGGCGGGTGATCATCACGCGATTGCCATTTCAGTTGGCTCAGATCACACCTGTTTAATCGACGAAAACACTCTCGCCCATTGCTGGGGCAGTGGTGTTTTCGGCGAACTGGGCATTGGTTCTTTCCGCAGTCACAACGTCCCGGTACAACTTCCTGACCTCTCAGGGATCTCACAGATTGATCTGGGACAGTCTCACTCGTGCGCCTTGCTGATCGACGGAGAACTTCGCTGTTGGGGGCTCAACGACGAAGGTCAGCTAGGGAACGGATCGACCCGAGAGCGCAACCAGCCAGTCAGAGTTCGCATTGCTGTCCGTGACCAGCCGCTCGCTATCAGCGCCGGTGCTTCGGGCACCTGCGCGGTCGTCAACAATGGGCAGGTCCGTTGCTGGGGTTGGAATTTCTACGGCCAGATCGGAAACGGGACCGACGGTAGGCGCGTTCTCAGGCCGACCCGCGTGTCGGGCGGACGCGTCAGCTGGACAGGGATCCGTGCGCTCGCCGCGCTGCCGGTGCCTGAGGGGTTCGATGAAGGCCTGATCCGGCTCCGTGCCGTTTATGAAGGCAGCCCGGGATACGCACGCTCCCGCTCGCCCATCACCGAACTTCAGGTCGAGTAACCGCGCAACTCACCTCGGCGGGCTGCGCCCTTAACGCAGCCCGTCGGCCATGTCACAGGCCTCGGGGTCGCCGAGCCAGCAGGCGTGATCCAGCGCGGCGATGGCTTCAGGCAGATTGACCTCGACGCCCCGCCCTTCGGACAGGATGTCGCCCAGCGTCACGCAGGCATAGGGATCGCTGCCCGCGCAGCCCAGCCGGAACAGCCGCACCGCCTCGACCATGTCGGGCTGCACCCCAAGACCCGAGCGATAGATCTCACCGAGATACGAGCATCCCTGCGGCTCGCCCCCGTCGCAGGCCTGCCGGTACAGCGCCTGCGCGCGGGCGGGATCGTGGGTGACACCGTCGCCCAACTCCAAGCGATAGCCGAACTGGCTGCAGGCGAGCAGATCGCCCCCCTCGCAGCCCGCCTCGAACAGCGTGACGATCTGACGGGAGATCTCGTCGAAATCCCCTTCGGCATGCAGGTCGGTCTGGAACGCCTGTTGCAGACAGGCCGTCCCCCAGCCCGAACGGCAGAGGTTGTCCAGCAGAGCAAAGCCCCCGGCCTCATCCGCCGGACCGCCGCGCCCCTCGATCTTCATCACCGCCAGCCGGGTGCAACCGGGCGCCGCGACCCGATCGGGCCAGGCATCACAGGCGGCCGTGTAAAAGTCCCGCGCCTGCCGGTCCCCGGTGGGCAAGGCGCCCTGCCCCGTCTCATAGAGCCGCCCCAACTCGGCCGAGGCGAGGGCCGGCATCTCCTCCATCGCCCCGCGCAGCAAGCCCACCGCCCGACCATCGGCCGGATCGGCCGCCAGCCGCGCACGGGCCAGCAAGACCGCAAACCACGGATCGTCGGGATGGGCCGTGCGCTCGGCCAGACAGGCGGTGACGGCGGCCTCGGGCTGCGAGATGGCGTAGACCCCCGCCGCGCCCTCGACCCGAGGGATCAGCCGATAGCCCGCCAACTGGTCGCACGCGGTTTCCTGTGCCAAGGCCGAGCTTGCCGGCATCATCAAGGCCATCGCGACCAGGGCTTTTCGCATATCCATTCGTCCCGCCAATGTCCCCTGCGGGACCTTTGGCGGAACGCTAACACGCAGGCCACGACGGCAAAACGACAAACACGCCTCAGCGCGCGCGCATCAGCATTCCGAACAGGTCGCGCGGATCGTCGGGATCGGCGATCACATCCAGCATGGCGGCGCCGGGCTGGACCTGATCATGGAGCCAGTTCAGCGCGGTGAAATCCTCGATGGCGAAACCCACACCGTCGAACAGCGTAACCTGTGCGGCGTCCTTGCGACCCTCGGCCTGCCCGGTCAGCACCTGCCAGATCTCCTGCACCTTGTAGTCCTCGCCGACCTGCTGGATCTCGCCCTCGATGCGGGTCTGAGGCTCGTATTCCACGAAGGTTGCGGCCCGGTTCAGGATTGCCGGCGCCAGCTCCGTCTTGCCCGGGCAATCGCCGCCGATCGCGTTGATATGCACGCCCGCGCCGATCATGTTGTCATGCAGCACGGTCGCCAGCTTCTTGTCGGCGGTGCAGGTGGTGATGACATGCGCCCCCTCGCAGGCCGCCTCGGCGCTGTCGCATTCGACGATGGTCAGGCCCCTGCCCGCAAGGTTCTTCGCACATTTCGCCGTCGCCGCGCGGTCGGTGTCGAACAGCCGCACCGTGTCGATGCCGCAGACCGCCTTCAGCGCCAGCGCCTGGAACTCGGCCTGCGCGCCGTTGCCGATCAGCGCCAGCACATGCGCGCCCTTGGGGGCCAGCGTCTTCGTCGCCAAAGCCGAGGTCGCCGCCGTGCGCAGGGCGGTCAGCATGGTCATCTCGGCGAACATCAAGGGATAACCCGTCGCCACCTCGGAGAGTACGCCGAAGGCGGTGACCGTCTGCAAGCCCGCGCGGGTGTTGCCGGGATGGCCGTTCACATATTTGAAGGCATAGCGCTGGCCGTCCGAGGTCGGCATCAGCTCGATCACCCCGATCTCGGAATGCGAGGCGACGCGCGGGGTCTTGTCGAAGACCGGCCAGCGGCGGAAATCGGCCTCGATCCGGTCAGTCAGGTCCTTGAGGGCCTCTTCCAGACCGATGCGGTGGATGATCGCCATCATCTCGGCGACCGAGACGAAGGGCACCAGAGCCTGGGCCGAGGGTTGGGGAAGGTCACGCATCATGCTTGCCCCCGAAAGGCGCGCGTGGGCCGGTCGAAGACCTTCTTGCCCATCAACGAGGCCACCAGATCCACCATTAGATGCGCGGTGCGCCCGCGCTCATCGAGGAACGGGTTCAGCTCCACAAGGTCCAGCGAGGTGACGAGTTCGCTCTCATGCAGCATCTCCATCACCAGATGCGCCTCGCGGAAGGTGGCGCCGCCCGGCACGGTCGTGCCCACGGCGGGCGCGACGGCGGGGGCGAGGAAATCCACGTCGAGCGACACATGCAGCATGCCGGTCGCTTCCTCGACAGCCTCAAGGAACTCGCGCAGGGGCGCCACGACGCCGCGCTCATCGAGAACGCGCATGTCGTTGATGGCGATCTCATGGTCCAGAAGCGCCGCATGCTCAGCCGGATCGACCGAGCGGATGCCGAAGAGGCAGATATTCTGCGGCGGCACGGGGTTCGGGAAGGGCGGGAAGGCGGGAAACTCGCGACCGGCCAGATAGGCGACCGGGGTGCCGTGCAGATTGCCCGATTCCGTGGTCAGCGGCGTGTGGAAATCGCTATGGGCATCGAGCCACAGCACGAAGAGCGGACGCCCCGCCTTCTTCGCCGCCGCCGCAACCCCGGCGACCGAGCCCAGAGCCAGCGAATGGTCGCCGCCGAGGAAGATCGGCATGCCCTGATCCATCGCCGCCTCGCCCGCCTCGGCCAGCGCCGCGGTCCAGCCCAGCGTCTCGGGCAGGTGATGGACGGCGGGGTTGGCGACCGTGGCCTCGACCGGATCGCAGGTCGCATCGCCCAGATCGCTCACCCGATGCCCCAGCGATTCCAAGGCATTGGCCAGCCCGGCGGTGCGATAGGCGGCCGGGCCCATGAGGCAACCGGGGCGGCGCTGGCCGGAATCGACCGGCGCACCGATCAGAAGGCAATGGGTCTGCGGCATCGGGGGCTCCTTTCCTGTTCGCGCCTGAGTGTAGCGCAGCCGCATGACGTTACCACTTGACGCCTTGCCCGTTTCGGGCAGTTGATTGCGCAAAACGCACAGAGTGGATTGCCGAAACGCCATGCTCGACGAGACCGACCTCCGCCTCATCGCCGCCCTCAAGCGCGACGGCCGCGCCGGGCTGGCGCAGCTGGCGCAGGATCTCGACCTCAGCCGCAATACCGTGCGCGCGCGGCTGAACCGGCTGACGGAGACGGGCGAGATCCAGGGCTTCACCGCCCTCACCCGCGCCGATCTGGCGGAGAGCCCGGTGCGCGCGCTGATGATGGTGGCGATCGAGGGGACCGGCACCGACCGCGCCGTGGGCCGCATGCTGACCCTCCCCGCGGTGCAGGCCGTGCATTCGACGACCGGCCGCTGGGACGTGATCGTGGAGCTGGCAACGGACAGCCTGACGCATCTCGACGACACGCTCGCCCGCATCCGCCGCCTCGATGCCGTCACCCAATCCGAGACGCATCTGCTAATGTCGACCCGCCGGGCCAGCGGCTGACCGCGCCCCTCTCACCTTGTTGCAAATACTCAAAAAAAACGCGCACCCGAAGGCGCGCGTTCTCCATTTCCGGAGCCGGAGCGGTTACTGCGGCCAGACCTTCGCGACCATGGTCAGCACGTCATATTGTGCGACCGTCTCGCCGTCCTGCTTGGTCACCCGGCAATCCCAACGCACCTCGCCATGCTCGGCGTTTTCGCGCGGGTTGATCTCCTTGCAGGTCAGCCGCACGCCCAGCACGTCACCGGGATTGACCGGCGTCAAGAAGCGCAGATTGTCGACGCCATAGTTCGCCAGAACCGGACCGGGATCGGGCTGCACGAACAGGCCCGCGGCGAAGCTGACGATCAGGTAGCCATGCGCCACCCGGCCGTCGAAGAACGGGTTCGCCTTCGCGGCTTCCTCGTCCATATGGGCGTAGAAGGTGTCGCCGGTGAAATTGGCGAAATGCTCGATATCCGCCAGCGTCACTTCGCGCGTGGCGGTCACCACCTGATCGCCGACCTTCAGCTCGGCCAACGATTTGCGGAACGGGTGGATGTCGTCACGGGTCGGCGCGCCGTCGATCCAGCGGCCGGTGACGGCGGACAGCAGCTTCGGCGTTCCTTGGACGGCGGTGCGCTGCATGAAGTGCTTCACGCCGCGGATGCCGCCCATCTCCTCGCCACCGCCCGCACGGCCGGGACCGCCGTGCACGAGGTTCGGCAGCGGAGCGCCATGGCCGGTCGAGGATTTGGCCGAGGCGCGGTTGCCCAGCAGGATGCGCCCGTGGAAGGGGGCCATGCCGATGACGGCGGCTTCGGCGACCTCGGGGGAATCAGTGAAGACCGACGCCGCCAGCGAGCCCTTGCCACGCTGGGTCAGCGCCACGGCTTCCTCGAGATCGTCGTAGGGCATGAGCGTCGAGACCGGGCCGAAGGCCTCGACGTCATGCACCGCTGAGGCGCTGCCCGGCTTGTCGCAATACAGAACCACCGGATTCAGGAAGGCGCCCGCCTCGGCATCGCCCGAGGTCACGCGGACCTCGTCCGGGTTGCCGATGACGAGCTCGCCATCCGCCTGCAGGTCGCGGATCCGCGCGCGGACCTCGTCGCGCTGCGCCATCGAGGCAAGCGCCCCCATGCGGGTCGCCTCGTCACCGGGCAGGCCGACGCCCATCTTCGCCAGCGCCGCCGACAGCGCCTCGGTCACCGCCTGCACTTGCGCGCGGGGCACCATGACGCGGCGGATGGCGGTGCATTTCTGCCCGGCCTTCACCGTCATCTCGCGCACCACCTCCTTGACGAAGAGGTCGAATTCCGGCGTCCCGGCGACCGCATCTGGCCCGAGGATCGAGGAATTGAGGCTGTCCGCCTCCATCGTGAAGCGCACCGAATTCTCGACGATGGCAGGCGACTGGCGCAGCATCCGCCCAGTGTTGGCCGAGCCCGTGAAGGTCACCACGTCCTGCCCGGTCACATGGTCCAGAAGGTCGCCCGTTGAGCCCGAGATCAGCTGCAGCGTGCCCTCGGGCAGGATGCCGCTTTCGATGATCCGGCGCACCACCAGTTCGGTCAGATAGGCGGTCTGCGAGGCGGGCTTGATGATCGCGGGCATGCCGGCCAGCAGCGTGGGCGAGAGCTTCTCCAGCATCCCCCAGACCGGGAAGTTGAAGGCGTTGATATGCACCGCGACCCCCTGCAGCGGCGACAGGATATGCTGCGCGCTGAACGAGCCGTCCTTGGACAGCGCCTCGACATTACCCTCGACCAGCGTGCGGGAGTTGGGCAGCTCGCGCCGGCCCTGACCCGAGTAGCTGAACAGCGTGTGGAAGCCGCCCTCGATATCGACCATGCCATCGCGCGGGGTGGCGCCGGTGGCCAAGGACAGAGCGTGGAATTCGTCCTTCTGCGCGGTCAGGGCCTTGCCCAGCGCCTTCAGCATCTCGGCGCGCTGGTGGAAGGTCATCGCGCGCAAGGCCTTGCCCGAGCGGCGGCCATAGTCCAGCGCCTCGGCCATATCGATCCCGGAGGCGTCGATCATCGCCACCGGTGCACCGGTGCCGGCGTCCTTCAGAAGCTGGCCGTCCCGCGACCCGGCCTTCCATTCACCGCAGATGTAGCTTTTCAGCCGATTGGGGGTCTGATCCGTCATCGCGAATCCTTTCAGAGAGAGAGGTCGGCCAGGGTGGCGGCGACGGCAGCCTCCCATTCGGCCTTGAGGTCGGCATTGGGGCGGTGGCGCAGGCCCAACCGCTTCAGCCGCTCGAAACGGGACGAGGCTTCGGAGCCGAAGCCCGTGGCAACCCGCGGCCGCCAATAGGCGAGCGAGGCCTCGGCACGGGCGCGGCCCTCCTCGGTGCCGGCGATCTGGGCGAGGCCCTCGATCCCCAGCTCGGAATGGCGGGCCTCGACGGGCGCGATGGCGCGGAACACCTCGGCCAGCGGCTGGTACGAGACCTGCCCCAACTCGGCCAGCTGCACCTTGGCGGCGAGGCCCTGCAGCACGTTCATCACCACGGCATCGACCCAACCCTGCAACGGGTAGTGGAAGACCGAGAGGCGCATGTCCCCCTCCTGCCGCGTCGCGCCGATATCGGCGTCGCGGGGCAGGCGGGCGGCCCAGGGGTGGACGTCCTCGTAGCGTTCGGTATCGACGCCGAAATCGCCCATGATCGCCAGCACGCGCTGGGCATGGTCGGCCTTCTCCAGCGTGATGCGGGCGGCGGCGATGCGGCTGCGGATGCCGGGCGCGTCGTTGATCGTGTCGGCAAAGCCCGCCGAGGCCGCCAATTCGCTGTCGACGAAGCTGGCCATGAGGCGCATCAGCTCGCCCCGGTAGCGCGCCGGCACATTGCCCGGCGAGGTCAGCTTGCCGCCATGGGCGAGGTAGTCGTCGATGGACATCTCGTCGGTCATGGGTCTCTCCTCCCCCCGAAGAACTTGGCCCCGAATGGCCTTATTGGTCGTAGCTCACGACGACCTTGTCGCTGAGCGGGTAGCATTGGCAGGTCAGCACATAGCCCTGCCGCACCTCGTAATCCTCGAGCGCGTGGTTGGTCATCATCTCGACCTCGCCCTCCAGCACCTTGGCCCGGCAGGTCGAGCAGACCCCGGCCTTGCAAGCGTAAGGCGCATCGAGATTGGCGCCGAGCGCCGCGTCGAGCAGGCTCTCGCCGGATTTCGGCATGCGGAAGGTCCGGGTCGCGCCATCCAGCGTCACGGTCGCCTCGCAGGCCTCGCCGCCATCAGCCACGGTGCTCGCGGCCTTCTTCTTGGCGCGGCCCGGCTGGCCCGAAGCGAAGAGCTCGAACTTGATCTGATCGTCCTTCAAGCCGTGCTGGCGCAGGCTCTCGGCGATGGTCAGCATCATCGGCTCAGGCCCGCAGATGAAGGCGGTCGAAACCGAGGCCGGATCGACCCAATGCGTGAAAAGGGCAGACATTTTCTCGGCATCGACGCGGCCGGTGAACAGGTCGATTTCCTGACCTTCCGCTTCCAGAACATGCACCACGGACAGGCGGCCAAGGTAGGAATTCTTCAAGTCCTCGAGTTCCTCGCGGAACATGATCGAGTTGATCTGACGGTTGGCATAGACCAGCGTGAAGCGGCTTTTCGGCTCGCGCTTCAGGACGGTCTTCAGGATCGACAGCACCGGGGTGATGCCCGATCCGCCGGCGAACCCGAGGTAATGCTTGCCCGTCCCGGCATCGAGCGCGGTGTGAAAATTGCCCATCGGCGGCATGGCTTCCAGCGTCTCGCCGGGCGCGAGGTTCTCGTTCGCCCAAGTCGAGAAAGCGCCGCCATCGACGCGCTTGATGCCGACCTTCAGCAGCCCCTCATCGAGCCCGGCGCAGATCGAATAGGACCGGCGCAGTTCCTCGCCGTCGAATTCGCGGCGGAAGGTCAGGTACTGACCTTGGATGAAGGCGAAGCGCTCGGCATCCTCGGGGCGCGGGCGCAGGGTGACGACGACGGCGTCACGGGTGTCTTTCTTCACGTCGACGACGTCGAGGGGCAGGAAACGGGCCATGGCCTCACCTCAGATGCATTTGAAATAGTCGAAAGGTTCCAGGCAGTCGCGGCAACGATACGCCGCCTTGCAGGGGGTCGAGCCGAACTGGCTGACCTTTTCCGTATGGGTCGAGCCGCAGCGCGGGCATGCCACCGCCAGATTGGACGCCCCGGTCAGGCGGCTGATCCGCCCGGCCAGAACGCCATCGGCGGCGGTACCGTCGATCGGTGGCGCGATGCCGTAGGCCTTCAGCGCCTCGCGGGCCTCAGGCTTGATCCAGTCGGTGGTCCAGGGCGGCGTCAGTTGCCGCTCAAGCCGCAGGTCGCTGACGCCTTCTTCGCGCAGCTTCTTGTCGATTTCGAAATTGATCACGCTGGTGGCGGGGCAGCCCGAATAGGTGGGCGTGACCGTCACGACCAGCGTCTCGCCAGCATAGGCGACATCCCGGATGATCCCGAGGTCGGTGAGGGAAATCACCGGGATCTCGGGGTCCGGCACCTCGCCGAGCCAGGACCAGACCTGTTCCAGCGCCGGTTTCATTTTACCAACGGGCGTCCGGATAGGCGCGCTGCAGCCATTGCATCTGGGTCAGCAGGTGCCCCATATGCTCGCTGTGGCGCCCCTGCTTCCCGCCTTTATGGGCGAAGTTGCTCTCAGGGCGCTTCAGCGTGGCCTCGGCCAGCACCGCGTTGATCGTCTCGTCATAGGCCGGACGCAGGCTTTCGGGCGCGGGCATGATGCCGGCCTCGGCCAGACGGGTGTCGACGGCATCGGCGATGAAGGCCTCGCCGGTATAGCCCCAGAGCGCGTCCAGCGCGGATTGCATCCGGTTGTGGCTCTCCTCAGTCCCGTCGCCGAGACGGATCACCAGATCCGCCGAGCGTTCGATATGGTAGGCGACTTCCTTGCCGGCCTTCTGGGCGATCTCGGCCACGCGGGCGTCCGAGGAACCCTCCAGCGCCTTGAGCATCGGCGCATGCCAGGCGTCGAACAGGAACTGGCGCATCAGCGTGGTGCCGAAATCGCCGTTCGGGCGCTCAACCAGCAGCAGGTTGTGAAAGTCCCAGCCGTCGCGGCGGAAGGCCAGCGCGTCGGCATCCCGACCCCGCCCCTCGACCTCGCCCGCCAGACCCAGCCAGAGCTGCGTCTGCCCGATCAGATCGAGCGCCATGTTGGCCAGCGCGATATCCTCTTCCAACACCGGCGCGTGCCCGCACCATTCCGAGACGCGGTGGCCCAGAATCAACGTGGTATCGCCAAGCCTTGTGAGGCCGGTGAAAAGGTCGTGCTCGGGCGAGCCCGCCTCCAGCGGCGCGCGCCCCTCGCCCTTGGACGAGGCCGCCAGCGCGGCCGCATCCGGGGTCATGACGTCAGACAATGACGGGGCCATCACATATGCCCCACTTCATCGGGAATGTCGTAAAAGGTCGGGTGACGGTAGACCTTGGCATTCGCCGGCTCGAACAGCGGACCCTTCTCGGACGGCGCCGAGGCGGTGATCTGCGCAGACGGCACCACCCAGATCGACACGCCCTCATTCCGGCGCGTGTAGACGTCGCGGGCATGGCGAATCGCCAGTTCGGCATCCGGCGCGTGCAGGCTGCCGACATGACGGTGGTTGAGGCCATGCTGACCCCGGATAAAGACTTCCCAAAGCGGCCATTCGCTGGACATGGCTAGAGCCCTTTCACTTTGCTTGAAATACGCCGGGGGTGCGGGGGCAGCGCCCCCGCGTTCCGCCGGATGGTCCTGTCGTTCGACTTATTCCGCGGCGATCCGGCCGGCGTTGCGACGCGCCTCGGCCTTCTTCGCATGGCCCATCAGCCCGTCGCGGAACCACGCGCCGTCGCGCCAGGCCTTCTGGCGCGCCTCGATGCGGTCGGTGTTGCAGGGGCCGTTTCCCTTAAGCACTTCGTAGAATTCCGACCAGTCGGGTTCCGAGAAATCCCAGCCCTGCTTGTCTTCGTTCCATTTGAGGTTCTCGTCGGGGATCGTGAGCCCGAGGAACTTCGCCTGCGGCACCGTCTGGTCGACGAATTTCTGCCGCAGCTCGTCATTGGTGTTGATCTTGATCCGCCAGGCCATCGACTGGGTCGAGTGGACCGAGTCCTTGTCGGACGGGCCGAACATCATCAGCGAGGGATACCAGAAGCGGTTCAGTGCATCCTGCGCCATCGCCTTCTGCTCCGCCGTGCCCTCGGCCATCTTGCGGATCAGGTCGTAGCCCTGACGTTGGTGGAAGCTCTCTTCCTTGCAGATGCGGATCATCGCGCGGGAATAGGGCCCGAACGAGGTCCGCTGCAGCGGCACCTGGTTCATGATCGCCGCGCCATCGACCAGCCAGCCCACGGCGCCGATATCGGCCCAGGTCAGCGTCGGATAGTTGAAGATCGACGAGTATTTCATCCGGCCCGACAGCAGCTGCTCGGTCAGGTCGTCGCGGGTCACGCCCAGCGTTTCGGCGGCGCAATAGAGGTACAGACCGTGCCCGGCCTCATCCTGCACCTTGGCCAGCAGGATCGCCTTGCGCTCCAAGGTGGGGGCGCGGGTAATCCAGTTGCCCTCGGGCAGCTGGCCAACGATCTCGGAATGCGCGTGCTGGCCGATCTGGCGGATCAGCGTCTTGCGATAGCCCTCGGGCATCCAATCCTTGGGCTCGATCCGCTCGCCCGCGTCGATGCGGGCCTGAAAGGCGGCCAGCATCTCGGGGTCTTCGTTCGTCGCTTCGGACTTCACCATCTGTGCGTACATGACAATCGTCTCCCGTCTCAGACCGTGTTGAAGGTTCTCAGATACGTTCCATGACCAGGGCGATGCCCTGACCCACGCCGACACACATCGTGCACAGCGCATAGCGCCCGCCCGAGCGTTGCAGCTGCCACATCGCAGTGCCGACAAGGCGTGCGCCGGACATGCCCAGCGGGTGGCCGATGGCAATCGCGCCGCCTTGGGGGTTGACGCGCGGATCGGCGTCTTCGATCCCCAGATCGCGCAGAACCGCGACGCCCTGGGCTGCGAAGGCCTCATTCAATTCGATCACATCCATCTGGTCGAGGCTGAGGCCAGTGCGGGCCATCAACTTCTTCACCGCCGGCACCGGACCCACGCCCATCACGCGGGGTTCGACGCCCGCGGCGGCCATGCCGATGATGCGGGCGCGCGGCGTCAGGCCATGCGCCTTGGCGGCGGCTTCCGAGGCGATGATCGTTGCGGCAGCGCCGTCATTCACGCCCGAGGCATTGCCCGCCGTCACCGTCAGATCCGCCCCATTCACGCCGCGCAGCTTCGCCAGCTGTTCCGGCGTCACGTCCGGACGGGGATGTTCGTCGGTGTCGACGACCTTGGGATCGCCCTTGCGCTGCGGGATCACCACCGAAGCGATCTCGTCGGCAAACAGACCCGCCTCATGCGCGCGGGCCCAGGCCTGCTGTGAGCGGATCGCGAAAGCGTCCTGATCGGCGCGGCTGATGCCCCAGTCGGCAGCGACATTGTCGGCGGTCTGCGGCATCGAATGGGTGCCATAGGCCTTGTCCAGCGCCTTATTGACGAAGCGCCAGCCGATGGTGGTGTCATAGACCGCATTGGCGCGCGAGAAGGCGCTTTCGGCCTTCGGCATCACGAAGGGCGCACGCGACATGCTTTCCACGCCACCCGCCAGCATGATGTCGGCGTCGCCAGCGCGGATCGCACGGGCGGCCTGCCCCACGGCATCCATGCCCGAGCCGCAGAGGCGGTTGATGGTGGTGCCCGGCACGTTGACCGGCAGGCCCGCCAGCAGCACGGCCATGCGCGCCACGTTGCGGTTGTCTTCGCCCGCCTGGTTGGCGCAGCCGTAGATGACGTCGTCGATGGCAGACCAATCCATATCCGGATGGCGCTCCATCAGCGCCTTCAGGGGCGCTGCGGCCAGATCGTCCGCGCGGACCGAGGACAGAGCCCCGCCGTACCGCCCAATAGGCGTGCGCACCGCATCGCAGATGAAAGCTTCGGACATCAGCTCCTCCCTAATTCGCTGACCGCTCGGTCATGGTATAGGGGCTGACGTGTCACAAATCAACGAATATCTCGCCCATCTTTGTGACATATCAGCCCATGCGCCGGACTTCATCCGGAAGTCCTTGCGCGGGTTCGGTTTTCTCGTGTTGGCCTGTCGTCGGGCGCGGCGTCGGAGCCGCTGCGAGCAGCCCCTCCGCCCCTTCGAAACGGGCGGCGATATGCGAATCGGCCAGCGGCGCCAGCGCGTCGTAAAGGCGGTGGAACAGCGCGCGCGCGGCATGGCCGGGCCAGTCTGCAGGCAGCGCCTCGGGCGGCAATCGGGGGTCGTGGAGCAAGGCTTGGCGCCACGCGTGCACCAGAAGCAAGCGCGCCGCGAGTGCTTCGGCCCCGCTGTCCGGCCCCTGCCCTTCCAGCGGGGCGAAATGCGCGATCAGGGTCTCATAGGCGCTCGCGTGCCGGGCCAGATCCCAGCTTTGCGCGGCGAAGTCCGGCAAGAGCGGCAAGGCGCCCGCCGGCTCGGCCTCGAAGGCGAGCAGGCCCTTCGGCACCGCGCCGCGCGCCGGGCCGACCGCCAGATTGGCGCGCAACCGGGCATAGCCCTGTCGCTCCAACTGAGTCATCCGCGCCTCGGCCCCGTCGTCCGGCAGATGCAGGAAGCGCCAGCGGAACGGCTCGGGCGGGCCGTAGATCAGCCGCGAGGCCCCATCGAACTCGGCCCCCGCGGCCTCGGTCAGGCGGTAGAAACTGCGCCGCCCGCGCCGCCACCCCTCAAGCTGCCCCGCCGCCACCAGACGCGAGACGGCAGTGCGCACCAGCGTTTCCGAGATGCCGACCATGCCGCAGGTCTCGATGATGGTACCGATCCAGACCTCGCCCCCCCGCGGCACCACGGCATCGCCGTAGAGCGTGACGATGAACCCCGCCGCGCGCAGCGGCAGGGCCTCGGCAATGGCCGTGACGGCCGCGCCAAAGGAGGGAGAGTTGGTCATGGTACCTCCGGTCGGGGACCATCCTGCCACGACGGGCGCGGCATGGCGAGTGGCAGGGCACGGGCCACGGGGTCAGAGCGCGTGCTTGACCATCGCCTCGTAGGCCGGCATCGCGGCCTCGGCCAGACGGGCGTAATCGCCCTCCAACGCAGGCAGCGGCCCCTCGGCGGCGTCGAAGCCGGTCGAGCCATGCACCGCGTGATACCAGACAGGCGCCCAGACCCCGTCATAGGCCTTGGGGCCCGCCTGCCAATGCAACATGCGCTCGGTGAAGGGAATCTCCAGCGCGGCACAGAGGGCGCGCAACTGCTCCTCCGGTCGGGCGCGAATGGTGTTGGAATCGACCACCGGCGGCGCCTTGCCCGTGGCCTGCGCCACCCGGTCGAACAGCTCGACCTGCTGGGTGAAGCCGATATCGGCCAAGACCGGCGCCTCGCGTTTCTTGACATAGGAGGCGACGACGCGGGCCGGATGGCGGATCAGGAAGGCATGGCGGCAGCTGTCCATCCAGCCCAGCGGCATCTGTGGCAGCATGTGCTGGGTCATGTGCTTTTGGTACCAGATCGGCTGGTCGGTATCGGCCTGAAGATCCTGCCCCACCTGCGCCGGATCTTGCGGCTGGCTCGCCATGACCTCGGCCCGCATCGGATGCTCGAGCCCCGTCTCGGCGAGATAGGCGGCATAGAAGGGCTCGTCCGTGACCGTGCAATCGCCCCTCGCGGCGAAGGCATACATCATCGCCGTGGACAGGTTGCGCGGACCGGACCACATGGCCACTCGGATCGTCATCGGGCTTTCTCCGGGATCTCAGCGATCGGCCAGCTTGCGCAGGGCCGACGGCAGGGTAATGGCGTGATCGAACACGCCATTGCGCAGGAATTCAAGCACTTCCGCCATGGCGACCGGGTTCATCATGATCAAGGTGTGCGAGGCATTGATGATGATATGGTCGGTCATCCCCCCGACCCGCGTGCTGTCGACCGAGACCGTCCCGTCCGAGCGTCCGGCGATCATCGCCGCGCCGATCGGGTTGATCGGCACATCCCCCGCGACGACGCCCAGTTCGAAATCCACCGGCGGCAGGGTATCGACGAAACTGTCGGACCCGGTGCCCAGCTGGGTGGTGGCGGGGCCGTTCAGAAAGGTTGCGACCTCGTTGAGGAAGTCGTTCTGGCGGATCGCATCGACGATCTCCGAGCCATGGTTCGGCGGCGCCAGCATCACCACGCGGCCCAGATTGGCCGGATGCCCCTGCGCCAGCCAGGCCCGGACCAGAATGCCACCCAAAGAATGGGTGACGAAATGCATCCGCTCCTCGCCGCATTGCGCGGCCGACCGCCCGACATAGCCCACGAGATCGGCGATGGGCGCGGTATCCGAGGGATAGGTCTCATTGACGGTGCGGTAGCCGTGGTAATTGAGCACCTCCTGCAGCACCAGCATCGAGGCCTCGGACCGCGCGAGCCCATGCAGGAGCACGACGCAATCGGCGCGGGCCTTGAGCGGCAGGGTCAGGAACAGGGCAAGAAGAAGAACACGCATGGGGCGACTATAGGCCTCGTCACCGGCTTGCAGAAGCGCGAGAATGCGGGCGGACGGAAGAAGGGCGGACACGATGGCGCGAGGCGGAGCAGTGCGGTTGGCGGTACGGGCGGTGATCCTGCGCGAGGGCCGGCTCCTTCTGGTCAACGCCTACCCGGGCCAGCAAAGCGACCTGTGGTGCGCGCCGGGCGGCGGGGTCGAGCGTCATGCCTCGCTCCCCGACAATCTGATCCGCGAGGTGCATGAGGAAACCGGCATCGCCATCCGCGTCGGCGCCCCCTGCTTGGTCAACGAGTTCCACGCGCCGGACAGCGGTTTCCATCAGGTCGACCTCTATTTCCGCGCGACGGTGCTGGCGATGCCCAAGGGCGCGTGGCTGGATACCGAGGGCGTGGTGAACCGCCAGCGCTGGGTCACGCGCGCGGAACTGGCCGGGCTGCGCGTCAAGCCCGACAGCCTGAGCGACGTGGCCTTCGGCGGTGAGCGGATCAGCTACGACCCGCTCGAATTGCTCGTCCGCTGAGCCGCACGGCCAAGGTCAGGCCACCAAAGGGGGCTGTCTGCCCCCTCTGGACACCCCCGAGGATATTTGGAGAGTAAAGATGAATGCGGCCGGAACGGCGCACGCAATGACCTGAAGCCTGCGCATCTTTACTCCGAAAATATCCCGGGGGGTGAATTTGCGCAGCAAAGAGGGGGGCAGCGCCCCCCCTTCCTCCGGTCGCCCGAAGAGCCCGCGCGTCAGCGCGGCGGATGAGGGAGAAACCCCTTCCGCTTATTCCTGCGCGGCCAGCCAATGCTCGGCATCCAGCGCCGCCATGCAGCCCATGCCCGCCGAGGTCACCGCTTGCCGATAGGTATGGTCGGTCAGGTCACCCGCCGCGAAGACACCCTCGATCGAGGTGCGGGTCGAACCCGGCTCGACCCAGACGTAATTGCCCGAATGCAGCTGCAGCTGGTCCTTCACCAGCTCCGAGGCCGGCGCATGGCCGATGGCGACGAAGAAGCCCTCACAGGGGATCACCGTCTCGGCGCCGGTCTTTACGTTACGCACCTTGGCGCCAGTCACGCCGAGCGGCATGTCGGTGCCCTGCACCTCGACAATCTCGCTGTCCCAGACGACCTCGACCTTCGGATGCTTGAACAGCCGCTCCTGCATGATCTTCTCGGCCCGCAGGCTGTCGCGGCGATGGACCAGCGTCACCTTGGACGCGAAGTTCGTCAGGAACAGCGCCTCTTCCACAGCGGTATTGCCGCCGCCGACCACGACGATCTCCTTGCCACGATAGAAGAAGCCGTCGCAGGTCGCGCAAGCCGAGACGCCGAAGCCCTGAAACTTCTGCTCGCTCTCCAGCCCCAGCCATTTCGCCTGCGCCCCGGTGGCGAGGATCACCGCATCGGCAGTGTAGACGGTGCCGCTGTCGCCCGTCGCGGTGAAGGGCCGCTTCGACAGATCCAGCGTCAGGATGATGTCGGTGATGATCTCGGCACCCATCTCGCGCGCATGGCCCTCCATCCGCGCCATCAGGTCCGGCCCCATGACCGAGGCATCGCCCGGCCAGTTCTCGACATCGGTGGTGATCGTCAGCTGACCGCCGGGTTGCATGCCCTGCACCAGAACCGGCTCCAGCATGGCGCGCGAGGCATAGACGGCCGCGGTATAGCCCGCCGGGCCGGAGCCGATGATCAGAAGACGGGTATTCTTGGGATCGGACATTCTGGGCTCCATACGTATTCCGCTTTGCGCATCTAATCGTGATGGCGCCGCGTGCAAGGGGGCGAGGGCCAGCCTCGGGTCGAGTGCTCCTACCGTTTTGACACGAGTCTGCGCAAGCCGGACAGGACCGCCAGCGCCGTTCAGCCCCCGAAACGCGGAATCGCAAAGGATATTGCCCAACCAGGAAAGATTATTGCGCATGAGAGCGATCACGCCTACATAAGCGCAAAGCCAAACGGAGACCTGCCGCCATGCCGGGCGCGAAACTCGATCCCATCGACCGCATGATCCTTGCCGAATTGCAGGCCGACGGGCGCATGACCAATGTGGAACTGGCCAAGCGCGTCGGCATTTCCGCGCCGCCCTGCCTGCGCCGCGTCCGCACGCTGGAAGAAGCCGGCTACATCCGCGGCTACCACGCCCGCGTCGACGTGCGCGAGTTGGGCTTCGAAGTCCAGGTCTTCGCCATGGTCCGCCTGCACCGCCAAAACGAAGCCGATCTGCGCGCCTTCGAGCAACGCTGCCAGGCCTGGTCGCTGGTCCGCGAATGCCACATGCTCAACGGCGAGATCGACTTTATCCTGAAATGCGTCGCGCCCGACCTCTCCAGCTTCCAGAACTTCCTGACCGAGCATCTGCTCGCCGCCGAGAATGTCGCCAGCGTGAAGACCTCGCTGGTCATCCGCGGCGCCAAGGACGAGCCCGGCGTCCCCTTCGACGTCCTCGAACAACGCTACAACGCCGAAGCCTGACCCTGACCCGTTCAGACAAACAGAGCCGCGCGCCCCACCGGGCCCGCGGCTCTTTGCATCTTCGTTCCACAAATATCCCGGGGGTGAGCCGAAGGCGAGGGGGCAGCGCCCCCTCCCTTGAGTCGCCCAAGACCTGCGTGCCGGAGGCATGCCGGGCGCGGGCGAAACCCCTCACCCGCCCCTTGGTCACAGCCGGATCGCCTCGCGCGGATCGACCGTGGGCAGGCCCAGCGCCGCGCCGACGGCCGCATAGGTCAGCTTGCCCTTGTGGACGTTCAGCCCGTTCAGCAGGTGGTCGTCCTCGGCACAGGCCAGCCGCCAGCCCTTGTTCGCCAGAGCCATCATGAACGGCAACGTTGCGTTGCCCAGCGCCTGGGTCGAGGTCCGCGCCACCGCGCCCGGCATGTTCGCCACGCAATAGTGCAGGATGCCATCGACCTCGTAGATCGGGTCGGCATGGGTCGTCGCGCGCGAGGTCTCGAAGCAGCCGCCTTGGTCGATCGCCACATCGACCAACACCGCGCCCGGCTTCATCGTCGACAGCTGCGCGCGCGACACCAGCTTCGGCGCCGCGGCGCCGGGAATCAGCACGGCGCCGATCACCATGTCGGCCTCTGCCACCAGCTCGGCCGTCAGCGCGGCCGAAGAGAACGCCGTCTTGAAGTCGCGCCCGTAGACGTCATCGAGATAGCGCATCCGGGGCAGCGAGCGGTCCAGCACTGTCACATCCGCGCCCATCCCGGCGGCAACCTTCGCCGCATGAGTGCCGACGACACCGCCGCCGATCACCACCACCTTCGCCGGTAGCACACCCGGCACGCCGCCCATCAACACGCCGCGCCCGCCATTGGCCTTCTGCAGGGTCCAGGCTCCGACCTGAGGTGCCAGCTTGCCGGCCACTTCCGACATCGGCGCCAACAGCGGCAGGCCGCCCATGCGGTCGGTCACCGTCTCATAGGCGATGGCGGTCACGCCCGAGTCCAGCAGGTCGCGGGTCTGCTCGGGGTCCGGGGCGAGGTGCAGATAGGTGAACAAAACCTGCCCTTCGCGCAGCTGCTTGCGTTCGACGGCCTGCGGTTCTTTCACTTTCACCACCATCTCGGCCGTGGCGAAGATCTCGGCAGCGGTGTCGACGATCCCGGCGCCGACCGCGCGGTAATCCTCGTCACTGAACCCGGCGCCAAGACCGGCGCCCGTTTCGATGATCACCGTGTGACCGGCGATGATGGCTTCGTGAGCCGCGGCGGGGGTGATCCCGACGCGGAATTCCTGCGGCTTGATTTCCTTGGGACAGCCGATCAGCATTGCGGAACTCCCTGTGTTCGCATGATGCGAGGAGTCTGACGCACGCCCCAAGGCATGTGCTTGATTTCTCCGGCGCGCCTGCGGCATATTGCGCAAGGTTCTTCGCGGAACCGTCACCAACACCGGGGAATATTGCGCTGCGATGCAGCTAGACGCGACAGACCGCCGCATCCTGCAGGTCCTCCAGCGCGAGGGCCGGATTTCCAACGCCGACCTCGCCGACAGGATCGCCCTCTCCCCTTCCGCCTGCCATCGCCGCGTGCAGCGGCTGGAGAGCGACGGCTACATCGCCGGCTATGTCGCACTGGTCGACCCAAGGCGCATCGGCAAGCCCACCACCGTCTTCGTCGAGATTACGCTCAACGGCCAGTCGGACGAATTGCTCGACGCCTTCGAGAAGGCCGTGGCACGCATCCCCGACGTGCTGGAGTGCCACTTGATGGCCGGCAGCGCCGATTACCTGCTGAAACTGGTGGCCGAGGATACCGAAGATTTCGCCCGCATCCATCGGCGTTACCTCGCCCGGCTGCCGGGCGTGGCGCAGATGCAGAGCTCGTTCTCGCTGCGCACGGTGGTGAAGACCACGGCGCTGGACGTCTGAAGCGCCGGACATCCAAGGGGCTGGCCAAGGGTCTGGGTCATTCAGGCCGCCCCCAGATGCTCGACAAGGATCATCGCGCCCAGCCCGAACAGCGCGATCCCGCCCAAGGTCTCTGCCCAGCGCCCGAAGCGCCGCCCGAGGAAGCGCCCGGCCAGAACCCCGGTGGAGCTCATGACCATCGTCGCCAGCCCGATGGCCAGGGCGATGACGACGATGTTCACATCCAGAAAGGCCAGCGACACACCGACGGCCATCGCATCAAGCGACGTACCGATCGCGGTGATCACCGTCGCCGCGAGGGTCGCCTGCCCGCTCGCCGGGGCGTCGCCCGCGCGCCACGCCTGCAGCACCATGTGCAGCCCAACCCCTGCCAGCAGCGCGAAGGCGATCCAGTGGTCGATGGCGACGATAGCCTGACTGGCAGCGATGCCCGCTGCCCAACCGATCAACGGCGTCAGCGCCTCGATCACACCGAAGATGGCGCCGGTGCGCAGGGCGGTCCCCCACGAGGGCCGGGGGGACGAGGCCCCCTTCCCCAGCGAGGCGATGAAGGCGTCAACGGACATGGAGACGGCGAGAACGCCGATCGAGATCGGGGACATGGGGTCTTCCTCGGGGCTGATCCAGACGTCATCCGCAGACCCCGCCCGCAGGGTCCGCACGCCGCTGTTGCGTGGATCGGTCTCGCAAGATCCTGATGGGATCAGGCAGGCCACGCGGATGCCCCCGCGAGGATGTTGACCTGTCTCCGCCCGGGCTGGCGGCTGCTACTCCCCGATGCGGGGGCAGATAGGGCGGCGGCAGGGGTGGGTCAAGCCCCGAAGCCCCTCCTGCAAGTCATTCGCAAATATGGAAAATCCAGCCGCGAACGCCTCGCAACTGGAGGCCCCGCCGCGCCCTTGATCCGGGCATGAAGAAACCCCCGATCCTTGCGGACCGGGGGTTCTTTTCCGTCGCCATTGCTGGCGAAACGGTTCAGAGCATGCCTTCGCGCTGTGCCTTCTTGCGCGCCAGCTTGCGCGCACGACGGATAGCTTCAGCCTGCTCACGGGCTTTCTTGACCGAGGGCTTCTCGAAATGCTGCTTGAGCTTCATTTCGCGGAAGACACCTTCACGCTGAAGTTTTTTCTTCAGGGCGCGGAGAGCCTGTTCGACGTTGTTGTCGCGAACCGATACCTGCATGTGGTTTTCACCACCTTTCTAAGTTAGAGTGACTGGAAGTGCAGGAAGCGCCCGCTTAGCAGAGGTTGGGCGGCCTGTCCATCACTGCGTGGCGATTCCTTGCGTCGCTTGGCCCGAAACCCTGCCACTTTTCGCCGCATCCCCGGTCGAGCAGCCGCAGACCGGCCGTTTTGCCTTGGCCCCCCCCCCGCCGCGCCCTACATCTGGGGAAACGCTGCACCGCGAGGCCCCGCCATGACCGCAAACGCCGACGCCCCGATCCCGACCGACGCCGCGCCCTCCGCGTCCGCCCCCTCGGCGGCCGACCGGCTGCTCGATGCCGCCCTGACCCATGTCGCCTTTGACGGCTGGTCGGAGGCGACGCTGGCCGCTGCCGCGCAGGACACCGGCCTGTCGCTGGATCTGGCGCGCGTCCTGTACCCCCGGGCCGGGCTGGACATGGCGCTGGCCTATCACCGCCGCGGCGACGCGCGCATGCTGGAGGAACTGGCGCAGCGCGACCTCACCGCCCTGAAATTCCGCGAGAAAGTCGCGCTGGCCGTCCGGCTGCGGCTGGAGGGCGCCGACCGCGAGGCCGTGCGCCGGGGCACCACCTTGCTGGCCCTGCCCCAGAACGCACCCGAAGCGGCCCGCGCCGTCTGGTCGACCGCCGACGCGATCTGGAATGCACTGGGCGACACCAGTGAGGACGGCAATTGGTACTCCAAGCGCGCGATCCTCTCGGCGGTGCATTCGGCAACCGTGCTGTTCTGGCTCGGCGACGAGAGCGAGGGCTACGCGGATACTTGGGCCTTCCTCGACCGGCGGATCGAGAATGTCATGCAGTTCGAGCAGACCAAGGCGCGGATCAAGGCCTCGCCGGTGCTGACCCCGGTGCTAGGCCTGCCGTTCCGCCTGCTCGAATCGATCCGCAAGCCGCAAGGCGCCGGGCCGATGCCCGGGCGCTGGCAGGGCTGACAGTAAGCGCGAAACGATATTGCGCGGTGGCGCAATTTTATTTCGCGATGACTTGACCGATTTTCCGGACGGCGCTACGGATCCTCAACCCTGAGGAGGAACCGTCATGGCCGTCAGCACCCAGATCGCCACCTATTTCGAAGGCCGTTGGCATGAGGGCAATGTCCCCGTGATCCGCGCCGGGGACCATGCGGCCTGGCTGGGTTCGGGCGTGTTCGACGGCGCGCGGCAGTTCGAGGGCGTGCGACCGGATCTGGACCTGCATTCGGCCCGACTGATCCGCTCGGCCGAGGCCATGGGGATGATCGCACCCGTCGATGGCGAGACGATCCAGGGGCTGCTCGAGGAGGGCTGCAAGATGTTCGCCCCAGAGGCCGAGCTCTATCTGCGGCCGATGATGTGGGCGACGGAATCGACGCCCGGCGTGATCGATCTGGTGCCGGACTCCACCGGCTGGGCCCTGTGCATTGAGGCCATGCCGATGCCGCAGCCGGGGGCCTTCACCCTCACCGTCTCGCCCTATGTGCGTCCCCGGCCCGACATGGCGCTGACCGAGGCCAAGGCGGCCTCGCTCTATGCCAACAACGGGCGGATCATGGCCGAGGCACGCAAGCGCGGCTTCTCGAACGCGCTGTCGCGGGACGTCGAGGGGAATGTGGCCGAGACGGCCTCGACCAACGTGTTCATGCTGCGCGATGGGGTGGTGTTTACCCCGGTGCCGAACGGGATGTTCCTCAATGGCCTGACCCGGCAGCGGGTAATCGGGCTGATGCGCGCGGACGGGATCGAGGTGGTGGAATGCGCGCTGCGGATCGAGGATTTCCACGAAGCCGACGAGATTTTCGTCACCGGGAACATCGCCAAGGTGATGCCCGTGGCGGCGTTCGAAGAGAAGCGCTTCGCCCAGACGCCCGTGGGTGACCGGGTCCGGCGCCTCTACTGGGACTGGGCGCATTCGGCCTGAGGGCTGCGCAGCGGTGGGATGAAATCCCACCCTACGGGTTGGGCGCGCCGGCGTAGGGTGGGGTTTCACCCCACCGTTCCCTGCCCCATTTCCGTCCCCTTGCGCCTTCGGTAAGCTGCCGGCGACTCAAGGATCGGAGGCCAGGATGCCCAAGCACCATACCATGCGCGTGATCGAGATCTCCGAGCCCGGCGGGCCCGAGGTGCTGGTCACCGCCGAGCGCGGCGTGCCCGTGCCCGGCGCGGACGAGATCGTCATCCGCGTGGCCTATGCCGGCGTAAACCGCCCCGACGCCCTGCAGCGCGCGGGCAATTACGCGCCGCCGCCCGGCGCCTCGGATCTGCCTGGCCTCGAATGTTCGGGCACCGTGGTGGAAGTGGGCGCTGGCGTCACCCGCTGGAAAATCGGCGACAAGGTCTGCGCGCTCCTCCCCGGCGGCGGCTATGCCGAATACGTCACCACCCCCGCCGCCCATGCCCTGCCGGTGCCGGAGGGCCTCGACCTTCGCGCGGCCGCCTGCCTGCCCGAGACCTTCTTCACCGTCTATTCCAACGTCTTCCAGCGCGGCGGCTTGAAGGCGGGCGAGCGCTTCCTCGTGCACGGTGGCTCCTCGGGGATCGGCACGACGGCGATCCAGCTGGCGTCCGCCTTTGGCGCACGCGTCTTCGCCACCGCCGGCTCGGACGATAAATGCGAGGCCTGCGTCGACCTCGGCGCCGAGGCGGCGATCAACTACCGGACCAATGATTTCGTTGCGGTGATGCAGGCCGAGGGCGGGGCGAACCTGATCCTCGACATGGTCGGCGGCGATTACCTGCCGCGCAACGTGAAGGCCTTGGCCGATGACGGTCGCCTTGTGCAGATCGCCTTCCTGCAGGGCCCGAAGATCGAGCTGAACTTCGCGCAGGTGATGATGCGTCGGCTGACGATCACCGGCTCGACCCTGCGCCCACAGAGCGTGGCCGCCAAGGCAAAGATCGCCGAAGCGCTGGAGCAAGACGTCTGGCCATTGCTGGCCTCGGGCCGGATCGCACCGGTCATCGACAGCGAATACCCTCTGGCCGAAGCAGCGGCAGCCCATGCACGGATGGAGAGTTCAGGGCATATCGGCAAGATCGTCTTGAAAGTTGAACGCTGAAAAGAAGAACGCTCTGCATCCCTGAACAGGATTGGACCGGCTGTCGTTTATTGACAGAATCATCAGCGATGATCCACCTTGATCCGGCGTACTGGTTCAAGGAGTTTTCGCAATGCGATTTCGGCCGCTATTTATCGCCGTCTTTCTTTCTCTTTTCACAATCCCGACAATCGCCGCCGCGCAAGCTCATATGCGAGGCGGCGGTTTCATGACCGGTTTCGAGGGCTGTTCCGATTACGGCTGGAATTCGGACGACATCGTGCGCCTGACCGCGCGCGTTCGACCCGCTGGCGTCGGCACGAATGGCTCCACCCTGCGCATCAATATCTTCGCAGGCACCTATGCGTATCACCTGAGCTTCTTCGACGCTGTGGGCGGCTTGCCTGAAGGCGAATGGGTCGACGCAGACGCTGTTGCTTGGGTTGGTTCGGGCGCGGGCTTCACCTACCTGCCATCCGGCAACACGGCCATCCCGCGGATCTACCTGCTTGAGACACCAAACTTCCTGAACAATGACAGGACGCGCATCGCGCTGAACGCCATGATCGAGAATTTCGATTATCTGCCGGGATGCTCGGCCTTTGCCAGCCTTGTCTTCGGCTACACCGAATAATCTCTGCGTTCTTTAGTATCAGGATCACCAATGTTCAGAAAAACTCTCATGAAGGTCGCGGCGACGTTGTTTGCCGGCATACTTCTTCCCGCAAGCGTTCATGCGACATCGTTTGTCGGCGGCGGCGTTATCACGCAATACACACAAGCCTGCGCCCCGGACAATTCGTCCATCACCTCGCGGTATACCAGCTTTACGATGGACTATCTGCCCAGCGAGCTGAATGGACGCACCAGCGCCATCTCGCTGGTGTTCACCGATGGGGTCGCGCGCTTCAGCCGTCGTGGCCGCTTCAATCCATCGAGCCGGTTCGTGAACGTCACCGGGCAAGCTGTCTTCGACGGGAACATCTCGGATTACGGGGTCAGCCCGCGCATTCGCGTCGTCCGGCGCAGTGTGACATATCCCAGGGGCGCCTCGCTGGCCAATGCGCAGGCTCTGTATCTGGAACTGATCATCCGCAACTATTGGGGCATCCAAGGTTGCAACGTCCGGGTCGAGGCGACGGTCGGCCAATCGGCAACCGCCCTGACCAATGCGGCCACTGAGCCGGCCACCGAGACCGCCCCTATGATTACGGGTCATCCCGGCATGTCAGACTGACGAACCTCAAGCCGGCACAATCTTCCGCCCTCGGCTGTCTGCCGGGGGCGTTCTTGTCTGGTTTCCGACTGGCATCCCGGCCCCGCACTCGGTAGGGTCGCGGCTGGAGTGACGCCATGACCCAGACCTATCAGGTTCTTGCCCGCAAATACCGCCCCGAGACCTTCGCCGACCTGATCGGGCAGGAGGCGATGGTGCGCACGCTGAAGAACGCTTTCGCCGCCGACCGCATCCACCATGCTTTCGTGATGACCGGCATCCGTGGGACCGGCAAGACGACCACGGCGCGGATCATTGCCAAGGGCCTCAACTGCACCGGCCCCGATGGCACGGGTGGTCCGACAACAGAGCCCTGCGGCGTCTGCGAGGCCTGCCGCGCGATCACCGAAGGCCGCCATGTCGACGTCATGGAGATGGACGCCGCCAGCCGCACCGGCGTCGGCGACATCCGCGAGATCATCGATTCCGTGGCCTATCGGGCGGCCTCGGCGCGCTACAAGATCTACATCATCGACGAAGTGCACATGCTCTCGAACAGCGCCTTCAACGCTCTGCTCAAGACGCTGGAAGAGCCGCCCGCGCATGTGAAATTCATCTTCGCCACGACCGAGATCCGCAAGGTGCCGGTCACCGTGCTCTCGCGCTGTCAGCGCTTTGACCTGCGGCGGATCGAGCCCGAGGTGATGATCGAGCACCTCGCCAAGGTCGCCGGCAAGGAAGACGCCCAAGTCGCCCCCGATGCGCTGGCGCTGATCGCGCGCGCGGCCGAGGGCTCGGTGCGGGACGCGATGTCGCTCTTGGATCAGGCGATCAGCCACGGCGCCGGCGAGACCTCCGCCGATCAGGTTCGGGCGATGCTGGGCCTGGCCGACCGGGGCCGGGTGATGGACCTGTTCGAGGCCGTGCTGCGGGGCGATGCCGCCGGCGCGTTGGAGGAACTCGCCGGGCAATATGCCGATGGCGCGGATCCGGTCGCCGTCCTGCGCGATCTGGCCGAGATCACCCATTGGGTCAGCGTCATCAAGGTGACGCCCGGCGCGGCCGAGGACCCGACCGTCAGCCCTGACGAGCGTCAGCGCGGCACCGATCTGGCGCAAAGGCTGGACCTGCGCATCCTCGCGCGGATGTGGCAGATGCTGCTGAAGGCTCTGGAAGAGGTCAGCCAAGCCCCCAACGCCATGATGGCCGCCGAGATGGCCGTCATCCGCATGACCCATGTCGCCGAGCTGCCGACGCCGGACGAACTGATCAAGCGGCTGCAGGACAGCCCCCCGCCCCCCTCGCCGGGCGGCGGTGGTGGCGGCGCGCCCATGCAGCGCGGCAATGGCGCGATGGCGATGGGGCGCAGCGTGATGCCCTCGGGCGGCGGCGGCGGGGCGCAGGCCGCGCTGGCCGGCGACCTCCACGCGCTGGCGCAATATGCGACCTTCGAGAGCGTCGTGACCCTGATCCGCGACCGGCGCGACATCCGGCTTTTGACCGAGGTCGAGACCTGCCTGCGCCTCGTGCGCTACTCGCCGGGGCGGATCGAGTTCGAACCCACGCCCAAAGCCTCGGCAGACTTCGCCGCGCGTCTGGCGGGCAAGCTGCAGCAATGGACCGGCACCCGCTGGGGCGTCTCCATCGCACAGGGCGGCGGGCAGACCATCGCCGAGGTCAACGCCGCCATCGAGGCCGAGCGTAACGCCAAGGCCATGGAAGACCCGTTGATCAAGGCGATCTTCGACGCCTTCCCCAAGGCCAAGATCACCGCCTTCAACGCACCGGTGGAGACCGTGCAGGACGTGGCCGAAGCCGCCCTGCAAGAGGTCGAGGACGAATGGGATCCCTTCGAGGATTGATCGGCAAGGATTGACCGGGATGTCCGGGGCCGCCCGCCTTGCGATGGCGCGCGCGGGCCCCTATCTTTCGAACAACTGACGAACACGGGAGCATTGACATGCTGAAGGGATTGGGCGGCCTCGCCGGTCTGGGCGACATGGGCAAGATGATGAAAGCCGCGCAGGAGATGCAGGAGAAGATGGCACTTCTGCAGACCCAGCTCGACGAGATCCTTGTCGAAGGGGAATCCGGCGCGGGCATGGTCAAGGCGACCGCGAATGCCAAGGGCGTCCTGAAGGGCCTGTCCATCGACCCGTCGATCTTCAAGGCCGAGGACAAGGAAGTCGTCGAGGACCTGATCCTCGCCGCGATCAAGGATGTCCAGTCCCGCGCGCAGGAGCGCACCAAATGGGAGATGGGCAATCTGGCCGAATCGCTGGGCCTGCCCCGCGACATGAACCTGCCGGGGATGTGACATGGCCCGCGCGGCCGGCGAGATCGAGGCGCTCATCGCGCTGATGGCGCGACTGCCGGGTCTCGGGCCGCGCTCGGCACGCCGGGCCGTCCTGCACATGCTGAAAAAGCGCGGGATGGTCATGGAGCCCCTGTCGCAGGCCCTGGCCCGCGTCGCCCAGACGGCGCGCGATTGCCGGGTCTGCGGCAACATCTCGGACGAGGAAATCTGCCCGATCTGCGCCGACGAAAAGCGCGCCACCGGCACGCTCTGCGTGGTCGAGGATGTCTCGGACCTCTGGGCACTGGAACGGGCCGGGGGCTTCAAGGGCCGCTACCATGTGCTGGGCGGCACTCTTTCGGCTTTGGAATCGATAGGCCCTGAAAACCTGCGCATTCCGCAACTTGTGGAACGGATCAAGGCGGAGAACCTGCGCGAGGTGATCTTGGCCCTGAACGCCACGGTCGAGGGTCAGACCACCGCCCATTACATCGCCGAGACACTGGCCCCGACAGGCGTCAGCGTCAGCGCGCTGGCCCGGGGTCTGCCGATGGGCGGGGAGCTGGATTACCTCGACGACGGGACGATCGCGGCGGCCATGGCGGCCCGCCGCGCGCTTTGACGGTCAGGCCGAGGCCGATTTGCGGGCCTCCATCGCCGCGCGACGCAGACGCAGACGGCGGCGCAAAACCCACGGCAACGGCACCCGCGCCGACGCGCTTTCCGCGATTACCCATTGCATCCAGCGGGACGATTTTGCCATCGGAACGATCCTTGCCTGCGCGCGCCCGAAGGCGCCTTCCTGCGGATCATTCTGACGCCGGATTGGGGCCAAATCGGGGCGCTGCCGAGGATCTTTTCCGAACCGGAAACAGCCTACAGCCGAATGGCCGAGATCAGCCGACCGTAATCGGCCTCTTGCTGGTGCACCGAGCGACGGTAGGAATAGAACATCTCGGGGCTGTGGTAGGTGCAATGGCGGATCCATTCGGCCTCGGCCACGCCGGCATCGCGCAGCTGCTTCAGGCCGAAACCCGGCAGGTCAAACAGGTAGCGGTCGCCCTCACCATTGGCGAAGAACCATTCGAATTCAGGATCTTCCGTCACGAAAGCATCCAGAAACTCGGGCCCGACCTCGTAGGCCGATTGGCTGATGCAGGGGCCAATGGCCGCAAGGATATCGCTGCGATCCGCGCCCAGATCCTCCATCGCCTCAAGCGTCCGCTCGAGGATGCCGCCCAGCGCGCCTTTCCAGCCGGCATGGACCGCGCCGATTACCCCGGCCTCAGGGTCGTGCAGAAGCACCGGCATGCAATCGGCGGTCAGGATCGACAACGCAAGGCCCGGACGGTCGGTGACCATGGCGTCGGCCTTGCCCTGCGCGCCCGGCGCGCTGACGGTCACGACATCGGCGGAATGCACCTGATGGACGCCGATCAACCCCTCGGGCGGGACCTGCATGGCGCTGGCCACGCGGCCCCGGTTGATCGCCACCACGTCGCTCAGATCCGAGGACCCCGCGCCGCAGTTCAGCCCCGCGAACACGCCCGAGGACGCCCCGCCGCGCCGGGTGAAGAACCCGTGACGGGCGTCGGACAACAGGTCCGAAGTGAGGATTTGCAAGGTCATCCGGCAGCCTCGTGAGCCTGCGCCGGGAAGAACCCCGGCGGCAACGGCGCGCCCGCTTGGGCCAGCGCGAGCGCCTTGAACAACGTTCCCATTTCCTGCGCATCGGTCAAGCGGCGAAACGCGGCCAGATGCTGGCGAAGGGCCTCGCCGTGCATGGATTGTGCCAGCCGAGAGGCCCGCCCCTCGATGCCCAGCGCCTGCAGAAGCAGGCCCTGCGGGGTCAGCCCGCTGGCCGTCAGGGGGGCAGCGTAACGGGCCAGCCCCTCGAAATCCACATGCGCGGTCAGATCGGCGCGGCCGGGATGGGCGAAGGGATCGGCGAAGGCATGATCCTCCATCGCCTGAAAAGTATCCCCCTTCGAGCGCCAGTCGCCGTAATCGACGATAATCGCCGCCCCGCCATGCCGGGCGATGCGGCCTGCGACGGCCTCCATCGCCGGGCGGGCGGCGGGGCAGAGTTCGACCAAATCGCCATCGTGCGTGTCGGCCAGCCGGTGCTCCAGCTCGGCCAGCACCGCGCGGGGGCTGAGGCCGGGTTTCAGCGCCTCGCCCTCCAGCCCGACGACGACCTCGCGCCAGCCCGCGCCGTCGCGCTGGAACTGGCGGATTGGCAGGGCGTCGAAGAATTCATTGGCGACGAACCAGACCGGCGCCTCGGGCAGCTGATCGAGGTGATCCAGCCATTCCACAGGCGCCCCGGTCAGACGCTCGGCCTGCACCCCGCGCAGGACCGGCGAGGCCTCGACCAGCACGATCCGCATCCGCTGATGGAAGCCCGGCACGCCCTTGGTGGCGCGCCAGATATCGGCCATCAGCGTGCCGCGACCGGGGCCGGCCTCGACCAGCAGGCCCTCGGGTGCGCCCTGATCCAGCCAGGACTGCGCCAGCGACAGCCCGATGAGCTCACCGAACATCTGGCTGATCTCGGGCGCGGTGGTGAAATCGCCCTTGGCGCCCAAGGGGTCCCTTGTGGCGTAATAGCCATGCGCGGGATTGAGCAGGCATTCGGCCATGTAATCGGCCAGCGTGATCGGCCCGGTGGCGGCAATGCGCCGCTTCAGGATCGCCGCAAGCTCGGTCATGCAGCCGCCTGACGGGCTCGGCGCGACCACAGGATCAGGCCCAGCCCGATCAGCACCATCGGCACGCTCAGCGTCTGGCCCATGGTCAGGCCCATGTCCCCCAGCCGGATCACATAGCCCGAGGGGTCGCGCGCAAGGAACTGATCGTCCGGCATGCGCCAGAACTCGACAGTGATGCGCGCAAGGCCGTAGAGCGCGAGGAACACACCGGTGATCAGCCACGGGGCCTTCAGCGCACCGCGGCGGGTCACGAGGAACCAGATCACCAGCCCCAGCAGCAGGCCTTCCATCCCGGCCTCGTACAGCTGCGTGGGATGGCGGGCGCATTCATAGGCCCAGTTCGGCGGGCAGACACCGCCCGAACCCGGGAAGATCACCCCCCAGGGCAAGGTGGTCGGATGGCCCCACAGCTCGGCGTTGATGAAGTTCGAGATCCGCCCGAGGCCGAGGCCCACCGGGATCACCATCGCCATGCTGTCGCCCACCGCCGAGGCCGGGATGCCGTTCTTCCACGCGAAGAGGAAGCCCGCGACGGTTGCCCCCGCAAGGCCGCCGTGGAAGGACATGCCGCCCTCCCAGACCTGCAGGATCTGCATCGGGTGGCTGAGGTAGTAATCCGGCTGGTAGAACAGCACGAAGCCCAGCCGCCCGCCAAGGATCACGCCGAGGATGATCCAGGTCAGCAGCGATTCGACCTGCGCGGGCTGCATCGGCGCGGTGTCATGGCGCCACAGGGTCGGGCGCTTCATTGCCGCGACGATCAGCCGCCAACCGATCAGGAAGCCGGCGATATACGCCAGCGCGTACCAGCGCAGGGCGAAGGTGAAGCTGCCAAGCTCCAGCGAGAAGATCTCGGGACGCAGATAGGACGGAAAATCGATAACGAAGGGCATGGATGCTCGTGTTCTGGTCTTCTCGGGTTTCCCGTGGCCTTGGAGGGAAGTCAACCTTGCGCCTTGGTCCCGCCCGTCCCATATAGGCCTCAACGCAGCAAGGGAGCGCCAAATGCAGCCCGGTAACAAGATTTTTGACGATCTGTCGAAGCTGATGACCAACGCCATGGGCGTGGCTCAAGGGGCCAAGACCGAAGCCGAGACCGCGATGAAGAGCCTGATGGACCGCTGGCTGGCCGATCGCGACTTCGTGACCCGCGAGGAATTCGACGCCGTCCGCGCCATGGCCCAGAAGGCCCGCGAGGAGAACGAGGCGCTGAAGGCCCGCATCGAGGCGCTGGAAGCCAAGACCTCGAACTGAGGCCCTCCCCCGACGCCGCGAGCGCTTCACAGCCGCGCGGCACCTGAGTAGCCTCTCCCGGTCACGGGGGAGGATCCGATGATTGAGTGGCTCAAGGCCGAGGGTCGGCGTTTTGGCTGGACCTGTCTGTGGTCATGGCGCGGCTGGGCCGGCGCCTGGGCCACGGAGAAGACCTTGCGGCAATGGACGCTGGCCAACGCGATCTCGGCCGGCTGCGCCCTGTACCTTCCCCTCTCCCCCGCTGAACGCGCGCTGATTCTGGCGCTTGGCCTGCTGCTCTTGGCGGCCGAGCTGATGAACACCGCGGTCGAGAGCGTGGTGAACCTCGTCTCGCCCGAACAGCACCCGCTGGCCGCGAAGGCCAAGGATTGCGGCAGCGCGGCCGTCGCGCTGACGGCCATCGCCGCGGGCGTGGCATGGGCGGTGGTCCTGTGGCGGCTCTGGCAGGGCTGAGGGCGTCGCTCAGCCGCCCAAGAGGCCCCGCAGCGTGTTGGCGATCGAGGCGCGCAGCCCGTCGACCAGCGACATGTAGCCCGCCAGCGGATCGGCCAGCGCCGGCACGGCATTCGCCAGAATCGGCGCCAGCAGGTACAGAACCACCAGCGCCAGCGCGATCAGCATCGCCACCGAGAGGCCGCGGCGGAACCCGCGCTGATCCTCGTCGCCGTCCAGATCGTCATCATCGTCGCGACGCTCGCTGCCCGGCTCAAGGGTCGAGGTCAGCTCCTCGATATCCGGCAGCAGCTTGCGGCGGCTCACCGGCTCCTCAGGCGCGTCGGCCTCGTCGTCCGGCAGATCCTCGGGCGGCGGCGGGGTCGGGTCGTCCTCGCCGAACACACGCGACGGTGCGGCCTTGGAGCGCGACGGACGGCTCGGCCGGCTCAGGCCCAGCTCGCCCTGCGTCTCTATCCCGGTCTGCGCACGCTTGCGCTCGCCCATCTCGCGCTCGGCTTCCTCGCGCAGGACATCGAGGACGGTCTTGTCGATCCGCGGCGCGGCACGCTCGGCCATGCCGACGGGACGCTCGCCCCCCTCGCCATCGCCGACGGCGGGCAGATCGTCCTCATCCTCGTCGTCATCGTCCAGTTCGGCCGCGCGCATCGCCAGCGCCACGTCCTTGTGATATTGGTACCACGTATGACCGCAGGCCGAGCACTGAACATCGCGCCCACCCTTGGGAATAACGGCCTCATCGACCTCGTACTGAGCGCTGCAATTGGGACAGGTCAGGCGCATCGGCACTCCTTGAAGACGTTTCCGCCGGACGATTTTCGCCGCTCGCCTGCCTCGGCCATTGGCTCTTTTCACCGGACGTTGTAGCAATCCGAAAGTCAACTTCCAAGGGCAGAGCCCGGGTTCGGACGGAAAGCAAAGGGGTTACGGGTGATCCGACTGGCAAACGTATCGCATGATTACGGCGGACGCGCGTTGTTGAACGGCATCGACCTGCATATCGCACCGGGGGCTTTCCATTTCCTCACCGGCCCGTCGGGCGCGGGGAAATCGACCCTGTTGAAGCTGTGCTATGGCGAATTGAGCCCGACCGCGGGCGAGATCGAGCTGTTCGGCCAACCGCTGCACAGCCTCAGCCGGGACGCGTTGGCCGATACGCGGCGGCGAATCGGCGTGATCCATCAGGATTGCCAGTTCCTCGACCATCTGACGCTGGCCGAGAATGTCGCCCTGCCCTTCGTCGCCACCGGCCGCCCCGTGCCCGAGAACGACCTGCGCGAATTGCTGGCCTGGGTCGGCCTTGCCGGTCAGGCCGACAGCCTGCCGCCCACCCTGTCCGGCGGTGAGCGTCAGCGTGCGGCGCTGGCCCGCGCGGTGATGATGTCGCCCGAGGTGGTGCTGGCCGACGAACCCACCGGCAACGTCGACGCCGAGATGTCGCAGCGCCTGCTGTCCCTGCTGGTCGAGCTGAACCGGATGGGCACCGCGATCATGATCGCCACCCACGACCTGATGCTGATCCGCAACGCCAAGAGCCTCGTCTCGGCCCGCGTGCTGCGGATCGCCGACCGTCAGCTGCAATCGGCGGGGGTGGACCTGTGAGCGACCGCAGCCCCCTGCGCGCGCTGGGTCGCGCCCGCCCCACCCCCGGCTTCGGCGATGCGGCCCGCGTGGTGCCCTCGTCGGGCGTCACGACGCTGCTGACCGGCCTCACCGCCGCCGCCATGGCTTTCCTTGCGGTCTTCGCGCTGGCCCTGTCGCTCAGCTCGGGCCAGTTGGCGCAACGCTGGTCGGCCACCCTGTCGCAAAGCGCCACGCTGCGCATCTCGGCCCCGCCGAGCGAGATCGCCGCCCAGACCGCCGCCGTGTTGGAGATCCTTCGTACGACGCCGGGCGTGGCCTCGACCCGGGTGCTGGATCAGGACGAGCAGCGCGCCCTGCTGGAGCCATGGTTCGGCCCGGACCTGCCGATCGAAAGCCTCGCCCTGCCCCGCCTGATCGAGATCACCGAACAGCCCGAGGGTTTCGACCCGGTCGGTCTGCGCCTGCGCCTTGCCTCCGAGGCCCCCGGCGCGGTGCTCGATGACCACACGCGCTGGCGCCGTCCGCTGGTGCAGGCGGCGGCCTCGCTGCGGGCGCTGGCGTGGTTCTCGGTCGCGCTGATCGGGGTGATGATGGCGGCGATGATCACGCTGGCCGCCGGCTTCTCGCTGGCCGCCAATGCGCAGGTGATCCGTGTGCTGCGCCTCGTCGGGGCGCGGGACGGCTTCATCGCGCAGGCTTTCACCCGTCGCTTTGCCGTGCATGCCTTCCTCGGCGCCGCCGGCGGCACCGCGCTGGGGCTTCTGGCCTTCGCCATCCTGCCGGTCGCGGGGGATTCGGGCTTCCTGACCGGCCTCGGCTTCTCGGGCACCGGCTGGCTGACCCCGCTGGCCCTGCCGCCCCTGGCCGCCGTCATCGCCTGGGCTGCGACCCGCGCCGCGGCGATGCGTGTTCTCAAGAAGGAAAGCTGATGCGCTACGCCATCCAGTGGATCCGCTCGCTGCTGTTCACCGTGCAGGCCTATGCGATGATGGCGATCATGGCGGTCGCCTTCGCGCCTTGGGCAGCCTTTGACCGTCGCGGGGCCTGGTCGGCGATTCACGCCTGGACGGGCTGGGTGCGCTGGACGGCATCGTGGATGATCGGCCTGAAATCCGAGGTCCGCGGCCCGATCCCCGAGGGCGAGGTGATGATCGCCGCGAAACATCAAAGCTTCTTCGACATCATCCTGATCTGTTCGGTGTTGCCCCGGCCCAAGTTCATCATGAAAAAGCAGCTGGTCTGGACCCCCATCGTCGGCTGGTACGCCAAGCGCATCGGCTGCGTGCCGGTGGATCGCGGTCGTCGTGGCGCGGCCATCAAAGCGATGGTCGAGCGGGTGAATTCCGGCAAGCAGGAGCCCGGCCAGCTGATCATCTTCCCGCAGGGCACCCGTGTCGCCCCCGGCGTGAAGCAGGATTACAAGGTCGGCGTCGCCGTCCTGTACCAAGAGCTGCAGAACCCCGTCGTGCCCGTCGCCTGCAACGTCGGCGTCTTCTGGCCGCGTCACGCGATCTACCGCAAGCACGGCCTCGCTGTGGTCGAGTTCCTACCGCCGATCGAAGCCGGCAAGCCCATGCGCGAGTTTCTGGCCGAGGTCGAGGCCGAGGTCGAAGCCCATTCCGACCGGCTGATGGCCGAGGCCGGCTTCCCGCAGCTGGAACGCTGAGATGGGCTCCGACCGCGCCTCCGCCGACTTAGCCCTCGAGATGATGGCCGGCGCGGGCGAGGTCTCGGCCCGGCGCATGTTCGGCGAGTTCGGCGTCTATCTGGACGGCAAGTTCGTGGGCGTGATCTGCGACGACATGCTGTTCCTCAAGAACACGCCCGGCGGGCGCGCAGCCTTTCCCGAGGGCGAGTTGCTCCCGCCCTATGAGAAGGCCAACCCCTACCTGCTGGCAGCGCCGCTGCTGGATGACCCGGACCGGCTCTGTGCCGTGGCGCGGGCGGTCTGGGACGACTTGCCCGTCCCCAAACCCAAGACACCGAAAAAGAAGAAGACCCCATGAGCTGGATCACCTCGACCGCCGAGCTGGAAGCACTATTCGGCACCCCGCCCGAGGCCGCGACGGTCAAGGTCACCCGCCGCCTCACCCCGGCCTACCAGCGCTGGATCGAGGCCTCGCGCTTTTGCTTCCTGACCTCTGTCGGGCCTGAGGGCACCGACTGCACGCCGCGCGGCGACGATGGCCCCGTGGTGCAGGTGGCCGACCCCGGCACGCTGCTGATGCCCGACTGGCGCGGCAACAACCGGATCGACACGCTGCGCAACATCGTCCGCGACCCGCGCATCTCGCTGGCGTTCATGGTGCCCGGCTCGAACACGGTGATCCGTGTGAACGGCACGGCCCGGCTCTCGACCGATCCGGCCCTGTGCCAACGCTTTGAGCAGAAGGGCCGCAACCCCCGGCTGGTCATGGTAATCACGATCGCCGAGGTCTATTCGCAATGCGCCCGCGCCCTGCTGCGCGCGGGCCTGTGGTCGCGAGACGACAGCGCCGGGCTGCCCAGCCCCGGCGACATCCTGTCCGAGATCACCGAAGGCGCCTTCGACGGCGCGGCTTACGACATCGCGTGGCCGGCGCGGGCGGCCGACAGCATGTGGTGACGGCGCGTCCGGCCCAGCCGCCACAGGCCAAGGCCGGTCAGCAACAGGCTGACGCCACTCAGCGCCATGCGGATCTCGTTGAACAGCTGCCAGCGGCCTGAATACTCGGACCAGACCAGAGCCGCCTGCGCGCGCTCAATCGGGACTGCAGTCGCGGCGAGGGCTTCGTTCAGGGGCACGTTCACGGTGACCGTCAGCATCAGGGCGCCGACGAAATAGACCACCGCCGCAACCCCGAACAGCCACGCCGCCCGCCGGTCGGCCGCCATCGCCGCCGAGGCCGTGAACAGCAGCACGAAGGGTGTGCCGAAGAACACCGGCGCGAAGGCGGCGTTGCGGACCGAGGCATTCATCGCCTGCATCGCCTCGATGGCGACCCGGGGATCGGCTGCGTCGAGCCCCCACATCGTCGATACGGTCCAGGCGTAGAAGAAGCCGAAGATTGCGCCGGAAAACAGAAGCGCCACGAAGCCAAGCGGCGTCGCCATGCGCGCGGGGATGGAATCGGGAAAAGACATGGGGCCTCACTGCGTCAGAAGCCCCTTGAACGCGACAGGGCCCGCTTTCCGTCGCCGGAAGCGGGCCCTGCCATGGGGTGCCGGGATCAGACCGAGACGGCGCCGCCGCCACCATCGATCCGGTAATAGGCCCCGGTGATGAAGCTGGCCTTGTCGGAGGCAAGGAAGACCATCAGATCGGCGATCTCCTCGGCCTCGGCATAGCGGCCCAGCGGCACCGAGGATTCGAACTGCTTGCGGGCCTCGGCCTCGTGGCCCTTCGCGGCATTGGTCTCGATGGAGCGCATCATCTGCGTGTCCACGCCCGAGGGGCAGACGGCGTTGACGCGGATGTTGTCCTTGGCCACTTCCAGCGCCGCCGATTTGTTCAGGCCGATCACCGCGTGTTTCGAAGCGACATAGGCGCTCATGCCCGGCGCGCCCAGCAGACCGCCGTTCGAGGCGGTGTTCACCACGGCGCCGCCGCCCTGTTTCTTCATCTGCGCCAGCACGTATTTCAACCCGAGGAAGACGCCGATGACGTTGACGTTCAGCACCTTCTGATAGTTCTCGACCGCCATTTCGGTGATCGGGGCAAAGTCGCCGTTGATGCCGGCGTTGTTGACGAAAACGTCGATGCGGCCGAACTTGGCCACGGTCGCGTCAACGTAGGATTTGACCTCGACCTCGTCGGCCACATTGGCAGTGAGCAGCAGCGCATCGAGGCCCTCGGCTGCGCTCTCCAGCGGTTCGCGTTTCAGGTCGACCAGCGCCAGCTTGGCGCCTTCGGCCGCGAAGGCCTTGGCGGCGGCGATGCCGATCCCCCCGGCGGCGCCGGTGATCAGAACGACCTTATCCTTGAACAACATCTTGATACTCCTTGAATTTCCGGAAGCCAACGCGCGGGGCGCCAGCTTCACTCAAGGATCTATGCGCGGCCTCAGCCGGTCCAAGGGACAGAAATGCACAGCCGCCCTGCACGCCGCGCACTGGACGGCGGGCCTGCGGGCGCTAAGCCGAAATCGTCAGGGGATCAGCTTGCGGCGGATGCGGTCGACCTTGGTGCCATCGGACATCGGCACATCGCGCAGGATCTCGTAATCCTCGAAACCCATCTTCGCGTAATAGGCCAGCCCCGGCACATTGTCGGCCCGGATCGTCGCGTTCAGCACCGGGAGGCCCAGCTCGCGGGCCTTCGCACGGGTCGCCGCGAACAGTGCCGTGCCCGCGCCCCGCACCGGAGGTTCGCGGCGGGTGAAGCTGGCGATATCGCCCCAACCCTCGGGCAGCGCAGGGTTCGCGTTCAGCACCTGAAAGCCGACCGGTTCGTCGCCCTCGAGGACCGTGTGGCAACACAGAACGGTCTTGCCGCCCAGATGCTTGTCGAACAGCGCGTCAGGCGTGAACGGAGTTTCATAGGCCGTGGTACCGCCTGCGGCGATGATGTCATTGAGGATGGCTGTCAGGGCGGGGGCATCCTCGGCGCGGGTCGGTCGGACAGTCACGGTCATAGCGGCCTCAGGCTAATTTCAGCGCCGTGATCCCGGCCACGATCAACAAGATCCCGGCAATCTTGAACGCATTGATGGCCTCACCGAACCAGATGACGCCCAAGATGGCCACCCCCATTGCCCCGATCCCCGTCCAGACGGCATAGGCGGTCCCGGCGGGCAGATCCTTCAGGGCTTGCGCCAACAGGAAGAACGACGCGGCTGCGCCGACGATGGTCACCACCGTCGGCAGCGGGCGTGAGAAACCGTCGGACGCCTTGAGGGCCAGTGCCCAGATCACCTCAAGGATCCCCGCGAGGGCCAGAAGACCCCAAGGACCCAAGATGCTCGTCACGCAGCCAAACCCTTCCGGCCCATGTCGAGGAACTTCTTGCGGCGCGCGGCGATCAGCTTCTCGGCCGATTTGCCGTCGAACTTGGCCAGCGTCGCGTCCAGCGCCTTGCCGACGGCCTCGATCGCCGCCTTGCGGTCGCGCTGAGCGCCCCCGCGGGGTTCGGCGATGATCTGATCGACGACGCCCAGCTTCAGCAGGTCCTGCGCGGTCAGACGCATGGCCTCGGCGGCCTCGCGCATCTTCTCGGCATCCTTCCACAGGATCGAGGCGCAGCCTTCCGGCGTGATCACCGAATAGACCGAATGCTCCAGCATCAGGATCTTGTCGGCCGTAGCCAAGGCCACCGCGCCACCCGAGCCGCCCTCGCCGATCACCACCGAGATGACCGGCACGCCGACCTGCAGGCATTTCTCGGTCGAGCGGGCGATGGCCTCGGCCTGACCGCGTTCCTCGGCGCCCTTGCCGGGATAGGCGCCCGGCGTGTCGACGAGAGTGATCACCGGCAGCTTGAAGCGCGCGGCCAGATCCATCAGGCGGATCGCCTTGCGGTAGCCCTCGGGGCGGGCCATGCCGAAGTTGCGCTCGATGCGCGACTTGGTGTCCGAGCCCTTCTCCTGACCGATCACCACGACAGCGCGGTCATTGAGACGCGCCAGACCGCCCATGATCGCATGGTCATCCGCGAAGTTCCGGTCGCCGGCCAGCGGCGTGAACTCGGTGAACAGCGCGTCGATGTAATCCTTGCAATGCGGCCGGTCCTGATGCCGCGCGACCTGACATTTCCGCCAGGGCGTGAGGTTCTTGTAGAGGTCGGTCAGAAGCTGCTCGGCCTTCTTATCAAGGGCCTCGGCTTCCTTTTCGACATCCATCTCAGGGGTATTGCGGGCCATGGCGCGCAACTCGGCAGCCTTGCCTTCGATCTCGGCGAGCGGCTTTTCGAATTCCAGGTAGTTCATTCGGCAACACCTATTGGGACGTGCTCTATATGCATCGCCCCCTGCCCTGTTGCAACCGGGTCGCCGTTCGGGCGGCGGAGGATGCTTGCGGAGGCCTGCGCAAGGACTATTTTAACATTTGTCACGCAGAAGGGTGAGACGATGATCCGCTACAGCTTGAAATGCGATCAGGGACATGGGTTCGAGAGCTGGTTTGCCTCGGCCTCGGCCTTTGATGGCTTGCTGAAATCGGGTCATCTGAGCTGCCCGCATTGCGGCGGCACCAAGGTCGAAAAGGCGCTCATGGCCCCCTCGGTCGCCAATGGCCAACCGGGGCCCGAGGCTGACGCGCCCTCCCCCCTCGCGCCGCAAAAGGGCGGGATCGAGGAGAAGATCGCCGCTCTGCGCAAGCATGTGGAGGCGAATTCAGACTACGTCGGGCAGGATTTCGTCCGCGAGGCCCGCGCGATGCATCTGGGCGAAAGCCCTGAGCGCGCGATCTGGGGCGAGGCCAAGATCGACGAGGCCCGCGCGCTGGCCGAAGAAGGCGTGCCGGTGGCTCCCCTGCCCTTCATGGGCAAACGCCAGAGCAACTGATCCCCTGATCGAAATGCCGGGCGCCAGTTAGGCGATTGTTTACCAAACATCGACAAACTGGCTAGAACTTGGCTCAATGTTGCCACAATCCAGCGGCTTTCTGAGACCAACGCAACCCCGCAGAGGTCAGGAGTCGCCATGACGCATTTCGATACCCGCCAGCTTCGTCGCACGGCCGCCATCGATTGGGTGATCCCCGCCGCTGCCGCCTTGGGTGTTGCGCTGGCCGGGCTGGCCGCCCTGCATTCCGGCGCCCCTTTGTCTGAGGAAGCGCCGGTGATCTCGCAGGCCTCGATCCTGCCGGTCGCGGGTATGGCTGCCCCGGGCTCGCCCCGTGTGGCTGTGGAATTGGGCGCGGCCCATGGCGCGGTGGAGCGGTGCGATGCCGTCACCGGCCAATGCCGCACCCTGCCCGTCGAGGATCGTCTCTACCGTATGACGGACGGCACCGAATGGACCGCCCGCACCGCCTTCGATGACCAAGGCCGCATCGCCTATACCTTGTGGTATGACCACGACGGCGCGATGGTCGGCACCCCGCGCGGGCTGTAATCCGCACAACACCCGCGAAAACCATGGGATCGGGGCGGAATCCCGCCCTGTGGGCCGCCCTGCGACCCTTGCACCAGCCGCAACCCGCGCGTAAGAGAAGCGCGCGCTGCACAGGGGGTGCGGCACCGTCTTGCGGGGGTGATCATGCCGATCCTGGTGATGAAATTCGGCGGAACGTCGGTGGCCGATCTGGATCGGATCGCCAACGCGGCCGAGAAGGTGAAACGCGAAGTCGAACGCGGCTTCGATGTCATCGTCATCGTGTCGGCCATGTCGGGCAAGACCAACGAATTGGTCAAATGGGTCAATGACACCTCGGGCTGGTACGATGCGCGCGAATACGACGCCGTCGTCTCGTCGGGTGAGAACGTGACCGCCGGCCTGATGGCGCTGCGCCTGCAGGAAATGGGCGTCTCGGCCCGCAGCTGGCAAGGCTGGCAGGTTCCGATCAATACCACCTCGGCCCATGGCGCCGCGCGGTTCGAATCGATCCCGCGTGAGAATATCGACGCCAAATTCGCCGAGGGCTTCAAGGTCGCCGTCGTCGCCGGCTTCCAGGGCGTGTCGCCCGAAGGCCGGATCACCACGCTGGGCCGCGGCGGTTCGGACACCACGGCCGTGGCCTTCGCCGCCGCCTTCGACGCCGAGCGTTGCGACATCTACACCGATGTGGACGGGGTCTACACGACCGACCCGCGGATCACCTCGAAAGCCCGCAAGCTTGAGAAAATCAGCTACGAGGAAATGCTGGAACTCGCGTCGCTGGGCGCCAAGGTCCTGCAGACCCGCTCGGTCGAACTGGCCATGCGCTACAAGGTGCGCCTGCGCGTGCTGTCCTCGTTCGACGAAACCGATGAAACGTCCGGCACCCTGGTCTGTGCCGAGGAGGAAATCATGGAATCGAAAGTCGTCTCCGGCGTCGCCCATTCGCGCGATGAAGCCAAGATCACCCTCTTCACCATCGAGGACCGCCCCGGCATCGCCGCCGCGATCTTCGGCCCGCTGGCCGAGGCCGGTGTGAACGTGGACATGATCGTTCAGAACATCTCCGAGAAGGATTACGACGACAGCCACCCCGGCGCCGTCACCGACATGACCTTCTCGTGCCCCGTCGATCAGGTCGCCCGCGCCAAGAAGGCGATGGAAGAGGCCCGCGACGCCGGCAAGATCAAGTACGACGAGCTGATCATCGACACCGATGTGGCCAAGGTCTCGGTCGTGGGCATCGGCATGCGCAGCCACGCCGGCGTCGCCGCCAAGATGTTCGAGGCCCTCTCGGGCGAGAACGTCAACATCAAGGTGATCGCCACCTCCGAGATCAAGATCTCGGTGCTGATCGACCGCAAGTACATGGAACTGGCCGTGCAGACCCTGCACGACGCCTTCAGCCTGCATCAGGCCGGCTGACATGTCTGGGGCAACGGCCTCGGCCGTCGCCCGCAAATGCGGCAAAGGCGCGGGGCGTCGTGGTTTTCCACCGCCCGCCCCCGCGCAAAGCCGTTTCCATTCTGCCCAGAGTTGATCTAAGGTCCAGTGTCGCAGACCCCCATGGACAGGACAGCCGACCTTATGCAGGACCGTAGCGAAAGCGAGAGCCGCCGCCTGCTGCGCCGCCTGCGCGACACGCTGGCCGAACCGGCCCGCGGGCAAGAGCGGCTGGACCGCATCGTCGGCATGATCGCGGAATCGATGCGCACCGATGTGTGCTCGATCTACCTGTTCCGCGACCGCGAGACTCTCGAACTTTGCGCCACCCGCGGTCTGAACCCGGAATCGGTGCACCGCACCCGCATGCGTCTGGGCGAAGGTCTGGTCGGCCGCGTCGCCCGCACCGCCAGCATCGTCAACACCGCCGATGCGCCGTCCGAGAAGGGTTTCCGCTACATGCCGGAGACCGGCGAGGAGATCTATTCCAGCTTCCTCGGCGTGCCGATCCAGCGTCTGGGCGAGAAGCTGGGCGTTCTGGTCGTGCAGGCGCGCGAGGCCCGGGCCTATTCCGACGACGAGGTCTATGCGCTGGACGTGACGGCGATGGTGCTGGCCGAGATGACGGAACTCGGCGCCTTCACCAGCGACGACACGCCGATGGCCACGCCGCACAAGCACCCGGTGATGATCCGCGGAGGGTCGGGACAGGAAGGCACGGCCGAGGGCCAGGTCTGGCTGCACGAGCCCCGCGTCGTGGTGACGAACCTCGTCAACGACGACCCCGAGGCCGAGTGCGAGCGTCTGCGCGCCGGGGTCGAGCGGTTGCGCGTCTCGGTGGACGACCTGCTTCAGGCCGCTTCGCTGTCGGACAAGGACCACCGCGACGTGCTGGAAGCTTACCGCATGTTCGCCAATTCCCGCGGCTGGCTGCGCCGCATGGAACAATCGATCGAAAGCGGCCTCTCGGCCGAAGCCGCTGTCGAGAAGGAACAATCCGAAGCCCGTGCGCGCCTTCAGCTTGTCCCCGACCCCTATCTGCGCGACCGCCTGCATGACCTCGACGACCTGTCGAACCGCCTGCTGCGCATCCTGACCGGACAGGGCCGCGACACCGGCGCCCAGATGCCGGACCGCCCGATCCTCATTGCCCGCAACATCGGCCCCGGCGAGCTGCTGGAATACGGCAAGCTGTTGAAGGGCGTGGTGCTGGAAGAGGGCTCGGTCGGCTCGCATGCCGCTGTTGTGGCCCGCGCCTTGGCGATCCCGCTGGTGGTCCATGTCGAAGGGGTGACGACCGAGGCCCTGAACGGCGACTCGATCATCGTCGACGGCGATGAAGGCGTGGTTCACCTACGCCCGGACGCCGGTGTCGCCGCCGCTTTCCGCGACAAGATCGTCATGCAGACACAGGCGGCCGAACGTTTTGCCGCCCTGCGCGACCGCCCCGCTGCGGACCGCAACGGCACCCGCGTGGCGATGATGATGAACGCGGGCATCATGGCCGATCTGCCCTCGCTGAAGGGTTCCGGCGCCGAGGGCGTCGGCCTGTTCCGCACCGAGCTGCAGTTCCTGCTGCGCAACTCCATGCCCCGCCGTTCGGACCTTGCTGCGCTCTACGCCCGCGTGCTGAAGGCGGCGGATGGCAAGCGCGTGGTGTTCCGCACGCTGGATATCGGCTCGGACAAGGTCATGCCCTACATGAACCGCCCCGAGGAGCCGAACCCGGCGATGGGCTGGCGCGCGGTCCGCGTGGGTCTCGACAAGAAGGGCGTCATGCGCATGCAGCTGCAGGCGCTGATCCGGGCCTCGAACGGCAAGCCGCTGACGGTGATGTTCCCGCTGGTGGCCGAGATGTCGGAATTCACCGCAGCGCGCGAGCTCTTGCTGCGTGAGATCGAGCGTGAGGCGCATCTGGGCCACCCCCTGCCTGAGAAGGTCGAGGTGGGTGCGATGCTGGAAACGCCCAGCCTCGCCTTCGCGCCGGATGCCTTCTTCAAGATGGCCGATTTCGTTTCCATCGGTGGCAACGACCTGAAGCAGTTCTTCTACGCCGCCGACCGCGAGAACGAGCTCGTGCGCCGCCGCTACGACACGCTGTCGCTGAGCTTCATCACCTTCATCCAGAAGATCGTGAAGCGCTGCGAGGATAACGGCACGATGCTCAGCTTCTGCGGCGAGGATGCCGGTCGCCCGATTGAGGCGCTGGCCTTCGCCGGTGCCGGCCTGCGCCGCCTGTCGATGCGCCCTGCCGCCATCGGCCCGGTCAAGGACTTGATCCTGCGCGCGGATTTCGCCGAGGTCGCGCAGATCATCGAAGACGCCAAAGCCTCGGGCGAGGAAACCCTGCGCCAGCGTCTGGTGGATTACGTCCGCCGCCTTCCGATCAACTGACGTCCCAGCGCGTCACATCGCCCTGAACGCCGTCCCATCCGCCAGGCTGCAGCTCCAGCCCCAGCACACGCTCGGGGTTGGTTGGCGGCGGCATGACGACGCCCGGCAGTTTCTCGAAACCGAAGCGGCGGTAATACGGATAGTCGCCAACCAGCATCACCCGCTCCCAACCCAGCTTCCGCCCCCGGCGCAGGCTTTCGCGGATCAGAAGCCCCGCCAGCCCCTCGCCCTGCCGCGTCGGGTGCACGGCAACCGGCCCCAGCAGCAGCGCCCGCGCGCCACCCACCCGGATCGGCCAATAGCGGATGACGCCGGCCAAGGCCTCGGTCTCGTCCCACAGGCACAGGCACAGCGGCCCCACGGGCTTCACGTCATCGCGCAAACGGTACGAGGACAGCGCCGTCCGACCCGGCGCGAAGCACAGGTCATAGAGGGCCTCGACCTCCCACCAATCGGCGGGTTCTTCCTGCTCCAGATCCACGCGCGCCTCCAAAATCCGGGCGCGTCGGCCCGTGTCTGGACTCGGCCCTAGCATGCGTTAAATCCAAGATCAAATACCCCGGTTATCCCAACGGCACCCGGCCAAGCCCTGAAGGAATCGCATGTTCTACCGCCCCGAAGATGGCCACGGCCTGCCCCACAACCCGTTCAACGCCATCGTCACGCCCCGCCCCATCGGCTGGATCTCGACCCGCGGCACGGACGGATCCGAGAATCTCGCGCCCTATTCCTTCTTCAACGCCGTCGCCTATGTGCCCCCGCAGGTGATGTTCGCGACGACCGGCACCAAGCCCGACCGCGAGGGCGGCAAGGACAGCCTCGCCAATATCCGCGAGACCGGGGTCTTCTGCGTGAACGTGGTCTCGAAGGCGCTCCTGATGGCGATGAACACCACCTCGGGGCCCTGGGAGAAGGAGGTGGACGAATTCCGCCTCGCCGCGCTGGAGCGGGCCGAATGCGACACCATCGCCTGCTCGCGTGTGGTCGAGGCCCCGGCCTCCTTGGAATGCCACGTGACGCAGATCGTGCCGCTCGCCGGCAAGGCCAACACCATGGTCATAGGCGAGGTCACCGGCATCCACCTGCATGACGCCTGCCTCATCGACGGCCGCTTCGCCTATGAGACCTTCACCCCCGTCGGCCGCCTCGGCTACCGCGATTACGCCTATGTCACTGAGACCTTCGAGCTCGCCCGGCCAGGCGAAAGCTGACACCGCGACCGAGAGGGCTTGCCGCCCCCTCGGGCTCCCCCGCGAGGAATTGCAAAAAAGGGAGAGAGGGGCCCCCCCCCTTGTCTTAAATACACACCTTTTCCCCAGCCACAAAACTCCATTCCCCCTTGCTCCTATAAAAAACCACCAGCCCACGAGGCTAAGGAAGAAATCTCATGACCGCTTTTGTTTTTAAAAAAAA
>NZ_LRRR01000031.1 GCF_001691415.1 Pararhodobacter sp. CCB-MM2
CCGTGAAGCTGCCGGAAGGCACCGAGATGGTGATGCCGGGCGACAACCTGAAGTTCGAAGTCTCGCTGATCGCCCCGATCGCCATGGAAGAGAAGCTGCGCTTCGCTATCCGTGAAGGCGGCCGTACCGTCGGCGCCGGCGTCGTCTCGAAAATCATCAAGTAAGTAACGCGGTGGGGTGGGGCCGGGAAACCCTCCCGTCCCCACCTGCCAACCCGAGGGAAAAACGATGCAAGGTCAAACCATCCGCATCCGGCTCAAGGCCTTCGATTACCGCGTGCTCGATGCTTCGACCGCGGAAATCGTCAACACGGCCAAGCGCACGGGCGCTCAGGTCCGCGGTCCGATCCCGCTGCCCAACAAAATCGAGAAGTTCACGGTTCTCCGTGGCCCGCACATCGACAAGAAGTCGCGCGACCAGTGGGAAATCCGGACGCACAAGCGTCTTCTCGACATCGTCGACCCGACCCCGCAGACCGTGGACGCGCTCATGAAGCTCGACCTCGCTGCCGGCGTCGATGTCGAAATCAAGGTTTAAGGAGCTCTACCGATGCGCTCTGGAGTTATCGCAAAGAAACTGGGCATGACCCGGTTGTTCCTGGAGGACGGGAAGCAGGTTCCCGTGACCGTTCTCCAACTCGACTCGCTGCAGGTTGTCGCGCAGCGCACCTCTGACACCGACGGTTACACCGCGGTTCAGCTGGGCGCCGGCACGGCGAAAGCGAAGCGTGTTTCGGCCCCGATGCGTGGTCACTTCGCGAAAGCGAACGTCGCCCCGAAGCGTAAGGTCGCCGAATTCCGCGTCTCGCCGGAAAACCTGATCGAAGTTGGCGCCGAGATCTCGGCCGAGCACTATGTTGCCGGTCAGTTCGTCGACATCGCCGGCACCTCGATCGGTAAAGGCTTCGCCGGTGTTATGAAGCGCCACAACTTCGGTGGTCTTCGCGCCTCGCACGGTGTGTCGATCTCGCACCGTTCGCACGGTTCGACCGGCCAGTGCCAGGACCCCGGCAAGGTGTTCAAGGGCAAGAAGATGGCGGGTCACCTCGGTGCCGTCCGCGTCACCACCCAGAACCTGCAGATCGTCCGTACCGACGCCGACCGTGGCCTGATCATGGTCAAGGGCGCCGTTCCGGGCTCGAAAGGTGGCTGGGTCACCATCAAGGACGCGGTCAAGAAAGCCGCCCACGCTGACGCGCCGCGTCCGGCCGGCCTGAAAGCCGCCGAAGCGACCGCCGCTGCCGAGGCTGCGCCTGCCGCTGAAGGAGCTGATGAATGAAACTCGACGTGATCAAGCTCGACGCCGGCAAGGCCGGTGAAGTCGACCTGAACGACGCGATCTTCGGTCTCGAGCCCCGCGCCGACCTGCTGCACCGTGTGGTGCGCTGGCAGCGCGCCAAGGCGCAGGCCGGCACCCACTCGGTGCTGGGTCGCTCGGAAGTGTCGTACTCGACCAAGAAGATCTATCGCCAGAAAGGCACCGGCGGCGCTCGTCACGGTTCCAAGAAGGCGCCGATCTTCCGTAAGGGTGGTGTCTACAAGGGCCCGACCCCGCGGTCGCACGCTTTCGACCTGCCGAAGAAAGTTCGCGCCCTCGGCCTGAAGCATGCGCTTTCGGCCAAGGCTGCCGCTGGCAAGCTGGTTATCCTGGATGCGGCTGACATGGCCGAAGCCAAGACTGCTCTGCTCGCCAAGGCCGTGAACGATCTGGGCTGGAAGAAGGTCCTGATCATCGACGGCGCCGAAGTGAACGCGAACTTCGCCGCTGCCGCTCGCAACCTCGATGGCGTCGATGTGCTGCCGTCGATGGGCGCGAACGTCTACGACATCCTGAAGCGTGACACCCTGGTGATCACGAAGGCGGGTGTCGAAGCTCTGGAGGCTCGACTGGCATGAGCGCTAAGCCTGAACATTACGACGTGATCCGCAAGCCGATCATCACCGAGAAAGCGACCATGGCTTCGGAAGCCAATGCCGTCGTCTTCGAAGTGGCGATCGACTCGACCAAGCCGCAGATCAAAGAAGCCGTTGAGACCCTCTTCGGTGTCAAGGTGAAGGCGGTCAACACCACCGTCACCAAGGGCAAGACCAAGCGTTTCCGGGGCATCCTGGGCACGCGCAAGGACGTCAAGAAAGCGTATGTCACCCTCGAGGAAGGCAACGCGATCGACGTGACCACCGGTCTGTGATCCGCGCCGGTGGGGTGTAACCCCACCCTACGCAAAAGAGGGCCCCTCACCGCAAGGTGGGGGGCCTTCTTGTATTTGCGGGCGGTGTGGTGGATCGTTTGGATTCAGAGAGCCGTGCTGCCATGAGCGGCAGGGTCTGGGAATGGGCCTTGGAGGTACGGTCGGTTTGAGTTTTCGTGTAAAGATGATGCTTGAGGTCCTGGCGTGGTTTGGCTTTGCCGGATGCTATTGGTGGGAGGCGACGGTGTTCGATGACTCCCACTTTCGCCTTGCGGCCCTCACGGTCGTCTACGGCGGGCCGATCATAATCTTCTTCGAGTATATGCGAGGCAGGCAGCGCGGAGACGTCCCGGCAGCGCGAAGGTCTAGCCGGGAAGCTGATTGAGGTTCGGACGGCCTCGCGCACGGTTAGCGGGTCTATTTCTTGCGCTTGGGGTCACGAGCAGGCACCCTGCACCCAGGGAGGCCTGGATGGACAATCACCGCATCTACAAGACCAGCGTGGCGAGCGTGTACCGCCTCTATCTCGCCAAGGTCGAGAGGAAAGGCCGCGGCCGCGAAGAGCTCGACGAGGCGATCCGCTGGCTCACCGGGCATGACCAGCCGGGTCTAGAGGCGGTGCTGGAGCAGGGCACGGATTTCGAGACGTTCTTTGCCGAGGCTCCGGCCATGAACCCGTCCCGCGCGGCGATCACCGGCAAGATCTGCGGTGTGCGGATCGAGGAGCTGCCGGAAGGCACGATGCGCGAGATCCGCTACCTGGACAAGCTTGTCGATGAGATCGCCAAGGGCCGACCGATGGCCAAGGTCCTCCGCTGCTGACAGCGCTGACGATCCACGCCGAAAGCCCAAAAAAACAGGCGCCGCCTATGGACGTGGCGCCGGAAATCGCGTAGTTCCCGCCCATCGCGCGGCCCCGGATTCGTTCCGGGGCTGTCGATTTATGGAATCAGGGTTCGATTCGGGCAACCGATACGCACCCGGAACAGGCCACCTTCGGGGGGCTATAACGGAAGGCAGGGCAACCTGCCTGCAAAGCAACGGAAGACAGAAACCATGGCACTCAAGTCGTATAAACCGACGACGCCTGGCCAGCGTGGGCTGGTGCTGATCGACCGTTCGGAGCTTTGGAAAGGACGTCCCGTCAAGCACCTCACCGAGGGCCTGACGAAAACGGGCGGCCGGAACAACACCGGACGGATCACGGCATTCCACAAAGGCGGCGGCGCAAAGCGCCTCTATCGCATCGTGGACTTCAAGCGTCGCAAGTTCGACGTGGCCGCGACGGTCGAGCGTATCGAATATGACCCCAACCGCACCGCGTTCATCGCGCTGATCCGCTACGAAGACGGCGAAGTGGCCTACATCCTGGCCCCGCAGCGTCTGGCCGTTGGCGACAGCGTTATCTCGGGCGCGAAAACCGACGTCAAGCCGGGCAACGCGATGCCGTTCTCGGGCATGCCGCTCGGTACCATCGTCCACAACGTCGAGCTGAAGCCGGGCAAGGGCGGTCAGATCGCACGCGCCGCGGGCACCTACGCCCAGTTCGTCGGCCGTGACGGTGGCTACGCTCAGCTGCGCCTCTCGTCGGGCGAACTGCGCATGGTCCGTCAGGAATGCATGGCCACCGTTGGTGCCGTGTCGAACTCGGATCACTCGAACCAGAACCTCGGTAAAGCCGGTCGTCGTCGCCACATGGGCATCAAGCCGACCGTCCGCGGTGTTGCGATGAACCCGATCGATCACCCGCATGGTGGTGGTGAAGGCCGGACCTCGGGCGGCCGTACGCCGGTTAGCCCCTGGGGTAAGGACACCAAGGGTACCCGTACCCGCTCGAACAAGGCGACGGACAAATACATCATCCGTTCGCGCCACGCCAAGAAGAAGGGCCGCTAATCCATGGCACGTTCTGTTTGGAAAGGCCCTTTCGTTGACGCCTATCTGCTGAAAAAAGCGGAGAAAGCGCGCGAGTCCGGCCGTAGCGACGTCATCAAGATCTGGTCGCGCCGCTCCACCATCCTGCCGCAATTCGTGGGCCTGACTTTCGGCGTCTACAACGGCAAGAAGCACATCCCGGTCAACGTGACTGAGGAAATGATCGGCCAGAAATTCGGTGAGTACTCGCCGACCCGTACCTACTACGGGCACGCTGCCGACAAGAAAGCGAAGCGGAAGTAAGTCATGGGTAAAGAGCAAAATCCGCGCCGCGTGGCTGACAACGAAGCCATGGCCAAGGCCAGCATGCTGCGCGTCTCGCCGCAGAAGCTGAACCTGGTCGCCGGCCTCATCCGCGGCAAGAAGGTCGAGAAGGCGCTGTCCGATCTCACCTTCTCGAAGAAGCGTATCGCCATCGACGTGAAGAAGTGCCTTCAGTCGGCTGTCGCCAACGCTGAAAACAACCACGGTCTCGACGTCGACAACCTGATCGTCGCCGAAGCCTGGGTTGGCAAGAAAATGGTCATGAAGCGCGGTCGTCCGCGGGCTCGCGGCCGTTTCGGCAAGATCATGAAGCCGTTCTCCGAAATCACCATCAAGGTGCGCGAGCGCGAGGAGCAAGCGTAATGGGACAGAAGGTTAACCCCATCGGGATGCGCCTCCAGGTCAACCGCACCTGGGACAGCCGCTGGTACGCAGACGGCGAAGAATATGGCAACCTGCTCCTTGAAGATCTGCGCATGCGCGACTTCATCAAGGAAGAGTGCAAGGCTGCCGGCGTGAGCCGCGTTGTGATCGAGCGTCCGCACAAGAAGTGCCGCGTCACGATCCACACCGCGCGTCCGGGCGTGATCATCGGCAAAAAAGGCGCCGATATCGAAGGCCTGCGCAAGAAGCTGTCGAACTTCACCGACTCGGAACTGCACCTCAACATCGTTGAAGTCCGCAAGCCCGAGCTGGACGCCCAGCTGGTGGCCGAGTCGATCGCCCAGCAGCTCGAGCGTCGTGTCTCGTTCCGCCGCGCCATGAAGCGCTCGGTGCAGAACGCGATGCGTATCGGTGCCCTCGGCATCCGTGTGAACATCGCCGGCCGCCTTGGCGGCGCCGAGATCGCCCGGACCGAATGGTATCGCGAAGGCCGTGTGCCGCTGCACACCCTGCGCGCCGACATCGACTATGCGCTGGCCGAGGCCATGACCCCCTACGGGATCATCGGTATCAAGGTCTGGATCTACAAGGGCGACATCATGGAGCATGACCCGCAGGCGCGCGATCGCCGGCAGGCCGAGCTTCAGGAAGGCCCGAGCAGCGCGCCGCGTCGTGATCGTCGCGACGATCGCCGCGACCGCGCCTGAGGAGAGTAAGTCATGCTGCAACCGAAACGGACTAAGTTCCGCAAACAGCACAAGGGCCGCATCCACGGCGAAGCCAAGGGCGGTATGCTCCTGAACTTCGGCTCGTACGGTCTGAAGGCTGTCGAACCGGAGCGCATCACCGCGCGTCAGATCGAAGCTGCGCGTCGTGCCATGACCCGTCACATGAAACGTCAGGGCCGTGTCTGGATCCGTATCTTCCCGGACGTCCCCGTCTCGGCCAAGCCGGTCGAAGTGCGGATGGGTAAAGGTAAGGGTTCGGTCGACCGTTGGACCTGCAAGGTCAAGCCGGGCCGGATGATGTTCGAGATCGACGGTGTGAACGAAGACATCGCCCGCGAAGCCCTGCGCCTCGCTGCGATGAAGCTTCCGATCAAGACCCGCGTCGTCGTTCGCGAAGACTGGTAATCGGCGCGCCCTCAGGGCACGTTCCAGTCTGACGAAAGAACAAGAAACCCCCGCCGAGCGATCGGCGGGGGTTTTTCTGTCTCCGGTGAGTGGTGAGGCGACCGCCTCACTCCCAGCGGTAGTTGAAGCTCACCGAGATCCGCTCGTCCTCGGCCATGTTCATCGGCACCTCGTGGCGCAGCCAGCTCTCCCACAGCAGCACGTCGCCGACCTCGGGCTTCACATAGACGAAGGTCTGCATCTCGCGCCGCGCGTCCTTCAGCCGGGCAGGGGCGGCCATCAACCGGCCCGAGCGCGGGTCTTCCAGCTTCAGCGCAGAGGTGCCCTCGGGCATCTGCACATAGGTCGTCCCCGAGATCACCGAATGCGGGTGCAAATGCGAGGTGTGCAGCCCGCCCTCCGGCAGGATGTTGATCCACAGATCTTCCAGCACCAGCTTGCGGTCCTCAAGGTTGAATTCCAGATCCTTGGCGAAGGCCGCGACATGCTTGTCGAGCGCCTTCTGTATGTCGGCGAAGATCGGGAAGCGCCAGGGCAGATCGGTCAGCGAGGCATAGGAGGTATAGCCGGGATAGCCCTGCTCCTCGCACCATTCCTGACCGGCCTCGTCGTCCTCGGCGATGGAATAGCAGGAATTGACCAGCTCCTCCGGGTCGACCTGCGGTTTGTAGGCGGAAAGCGGCGCGCGGTAGAGGCGCGTGACGAAGAGCGATTCGATGGTGGCCTTGGACATGGGCGTGATCCTGATGCGGGCAGGGCAGGGCGCCCCGCAATTGCTGCCGATCTACACGCATCCAGTGGGTTGGTGCAAATCCCGCATCCACCGGGGGACGGCCGGGGTGGTGATCTAATCAGCCCCGACCGCTTGCCTCAGGGGTGTTCCTTCGCCATGAGGGCGGCGTAACATGAGTGCAACTTGGGGGTGTACGATGCTGATTGTCTTTTCCTTGCTCGGCGTCGTGGCCTTGCTCAATGGTACCGGCGCGATCTGGATGGCCTTGATCGAGGCCGTGCCCCTGCGTTGGCTGCGGGCACATTCCTTCTACCGAAAGCCGCTCGCCTGGGCGCTGCCCGCGCTGACCCTGCTGTGGGCGCTGCTGCAGCCGGTCTTCCCGTTGGCGGTTTGGGGTCCGCTTCTGGTGATGGCGCTGTCGGTGGTTCTGACCTACCGCATGCACCAATCGGTGGCCTTCCCGGCGGTGGATTTCCCCGCCCATGCCGAGGCCGAGGTGCTGCCCCTGCGGGACGAGATGGAGATCGCCGTGGTCGAACATAACGGCGTCACCCGCGCCTATGCGCTCGATCACCTGATCCATCACCACATCATCAACGACCGTTTCGGCGACCGGATCGTCGCGGTGACCTATTGCGCCATGTGCCGCTCGATGATCCCTTTCGACGTGACCGAGATCGGCCCGCTCTTCGTCGCCAGCTTCAAGGGCGGCAACATGATCGTCGGCGACCGGCGGACGCAGACCTGGTTCCAGCAGGCCAGCTTCCAGTCGCTGATGGGCCCGCTGCATCCGCGTGAGCTGGAGATGGTTGGATACCAGATGCTCAGCTGGCGCGAGCTGCGCGCCTCAGACGATGTGCCTCCCTTCGCTGCCTTCACCGAGGCCGACCTGAAGGAATTCGAGCTGCCAATCCCCGGCGTCTGGCGGAAGATCATGGCGTCCGAGGTCACGCCGGGCCTGTCGCGCGCGAAACACGACACCAGCCTGCCCGCGCGGACCCATGTCATTGGCGTATTGGAGCGCGGACTGCCGCCGCTGGCCGTCGAGCGCGATGCGGTGCGCGCGGCGGGCGTCGTCCCTCTCGCCGAGATCGGCGTGGTGCTGATCTCGGGTGGGGGCGGGGTGGTTGGTTTCCACCAGGACGGCCGCCAATTGTCGCTTCGGGATCTGCACATTGTCGACGCGGCGACGGGCGAGCAATGGACCCTCCGCGGCAAGGCGTTGGCGGGTCAGGGCGACCTGCGGCCTGTCGCTCTGTCGGACGAATACTGGTTCAGCTGGAAGCTGTTCCATCCTTCCGCCCGACTGCTGCGCCCCTGACCTGACCTAGCCGAGGATCTCCACGTCATCGGCGGTCAGGCTCGCCGTTCCCTGCAGCGTGATCGAGATGGTGCGGGTGTCTTCCGGCCCGATCAGCTCCAGCGAGACGCGGGTGCTGGCCGGGGTCATGCCGTCGATCTGCTCGATCTCAAGCGTTCCGGCCGCATAACTCTCGCCCAATGTGCTGAGGTCGAACACCAGCCGGTCCTCGCCGCTGGTGAAATCGACGATCTGCGCAGCCGATGCGAAGTAAGCATCGGTGACGCTGGAGCTGTCGCCGTCACCCTCGGACACGGCCACTTCGAAGACATCGGCCCCCTCGCCGCCGCGCCCGCTGGGTGTGATGAAGCTTTCGCCCGTCGGGATATACCAGCTGCCGTCGATCCGGATCGTGTCATCCCCCTCGCCGCCGTCGAAGAAGCCGGGTTGCGAGCCGTCTTGGGCCGCGGCGAGGATCAGGACATCGTCGCCGGCGCCACCCTGCAAGGTTGTCCTGTAATCGAGGCGCCCGTCGAGCGTATCGTTCCCGGCGCCGCCATCGATGACGCTGCCAACCCCGACGCCGGTAGTGTGCGGCTTCACTTGGATCAGGTCGTCGCCGTCTTCGCCCAGAAACTCGGACTGGCCGCCGCGGACGAACATCACGTCATCGCCGGCCCCACCGCGAATCGTCGCGTCATAGGTGCCGGCCCAGATCGTGTCGTCGCCGTCACCGCCCGTCACGTCGCTGCCAGAGATCACGTTCATCCCATCATCGACCCCGGTCAGATCGATGATGTCATCGCCGCCGGCGGCATCGATGGTCAGGCGGACCGGGCTGACGTAATCCTCCGCAAGGATCAGGTCATCGGTGTCGTCCGCGCGCAAAGTCTCGCCGCCCGACAGGAAAATCGCGCCGGTCTGCCGGCCACGATAGCCCGCAGGATCCAGCCGGTCCCCCGTCAGGGTATCCTCATCATCCGGATCGTCGTCGCCGGGGTCTTCCTCATCGGGGTCGTCATCGCCCGGGGTTTCGTCCTCGGGGTCCTCATCGCCGGGCGTCTCGTCTTCGGGGTCGTCCGTCTCCGGCGGGGTTTCGGTGTCGCCGCCCTCGGTGTCGTCATCGTCCCCGTCGTCTTCATCCTCGTCCCCGGCCCCGTCATCATCGAGGAGATCATCGTCGCCCGGCGTTTCGGTGCCATCATCACTGGTATCGTCACCGGGATCGCCGGCATCGACCATCGCGCCACTGGGCAAGGCCACCGAGAGTGAGAAAAGAAGGAGAATGATTGCGAGACCCATGACGCCCCCGGCGCTACCGTTAACCAAAACACAACCGCAGGGTTTCTTGTTCGGGTGGCCAAGTCAACGGAAAAGGGCGCCCGCGGTGGGGCGCCCTGTCATCCTGCCGGGGGGCTGAGATCAGAAGCGGATCTCGGACAGAAGCTCCGGATCGGTGACGAGGTTGCGCACGCCATGGGCGTGATCCTCCCCGAAGGCATTGTTGCCCAGCCAGGCGTCGATCGACTGGATCGACACCCGCAGGACGCGGGGACGGACACTCCAGGTCACCTGATAGGGTGAGCCGTTCTCGTTGTAGCTGGGGCCCGTGGTCGAGCCTTGGTAGACGATGGGCATGCCGCTGTCGCGCGGCAGGTTCGGTGCCTGGGCATAGCCGTCGATGGTCTGCAGCGAGGCGAGCTCAAGGAAGTTGGCGGCGTTGGGATCGTTGACCAGCACCATCACCTGCGCCTCGACCCGCAGTTCCGGGTTGCCGGTCTCGGTGTCGAGGCACGAGCCAAGGGTCGGGCCGGGGCGGACATCGGCGGTCGAGTAGACAAAATGCACCTCGATCGTGTCGCCGGGCACCAGCGCGCCATGGCCGACATCGCCGACCGGATGGGTATAGGGGGCACGCTCGGCATCGGTCAGATGACCGTCATAGGCGTAGCCCGAACCATTGCCGTTGCCGTCGCCATTGCCGATGTAGGTGGTGAATTCGCCCCCGCGATGTTCGGCCCCCTCATGGAAATGGATGTTGCACAGGTTCATGCGGCTGAAATGCGGGGCGAAACCGAAGATCCGGCGGTTCGAGCCCGCGACCAGATCGATGTCGCGCGGAGCCTGCGGGCCGAAGCCCACACCATGGGTCGCGCGCGAGAGAGCGATGCGCTGGTTCTGAATGACGCTGTCGGAGACGCTGTGATGCGCATCGGTGCCGTGGCTGGAGGCGCCATGCGTCTGACCCGAGGCCGCAGCAGCCATCAGGATCAGCGTCAGCGCCGAGAGGCCGAAAGACAGGGTCGCGGCCAGTGACGGGCGGAACGGGTTGTACATGGTCTCCTCCAAGCGCAAAGTACGGGGCAGCAGCAGCGTCGATGCGATTCACCATACCGGCCATCCGTTAGCGGATTCCAAACGACGAACAGCGACGGCGAAAAAGGTTCCGTCTGAAAGCGCGGCGCCTTTGTGTAAAATCCCTGAGGATTTCGGCGGATTCCGACGCACGGTGCTTGCCATGGCGGGCGTCCTCCCTTATAGCGCAGCATCCCGCGGATTCCGGTGTCGGAATCAGCGGGTTCATCATTGACTCCACCGGACACAGGGTCACCCACACGGGCCCTCTGGTGATGTTGAAAAGGAGCAGGCGTATGAACGCTGCCGAACTGAACTCGAAGACCCCGGATCAGCTCCGTGCTGACCTCGTGGCGCTGAAGAAGGAGGCCTTCAACCTCCGCTTCCAGAAAGCCACCAACCAGCTGGAAAACACGGCCCGCATCCGTGCCGTCCGTCGTGACGTCGCCCGCGTGCAGACCGTCCTGAACCAAAAAGCCGCTGAAGCGGCGGCGAACTGAGGATAACGAGACATGCCCAAACGCATCCTGCAAGGCACCGTGACCTCGGACCAGAACGAGCAGACGATCACCGTCCTCGTCGAGCGCCGCTTCACGCACCCCGTCATGAAGAAGACCGTTCGCTCGTCGAAGAAATATCGCGCGCACGATCCTCTGAACCAATTCAAGGTCGGTGACACTGTTCGCATCGAAGAGTGCGCCCCGATCTCGAAAACGAAGCGCTGGCGCGTCGTGACCGAGGCAACCGCCTAATTCACCCCTCGCCAGGGTTCTACGAAACCCTGGGGATAACCCCCAAAGGTCGGGAGACTTTCCATGATCCAGATGCAGACCAATCTGGATGTTGCTGACAACTCCGGCGCTCGCCGAGTTCAGTGCATCAAGGTTCTGGGCGGTTCGCATCGCCGCTATGCTTCCGTGGGCGACATCATCGTTGTGTCGGTCAAAGAAGCCATTCCGAAAGGCCGTGTGAAAAAGGGTGACGTCCGCAAGGCCGTCGTCGTCCGCACCGCCAAAGAAGTTCGTCGTGAAGATGGCACCGCCATCCGCTTCGACCGTAACGCTGCCGTCATCCTGAACAACCAGGGCGAACCGGTCGGCACCCGTATCTTCGGGCCGGTCGTTCGCGAGCTGCGCGCGAAGAACTTCATGAAGATCATCTCGCTGGCGCCGGAGGTGCTGTGATGGCTGCGAAACTCAAGAAAGGCGACAAGGTCGTCGTTCTGGCTGGCAAGGACAAAGGCAAGCAGGGTGAAATCACCTCCGTGTTGCCCAAGGACGGCAAGGCCATCGTGGACGGCGTGAACATCGCCATCCGTCACACCAAGCAAAGCCAGACCGAACAGGGTGGCCGCCTTCCGCAGGCGAAGCCGATCGACCTGTCGAACCTGGCGCTGCTCGACGCCAATGGCAAAGCCACCCGTGTCGGCTTCCGCGTGGAAGACGGCGTGAAAGTGCGCTTCGCCAAGACCACGGGAGACGTGATCTGATGCTCGACGCTGCGACTTACACCCCGCGTTTCAAGGCCGACTACAAGGACCGCATTCGCGCGGCCCTGAAAGAAGAGTTCGGCTACAAGAACGACATGATGATCCCGCGTCTGGACAAGATCGTCCTGAACATGGGCGTCGGTGAAGCCGTCAAGGACACCAAGAAGGTGAAATCGGCCCAGGCCGACCTGACCCTGATTGCTGGCCAGCAGGCTGTCATCACCAAGGCAAAGAACTCGATCGCGGGCTTCCGTGTTCGTGAAGAAATGCCGCTCGGCACCAAGGTCACCCTCCGCGGCGACCGGATGTATGAGTTCCTCGAGCGTCTGATCGTCGTCGCTCTGCCCCGCGTCCGCGACTTCCGCGGCGTGAAAGGCAACTCGTTCGACGGCCGTGGCAACTATGCCATGGGCATGAAGGAACACATCGTCTTCCCGGAAATCGACTTCGACAAGGTCGACGACGTTCTGGGTATGGACATCATCATCTGCACCACCGCGAAAACCGACGCGGAAGCCAAGGCACTGTTGAAGCACTTCAACATGCCGTTCATGGCCTGACGCGGAAGGAGAGGAAAACATGGCTAAAAAATCCATGGTCGAACGCGAGAAGAAGCGTCAGAAGCTGGTGCAGCAATATGCCGCCAAGCGTGCTGCGCTGAAAGAAGTCGCCACCGACCCCAACGCCTCGATGGAAGACCGCTTCAAGGCGAACCTGAAACTGGCCGAGCTGCCCCGCAACTCGTCGGCGACCCGTCTTCACAACCGTTGTGAACTGACCGGCCGTCCGAAGGCCTACTATCGCAAACTCAAACTGTCGCGGATCATGCTGCGTGAACTGGGGTCGAACGGCCACATTCCGGGCATGGTCAAGTCGAGCTGGTAAGGAGGAACGGTGATGATGAACGATCCTCTCGGCGATATGCTGACCCGCATCCGCAACGCGCAGATGCGTGGCAAATCGACCGTCCGCACCCCGGCCTCCAAGCTGCGTGCCTGGGTTCTCGACGTGCTGGCCGACGAAGGCTACATCCGCGGTTACGAGCGTGTGACCACGGCTGAAGGCCACAACGAGCTGGACATCCAGCTCAAGTACTCGTCCGGTGAACCGGCGATCCGGGAACTGAAGCGCGTGTCCACTCCGGGCCGTCGCGTCTATGCCGGCGCCAAAGAAATCCCGTCGGTCCGCAACGGCCTGGGCGTTTCGGTGGTTTCGACCCCGAAGGGCGTCATGTCGGATGCGAATGCACGCGCTGCCAATGTCGGCGGCGAAGTGCTCTGCCGCGTGTTCTGAGGAGGGCTGTCATGTCTCGTATCGGCAAGAAGCCTGTCGCTGTGCCTTCGGGCGCGACTGCGACCATCTCGGGTCAGACCGTGTCGGTGAAGGGTCCGAAAGGCACCCTGACCTTCAAGGCGACCGATGACGTCACGATCACCCAGGAAGACGGCGCAATCAAGGTGACCCCGCGTGGCACCTCGAAGCGTGCTCGTCAGCAGTGGGGGATGACCCGCTCGATGGTCGAGAACCTGACCGTCGGCGTGACCACCGGGTTCAAGAAGGAACTGGAACTGCAGGGTGTGGGTTACCGCGCCGCGATGCAGGGCAAGGACCTGAAGCTCTCGCTGGGCTATAGCCACGAAGTCATCTTCGAGGTTCCGCAGGGCATCACCGTGACGACCCCGAAACCCACCGAGATCGTCATCGAAGGTATCGATGCTCAGCAGGTGGGCCAAGTGGCCGCGAACATCCGCGAGTGGCGCCGCCCCGAGCCGTACAAAGGCAAGGGCATCCGCTACAAGGGTGAGTACATCTTCCGTAAGGAAGGCAAGAAGAAGTAAGGACGCGACAGATGGCGAACACCAAGCTCAAGCTGTTCCAGAAGCGTCGTCAGCGCGTCCGGAACAAACTGCGGAAAACCGCGAACGGCCGTCTGCGCCTTTCGGTTCACCGCTCCAACAAGAACATCAGCGTCCAGCTGATCGACGACGCCAAGGGGATCACGGTCGCCTCGGCTTCGACGCTCGAAAAGGACCTGGGCGTTGTCGGTGTGAACAACATCGACGCGGCGACCAAAGTGGGCGCCCTGATTGCCGAGCGCGCGAAAGCGGCTGGCGTCGAGGAATGCTACTTCGACCGTGGCGGCTTCCTGTTCCACGGGAAGATCAAAGCCCTGGCCGACGCTGCCCGCGAAGGCGGCCTGAAGTTCTGATCCCTGCAGGCGGCTTGGGTTTCCCGGACCGCCTCGATGATCGAGGGTTTGCCAGCCTTCCTAACCGGACAGGCTGGCTTACCACTGCGATCGGAAACCATCGGCGTGGCAGAGCCTGCGCCACCTGACAGAAGGAATGCCTTTCATGGCAGAACGTGAAAACCGTCGGGGCCGTCGCGAAGATCGCGAAGAGACCCCGGAATTCGCCGATCGCCTGGTTGCGATCAACCGTGTGTCGAAGACCGTCAAGGGTGGTAAGCGCTTCGGCTTCGCCGCGCTCGTCGTCGTTGGCGACCAGAAGGGCCGCGTCGGCTTCGGCAAAGGCAAGGCGAAAGAGGTCCCCGAGGCCGTTCGCAAAGCCACCGAGCAGGCGAAGCGCCAGATGATCCGCGTGCCGCTGCGTGACGGCCGCACCCTGCACCACGACATCGAGGGCCGTCATGGCGCCGGTCGCGTCGTGATGCGGACCTCGGTTGCCGGTACCGGCATCATCGCGGGCGGCCCGATGCGCGCCGTCTTCGAAATGCTGGGTCTGCAGGACGTCGTCGCTAAGTCGCTCGGCTCGCAGAACCCGTACAACATGATCCGTGCGACCATGGACGGCCTGAAGAAGCAGGCTAGCCCGCGTCAGGTCGCCCAGCGTCGCAGCAAGAAAGTCGCCGACATCCTCCGCAAGGAAGATGCGCCGACCGAAGCCTAAGGAGACCGGACAATGGCTACCATCGTCGTCAAGCAGATCGGCTCGCCGATCCGTCGCCCGGCCATCCAGCGCGAAACGCTGAAGGGTCTTGGCCTGAACAAGATGCACCGCACCCGTGAGCTGGAAGATACCCCTTCCGTGCGCGGCATGGTGAACTCGATCCCGCACCTGGTTGCGATCGTCGAAGAAAAAGCCTGAGCCTTCACGGTTCAGACGGATTGAAAGGGCGGGGGAAACCCCGCCCTTTTCTCATGCCGGCGCCCGCGAAGAGTTGAAGCGGCGCCCTCTTCCGGCAGGGCTGCGCGCCCGGTAGCTGTGGGCCGTCCCGGAAGAGGGTAGCCATGCGTTCCGCCGTCTTGATTCTCTCCACCATCGTCGGCCTCATGCCCGTCGCCGCGCAGGCCGGGCTTTGCGACTATCGGCTGTCCGAACTGGTCGCCCGGCGCGAATCTCCCGCCGTCGAGGCCGCTCGGGCCGCCAGCGCCGGGCCCGACGACACCACCCCGATGCTTTACCTGATGATCAACCCGATCACCGGAGAGACCAGCGTTGGCGCCACCGGCACCGGCGCGCCGCAGCCTGATGCCGGCTTCCTTGTCCGAACGGCGCGGGTGCTGGGATCGGCGGTCGCGCTGGTCGGCGCGGATTCGCCGCTTCTGAGCATTGGCGGCACGGTCGCCGGCGTCGGGCTGGAGGCCGTCTGCCGGATGGGGGATGAGCGCATCACCGATTATGACGAGGTGCTGGGCATCATGCGGGCGGTGGATACCAGCATGCCGCCGGACCTCTTTGCCGTGATCGAGCCGGGCGAGGAGCGCGTGGATGCCTTCATACGCTTCAGCCGCAACGACGGTTACTCGCCGTCGGAATACCCGGTGAAGGACCTCTATATCCTCAACGGTCGGTTGTATCTGCGGACCTGGGGCGTGAACGAGGTGCTGGGCGACATCGCGGTCTTCATCCCGCGCGTCGCTGAATAGGGCGTCGTTGCATCCGCGATGATCGGCTCTTGCCCCCGTCGCCGGGCTGCTTCACTCTGGCGCGGCAGCAGGGGAGGGCAGCATGCTGGACGTCGCCAATTTCGATCTGAACGCGATCGGCATGGAGTATATCCGTGACCCTTATCCGGTCCTGCACGCATTGCGGCGCGAAAGCCCGGTGCATCGCAATGCGGATGGCTCGGTGTTTCTGACCCGGCATGCGGATGTGCTGAAGGTCTATCAATCTCGCGCGATGCTGTCCGACAAGACCGAGGAATTCGGCAAGAAATTCGGTGAATGCCCGCTGCACACGCATCACACGACCAGCCTCGTGTTCAACGATCCGCCCTATCATACGGTGGTGCGCAAGCTCTTGGCCTCGGCCTTCACGCCCCGCAAGCTGGCGGTGTTCGAGGGGCTGATCGAAGGCATCGTCGACCGGCTTCTCGATCAGGTCGAGGAGAAGGGTGAACTCGATCTGATCGACGATTTCGCCAAGGTGCTGCCGACCGAGATCATCTCGTTCATGCTGGGGATCCCACCGGAATATCGCCAAAAGCTGCGCGGCTACTCGCTGGCGATTCTGGGCGCGCTGGACCCCGTGGTCCCGCCGGAGCGGCTGAAGGCCGGCAACGAGGCGGTGACGGAGTTCACCGAGATCCTCACCGACATCATCGACCATCGCCGTCGCAACCGTGAGGGGGCGATGGAGGGCGAGGTGCTGGAGAGTCTGATCTTCGGCGAGATCGATGGGCGTAAACTGTCCGAAGAGGAGCTGATGCAGAACTGCATCTTCCTTCTGAATGCCGGGCACGAGACGACGACCAGCCTCGTCGGCAATTCTGTCGGCATCCTGTTGAACAACCCCGATGAGCATCGGCGCCTCTTGGCCGAGCCGGAGTTGATCACCACGGCTGTCGAAGAGTTTCTACGGGTGGAGAGCCCCCTGCAGCAGGGGAACCGGCTGGCGGGCGAGGATATCGACCTTGGCGACGTGGTGCTGCCGAAGGGGACGTATATCCACACCTCGATCGCCGCGGCGAACCGCGATCCGGCGGTGTTCGAGGAACCGGATCGTGTCGATCTGGGGCGCAAGCCGAACCGGCATCTCGCCTTTGCGACGGGGATCCACATCTGCCTCGGCGCGACCTTGGCGCGGGTGGAGGGGCGGATCGCCCTCGGCGGGCTTGTCCGGCGCTTTCCGAAGCTGGCGGCGAATGGCGAGTCGTCGATGGTGCCGCTGGCGCGTTTCCGGGGTTACGCGAGCTTGCCGGTGCGGGTGCGCTGAGCACCCCACCACGCGAGGCCGGCCAGCCACAGCTGCGACGTCAGCTGCGTCACCAGCTCGCCCAGACCGGCGAGGGGCAGGCCGAGGCCTTCCGCCACGCCAGAGAAGATCCCGCCACACAGCATGACCACGGCGGCGATGGCCGAGGCCAGCCGCTCGGCCGCCGAAGCGGCGATCCGGGCGCAGAGGATCGCGGCCGAGAGGGTCAGCAGCGCGCTGAGGCCGACCAAGGCGATATGCGCGGCGCCTTCGGGCGTCCCTTCGCTGCCGGGCAGATCCATGGGAAACCCGAGGGCGCAGAGCATGCAGGCGAGGCCTAGGGCAATGATCAGCCGCGGGGCCATCCGTCCGGGCCCGTCCGGGTCCTTTGCCAGCGCAAGTCCGAGGGCGGCATGCAGCAGCCCGGCCATGGCCACCAGACCCGCCACCAGCCCTGCACCAGGGCGGGAGGGCACCAGCAGCAGGGCCAAGGGATCGGCCAGCAGGGAATGGTCGGTCTGCGCCGTCAGCCCCACCAGCAGCGCGGCGAGGAAGAACATAGGGGCGGCAAGTGCGAATCGGTAGATCTGGGCCATGGCTCAGCCATAGAGCATATGCCTGAACGAATTATGGCCACGCGACGGCGGAAAGCGGCAGCGGGACCGGCCCGCTGCGCGCCATCGCAGGTATTATGCGTCGCCCGGCAGGTAAGGGCTGCCCGCGGTCCCGCTTGAGCCCATGCCATCCGGCCCCATGCCGCCCGGCGGCGGGCCATCCGGGCGCTCGCCGGGACGCGCGCCACCGCCCATCCCGGCGGACGAGACGGCCATCGGGTCCACGCCGATGATCATCTGCGCGAGATAGGTCTCGGCGCCCTCGGTGAGCGCGGCGTAGGAGGCCCGCGTCGCCTGCTGGGCGATGCCGTCGTTGCCGTTGTAAGTGTCGCGGGTGGCGTCGCGCTGATAGGGCTCGACGTTCTCGTAAAGGTATTGCGACAGGGCGTCGGGGAAGAAGATCTGCCCGGTCAGCACCTGCGTCTCATCGAGCCAGACCTTGAAATGCATATGGGTGGTCCGGCCGCGATACCAGCCGGGATAGATCGTCTGGAACTGCACCAAGCCCTGCGCATCGGCCATCTGCGTGCCGCGCAGGAAGGTCTCACCCTCGGCCGAGGTCTGGCCGCTGTCGCCGCCGAAGCTGGAATAGACCCCCTGCGCGTCGCAATGCCACAGGTCGACACGGGCGCCCTCGATCGGTTGGCAGGCGGCATCGACGACTTGCAGCCGGAGGGACAGGGCGAGGCCCGGTTTGCCCTCGGTGATATCGCTGCGGATCATCCCGGTATCGAGGTAATAGGGCCCTTCGGTCACTTCGGGCGTCAGGGCGCAGACATCGGCACCGGGGATCAGCGCGCTGGTGTCGGCATAGGCAAGGCGCGGCATCATCACGCCGCTGGCGCCGACGGCGAGCAGGGTCAGCGCGTGGCGGCGGGTCAGGACCGGGGTGGGGAAGGGTGTTTGGGTCATTGGCTGTCCTTTGTGTTGCCCTATCAACGCAGAAGGGTGGCCATTCCGTCGGACAGCGGTTTCAGGGGCGGCGTGATCTTGCTTGAACCGTGGCGACATCCCGTCTATACGCCCCCGATCGGCGCATGAGGTGCCGATTCACAGACACGCAAGCCGAGTTGCCCCTTTCCGTCGCAGGCGGGGTATTCCGGCACAGGAGATGCGACAATGAAACTGAACGAAATTCGCGATAACGAAGGCGCAACCCGCAAGAAGAAGCGCGTTGCCCGTGGTCCTGGTTCGGGCAAGGGTAAAACCGCCGGCCGTGGTATCAAAGGTCAGAAATCGCGTTCGGGCGTGGCGATCAACGCGTACGAAGGCGGCCAAATGCCGCTGTACCGCCGCCTGCCGAAGCGCGGCTTCAACAAGCCGAACCGCAAGGAATGGGCCGTCGTCAACCTGGGCGCCATCGTCAAGTTCATCGAAGCCGGCAAGATCGACGCCAAGGCCGAGATCAACGAGGACGTGCTGGTCGCGTCGGGCCTCGTGCGCCGCAAGCTGGACGGTGTCCGCGTGCTGGCCAAGGGTGACGTTGCTCAGAAGCTGACGATCGTCGTCGCAGGCGCCTCGAAAGCGGCGGTTGAAGCGGTCGAGAAAGCCGGCGGCTCGCTGAAAACCACCGTCGTGGCGACCGAAGCCGCGGAATAAGGTGTTGTGGGCGACGCGCTCGCCCCTTACATCATCCGCATGGGTTTTCCTGCGCCGCCGACCGGAACCCGGCTCGGCGGCGCTGTCATGAAAGAGACGGGAACATGGCTTCTGCTGCAGAGCAAATGGCGGCCAACACCTCGTGGGCCACGCTCGCCAAGGCGAAGGACCTCCGCCAGCGCATCTTCTTCGCGATCGGACTGCTGATCGTCTACCGCATCGGGACCTATATCCCTGTGCCCGGCATCGACGGCAACTCGCTGCGCGAGTTCATGACCGATGCGGCCGCCGGCATTGGCGGCATGCTCAACATGTTCACCGGCGGCGCGATTGCCCGCATGGGGATCTTCGCCCTGGGCATCATGCCCTATATCTCTGCGTCGATCATCGTGCAGCTCGTCGCCTCGATGTACGGCCCGTGGCAGAACCTCCGCAAGGAAGGCGAGCTGGGCCGTCGCAAGCTGAACCAATACACGCGCTACGGCACCGTGTTCCTGGCGCTGGTGCAATCCTACGGCCTCGCGATTTCGCTGGAAGCCGGGGATCTGGCCACCGATCCGGGTTGGTTCTTCCGTGTTTCGACCGTGATCACGCTGGTTGGCGGTACGCTGTTCCTGATGTGGCTGGGTGAGCAGATCACCGCGCGCGGCATCGGTAACGGCACCTCGCTGATCATCTTCGTCGGCATCATCGCCGAGGTTCCCGCCCAGCTGGCGCAGTTCCTGTCGCAGGGCCGGACCGGTACCATCTCGTGGCCGGTGATCGTCGGCATCATGCTGATGATGATCGGGCTGGTGGCCTTTGTCGTGTTCATGGAGCGTGCACTGCGCAAGGTGCATATCCAGTACCCGCGGCGTCAGGTCGGCATGAAGGTGTATGACGGCGGCTCGTCGCACCTGCCGATCAAGGTGAACCCGGCCAACGTGATCCCGGCGATCTTCGCCTCGTCGCTGCTGCTGCTGCCGACGACGCTGTCGACCTTCTCGGGCAGCTCGACCAACCCGATCATGGCGACGATCCTCGCCTATTTCGGGCCGGGCCAGCCCCTGTACCTGCTGTTCTTCACGGGTCTGATCGTTTTCTTCACCTTCTTCTACACGCTCAACGTGTCGTTCAAGGTCGATGACGTCGCCGAGAACCTGAAGAACCAGAACGGCTTCATTCCGGGCATCCGTCCGGGCAAGCGGACCGAGGAATACCTGTATTTCATCGTCACCCGTATCTGCACCGTCGGCGCGCTGTATCTGGCTGCCGTCGCCCTGATGCCGGAAATCCTGCGCTCGCAGCTGTCGATTCCCTTCTACTTCGGTGGCACCTCGGTGCTGATCGTCGTGGCGGTGACCCTCGACACGATGAGCCAGGTCCAATCGCACCTGGTCGCGCACCAGTACGAAGGCCTGCTCGAGCGCTCGCAACTGCGCGGCAAGAACCGCGGCAAGACCCAACGCAAAGGGCCCGCTCTGCGATGAACATCATTCTTCTGGGCGCTCCGGGCGCCGGCAAGGGGACCCAGGCGGGTATCCTCGTCGAGACCCGCGGCATGGTTCAACTCTCGACCGGCGACATGCTTCGCGCTGCGCGGTCTTCGGGCACCGAGATGGGCCTGAAGGTCGCGGCGGTGATGGATGCAGGTCAGCTGGTGACCGACGAGATCGTCATCGGCCTGATCGAGGAGCAACTCGACAAGGGTTCTGAAGGCGGCTTCATCTTCGACGGCTTCCCGCGCACCCTGCCGCAGGCGGATGCTCTGGGTGAGCTGCTGGCGAAGAAGGGCCTGTCGCTGGATGCGGTGATCGAGCTGGTCGTCGATGACGAAGCGCTCGTCGGCCGGATCGAGAAGCGCGCGGCCGAAGCTGCTGCTGCCGGCCAGCCGGTGCGCAGCGACGACAATGCCGAGGTCTTCGCGGGACGCCTGAAGGAATATTACAAGAAGACGGCGCCGCTGACCGGCTACTATTATGCCAAGGGCAATCTGCAGACCGTGAACGGCATGCAGTCGATGGAAGCGGTCCGCGACGCTATTGCGAGTCTTCTGAAGGCGTGATCACATGACCCCGAAACCAGTGTTCGGGGTATCATGACTATTTACATCTGCGGCGGGTCCAACAGCATCCTGAAGGATGGTTGGACCCGTGTCTTTTCCAGCGATCCGATTGATGGGTCGGTCGTAAATCTGTCTATCGGTGGAACACATTCGATCACCGCTCTGTTCCGAGCTCTTTTCACGGCGGATCTCAAGGTTGGGGATGTCCTGCTTTGGGAGTATTGTCTGAACGACATCAACCAACTCCGCCGTTCACCTCATAATGCTCAGGGACTTCTGTCGTATTTCGAGATTCTCTTGACCCATTGTGCGCAAATGGGGGTTCGTGTCGGCGCTCTATTGTTGACCAACCAAGCGGAAGCGGCGTCTGGGGGAGGGAAGCGCTACCGGATACGGCTGCGTAAGTTGCTAGACGCCTGGAAGGTTCCGTTTGCTGAGCCCAATGCCGAGTACTGCGAGGCGGCAGGTATCGAAGCGTTGGGTGAGGACTTCTATCAAGACCGGCAGCACTATGCGGTGGATACGGCCTTTATGGAGTTTCTTTCCGCGAGGGGGCGGGCATTGGTCGGGGAGGCGCGTGTCCCGGCAGTATGCGCGTGAAGGTCGTGGTGTGGCATTTTGGGATCAATGGAGCGGTGCGGGGACTTGCGAAGTCGCGGGCACCTCGCTCGTTCGTATGCCGGCGTGGTCACCGGAACCTGAATTGCGTCTGCGTGTGCCAATGGATGCAACGCTGGTCGCCGCAGCGCTGTTCGCCTCAGGGGATGGTGGCGGGTTCGAGTTGGTGAAAGGGGCTGAGACTTACCATATAGCCGGCCGCTTTCGCCGGGAGGCCAACGAGCGCAACGCCGCCAAATTGCGATTTGCAACGGTGTACCTGCGGCGCGAGGACGAGGCGCTTATGGAGGTCCGTGCCGGGGAGGAATTTGTTCTGCGGCGATTGCCGGACGCAGAGGTCGAGGCGCTGCGGGTGTACGGGGAGCCTGCAACGATCAAGCGGCGCCATGCGAAAGGCCAGGGGGCTCGCATGGTTGGATTGATGGTTGAGATTGACGGTGGGCTCGGCGCGGCCTGACGCCGGCCTTGTTGAGGCGAGCGCTGGGACGACATCCGCACGGTGCCATCCTCTTGATGCGGCCCCGCATAGGACTACCCTCTGGGCTCGCTGATCCTGGAGTGTTTTCCATGTTTCGTACTGCTATCCTGACTGCCGCCATGCTTCTGCCTGTCCCTGCGACGGCGCAATCGCCCGAGCCGGAGGCCCTCCTGGGGCGCGACGGGCTCTATGTCTCGAACACCGAAATCTGCCCGATGCTGGGAGATGGCGAGGCTCTGGTCCCGGCGATGTCCGACACTGGTGCGCTGGCGCTTGGGCCGCAAGGGATAGAGGGGGTGGAGTATCATTGCGCCTTCGAGCCGGCGCTGGATCTGACCGCGCCCGAGGGCACGATCACGACGCATCTGGGCTATTGCGAGGAGCCCGGCTTGATCACGCCGCAGCTCTTCACCTTCCGGATCGAGACGCTGGAATCCCCCCGTGCCGTCCTGTATGATGGCAGCGAACAGCCGATGACGTTCTTCGCATGCCCCGGTTGAGCAGGGCCATTGCGCGGGATCCGGCAGAAAACCCCTTGACAGATGGGGCCGGCTCTTGACGCCCGGCCGAAAACCGCCTACCCGGAGCGCCTGACCCAGCGATCCGAGTCGCCCGCCAACTCGGGTCGTTTTCTTGGATGGTATTCAAGGGGTCTTTTCGCTTGGCACGGCCCCGCAGGCTCGTGTTGTGAAAAAAGGTTCTGGAACTACGGAACCGCAACAGAAGGAAGAAACCGCGTGGCACGTATTGCTGGCGTTAACATCCCTACCGCAAAGCGCGTTCCGATCGCGCTGGCCTACATCACCGGCATCGGTCCTGCGACCGCTGACCAGATCGTGGCCGCTCTGAACATCGACCCGACCCGTCGCGTGAACCAGCTGACCGACGACGAAATTCTGGCGATCCGTGAATACATCGACGCGAACCTGACCGTCGAAGGCGACCTGCGTCGCGAAGTCCAGATGAACATCAAGCGTATGATGGACATCGGCTCGTACCGTGGCCTGCGTCACCGTCGTAACCTGCCCGTCCGCGGCCAGCGTACCCACACCAACGCCCGCACCCGCAAAGGTCCGGCGAAGGCCATCGCTGGTAAGAAGAAGTAAGGGGAGGCAGGACCAATGGCTCGTGATACCAAAGTCGCGCGCGTCAAGCGCAAAGAGCGTAAGAACATTGCTGCCGGCGTGGCGCATGTGAACTCGACGTTCAACAACACCAAGATCCTGATCTCGGACGTGCAAGGCAACGCCATCTCGTGGTCGTCGGCCGGCACCATGGGCTTCAAAGGCTCGCGGAAATCGACCCCCTATGCCGCTCAGCTCGCTGCGGAAGACGCTGCGAAGAAGGCCCAGGAACACGGTCTGCGCACCCTCGAAGTCGAAGTCCAGGGCCCGGGTTCGGGTCGTGAATCGGCTCTGCGCGCGCTCGCCGCTGCCGGCCTGTCGATCACCTCGATCCGCGACGTGACCCCGCTGGCGCACAACGGCTGCCGCCCGCCGAAGCGTCGCCGCGTCTGACGCCACTACGAAACAGTCGGACCGCGCCCATGGCGCGGTCCGATTCTGTCATTGAGAGACCCTCGGGCGTGTCCGGCTACGGTCATGAGCCGGTCACAAGTATGGAGGCCAATCCATGATCCACAAGAACTGGCAGGAACTGATCAAGCCCGCGCAGCTTGATGTGCGTCCCGGTGCCGATCCCTCGCGGAAAGCCACCGTCGTCGCCGAGCCGCTCGAGCGCGGTTTCGGCCTGACGCTGGGCAACGCGCTGCGTCGCGTGCTGATGTCGTCGCTGCAAGGCGCCGCCATCACCTCGGTCCAGATCGACAACGTGCTGCACGAATTCTCGTCGGTCGCCGGCGTCCGTGAGGACGTGACCGACATCGTCCTGAACCTGAAGGGCGTTGCCCTGAAGATGGAAGTGGACGGCCCGAAGCGTGTGACCATCTCGGCGCGCGGCCCCTCGGTCGTGAAGGCCGGCGATATCGCCGTCACCAACGGGATCGAAGTCCTGAACAAGGACCATGTGATCTGCCACCTCGATGACGGCGCCGAGCTGTTCATGGAGCTGACGGTCAACACCGGCAAAGGCTATGTCGGCGCCGACAAGAACCGCCCGGAAGATGCGCCTATCGGTCTCATTCCGATCGACGCGATCTATTCGCCGGTCAAGAAGGTCGCCTATGAAGTCACCCCGACCCGCGAAGGTCAGGTGCTGGATTACGACAAGCTGACGATGAAGATCGAAACCGACGGCTCGGTCACCCCCGAGGACGCCGTGGCCTTCGCCGCGCGCATCCTGCAGGACCAGCTGCAGGTCTTCGTGAACTTCGAAGAGCCCGAAGCGGCCGGCCGCGGTGCTGACGACGACGGTCTGGAGTTCAACCCGCTGCTGCTGAAGAAGGTCGACGAGCTGGAGCTCTCGGTCCGTTCGGCAAACTGCCTGAAGAACGACAACATCGTCTATATCGGCGACCTGATCCAGAAGACCGAAGCCGAGATGCTCCGCACCCCGAACTTCGGCCGCAAGTCGCTCAATGAGATCAAGGAAGTGCTCTCGGGTATGGGCCTGCACCTCGGCATGGAAGTCGAGGATTGGCCGCCGGAGAACATCGAAGATCTGGCGAAGCGCTTCGAAGACCAGTTCTGAGAAGCTCACGCTGCCGCGACTGGTGGGATGAAATCCCACCCTACGCGGGACGAGATGTAGGGTGGGGTTCAACCCCACCTTACCCCAATGCCCGGTCCAGCCGGGGAACACCCTGGGCATCCCGCCCCAACGACGCTTCCCGCAACGCACGGGGAGCAACACAAAGCAAAACGCACTTAGGAGAAGACCCATGCGTCACGCCCGTGGCTACCGCCGCCTGAACCGCACCCACGAACACCGCAAGGCGCTGTTCGCCAACATGGCCGGCTCGCTCATCGAGCACGAGCAGATCAAGACCACTCTGCCGAAAGCCAAGGAACTGCGTCCGATCGTCGAGAAGCTGATCACCCTCGCCAAGCGCGGTGACCTGCACGCTCGTCGTCAGGCCGCGGCCATGCTGAAGGAAGACAAGGACGTCGCGAAACTGTTCGAAGTCCTCGGCCCGCGCTACAAAGAACGTGCCGGTGGTTACCTGCGCGTCCTGAAAGCCGGCTTCCGCTATGGCGACATGGCGCCGATGGCGATCATCGAGTTCGTCGAGCGCGACGTCTCGGCCAAAGGCGCTGCCGACAAGGCCCGTCTCGAAGCCGAGGACGCTTCGGAAGAATAAGTCCCGCGCCGCTTGCCGGCCCGGACAGGACCCCCGCAGCCCGGCTGCGGGGGTTTTTCCATGGCTTGACGGCCGCGCCCGCGCGGATACCGTCGGCCCATCATTCCCGGAGGAAGCCCATGTCCTGGATCGCCATGATCCCCGTCACCCTGACCGCCTTGCTGCATGTCTACATCCTCTGGCTGGAGATGTTCGCCTGGGAGAGCCGCGGCCCCGCCGCCTTCCGCTCTCTGCCGCGCGACTTGTTCCCGCAGACCAAGGTGCTGGCGGCGAACCAGGGCCTCTACAACGGCTTCCTCGCGGCCGGCCTGTTCTGGTCGCTGGTCATCTCGGACGCGGACTGGGCGCGCAATGTGGCCAGCTGCTTCCTGCTGTTCGTGCTGGTCGCCGGCACCTATGGCGCGGCGACGGCCAGCCGGCGGATCTTTTACGTTCAGGGCGTGCCGGCCTTGATCGGTCTTGCGGCGGTCTGGCTGACCTGAGGTCCCGTTCCCATTCGCGTGACACGTCTTGCACCCTGCGGGGTGCATGACCATTCTGCCCTCATCGATTGTTATCGGAGGCAGGTATGCGCATCATCGGATTGGTCCTTGTCGGGGCCGTCGCGGGGGTGGGGCTGACCATCGGAGCGATGCAGGCGCTCCCACCCGTCAGCGCTGAATCGATCCAGAACGCCGCGCCGCCCCCTGTCTCGCCCATTCCGCCCGCCGCTCCGACACAGGCCTCGGCCTCGGTCCAGCCGGCCGTGGTGCAGCAGCAGGTGCCGGGCAGTCAGGCGCAGATCCAGCTCAGCTTTGCCCCCGTGGTGCGGCAGACTGCGCCGGCCGTGGTCTCGATCTATGCTCGTCGCGTCGTGCAGGCCCAGCAAAGCCCATTCTTCAACGACCCGGTCTTCGGCCAGCTGTTCCGCGACTTTGGCCATAGCGCGCCGCGGGTGCAGAACGCGCTGGGGTCGGGGGTCATCCTGTCGTCGGACGGCATCATCGTCTCGAACTTTCATGTCGTCGGCAATGCGGATGACATCCGGGTGGTTCTCAACGACCGTCGCGAGTTCGCAGCGGATGTCATCATGGCGGATGAGGAAAGCGACCTTGCCATCCTCAAGCTGCGCGGCGCGCAGGATCTGCCGGCGATCGAGCTGGCCGACAGCGACCGGATCGAGGTCGGCGACCTCGTCCTCGCCATCGGCAACCCGTTCGGCGTGGGCCAGACGGTCAGCAGCGGCATCGTCTCGGCGTTGGCGCGCTCGGGCATCGCGGTGGGCTCGGGCACGGGCTACTTCATCCAGACCGATGCCGCGATCAACCCCGGCAACTCGGGCGGGGCGCTGGTGGATATGCAGGGCCATCTGGTCGGCATCAACTCGGCGATACTGACGCGCTCCGGCGGCTCCAACGGCATCGGCTTCGCCATCCCGGCCAATCTGGTCGCGCAGGTCGTCGCGCAGGCCGAGGGCGGCGAGACCCGCTTCCAGCGCCCGTGGATGGGCGTGAGTGCGCAGGCGGTCGACGCCGCGCTGGCGGATGGGTTGGGCCTTGGCGCGCCGCAGGGCGTGGCAATCACGCAGATGCACCCGGACAGCCCGCTGGCGCAGGCGGGGTTGCAGCCGGGCGACGTGGTGCTGGCTGTGGATGGCGACGCGGTGAACTCGCCGCAGGAGATGATGTTCCGCCTCTCGGCCCGCGGGATCGGCGGTGAGGCGCAGGTCAGCTGGCAGCGCGGCTCGGATCAGCACGAGAGCACCGTGGCGTTGATGGCCCCGCCTGAGACGCCGGCCCGCAACCGGCTTGAGGTTCAGGGCATCGCCCTGCGCGGTCTGGTGGCCGAGACGATCAACCCCGCCGTCGCGGCCGAGCACGGGCTCGATCCGCAGGCCTCAGGCGTGGTGGTGGTCGAGGCCGGAGATATCGCCGCCCGTGCCGGGTTGCAGCGTGGCGATGTGCTGCTGTCGGTGAACCGTCAGGCGGTGAATGACACGGCGCAGCTGGACCGGGTGCTGCGCGATCCTGCCCGCTATTGGGAGGTCGAACTGATGCGCGACGGCCGCCGGAGCCTTTTGCGCTTCCGGATCTGACGCCGGCGGAACGGAATGACAAAGGGCGCGCCTGAGGCGCGCCCTTTTGCGTGGTTGGGGGCGGGGTCAGCTCTTGGCGGCTTCGCCCTGCGCGCGGGCGGCGCTGAGTTCCTGACCGGGCGACAGGGCCTCGGGGTCCAGAACCAGTTCGATCACCGCGACGGTGCCGGCGGCCTTGGCGCGGGCGAAGGCCTCGGGGAAATCCTCGGTCCGGGTCACGGTCTCGCCGTGGCCGCCATAGGCGCGGGCGAGGGCCGCGTAATCCGGGTTGAACAGCTCGGTCCCCGAAACGCGCGCCGGGTAATGACGCTCCTGGTGCATGCGGATCGTGCCGTAGCGGCCGTTGTTGGCGACGATGACGATCGGCGTCGCGCCGTACTGGCGGGCGGTCGACATCTCGTTGATCGTCATCTGGAAGCAGCCGTCGCCGGCGAAGCACAGCACCGTCGCACCGGGCCGCTCCAGACTGGCGGCGACCGAGGCGGGGAAGCCATAGCCCATGCTGCCCGAGGTCGGCGCGAGCTGCCCCGGATAGGCGCGCGGGCGGAAGTAGCGGTGCATCCAGGCGGCGTAGTTCCCGGCGCCGTTGGTGGCGACCGCGTCGTCCTCGACGTTGTCGGACAGCCAGCGCATCACCTGCTCCAGCTTCACATCGCCGGGGGTCTCGCGCGGGGTGACGAAGGCCTCATACTCGGCGCGGGTGGCCTCGGTCCAGGCGGACCAATCGGGCAGGCCTTGCGGCACCGAGGTCTTCAGCGCCGCGATCATCGCCGGCGCGGGCGAGACGATGCCCAGATCCGGGCGCCAGACATGGCCCAGCTCATCGGCATCGGCATGGACATGCAGGATGGTCTTGCCCGGGGCGGCCGGGTCCATCAGCTCGTAGCCATTGGTCGCCGTGTCGCCGAGGCGCCCGCCGATCACCAGCACCAAATCGGCGTCGCGCAGGCGTTGGCCCAACTTGGGGTTCATGCCGACGCCAAGGTCGCCCACGTAGTTCTTGTGGCGATTGTCGAGCCGGTCCTGACGGCGGAAGGTGACGGCGACGGGCAGGCCGGTGGCTGCGGCCAGCTGGCCCAGATCGGCGGCGGCTTCTTTGGACCATGTCGGCCCGCCGACGACGAGGAGCGGCTTCTCGGCGCCCTTCAGCGCGTCCCAGATCGCGGCGGTCTCGGCTTCGGCTGGAACCGAGAGCGGAGCCTTGCGCGGCGGCAGGTCGGGCACATCGGCCAACGAGGAGAGCATGTTTTCCGGCAGGGCGATGACCACCGGGCCGGGGCGACCCGATTGCGCGAGGTGGAAGGCGCGGCTGAGGTATTCCGGCAGGCGGCGGATGTCGTCGACTTCCGTGGCCCATTTCGCGAGCCCCCCGAAGACCTGCCGGTAATCGACCTCCTGAAACGCCTCGCGGTCGCGGTGGCCGGTGTCGATCTGGCCGACGAACAGGATCATCGGCGTCGAATCTTGCTTGGCGATATGGATGCCGGCCGAAGCATTGGTGGCGCCCGGCCCACGGGTGACGAAGCAGATGCCGACCTCGCCCGTGAGCTTGGCATGGGCCTCGGCCATCATCGCGGCGCCGCCTTCCTGACGGCAGACGACATTCTCGATCCCCGACTGGTGCAGGCCGTCCAGCGCGGCGAGGAAACTCTCGCCGGGGACGGAAAAGACGCGCCGGATGCCCTCGGCTTTCAGGTGATCGACCAGAATTTGTCCGCCGTGGCGCATGATGGGTCCTTTCCGCTATCGGGGGCGAAAGTGGCGCAAGGGCGCGCCGGTTTCAAGCAAGCCCTGCTTGCCGATCGGCAAGCCTGCGATAGCTTGGCGGCAAAAGGAGACTTGAATGACGGACCTTACCCTCGTCGGCCTATGCGGATCGCTCCGCGCGGCCAGCTACAATCGCCAGTTGATGCTAGAGGCCGCCGGGATCTTCGGGGGCCGTTTCACCGAGGGATCTTTGCGGCTGCCGCTGTTCGACGAGGATCTGGAGGCCGAAGGGATGCCGTCTGAGGTCGAGGCCTTGGGCGCGGCGATTGCCGGGGCGGATGCGGTGCTGTTCGCCTGCCCCGAGTACAACAAGGCCCCGCCGGGCGTGGTGAAGAACGCGCTGGACTGGCTCAGCCGGCTGAAGCCGAACCCCTTGGCGGGCAAGCCGGTGGCCATCGTTACGGCGGCGGGCGGGCGCGCCGGGGGCGAGCGGTCGCAGAACGTGCTGCGTTGGATGTTGGTGCCGCATCGGGTCGAGCCCTTGAGCTGGCCCGAGGTTTTCGTGGCGGCGCCGGAGAAGGAGTTCGACGCGGAGGGGCGGCTGTTGTCCGAGCGGTATCGCAAGCAGCTGGAGACGCTGATGGAGCGGCTCAGGGATCAGGCGTCGGGCAAGGTGGGGTGAAACCCCACCCTACGGGCCCGGGGCAAGCCGAAGGCGCCGGGGCAGCGCCGGCCCGTTCCGGCGGGCTGGCGCTTTGGTTGCCGCCCGCGCGGAACAGCTGTCAGGCGGACTTGGGGGGATAGAACGCCCTGATCAAGCGTTGCGGCGCCACCCCACGGGCCGACGCTGTCCCTCACCCCTTCCCGCGCAACCCCCGTCCCAGCGGACCCCAGCCCCAGAGCGCAATGACCAGTGCCCCGAGGCTTGCCACCCAGAAGGGCGCAACCAGCGCCGTCTCGCGCGTCAGAGGCCCGTCGAGCAGCCGGACCAGAATGCCCGACAGCAGCAGCCCAAGCGGCATCATCCCCCAGGCCAGCAGCCGGTAGGCCGAGTTCACCCGTCCCAGCAGCCCGTCCGGGATCATCCGCTGCCGCGTCGCCACCGACACGGTGTTCCACACCAGTCCCGCGAATTCGAAGACGGCGAAGACCAGCCCCAGCGACCACGCCCCCGGCGCGAGTGCGATACCCACGAAAGCGGGCGCCGAGACCACCAGCGCCCATTGCGCGGTTCGTGCCGGGCCGAACCTGCGCACGATCGGCTCCCCCGCCAGCCCGCCGAGGATCCCGCCGACGGCCCCCGCGGCAAGGATCAGACCATAGGCGGTCGGCGGCAGGCCGAGGTTCTCCTGCACATGCAGCACCATCGCGATCGAGACCATCTGGAAGAACAGGTTCCACAGCCCCGTCAGTACCGCCAACACCCGCAGCAAGGGCGAGGCGCGCAGGAAGGCCAGCCCCTCGGCCAGCTCGACGCGGAAGCTGCGCGGCTCGGGGCGATGAGGGCGATAGGCCCCGACCAGCCCGGCGACGATCAGCGCCGCGATGCCGTAAGCTCCGGCGTTCAGCAGGAAGGGCAGGGGCAAGGCGAGGCCGATCAACAAGGCCCCCAGCGGCGGGCCGACAAGGGCGTTCCCGGTCATCTCGATGCTCCAGAGCCGGCCATTCGCCTGCTCCAGCCGGTCGTGCGGGACGATGGAGGGCAGCATGGTTTGCGCGGCATTGTCGCGGAAGACCTCGGCCGCACCGACGATCAGCGCGGCCAGCACCAGAGCGGCGAAGGCGGGGGCGGAGGCGGTGCCCGTCTCGGGCGCGTCGGGCAGGGGCAGGGCCAGCCACAGCACCAGACCGGCCAGCGCGAAGGCGGTCATGCGGATCAGGTCCATCGCCAGGATCAGACGTCGCCGGTCGGTGCGGTCGGTGATGACGCCCGCGGGCAGGGCGAAAACGGCCCAGGGCAGGCGCAGCGCGACCGGTACCAGCGCCACCAGAAGCGGGTCGCGCGTCAGCAGCGTCGCCGTCCAGGCCCAGGCAATGGTGGCGATCCCGTCGCCGAGGTTGGTCAGCCCCGAGGCCGCGATGAAGCGCGTCAGCGCATGAGGGTGCGACATGGGCCCGGTCCTTTCGCCATGACCGGAAAGATCAACGCTTCCAGCCCCGCGTCAAGGCCGTAGGGTGGGGTTTCACCCCACCATTGCGCGGCCTCAGTCGCGCCCGCGCAGAATGTCGGTCAAGCCGATGGGGCCCGCGCGCCCGGCCAGCATCGCCCGGTAGATCACGATCGATTCCGTCACGCGCATCACGTAATTGCGCGTCTCGGTGAAGGGGATCATCTCGACGAAATCCACCGGATCGACCGAGGCATCGCGCGGATCGCCGTATTCCTCGGCCCAGCGGCGCGGGCGGCCCGGTCCGGCGTTATACGCGGCGGCGACCAGCGACAGGGTGCCGTCGAACAGATCCGACATCTCCTCCAGATAGGCCGCGCCCAGAACCGCGTTATAGGCCGGGTCCGAGGACAACCGCCCCTCGTCATAGCCGATGCCGATCCGCCGCGCGGTGTGCTGACCGGTCGCCGGCATCACCTGCATCAACCCGCGCGCATCGGCATGGCTGGTCACGCGGTAGTCGAACTCGCTCTCGCGGCGGGCGATCGACAGGGCCAGATCGGCGGGCACGCGCAGATCGGCCTCGGCCAGCTCCGTCACCGGGAAATAGGCGCGGGGCAACAGCACGCCCTTCGAGATCGCCTCCTTGGCGATGCGCAGCGCGAAATGCGGCTCGCCCCGGTCGAACCACAGCTGCGCCAGCGCGCCCAGCTGGTCGGGGTCCGTCAGGTTCTCGGCCAGTTGCAGCGTGAAGCGGCGGGCCCCGTACCATTGGCCGGAATCATGCAGCAGGATTGCCGCCTGCAGCAGGTCGGACGAGGCCAGCGCCGTGTCGTGCCAGTCGGGATACTCCGGGGCGGCGATCACGGCCGGGTCGAGGTCCTGACCCAGATGCTCGGCCGCCAGCAAGCCATAGAAGGCCGTCTGGTATTGCGCGCCGAATTCATAGGCGGTGCGGGCGGCATCGGCCTGCCCGGCGGCCTCCAGCGCCCGCCCCTCCCAATAGCCGGCGCGGCCCAGCGTGATCGGGCTGACCGAGCGGTTGCGAAGCCGCGCGAAATGCTGGGCGGCATCCGCCGGACGGTCGAGGCGCCGCAAGGCGACATAGCCCGCCAGCCATTCCAGATCCGCCATTGAGGTGCCGAAATCCGTCAGCCCATGGTTTGCGGCCAGCCGGTACGCCAGCTGGTTGTCCCCGGCCTCGAGCGCGCGGCGCGCAAGCCGGGCGCGTTGACCCGCCCAGACCTCGGGCCGGCCGAGGTTGTCGGCGGGCAGGTCGGCCAGCAGCTGCGCGGCGGAATCGGTGAATCCCTGCGCCAGTCGCCAGCGGAAGCGGTCATGCGCCAGCCCCGGATCGGCCGCCTGTGCGGCGGGCAGGGCGGCGATCAGCGCATCCACCCCGTCGGCGCGGGTCTGCAGCGCGATGCGGGCGCGCCCCAGCGCGGCCTCGGGCCGGCCGACGCGGGACAGCATCCGTTCGGCCGCGTCACGCTCGCCTTCCCACAGCATCGCGTCCAGCCGGGCTCCGTTGAGCGGGCGCAGTTGGTCGCCGAACCGCGCCAGCAGATCGGCCTCGATATCGCCGGTCAGTGACCGCTCCAGCCACAGGGCGCGCAGGGTGCCGCTTGGGTCGGCGCCGGTCGCGGTCTGCGCGCGCAGCAGGGCCAGCAGGCCCCCCGCGGTCTGCGGCTCATGCGTGGCAAACCAGCCCAGCACGACCTCGGGCGCCTCGCCGGCCAGCCGCTCCTCAGCGCGCGAGCGCAGCAGCGCCATCCCGGGCCAATGCGCGTGATGGGCGTCGAAGCTGGCGAAGGTCGACAGATCCCCCGCGATCCCCTCGCGCAGGATGCGCCAGGTGGCGATGCGCACGCCAATCGGCCCCGCCGCTTCGGACAGGACGGCGAAGCGCTCGGCATCGCCGACGCGGACGGCATTCACCAGCGCGCCGATGGCCCCGCCCGCGCGCGGCGGCGGGGCGCCCTCCCAGGCGCGGACCGGGTCGGACAGGATCGGAGCGGTGACAAAGGCGAGGAGGGCAGGCAGGAGACGCATGGTTGCTCTTGAAAAGGACCGCTCGAGAGTCTAGTCGGCTTGGACGTCTGCGCAACACACAAAGGGGTCAGGTTTCGGCCCGTCCGCGGCAGACTGCCAAGAGGAGTCACACATGATCCGGGGTTCGCTTCCCGCGCTGGTCACGCCGTTCAAGGACGGTGCGGTCGATTACGCAGCGCTCGAAGCGTTGGTCGAGTGGCATATCGCTGAAGGGTCGCACGGGCTTGTTCCCGTGGGGACCACCGGCGAGAGCCCGACGCTGACGCATGACGAGCACGAACAGGTCGTGGAGTTCGTCGTCAAGAAGGTGAAGGGCCGTGTGCCCGTGGTCGCCGGTGCCGGTTCGAACAACACGATCGAGGCGATCCGTCTGCTCAAACACGCCGCGAAGGTCGGCGCCGATGCGGCGCTGGTGGTGACCCCTTATTACAACAAGCCGACGCAGGCCGGGCTGATCGCGCATTTCAGCGCGCTCAATGCCGCCTCGACGCTGCCGGTCATCATCTACAACATTCCCGGCCGTTCGGTCGTCGACATGGCGCCCGAGACCATGGGCGAGCTGGCCAAGCTGCCGCATATCGTCGGCGTCAAGGATGCCACCGGCAAGATCGAGCGCGTCTCGCTTCAGCGCGAGACCTGCGGCAAGGACTTCATCCAGCTCTCGGGCGAGGATGGGACCGCACTGGGCTTCAACGCCCATGGCGGCGTCGGCTGCATCTCGGTCACCGCGAACGTCGCGCCGAAGCTCTGCGCGCAGTTCCAGGAGGCCACGCTGGCCGGTGATTATGCCCGCGCGTTGGAGCTGCAGGACAAGCTGATGCCGCTGCATGTGGCGATCTTCCTGGAGCCGGGTCTGGCTGGGGCAAAATATGCCCTGTCGCGTCTGGGCAAATGTGAGAACGAAGTGCGCCTTCCGTTGCTGCCGGTGTCGGGCAAGACGGCCGCCGCCATCGACGCCGCCATGCGCCACGCCGGCATTCTGGACTGATCGTCCGGACAGAATTCGTGAAAGGCGGTCCTTCGGGGCCGCCTTTTTCGTTCCGGCCTTCTGGCCCGCATTCTCTGCGCCGCGGCGAGGGGGCCGTGAAGAATCTTGCCCTGAGGCGCGAATTGTTTCGGGCACCGCGTTCTTGGTAACCAAGAGTTAACGTTAACCATGCAGATTGGTCATGCGGTACAGGCTGGGGAGCCGATGACCGTGCAGGAAGACACAGGTTGCCTTGTCAGCGGCGCCTGTATTGGGGTCCGTTCAGGACAAACGACCGGGGAATGTTGCGGCTCGAATGGCTGCTTTCGCGGGCGGGAACGGGCACGAGGGAAAAGAGGGCGCGCGTGCAGAACGCACCGCGCCCTCGGTTTTCCGGGCTGGATTTCGGCGGTTCAACCGCGTGTTCTGGCCCTTGTATCAGTGGGTTGGCTTATGCACAGGTTGGCGGGCGCGAGGTGTCAGATCCTCGCGCCCGGCTGTGTTTGGGGCCCTCAGAACGCGACCTGATCGCCGCCCTTGAGGTCGAGGATCTCGCGCGCCTCATCCGGCGTGGCGACGTCGTGCCCCAGTTCCTCGATGATCCGCCGCACCTTGGCGACTTGCTGAGCATTCGACTCCGCCAGCTCGCCGCGCGAGATGAAGAGGCTGTCTTCCAGGCCGACGCGCACATGCCCGCCCATCTGGCTGGCCGTCACCGCCATCGGGATCTGCGCCGCCCCCGCCGCCAGCACCGACCAGCGGTATTGATCGCCGAACAGCTTGTCGGCGGTGCGCTTCAGGAACACGAGGTTCTCCACATCCGCGCCGATCCCGCCGAGGATCCCCAGGACAAACTGCAGGAAGATCGGCGCCTTGAAGTGGCCCTGATCCATCATGAATTTCAGATTGTAGAGATGACCCACATCGTAGATCTCGTGCTCGAACTTGATCCGGTGCGGCGCCAACGTCTCGGCCGCTTCCTTGATGTCCTTGAAGGTATTGCGGAAAATATTGCCCTCGGAGCCGGTCACATAGTCCTTCTCCCAGTCAAATTTCCACTCCTTGTAGCGCCCGGCCAGCCCGTGGAAGCTGAAGTTCAGACTGCCCATGTTCATCGAGCACATCTCGGGCGAGAAGGTCTTCGCCGGCGCGATCCGCTCCTGGATCGAGGCCGTCAGCGAGCCGCCGGTCGAGATGTTCACCACCGCATTCGTCGCTTGCTTGATGCGCTGAAGGAAGGGCGCGAAGTCGTCCGGATAGATCGACGGCGCGCCGGTTTCCGGGTTCCGCGCATGCAGGTGCAGGATCGAGGCGCCCGCTTCCGAGGCCGCAATCGCCTGCTCGGCGATCTGGTCATAGGTATAGGGCAACGCCTCGGACATCGTCGGCGTATGGATCGCGCCCGTCACGGCACAGGTGATGATGGTTTTCGGCTTGCGCGCCATGTCGGCCCTCCCTCGGCTCAAGGCGAGGTTGTCCCCACAACCCGCCGGGGAGGACCCTAACCCTTCCGGGCGGGCAGGCAATGGCTCAGGCGCCGGAAACCGCCCCGATCGCCGCTTCCGCCGCCGCGCCCAGCCGCAGCAGCCGGGCCTCGTCACCCGGACGGCCCATCAGCATGAGGCCCGCGCAGTTCACACCGGTCGGCAGGGTCAGCGCACAAAGGCCCATCAAATTGCCGATCCGCGTGTTGCGCAGGGCCAGCAGGTTCTCGGACGCGAAGAGGTCCAGATCGCCCATCAGATCGTCGATGCGCGGCGGCACGCTGGCGACCGAGGGGATCAGCACCGCGTCATAACCCGCCGTCGCCGCCAGCCATTCGGCGCGCAGCCGGTCGAGCCGCCGCCAGGCCGCGACATAATCCGACGCCTTGTGCTGCGCGCCCGCGCGGAAGCGGTCACGCACCGGCGGGAACATCACGTCCGGGGTCAGCTCGATGGTCTCGCCCCAGATGCCGTAGCATTCCGAGGTATAGAGCACGCCGGCGAGGCCCATCGCCTCCTCGACGGCCGCGACCTTGCCATGAGTGACCGAGGCCCCGGCGGCCTCCAAGGCCTTCGCAGCGTGCTGGAACCCTTCGGCCGGGCCCGCGTGGATGTCGTCGAAAGCGACGCTCTCCAGCACCAACAGTCGTGTGCCGTCCAATGAGGCGCCGCGCAGATCGGGCGCCTTGGAGCCGTCGAGCAGCGCAAAGGCCAAAGCCGCGTCCTCGACCGTGCGCGCCAGTGGGCCGATGGTGTCGAATTTTTCGGCCAAAGGCACCACGCCCGTCGCAGGAATGCGCCCCGAGGTGGTCTTCAGGCCCACCAGATCGTTCCACGCCGCCGGCACCCGCACCGAACCGCCGGTATCCGACCCGATGGCCAAGGGCGCCAAGCCCCAGGCCACCGAGGCCGCCGCGCCCGAGGACGAGCCCCCCGGCACGCGGTCCGCGTCATGGATCATCGGCGGCGTCTGCGCGACGGGGTTCAGCCCCAGCCCCGAAAACGCCAGCTCGGTCATATGCGTCTTGCCCAGAGGCGGCATTCCGGCGCCGGTCAGACGCTCCACCACCAGCGCATCGCGCGCAGGCATCCGCCCCTTCAGCAACAGGCTCCCGGCCTCGGTCGGCACGCCGGCGGTGTCGAACAGGTCCTTCCAGCTGACCGGCACCCCGTCGAGCAACCCGCGCCGCAGCCCTGCCTTCGCGCGACCGCGCGCGGCAGCGGCGATCTCCAGCGCGTGGAGGCGCATGGTCGTGGTGTAGATCCGGTCGCGATGCTCATGGCTGTCGATCGCATCGAGGAAGCATTCGGTCAGATCCAGCGGGCAGATCTTCCCGGCCTCGATCCCGCGCCCCAGCGCCCCCGCGCTCATGCTGCGCCATGTCTCGCTCATTGCCATCCCTTTCGGCTGCTTGGTCGGGACGCTAGCGCGCGCAGGTCGCATGGACAATCCCGCGCGCAGGAGTAGTTTGGCGGCCATGACACAGGATGCCGATATTCTCATTGTGGGCGGCGGGCTCAACGGCCCGGCGCTGGCCCTCGCGCTGGCGCAGGGCGGGCTTTCCGTCGCCGTCGTGGACGCGCGCCCCGCCCAATCGCGGGCCGAGGAACGCTTTGACGGGCGTGCCTACGCGCTGGCCTTGGCCTCGGTGCGGGTGCTGCAGGCGCTGGGCCTCTGGTCCGGGCTGCGCGCCAAGGCACAGCCGATCCACGGCATCCGCGCCAGCCAAGGGCATGCGGGGCAGGGCCCCTCGCCGCTGATGCTCGGGTTCGATTCGTCGGAGATCGAGGAAGGCGTGATGGGCCAGATGATCGAGGACCGGCATCTCTACGCCGCCTTCCTCGATGCGATGCAGGCCGCTGACGGCGTGACGCTGCATTCCGGTGCCCGCGTCGTCGCGCAGGAGACAGGGCCGCAGGGCGCCTCGCTGACGCTGGCCGATGGGCGGGTGCTGCGCGGGCGGATGATCGTCGGCTGCGACGGGCGCGATTCGGCCACTGCGCAGCGCGCCGGCATCAAGCGTTGGGGTTGGGACTATGGCCAGACCGGCCTTGTCTGCGCGATTTCGCATGAGCGCCCGCACGAGGGCATCGCGCATCAGTTCTTCATGCCGCCCGGCCCGCTGGCGATCCTGCCGCTGCCGGGCAATCGTTCTTCCATCGTCTGGAGCGAGAAACACGCCACCGCCGAGGCCATCGGCCGGCTGACGGAGGCCGAGTATCTGGAAGTGCTCCGGCCCCGTTTCGGCGATTTTCTCGGCGAGATCGCCTTGGAGGGCCAGCGCTTCGCCTATCCTTTGCGGCTGACCGTGGCCGAGTCCTTCGTGGCCGAACGGCTGGCGTTGGTCGGCGACGCGGCGCATGGCGTGCATCCGATTGCGGGGCAAGGGCTGAACCTCGGCCTGCGCGACGTGGCGGCCTTGGCCGAGGTGCTGATCGAGGCCCAGCGGCGCGGCGAGGACATTGCCGCCATCGACGTGCTGGAGCGCTATCAGGAATGGCGCCGTTTCGACGTGGTGCGGATGGCTCTGGGGATGGATGGGGTGAACCGTTTGTTTTCCAACGGCAATCCGGTGATGGAGCTGATCCGGGGCCTCGGCCTCGGCGCGGTCAACGCGGTGCCGCAACTGCGCCGCTACTTCATCCGCGAGGCCGCAGGGCTCAATGCCGCCGAGCCGAAGCTGATGCAGGGCGAGCGGGTCTGAAGAAGGGGGCTTTCCGCCCCCTCGGCCTGCGGCCTCACCCCGGAGAGTATTTGAGACAAAGTGAAAGGGCGGGCCCAGCGCAGGTGCGGACAATTTGACTCAAATTGCCCCTCACCTTGTTCCAAATACTCAATCCCAGCTCACCGTCAGGTGCCCCGGCGTTTGGCGCGCAGCGTCGGGTCGGCTTCGCGCGGGTTCTCGGGCCAGGGGTGGCGGGGATATTGGCCGCGCATGTCCTTGCGCACATCGGCGTAGGAGGTGTCCCAGAAGCGCGGCAGGTCGGTCGTGACCTGCACCGGGCGCTGGGCGGGGCTCAAAAGCGTGACCTTCAGGGGCAGACGGCGCGGACCCACGGTGGGATGTTCCGTCACGCCGAACATCTCCTGCAGGCGCAGGCTGATCTCGGGCTGGCCGCCGGAATAGTCGATCGGCACCTTGCGGTCCAAGGGCGTGGTGAAATGCGCGGGCGCGAGGCGGTCGAGGAGTTGTTGTTGCTCCCAGTCGAGGCTGTTGCGCAGGGCGTCGGTCAGGTCGAGCGCCTTCAGATCCTCGCCCGTGCGGATCTTGGTCAGATGCGGCAGCAGCCAGTCCTCGGCGCGCTCGGTGAGGGCAGCGTCGGTGAAAGCCGGCAGTTCGGCCCCCTCGGCGCGCAGGAGTTCCACGCGGGATTGTAGGCGTCGCGCCGCGGGCGTCATCACCTGCGCGATGCCCAAGGCGCGGAAGCCGTCCAGCGCGGCACGGGCGCGGGCCTCGGGCGCGGCATCCCAATTGCGCTCGGCCAGTACCAGTGCTCCGAGTTTTTCGCGAGATTTCGACAGGATACGGTTGTCGCGCGGCGACCATTCGCAGGCGTCCTCCCAGCGGATCAGATCGGGGAACAGCGCGCGCAGGGCCGATTCGGAGATCGGCAGCGCTTGCCGGATTCGCGCCTCGCGTGGGTCGCCGTCGAGATCCGTGGCTACGATCAGCCGCGTCTGCGCCAGCGGGTCGGCAGCGTCGAAGACCGCGCCCTTGCCGCCTGAGAGCAAGTAGCGGGGGGCGTCGCCCTTGCGCCTGAGGCCGATGCGGTCGGGATAGGCGAGGGCGGCCATCTCGGCCGGGTCGAGCCCTTGATCGGCGGGGGCGAGGCGGGCGAGGCGTTTGGCCTCCTGCCGGATGCGGTCCAGCGTCTCTCGCCGCACGGGGAAGGAATGGTCGCGCTGATAGGCGCGCGGATCGGCGAGGGCTTTCAGGCGCAGGGACAGATCGGCGGGCGCGCCGGAGAGCGGGTCGCGGTCGGCGATGAGCGCGGCCAAGGGGGCGGCACCCCCGCCTGCACGAAGCAACATATGCGCGAGGCGGGGGTGCAGCGGCAGGCGGGCCATGGCCTTGCCGTGGTCGCTGATGCGTCCCTGCGGATCGAGCGCGCCGAGGTCGTGGAGCAGCGCACGGGCCTCGGCAAGCGGGCCGGCGGGGGGCGGGGTCAGGAAGGGCAGGTCGGCGGCGCCCCAGAGCGCCAGTTCCAAAGCGAGGCCGGTCAGGTCGGCGGTCTCGATCTCGGCCGGCGGGAAGGCGGGCAGCGCGCCCTCCTGCCCCTTGGTCCAGAGCCGGTAGCAGATCCCCTCAGCGACGCGCCCGCCGCGGCCTCGGCGCTGCTCGGCATCGGCCAGTGAGGCGCGTTCGGTGACCAGACGGGACATGCCGGAATTGGGGTCGAAGCGCGCGCGGCGGGCCTGGCCGGCATCGACCACCACGCGGATGTCGGGAATGGTGAGCGAGGTCTCGGCGATGGAGGTGGCGAGCACCAGCTTGCGGCCGGTTTGCGCGGGGGCGAGGGCAGCGCGCTGGGCGGCGAAGTCCATCGCGCCGAAGAGGGTGTGCAGCTGTGTGTCGCCGGGCAGGCGCGGGGTCAGCAGTGCGGCCACGCGGCGAATCTCGCCTTCGCCGGGGAGGAAAACCAGCACGCCGCCCTCGGTCTCCGCGAGCGCCTTCATCGTCAGGTCCGCCACCGCCTCGGACAGGCGGGCCTTGGCGGGGAGAGGCGCGTCGAGCCAGCGGGTTTCGACCGGGAAAGCGCGACCCTCGGCGGTCAACAGCGGCGCGTCGCCCATCAGCGCGGCCACCGGGGCGGCGTCCAAGGTCGCGGACATGACGATCAGCTGCAGGTCCTCGCGCAGGGCGGCGCGGGCTTCCAGCACCAAAGCGAGGCCGAGATCGGCGTTGAGGCTGCGCTCGTGGAACTCGTCGAAGATCACTGCGCCGACGCCGTCGAGCGAGGGGTCGGATTGCAACATGCGGGTGAGGATGCCCTCTGTCACCACCTCGATCTTCGTGGCTTTCGAGACCGTCGCCTCGCCGCGCACCCGGTAACCCACGGTTTCGCCGGCCTTTTCGCCAAGCGTTTCGGCCATCCGCTCGGCCGCGGCTCGGGCGGCGAGGCGGCGGGGCTCCAACATGACGATCCGACCCTTGGTGACCGGCAGCAGCGCCAAGGGTACGCGGGTCGTCTTGCCGGCGCCGGGCGGGGCTTGCAGGACGGCCTGCCCATGGGTGGACAGCGCCGCGACAAGCTCGGGCAGCAGCGGGTCGATGGGAAGGGCGGGGCCGGGCATCTGCATCTGCCGGTTATGAAAGACGCCCGGCCCGAAGGGAAGGGGTCAGCCGGGCTGCGCGACCCGGCGGCGGGAGGGCGCCAGCAGCGTCACGACAAGGCCGATGACCGAGGCCTGCGCGGCGATGACGGCGGGCCAGATCAGCGCGAATTGCACGTCGAGGTATTTCTGCGGGCCGAAGGACACCAGCGCCATCGCCCCCGCGAGCAGGGCCAGAGCGCGGCCGAGGGTCGATTGGCCCGGCCCAAGGAACATCGCTGCCGCCGCCGCGCCGACCGAGGCGCCGAGGAACGGGCCCATGGCGAAGAGCGGGATGGCGGCGGGCGGATGGGGGGCGACGCCGGCATAGAGCGAGCCGAGCATGATCAGCTGCAGCGCGATCAGCGGGGCGAGGGCGGCATTGGCCTTGCGGTCGGTCTGGGTCATGTCTCTCTCCATTTCGAAAACCGTAATTGTGTGTACGGTTGCTATCATCCGTAATTCCGATTACGGATTGAGTCAACAGGCTTGGAGGCCCCATGCGCGACGACAACCGGACGGAACGGCAGGCCCAGATCGAAACGGCGGCCTATGCGGTGCTGGAAGAAAAGGGCTATGCGGGCGCCTCGATGCTGGCGATTGCCCGACGCGCGAAGGCCTCGAACGAGACGCTCTACAATTGGTATGGCGACAAGACCGGGCTTTTCCACGCGCTGGTTCGCCGGAACGCGGCGGAGGTGCAGGCGCTGTTGGAAGCGCAGATCGCGGAAGGCGGCGACGCTTTGGACGCGCTGTCGCGGCTGGGGCCGGTCTTGCTGTCGCTGCTGACGGGCGCGCGGGCGGTGGCGTTGAACCGGGCGGCGGCGGCAGATGCGACGGGCGACTTGGGCCGGGCCATCGCCAGCGAGGGGCGGGAACGGATCGCGCCGATGATCGCGGCGGTGCTGGAACAGGCGCGCGCGGCGGGGCAGTTGTCCTATGCGGACGGGGGGGAGGCGCTGGGCCTGTACCTAGATTTGCTGGTCGGGGATTTGCAGATCCGTCGGGTGATCGGGCGAATGCCGGAACCGACGGCGGCGGAATGCGAGGCCCGGTCGAACCGGGCGCTCGCGGCGTTTCGCAGGCTCTGCGCCTGACTTACTTGCGCAGGGCGGGCAGGCCGACGCCGGTGCTCTCGAACCCGCCGTCTGCGGCGATCACCTGACCGGTCACATAGCTGGCCTTGTCCGAGCACAGGAAGACGATAACCTCGGCGATCTCGCGCTCGGAGCCGTAGCGGTTCAGCGGGATTGCGTCGTGGTAGGCGTCGATGATGTCCTGGCTGTGGACGGCCATCGCCAGCTTGGTGCGCACGGGACCGGGGCAGACGCAATTGCAGCGAATGCCGTATTCGCCGAGTTCCGCCGCCTGCTGCTTGGTCAGCTGGATCACCGCCGCCTTCGAGGTGCCATAGGCCACCCGCAGGGTCGAGGCGCGCAGGCCCGAGATCGAGGCGATGTTCAGGATCGCGCCCTTGGTGGCTTTCAGCGCCAGGGTGCAGGCCTGCGACATCAGGAAAACCCCGTCGAGGTTGGTTTCCATCACGCGGCGCCAGCGGGCGAAGTCGGTCTCGGCGATCGGTCCGAAATCGGCCACGCCTGCGTTGTTCACCAAGGCGTCGAGGCGGCCGTAATGCGCCAGCACTTCCTTGATCGTCGTCTCGACCTCGGCGGGTTGCGAGACGTCGCAATAGAAGGCGCGCGCGCCCTCCAACCCGGCCGAGGCACTGTCGAGCGCGGGGACGTCGCGGTCGATCATCGCCACTTGCCAGCCGGCTTCGAGGAAAAGGTTCGTGGTGGCCAGTCCGATGCCGCGGGCGGCGCCGGTGACGAGGGCAACTTTCTGCATGGATCCTCCCTAGATCTGCGCGGTCACGATGGCGCAGAGCATCTCGAACATCAAGGACACGCCGAGATACGCCGTCGCGCCGGAGGGGTCGAAGGGCGGCGAGACCTCGACCAGATCGGCGCCGACGATCTTAACGCCGGCCAAACCGCGCGCGCATTCCAGCGCCTGCCAGCTGGTCGGGCCGCCGACCTCGGGCGTGCCGGTGCCGGGGGCATAGGCCGGGTCGACGAAATCGATGTCATAGCTGACATAGGTGTCGCCCTGACCGGCAATGGCGCGGGCCTCCTCCATCACATCTGCGACGCCGCGCGCGTGGAATTCCTCGATCGGGATGACGCGGATGCCGACCGATTTGGCGAAGTCCCGGTCCTCGTTGTCGTAGGCGGTGCCGCGGATGCCGATCATGCAGACGCGTTTGGGATCAAGCAGTTCCTCCTCCACCGCGCGGCGGAAAGGCGTGCCGTGGGTGTACATCTGCCCGCCGAAATAGCTGTGGTAGAGGTCGGTGTGGCTGTCGAAATGGATCATGCCGAGGCGGTTCTCGGCGCTGCGACCCTCGGCCAGGGCACGCAGGATCGGCAGGGTGCAGAGATGGTCGCCGCCGGCGGTCAGCGGGATGATCCCGGCGGCTTTCACCTGAGCATAGAACTCGGTCATGCGGCGCAGGCTGTCCTGCACATCGGCAGGGTTCGGGGCCACGTCGCCGAGGTCGGCGCAGTTCAGCGCCTCGAACGGGCGGAGGCCGGTGATGCCATGCTGCGCGCGGATCATCGTCGAGGCATCGCGCAGCTGCCGCGGGCCATGGCGCGGGCCGGGTCGGTTGGTGGTGCCGCCGTCCCAGGGCGCGCCGATCAGGCCGACCTGAACCTGCGCGAGGCGCGGGTCGTCCAGCGGGATATGCGGCAGGCGCATGAAGGTGGGGATCCCGGCGAACCGGGGCAGCACGAAACCCGAGACGGGTTGGAAATCGGCATGGCCCCCATGGGGATGGTCGGACATTCTGGCCTCCTGGTCGGACTGGGCGCGTCTGCGCGCGCTTTGCGGTCAGAGAACCAGAGGCCTGATGCCTTGTCACCCCTGCGACCGGGGCAGGTGTGAAAAACGGCGCGGGGCCAAAGGCCACCGCACCGTTGCTGCCGATGGGCATGGCCGGGGCGGGTTAACGCCCCGGGCCGAGATCAGGGACCGGCGACCAGTTCCACCCGGGTGTTACGGGCGCGGCCGGCGGCGGTGTCGTTGGGGAACAGCGGGGCCAGCGGACCCACACCAAAGGCGCGCAGGCGATCACGTTCCGCACCGTGGGTGTCGACAAGTGCCGTCACGACCTCCTCGGCCTGCACCTGCGACAGGCGCGCCGAATCGGCCAGCGAATGCGCGTCATCGGTATGGCCGACGATGCGATAGACCTGCCGCGTATTCTCGCCGAGGAAGCGACCGACGGTGTTCAGAACACGCTCGGACTCAGGATCCAGCGTGCCATCGTCGAGGAAATGGATCCCGTCCAGAACGGCGCGGCCATAGGTATCCATGGCGTGACGCAGTTCGGCCGAGCCGATCGGCGGCGGCGGCGCGGCGCGGGCCGTCTGGATCACGTCGATCAGCATGGCGATGACGTCATCTTGCGGCTGGTAGACGCTGGCGATGGCCCAAAGCGTGCCGGTGGCTTCCTCACGGGAGGCGACGACGACGCCCTGCGCCTCGGCAGTGGCGCCGGGGCCGGCCGGGAAATCCTCAGGCGTTTCATTGGTGTTGAGATAGGCATCCAGCCAACGACGGCTGCCCACGCCCGACCCGATCCGGTCGTTGGTGAACCCGGCCACGCGGATTTCAAAGCCGTGACGTTCCAGCACCTCGCGTTGACGGCGGAAGACCACCTCGACGCGGCGGGCGGTGCCGTCGCGCTCATAATAGGTGCGGCTGACCGGACCCACGGCATGGACCCAGTCGTTGATCTGCGCCAGACCGGTCAGGGCGCCCATCGGCACGCTGAAGGTTTGCGGATCCTCGACGATCGATTGCCAGACCAGCGTCTGACCGTGATCGCGGATTTCCGGCAGCGGATCTTCCGCGCCTTGCAGATCATTTTCGGATTGTGCCTGTGCACCGCCCATCGCGATGCCGAGGCTCAGGAAGAAGACGACGAACCAACGTATCATGCGACCCTCGCGTTTGACTCGGGTACAGGATGGAAGAAAGGGGTTATGATTCGGTTTCCAAGCGCGCCCCAAGCGTGGCTTGACGCCTTGAGCCCCTCGGGCCAGTTTCGGCCCAAAGGGAGACAGGCATGACGATCCTCGCAATCGACCAGGGCACGACCTCGAGCCGGGCCATTCTTTTCGACGCCGATCTGCGGGTGCGCGAGGTGGCTCAACGCGAGTTCACGCAGCATTTCCCCGATTCCGGCTGGGTCGAACACGACCCCGAGGAGCTGTGGCAGAGTGTGCTGGAGACCTGCGAGGCCGTCTTGGAGAAGGCCGGTCCGGCCGCGGCCATCGGCATCACCAACCAGCGTGAGACCGTGGTGATCTGGGATCGCCAGACCGGCGAGGCCCTGCACCGAGCCATTGTCTGGCAGGATCGCCGCACCGCCGATTTCTGCGCCGACCTGCGGGCCGAGGGGCATGAGGCCGAGGTCACGGCGCGCTCGGGCCTGCTGCTGGACCCGTATTTCTCAGCCACCAAGGTGAAGTGGCTGCTGGACAATGTGCCGGGTGCGCGCGCCAAGGCCGAGGCCGGCACGCTGGCCGTCGGTACCATGGACAGCTTTCTGATCTGGCGCCTGACCGAGGGGCGGGTGCACGCGACCGACGCCACCAACGCCGCGCGGACGATGCTCTACAATATTGATGATGGCCGCTGGGACCCGGAGCTGTGTCGCCTGTTCGGCATCCCGATGCAGATCCTGCCCGAGGTGCGGGACTGCAATGCCGAATTCGGGGAGTGCCGCCTGTTCGGCACGGCGATCCCGATCCTTGGCGTGGCGGGCGACCAGCAGGCGGCGACGATGGGGCAGGCGTGTTTCCAGCCGGGGATGCTGAAATCGACCTATGGCACCGGCTGCTTCGCGCTGCTCAACACTGGCGAGACGCGGGTGGCCTCGCAGAACCGCTTGCTGACGACGGTGGCCTATCAGTTGGACGGCAAGGTGACCTATGCGCTGGAGGGCTCGATCTTCATCGCCGGGGCCGTGGTGCAATGGCTGCGCGACGGGCTGGGCGTGATCGGTGCGGCCTCGGAGACGCAGGCGCTGGCCGAGGCCGCGGATGACCACCAGCGAGTGATCATCGTGCCGGCGTTCACCGGGCTTGGCGCGCCCTATTGGCGGCCCGAGGCGCGGGGTGCGGTCTTTGGCCTTACGCGGAACTCGGGGCCGGCGGAATTCGCGCGGGCCGCGTTGGAGAGCGTCGGTTTCCAGACCCGCGATCTGGCCGAGGCCATGCGGGGGGACTGGAAGGCCTCGGGTTCGGCCGCGACCTTGGGAACCTTGCGGGTCGACGGCGGCATGAGCGCCAGCGACTTCGCCATGCAGTCACTGGCCGATATCCTCGGGGCGCCGGTCGACCGGCCGGATGTGCTGGAGACGACGGCGCTGGGCGTGGCGTGGCTGGCCGGCCATGCCGAGGGCATGCTGCCCGATGCCGAGGGCTTCGCCAAACGCTGGTCGCTGGAACGCCGTTTTGAGCCGCAGCTCGACGAACACAGCCGCGACCAGCGTTATGACGCCTGGCGGCGCGCGGTCGAGGCAACGATCGCGGCGGGCTGACACCGCGCCGGCTGCTGTCGCGGTGCGGTCCGTTTAGGGTCAGGGCTTGCCGAAGGCGGTGACGAGGCGCGTGAGCTTCTCCTCGGCCTTGCCCCGTACGAGGCGCAGCGATTGCAGAGCCAGCTTGATCATCATCGACCGCGCGGTGATGTCGGCCTTGGTAATCACCCGGCAGCCGCCCTCCGGCAGGTCATAGAAATCCATGTTGATCGTGGCGTTGGCCAGATCCGAGGTGATGGCCAGCACCATGGTCTCGTCCTGCGTCACTTCGGTCAACACCGCCCGGAACGCGCGCGGCGCGTTGTTCCAGTGGATCGAGCAATCCCAGGCCAGCTGCGCGGGATCGGCCACGCGGGTGACGGTGATGTCCATTCCGCGCATCACCGATTCAAACCGTTCGGGGTTGCGGAAGTTCTGCAATACTTTGGCGCGCGGGCGCTTGAAATCCTTGGTGGAATCGATCTGCATCTTCTGTCCAGTCAGTCCTTGCGGCCAAAGCCGATGTCGCCGGCGAGCCAGCGGGAAATGAGTTCTTGAGCAATCGCACCCTTGCGCGGGCGACGCACCGTGGGGTGCTCGCCAGCCACCACCTGCGCCAGCTCGGCGCGACTGAACCAGCGCGCATCCTCCAGCTCGTGGTCGAGGGTGATGGCGTCCGTTTCAGCCTGCCCGACGCAGCCGATCATCAGTGAATTCGGGAAGGGCCAGGGCTGCGAGGCCACATAGGACACCCGGCCGACGCGGATCGCGCTTTCCTCGAACACCTCGCGCCGGACGGCGGCCTCCATCGACTCGCCGGGTTCGATGAAGCCGGCCAGCGTGGAATACATGCCCTCGGGCCAACCGGGCGAACGTCCCAGCAACAGCTGGCCGTCGCGTTCAATGGCCATGATGACGACGGGGTCGGTACGCGGGAAATGCACGGCGCGGCAGGCGGGGCAGACGCGCTGCCAGCCGCCATGCTCGGCCATGCTGGGTTGCCCGCAGGCCGAACAGAACCGGTGCGAGGCATGCCAGTTCAGGATCCCGCGCGCGGTTGAAGCCATCGAGGCATCGACGCCATCCAGCCGCCCCATCAGGCCACGCATCTCGGCATAGCGGTGGTCGTCGGGCAGATCCGGGTGGCGGTATTCGGTCGGATCGAAGAAGCCGGACATTGCGGCCTCGTCGATGCCCGCCGGCACCCAGGAACTGACGTCAGCCGCAAAGCGCGCGGACCCGGCGTGGCGGCCAAGGAAGATCCAGTCCGGCCCGGCATCGGCCAGCACCGGATGATCGGTCGGCAGCCAGCCTGCGGTGACGCTGTCCTCGCCCGCCATCAACGGGCGTCCGCGCCACAGAGGCAGGACGCGGGTCGAGGCCTCGGCGCGCAGCTCGGCCAGCGCCTCGGGCTTGGCGCGCAACTCGGCCAGCCGGTCGTCCCATTCCGCAGCGAAGACAATATCCTGACCCACACGTCCCCCTTGGGCCCATGGGCCTCGTTGGCTTGCGGGCGGTTTATGTCACTTTCGATCCGCCGGAGCCAGTCCGCGTCACGCCGTCCCGGCAAGGAATGGTTGATATTCAACCAAAGGTTGTGGATACTTGCCCCGGCTGGGCCTGTGTTTTGCCCAATTTGTGACAATGAGTACCGGCATCACCGCTCGACCTGATGAGCGACCGACGACCCTCCGGTGCGGAAGCTTGAAGGTTTCGGGATCGTGATCGTTCGAGGCAACGCGTTGCTCAACCCTCTTTCCTTCAGCGGCTTGGCCGCCGGGCAGCGTGGCGTCCACCTCCGGGTCATCGAGACCACGGACCTGCATCTCCATCTTCTTCCCTATGATTACTACGCCGACCGCCCGTGGTCCGGCGTCGGTCTGGCCCATGCCGCCCGCATGATCGAGGCCGCAAGGCAGGAGGCCGGCAACGCCCTGCTGTTCGACAATGGCGACTTCCTGCAAGGCACGCCGATGGGCGATTACGTCGCCCATGAGCGGGGCCTGCGCGAGGGGGATCTGCACCCTGTGATGGCGGCGATGAACGCGCTCGATTACGACGCGATCACGCTGGGCAATCACGAATTCAACTACGGGCTCGATTTCCTGATGACGGCGCTGGATGGCGCGGCCTTCCCCGTCGTCTCGGCCAATCTGGCAAAGCGTCGGGGGGCGGATCCGCGCCGCGACTGCCCGCTGGTGAAGCCCTACGTCCTTCTGGACCGGATGCTGAAGGACGAATTCGGCACCGAATATCCGATCCGCATCGGTGTCATCGGCTTTGCCCCGCCGCAGGTGATGGATTGGGACAGTCGCGCCCTGAACGGCCGGATCGAGGCCCGCGACATGGTCGAGACCGCGCGCGCCTGGGTCCCCGAAATGCGCGAGGCCGGGGCTGATCTGGTGATCGCGTTGGCCCATACCGGCATCGGCGCCGCCCGTCACCGCGACGGGATGGAGAATGCCGCCGTCCCGCTGGCCCGTGTGGCCGGGATTGATGCGCTGCTGACGGGCCACAGCCACCTGCTGTTCCCCTCGCCGGTGTTCTCGGGCATGGCCGAGGTCGACATCGCCACCGGCACCATCGCCGGGAAGCCTGCGGTGATGGGCGGCTGCTGGGGCGCGCATATCGGCCTCATCGACATGCTTCTGGTGCACGAGGGCGGGCGCTGGCAGGTGCTGGGCTCGCGCTCGGAAGTGCGTTCGCTGACGCCGGCTGAGGGCGGGGCGCCTGATCCGGCGCATCGCGTGACCAAGGCCGTCGGGGCGCTGCACGAGGACACGCTCTCGGCCATCCGCCGTCCGGTGGGACACGCCGACGAGACGCTCCATTCCTATTTCACCCATCTCGGCGAGACCGCCGCCCTTCAGGTCGTGGCCGAGGCGCAGCGCGATCATGTCCGCGCGCGGCTCGACGATCCCGAACTGGCCGAGTTGCCGATCCTCTCGGCCGTCGCGCCGTTCAAATCGGGCGGGCGGAACGGGCCGGCAGGCTATACCGAGGTCCCGCGCGGGCCGGTCGCACTGCGGCATATCGCCGACCTCTATCCTTTCCCGAACGCCATCGCCGCGCTGTGCCTGACCGGGGCCGAGGTGGTGGAATGGCTGGAACGCTCCGCCGCCGCCTATAACCGGGTGAAGCCGGGCAGCGCGGGCACGCCGCTCAGGAACGGTGAGGTTCCGGGCTATAATTTCGAGGTGATTGACCCGCTCGACGTGGTCTACGACCTGTCGCAGCCGGCGCGCTACGATCATGCCGGTGGGCTGGTCGATGCGACGGCGCGGCGCGTGGTCTCGGTCACGCTGGACGGCAAGCCGCTCGATCCCGCGGCCCGCTATATCCTGTGCACGAATTCCTACCGGGCGGGCGGGGCCGGGCAGTTTGCGGGCGCGCGGGCGGGGAACCTTGTCCTCGCCGACGAGCAGGTCACCCGCGACATCCTCTGCCGGCATGTGAGCGCCCGCGGCGCGCTAGCGCGGGACGGACGCGGCTCGATCCGGTTCAAGGCGATGCCCGGCACCTCGGTGGTGTTCGAGACCGGGCCCGCCGCGAAGGGCCATCTGGACGAGATCGCCCGCTTCCATCCCGAAATCCGGGGCCTGACCCGCACCGGCTTCCTGCGGTTGAAGCTGGACCTGTCGGAAGGGGTCTGAGGGCGCGTCCCCTGCGGGGGACGGTCCGGACGTTTTTGTGATTCAAAAGGCTTGAGCCTGCGCGGAGAGGCTTCATCAGCCACGTTTCGCGGCGCGCAGGCGGTTGCATCCTGCGCTTCGCGGAAGGACAGAGCCGCGTCCGACGCAGGATCGGAGCCGTTTCGCGTAACCGCGCTGTCCGGTCGGGAGGCGCGGGGCGAGGAAGGACCATCGCAATATTTCGAGGTCCTTCTGCCATGCTGCTTCCGATCCTGTCTCAGATCCCGCTTTGGGTTTTCCCGCTGTTCCTCGGCCTGCTCTGGCTGGGCCTGCGCGCAACTAGGACGCGGCGGGTGCCGGTCCTTGTCCTGTACCTGATGCCGCTGATGGGGCTGTTGACCCTAAACCGCGCCGTCCATCTGCCCGAGAGCACGGCGGCGCTGATGGCGCTGGCGCTCGGGGCCTTGGTCGGCGGGGCGATCGGCTTCACGCTGCAGGGCCGCTGGATCCTGTCCCGCGAGGCGCGCCATGTGGTCTTGCGCGGCGAGTGGCTGACGCTCTCGGTGGTGATGGGTTTGTTCTGGGGGAATTTCGCGGCGGGGATGGTGGCCGGGATAGCCCCCGTCTCTTTTTAACAACTTACGGTGGCGACTGAAAGGAATGAGGTGATCTTCTTGGTCGCCGGGTCTGTTTGAACTAGAAAACAACAATCCTCCAGCTACTGACTCAACTCGATACCTTTAGTGAATGACACGAATGCGACTAACATTGTGCCTGCA
>NZ_LRRR01000032.1 GCF_001691415.1 Pararhodobacter sp. CCB-MM2
GAGCTCGTGGATGGGTATAAGAGACGGGGCGGGGGTGTTTGTATTGCAGATAGTGGTGGTGGTGGTGACCGCGTCTGAGTATTTGCGACAAGGTGAGAGGGGGGATGGGCGCAGGGAGGCAAGCCGCGAGATTGGAACGAAAAAGGCGCCCCGGAGGGCGCCTTTTCCTTTGGCTTGTCGGCAGGTCAGTCCGCCGTGAGAAGCGGCGGCTTCGAACCCGAGAGGCGGGGTTTGTCACCTTCCTCGCATTCGAGCGCGATCTTGTCGTCGCGCACCACCACCCGCACGAGGCCGCCCTTGGTGAGGCGCCCGAACAGCAGCTCCTCGGCCAGCGGCTTCTTGACGTTCTCCTGGATCACACGCGCCAGCGGGCGGGCCCCCATCTTGTCGTCGTAACCCTTCTCGCCGAGCCAGGCCGCGGCCTCGTCGGTGAGTTCGAAGGTCACGTTGCGGTCCATCAGCTGGGCTTCCAGTTGCAGCACGAACTTCTCGACGACCTTGAAGATGGTCTGCTTGGCCAGCGGGCCGAAGCTGATCACCGCATCCAGACGGTTGCGGAACTCGGGCGTGAAGGTCCGCTCGATGGCGGCCGTATCCTCGCCGTCGCGCCGGTCGCGACCGAAGCCGATCGCCGCCTTGGCCTGCTCGGCCGCGCCCGCGTTCGAGGTCATGATCAGGATCACGTTGCGGAAGTCCACTTGCCGGCCGTTGTGGTCGGTGAGTTTCCCGTGGTCCATGACCTGCAAGAGGATGTTGTAGACATCCGGGTGGGCCTTTTCGATCTCGTCGAGCAGCAGCACGCAATGCGGATGCTGGTCAACGCCATCGGTCAGAAGCCCGCCCTGGTCGAAGCCGACATAGCCCGGAGGGGCACCGATCAGGCGGCTAACCGCATGTTTCTCCATGTATTCCGACATGTCGAAACGCAACAGTTCCACACCCAGCGTATTCGCCAGCTGCTTCGCCACCTCGGTCTTGCCGACGCCGGTCGGACCCGCGAAGAGGTAGTTGCCGATCGGCTTCTCGGGCTCGCGCAGGCCGGCCCGGGCGAGCTTGATCGCCGAGCTGAGCTGCTCGATCGCCGAGTCCTGCCCGAAGACCACGCGCTTGAGGGTCGTTTCCAGATCCCGCAGCATTTCGGTGTCGTTCTTGGACACGTTCTTCGGCGGGATGCGGGCGATCTTGGCCACGACGGCCTCGATCTCCTTGGGACCGATGGTCTTGCGACGCTTCGATTCCGCCACCAGATGCTGGGCCGCGCCGGCTTCGTCGATCACGTCGATCGCCTTGTCCGGCAGTTTGCGGTCGTTGATGTAGCGCGAGGCCAGCTCGACCGCGGTGCGGATCGCATCATTGGTGTAGCGCAGCTCGTGGTGCTTTTCGAAATAGGGCTTCAACCCCATGAGGATCTTGACCGAATCCTCGACCGAGGGCTCGTTCACGTCGATCTTCTGGAACCGGCGGCTCAGCGCGCGGTCCTTCTCAAAGTGCTGACGGAACTCTTTGTAGGTGGTCGAGCCCATGCAACGCAGCTTGCCGCCCTGAAGCGCGGGCTTCAGCAGGTTCGAGGCATCCATCGCCCCGCCCGAAGTCGCGCCGGCGCCGATCACGGTGTGGATCTCGTCGATGAAGAGGACGGCATCCTCGTGATCTTCGAGCTCCTTCACCACCGCTTTCAGACGCTCCTCGAAGTCGCCGCGATAGCGGGTGCCGGCCAGCAGCGCGCCCATGTCGAGCGAGTAGATTGTCGAACCGGCGAGGATCTCAGGCGTTTCGCCGTCGACGATCTTCTTGGCCAGACCTTCGGCGATGGCGGTCTTGCCCACGCCGGGGTCACCCACCAGCAGCGGGTTGTTCTTGCGGCGGCGGCAGAGGACCTGGATCGCGCGCTCCACCTCGGCATGACGGCCGATCAGCGGATCGACGTCGCCCTTGCGGGACTTGGCGTTGAGGTCGACGCAGTACTTCGCCAGCGCCGAATCCTTGGGATCGGTCTTGGGCTGTTGCGGCTCGCCCTGGCCTTCCTCGGCGCCCGACACGGGGCGCGCCTCGGAGAAGCCGGGGTTCTTGGCGACGCCATGGGCGATGAAATTCACCGCGTCATAGCGCGTCATGTCCTGTTCTTGCAGGAAATAGGCGGCGTTGGATTCGCGTTCGGCAAAGATCGCGACCAGCACATTGGCACCGGTCACTTCATTGCGGCCCGAGCTTTGCACATGGATCGCCGCGCGCTGGATCACCCGCTGGAAGGCGGCCGTGGGCACGGCCTCGGAGCCTTCGACATTGGTGATCAGCGTGGAGAGATCGTCATCGATGAAATCGTCGAGCGTCTTGCGCAGCTCGTCGAGATCCACGTTGCAGGCCTGCATGACGCGGGCTGCCTCGGGTTCGTCGATCAGCGCCAGCAGCAGATGTTCCAGCGTGGCAAGCTCGTGCCGGCGCGTATTGGCCAGGGCCAGCGCACCGTGGATCGCCTGTTCAAGGGTCGCGGAAAACGAGGGCACGTTCTTGCTCCTTCAAGTTACGCGGCATCTGCCGCAAGAGGCGGAGCGACCGGAGCGTTCCCGGTCGATCCGGGCCATCCTAGGATGGGGCCATACGATTAAACTTTGGTTTTCCCGCCGGCGCTTCAAGTGTTTTCTGCGAAGGTTTTGCGTCACGTTTCAGTTTGCCGTCTTTTCAGGCGTTGCGTTGCGGGCGCGCAACGGCTGCGCTCGCTCAGGCATTGTCCTTCTGAAGACGGATCTGTGCAAGAACCTCGCGGGGCGAGGCACCCGGGACGCCGGCAGCGTCGGCCACCTGCGAAAGGTGACAGCGCAGATATGGGTTCAACCGGCGTTCACTTTCAAGGGTTGTTCCCGTCGTCGGCAGCCCTTCCGCCGCCAGACGGGGCAATTCGGCCTGACGGGCGGCCAGCGCCTCGGGGTCCGGGGCATAGCGTGCGGCGAAATCGAGGTTCGCTTGCGCATAGTCGTGGCCGGACAGGATCCGTGTCTCGCCGGGCAGGGCGTCGAAGCGGGCGATGGCGTTGAACATGTCCTCGGCCGTGCCCTCAAACAGGCGGCCACAGCCATGCGTCATCAGGCTGTCGGCGGTGAACAGGGCCTTCAGCGCCGGATAGTGGAAGGCGACATGGCCCAGCGTGTGACCGGGCGCGTCCAGCACCTCAGCCCCGCCGGGCAGGCTGTCGCCCGGCTCGAACGCGTGATCGAGGGGCGGGAGGCGATGGGCATCGGCCTTGGCGCCATAGACGGGGGCGGGCGCGGCCGCCAGAACCCCGGCGAGGCCATCGACGTGATCCCAGTGGTGATGGGTGATGTAGACGCGGGTCAGCGACCAGCCCTTGTCGGCCAAGGCCTTGAGGATCGGGCCGGATTCCGGCGCGTCGATGAGGGTGGTCTCGCCACTGGCCTCGTCGTGGACGAGGTAGGCGTAATTGTCCTTGAGACAGCGGATGATCTCGATGGCCATGGATTCTCCTGCGGCATTCGCGGGCTTTGCAAAGCGGTTGCGATGGGGCAGGGTGCAGTCTGTCGCAGGCCTGACCGAGGTTCAATGCATCTCGACGTGCATCATCTGAGGGACTTCTACTACCGCAGCCAGCTGGGGCGCGCGGCACAGAAGGGCGTGCGCGACCGGGTGATCGAACGCTGGGGCGATACCCGCGGCCTGACACTGGCGGGCTATGGCTTCGCGGTGCCGCTGCTGCGGCCGTTCCTGGGCGTGGCCGAACGGGTGATCGGCCTGATGCCGGGGCCGCAGGGCGTGATGAACTGGCCCGCCGACGGCCCCAACCATTCCGTGTTGTGCGACGAGGCCCGCTGGCCCCTCGCCAATGACAGCGTGGACCGGCTGGTGGTGATGCACGGGCTGGAGACCTCGGAGACGCCGCTGGCCCTTCTGGACGAGATGCACCGCGTTCTCTCGCCGCGCGGGCGGGCGCTGATCGTGGTGCCCAACCGCAACGGGCTCTGGGCGCGGTCGGACCGGACGCCCTTCGGTTTCGGTCGGCCCTATTCCCGCGGCCAAATCGAGCGGCTTCTGGGCGAGGCGGGGTTCGTCAGCCCGGCCCATGCCTCGGCGCTTTTCTTCCCGCCCTCGCCGAAGCGGTTCTGGCTGCGCTCGGCCCGGGCGATGGAGAAGGCCGGCCGCAAATGGGCGCCCGAGCGTCTGGGCGGTGTCCTGATGGTCGAGGCGATGCGTCGCGACATGGTTACTCCGCGCGGTCTGAAGGTGGCCGAGCGGCGGCCCCTGCGGGTGCTCGAGGGGATCCCGGTGAGCGGTGCGCAACCGGCCTGGCGGCAGGGCCCGGGCGAGGGTGACGGGCCGGCGTGACAGCCGCGTTTCACCGGGCTGATGCTGCGCTGCGGCGATGCGGGTGTGAGACGGCGCGCGGCGTAAACCACAAGTCACGACCAGAAGCCGAATCTCTCACGAATCTATCCCGCGATTCTTAATACGCGCGTGCGCGCGTATGATTTCGCGCGCACGGGCTGCCGAAATCCGACCCGATTCCGGGGCTTTCACGGGGCTTGCCGCTGCGCCGCGGCGGCCTGTAACATCAGCAAATCGACGCCTGTGCGACATTCTGTCCCGGCTAGCCCCGGATAAGCGCTAACAAGGGGGTATTTCACGTCTCCTTGATGGTTGCCGGACGGGGAATGCTCTGCTACACCCGCGCCGATTTGAGGTGCCGCGCAACTCCACGAGCACCCAGACCAGCCCGGACCTTGCGCGAGGTCGGAGGGCGCACAAACTCGAAAGGGTGGAAGTGTCCGAACCTGCTTCGATCTCCACTGGCATTGCGAACCGCTATGCCACCGCCGTCTTCGACCTGGCGAAAGAGAGCTCGGCCCTGGCCGCGCTCGAAGCCGATCTCGACACGCTTGAGGCCGCTCTGAACGACAGCGCCGATCTGCGTGGCGTGCTGACGTCGCCGGTCTACAGCCGCGAGGAACTGGCCAAGGCGGTAAGCGCCCTTGCCGCGAAGATGAACCTGTCGCAGTCGACGGCTGGCGCGCTGGGCATGATGGCCCAGAACCGCCGCCTGTTCGCGCTGCCCGCCCTGATCGCCGAACTGCGTCGCATGATCGCCGACGAAAAGGGCGAAGTGACCGCGGACGTCACCTCGGCGCAGGTCCTGACCAAGGCACAGGCGGACCAGCTGGCCGCGACGCTGAAAGAGCGCGTCGGCAAGAAAGTGAAACTGAATGTCGCCGTCGATGAAGCCCTCATCGGTGGCCTGATCGTCAAAGTGGGCTCGAAGATGATCGACACCTCGATCCGATCCAAGCTCGCGGCCCTCCAGAACAGCATGAAAGAGGTCGGATAATGGGTATCCAAGCAGCTGAGATCTCTGCGATCCTCAAGGAGCAGATCAAGAACTTCGGCCAGGAAGTCGAAGTCGCCGAAGTCGGTCGCGTTCTCTCGGTCGGGGACGGTATCGCCCGTGTCCATGGCCTGGACAACGTGCAGGCCGGTGAAATGGTCGAATTCCCCGGTGGTATTCGCGGCATGGCCCTGAACCTCGAAACCGACAACGTCGGTATCGTTATCTTCGGTTCGGACCGTGACATCAAAGAAGGTGACACCGTCAAGCGCACCAAGTCCATCGTGGACGTGCCCGCCGGCGAAGGCCTGCTCGGCCGCGTCGTCGACGGTCTCGGCAACCCGCTGGACGGCAAGGGCCCGATCGTCTTCTCCGAGCGTCGCATCGCCGACGTCAAAGCCCCGGGCATCATCCCCCGGAAATCGGTGCACGAGCCGATGGCCACCGGCCTGAAGTCCGTGGACGCCATGATCCCCGTCGGCCGTGGCCAGCGCGAGCTGATCATCGGCGACCGTCAGACCGGCAAGACCGCGATCGCGCTCGACACCATTCTGAACCAGAAGTCGTACAACACCGCCGCTGGCGATGACGAGTCGAAGAAGCTGTATTGCGTCTACGTCGCCATCGGTCAGAAGCGTTCGACCGTGGCCCAGCTGGTGAAGAAGCTGGAAGAAAACGGCGCGATGGACTACTCGATCGTCGTCGCCGCGACCGCTTCGGACCCCGCGCCGATGCAGTTCCTCGCGCCCTACGCCGCGACCGCGATGGCCGAATACTTCCGCGACAATGGCAAGCACGCCCTGATCATCTACGATGACCTGTCGAAGCAGGCTGTGTCGTATCGTCAGATGTCGCTGCTGCTCCGCCGCCCGCCCGGCCGTGAAGCCTATCCGGGCGACGTGTTCTACCTCCACTCCCGCCTGCTGGAGCGTTCGGCGAAGCTGAACGAAGACTTCGGCTCGGGCTCGCTGACCGCTCTGCCGATCATCGAAACCCAGGGCGGCGACGTGTCGGCCTTCATCCCGACCAACGTGATCTCGATCACCGACGGCCAGATCTTCCTGGAAACCGAACTGTTCTACCAGGGTATCCGCCCGGCCGTGAACACCGGTCTGTCGGTGTCGCGCGTGGGTTCGTCGGCTCAGACCAACGCCATGAAGTCGGTTGCCGGCCCGGTGAAACTGGAACTGGCTCAGTACCGCGAAATGGCCGCCTTCGCCCAGTTCGGTTCGGACCTCGACGCCGCGACCCAGAAGCTGCTGAACCGTGGTGCCCGTCTGACCGAGCTCATGAAGCAGCCGCAATACTCGCCGCTGACCAACGCCGAGATCGTCTGCGTGATCTTCGCGGGTACCAACGGCTATCTCGACAAGGTCGCCGTCAAGGAAGTCGGCCGCTTCGAGAAGGGGCTGCTGAACCACCTGCGCACCCAACATGCCGACCTGCTGGCCGACATCACCAACAACGACCGTAAGGTGAAAGGCGAGCTGGAAGACAAGATCCGCGCAGCCCTGGATGAATTCGCGAAAGATTTCGCCTGAGGGCGGGACGAGAGGATCGGTAGATGCCTAACCTCAAGGACCTGAAAAACCGGATCACGAGTGTGAAGAACACTCGGAAGATCACGAAGGCCATGCAGATGGTCGCGGCGGCTAAACTCCGCCGTGCCCAGGAAGCAGCCGAGGCCGCGCGGCCCTACGCCGCGCGGATGGAATCGGTCGTCAACGGCCTGGCGGCTTCGGTCGCCGGCTCCTCGACCGCGCCGCGCCTTCTGGCCGGCACGGGTGAGGACAAGGTGCACCTCCTGGTCGTCATGACCGGCGAGCGTGGGCTTTGCGGGGGCTTCAACTCCTCCATCGCCAAGCTGGCGCGGACTCGCATCCTGGAGCTGCAGGCGCAGGGCAAGACGGTCAAGATCCTGACCGTCGGCAAGAAGGGCCGTGAACAGCTTCGCCGTGACTTCGGCGCGCTGATGATCGGTCACGTCGACCTGTCGGAAGTCCGTCGCATCGGCTACGGCAATGCACGCTCGATCGCCCAGGACCTCCTGGCGCGCTTCGATGCAGGCGAGTTCGACGTTGCGACGATCTTCTACGCCCGCTTCCAGTCGGTGATCGCCCAGATCCCGACCGCACAGCAGGTGATCCCGGCCCCGGTCGCAGAAGCGGCCGACCTGGAGACGGATTACGATTACGAGCCGTCGGAAGAGGCGATCCTCGCCGATCTTCTGCCGCGTTCGGTCGCGACCCAGATCTTTGCAGCCCTGCTCGAGAACAACGCCTCGTTCAACGGTGCGCAGATGTCCGCGATGGACAACGCCACCCGCAACGCTGGCGAGATGATCGACAAGCTCACGATCGAGTTCAACCGTACCCGTCAGGCCGTCATCACCAACGAACTGATTGAGATCATTTCGGGCGCCGAGGCGCTCTGAGGAACCGGAGAAACACATAATGGCACAAGGCAAAGTCACGCAGGTGATCGGCGCCGTGGTCGACGTTCAGTTCGATGGGGACCTGCCCGCGATTCTGAACGCCCTGACCACCGACAACAACGGCAAGGCGCTGGTGATGGAAGTCGCCCAGCACCTCGGCGAGAACACCGTTCGCGCCATCGCCATGGACTCGACCGAAGGTCTGGTCCGCGGCCAGACGGTCACCGACAACGGTGCGCCGATCGAAGTTCCGGTTGGCACCGCCACCCTGGGCCGCATCCTGAACGTCGTCGGTGAGCCGGTGGACGAAAAGGGCCCGGTCAACGCGACCGCGACCCGCGCGATCCACCAGCCGGCCCCGACCTTCGAAAACCAGTCGACGGAATCGCAGATCCTCGTCACCGGCATCAAGGTCATCGACCTGCTGGCCCCCTACACCAAGGGCGGCAAGATCGGCCTGTTCGGCGGCGCCGGCGTGGGCAAGACGGTTCTCATCATGGAACTGATCAACAACATCGCCAAAGTGCACTCGGGCGTGTCGGTCTTCGCCGGCGTGGGCGAGCGTACCCGTGAGGGCAACGACCTCTATCACGAGATGATCGAGTCGGGCGTTATCAACATCGATAACCTCGAAGAGTCGAAAATCGCCCTGGTTTACGGCCAGATGAACGAGCCGCCGGGGGCCCGTATGCGGATCGCCCTGTCGGGTCTGACCCTGGCCGAGCAGTTCCGTGACGACACCGGCTCGGACGTGCTGTTCTTCGTCGACAACATCTTCCGCTTCACCCAGGCGGGTTCGGAAGTGTCGGCACTGCTGGGTCGTATCCCGTCGGCCGTGGGCTACCAGCCGACGCTGGCCACCGACATGGGCGCGATGCAGGAACGCATCACCTCCACGAAGAACGGCTCGATCACCTCGGTGCAGGCCGTTTACGTGCCCGCCGACGACCTTACCGACCCGGCGCCGGCGACCTCGTTCGCTCACCTCGACGCCACCACGGTTCTCGACCGCTCGATCTCGGAAAAAGGGATCTATCCGGCCGTGGACCCGCTGGGCTCGACCTCGCGTCTGCTCGACCCGCAGATCATCGGCGAAGAGCACTACAAGGTTGCGACCGACGTTCAGCAGGTGCTTCAGCGCTACAAGTCGCTGCAGGACATCATCGCCATTCTCGGCATGGACGAACTGTCGGAAGAGGACAAGCTGACCGTGGCCCGCGCCCGTAAGCTGGAACGCTTCCTGTCGCAGCCGTTCGACGTGGCGAAAGTGTTCACCGGTTCGGACGGCGTTCAGGTGCCGCTCGAGAAGACCATCGCCTCGTTCAAGGCCGTGGTTGCGGGCGAATACGACCACCTGCCGGAAGCCGCCTTCTACATGGTCGGCGACATCGACGAGGCGATCGCCAAGGCGCAGCGCCTGGCCGCCGCCGCCTGATCTGAGACGCAGAGGAGGGCCTCATGGCCGACACGATGCAGTTTGACCTGGTGTCGCCCGAGCGGAAACTCCTTTCCGCCCAGGCCACCGAGGTCCAGATCCCCGGCACCGACGGTGAACTCACCGTCGGCCCCGGCCACGCAGCGGTCATCACGACCCTGCGTCCGGGCGTCCTGAAGGTGACGTCGAACGGTCAGGTGACCGAATTCGCCGTGACCGGCGGCTTCGCCGAGATCTCGCCGGAAGGCGTCTCGGTGCTGGCCGAACGGTCGCTGCCGAAGGGCGAAGTGACCCAGAGCGTCATCGACGACTGGGTCGCCGAGGCGCACAAGGCGCACAAGGAAGCGCATCACACGGTGGTTGACGACGCGGCGAAGCTGCTGTCGGACATGGTGGCGATGGGTACGCATATCGGGCTGGACCCGAACGTGCCGAACTTCTGATCGCGCGACACGATTTTGGAGAAGCCCCGCCCTTGAGCGGGGCTTTTTCACGTCTTGGGGGCAGGGGAGGGGTTTCGCCCTCGCCCGCGACGCCTGCGGCGCCGAGGGCTCGGGCGACCGGAAAACAGGAAGGGGGGCTTTGCCCCCCTCGGCCTGCGGCCTCACCCCCCAGGATATTTGAGGCACAAAGAGGGGGGGCGTGTGGGGGAATGAGGAAGGGCGCCCGGTGAGGGGCGCCCTTGGGGAAGGTCGAGGCTTGGCCGGTGGGTCAGCGGCTGTAGAAGCCTTCGTAGATCGGCGTCAGCGTCTCCATGTCGAAGAGCGACGAGACCGAGGTTCCGTTCCAGGTGTTCAGGATCGCCTGGGCGAACATCGGCGCGGTCGGGACGATGCGGATGTTCGGCGTGGCCTTGACGGCCTCGGTGGGCGCGATCGAATCCGTGATCACCAGCGATTTCATCACGGAGTTCTTGATCCGCTCCACCGCCGGGCCCGAGAGGACGCCATGGGTGATGTAGCTGTGAACCTCGGTCGCGCCAGCGTTCATCAGCACCTCGGCCGCCTTGCAGAGCGTGCCGGCGGTGTCGCAGATGTCGTCGACGATGATGCATTTCTTGCCGGTCACGTCGCCGATCACGGTCATCTCGGCCACTTCGCCGGCTTTCTCACGGCGTTTGTCGACGATCGACAGCGGCGCGTTGATCCGCTTCGCCAGTTCGCGGGCGCGGGCCACGCCGCCGACGTCCGGCGAGACGACCATCACGTCCTCGAGGCTGTCCTTGAAGGTGTGCAGCACGTCCAGCGCGAAGATCGGCGCGGCGTAGAGGTTGTCCACCGGGATGTCGAAGAAGCCCTGGATCTGCGTCGCGTGCAAATCGAGCGTGAGGACGCGGTCAATGCCGGCTTCGGTGATCAGGTTGGCGACCAGCTTGGCCGAGATCGGCGTGCGGGCCTTGGCGCGGCGATCCTGACGGGCATAGCCGAAATAGGGGATCACGGCGGTGATGCGTGCGGCCGAGGAGCGTTTCAGCGCGTCGGCGATGATCAGCAGCTCCATCAGGTTGTCGTTCGCCGGGTTCGAGGTCGGCTGGATGATGTACATATCCTCGCCGCGGACGTTCTCGTAGACCTCGACGAAGATCTCTTGGTCGTTGAAGCGCTCGACGCGGGCATCGCAGAGGCTGACCTGCATGCCGCGATGCAGCGACATGCGGCGCGCGATGGCCGTGGCCAGCGGCTTGTTGGCATTGCCGGCAATGAGTTTGGGTTCGGTCATGGCGGGCATATCAACCTCGGATGGGGCGGGGATTCGCGCGGTTGACACCGCTTATCACCCGGATAGGGTCTTGCAAACCCAGCAGGGCAAGGGGGGAATGCTTATGCGACAGATTGACTACTACCTGACCGTGGTCTCGCCCTGGACCTATCTGGTGGGCAACCGCGCGGTCGAGATCGCCGCCGCCCACGGCGCCCAGCTGCGCTACAAGCCGGTCGATCCCAGCGCCCTGTTCGCGCGCACCGGCGGCCTGATGCTGAACGAGCGTCATGAAAGCCGCCGCGCCTATCGGCTGCAGGAACTGCGCCGCCAGTCGAAGAAATCGGGCCTGCCGTTCAACATCCAGCCGGCCTTCTTCCCGACCAACCCGGCGCCCGCCGCCTATGCGATCATCGCCGCGCAAGAGGCCGGGGGCGGCGATATCCACGCCCTCGTGCAGTCGCTGACGCGCGCCTGCTGGGCCGAGGACAAGAACGTCGCCGAGGACGAAGTGATCACCGCCGCCCTCAAGGACGCGGGCTTCAACCCGGGGCTGGCTATGTCCGGCATGCTGACCGGGGCCGAGATCTACGGCCGCAATCTGGAGGATGCCGTAGCAGCCGGGGTCTTCGGCTTTCCGTTCTTCGTGGTGGACGGAACTGAGCACTTCTGGGGCCAGGACCGCATGGACGATCTAAACCTGTATCTGGCAGGCGAGCTTTGATGCAGCTGCATAGCCGGCGGCTTGGCGTTGCCGGTGGCTTGCCGGCGCTCATGGCGCATTGCTTCCTCGGTCACGGGGGCAGCTGGAAGGCGCTTCTGGAGGCTCTGCCGGTGCCGCTGGACGCGCTGGCGCCCGACCTGCCGGGCCATGGCCGCAGCCCGATGCCCGCCGAGCCCGGCGACTTTCATGCCGCTGTGTCGGAGGCTCTGGGCGCGCTGATCGAGCGTCCGTCGCTGCTCGTGGGGCATAGTTTCGGCGCGGCCTCGTTGCTGCGTTACGCGCTGCACAATACGGGGCAGGTGACGGGGCTGGTGCTGATCGAGCCGGTGTTCTTTGCCGTGGCCGAGGGGCAGCCGGAATACGCGCCCTACCGCGCCAGCGAAGCGCCGCTGCATGCCGCCGTGGCTGAGGGCCGGCTTGACGATGCGGCGCGGCATTTCCTCGGGCTCAATCCCGGCTCGCCGGATTTCGACCGTCTGCCGCCGGCCATCCAGGCGGTGATGGCGGCGCAGATGCGGCTGGTCGCTGCGACTGGGCTGGGGTTGTTCGAGGACAGCGGCAACCTCAGGGCGCCCGGTGTGATGGAGGGGTTCGCGGCCCCCGTTCTGTTGCTGGCCGGCAGCGGCACCACGCCGATTTTTCACGCGACAATCAGGGAGTTGGCGCGAAAGCTGCCGCAGGCGGAGGCGCAGGTGATCGACGGTGCCGGGCACATGGTGCCGATCACCCATCCGACCCAGACAGCAGGTATCATCGGCGATTGGATGCAGCGCGTGGGGTTGCTGGAACCCAGCCTGACCTGAGGCGAGATCGGAACGACGGAAAACCCCCGCGCCGGAAGGCACGGGGGTTTTCCATTGGGTGCCCTTGCGGGCAGACTTGGATCAGGCAGCCTCGGAGAGAGCGGCGGCCATGCGGCGTTCGCTTTCTTCACGCGACAGAGCAACCGAGGTGCGCACACCGGCGGCGACAAATTGCATGAGGCCCGACACCACGCGCTCGTTGGGGTCGATCCCGGCGCAGGTCAGCACTTCGCGGCCATCGCGCGAGCGCGCCCAGCGGGCGATCTGCTCGGGGCCGTTGCCATATTTCTTGTCGTCGGCGATGGCGTCATCCAAGGCAGCCAGCACCACAGCAGCAAACAGCTTGCGCGCGCGCGAGCCTTGCTCGTGGTTGTAAGCCGAGCCATCCACGGAGTCGAACATGTTACCGTCCTTTTATTCTTGGTCTTGCATTTTCTGGCGTCCGCCTCTTTACCGATAACAGCATCCGATTCGCTACCGATCTTTTGCATGGCCGTCATGCTTATGGTGCATGACTGTTAGCGGAACGTTACACGCCCTCGCTTGGCTTGCGCGGCTGGACCCCGCAAGATATAGGCTCTGGACAAACGATCTCAACGCTTCTCACAGAGTTTTCTCATGGCCAAGATCAACGGCAACGAAATCCGCCCCGGCAACATCCTCGAGCATGACGGCGGCCTTTGGGCTGCGGTCAAGGTCAACCATGTGAAACCGGGCAAGGGCGGCGCCTTTGCACAGGTGGAACTGAAGAACCTGCGCGACGGCCGCAAGCTGAACGAGCGCTTCCGTTCGGAAGACAAGGTCGAGCAGGTGCGTCTGGAACAGAAGGACCAGCAGTTCCTCTACGAGGCCGACGACATGCTGACCTTCATGGACAGCGAGTCCTTCGAGCAGATCGAACTGCCGGCTGACCTGCTGGGCGACCGTCGCCCGTTCCTGCAGGACGGCATGACCGTCACCATCGAATACTATGGCGACGAGGCCCTGAACGTCTCGCTGCCGCAGAAAGTGGTGTGCAAGGTCGTCGAGACCGAGCCGGTGGTGAAGGGTCAGACCGCGGCCAACAGCTACAAGCCTGCGATCCTCGACAACGGCGTGCGCATCATGGTCCCGCCGTTCATCGCGCAGGACGAGGACATCGTCGTCCACACCGAGACCTTCGAATACTCGGAACGCGCCTGATCCATGCGCGCGGCTGCCTCCCTGGCGCTGGCCCTCTCGCTGCTGTCCTCAGTGGCGATGGCCGGCGATCTGGGGCCTCGCTTGGGGCCTGACGGGGCGTGGCAGGTGATCGAACTGGACGGGGCGGAGATCGCCCCCTCCGACAACGTGGTTGTCAGCTTCAACGCGGGCCGGATCAGCGGCAACAGCGGCTGCAACCGGTTCTCCGGCAGCTATGACCTGACACGAGGCCTCAGCTTCGGCGGGCTGGCGATGACCCGGATGGCCTGTCCCGGCCGCCGTGGTGAGCTGGAGGCCAGCTTCACCGCCGCGATGGACCGGGTGAACGACTGGCGCTTCACCGACGTCGAAGGCGCCGGCACCGAGCTTCAGCTGCTGCGCGATGCCCGTCCGGTGCTGCGCGCCCTGCTGCAGCCCTGAGGGCGGCGCCAGCGCGATGCTCGACCGTCATCTGCGCCCGCTGATCGACTCGCCGCTGAATGCCTTGGGACGGGCCTTGGCGCGCGCGGGGATCCATCCTGACCTTGTGACCTTGGTGGGCCTGTTGCTGGGCCTCATGGCCGCTGTGGCCATCGCCCTTGGCGCCCCCTTGTCCGGGCTGGGACTGATTCTTCTGTCGCGTCTGGCGGATGGGCTGGACGGGGCGGTGGCGCGGGCAACGCGGCCTAGTGACCTCGGCAGCTATTACGACATCCTCGCCGATTTCCTGTTCTACGCCGCGATCCCGCTGGGGTTCGTCTGGGCCGATCCCGCTGCCAATGCCGTGGCCGGTGCGGCGCTGCTGGCGGCCTTCTATGTGAACGGGGCCTCGTTCCTCGGCTATGCGATCCTCGCCGCCAAGCGCGGCCTCTCGACCGAGGTCCGGGGCCGCAAGAGCTGGTACCATTCCGGCGGGCTGCTGGAGGGGTCCGAGACGATCCTGTTCTTCGTGCTGTTCTGCCTCTGGCCCGGTGCCTTCGCGCCGCTCGCGTGGCTCTTTGCCGGGCTTTGCGCGGTCACCACGCTGGGCCGTGTGGCCATGGCCCGCGACCTGTTCCGCGACTGATCGGCCGCCGGTCAGGGCTGAACCGCACGCTCCAACGCCGGATCATGGCCTTGGTCGGCCAACGCGTTCTGAGCAAAGGCCAGCGCGGCGCCGGGCGGGTGCGGCTCTCGCGACAGCAGCCAGAAGCAACCCTTGCCGGGATCGCCGACGACGGCCAGCCCTGCAGCCTCGTCAAGGGCAATCAGGCTGTGTTCTTGCCGCAGGAACGGCAGGGTGGGGCCATAGGCGAGCCGGTAGCGTCCGTTGCCCTCGGGCGTCGCGCGACCTTGCTGGCGGTCCTGCGCGCCCGCAAGCGAGCCAACCCGGCCAACGCGCGTCACCGTCAACGAGCCATCGGCGTGGCAGCGGTAGTCCACCGTAGCCGCGAAGCGATCGGTCTCGCGCGTCGCCGGGCTGCGGGCGATCTCGTACCAGCGGCCGGACAGCGCCATCGCGGCGCTCGACGTCGCGTGCGGACGGCGTGCCTCGGCGGGTGCGCGGGGCAGGGTCCTACCGAGCGTCAGGCGCAGGGGAGAGAGCAGGCTGGGGATCATCGCGCGTCCTGTAGGCCACCGGGGTTGCCAGAGAGCTAGCGCGCGAGGAGCCCCCCTCAAGGGCCGGATGCGGTGTTACCAGCGGTGCCGGGAGGGGAAGGCGTTGCGCAGCAGGCGCGGCAGCATCGGTTCCCGCAGAAGGCGCACAAGCACCAAAGCCGCGACGGTCGGCAGCACGATGCCCGCCGGGACCATGACCCACATCTGGTTCAGCCCCAGATACAGCATCACCAACAGCACGAGGTAGTGCAGGAAGTAGATGAACATCGACACGAGGCCCAGTGCCGGCGGCATCGGCGGGACCGGGCTTCGCAGGACGGCCAGGAACAGGGCGATGATGAAGCCGACGGCGAGCGGCGGGAATTCCGGCGGCGCCGCGGGGCTGAGGCCGGCAAACTGCAGCGACAGCAAGGCTTCGCCCATCCGCAGGACCGCAAGGCCCGCGACGATCAGCCAGAGAGTGCGGGCGCGGGGAAGGCTCTCCAACCCCTCACGGCGCAGTTTCGCGGCGATCAGGTAGCCGATGGCGGCATAGGGATATTCCAGGAAGGCGCCATTGCGGTAGGCGTTCAGCGGCAGGTCCAAGGGCGAGAAGAAATCTACGGCCTGAAGGCTGAAGCCACACAGGATGCCCGCCACCGCCGTGATCTTGAGCCAGCGATGCGCGGCGTCCTCGTTGGGAGCGAAGGACAGGACGGCATGCAGCATGCCGACGGCCAGGATCAGGGCGGCCATGTACCACAGGTGGATCGGGCCGAAGACGAGGTTGCCCAGAAGCGCACGCATCGACATGGTGCCGTCCAGCCAGATCGGCAGATAGACCAGAGCCCAGAACAGATAGGCGCAGGTCAGCACCGTCAGCCAGCGCCGCGTGTTCCCCTTGGCGCGCGTACCGAAGTACAGAAAGCCCGAGATCAAGGCGAAGCAGGGAACCGCATTGCGCACCAGCCCTTGGCCGATCAGGTAGTTCGTGGGGGTGATATGCCCGCCCAACAGCACGGCATGCGCCCAGACAACGCAGGACGCAATGAGGATTTTCAGCAGATCGACGGCATGGATGCGGGTCATGCCTTGAAGTTTCGCGTGTGAATGGGGCGGAAATGGGAAAGCGGCGGGGCGTTTTATGCGCAGAGCGGGGATCAGCCACGCGCCTGCCGCGGAAGTTGTGACAACGAAGGCAGAGACGGGAGATGAACGGCTCTGTTGTACAAAAGAGCTGATGGGCGGGGTTGCCCTTTCCCCGGACAGACCCCTCCCACGGCCTTTGTCACCGGGATGCCAAGTGCGGAGTCGCCGTTCAGAATGGCGATACAGACCTGATGCTCGGCGACCTGTCGGTCGAAGTCCCTTGCGATGAGACGCTGTCCCGGAAGTTTCACGCAGCGCATCTTCGTCTCGACGCGGCTTCGGCGGTGGTCTCCGCTCCATCGTCGCCAGAGGGCACGACCGAGGGATTTCGATGCCCGCAATGCTTCGTTTCGTGCGACCGCGCCGGCGGTGACTGTCCTCCACGGTCTGGCGTTCTTGCGGGGCGGAGCGAGGACGCGAACGCCATCGGTTCGAGAGAGTGTCCGGGCGCGCGGGCGCCGCGGTCAGCGATGGCATCGTGGCCTTTGCGGGTGTCGTCGGCACCGTCGGCGGTGACGCTGCCGATCTGCTCGTGCGCCGGGATCCGTTTGAGCAGGTCGGCAACGCCGGCGCATCCATTCCCCGGCTGGCGCATGCTCAGCATGCTGCCGAGAGGGGCCGATGTGGCTCGCTGTGATCTCCATGGCCCGAACCTCCGGCGTTTCCTCATCAATCCCCAGATGGATCTTGCGCCAGACGCGCCGTATCGGGCCGCCAAGCTTGCGGGCGTGCTACTCGCCTTCGCCCTTGATGCCGGTGCTGTAGATCAGCAAGTGCAGTGGCTCTTTGGAGCCGCGGTAGGGGATGTTCACAACCAGGGTCTTCTGGCGGCGGGACAGGGTGCTGACGTCAGGCACCGTCCAGTCAAGGCCAACCAACTGCAGCAAGCTCTCGACGACGCCGGTCGTCTGCCTGAGCGCCATGCCACATAGCACCGTCATCGAAAGGCACGCCTGAAGGGCGCCATCGCTGTAGGTCTGCTGGCGGCCACGCCTGCCTGTCGGCGCGGCATCCAAGCTCATTTCGGGGTCGAACCAGATCGTCAGCGAGCCCCGGCGCTTGAGCGCTTTATTGTCGGCAGGCCAGTTTCTGGTCCTGTAGATCGTGGGTGTCGGTCTGCTCAGGCATCTCAGCTACCGCACTGGATCAACGAGATGAAACTCTCATAGAGTTTGTCCAACAGAGCCCAGATGCTATGCCTCATCGCCTTCAGTCGGCTTCACGCCCAAAACGCGCATGACCGCTAGCGGCCCTCTCCAGACGCTCGCCAAGTTGGCTCCGCGGCAGCGCGGCTTCCCCAAACGGCCATCTGTGGCTTCGTGCAGCAAGGTCTGGCACGCCGAGGTCAGCAGTGCGGACTTTCCGGACTCTCGCTGCGGTGTCGCACGCAGTTGCTAATCCAAGCCTTGTGGCCTCTCCATCGAGACCATCTCAGTCGCAGTGCCGCCCTGCACGAGCAGGACGGCACGGTTGCGAGCGGCGTTTGGACGTAGGAAATTCCCTGGCCGCGTTCTCGCGCATTAGAGGTCGCTCGAGACCCGCCAGAAGTCGATGTTGCCATCTTTGGCATGCAATTCGATTTCGGCCAATTCCTCTGCCTCAAACTCCATCTTTTCAAGCGCGCTGAGAGAATTGTCGAGCTGCTCAACCGTCCGTGCGCCGATAAGGGCCGACGTAACTCGGGGATCCCGCAGAGCCCAAGCGATGGCCATCTGTGCCAGGGTCTGACCACGGCGTCCGGCGATCGTGTTGAGCGACCGAATGCGCCCAACAAGTTCATCTGTGATCAGCCCCTTGTCAAACCCGCCACGTCCGGCGCGGGCGCTCTCTGGGACGCCGTGCAGGTACTTGTTGCTGAGAAGGCCCTGAGCCAACGGTGAAAAGGCGATGCATGCCGTGCCCAAGTCCTCGAGCGTGTCGAGAAGCCCGTGCTCAATGCGCCGGTTGAACATCGAATAGTTCGGCTGGTGTATGAAGAGCGGCACGCGCTCTTCGCGCAGAAGCGCGGCGGCCTTGCGCGTCAGTTCGGGCGAGTAGCTCGAAATGCCGATGTACAGGGCCTTGCCCTGCCGGTGCAGGTGCGCAAGGGCGCCCATGGTTTCCTCGAGGGGCGTCGTCGGGTCGACGCGGTGTGAGTAGAAGATGTCAACGTAATCGAGTCCCATCCGGTGCAGAGATTGATCAAGGCTTGCAACCAGGTACTTCCGGCTGCCGCCTATGCCACCATAGGGTCCGTCCCACATCTGCCAGCCAGCCTTGGTCGAGATGATCATTTCGTCCCGGTGGCGGGAGAAATCTCTTGCGAGCACCTCACCGAAGAAACTTTCGGCGGACCCCGGCGGCGGGCCGTAATTGTTGGCAAGATCGAAGTGCGTGATGCCGCGGTCGAACGCGCGGCGCAAAATCGCAGTGGCCATGTCGAGATCGTCGTTGCCGCCGAAGTTCTGCCAAAGGCCAAGCGAAATCGCCGGAAGGTCAATGCCGCTATTGCCTGCGCGACGATAGCTCATCGTGCTCTGGTATCGGTCCGATGCTGGCTGGTAGGTCATCTTGTCATCCTTGTCGTTGCGACGGAACTTTTGCTGATGGCAAGATAGCCTCGGGAGTATCTTAAAGCGATGGTGAGGGATGCCAATGCTTCATTGAGAATTTCTCAACAAAATCCTGGCCAGAGTCAGAATTTTGTACGTGCGGTTTCAACCGCTGAGAGCGGAAAGGCCCTGATCTCTGCGGATGAGGTTGATGAGTTCGCGCAACCCCGGCGGCGTCTGGCGACGGCTTGGATAGTAAATGGTGAAGGGCGGCCCTTCCGAGGCCCATCCATCTAGCACGACGCGCAGGCGACCATCCTGCAGTTCGCGGCACACTGCGGTCTCAAGGACATAGGCAAAGCCCAATCCCTCGATCGCCATGGCGACGATCTGCGCCGTTCCATTCGCACGCACCGGTCCGCGAACGGCCAAACGTGTCATGGTGGGATCGTTGCCGAGTTCCCAGGCGTAGGAGTTCCCATCTCCAAGCTCGATCTCGATACATGGGAGCTTGAGCAAGTCTTCCGGCGTTGATGGCAACCCGACGGTAGCAATCAACGCGTCGGAGCCTGCGACGATCCATCGTGTCGGCTCGCTGAGGGCGACGCCGACCATGTCGAGGGGCACGCGGTCGCCATAGCGTATGCCAGCATCAAACCCTTCGGCAACTACATCTACCATCAGGTCATCGGCATGAATTTCAAGCTTAACGTCTGGAAAAGCCCTAGAATATTGGGCAAGAACCGGAGTGACGAGCAGCCGTGCGGCATCCTGCAGAAGGTTTATTCGCAGACGGCCTGCCGGATTGTCTCGCTGCCGCGCCAGCGACGTGAGGGCTTCGTCGATCGTGATAAATCCTGCTGTCAACTGCTCGGCCAGACGCTCTCCAGCGACCGTCGCCGAAAGTGAGCGACTCGTGCGGTTAAGCAGCCGCACGCCGACCTGATCCTCCAGCTTGCGCATGCGATGGCTCAATGCCGAGACGCTGACCCCTAGCTCCACGGCGGCGCGTTTCATGCTGCCATGCGTGAGAATGGTCACGAAGATATCGAGGTCTGCGAGGAGGGCCCGGTTTCGATTGCGCATGCATCATCCTTTCATGGCGCAAGCTGTCGCGCTTCAAGCCATAAGCTCGGCCATCCGTGATCAGCTGCGGCGGCGCAGGTCTGCACAGCAGCGAATGTGGCCGGGGATTGGCAAAGAACGCCAATCTTTATCGGCGTCTACCTTCCGTTGCGCCAGAGCGAGACCGTTCCAACAGTTCTTCCATAGAGTCATGAGGCTCTGGAACCGAAATTTCGACCGAAAGCGAACCTTAGGTAAAGAAGGCACGAACAACTCACGACGTTGAGATCCTTATGGCTTATGCGGACTGGACAAGCGAAACCCGAAGCCCTGGGGCGTTGTCTTCCAGCGCGAGCTCCATGCCGTGCCGCTCGGCGATGGCGGCGACGAGGCTCAGGCCCAATCCTGATCCGACGACGCTGCGGCTGGTATCGAGGCGCACGAAGCGCTCTAGCACCCGCTGGCGTTCGGGCGCCGGGATGCCGGGGCCGTTGTCGCTGACGGTGATCCGCGCCTGCCCTTCGGTTCCGCCGATGGCCACGGTGATCTCGGCAGGGGCGGGGCAATGGCGCAAAGCGTTGTCGACAAGGTTCACCACCGCCTGCATCAGCAGGTCGGCATCGCCGATCAGGGACATACTCGACGGAGGCGCAATGAGGGTGAGGCGGTGCCCAGCATCCTCGGCCACAGGGGACAAAAGCTCGACAACATCCTGAGCGAGGCGCGTCAGATCAACCACATCCCGACGCAACTCGACGCTGCCTGATTGCAGCCGCGACAGGCGGAGGATCGCGTCGAAGATCCCCGAGATCGCGTCGATCTCCTCGAGCGCTGAACCGGCCTCGTGCCGGGCCTGTTCCGGCAGATCGGCGTCCAGCGCCAAGGGCTCCAGCCGGATCCGCAGCCGAGAGAGCGGCGCGCGCAGGTCATGGGCGACGTCGGTCGAGACCTGCGTGATCGCCGCCACACCCGCTTCCAGCCGGCCGAGCATCCGATCGATCCGCAGCCCCAGCCGCGCCAGATCATCCCGGCCGTGATCGGCGATCCGCTCGTCCAGACGGCCGGCGCCGACACGGTCCAGCACCGCCTCCATCGCGGCGATCCGCCGCTCATTGCGCCGGGCCACGACGAAGGCCAGCGCGACGGACAGTGCCAACGCGAAGGCGAGGGCCCATGCCGTCGTCTGGATCAGGATCTCGCCGCTCTCGGCGACCCAGGCTTCGTCGCGCGCGGCGATCACCCAGCCGAGGTCGGTGCGGACCCCGTAAGCCTGATAGGCGTCGGCCATGTCGGCATGCTCGGGCATCGAGGGCAGATCCTCGCCCATAATCAACCGCCGTGCGCCCTCGAACGGCGCACTGACCATCAAAGAACCGAGCCGCTCACCCGTCTGGGCATCGAAAAAGGCGTAAAGGCTCGCATGGTCGGTGTTCGAGACGACATGGGCGTCGATCTGTTCTATCAGGTCGGTGCGGTCGCCCGCTGCGGCGATCCGGCCGAGGCTTTCGGCACTGGCGCGGGTATCGGCGGCGAGGCGTTGGGCCATCTCATGCGACAGGAAGACATAGGACAACCCGCCCGCCGACAGCGCGCCGATGGCGAAGACCGCCGACAGCGCCAGGGCGAAGCGCATGGACCAGGAGATCGGCGCGCTCATGGCTGCAGCACGTAGCCGACGCCGTGCAGGGTCTGCAGGTGCTGGCGCTCGAAGGGCTTGTCGATCTTGGTCCGCAAGCGGCTGATATGGGTCTCGACGACGCTGGTCTTGGGGTCGAAATGCAAGCCCCAGACCGCTTCCAGCAGGACCGTTCGGGTCTGCACCCGGCCGGGGCGCTCCATGAAATGCTTGAGCAGCAGGAATTCGCGCGGCTGCAGGTCAATGCGCTGCCCCTCGCGCGTGACGTCGCGGGTGAGAAGGTCCAGCCGCAGATCGCCGACCACCAGTTCCAGCACCTCATCCTTCAGCGCCGGGCGCCGGCGCAGGGTATCGATCCGGGCGAGGAGTTCGACGAAGGCGAAGGGCTTGACCATGTAGTCATCGGCTCCAGCGCGCAGCCCGGCCACCCGGTCATCGACGCTGCCCATCGCCGTCAGCAGGATCACCGGCGTGCCGATCTTCGCCGCGCGCAGAGCCTTGAGGATCGACAACCCGTCCAGCCCCGGCAGCATCCGGTCGAGGATCACCAGATCATAGCTGCCGCTCATCGCCTGCGTCAGCGCCTCGCGCCCGTTGTCGAGCGCATCGACGACATGGCCCTCGCCGGTCAATCCCTTGACGATGTACTCGGCGGTGTCGTGGTCGTCTTCGGCCAGCAGGATCTTCATGTCTCAGCGTCGCTCTTTCGGCATTGAGCCCCGGCCCGCGAGGGGGCCGAGGCTGTTCGAGGATCGTTCAGGTGTCGGATCAGTCGTCGTCTTCCTCGCCATCCTCGTGATCGTCCTGCCCATGGGCCTGATCTTCGTGATCATTCATAGCCGAAGAGGCGGCCGAGGCGAAGACATCGCCGGTCTGCGCATCCACCAGCACCGTCCAGGGCTGGCCATCGGCGCCGATCACGACCACTTCATAGCCCATCCGGCCGTCCTCGTCGCCATAGGTCACCGAGGCCAGCGCGCCGGGGTGGTCCTGCAGCGCGGTGGCGCCGGCCTGATCAAGGCTGACGGCGGCGCTTTGGAACTGCGTGACCTCGGCCGGGCTGAGGCGTTCGGCGGCCATCGCGGCCAGCGGAAGCGAGGCGATCAGCGCGGCGGGGATCAGGATCATCTTGGTCTTGGTCATCGGTCTTTCCTTTCTGGTGACAGGCCCGTTGCCCGCCAAACAGAAATGGGGAACGGCTTCCCGGATCGTCTTGGGAGGGTCTTACAAATCCGTAAGAAGCGGATTTCCGGGCGGAAACGGTTTTGTCCTCCGCCCGGACTGCGGTATCGAGCCCCCCGAAAGCCCGTTCGCCCTGCTTATGCCCTCTGTCAGGAGTGCCCCGTGCCAAGACCGATCCTCTTCGCCCTCAAACGCTACGGCCCGATCGTTCTGGCGGGCGTGCTGTTCGCGATGGGGATCTATGCGCTGGTGCATCTGCTGCGCCCGGTCAATCCCGCCGACATCATGGCGCAGATCAAGGCCATGCCGCTGTCCACGCTGGCGCTGGCACTGGGCGCGACCGCCATCGGCTATGCGGCGCTGGTCTGCTACGACTGGTACGGGCTGCGCTTCATCCGGCGGCGCCTTCCGGGCGGGGTGATCGCGCTCGGAGGCTTCCTCGCCTTTGCCTTTGGCAACACCATCGGCGTCAGCGCCATTTCGGGCGGTGCGGTGCGCTACCGGCTCTATTCCGCGATGGGCCTCACCGGGATCGAGGTCGCGGCGGTGTCGGCCTATGTCGCCGTCGCGCTCGGCACCGGGCTCACCTTGGTAGGGCTGGCCGCTCTGGCGATCCATCCGCATGCCATCGCCGCCTACCTCCCCTATGCGCCCGAGACGGTACGGATGGTGGCCGGCGGGCTGTTGCTGCTGTCGCTGGGCGCGATCCTCACGGCCTCGATCCGGCAGAGCAATCTGCGGCTGTTCCGCGTGACCCTGCACATGCCCCCGCCGCGCGATCTGGCCGGGCAGGTCGTCGTCACGCTGATCGACATCGCCATGGCCTCTTTCGCGCTGTGGATCCTGCTGCCGGCTGGCAAGCCCGATTTCGCGACCTTCCTCGCGGTCTATTCCGCCGCGATCATGATTGGCGTCCTCAGCCATGTGCCGGGCGGCGTCGGCGTGTTCGAGACCGTGGTGCTGGGCGTCATGCCCGCCTCGGTCGCGGTCAGCGATGCGGCGGCGGCGCTGTTGCTGTTCCGGCTGATCTATTACCTCGTGCCCTTCATCCTGGGCTTCGTCCTCGTCGCCTTGACCGAGGCCCGCGCGATCAGCCGCATCGCCCGCCGCCTGCTCCCTCGCGCGCCCGAGCCGATGCAACCCGCGCTGTCTGCGCTGCACGGGCTGGCCCCCGCGCTGGTGGCCGCCGTCGCCTGCGGCTTCGGCCTCTATCTGGGGCTCGTCTCGCTGATCCCCGCCCTGCGCTCGGACGCGCTGGCCGAGGGCGACCTCGCGGGGATGATCCTGTCCGAGGGCGGTGCGCTGACCTCGGGCCTGACGGGCCTTGCGCTGATCGCCCTGTCCTTCGGGCTGGTACGCCGGTTGCGCGCGGCCTTCCTCGCCAGCGTCGGCCTGTTGCTCTGGGGCTCGGGCCTTGCGCTGGTCGATGGCTTCGATGTCGAGAACGCCCTGTTCCTCGGCCTCGGCGCGCTGCTTCTGCTGCCCTTCCGCAGCGCCTTCGATCAACCCGCCAGCCGTGGAAAGGCCACCGATGTTCCCCTCGATTGACCAGATCCTGCCCTCGCTTCAGGCGCTTGGCGTCCTCGGCTATTGGCTGATCGGGCTCGCCTCGGCGCTCGAGGCCTTTTTCCTTACCGGCGTCGTCATTCCCGGCACGCTGGTCGTCGATGCGGGCGGGCTTCTGGTCCAGCAGGGGTTGATGGATTTCTTTGACCTTTGCTGGTTCGTCGCCATCGGCTCGATCCTCGGCTCCGAGCTGAGCTATTGGACCGGGCGGTTGGCCCTGTACCGCATCCCCGGCCGCCAGAAGATCGAAGGTTCCGCCGTCTTCCGCCGCGCGCAGGCGCTGTTCGAAAGGCGCGGCGGCCTGGCGCTGGTGATGGGGCGGTTCCTCGGGCCGGTCGCGGGTCTGGTGCCGCTCGCTGCCGCGATGTCGGGGATGGAGCGTCGGCGGTTCCTGATCTGGAACGTGATCGGCAGCGTGCCCTATGCGCTGGGGCATGTCGCCTTCGGCTATGTCATGGGCGATGCGGCCAGTTGGCTGGGCCGCTCGCTGGGCCATAGCGCGCTGGTGGCCGGCATCGCGGCGGCGGTTCTGGCGGTGCTGTGGCTCCTGCTCTACGCGGCGCTGAAACTCTTGCCGCTGGCGCTGGTGATCCTCGGCGTCGCCGGTCGAGCCCTTGCGGCGATGCCCCCGGTCGCTCGGCTGATCGCGGCCCATCCTCGCACCACCCGCTGGGTCGAGGTCCGGCTCAATCGCCACCAGTTCACCGGCCTGCCGCTGACCCTGCTGTCGCTGATCTTCGTCTATATCGGCGTCGTCTGGCTGGACACGGTGATCGATTTCGTCGCCGGCGATCCCGTTCTGCAGATCGACGCCCGCCTCGCGCAATGGATCCATACGCTGCAATCGCCCGTGCCCCTACGCGTCGCGACCCTGCTTTCGGCCATCGGCGGCAAGCATGTCGTCGTGCCGCTGACCGCCGCGCTGCTGGTCTGGCTGCTGCTGCGCCGCCAGAAGGCGCTGGCCATCGGACTTGCGGTCTCGGTCGCCAGCAGCGCCGCCGCTATTGCCGCGCTGAAGCTGGTGTTCCAGCGTCCGCGCTCGCCCTTGGGCTATTTCGCTGAAACATCGAACAGTTTCCCGTCGGGTCATGCCGGCAGCTCCATCGGGGCCTTCGGCATGATGTTCTACGTGCTGTGGCGCGCGGGTAAGATCCGGGCCGAGACCGCGCTTCTGGGGGCCGGGCTGATGGCGTTGTCCATCGGTGGCAGCCGCATCTACCTGATCGAGCATTACGCCAGCGACGTGTTCAGCGGCTGGCTGGTCGGGGCCTTGGCGCTGGTCAGCGCGATTGCCGTCACCGAATGGCTGATCGACCGCCAGCCAGCGCCGCAGGGGCCCGTCCTCGGGTGGCGCATTTGGGCGGGGCAGGGGCTTGTCACCGCGCTGCTGCTGCTCGCCGCCTTCGAGGTCAGCCAATACGCCCCGCCCCGCAACGCCCCCGTGGAGACGCTCGCCGATCAGCAGATCACCAGCGTCGAGACGGCTCTGTCCACGCCGGGCACCGACCTTCGGACCCTCTCGCTTCTGGGCACCGAGGTCCGGCCCATGAGCATCGCCCTTCTCGCCCCGGATGCCGCCGGCATCGAATCCGCCCTCACCGCGCAGGGTTGGGTCGTGACCGGGCTGCAGGGACCGCGCGCCTTGATCGGTGCGTTGAACGCCGCCGTCGAGGCCGATGCCGATCCCACGGTCGAGATCGCCCCGCATTTCTGGCGTGGGATGACGCCGACGCTGACCCTCGCCGCGCCCTCTGACCCCTCGGCCCACGCAAGGTTCTGGCGCACCGAGTTCGTCACCACCGAGGGTCTGCGGCTGTTCATGGCCAGCGTGGGCCCTGACGCCACGCCCGAGCCCGGAGTCCCGCAAGCGGTGGACGGGTCTCAGGCGGAACTGCTGCAAGCGCTCGATGCGAACGGGACCGCGAACGCCCCGATCACGCTGGGCGATATCACCCTGACGCCGGTGACCATCGCCACCCGCTGAGCCGGAAAGCGGGGTTCTTACACGCTTGTAAGAACCCTGCCAGACCGATCCGGAATCTTCCTGTCATAGCCCTGCACATGAGGCCGCAACGGCCCCGATGACAGTAGGAACAGGAAGACCCCGATGACATCGCCCCTCAGAAACCTCGCGCTGTCGCTGGCGCTGATTGCCGTCCCGGCCGGGGGCTTTGCCCTCGCCGAAGCCTGGATCGCGCCGGCGCCCGCTGCCGCCACTGCCAATGCCGCCCCGCTCGGCGACATGAGTGCCTATCAGACCATCGTCACCGACACCCAGACCATCGCCGCTACGGGCGATCTGACCGCCGCCGAAACCCGGATCACCGATCTCGAGGCTCTCTGGGACCAGAACGCCAGCGCCCTGCGCGCCATGGATGCCAATGCCTGGGGCACGATCGACGGCGCGGCGGACGATGCCTTCGCGGCGCTGCGGGCCCGGACGCCGGATGCCACCCGCGTCACCGCGACCCTCACGGCGTTGCAGGAGGCCTTGGCGAATCCCGCGCAAGACATGGCGCAAGGCGGCGTCGTGCAGATGGTCTCGGGCATCGCGGTGACCGACGCCAATGGCCGCGCGCTGCCCTGTGAGACGCTGATCGGCCAGCTCAGGACCGAGCTTGCCGGCCTCACCGCCCCCGCCAATGTGACCGACCTTCAGGCCCGCGCGCTGGAACGCTGCAACGCCGACGATGACGCCCATTCCGATGCCTTCGCCGCGCAGGCCCTGGCTCTGCTGAGAGGATAAGACCATGACCGACGCATCCCTTGCCGATTTCCCTGAACGCCCCTTGCTGGACGGCGCCGTGAACCGCGTGCCCGAGGTGACGCCCGGCTTCTGGCTGATCAAGCTCACCGCCGTGACCATGGGCGAGACCGCCGCCGACTTCCTTGCCGTGAACCTCGGGCTGGGACTGGGGGCGACGACGGTGCTGATGTCCGCGATCCTGGTTGCGACGATGCTCTGGCAATTCCGCCAGCAGGCCTATGTGCCGATGGTCTACTGGCTGAACGTGGTGCTGATCTCGGTCGTGGGCACGTTGATCACCGATAACATGACCGACGCCCTCGGCATCCCGCTTTTGTATTCGACGCTGGGCTTCTCGGCGCTGCTGGCCGGCACCTTCGCCCTGTGGTTCGCCGTCGAGCGCACGCTGTCGATCCACGAGGTCTACACCTTCCGCCGCGAGGCCTTCTACTGGCTGGCGATCCTGTTCACCTTCGCGCTGGGCACGGCCGCCGGTGACCTGATCTCGGAGGCCTTCAGCGTCGGCTTTGCCGGCACGGGCGTGCTGTTCGGGCTGATCATCGCGTCGCTGGCGCTGGGATATTTCGCGCTGGGGCTCGACGGGATCTGGGCCTTCTGGCTGTGCTACATCTTCACCCGCCCGCTGGGCGCCTCCTTCGGGGATTTCCTCGCGCAACCGGCCGAGTTTGGCGGTCTGGGTCTGGGCACCGTGGTGACGAGCCTCGTTTTCCTCGCCATCATCGCCGGGACCGTCGGTGCCATGACGTTTAGTCCCCGGCGCGTGGCGACATAAGTCCTGACGAGGACTGAAGCGTCGCAAAGAAATGGCCGGCCCGTTCGAGGGGCCGGCCTAAGGCATCATGGACGCCGCCGGCTTCACGCTGAGCAGTGTAAGGCAGACTAGGCTTTTCTGTTTGCTGGACTGTACCAAAAGACGTGGTTACGAAATACGTTTGCATCGTTTTCGTCGAGGCCGCGATAGATGTCCGGTTTCCGCCGATGGTGTTGAAAAACTCCACTTGAGTGATGGCTTGGCTGCTGGTTCACTTCTCCTGAGGGGCTCTGTTGCACAAGTTCTATAAGGGATTCATCTCAGTGCTCTAGTGCGGTAGCTGGGATGCCTGAGCAGACCGACTCCCACGATCTACAGGACCAGAAACTGGCCAGCCGACAATGAAGCGCTCAAGCGCCGGGGCTCGCTGACGATCTGGTTCGACCCCGAGATGAGCTGGCCCGACTTGAGCTGGGATGCCGCGCCGACAGGCAGGCTTGGCCGCCAGCAGACCTACAGCGATGTCGTCCTTCAGGCGTGCCTTTCGATGACGGTGCTATGTGGTCTGGCGCTCAGGCAGACGACCGGCGTAGTCGAGAGCCTGCTGCGGCCGGTTGGCCTTGACTGGACGGTGGCTGACGTCAGCACCATCCCGCCGCCCGAAGACCCTGGCTGTGAACATCCCCTACCGCGGCTCCAAGGAGCCACAGCACTTGCCGATCTACAGCACTGGCATCAAGGTCGAGGGCGAAGGCGAGTGGCACGCCCGCAAGCATGGCGCCCCGAAACGGAGCGTCTGGCGCAAGATCCATCTGGGGATTGATGAGGAAACGCCGGAGGTTCGGGCCATGGAGATCACAGCGAGCCACATCGGCCCCTCTCGGCAGCATGCTGAGCATGCGCCTGCCGGGCAATGGATGTGCCGGTGCGACCCGACCTGCTCAAACAGATCCCGGCGCACGAGCCGATCGGCAGCGTCACCGCCGGCGGTGGCTAGGGCACCCGCAAAGGCCACGATGCCATCGCTGACTGCGGCGCCCACGCGTTCGGACACGCTCTCCAACCGATGGCGTTCGCGTCCTCGCTCCGCCCCGCAAGAACGCCAGACCGTGGAAGACAGTCACCGCCGGCGCGGTCGCACGAAACGAAGCACGCCGGCATCGAAAAACCTCGGTCGTGCCCTCTGGCGATGATGGAGCGGATACCACCGCCGAAGCCGCGTCGAGACGAAGATGCACTGCGCGAAATTTCTGGGGCAGCGCCTCATCGCAAGGGACGTCGACCGACAGGTCGCCGAGCTTCAGGTCTGTATCGCCATTCTGAACGGCGACACCGCGCTCAGCATCCCTGTCACAGAGGCCATGGGGTAGGTCTGTCCGAGGAGAGGGGAACCCCGGCCATCACCTCATCTGTGCAACAGAGCCCAGGGCCACCGCCCTTTTCACAGGAACCGTGACGGTGGCGTCGCAGGCGTCGGCTTGCTCTAAACGGTTTGCGCAAGCTTACGGGCGCCGAGATGGCCACGTGCTGCATTGTGGCGCAAGCGGTGCCAGACATGGGTGGTCGCTTCGGACAACCATGGGAAATCCATATGCAGAGCCGCCGCGATCTCATCGGCGTGGTGGGTCGATGCCAAGCTGATGAGATCGGCTCCCTTTTGGCACCCTTGAAGCGAGAGCCGGTCCTCTGCGGAAAGGCGGGTTGGCGTCAGTTTCTTCAGGTGGTTACGACGGATCTTGGTCGCCCAACGCCGAATTCTGATGTCGAGCGCAACAGGGACCTCGATCCGTTGTTGAAGCCAGAACGCCTCGTGGTCGGCCTTCTCATCCTCGGAGAGTTTGTCTGGCCTCTGACGCTTCTCTTGGAGATCCGAATAGAACGATCTGAGACGCTGGATGATGGCAATCTCCTCGAAGTCTGGATCGGGCAGTTCGTTCAGGATGAAGCGAATTTGGGGCATCGACGCGGTCTTTCGTCATGGCTCCGCCAGCCGTCATGACTGCAGTCATGCGGCGTGAGCTTTGGTGAGAAGGGCAGGTTGGGTTTGCGGTGAGTTGGGCGAAGTTCGGGGAGCCCATGTCATAGGCAATCAGATGCTGCAAGTGATTCTAAGGCACTGATATATAGTAATAAAACTGAGTTTTGATACTCGCATAATCGACGCTTCTGGATTGCAGTGGTTGCCCGCGCATTCGATCGCCTGCCGTTGCGGTTCGTCCTGACGTCGTGACATTGAAACGGCCAGGGCATGCCCTGGCCGTTTCATAGGTGGAAGCGTAAGGGTAAATCGACCCCAGGCGTCATTGGCCGCGTTGGTCGCCCCCCGCGCAGACACGCCTGAGTCCACAGTTTGGGGACCGGGACCTCCTTCGAGCGATGGATCAGCCCTTGAGATTTTCGCTGAAGAACCCCGCCATCTTGTCGAAAGGGATTTTGTCCAGTTGATCGTAGAGGTCGGTGTGGCTGGCGTCGGGGATAATCACCAGTTCCTTCGGCTCGGCGGCTGCGGCATAGGCGTTTTCGCTGAAATAGCGCGAATGGGCCTTCTCGCCGTGGACCAGCAGCACCGGGCGCGGCGTGATCTCGGCGATGTAGGTCAGAAGCGGCATGTTCATGAAGGACAGCGCGTTGGTCAGCGTGAACGAGCCGTTCGAGTTGATCGCGCGGGGATGGAAACCGCGGTCGGTCGATTTGTAATAGGCCGCATAATCCTGCACGAATTGCGGCTCGCCGCCCTGAAGCTCCAGCGACACCGGGCCATAGGCCGGGGCACCAGCCTCGGCATCGCGCCAGCGTTGGGCCGCCAGCTGATCGAGCGTCGCCCGGCGTTGATCCGGCGTCAGGCTGTCGAAATAGCCCTTCGCCATGACGCGCGACATGTCATACATCGTGCTGGTCGCGACGGCCTTGATGCGCGTGTCGATGGCGGCTGCGTTCAACGCCATGCCACCCCAGCCGCAGATCCCGAGGATACCGATCTGCTCGCGGTCCACAGCCGCATGGGTGCCGAGGAAGTCGACCGCGGCGCTGAAATCCTCGGTGTTGATATCCGGCGAGGCGGTGTTGTGCGGCGTGCCGCTGCTTTCGCCGGTGAAGGAGGGGTCGAAGGCCAGCGTCGCGAAGCCGCGCTCGGCCAGCGTCTGGGCATAGAGGCCCGATACCTGTTCCTTCACCGCCCCGAACGGGCCGCTGATGGCGATGGCCGGCAGGGGTGCATCGCCGCGGTCCTTGGGCAGGTAGAGGTCGCCCGCCAGTGTGAAGCCGTAGCGGGTGGTGAAGCGGACCTTCGCGTGTTCGACGCGGTCGCTTTGGGGGAAGGTCTTGTCCCAGCTCTGGGTCATAGTTTGTATCCTGTTCTCTGTTCGCAGCGACATTTCGGGTCGAAGGGATGGCAATCACCCCGTCTGCATCATGAATGGGATCTAGAGATGCTGCCGGCGCTTTGGTATTCTGGGAATTCTCATCGGCTTCATGAGTGCAGCTCATGAAACCGGATTGCTGTCCTGTCGGGGGTGCTGCATGAAACGCGAAGATCTGGCGGACCTTTCGGTCTTTCTCGCCGTGATCGAGGAAGGCACCTTCACCCGGGCCGCCCTGCGGCTGGGGGTCTCGCAATCGGCGGTCAGCCATACCGTGCGCAGGCTCGAGGAATCGCTGGGGTTCCGCCTCTTGAACCGCAGCACCCGCAGCCTGTCGCCGACGGATAGCGGCGAGAAGCTGCTGGCGGCCTTGCGCCCCGGCTTTGGCCAGATCGAGGCCCGCGTCGAAGAGCTGCGCTCCTTCACCGACACGCCGGGCGGGCTGGTGCGCCTCACCACCTCGCGCGAGGTCGCCAAGTCCTTCCTCTGGCCGGTGATCACCGGGCTCGTACGCGATTACCCGGAGGTGCGGGTCGAGGTGAACACCAACAGCCGCGTCGTCGATCTGGCCGAAGGCGGTTTCGATGCGGCGATCCGCCTGTCGGAAACGGTGAGCCCGGACCTGATCGCCGTTCCGGTAAGCCCGCCGATGACCATGGCCGCCGTGGCTGCGCCCTCGTATCTGCTGGTGCGCGGCGAGCCCGAGCATCCGGCGGATCTCGCGCAGCACGACTGCATTGCCATGAGGTTCGGAACCGATACCCAACCCTACGACTGGGAATTCGAGAAGGACGGCCAGACCCTCGTGCGCAAGGCCCAAGGACCCTTCGTGTTCAACGACGGCGATCTCTGCGTTCAGGCCGCGCGCGAGGGCTACGGGATTGCCTATGTCCTGCTGGCGGATGTTCAGGCCGAGATCGACAGCGGGCGATTGCGCCGGGTCCTCGCGGATTGGTGCCCGCCCTTTGACGGCTACAGCCTGTGCTATTCCAGCCGTCGCCAGATGAGTTCGGCGCTGCGGATCCTGATCGAGAGACTACGCTATCGCGCGTGAGCCAAATCAGCCCAAATTCATGGATTCCCTGAATACATCTCAGTGATGCATTGAATTTGAGCGACGCTCAATACTGAGTCATCTTCCACGCCGGAGGACGCTGGGCCGACGGCGATGCCCGGCTTTCGCGCAGGGGGAGGAGATGATCATGGGCAGACATTGGCGGCCGGGAAAACGGGTGGCGATCGTGGGGGCAGGGCCGGGCGGCGTGTCGGCCGCGCTGGGGCTCTTGCAACGCGGTTTCGACGTGCAGCTCTTCGAGCGGCAGGCGGAACCGAAGCCCCTCGGCGGGGCGGTGCTGCTGAGCGTGCCGGTACTTGCGGTGCTGCGCTCCTACGGGATCGACAGCGCCACCTTCGGCGCGTTCACCCGGACCGAGTTCCGCAATGCTGCCGGCAAGCTTCGGGTGGATGTACCGTTCAACGCCGAGGTCGAGCGGGCGATGGGCATCCCGGGCTGGCATTACGGCGTGCTGCGGTCGACCGCCTTCCGGCACATGCTGGACCGCCTGCCGGAGGGTGTGGTGCAACCGGGGCAAAGCTTTGAGTCTTATGCCGAGACACCAAGCGGCATCGAGATCCGCTTCGCCTCGGGCCTGAGGGTCAAGGCCGACATCCTGATCGGCGCGGACGGAATCCGCTCCGGCGTCTCGGCGCAGGCTTTCGGGGCGCCGGACCTGTTCCATGTCGGGCTTCGGGTCTGGCTGGCGTGGTGCGGCGAGGTTCCGGGCCTGCCGCGCGACAGGGGCGTTTTGCACCACGGACGCCGGGTTCAGGCGAGCTACTTCCCGATGCTGCATGAGGGCAAGCCGGGGTTTGAGTGGTGGGTGGTCGAGCCGTCCAGCGCCGATGCCGTGCCGCCCGAGGATGTCGAGGCCCATCTGCGCGGCTTGCTGAAGGGCTTTGCCGATCCGATGCCGCGCTTCGCCGACCACACGGATTTCTCGCGCCAGATTTTCCGTTGGGAGATCTACAACCGCCCCTCGCTGAAGCATTGGACCAAGGGGCGTGTGGCCTGCCTCGGCGATGCAGTGCATCCCGTCTCGCCCTATGCGGCCTACGGCATGGGCATGGCGATCGAGGACGGCTATGTCCTCGCCCGCGCGCTGGAAGGCCGGTCACTGTCGGACGGGCCTGCGGTCGCCGACGCCTTCGCGCGCTACGAGGCCGAGCGCGTGGCCTATGTGAACCACAATGTCGAATTCGCGCGGATGCTGGGGCAGCGGTTCCACAATGCGCCCGCGCCGGTGGCTTGGCTGCGGGACATGGTCTTCGACCACACCAGCGTGCTGCAACGGCTGGTCGAGAAGGACTACCTCGCCGCCGCCGAGGCCATGTCCCTGCAGCTGCGTGAGCTGCATGTCGACGCGCAGGGCAGGGCGCCCGCTGCGCTGCCGATCGAGCCGGATCAGGGCGCCAGCACCGACTGAACCGCCAGCCGGACGATGCGGGCGGCCATGTCCGGCGGCAGGGCGAGGCTATCGAAGGTCCGCAAGGCCTGCCGGTTCATCAGGCTGGCATGGCCCCAGAGCGTCGCCCAGAAGGTGAAGGTGCGGATCTCGACCTCGTCCTCAGCAAGCCCCGGCCGCGCGCGGCGCAGTTGGCTGGCGATCAACCCGTGCCCGCGCATCTGATAGGCACGGATCTGCGGATCGGTCTCGCCCTCGAACAGGGCGCGATCATACATCAGATCAAACAGGTTCGGCCGCCGTTCAGCAAAGTGCAGAAGACCCAGCCCGAGGCCGGTCAGCACCGCCTCGGGCGTGCCGTCGTTGGGCAGATCCTCGGGCATCAGATCCGCATAGCCCGCCAGCGCCACGGCCGAGAGCAGGCCCTTGCGGTCTCCGAAGTGATGGAAGGGCGCGCCGACCGAGGCGCCGAGATCGCGGCACAATTGCCGGAATGACAGCTCGGCATGTCCGTGCGCCTCGACCTGCGCGAGGGCGGCATCGAGGAAGGCGGCGCGGGTGGTGGAGGCGGATCGGGACACGGGGGCAGCCGGCGGGGGAAGGGCGGCGGCCATCATGCAAAGGGCTCTGGGGCGATGCAACGGGGTGATCTTGATTGAGAACAAATTGAAGGAAGTGATCGCCGAATATCTCCATTTATTGCGGCCAAAAGCCCGGTTACCTCTGTCTCATCGCAGCGACAGACGCTGCCTTGAACCCCGAGGAGACACGAGAATGAGTAACAAGTTCAGCGCCTTGATCGCCCTTTCCCTGCTTGCCGGCAGCGCTGCCGGCGCCCAGACGCAAGACAATGCCGCAACCGTCGCGGCACTCGCCGAACTGGCCAGCCGTCAAGCCGACGACGCCCGCATCGCGCAGAATCTCGACACGTTCGACACGCTCGATTTCGAGGTCTTCACCCACCAGCAATGGGACCGTCTGCATGAAACCCATGCGCAGGACATCGTGGTCCACCTGCCGGACGGCACCACGACGACCGGGCTGGAGCCGCATATCCAGTATCTCGACTATTTCTTCAGCTTCGCGCCGGACACCCGCATCGAACAGCACCCGATCCGCTTCGGGCAGGGCGAATGGACGGGCGTCGTGGGGGTGATCGAGGGCACGTTCTCGCAGCCGATGCACCTTGCGGATGGCAGCGTGATCGAGCCGACGGGCCTTGCCTACAGCCTGACCATGGCGACTATCGGCCATTGGACCGAAGAAGGCGTGATGGATGAGGAATATCTGTTCTGGGACAACCAGAGCTTCTATCGCCAAATCGGCCTCGGCCAGTAACCACTCGGCTTGCCGCAGCCCTCCGCCGGTCGGTGGGCTGCGTGTCGTTTCATCGGATTACCGAGGTTACAGCGCCGGGATCTCCCAGACCTCGCCGGCTTCCAGCGCGCGGAACCGCTCAGGCGTGACGCCTCGTTGAGCCAGAACCTCTGCCAGCACGTCGCGCGGCGCGTTCCGGCCCTCGTTCGTCAGCTGGATCGTGCCCCAATGGTGCCCGACGGCATAGGCCGCGCCCGAGGCGAGGAAGCCCTGCACCGCCTGATCGGGGTCCTGATGCTGATCGGCCATGAACCAGCGCGGGTCATAGGCGCCGATCGGCAACAGCGACGCCCGGATCGGCCCGAAGCGGTCGAGACCCCGGTAGGGCCGTCCCTCGTCATAACCGGTGTCGCCGATCACATGCACCGCGCCGCCGGGCGCCGTGACCATGAACGCGGCCCAAAGCGCCATCGAGCGGTCCGTCACGCCCCGCGCGCCCCAATGGTGGCAGGGCAGGCAATGGATGCCGAGCGGGCCGAACCGCGTCTCGTCTCCCCAGTCCATCACCTGCGTGCGCAGGCCCGTGCCGGCGATGATCGTGTCGTTGCCCAGAGGCGTGATCACCAAGGGATCGTGCGTGCCCTTCAGCCGCTCCAGCGTGGCCAGATCCATGTGGTCGTAATGGCAATGCGACAGCAACACGAGGTCGATGGGCGGCAGATCCTCGAAGCGGATGCCGGGCTCGATCACCCGTTTCGGCCCGGCGAAGGAGACCGGCGAGGTGCGTTCGGACCACCAGGGATCGGTGAGGATGTTCACGCCCTGCATCTGCACCAGCATCGTCGCATGGCCGACCATGGTGACGGTCAGGTCCTGCACGCGCGCGGCGGGGCGGGCGAAATGCGCGACCTCGATCCTCTCGGGCCAGACCTCGGGCGAGGGTCCGGCGCGCCAGCGCAGGATATCGGCAAAGCCCTTCGGCGGCTGGCCGCCCGGGTTGAAGAAGCGCACCCCGTCGAAATGGTCGCTCACAGGGCCCGAGTAATAGCGGTTATAGCCCTGCCGGACCGCGGTCGTGGCGCCCCCGACGGCGGTGATGCCGACCAGAGCGGCGAGCGAGCGAAGGACAGTGCGGCGTTTCATGGCGGTCCATTTGACGGAAGCGAGGCGCCCGGCCGTTTCTCACCGGCCGGGCATTGAGCGTTTTAGGCGATAACCCGCAGGCTATCAGTTGAAGTCGTGAGCGGACAGCGGCAGCGAGCGGATGCGGCGCCCGGTCAAAGTCGCAAGCGCATTGGTGATCGCGGGCATGACACCTGGCAGGCCCGGTTCGCCCACGCCGCCCATCGGCGCGCCGCTTTCGAGGATGCGCACGTGAACCGCGGGCATCTCGTCCGGCGAGAGGATGGGGTAGGCGTCGAAGTTGCGAGCGGTGGGCTCGCCTTGCTCGTAGGTCAGGCCCTCGACAAGCGTCTGCGAAACTCCCAGCGCCACCGCCGATTGGACCTGCGCCACGACGGTCTGCGGGTTGACGATCTGCCCGGGATCGATCGCCACCCAGATCTCATGCACTTTGACCCGCCCGCGATCGACCGAGACCTCGGCAATGGTCGCGACTTCCGACCCGAAGGGCGAGGCCATCGCCACGCCGCGCGCCCGGGTCGTGCCGTCCGCGTGGTCATAGGCCGCGCCCCGCCATCCGCCCGAAAGCTCCGCCACGGCGTCCAGAAGCGCGAGATAGCGTGTCTGGCCAGCGAGCAGGGTCCGACGCAGGGACAGCGGGTCCTGGCCGGCCGCCAAGGCCATCTCGTCGAGGAAGGATTCGTAGAAGAAATCGTGCATGGAATGGCCGACCGACCGCCAATAGCCGATTTCTGCCGGGTTCTGCACGGGCACATGCCCGAGGCGGCGGTTCGCGATGGCGTAGGGCTTGCCGCTCAGCCCCTCATGGGCAGACGGATCGGCCCCGGCGGGCGCCCCGTACCATCGGCCGGTCGGTCCCTCGCCGACCACTTCGATCGACAGGGCGACGGGTCCGTTGGCGTCCACCGCGCCCCGGAATCTGGCGAGGCCGAAGGGCCGTACGGTGTCGCGCAGAAATTCCTCCTCGCGCGTCCACATGACCTTCACGGGCCGTCCCACGGCTTTCGCCAGCGGCACGGCCTGCCGGAAGGGGTTGGCGTGCGCATAGAGGAAATGCCGCCCGAAGAAGCCGCCGAGCACCTGACTGTGGATGCGCACATTCTCGGGGGAAAGTCCGGCGATGGTGGCAGCGGCCCCGGCATATTGCTCGGGCGCCTGACAGGGGAGCCACAGGTCCAGCGTCCCGTCGTCGTTGAACCGCGCGAGCGTCGAGGGAGGCTCCAACTGGCCGTGCAGCAGGAAGGGTGCCTCGTAAACGGCCTCCAGCCGTGTCTCGGCCGCCGCGAATGCGTTGTCGACATCGCCTGCCGCTTCGATCTCAACGCCGGGCCCGTCTGCGGCGCGCAGCGTCTCGCGCCATCCGGAGGTGGAGAAATCCTCGGGCATCGGGTGTTCGGCTTGCCCGCCCGGCTCCCAATGGACCTGCGCCGCTTCGGCCGCAGCGCGGGCCTGCCAGAAACGATCGGCCACGACCGCGATGGCGCCGTCCAGCAGGTGGACCGAATGCACGCCCCGCATCGCCTCAATCTCGGCGCGGTTGTCGATCGAGGCCGGGGTCAATCCGAGACGCGGGGCATGCTGAACGGCGGCGATCAGCATGGCGTCGACGGCGACATCGATGGCATAGCTCTGCCGGCCTGTCGATTTCGCCCGGACGTCATAGCGGGGCAGGGGGCGCCTGATCCATCGGAAGGAGGCTTCATCCTTCAGGGGCAGGGTCTCGGGCACGGTCAGATCCATGGCGGCCGCTGCCAGTGCGCCATAGCTCAGCCGGCGGCCCGAGGCGGCATGCACGACCTCGCCCGGTTCGGTCCTCAGCTCGGCTGCATCCACCGCCCATTCCCGCGCCGCCGCCTGAACCAGCAACGATCTTGCTGCCGCGCCGAGCCGTCGCATGAACGGATAGCCCACGCGTGTAGAGGCACTTCCTCCGGTCAAGCGCATGCCGCCCATGATGCCGTATGGCCCGCCGGCCGGCGCCGGCACGACGGTGAACAACGCCGGGTCAAGATCCAGCTCCTCGCCGACAATCTGGGCCATGGCGGAATGGATGCCCTGTCCGCCCTCGATGAACGGGCTTTGCAGGGTCGCGGTGCCATCCGCGTGCAATTCGAGGAACGCGGCCACGGCAGGCGCCGCAGAGGGTGCCGCCTGCGCCTTGCCCATGGTCGGCAGGGCGGTGGCGACGACCAGCGCAGCGGCGCTGCCTGCCAGAAAGGCTCGGCGCGAGACATTTAGCGGCCGGGGCGCCGCCGCCACGGCTTCGGCCAGCGAGTGATGGCGGTGCAGCGGGAAGGGATGGTCTGTCATCGCTCAGGCCTCGGCAGCCGCGCGGACGGCGGCGCGGATCGTGTTGTAGGTGCCGCAGCGGCACAGGTTGGTCATCGCGCCGTCAATGTCGGAATCGGTCGGGTTTGCGACCTCGTTCAGAAGCGAAACCGCGGCGAGCACCTGGCCGGATTGGCAATAGCCGCATTGCGGAACCTGATGGCTGACCCAGGCCTCGACGACGCGGCGCCCGATCTCGGTGTCTTCGGCGGCTTCGATGGTGGTGATGTCGGCTCCCTGCAATCCATCGACCGGGGTCACGCAGGACCGGGTGGCAATGCCGTCGATCAAGACCGTGCAGGCACCGCAGACCCCGATGCCGCAGCCATATTTCGTGCCGGTCAGGCCCAGTTCCTCGCGGATGGCCCAGAGCAGCGGGGTTTCGGGATCGACATCGACCTCGCGGGTCGTTCCGTTGACGGTGAGTTGCATGGGGGCTCCTTGCTGGCGACGGCTCTAGCGGAATCTGCGTCGCCGGGACGTGGCGACCATGGGCCGATCAATGCTAGGGGTCATGATCCACGTTCATGAATGCCGTGGGCCGCGTCGGCTTCGATCAAGATCCCCCTTAACCGCCTCAGGCCATCGCCGCAAACACGGCGGTAGCGGGTTTGTCTTGCAGCAGAGCCTCGATCGACCCGTCGAAACTGCCCAGCTTTACCAGCCCGCTCGTCCATGGGATCGGCTTGTAGAAGATCGCCAGATTGCCCCAGGGGCGTAGAGCATCAGGTCGCCCGCCTTCGCCGCGAGTTTCGGTCGCGCGCCGGTGGTCTCCAGCTTTCGCGGCAGATCCGCGACCTTCTCCATCCCGTGGTAGTCGGTCAATGTCAGTGTCAGCGGCAGGAGCGGGGCGAAATCGCGGCCTGCCGGGCTGTCCTCCAGCGTCGCCGTCAGGACCTTCCCGGCCAGCGTCACGGTGATCCGTGTCATCCCAAATCCTTTCCCATTCCATTGCCCCAGCATGTAGCCGAGTTTCCGCCCTCGATAATCGCCGGTTGATTGCTGGGGCTCATGAAGGGGCTTCATGATCGCGGCCGTGCCGGGGCCAGAGATCCGCTCGGCACGCCGATCGCGCGGCAGGGGGCGTAGGGACAGGGCGCGGCGATTGATGAGTGTCGCTCATGAGGTCATGCGGAATCCCGGCATTGAGTTCGGGTCCGGGAGGCGCAATTTCTGACCGGAACCCAAAACGCAGAGGAACTGCCATGAAATCGCTTCTTGCCGCGACCACGCTGGCCCTCGCCACGTCTGACGCAGGCGCTCAGGACCTTGGTGCCACCCTGCCGGCCTCGATCGCGCAGGTCGCGCCAGCCCTTGCCGCCTATGGCCAGTCGGCCGTGATCGGCACCCTATGGGCCGATGCCACCCTGTCGCCCCGCGACCGCGCCTTGGTCACCTTCGCAGCCCTGATGACGCGGCACGAGGCGGACACGATCGGCTCTCATGCCGAGCTGGCCCTCGACGCGGGCGTCACACCGGCGGAACTGTCCGAGACCATCACCCATCTCGCCTTCTACACCGGCTGGGGCAATGCGATCATGGCGACCGAGGCCTTGGCGCCGATCTATGCCTCGCGCGGAGTTGCCAGCACGGACCTGCCGGGTGCCGAGGTCGATCTGCTGCCTCTGAACGCCGACGCCGAGGCCGCGCGCGAGGCGAATGTGCAGGGCAATTTCGGCACGGTCAGCCCCGGTGTCGTCGATGCCACCCGCGAGGTGCTGTTCCATGACCTCTGGCTTCGCCCGGACCTCGCGCCGCGCGACCGCAGCCTCGTGACGGTCGCGGCCCTGATCGCCGCCGGACAGCCCGAGCAGATGACCTTCCACCTGCACCGCGCCATGGACAACGGCCTGACCAAGGATGAGGCGGGCGGCGTCCTGCAGCATCTTGCCTTTTATGCAGGCTGGCCCCGCGTCTTCTCGGCCCTGCCGGTCGCGCGGAGCGTGTTCGAGGCCCGCGGGCTCTGACCCGCTGAGGAGCACCCGATGAAAATCGCCATTCTGGGATCCGGCTTGATGGGCGCGAAGCTTGGCCGGCTTTGGGCCGCCAGCGGCCACGAGGTCACCTTCGCTTACTCCCGCAGCCCTGCGAAGCTGCAACGGCTGGCCACGGAAACCGGCGGTCGGGCGGCCAGTGTGCAGGAGGCCGTCACCGGGGCCGATGCGGTGCTTCTGGCGGTCCACTGGTCCCGCGTCGGCGATGTTCTGGAGCAGGCCGGCGATCTGGCCGGCCTCCTTGTCCTCAATTGCTGCGTGCCGCTGGATGACAGCGACAGCGAGATTGTCGTTGGCGGGACGACCTCTGGCGCCGAAGAGCTCGCCCGGCTGCGTCCTGAGGCGCGTTGGGTCGCCTGTTTCAACACTAGCCCGTCCGAGAGCTTCGCCTCTGTCTTCGTCGCGAAAGGGCAGGGCGAGCCCCCGCATCTGCTCATCTACGGCGACGACGCGGGCGCAAAACGGGACGCTGCCCCCTTGATCCGCGCCATCGGCTTCGAGCCGCTCGATGCGGGGGGGCTGAGGACCGGCCGCTTCGCCGAACCCTTCGCCATGGTCACTGCCGAGCTGGCCTATGCACAGCCCGGTGGCGCGGCACTGACCTATCGCTTTCACAAACGGCGCGCCTGATCGCGCGCCCCCCTCAAGGAGCAACCCCATGAAGATCATCCGTTCCGGCACCGCACCCTCAATGGCCGGCCCCGGCGACTGGTTCACCGGCACCGTCCGGATCGACCCGCTGTTTCAGGCCGAGGAGCCCGGTCGCAGCGCCGGCGCCCATGTCACCTTCCAGCCCGGCGCCCGCACCGCGTGGCACACGCACCCTGCCGGGCAGACGTTGATCGTCACCTTCGGGCGCGGCCGCGTCCAGCGCGAGGGCGGGCCGGTCGAGGAAATCCGTCAGGGCGACATCGTCTGGTTCCCGGCGGGCGAGAAGCATTGGCACGGGGCCTCGGCCGAAACCGCGATGAGCCATATCGCCATTCAGGAGGCCGTCGACGGTTCGGCCGTGACCTGGATGGAGCAGGTGAGCGACGACCAGTTCAACGGCTGACCCTCAGGCCGACCTATCGGCATCGGCGGAGCTGACTTGTCCGGTGAGTTTTCAGGCGGCCCGCGGGACCTCGCGGGCCGCTTCTATATGCTGCTATCCAACAGGAAGACATCATGGTCCCGTCCTCTGATCGCCAATCCTCATGGGGCCCGCCCGGTCCCGTTCCGCTGTTGGTTGTCGCGCTGGCGACCGCCTTGGCGCTGGTGGTCTTCACCGCCCCACTGACCACTCTGGACGCGATGACACGCGATCTCGCGCTTGGTCCCGGAGCGCAGGCCTGGGTGATGAGCGCGATGCCCCTTGGGGCAGCGTCCGGGCTGTTGGCCGCGGGAGCTCTGGGGGACACCTCGGGGCGCCGGCGGATCTTCGTGATGGGGCTTGGCCTGACCGCGATCAGCTCGATCGCCGCGGGCCTCGCGCCCTCCGGCCCGGTGCTGGTGGTCCTGCGCATCGTGCAGGGATTGGGCAGTGCAGGGATCATGGCCTGCGGTCTGGGCCTCTTGGGGCAGGTCTATCGCGGCGCGGTGCTGGCGTCGCTGCTGATGGAGCTTGGCGGTTGGCGCGCCATTCACGCTGCCATCGCCGTTGCCGCCGCCCTGCTGGCGGTCTCGGCCCTGCGACGGTTGCCGGAAAGTCAGGCCTTGAGGCAGCGCGTTGACCTCGCCGGGTCAGTTCTGCTGATGTTCGGGATGGCGGCCCTGATGGCGGCTCTGATCGAGTTGCGGGTCGGAACGGCCACCTTGGTGACCGGTCTCATCGGCGCGTCCCTCGTCCTGCTGCTCGGGTTCATCGCGGTCGAGCGCCGCGCGAGTAACGCGATCCTCGACCTCGGGTTGTTCCGAAATCCGGGCTTCGTCGCGGCGACTCTGGCGGCCTTTGCCTCGGGCGCGGGCGTATTGGCGCTGATGTCGCTCGCGCCGACCCTGATGGTCCGGGGCTTTGACCTGCCGCCGCTTTCCGCCGCGATCCTCACGACCGCCTGGTCCGGCGTGACCATCTTTGCCGCCCTGTGGGGCGGTCGTCTGCTGCCGGCGGCCTTGAGTGCGCAGGCCCGTGTGGTCACCGCCCTCGCGGGCTGTGGTCTGGGACAAGCACTGCTCTACGCGGCCAATGGCGACAGCGGATGGGCCATCCTCTTGCCGGGGCTGCTCGTGTCGGGGTTGTTCAACGGTATTCTCAACGCGTCACTCGGCCATGCCGCACTGTTGCACGTGCCGGACACCCGCGCGGCGATGGGTTCGGCCGCCAACAACACGGCGCGGTATCTGGGGTCTGCTCTGGGGATCTCGCTGATCTCGATCGCGATCACCGGCGGGGAGGGTCTGTTCCAAGGCTGGCATCTGGCGGTGATCGGCACGACGATCGTCAGCCTCGTCGGTGCCGGGGTGATGATCGTCATGCGCCGAGGCGTCCTGGCCTGACCCACGGCATGAAAAAAGCGGCAGGCCGGTTGGCCTGCCGCTGTGTCCGTCAAAACGCTTCTCAGAGCTTGCCGCCATAGACCGGGAACATGCTCGCGTCGCCGTAATCCTTGATCGGCTCGATCGTCTTCAGCGCGTCCATGTCGTCCTCGGAGATGACGAAATCCAGCTCGGCATTCGACTTCATATGCGCCGGGGTCTTGGTCTTCGGCAGCGCCGCCAGACCCAGCTGCAGGACATAGCGGATCGAGATCTGCGCGACGCTGACGCCATACTTGGCCGCCATCTCTTGCAGGACCGGATTGTTCAGGATCTGCCCGTGGCCGATGGGCGAATAGGCTTCGACCAGCATGCCGTTGGCATGCGTGTAGCGGATGAGGTCGAACGGCGTGTTCGAGACATGCGCGAGGATCTGGTTGATCATCGGCTTGACCTTGGCGTTCTGCAGCAGGTTGTCGAGGTCTTCCTTCTGGAAGTTCGACACGCCGATCGCGCGGATCTTGCCGGCCTCATAGGCCTCTTCCAGTGCCTTCCACGCCGCGAGGTTGCCCTCATAGAAGCGGTCCTCGCCGGCGAATTCCATCCACGGCTGCGGCGAGTGGATGATCATCAGGTCGATGTACTCGACGCCCAGCGTGGCGAGCGAGCCCTCGATGGCCGCCTTTGCGGTGTCATAGTCCTTGGCTTCGGCGGCGAGTTTCGTCTGCAGGAAGATCTGCTCGCGCGGGGCGCCGCTGGAGCGGATGCCTTCGCCGACGCCGCGTTCGTTCTGATAGGCCTGCGCGGTGTCGATATGGCGATAACCGATCTCGATGGCGGTCCGGACCGCCTCGGCCACGGTGTCGTCTTCGATCATCCAGGTGCCGAGGCCCAGCTTGGGCATGGCGACGCCGTTCGGCAGGGTGAGGGTTTCGGTCACGATCATAGTGTCACATCTCCATGCGGCATCGTTCGCGCCATAGCGCGTTGCGATAATTGTGATTGGCTTGGGACCCTTCTGGCCTGCGGAAGCAGACGCAACGACTGGGCCGCTCGTTGATGCAATGGATTTATTGGGGGCGGGGCTGCCTGACAATCCGGCGAGGCGTCAACGGGCCTATGAGACCTGTTCATGAAACACGGCGTCGAAGGCCATGTGAGAACGGTGCAGCAGGCTGTTATTGCACAGATCGAGAGAGAACTCGTCTCGTGATTTCAAACTGGTAGGCGGGTGATATGAGCAGATCGACATCCGCGATCTACAAGACCACGAGTTTGCCGGCCTTCAAAGAAGCGCTCAAGCGCCGAGTGACCTGCCAAACATGATCTCGATACGGTTGCGTCGTTTGTAGCGGCGCTTGTCGTAGCGGACGACCTTTCCGCGTGACTTCCGACCCGGGATGCAGGCGCGTATGCCCTTGTCTTTCAACGCATCTCTGAACCAGTCTGCGTCGTCCCTCCGGTCTGCGATCAGCCAATCCGAGGCCGGCAGGCTGCTCAGCATCGCCGCTGCCCCAGTGCAGTCGCTGACTTCACCCGCCGTCATGAAGAACCGGATGGGCCGCCCCGTGGCGTCGGTCACGGCGTGAAGCTTGGTGTTGAGCCCGCCTTTCGTGCGCCCGATCAGGCGCCCGCGCCCCCCTTTTTGACCCGCAGGCTCGAGGCCGTGCGGTGGGCTTTCAGATACTTGCGCAGGCTCACTTGAACGCATGGCGTTCGCCTGCTCACATCGATCATGATGGTCTTCTGCTCGGTGCCCTCAGCGGCCAGCCCCTCCATCATCCGGGTGAAGACCCCCATGTCGCTCCACCGCTTCCAACGATTGTAGAGCGTCTTCGGCGGGCCATAGCCCCTGGGCGCGTCACACCACCGCAAGCCATTGCGATTGATGAAAATTACCCCGCTTAACACGCGTCGATCATCGACCCGTGGCTTGCCATGGGACCTGGGAAAGAACGGCCGAAGCCGGTCCATCTGCGCGTCAGTCAGCCAGAAAAGATTGCTCATCATTGCCCCCATCAGTTCGGGAGCGTGAATCACGCAGCCAAGGCGACAGCAAGAAATTTAATGGGTCCTGAGCCTAGCCTGCATAGCTTGCCTCATTGGCAGTCTAAGGTGATGCTGGCAGAAGCCGAAACGTCACTTGGCGAACATCGGCTCAGGATAGATGAGAAGGAGTTCGACATGGCATTCGGCGGTTTCGGCGTGATCCGGGGAACAACCTGCGCACTCGTCATGGGGTTTGGCACATCAGCAAGCGCGCAGCATGGCGGGCATGATGACCACGGATATGCCATTCTGCACACAGCGCCGATGTCGGAGGTCTGGGCTGCCTTTGTGGAATCCTGCTCAAATTTCGTGACTGATCCCGAAGCCTACGTCGACGCGCACACACGTCCCGATCCGAACGCGGAACAGGTCGCGCATCGGACACCGGATGGCGGCATTGTCATGGCCAGCCGCACGACCCATAGCGGCGTCTGGCACATGATGGAGCTGGTCGATACGTCAGTGCGGCGCCGCGCCGTTTGCCAGGTGCAGTCGGAGCCCGAGGTCGAGTCTTTCTTCGACCACACGCGCTATCACCAGCTAATGACAGACGGCGATGCCGAACTTCGGGCGATGGTGGCAGAGGCCGGCGGCTCCATCGTGGGTGGCTCAATGCCACTGCTGGATATCGGGGCCTCGCATGACTTCCCCGAGATCCCCGGTGCCGAATTCTATACCTATGCCTACGCAATCGAATTGGACTTCGCCGGCGAGACGCGGTTGGTCCATGCCGGCATCAATGGCGGCGCCCTCTCGATGAGCGGCGAATACCAGGTCACGCAGGCTTCCGAGCACGGCCTGCCGTCGTCAGTGGCGGACACAAGCCCTGTGGATTCGGCTGAGGCCAGTGCTATGAGGCCGGAAATGACCGCCATGCGCGCCTTTGCACGCGAATGCCTGCGAAACTATCGGACGCCGGGACTGGCGATCGCCGCCCTCGAAGCGCAAGGCTTGAGGGCGGTACCGGGCATGGACGCAGGAAGCTGGGAGCTTGCCGCACCTGGCCTGCAGGGCCTCGTCACCGTCGGGGACGCCCTTTACTGCTCGATCCAGTCACCCGATATCCCTCTGGACGAAGCCGCGACGCTTGGCTGGGAACTTGCGAATGAGCTGTTCCCAGATTTGGTCGAGAAAGGCTCACCGGAAGGGGCAAATGGGCTGTGCGACGGCCTGACGATCGTTGCGCCGCGGCAGATGATATGGGTGAGCTACGCGCAAGCCGGAAATTCCGGGGCCTGCATCGAAGACGGTAGCTCAGCGGTGATCATCCGCTGACACCGAGGTGCGGGCCGTATCAAATCTTATGATAAGTTTTTTCTCGAACTCTTGGGAGCTTCTGGGAGACCTGCATTTGGCTTCCGGAGTCGGTAGGGTGTTGGGACCTGCTGACCTACCACAGAACTTTCATCCAGCTGCGATTTAAGCCTAGTTGTCGTGGGTCCAGTGACCGCGTGTCGATTCTGCTAACATAGCGCGCCGTCGAATGCGTCTAGGTTCGGCCCAAAGCCGCCGATAGCCTTTAGACCATCGCTGCGGTGCAGCTTCCCTAGAGCCGTCGTTCACATAAGCATGCAACATCGGGCCACTAATGGAGGTTGATCGCTGAAGCTATTTGCCTGACATCGAACCACGAAAATGTTTGCCTCAGTCAGATCTCTGCGCCTACGCTGGATCATTCGTATCCAAAGGGCCCATTCATGTCACTTTATGACAATGCACTTTCCAATATTTCATCGCCCGCGTCTGCCCCGAAAACCAGCGCAGATATCGACCGCATCCAAAAGGGAGCGAACGATAGAAAGCGTGAGGTCTACTGGATCGGCTTTCTCGAAGGCGCCCTTTCATCTCACGCGATTGAGCCTGGTGAGGAGGCCGCAATCCTCGCTGAAGCCGACAAGTTCGCGGAGTTTTTCGACGATCCTGATGCGTCGGACTTGGCTGAAGATATCCGCGCGCGATGCTTTTCTGGCCAAAATGACTTGATGGCGGCGTTAGAAGACGTAATCGCCGACAAAAGGGATGAGATCCAAGCCACGGCGCCGTACAGCGAGCGTGACGAAGTGAACGAGTTCCTCGGGTTTTGCGCTGGTATTGTCTGTGATGGACTGATCCTCCCCGAAGAAGCCGACGCCATCCTCGCAAGGATTAGGTCCAGCGATACGCTTACATCCTCGCCGGTATATCGCGATCTATGGCGGGCGACCGAGGCCGCGATGGCGGACAGAGTGCTGAGCGCTGACGAGGCAGAGGAAATCCGGCAGTGGATCGCCTTGTTGGTCGGTGACGGTTACGTGGACACGGGTGTTCCGAACATTGGCAACACCGCAAAGCTGGACGAACCGATTTCCGACCCGGCACTGATCGAGTTTGAAGGTAAGTGCTTTGTTCTGACCGGCCCCATGAGGATGGGCACCCGTAGCTTCATCATTCAGGAGATCGAACGCTGTGGCGGTGAGGTCGGAAAAACCGTCGTACGCCGAACAGATTACGTGGTTGTGTCCTCGACTGCTTCAAAGAACTGGCGCACTACGCATTTCGGGACGAAGATCGAGCGGGCAAAAGAGCTGATCGTCGAGGGTTACAAGTTGCGGTTCGTTGCGGAACACGCCTTAGAGAAGGCAATCAAGACGCACGGGCGAGGGGCTTGAACACCTTACAAGAACGGCCTCTGCTCCGCTGCCGCAGAGCGAACCCGCCTTGAGATTTTTTCGTACCAGGCACTGGTTGCGCTTGGTGTCGGCCCTGAGGGGGCCTTCGCGCCAAGGGCCGCAGGCGGCCTGAGGCATACCTTGGCGCCATCTTTTGAGAATGGCCGCGACCTGCATTCCTCGGAGTCTCGTTCTCGTGCTTTGCCGCCACAATGGTGGCAAGGCGTGGGTGGGACGGTGAGGACGCCTAACCTGCCACAGATGGGGCAATTTCTGCGTTTGATCATGCCGCACAATGCGCGGCCTCACTGTTTTCTGGTCTAACACTATGTCTTGTGGAATCCATTTGGACAAAAGGCGAACATGGGTTAGATGTCGTCTTAATCATCCATTGGAGACGATAGCATGTCTAAGAACACAAAAGGCACTTCAGGCGGTATGGCATCGAAGGCAGGCTCGATACTCGGCAACCCGAACGCTTCAGCAACCGCTCGCAGCCTCGCGGGGTCGGCGCTGGCGCAGGCAGGGACAGCCAAGCAGACAGGTGCGCGGATGGAAGATCGTGCTTCGCAGGTGCTGTCTAGCTCGAAGTACAGCGCCACAACGAAATCGCTGGCCGGGTCGGTCCTGTCGCAGTCGAACAAGCAACGCTGACCGCTGACCCGGTCTAGCGCAATGACGGGGAATAGGCACCAACGGCCACCATTTTATACCGCATCAGCGACAAGCCTGCATCTTTGCGGTTGGTACGTATGCCGGGCATGAGCTGCAAGCAACATGTTGCTGCAGGACGCAAGTGGGCGGGCGTGGCTCGGTGACGCCACCAGTGACCTGCCCCCCACGGGTCCCTCATTCATAATGAGAGTCTGCTGGTTGGATTTTGGTATTCGGGCGCCTCGGCGCGCTTGTTGCGGGGTCTGGTTGCCCAGCGAGGAGTGCGGTCTGACCGCGTTGTAGTCGTAGCGCCACAGGGCCAGCTTCCGCCGCGCATCGTCCAGGCTGTCAAAGAGCTCCTCGCTCAA
>NZ_LRRR01000033.1 GCF_001691415.1 Pararhodobacter sp. CCB-MM2
GGAGCGTGGCCCGGCCGCCATTCTTCTCAATCCAGCAAGCGACGGGCGATGACCTGGGCCTGAATCTCGCCGGCGCCCTCGAAGATGTTGAGGATGCGCGCGTCGCAGAGGATGCGGCTGATCTGATATTCCAGCGCGAAGCCGTTGCCGCCGTGGATCTGCAACGCATTGTCCGCTGCGGCCCAGGCCACGCGGGCGCCAAGCAGCTTCGCCATGCCGGCCTCGAGGTCGCAGCGCTTGTCGTGGTCCTTCTGCCAGGCCGAGAAATAGGTGAGCTGCCGCGCCACCATGATTTCGACCGCCATCATCGCCAGCTTGTCGGCAACACGGGGGAAGTCGATCAGCGATTTGCCGAACTGCTTGCGGTCCTCGCCATATTGCATGCCCACTTCCAGCGCGTTCTGCGCGACGCCGATGGCGCGGGCGGCGGTCTGGATGCGGGCGCTCTCGAAGGTCTGCATGAGCTGCTTGAAGCCCTTGCCCTCTTCGCCGCCCAACAGGTTCTCGCCTTTCACCTTGAAGCCGTCAAAGCCGAGCTCGTATTCCTTCATGCCGCGGTAGCCGAGCACCTCGATCTCGCCGCCGGTCATGCCGGGCGTCGGGAACGGGGCCTCGTCGGTGCCGGGCGTTTTCTCGGCGAGGAACATCGACAGCCCGCGGTAATCCGTGGTGTTGGGATCGGTACGCGCGAGCAGCGTCATCACATGGGTCCGCGCGGCATGGGTGATCCAGGTCTTGTTGCCGGTCACTTCATAGTCGCCGTCCGCATTCTTCACCGCGCGGGTGCGCAAGGAGCCGAGGTCCGAGCCGGTGTTGGGCTCAGTGAAGACGGCGGTCGGCAGAATCTCGGCCGAGGCGATCTTGGGCAGCCATTCGGATTTCTGCGCGTCGGTGCCGCCGGCGAGGATCAATTCGGCGGCGATTTCCGAACGCGTGCCTAGCGAACCCACGCCGATATAGCCGCGCGAGAGTTCCTCGGAGACCACGACCATCGAGGCCTTGGACAGGCCGAAGCCGCCGAAATCCTCGGGGATGGTCAGGCCGAAAACGCCCATCTCGGCCAGCTCCTCGATGATCTCCATCGGAATGAGCTGGTCCTTCAGGTGCCAGTCATGCGCGAAGGGGGCGACCTTCTCATCCGCGAAGCGGCGGAACTGGTCGCGGATCATCTCCAGCTCTTCCTCCAGACCCGTCGCGCCGAAGGTCGCGCGACCGTGGTTGTCGCGCATCAGCTCGACCAGACGCGCGCGGGCAGCGGGGCTGTTGCCGGCGAGGATCGGTTGATCGGCCAAAGCGGCGAGGTCGGCAGGGGTCAGGCCCATATCCGAGGGGCGCAGGATCTCGCCCTGGTTCATCGGGATGCCGCCGAGGATCTGCGCGAGATATTCGCCCGCGCCGATCTGCAGGATCAGCCCCTCCATTTCGCCGAAGGTCCCGGCCTCGGTTAGGCGCGCGGCCCAGGCGGACATCTGGCGCACGGCCTCGACATAGGTGGCCAGCCAGGCCAGACCATGCGCGGCGCGCTGGTTCTGTTCGATCAGCCCGGCCTTCACCTTGCCGCCCTCGGAAACGGTTGCGCGCAGGGTCTCGGTCGCACGGGCCTGCAGCGCCTCCAGCGGCGCCACCAAGGCGGCAACGCGGGGCAGAAGATCGGCCATCAGCGGTGCGGCGGCACTCAGGTCCTGTCCATCATGGGGCATGGGGCGACTCCTTCGCGGGGCTTGTATTGCTGGTGCAGCGATAGCCCCTTCGCAGTCGCAGCGCAACATTAATTCAACACGACATCGCCTCAAGCATGAAAATGTCGCGCTCGTTTTGGCCGTGCACCTCCTCCAGCGCAGGTCTACAAGATCCTGACCGAAGGAGATTTTCCATGGATAGCATGATTGCGGGCCTACCGCTGTGGGCCTTTCTGCTGGCGGCGGCGGTGACGCTGGGCGCGGGCTTCGTCAAGGGCGCGATCGGCTTTGCCATGCCGCTGATCATGATCGCGGTCCTGCCGTCCTTCATGCCCGCGCAGACCGCTCTGGCGGCGCTGATCCTGCCGGTCCTCGTGTCGAACCTGCACCAATCCCTGCGCCATGGCGTTGCCCCGGCGCTGGCCTCGGGCCTGAAATTCTGGCGGATCATCATCGCGACCATGGGCGGCATCCTGATCACCGCGCCCTTCGTCGTCGACCTGCCGCAACAGGCGATGTTCCTGTTGCTGGGCGTGGCCGTCCTGTTCTTCGCCGGCCTGCAATTGAGTGGCTGGTCGCCGGATATCCCGCCCCGGGCGCGCGGACCGATCGAGCTGACCTCCGGCCTGATCGGCGGGCTTTACGGCGGGATCTCGGGCGTTTGGGGCCCGCCCTCCATCGTCTACCTGATGGCTGCCAAGGTCGAGAAGACCGAGATGGTCCGCGTGATGAGCGTGATCTTCCTGATGGGTGCGATCGTGCTGACGCTGGCCCACCTGCGCTCAGGCGTGCTGAACGCCGAGACGGGGGTGCTGTCGGCGTTGATGATCATCCCGGCCTTTGGCGGGATGTGGCTGGGCTACCGCGCGCATGACCGCATGGACCCCGTCCGCTTCAAGCGCTGGACGCTGATCCTGCTGATCCTGAGCGCGCTCAACCTGCTGCAGCGGGGCCTGTTCGCCTGAACGACAGAAGCGAGGGCGCGTCGCACAGATGCGCCGCCTCGGGGATTTCCGCGGGGGCGACGACGGTGAACAGCACCGTGAACAGGACCTCGCCATCCGCTTCGGCGGTGAAGGTCCAGTCGCCCAGCTGCAGTTCCTCGGGGATGTCGAACTGGAAGAACACGGTATCGCCGTCGCCCGGCGCGACCGAGCCGCTCCAGGTCTGAGCCGTGGTGCCGCTGGGCGGCATCGGCGGATGCGTCACCGTATATTGCGTCGTCGCGCCGAGGTTGTCGGCCAACCGGTAGCGGACGCCGAACCCCTGCCCCAACACAGCCGGCGCGACGGTGCCGGTGGCGACCATCTGCACCGGCTGATCAGGGATGTGGACCCAGCCGGCCATGGTGCCCGGCGCCGGGCGGCGCCCGCCTTCGGGAGGTGCACAGAACAGACCCAGTTGCAGATCCGCGACCCGGTCCGAGACCTCGCCCAAGGGCTGAGACATGCCGGGGGCCCCAAAGAGGCAAAGCCCCGTCACCAGGACGGGGCCAGCCAGGGCATTGAGAACGCGAGCCATCCGATCAGCCGATCGCAGCGGCTTTCACGTCTTCGTCGATATAGGGCACGTACTGGGCGAAGTTCTCGGAGAACATGTGCACCAGCTTCGCGGCCTGCGCGTCATAGGCCGCACCATCGGCCCAGGTCGAGCGCGGGTCGAGCAGCGCGCTGTCCACGCCGTCGCAGGCGACGGGCACTTCGAAGCCGAAGTTCGGGTCCTTGCGGAACTGGCCTTTCGACAGCGAGCCGTTCAGCGCGGCGGTCAGCAGGGCGCGGGTCGCCTTGATCGGCATGCGCTTGCCGGTGCCGAAGGCGCCGCCGGTCCAGCCGGTGTTCACCAGCCAGCAATCCGAGCCGTATTGCGCGATCTTCTCCTGCAGCAGCTTGCCGTAGACTTCCGGACGACGCGGCATGAACGGCGCGCCGAAGCAGGTCGAGAAGGTCGGGGTCGGCTCGACCACGCCACGCTCGGTGCCCGGGGTCTTCGAGGTGAAGCCCGACAGGAAGTGGTACATCGCCTGCGCCGGGGTCAGACGGGCGATCGGCGGCAGGACGCCGTAGGCATCGCAGGTCAGCAGCACGACATGCTTCGGCGTGCCGCCGAGGCCGGTGTCCGACGCGTTCGAGATATAGTCGAGCGGATAGGCGCAGCGCATGTTCTCGGTCAGCGAGCTGTCCTCGAAGTCCAGATCCAGCGTCTCGGGATCGTAGACCATGTTCTCGATGACGGTGCCGAACTTGGTGGTCGTCGCGTAGATCTCCGGCTCGGCTTCGGCCGAGAGGTTGATCGTCTTCGCGTAGCAGCCGCCTTCGAAGTTGAAGATGCCGTTCTCGGACCAGCCGTGCTCGTCATCGCCGATCAGGGTGCGCGACGGGTCGGCCGACAGCGTGGTCTTGCCGGTGCCCGAGAGGCCGAAGAACACGGCCGCATCATCGGGGTTGCCGATCGCGTGGTTGGCCGAGCAGTGCATCGCCATCACGCCCTTGCCGGGCAGGATGTAGTTCAGCAGCGTAAAGACCGATTTCTTGTTCTCGCCAGCGTATTCGGTGTTGGCGATCAGGATGACCTTACGATCGAAGTTCAGCGAGATCACCGTTTCGGTGCGGCAGCCGTGGCGTTCGGGGTCAGCCTTGAACGAGGGGCAGTTGATGATCGTCCATTCCGGCACGAAGCTGTCCAGCTCGTCGCGGGTCGGACGGCGCAGCAGGTGGCGGATGAACAGGTTGTGCCAGGCGAGCTCGGACACGACGCGCACGTCCAGACGGTGTTCGGCATCGGCGCCCCCGAACAGATCCTGGACGAAATAGTCACGACCCTGCATGTGGGCGAGCATGTCCGCATACAGACGGTCGAAGGCCTCGGGGGCCATCGGCTTGTTGTTGTCCCACCAGATGGTGTCTTCGACCGAAGGCGTCCGGACGACGAACTTGTCCTTGGGCGAGCGGCCGGTGAACTGGCCGGTCGACACGAGGAACGCGCCCCCCTTGCCCAGCGTGCCTTCACCGCGGGTCAGCGCGGCTTCGACGAGTGCGGGCTCGATCAGGTTGTAGGCCACCGAACCCAGCCCGGTGATGCCCTGATCCTCGAGCTTGTAGTTGGGATTGACACGTCCTGCAGTCATGGTGCTCGCTCCTTGGCCGTGGCGCTTGGCCTCGATTTGGAAAAAATTTCCGGAGCCGCCCCCTGCCTCAGGGCAACCCGGCTTCAGGTCTCCTCAACCGTCTTCTGGCCTATATCATGGCGATTTCAGGAAGGAACAGGACACATTTAACCGTTTAGCGCCAACATCCCGGTGTTATCGCAAACTGTCGCAGCGGATCGGAAAGCGGTGTTCCGTTAAGCGAAATCTTCACCCTCGACGCGGTATTTTCGCCGCACTTCGCGCTGCTTTGTTGACTATGCGGTTGATTCTATCGGGCGAAAACCCCAGAATGTCGCGAAAAATAAGACCAATGAGCAGCATTACGAGGACAGGCACATGTCGAAGATCGCCCTTGTGGACGACGACAGGAATATCCTGACGTCGGTTTCCATCTCGCTCGAAGCCGAGGGCTTCGAAGTCGAGACTTATAACGACGGCCAATCGGCGCTGGATGCGTTCAACCGCAAGCTCCCGGACATGGCCGTCCTGGACATCAAGATGCCCCGCATGGACGGCATGGAACTTCTGCAGCGCCTGCGCCAGAAGACGCAGATGCCGGTGATCTTCCTGACCTCCAAGGACGATGAGATCGACGAGGTCCTCGGGTTGCGCATGGGTGCCGACGATTACGTCAAGAAGCCCTTCTCGCAGCGCCTGCTGATCGAACGGATCCGCTCGCTGCTGCGCCGCCAGCAGGCGCAGGAGACCAACGAGGTCGGCACGACCGAGGACACCAAGGTCATGGTGCGCGGCTCGCTCAGCATGGACCCGCTGCGTCACGCGGTGACCTGGAAGGGCAAGGAGGTCACGCTGACGGTGACCGAATTCCTGCTGCTGCAGGCGCTGGCCCAGCGTCCCGGCTTCGTCAAGTCGCGCGACCAGCTGATGGACGTGGCCTATGACGATCAGGTCTATGTCGATGACCGCACGATCGACAGCCACATCAAGCGCCTGCGCAAGAAGATGCGCACGGTCGATGAAGACTTCTCGTCGATCGAAACGCTGTACGGTATCGGTTACAAGTACAACGAGGCCTGATCGCAGGATGCGATCGGCCGCTCCGGTGAGGGGCATGTCCCGTAAGAACATAAGGCGGTGGGGGCAGAGGTGAACACGCAGACCGGCGCGCCGGGCAGCGAGGTCGTCCTGGGCGACGATTGGGTGAGGCCGCAAAGCGCGGTCGACACCGAAGTGCGCATTCACCGCGCCCGCCGCGGCCTTTTCTCGATCTTCCAGTCCCCGCTGGCCCGGAAGATCATCCTGTTCAACATGCTGGCGCTGGTGCTTCTGGTCGCCGGCGTGTTGGTCACCAACCCCTTCCGGGACTCGCTGGCGCGCCAGCATGAAATCAGCCTCGTCGATCAGGCCGAAGGTCTGGCGGATGTCGTGGGCGCCCTGCCTGCCCTGCTGCCCGATCAGCCGGGCTATTCCGAGGCCGACGCCCTCGCTGCGCGCCGTCGCGCCATCAACGCCCTGACCCTCAACGGCGAGACCGAGGTACTGCTCCTCAGCGCCGATGGCGCCGTCGAAAGCGCGCGCCGCGGCTCGGACGCCCGTCGTTCCACGCCGCTGGACCGCTTGGCGGTCGATGATGACCAGCCCACGCTGATTTCCGATATCCTCGATGCGCTGTGGTCCGGCCTCTCGGCGATCATCCCCGGCGACCGCTCGCCGCAGCCCGACCCCTCGGTCCTGCTGTCGGACCTGCATGCCGAGGCGATGAACGGCCATTCCGCCAGCCGCACCCTTCGTCTGGATGACGGCTTCCGCATGCTGGCCGCCGCGCCGGTGTTCGAGAATGGCATCGTCGTCGGCTCGGTGGTGATGCAGCAGATCCCCGCCGGGATCGAACGCATGCTGCGCGCCGAGCGTGAGCAGGTGCTGCAGATGTTCATCGTCGCGCTGCTGGTCTCCGTCGGCCTGTCGCTGGTGCTGGCCTCGACCATCGCCAACCCCTTGGCCGACCTTGCCACCGCCGCCGAACTCGGCCGGGACAAGAACGCCCGCCGCATGTCGCCGGGCCGCGTGCGCATCCCCGACCTGACCGGCCGCCCCGACGAGATCGGGCGCCTCAGCTCGGCCATGCGCGGCATGGTGACCGCGCTTTACGACCGGATCGACGCGAACGAACAATTCGCCGCCGATGTGGCGCATGAGATCAAGAACCCGCTCGCCTCGCTGCGCTCCGCCGTCGGTACGCTCCGGGTGGCCAAGCGCGAGGATCAGGTGACGCGCCTCCTCGACGTGATCGAGCATGACGTGCGCCGCCTCGACCGCCTGATCTCGGACACGTCGAACGCCTCGCGCCTTGATTCCGAGTTGGTCAAGGAAGAGGAAGAGACCTTCAACCTGTGCAAGACGCTGGACAACCTGTCCCAGCACCTCGCGCAGGAGGCCGAGGCCAAGGGTGTCGAATTCATCAGCGAATTGCCGCGCGACGCGATCATGATCCAAGGGCTTGAGGCCCGTCTGGCGCAGGTCTTCGTCAACCTGATCACCAACGCCATCTCCTTCTGCGAGGAAGGCGACGCCGTGCGCATCTGGGCCCGCAAGCGCGAGAACCGGGTGCTGGTTGTCGTCGAGGATACCGGCCCCGGCATCCCCGAGCAGGCGCTGGCCAAGGTCTTCAAGCGCTTCTATTCCGAGCGTCCGCAGGACTTCGGCAACCACTCGGGCCTTGGCCTGGCGATTTCCAAGCAGATCATCGAAGCCCATGGCGGCGTGATCTGGGCCGAGAACATCCGCCCGACCACCGCCGACAAGAACTCGCCGCCGCTGGGTGCGCGCTTCGTCGTCGGCCTGCCCCTTTGACGCCCCCCAATCTGCACGCCTCCGCCGTGGCTTTCGGGCCCCAGCGCGGCGTGCTGATCCTCGGCCCCTCGGGCGCCGGGAAATCCCGGCTGGCGATGGCGCTGATCGGTGAGGGCGCGCAGCTTGTATCGGACGATCAGGTGCTGCTCTGCGCCTCGGACGGAGAGCTTTACGCCCGTGCCCCCGCACCGATCGCCGGCCTGATCGAGGCCCGCGGGCTGGGCTTGTTGACCCTGCCGCTCCGGCGCCTTGCGCGGATCGTCCTCGCGGTCGATCTGGCCCTGCCGCCCGCCCGCCTGCCCGAGCCGCAGAAACGCTGTCTTCAAGGTGTCACGATAGAGTGTCTGCCAGCGCGGCCCGATTCGGCTTTCGCTCGCGCGCTGGGCCATTATCTAAGAGGCATGAAGGATTCGGCGAATGTCAGGGTCTGAGTGATGCAGGAAGGCGTGAATCAGGTTCGCATGGTGATGGTCACCGGCCCCTCGGGTGCCGGACGGTCGTCTGCGATCAACGCGCTGGAGGACCTCGGGTTCGAGGCCATCGACAACCTGCCCATGTCGCTGATTCCCCGGCTTCTGGACGGCCCGCCCCTGCCCCGCCCGCTGGCCTTGGGCGTGGATGTCCGCAATCGCGACTTTTCCTCCGAAGCCCTGATCGAGCTGGTCGACCGCCTGCACCGGATGCCGGGCGTGCGTGCGGACCTTCTGTATCTCGATTGCGATGCCGACACCTTGGTCCGCCGCTATTCCGAGACCCGCCGCCGCCACCCCCTCAGCCCCGATGACGCCCCCCTGCCGGGGATCGAGCATGAACTGGGCCTGCTGGAGCCGGTCCGCGCGCGTGCCGATGTCCTGTTGGACACCTCGACGCTGACGCCGCACCAGCTGCGGGCCGAGATCGGCGATTGGTTCGCCCCGGTGGATGGGCGGCCCATGGCCTTGGCAATCCAGAGCTTTTCCTACAAGCGCGGCCTGCCGCGCGGGGTGGACATGGTGTTCGACTGCCGCTTCCTTGCCAATCCGCATTGGGAGCCGGCGCTGCGCGAGCATGACGGCCGCACCCCGGACGTCGCCGCCTTTGTCGAGGCCGATCCACGCTTCGCCGATTTCTTCGAGCGGGTGCATGGTCTGGTCGCCTCGTTGCTGGAGGCATTTGTGGATGAGGGGAAGACCTCGTTGACGATAGCTTTCGGATGCACGGGCGGTAAGCACCGCAGCGTTGCATGTGCAGAAAAAATGAGCCGGGTGCTTGCAGAGCAAGGCTGGCGGGTGTCAAAGAGACACAGGGAGCTGGAACGACGTCGCCTGATGGCGACCTCGACTGAGCAAGGGTTAGGGACGTGATCGGGATCGTGATCGTCGCACATGGTGGGCTGGCGCGGGAGTATCTCGCCGCGGTCGAGCATGTGGTTGGCAAGCAAATCGGGATCAAGGCGATCGCGATCGAATATGACCATGACCGGGCGCGCAAGCAGGCGGAAATCTGCGCGGCGGCCGATGATGTAGATTCGGGCGACGGGGTCGTCGTGGTGACCGACATGTTCGGCGGCTCTCCGTCCAACCTGTCGATGCCCGCCTGTTGTCAGCCCGATCGGCGCATTCTGTACGGGGCCAACCTGCCGATGCTGATCAAGCTGGCCAAGTCGCGCGCCTTGCCGGTGCCCGACGCCGCGGCCTTGGCGCTGGAAGCCGGGCGCCGCTACATCAATTCCTATGAGATGACCGGAGGCGGGGGCGTATGAGCGCGGAGCGGGTCCTGAAGATCGTCAACGAAAAGGGGCTGCATGCCCGCGCCTCGGCGAAATTCGTCGAGGTGGTGGAAGCCCATGACGCGCAGGCCGAGGTCGAGAAGGACGGCATGAGCGTCTCCGGCGATTCGATCATGGGTCTTCTGATGCTGGCCGCCTCGCGCGGGACCGAGATCCGTGTCCGCACCGAGGGCGAACAGGCCGCGCCGCTGATCGACGCTTTGGCCAAGCTGGTCGCGGACAAGTTCGGCGAGCCGTTCTGACCCTGCTTTGAGACGGTATTAGGAAGGGGCGCTTTGGCGCCCTTTTTTGTTTGCGTCGGCTGCCCATAACGAAAGCGGCGCGGGGTGGCCCGCGCCGATTGAGTATTTGGAACAAGGTGAGAGAGGGGCGCGGCGCCCGTCCCTCAGATGCTCAGGCAGATGTATTTCAGCTCGAGGAAGTCCTCGATGCCGAAATGCGAGCCTTCGCGGCCGAGGCCGGATTGCTTCACGCCGCCGAAGGGCGCGACCTCGGTCGAGATGAGGCCGGTGTTCACGCCGACGATGCCGTATTCCAGCGCCTCCTGCACGCGGGTCACGCGACCGACGTTTTGAGCGTAGAAATAGCAGGCGAGGCCGAAGATCGTGTCATTGGCGTAGTGGATCGCCTCTTCCTCGGTCTCGAATTTGAACAGCGGCGCGAGGGGCCCGAAGGTTTCCTCCTGCGCGACCTTCATCTCCTGCGTCACGCCGGTGACCACCGTCGGCTGGAAGAAAGTCCCGCCGAGGGTGTGGCGATGGCCGCCCGTCAGCAGCGCGCCACCATGATCGAGCACGTCCTTGATATGCTCCTCGACCTTCTCGACCGCCTTGGCGTTGATCAAGGGGCCGGTGGTCACGTCCTTCTCCAGACCGTCGCCCACGTTCAGCTTCTCGACCGCTGCGCGCAGCTTCTCGGCGAAGGCATCGTAGACGCCCGATTGCACGTAGATGCGGTTCGCGCAGACGCAGGTCTGGCCGTTGTTGCGGAATTTCGAGGCCATGGCCCCCTCGACCGCCGCATCGAGATCGGCGTCATCGAAGACGATGAAGGGCGCGTTGCCACCAAGCTCCATCGAGCATTTCATCACCTGATCGGCGGCCTGCTTGAGCAGGATGCGACCCACCTCGGTCGAGCCGGTAAAGGTCAACTTGCGCACCGCCGGGTTCTCGCAGAACTCCTTGCCCACATCCGAGGAGCGCGAGGAGGTGACCACGGACAAAACCCCCTTGGGCACCCCCGCGCGTTCGGCCAGCACCGCCATCGCCAGCGCCGAGAGCGGCGTCTCGGCGGCCGGTCGGGCAACGAAACCGCAACCTGCCGCCAGAGCCGGGGCGACCTTGCGGGCGATCATCGCGTTCGGGAAGTTCCAGGGCGTGATTGAGGCGCAGACCCCAATCGGCTGCTTCAGCACGGTGATCCGCTTGTCGCGCATATGGCCGGGGATGGTCTCGCCATAGATGCGCTTGGCTTCCTCGCCGAACCATTCGACGAAGCCCGCGCCATAGAGGATCTCGCCCTTGGCCTCGGCCAGTGGCTTGCCCATCTCGGCGGTCAGGATCGTGGCGAGGTCATCGGCATTTTCGACCATCAGGTCGTACCATTTGCGCAGCACCGCCGCGCGTTCCTTGCCGGTGCGCTTGGCCCATTCCTTCATCGCCGTCTCGGCCGCGGCGATGGCGCGGGCGACTTCCGCACGCGACAGGTCGGCGACCTTGGCGATGACATCGCCGCGCGCCGGGTTGGTCACCTCGAAGGTCGCGCCGTCATCGGCCTCGACCCAATCTCCGGCCACGAGGGCCCGGGTTTCAAACAGCGACGGGTCCTTGAGCAGGCGCCTAAGATCGGTAGTGTCGTCCAGCATGGTTCCTCTTCCTCGAATGCCTGATGCGGGCTCGGGTCACAGAGAGCACAAATTACTTAACAACGCAAGCAATGGAGCATCCATGGCCGACGATCTGAGCCTAGCCTACGCGAATGGCGACTTCATCCCCGATGCGGGCAGCTTTGTCCCGCGCTGGGAGGCCGAGGCCGCCGCCTTTCGCGAGGAGCTGGGAGATCGCGCCCGCCTCGGTCTGAGCTATGGTAGCACCGCGCGTCAGAAGGTCGACCTGTTCCTGCCCGAGGGGCCGGTCGCCGGGCTCATGGTCTTCATCCATGGCGGCTATTGGCTGAACTTCTCGCCCTCGACCTGGTCGCATTTCGCCCGTGGCGCGCTGGCGCGGGACTGGGCGGTGGCGATGCCGGGCTACACGCTGGCACCCGAGGCGCGGATCCACCAGATGACGGATGAGGTCGAAGCGGCGATCACGCTGGCGGCCGAGGCTGTCGACGGCCCGATCGTGGTCACCGGGCATTCGGCGGGCGGGCATCTCTCGGCCCGGATGGCTTGCGCGGATCGCAACCCGGCCTGGGCCGAGAGGCTGGCCCGCGTGGTGCCGATCTCGCCGCTCTCGGACCTGCATCCGCTGCGGCAGACCGCGATGAACACGCAGCTGCAGCTCGATGCCGAGGAGGCGGATCGAGAAAGCCCCGCGCTCCTGTCGAAGCGCGGGGATGTGGATTGTACGGTCTGGGTCGGCGGTCAGGAACGGCCGAGCTTCCTGTGGCAGGCGCGCCTTCTGAGCGAGAACTGGGACTGCGCCTGGCATGTCGCGCCGGGGCTGCACCATTTCAACGTCATCGACGACCTGACCGACCCGGACAGCCTGCTGATGCAAACCTTGCTGGACTAATCAGACCAGCGTCAGCGTGACGTCGATGTTGCCCTTGGTCGCATGCGAGTAAGGGCAGACGAAGTGGCCGGCATCGACCATCTTCTGCGCCAGTTCGGGCTCGACGCCCGGGATGGCGATCTTCAGCTCGACGGCGATGCCGAAGCCGCCATCGTCGCGCGGGCCGATGCCGACATTGGCGGTGACGGTGGCGTCGTCCGGAACGGTGCCCAGCTTCTGCATATTGGCCGCAGCGCGCATCGCGCCGAGGAAGCAGGCGGCATAGCCCAGCGCGAACAGCTCTTCCGGGTTATGGCCCTTGCCGGAACCACCCAGCTCCTTCGGCGTTGCCATGGTCATGGTCAGCATGCCGCTGGCCAGGCTGGCGCTGCCGTTGCGGCCGCCGCCGGTTGCGGTGGCTTCGGTGCGGTATTTGACGTCGACGGTCATGGGTCTCTCCTATCGCTCACGATTATGTCGTATGCGATATAATTAGGATGAGTCGCCCCGCCTGTCAATCGCTTGCGCTTCTATCGTGCGCGACTTATCTTCCAGACATGCCCATCGCCCCCGCCGACATGCTCTGCTTTTCGCTCTATTCCGCCCAGCACGCGATGCAGGCGGCCTATAAGCCGCTGCTCGACCCGCTGGGCCTGACCTATCCGCAATATCTGGTGCTCTCGGCCCTCTGGGTGCTGGACGACCAGACGGTCGGCGCCTTGGGGGCGCAGCTGGCGCTGGAGACGAACACCCTCACGCCCTTACTGAAACGGATGGAGGCCGCGGGTCTGGTGGCGCGCCGCCGTGACAAGGTCGATGAGCGGCAGGTGCGCGTGACCCTCGCGCCGGAGGGTGAGGCGCTGCGCCAAAAGGCCGCCCATGTCCCAGCCTGCTTTTTGGAAGCCACGGGCATGTCGCTGCCCGAGGTCATGGCCCTTCGCGATCAGGTGAAGACCCTGCGCGATCACCTCAAGCTCAAAGCTTCGAGCTGATCACCCCGGTGTTGAACCCGCCCATGCGCAGCTCGCCGAACAGGCGCTGATATTCGATCTTCGGGCAACGGTTCTGAATGAAATTCACGCCACGCTCGGCACACATTTCCCGCGCCTCCTCGCTGACCACGCCGATCTGCAGCCAGACCGTCTTCAGCCCCGGCAGATTGTCCAGCGCCTCGCGCACGATGGGGGCCACGTGTTCCGAGCGGCGGAAGACGTCCAGCATGTCGACCTCGGGCGGCAGCTCGGACACCTCGCCCACCGCCACCTCACCGAACAAGCGCTGCCCGGCCAGCCCCGGATTGACCCCGATCACCCGCATGCCCTTCAGGCCCAGATAGCGCGCGACGAAATAGCTGGGGCGCACCGGGTTCGAGGAGACACCGACCACGCCCACCACGCGGATCTGCCGCAGGATCTTGCGCAGGGTGTCATCATCGGGGGCGTCGGGTTGGGTGGTCATCATCGTCTCCATCTGGGTCCTGTCGCGCGGGGCAGCCTACCCACCCAAGATGGCGCGGCAAGGCCAAAGAAAAAGCGCCCGGCTCATCGGCCGGGCGCAGTTGGGAACGAGGGACAGTGGAGGAAACGCGAGAGTTCCAGCTCAACGCTTCATGTGACAATATGAGCGCATTTCCCGGAAAAAAAAGCCCTGTCGCAATTTCGTGATAAGCCAAGCGTTAAGAGACGCCTCGCGCTGCGGTTGCAGCATACAGCGAAACGGCCGCCGCGTTGGACACGTTGAGCGAGCCGAAGCCGCCCGGATAGGGGATCCGAACCAGTGCGTCACAGGTCTCGCGGGTCTTCTCGCGCAGGCCGGGCCCTTCGGCCCCCAGCACCAGTCCGACGGGGCGGGTTCCGGCATTGGCCAAGCCTTCGGCCAGTGTCGTCTCACTTTCCCCGTCCAAGCCAAGTAGCGTGAATCCCATGGCTTTCAACCGCTCCATGGCCTCGGCGAGGTTGGTCACGCGCAGATAGGGCTGCCGCTCCAGCGCGCCCGAAGCCGTCTTCGCCAGCGCCCCGGTCTCGGGCGCGGCATGGTGGCGCGGCGCGATCACCGCGCGGGCGCCGAACACCTCGGCCGAGCGCAGGATGGCCCCCACGTTATGCGGGTCGGTCACCCGGTCCAGCAGCACCACGACCGGCGCGCCTTTTCCGGCCGCGCAAACGTCGTCGAAGCGGCCCCAGTCGAGCGGCTTCACCTCCAGCGCGGCACCTTGGTGCACCGAATCAGCGGCGATCGGCGCCGAGAACTTGCGGGCGTCCTCCATTTCCGGGGTCATGCCGGATTCGGCGATGGCCTCGGCCAGCTTGTCGGCGGCGTTCTTGGTCACCAGAAGGCGCAGTTTCTCGCGCGCGGGGTTCAGCAGCGCATCGCGCACGGCATGCAGGCCGAACAGCCAGACGGTCTCGGCCGCAGCGGCGCGCTTGGCGCGTTCCTTCTCGATCACCCAGGTCGGTTTCTTCATCGTCTTGCCCCTTGCCGCTTGCGCCAAAGCCGCCCCGGACGGCGCGCGCCCCCTGCCCCTATCACCTTGTCGCAAATACTCAAGCGACGGGCGCCACTTTCGCATCGTTTCGGCCCTTGACGCCCCCCGCCCCGTTGGCTATTCCCCCCGCAGCGTCGGGCGACGTGCTGCAAGGTGCGGCAGCGGACTGTAACTCCGCCGGGGAGACCCACGCCTGGTTCGATTCCAGGGTCGCCCACCATTCCCCCAAGATATTGTCACTTAAATCAATATCTTGGCGGGATGGCCGGATTTCACCGCTATTCGCTAACAAATACCTACAGCAAACGCCTTGAACCCACGGAGGGATGCAGTGAAGGCGTGCTGCAAACTGTCGAGTGCTCACGACAACTCACTCCAGTACTCACGCTGCGTTACGGCTGACAGGTGCGATGCCGCCGGCAGGGAACACGAGACACAAGAAAAAGTGCAATCGCAGCCCTCCTGGAGGGCGGCCTTGGTAATGATCACGCGCAAGCGGGCACTTTAGGCCAGAAGGTCATCGCTCTAGGGATCGCACAAGTCAGCTTGCTCGACGGACTTGATTGCAACTTCCGTGTCATCCAGCCCCAGTTACAGCAGCCACTCCCTCACATCGTCGGTATGGATGTGCCGTCCGTCTCGCTGCCCCGCCGTCCCGTGCCTCCCCCCACCTGCACGAGCATGATGGACCGGATGTTGCTCCAAACCCACTCGTCCGCCCCGTAAGCCGTTGCCGCCCCTTGCAGGGTGCCCAGGCGCCCCAGCGCTGCAATGACAGAGTGCCAGGCCCTCGTGCTACAAGTCCCCATCAGCGGTCGCCACACCAATGGCTGATCGCCTGGGATCCGGTCCGGCAGGTCGGGCATAACTGGCGCATCGTCGATCCAGCTCTCTGTGATTTGGCTGGCACTGCACGTCAGCGTCTTGGCATCAACCCCGTGGTAGACCTCACCCCAATCCCGCTGCCTCGATGAGCCGTGTTTTCTGGCCAGCCACACACCATCGCCTTCGGCCTTCGCGCAGGTTCTGACGATTAGCAGGTGCAGAGCGCTTGAGCTCGGGCAATGGACGACGGTTTCCGCCCAATGGGACCGCGACCTCTCGCGGCACGTTGCGGCCGGTCTACCCGCATGAATAGTGGAGAGCGCATATTCCAGAACCTGACGCCCAAATTTTATTGGAGCGAACTCTGAGGTTTAGATAGCTAGTCGAAAATCAATCTTAAAGATACAAAGGCTTTGGTCAGGGACAGGCGCGGGTCGAAGTCCTACCGATCGGCTGAGGAGGCTTCTACTGTGTCACGATACAACCCACATCACCATGTTGCCCCTATCTACGCTGCCGCGCAAAAATGGCACGATGCAGCGCTTTCAGTGGGGTTATCGGTTTTCACCGATGAGAAAGAGATTTGGACACCGCCCCTTCTTGACGAATTGGATCAGCACTTCGTAAAGAACCTTGACGCTGGGGAAGGTGATTTTCTCTCGAAATTAAAGGTACAGCTTTCGCAGGGCTCGCCTGATTGCCGCCAGCTGATGGCCGAGAGCCTTTGGCTAACGCTGCTCTTCCCATCGAACGTCGGCGCAGCCAAGAAGCGCGAGAATGTGCTGGAGATCTGGTCCTGGTCTGGAGAAGGTTTGAACGCGTCTCACTCTCTCCTGGAAGACGCTGTTCTTGAAAGCATCGGCTCCGCCGGGACGGCTTACAACACGCACCGCTGGCGCGAACTGGTATTCCTCATCGGCGCCTTGCGCGATTTCAAAGCCCGCGATGCCGCCGACCGTGAACGGATCGCGTCAGAGCCGTGGGCATTCTCTGGTTGGCTAAGCGGCCTCCCGGAGGCGCGGCATAGGCAGCTGATCCACGTCTTGCCACACCTGTTATTTCCCGACACGTTCGAACGGATCAGCTCCGAGGGCGATAAGCGCCTGATCCTCGCCGGCTTCGAAGACACAACGGAGAAGGAGATCAAGAAATGGAGCACCGTCGAGATCGACCGCGCCTTGCTCAAGCTGCGCCGCCGACTTGAAGAGGAGCACGGCGCGGACATTGATTTCTACCAGGAAGAGTTCGCGTCCCAATGGAAGGACCAGACGAAGTACTGGCTACTCAGCTGGAACCCCTCCAGATGGACCTGGAACACACTCGCCGCCGACCGCGCCGCGACGATCAGCGGGAAGAAGGCCGACAACCGATGGCGTTGCGGCTCGAGCAAACCGCGCGAGGGTGACCGCGTCTTTCTGATCCGCACCGGCAGCCCTCCGAAAGGCGTCGTGGCAGCCGGAAAGGTCACGCGCGCACCCTACGAAGCTGAGCACTGGGAACAGGCACGGTCCGACGCCGGGGAGACGACGCGCTTCATAGACGTGGCATTCAATTCCGTCCGCGATGCAACGTCAGACGAGATTGTCTCATTGGAACAGCTGCAAAGCCGCGAGCCCGGTCAGGAATGGAACCCGCAGTCTTCCGGCATCGAGATCAAGGCAAAGGCTGCTCGCAACCTCGAGCGCCTATGGAAGGCTTTGCCAAGTATCGTATCGGACGCTACTACGCCTAGAGACGACGCCGGGTCTATGGGCGAATCTCCACAGAAACTCGCGCCGCCCCTGAACCTCATTCTTTACGGCCCGCCGGGCACCGGAAAGACCTACCGACTCAATAGCGACTACCTGCCGCTATATCGGGATGTGGCCGGTGATCGCTTTGAGTTCGTGACGTTCCATCAGAGCTACGCATACGAGGACTTCGTCGAGGGCATTCGCCCTGTCACGGAGAATGGCACCGTCACCTATGAGGTGCGGCCGGGGGTGTTGAAACGGCTTTGCGATCGGGCCCGGCGCTCGCCGAATAAGCGGTTCGCCCTGTTCATCGACGAGATCAATCGCGGAAACGTCGCCAAAATTTTCGGAGAGCTCATCACGCTTGTCGAGGTGGACAAGCGGATCCGCGTAGATGCATCGGGCAACCGCGCGGCGGACTGCAAGGGCTTGGAAGTGACGCTCCCCTACTCCGGCGAGCGTTTTGGGGTGCCCCCGAATGTGGACGTAATCGGCACTATGAACACCGCGGACCGCTCAATCGCTCTGCTCGACAGCGCCTTACGGCGCCGGTTCCGGTTCGAGGAACTCACGCCAAAGCCGGAACTACTTGAATCGTTCGAAGACGATGAGGGCAACACAATCGACTTGCGTCAGCTTCTTCAGGCCATGAATGCGCGCCTGTCCCGCCTGCTGCATCGCGATCAGACTCTCGGCCACAGCTATTTTTACCACGTAAAGTCCTTCGACGAACTGCGCCGTGTATTTGCGCGGGAGATACTGCCGTTTCTGCAAGAGGCATTCTACGACGACTGGCGTCAGATCCGTTACGTACTCGGCGACCAGGCCGTCGAGGAGAAGCTGCAATTGGTCCGGGCGCACAAACAGAATGCCGCTATGCTCTTTCCAAAGGCCGACCAGACTGAAATCAGGGACGGCGAAGCGTTTGAGATCATTCGGGAAGACGAGATCACTCCGAACGCAATCCGCAAGATCTACGAGCCGCCGGAATGAGGCACCTAACCGTCCGAGAGAGGCAGGGCGTCAACGTCGGTCCGGCCGGCGAGATCAGCGAGCTCGAGGCAGAAGGCATCGCGAGACTCGCCGCACTTTTGCCACCCGGTGTCCTCGCATGGGGCCATCGGTCATTGAAGTTCGGGCCGTTCTGCGGAGTCTTGCAAACTGAGCAGCTAGCAATCGAGATCCTTCCAAAGATAGAGCAGGGCAGTGATAGCAGCGAAGACATGCGGGGGCTCTTGGTGGCCATGCTTGCGCGCGTTGGTGAACTTGGGTCGAAGCGGGTTGGCGATGCTGGCCTCGGACAACAGCACAGCCACCTCCTCGACGTCTTCATTGAGGACTTCTGTAGTCAGGTAAAAACAGCGCTCCGAGGCGGCGCAATCGCACGGTACTCGGACAGGGCAGAGAACCTCAACGCCATCCGCGGGCGACTCGAGTTGACCAAGCACCTGCGCACGAACGCCTTCGATCGCTCTCATCTGCTATGTCGCTTCGACGAACGAAGCATTGACAACAACTACAATCAAGCACTGAAGGCGGTCTTTCGGATCCTTCTTGTACACGCACTAAGCCCAAGGGCCCGGACTATGGTGGCGACGTTCCTCCATCGTTTTGACGAGGTGACCGATCGCAGAGTCAGGGCTCGAGACATTGAGGCGCTCCGCCTTGACCGGACCATCCGGCACTGGGAACCAGTGTTTACCAAAGCTCGTTGGCTGCTATCAGGCCTCTATCCGGATGTTCGAACCGGCGATGCGGCTGGTTCGGCGCTGCTATTCAACATGGAAAAGCTCTTCGAGACCGTGCTCGGAATGCGCATACGGCATTCATGTCATTTGCGCGGCGGTGATCCCGTCACGGTCACTTTGCAGGGTCCGATAAAGAACCTCGCCACGGCGGGCTTCGAGTTGCGTCCTGATATTAGCATTCAGAGCGCAGACCAGACCCTCGCCATCTTCGACGCAAAATGGAAGCGCCTAAACCTCGGGAAGCCTAACTCGGGCGTATCGAGTGACGATGCGTACCAGATGAACGCGTATGCCAGCCGCTACAACTGCAACCGACTAGCGCTCCTCTACCCAGCGCACGGAGGGTGTCCGCCAGGAAGAGTCACTGAGTTCGCTCTTACCACGCAAGAACAGCCAACGTTGGAGATCATTGCCGTTGATGTCCGAGAGCTTGCATACGGACATGGCATTCCCATCGGTCTGGAAAGGGCGATACCGAAAGAGTGTCGTAGACACGACTAGACGGCCCATAGCAGCAGGGCGCGCGTGACAGCGGGCGCCGTGGCGCCCGGCCCATACCTGCCGTTCGCGCCCTCCGCAGCAGATGACCGCTCCCTGCCAATTCCGGCCATTCATACGGTAGCCAACCCGATGCAGACAATCATGCCCGGCGCTACGAACCGCGGTACGCACCGGCATGTTGGGCACAGCGAAGGCCCGCCTCAAGCGTGAGTTCGATTGCCCGCGTCTTTCCGCTCTGGTGTCGCTGAATGAAGAAGAGCCACTGCCACCAACGTTGGCGCGCCAAACCAGATTGCACAGAGCCAAACTCGTCGCGCACGGCAGGAGCCACGGGAGACTGAAGGCTGCTGCCCTACATGCGCCCCTCACGACGAGTTGCCCAGCCCTCCGTGCTATGGCAAGGAGATCGATAGCGAAGAATAGATACCAATTGGTGATGAGCATGCTTCACAAAAATGCGGCCTCTGATGGGTCCTCTTTGGCTGTTGCGCTTGGCTGGAGCACCCAAGATCTTCAAGCTCGAAAAATTTCTAGCCATGGCGCACAACTGAATCTAGCGAGGGGCCTTCAGGTTGGGAAGCCAGCCGCTCTTTTCGCGACGGTTGAAAAAAGGAATGGAGTCGATCCTCTTTGGGCTGCTGCCAAGTACGGCTATCATTCCGGTGTGGATTGGGGGATTCTATCCTCAGATTCAGGTATTCGAGTTTTCAACTCTCACAGACTGGTTGGCCACGAATGGCTGGCCTTCCCAGAGATTTCTTGGGATAAAGTCGAAGATAATAAAGATCTTCTTAATTGCTTCACTCCAGAAGAAGTTATCGAAGAGAAGATTGAGACTTTCGCAAATAGACTAGATAAGCCTACGAGGATTCTGGAGCCGATCGACGATAGCCTCGTTCGGCGCCTTGATCTGTGGCGTGATCAAGCGCTTCGGTACAGCAAGAAGTCAGACGCGATCGATGAGAAGCTTCAATCGCTTTACTCGCAACTTTTTGTGTTGAGGGCCGTAGAGGATAGAAAACTTGACCCCAAAATTTCCTCTCTTCGCGAAGTAATTCAGGGGTCAGATTCGATAAATCGAGACAAGTGGATTTCGCTTTTCGATCAGGCCAGAAGCAGGATTGGCAGTGATCTCTTTTCAACAGATTTCGCTCAAGATATTCCGCAGCACGTCTTGGCTGGGGTGATCAATGATCTTTATCGCCCTTCCCATCTCGCCGGAATAGACATTGAGTATGATTTTTCGTGGATTGAGGCGGATGTGCTCGGGACTGCGTATGAGAAATATCTCTCAACAGTTCTAGAAGCAGGATCTGCGCCGTCTCAAATGGAACTATTTAACACACCTGAGCGTGAAGTTTCCCGCTATAGCGCTCGAAAGAAGTCTGGAACTTACTACACGCCCCCATTCATGCACGACTACATTGCGGCGAAGTGCGTCGGAGAGTATTTCGACAAAGTCAAAAATACCGAACCGCCACGGGTCATAGACTTCGCTTGCGGCTCGGGATCTTTCTTGGTAGCGGCGATAGACGAAGTTTTGAAGTTGCTGAAGGCCCGCGACCCCCAAAAGCCATGGGCGAAAATTCTGATAGGTGGTCGCTTCATTGCAGGTGTAGACATTGATCCGAAAGCGGTGTCGATCGCGCGACTGAGGCTTTGGCACCGTCTGGTAGAAGAACCTGACGCACTGCCACTTCCAAGTTTGTCGGAGATCGTGATTTCCGCCGATGGGTTGCGGAGCGAAACTTGGGGGAAACTGGATCAGCCTTACGACATTGTTCTTGGCAATCCACCATTCCTAAAAACTTCGCTGGTTGAAGAGAAAGACGACCTTTCTGACCGCTTCAAAACGGCAAAGGGCCGATTCGACTTCTCCCATCTTTTCGCGGAGCAGGCTATAAAGGTCCTTGCCCCTGGCGGAATTTTGGGGCTGGTGCTGCCAAACCGAATCCTGCAGAGCGCGTCAGCGCAAACATTACGTGCAGAACTTATTTCGAGCTGTAGCATTCAGACAATCGTCGACTTCGGATCAAACCGCCCATTTCGCGATGTATCCGCATATGTGATGTGCCTCATAGCTCAGGTGCTTTCTGACGGCACTGATAAGCAGAGCCATGTCCGAGTCGTTGAGGTGGAGTCGATCAGTGCTGATTTTATTTCATCAATTTTGCTTAAGGCAGATAGTGAGCGTTGGTCGCGAAACGGCTTTGTTTTGGCTTATGACGCAAAGCAACCCAACTCTTCGTCCCCTTGGCTCCTTCTTTCAGCGTCCGATGAAAAGGCACGCATCGCATTGAGTGAGTTCGCGGTTCCATTATCTGAAGTCGCGACGGTGAACCAAGGCATCAAGACTGGGGCTAACGATGTGTTCCTGTTCGAGCCAGTTGCAGTTGATGGCACGCACCTCTCTCAGGTTGTCAACGGCATGGGAGAAGAGGCCCTTCTTGAGTCAGAACTGCTACATCCTGTGATCTTCGGCGCCGAAATTAGAAGGAGCACGAGGGTTAGAAGCACCAAGCTCATTCTGTATCCATACCGAGATGGTCGGAGCCTACCTGATGGGCAGCTCGCAGAAGAATTTCCGAAAACTTGGGAATATTTGAAGGAGAACCATGGCCTTCTATCTTCTCGCTCCAGCGTATCTGGAGGCGTGCGATGGTATGAACTAATTAGGCCACGAAATATCGGCTGGCTTTCTGCGCCGAAACTGGTAATGCGTGATCTTGCGCTGAGGCCGTCCTTTGGAATTGATATTGGAGGTCAAGTTTTCCTTATTGGGGGCACTGCCGTCACTCCCTTCGATCCGGACTTTCTCTTACCTTTGATGGCATACTTGAATAGCTCCGCTGTGGATAGGTTAATCTCAAAAACGACTCCTCAGTTTGGCGGAAACTTTCGAAAGTACGAACCGCGACATATCGAATCAATTCCCATTCTCACTTCGGTAATTGAGGAGGGGGAGTTGCGTGACCATCTTAGAGATCTTGCGCTCAAAGTTCTCAGTGCAACTAAATCTGAAAGCTCGACGGAAATTCAAATTGCAGAAGATGAAATCGATGATATCTTAGTCAAAGCGCTTGCCGCGCATGGTATTGAGATTGGTTAATGTCGTTCCAATTCCTTCTCCCATCATCGAGCGTAACACTGCCACGGAACGTAGCGCTTCTGGATAGCAATTTCATCGTCGGGCTGATTGATGAGCGCGATCAACATCATGACCAGGCGCAGGAGTTTTTTAGCGCTGATTTCGATTTCGTCTGGATACTTACGCACCCCGTACTAATCGAGAGCAGTGGGCTTTTAAGTCGCCGCCGAGACCAGCCTTATGCGGCGAAGGTGATGTCTTGGTTCACCGAGGCGTCTCAGAGGAGGCACATAAATGCCACACACATCCTTGAAAAGGAAGGTGAAGCATTTTCGGAGCCCCACCACATAATGAGAACTTTCAGGATCGACTATGTTGATGCTTTCTTGGTTGACCTGGCCGACAGGATATCAACTACTGGAGAATTTGAAAAAGGAATACCGATTGTAACCTTCGATACCGGAGATTACACAAGGTGCATTGGCGCTGGCTATAAATTTTCTTTATGGGACATGAAGAGCTTCGAGCTTCAGGAGTTTTAATCAATCCGATCGTTTTGTAAATTTCGAAAGAGGTGTCTTTTTTTCTGGGGAGCAACTATTTCCGATGAAGTCGGTTGTCTGGCGCGGTGGCCGCAATTCTCCTTGGTCAGTCGATTTTCTAGAGCGCCGCCCTCTTAGTCGCCTGCCGTCGGATCATTATAAAACTGCGTGCACAATCTAAATTAGCATTGAGATTAATTGGAGTCGCCCAATTTCGACCAGAACGTACTTTCCGCGCTCCCCAACCAAGGCGATCTTTTGCGCACTCAGGAAGCGGTTGCGCTAAGAATTGTCGTCCGGAATGTGCCGGTCATGTCGACCGCGTTAGCTACGGTTTGTCGATCATAGTTTCCGATACCCAACTTCCTGGGACTTCTCATGCTGCAGATGTTCAAGTCCGCTTCCTGCGATTAGTTGCCGCTCGCCCTTGACGCAGCGAGCGTCCGCTTCCCGCCCCAAGCTGTCGTGCCGTCGGCAGCAGGTTGCGTCAGCGGTCGTCGCCGTTAGTCTCGCCAGGCTGCCCGACCTGTCAGCACGCCAGCACGCCAGCACGCCACGGCGATGGCGCCAAGCGAGTTCATTGAGGTCAAACACCAGTTCAGTCTTGTGCTTACCCCGCAGCCAACTTCTTTCCTCGCTTAAACCATTTGGCCAGCCTATGGGGTAGCTGGATCCTGGCGCTATGTGTCAGACGGCAAGGCCAGCGATCGAACGCCACCACGGACGTCCGCTCCACTTAAAAGGCTGCAGTGCGTTCTGTGCTTTGACAGATTTCAGCCACGCCACGTGAAGGGCTAACGGAAGTAAGAATGACCCGACGCAGCGTCAAAACGCGGGATGGCACCTTCGCCAAGTCAAGCGTTCACGGAAGCGGCGACGGATTTCATGGAAGCTTCCAGCCGCCTGCGACGGTATTCCGCTTCCAGCAGGACAAAGGCTTCTTCATCGGACAGTTCGGCATAATCGGGAACGGGTTGCGATTCCCGTTGCAGGATCAGTTCTCGCGGGACCAGCGCCGCGACCATCCGCAGATAGTTCGCCGGATCGTCGGCACGAAGCCGGGCTATGGCATCGGCCCCATGCGTGGCGAAGTCATCCGCAATCGCTGTCATCAGCAGTTCGGTCAGCCGGTTGCGCGATCCCTTCGGCCTGCCGCCGCCAGTATTGCCCGTTAGGAAACGGCCATCCGCCCCCCGCAGAACAGTGGGCCGGTCAGGGGCCATTTGGTCAGGCAAGGTATTGAAGGTGCCGGGGGGCGGGGCAGATCGGTTCATAGTATCACTCATAGATTGGTGCATGGCGGTGGCAAGCGGACGCCGCACTACCAACGCCCCCGCGTCGGACGCCGCCGATCACGAAGCAACTTCCCGTATTCCTCGGCATCCATCAGAACGGCTTGCTTCGGCTGCCGACCTTCTGCCGCCCACTTGACGAAGGTGCAGCCCTTGTGTTGAGCGAATTGAAGAACCGAATGCTTTTGACAACCTTCACACCAGAATTCAATTTCGACCGAACCGCGCCGGGCCGAAGGGTTGCCGCTATCCCGGTTCAACATATGCTTGGATTTTGACCCGGCCCAAACCGAAACAACTGGATCATCTTCGCCGCGAACGTAATAGACCGCAGGCGGCAAGTGATGAAGGTAGTTGTATTCGCAATGGGGGCAGAGGATTACATGCTCATAGTCGCCGTAGTCAGCAGCATCGTTATCGATTTTAGTCATGATCGTTCCTTTTGCGTTGTTCTACCCGGATGGGCGGGTTTCGTTTTGCCCGAAGCTATAGGGTTGTCGGGCAGGGGGATCGTCAGTTCGCATCGTGAGTAATCTTCGTCGTCTGAGTTCCCCCATACCCCCTGTGAGTAAGAACTCACGAGGGGGGGGGGGTATGAGTTGAACTTACGAGTTCGTAAGTTCCGAACTCACGATCATACACCCCGGCCATACAGGGGGTCGTCAGGCGGCAGAACCGTCCAACGCTCATAAGGATTGCGGTTTTTGTCATAGTCGCTGCGCTTAACAATCCTTTTTTCGTCGGAAAGTTTCGCTATCGCCAGTTTCACGCGCGCCTTCACTTCCTTGTTGCCTTCGGGATATTCGCGGGGGAACATATCGGACAAACCATGATATGCCGTCTTTGGCCCATGCGTCGCAACGCGGATTGGTTCGCCCCGGCTCTGCGCTTCCTGAATATGAGCAAAAACTTGTTCGGCCAACGACGACAGGCTTTCATCAATCGCTGCGGCAATTTCGTAATTTGAGAATGAAGAAAGGATGCCAGTTTCTGGATTCCGTCGCAGTCGAAACGGCGCAGCCTTCGGCCCCAAGTTTGCCTTTTCGTGCGAGACAAGGATATGTTCGGGAAGATGGGCTTCGGCCGGAACGATTTTCATAAACATGCGCGAACGAACGCCGTTATTCCACGCAACAGAACCGTTGTAAGTTTTTGCCCCGCCCTTTGTCGCCGTTTCGGCGTTGACGTGCGCAAGAAGAAGAATGTTGCAGTCGGTGCGGGCAGCTATTCCGCGAAGTGCACTGATAAAGGCATTGACGGGAACAAGCCCGTTGTGATCGGCAAGGAATACCGTCGACGCGTTGTCAATGAATACTTGCTTCGCCCCGGTAGCGACGATGCGCTGTTCAAGTTCGACCAAGGCTGCGGTTGAAACCCCGGCAGGATTGTCGCGTGTTTCGGTCCAAAATGCTGCGCCTTCAATGTCCCAAAGATGAAAACGCCGGAAACCTTCCATCAGCCAATCACCGGAAAAATTCAGGTTCAGCGCGGCGGCAATCGCTTTCAGTCGCCTGCCGCACTCAATTGCCGCATCTTCGGCGGTTACGAACAGAACAGGGATGGATGAAGGGATTTGGAGTGATAGCGCCGATATGCCGAAAGCAAGACACAAGCCCCATGCCAGCGCGAACATGGTCTTACCCACGCCACCGTCAGCCGACAGAAGGGTGACTTCGCCGACAGGGGTTAAGAACGTGGTCGTGAACAGCCGTTCGGGCGTTGTTTCGACAATCCTAAGAAGCCCGGTCAAATCCAGTGTTTCGGCGAATTCTACTGCGCCCCCCTGCCCGGCAAAGGGATTGTTCGTGGCGATAGGGTTGTTTACGCGCGGAACATCTTGCCGGTATCCTGGGTTCTGCCAGCCGTTCGCTTCGGCTTCCTTGAACAGCGCATTCGGCCCAGTATGATCGGACCTAATATCGTGCTGCCATTTGCGATCAAATTCAGCGTCACCGGGATAGTTTGGCAGTAGCTTGGAGTGATGCCTTGCGAGTTCGCGGCCATCATCCCCGAGCGGTTTCAGTCTGGAAAGCTGCCGTTGCCAACCGCCGTAGCTGACCCAATCGACATAGGGCGCAGCGCTCCACAAGTCCCGCAGCTTCGCGGCGTCCAGCGGGCCAGCCTGTTCCCGTGTAGGGAGTGCAGCCGGTGACGCCTTCCCTGCCGCGTGGCGGGGCGCTATGGCCTGCGCAACGAAGGGCGCAAGGTCGGTCGGCTGCGGGTCGCGGATACCCTTCGTCGTGACGGTGAAGTATCGCCCGCCTGCGTAAGCCTCATACCCACTGTTGTTGCTGGCAAGGGCGGGGAAGGACGGTCCAAAGCCGATAGCATGGATGCCACCGTTCGGGCTTTCTTCCACATACCCCGGCGCATTGTCTCGCAGGAACGCGGCGGCTTCTTCGCTGTCGCCGTCAATGCCCTGCCAGCCATCGCCCAAGGCGAAGCCCAAACCGTCGCCCCCCTGCACGGCGGCAACCGCTTCCTGATAGGTCGCCCAATTCGCTGGATCGGTATTGTCGCAGGCGCGTCCAGTTCGGACGTTGCAAGGTATCTTCGGTCGCTTGCCGTTCGCGTTTGCAGGACCATATCGCCACAACAACCAGCGCGCGGCTTCCATCATTAATTCCGAAGTCAATTGTGACATTTCCAGCAGCCTTGTTTTTCTTAGGTCTTTGTTAGGAAGAGGCGATCCGGCGTCCGGCTGCGCAGCGTTCTAAATTTCGGCTAATTTTCAAATAGAAAGATGATTGGTTATACGGCAAGCCGTTCCACCAATCGCTACGAACGGTCTTTGCGCGCTTCGACAAGCTGCGAAACAAGGACGCGGATTTGTTCGGGGGTTCTGCCCGCAATCCTCGCCGCGCTGATCCGTTCCACTTCGTCCAGCGGCCAAACGACCATGCGCCGGGAAATGGTGATCGGTCGGGGGAAGACGCCCTTCGACATATCGGCATACAGGGCCGAAGTCGAAATTCCGCCAAGCATCGCCTTGACCGTATCAAGACGAACTTGGACGTGCTGCGCGCTTTCGGGAATTAGGGGTTCGGACTTCGCGGCGGACCGGTCGAACGCATCTGCGCCCGGCGTCGTGTCACTGGAACTGTGAAGGGTCATCGTGCTTCCTCATGCTTACTTGTGGGCATGAGACGAAGCTATCGGGTCGCCGGATCGGCGTATAAGACGCAACTGAAAGGGAAAATATCCGCCTAGTTGGTATTGTTGCGGGCGTCTTTTGCGGGCTGATACCAGTCAGCTTCGATCTCAAACACCGCAAGCGCATACTGAACAGCGCGCCCAAATGCCGTTGATGGCTCCCCGTCATATGCGGATTTTCCAACGCCGACACTTCGACCGGTGGCAACAAACAGCTTTGCGACGGCGTTCGCGATGATGCGCGCCCGTTCCTTCCGTCCTTTGGTCGCCGGGTATGCTCTAGCGTCGGTGAAATGCGCCGCTACTGCCGCTTCGGCAAGAATGTCGTCCCTGATTTCGGTCAGGTGAGGAAACTTGGCTTCAAACTTGGCAGCAAAGTCACGAAGGGCTTTTGCCTCCTGCCGCGCTTCGCCGCTTTCGGATCGTTCTGCCATCCAAAGGTTGAAGGTCAATAGAGTGCCGAACGCGGCTTCAACTTCTGGAACGCTGCAACCCACATGCTTCGCGATCTTGGCAATTCGATCATCGCCAGCCAAGGGATTAAAGGTCTGACCTTCCATCACGCGACCCCCCGGTTCGTCAGATCAACGACATTTCCGGCGGGCTTCTTGCCATGACAGACAGCGGCCCAATGCGCCATCATTCCGCGACGCTTGTTCAGCATATCGCCGCGCGCATAGGCTTGGGCGACCTTCGTATCAACTTTATGAGCCAGAGCGACCTCTGCCATAGCAGGATCGTATTCGGTTTCGTTCTGAACCCATGTGCGGAACGTCGCGCGACAAGTTCCATGGGGAACGGCGGGCCGTTTGCTTTCCCGATCAACGTATCCGCAACCGTCCTTCTTCAACTTCGCTTCGTGCATCAGCCTCATAACTTTGCTGATTGTCATATCCGAAATCGGCTTTCCCTTCTTGCTGGACGGAAAAACAAGGTCTTCGCCCGGCAGCCGGGGAAGAGCCTTCAACACTTCGACGGCTGCGGATGACAAAGGAACAACGTGCGGGCGTGACATTTTCATTCTATCCGCGCTGATAACCCATTGGGGGTTGTCGCCGTCCATGTCCCGAACTTCATCCCATGTCATGTTGCGGACTTCGCCCGACCGGCTGGCGCACAACATGGCAAATTCAAGCGCCCGCGCCCCCGTGCCCTTCCGCTGGCGCAGTTCGGCGAACCATGTGGGCAAATCGGGAAGGTCCAACGCCGGTTGATTGGTTTTTTTCGCAACCTTCGACGGGTTCGGCAGAAGTTCCTTTAGGTTGCCCGTCCAGCGCGCCGGGTTGTCGCCCGCCCGAAAGCCCGAAACGGTCGCCCAAGAAAGGGCAGCTTCAATACGGTTGCGCAGGCGCGACGCGGTTTCGGTTCGGCATTCCCACAATGTGCCGATGACTTCGCCTGACTTATCACGGAAATCTTGGTTCAGGACGCGCAGCACGTCCGAAACTTCGATTTCATCAACGCTCATATCGCCGATGATCGGCAGGGCGTAAGCGTCAAGGCTGTTGCGCCAAGCTTGCCGGTATCGGTCATTGGACAACTCGGCGTCCTTCTTTTTGAGATATTCGCCGACCGCATCCTTGAAGGTCTTCTTGCGGGCTTCCTCAAGCGCCTTCGCTTCCGCCGCTGCGCGTTCGGCTTCCGCTTCGTCCCGCACCGCCTGTTGCTTCCGCAGTTCAAGCGCGGCCCGGTGTTCGATAGGGTCAATTCCGGCCCTTACCATGTCTTTCAGGATCAGGCGAAGCTTGCGAACGTCAGCAAGGCGAAGATCGTTCGGCTTCGCGACAATATCGGCCAAGGTCATGCGTTCGAGTTCAGGAACGTCATCGGCGTCTTTTTCGTCGTAATCGAAGACCGACCCCAAGCCCATGCTACGAAGCTTGCCGGGGATGCGCTTCGGTGTTCGACCGGCGGCAAGGTCTTCGTCCGACAGCTTTTCATAGGTTGGAACCGTGAACTTGAAGACCCAAGATTTCGTGCCCCACTTCGACACTTGCAGGTAAAGCCCGCCGCCGTCGCGATAGTGCCCCGGCTTCTTGAGGCTTTTGATTTTTGCGACTGTCAACAGTTCGGTTCCGCGCGCCACGCCTGCCACCTCCTAACCAATCCCTAACAAAGAAATTAGCTGGAACTAGGCGGAACCGTCAAGAGTCATGCGAAACCGAAATCAAATTAACTAACTGTTTTTAAATGAGAAACAAGAAGCTTGCGGAACCGTGCGGAAGCATGACCGGTGGAAGGGTCGCCCACCATCCTCCCTCTCGGGACAGGATGGTGGCCCACGCTAACCTCTCTGATATCTCAGGTGAAACTCACGGCTCTGCCGGGAAGCTTCCGCGTGTCCGGTTTGCGAAGGCCACGAGCGACAGCATCACCGGCACCTCGACCAGCACACCCACCACCGTGGCCAGTGCCGCGCCCGATTGCAGGCCGAAAAGGCCGATGGCGACCGCGACGGCGAGTTCGAAGAAATTCGATGTGCCGATTAGGGCGCAGGGCGCGGCGACACGGTGCGGCAACCGCCAGGCCCAGGCCCAGGCATAGCCCAGCGCGAAGATGCCGTAGCTTTGCAGCACGATGGGCACAGCAAGCAGCGCGATCAGTAGCGGGCGCTCCAGGATCACCGGCCCCTGGAAGCCGAACAGCAGCACCACCGTCAGCAACAGCCCCAGGATCGAACCCGGCTTGATCCGCGCCATGAAGCCCTCGACCGCCGCCAAGCCGCCCTTGGCCAGCAGCGCCCGGCGGGTCAGGATCCCGGCGATCAGCGGCACCACGACATAGAGCACGACCGACAGCACCAGCGTTGCCCAGGGCACCTCGATCTCGGTCACGCCCAGAAGGAAAGCCACGATCGGCGCGAAGGCCACGACCATGACGAGGTCATTCACAGAGACCTGCACCAGCGTGTAATTCGGGTCGCCCTTGGTCAGCTGCGACCAGACGAAGACCATCGCCGTGCAGGGCGCCGCGCCCAGAAGGATCAGGCCTGCGATGTATTGCGGGGCGTCCTGCGGGTCGATGAGGCCGGCGAAGACATGCTCGAAGAACAACACGCCCAGCGCGGCCATGGTGAAGGGCTTGATCAGCCAATTGACCACCAGCGTGATGATCAACCCCTTGGGCCGCGCCCCGACCGAGCGGATCGAGCCGAAATCCACGCCGATCATCATCGGGTAGACCATGGCCCAGATCAGCACCGCGACGATCAGGTTCACCGAGGCATATTCCAGCCCCGCCAAGACCCCGAAGATCCCCGGCATCACCGCGCCGAGGATCAGGCCCGCGATCAGGGCCAGCGCGACCCAGAGGCTGAGCCAGCGTTCGAACAGGGACATCGGGGCCTCCGGGCATGCTGCGTCGCGGCGGACCCTAGACCGGCCCCTGCCCCCGGGCAAGCGCGACGGCTCAGGCCGCGGGCTTCAGGATGCCGGCGAAGAAGTTGGTCAGTTCCTCGCGCGCTGTCAGTGGCAAAACCTGCGCGACATATTGATCGGGGCGCACCACGACCACGCAGCCCTGCGCACGGTCGATGCCTCGGGCGTCGAAAATGTCGCCCGCGCGCAGATCGGCGCAGAAGACCTTCTCGTAGTCGCAGAGCCCGTAATCGCCCTTGTGGGGCCGCAGCATCGAGGGCATCGCGCCGTAGTCCACCTCGCGGAAACCCGGCTGGAACACCGCGCGCACGTCGATCACCGCGTCCACATCCTCGCCCACGCGGGTATGCGCGACGATGGGCGAGTCCGGGTCGCTCTCCAGCCAGTCACACAGCGTCGCGACAGCGCCACCCTTCTGCCCCGCATCCCCCTCGGGCGCGAAGAGGAACAGCCGCCAGCGCGCGTCGGCGTCGATGCAATGGCCCAGTTCCATCGGCTTCGCATCCGCCAGCCGCACCGCCGGCGCTGAGTGGAAGCGCTTGCCGATGTCATAGCCCGTGGCCAGCGCCTGATGCGCCGCCCCGCCGGTCAGGGCCGAGGGTTCGTATTGGATCGTCAGCCCGCAGGTGAAGGGCAGGTTGCCGATGAAGGCGCGCGCGACGGCGGGCAGATCGCCCGGCACATCTTCGCCCGCCGCGCCGCCGACAACGCGCGACCATTTGTGGTCGAAGTCGACAAGGCCCTTGGCCGCACCGCGCCGTTCCTCGGTATAGGAATGCAGCAGCGCAGGTTCGGCCCGGCCTTCCAGCACCGAGATCAGCTTCCAGCCGAGGTTGAACGTGTCGCCCATCGAGACATTCATCCCCTGCCCGGCCTTCGGGCTATGGGTGTGGCAGGCGTCGCCTGCCAGCATCACGCGGGGCGCGCGGGTGCTGACCTGATCGGCGGGCACATCGTCAAACTTGTCGGTCAGACGATGGCCGATCTCGTAGATCGACCACCAGACGACCTCTTTCACATCGAGCGAATGCGGATGCAGGATGCGCTGCGCCTTGTCGATGATGTGGCTCGCATCCATCCCGCGATCAGCGACGCGCTCATCCTCGCCCAGCCGGTCAAGTTCGACATAGAGCCGCACGAGGTAGCCCCCCTCGCGCGGCAGCACCATCAGCGTGCCCTCATGCTCGGAGCGCACGAAGCTCTTCATCCGCCAATCGGGGAAATCGGTGACGGCGAGGAGGTCGATCACCCCCCAGGCGTGATGCGCCGCATCGCCATGCAGCGCCCCGCCGATGGCCCGCCGGACCGAAGAGCGCGCGCCGTCGCAGCCGACGACGTAATTGGCGCGAACCACCGAGGTCCGCCCCTCCTGCCCCGGCGCGGTATGTTCCAGCGTGACGGTGACGGGATGGTCGTCGGTCGAGGGATCAATCACCAGATCGGCGACGCGGTAGCCATAATCAGGCTCCAGCCGCGTCGGCGAATTCTGCATGATATCCAGATACATGTCATGCACGCGGGCCTGATTGATCAGCACATGGGGCATCTCGGACATCCCGTCCGGCACGTCCTGAACACGGGCGGCGCGGCTGATGCCGCCTTCCTCGCCCGGGGTCCAAAAGGTCGTCTCGTTGATCCAGACCGATTCGCGGCGCATCTTCTCGCCGAAGCCGAAGGCCTGAAACATCTCCATCGAGCGGACCGAGATTCCGTCCGCCTGCCCCTTCTCCATCCGCCCCAGCTTGGGCTCGACGATCATCGTGCGGATCGAGGGATGCATCGACAGTTGCGCCGCCAAACAGAGGCCCGCCGGGCCGCAGCCGGCGATCAGCACATCGATCGTCTCGGGCAGGCCGTCCCTGCGGTCATGCGCATTGGCTGCGGCCGCGTGGATATCGGGATCGCCCGCCCGGAAGCCGTTCAGATGGTACTGCATGAGGTCCTCCCAACCCGTGATTCCATGGCCCCGCATCGCGGGGGATGCAGAATTGATAACTGTACATATCATCTTGCGTCAACGAAAAAGTATGTGTACTTTCTATTTCAGCCGAAACGCTGTACGATCAAGGTGATAGAGACGGGAGAGGACGCGATGGAAGCCCTCGGCATGGCCGGTCACCTGATCCGGCGGCTGCATCAGCAATCGACGCAGGTCTTCACGCAGCATGCGCGGGAGGCCGGGTTCGACCTCACATCGGTGCAATTCGCGGCGATGGATGCGATCCGTCAGCATCCCGGCGTCGATCAGGCGGGGGTGGCCGCGCTCATCGCCTATGACCGCGCGACGATTGGCGGGGTGATCGAGCGGCTGGTGACCAAGGGGCTGGTCGAGCGCGTGGTCAATCCGCGCGACAGGCGGGCGCGCGAGCTGCGCCTGACCGAGACGGGGTCCAAGCTGTTCGACGCCTTCCTGCCCCTGGTCAAACGCCTGCAGGCCGAGATCCTCGCGCCGCTGAGTGACGAGGAACGCACGCTGTTCCTGTCCTTGGCGCGCAAATCGCTCTCCGTGCCCTCCGACTGAGCGCACAGAAGCCGCGCGCCCCTGCACGGCGCTTTCGCTTTGCCGGGGCGGTCGGCGGGCCTAGGCTTGGCGCAAAAGGATCCCCCATGCCGCCAGCTCTCCGCCTGACCCGCGCGCTTGTCGACCGCCTGCCCGCCCGCGTGGACGAGGAAGGCCCGGTGCGCGGCGATCCGACCCCGCCCGAGCACTACCCGAACACCGCCGACCGCCTGCTGGCCGAGGCCGATCCCTCGGGCCTTTGGGTCTTCGCCTCGGGCTCGCTGATCTGGAACCCGCGCATGCCGGTGGCCGAACGGCGACACGCCTTGGTGCATGGCTGGCACCGCAGCTTCTGCCTCGGGCCGATCCGCCGCTTCCGGGGCTCGCCACAGGCGCCGGGCTACATGCTGTCGCTGGATCGGGGTGGGTCGTGCCACGGGATCGTGCAGCGGATGGAACCGGGGAATGAGCGCGCCGATCTGATCGCGCTGTTGGAGAAGGAGCCGCCGCGCCCGCCGAAATGGGTCCGCGCGAAGACCGCGCAGGGCATGGTCCGCGCGGTGGCCTTCACCATGGATCGGACGTGGTGGGCCTATTGCCCCGAGGGGCCGATCGAGGAGGTCGCCGATGCCTTGGCCGGTGCGGTCGGGACCGGCGGGACGATGGCGGAATACCTGCTCAACACCTGCGAGCATCTGGCCGAGGCCGGCATCCATGACAGCCATCTGTGGCGGCTACAGGACATGGTAGCGGAGAGGCTGGAACGGCTGCCGGAGCGGGCGTCGATCTAAGGGGCGCTCCGGCGCGCCAGCGCCATGCCCGCCCCCCCCTGGAGGGCATTCGGCGGCCAATCCTCAGCACGGGCGACATCCGGGCTTTGAAGCTCAACCCCTCGGCTTGCGGCAACGCCCTCCCGAGGTCGGGCATGGCGCTTCCCTCAGGCTTCCACGGTGAAAACCGGCTGGATCTCGACCGGGAAATTTACCGAGCGGGCGATGAAGCAGACCTTGTGGATCTCGTGATGGATCGCCTCCGCCCGCGCCATATCCGCGCCCGGCTTTAACGTGATTCGGGGCCGCAACACCGCTTTCACGAAGCGCGCCGCACCACCGGGCTCCAATTCGCCCGTCCCCTCGGGCGCATCCTCATAGGCCGTCACCACGATCCCGGCATCGGACGCGAGGTGCAGATACCACAGCATATGGCAGCCCGAGAGCGCCGAGAGCAGCATGTCCTCGGGGTTCATCAGCCCCTTGTTGCCACCCAGCAGCGGGTCGTTCGAGCAGGGGATCACCGGCTTGCCCGGCACCGCCACCTCCCAGTCGCGGGTATAGGCGCGGTAATGCGCGGTGCCCTCGCCGGTGTTGCCGGTCCAGCGAATCGCGCTGGTATAGCTGTGCTGTTTCATGGGCTTATCCTCCGATGGCCTGCATCACCAGGCTGGCTGCGATCATCCACATGACGAGGCCGATCAGGGCCTCGACCACGACCCAGGCGCGGGGCTTGGCGAGCACCGGGGCCAGAAGCCGGGCGCCATAGCCAAGGGCCGCGAAGAAACAGAAGGACGCGATCACGGCGCCGATGCCGAAGACCGCCTCCATAGGCGAATATTGCGCGGACAAGGCGCCCAGCAGCGCCAGCGTGTCCAGATAGACATGGGGGTTGAGCCAAGTGAGCGCGAGGCAGGTCAGCACGATGCGCTTCAAGGGCACGGCCTGCGCCTGACCGGCGGCCAGGGCCTCGCCGCCTCGCAGCGCCGCGCGGAACCGCAGCGCGCCGTAGACCAGAAGGAAGGCGACCCCGCCCCAGAGCATCAACGGCTCCAGCCAGGGAAGACGCTCGGCGGCGGCGTTGAAGCCTGCGACACCCAGCGTGATCAACAGGGCATCAGAACCTGCACAAAGAAGAACAACGACGCCGACATGCTCGCGCTTCAGGCCCTGCCGCAGGACGAAGGCATTCTGTGCACCGATGGCGGCGATGAGGGAGAGACCGGTGAGAAAGCCGGCAACCAAGGCCTGTGTCATGCGCCTTTTGGATGCCAGCTTCGGGGAAAAGTAAAGCCGCCGGAACGCGGGAGCCCGTTCCGGCGGTCATTGGCAGGGCATCAGCGGCTGGCGCGGATGACCGTGGCACCGGCCATCAGGCGGCGGAAGGTGCGTTCCGAGATCGCCGGGCCGTTGCGGCGGATGGCGAAGGCGGGGCTGGCGGTGGCGTTGCCGAATTCTTCGTCGCACTCATCAAGGGCCGAGGACGAGCCGCAGGAATCAGCGTGGTCGGGGAAGGTCTCGGTGCACCAGGTGATGACGGCGGTGTAGCACTCGCTGAGCGAGGAAATCGGGCCGGCCTGAGCGGGCGTCATCGAGGTCGCGGTGATCGAAAGGGCGGTGGCGGCGATGGCAAAGTAACGGATCATAGAAAGTCTCCAAGGTTTGAAATGAAATCCACATTGTGTGGATGTCCTTGGGTCGTGCCAGCCCCGCCGAGGGTTCAACGGTTCGACGATTTTCTTTCGCGCCACCAATCCTGCACCCGCAGCGCCCAGTAGGTCCCTTGCGCGGCGGCCAGCCCGAAAGGCCCACCGGCCCAGTCCAGGCCATAGGGGGCGAAAAGGGCAATTCTGTCCGTCTTTCCAAGGAGTTTCTCGGCCAACACGGTCCCGGCGATGGCCGTGGTATTCAGCCCATGCCCGCCGAAGCCGAGGCAGTGCCAGACGCCCGGCGACAATTCGCCGATCTGCGGCATCCGGTGGCGGGCATAGGCCATGAGACCGGACCAGGCGAGCTCGGTCTTCAGCGGGGCGAGCTGCGGATACGCGCCGATCATCTCGGCGCGCAGCTCGCGCGTGATGCCCTCGGGATTGGCCGCGCGGGTGGTGATCCGCCCGCCCCACAGGAGGCGCGCGCCGCCTTCGACCAGCCGGTAGTAATCCGAGGCCCGACGGTCGTCGCCGATCCCCATCGGGGTCTGGATCGCCGTCGCCAGCAGCTCGGGCGCGGCCTCGGACATCATCACATAGGTGGCAATCGGCAGCATCGCCCGGCGCAGGCGTGGCTCCAGCGGACCGGAATAGCCGCCGGTCGCCAGCACGATCTGGTCTGCCTCGACACGCCCCCGCGCCATGGTCAGCACCTTGGGCGACGCGCTGTAGTCTGCGCCGGTGACCGCGCTGCCCTCGAAGATCAGCCCGCCGAGGCGTTCGATCTCGGCGGCGAGGCCGCGGGCCACGTTCAAGGGGTGGATGTGGAAGGCCGTGCTTTCCTCCAAACCGTGCAGATATCGGTCCGAGGCAACGCGCTGACGGATCGCCGCGCGGTCCAGATAGGGCATGTCGGGGGTCGCGGCGGCTTTCAGATCCTCCGCCCGGTCAAAGCGGCGCAGGCGCAGCAGGCCGTCGACCGGCATGGCGCCCGCGATCTGCAAGTCGTTGATCGCGCTGCGCATGATCTCCACACCCTCGGCCGAGAGATCCTGCAACGCTTGCGCATGGGCCGCGCCGACACGGGCCCGGATCATCGCCTCGCCGCTGGCAAAACCGTCCGAGACGAAGCCCCCGTTGCGCCCGGAGGCCCCAAAGCCCACCGCCTGCGCCTCCAGCACCGCAACGCGCATCCCGCCCCGCGCCAGTTGCAACGCGGTGAAGAGCCCGGCGAAGCCGCCGCCAACCACGGCGCAATCGACGCGCAGGCTGCCGCTCAAAACCGGGCGTTCACGGGTGTCGGCCAGCGTTCGGCTGTACCAAGTGTCAGGATAACGGTGCACGGAGAATCCCCGGATCAGGTGTCGGCGTCAGATCACGCCGGCGCACGCTATGCCCAGCCCGATCCAGCCGCAAGCCACCCGCACCAGCCTCTCAGTGCCGGGGGCCGATGCCCTCTTCCACCCGCGGGTCCGGCCGATTGGCCAGTTCCACCTCCAGAAGAAGCGAGGCCTGCGCCAGATGCTCCTCAAGGGCGGTCAGACCATGCAGGCGCGCGTAACTGCGCATCTCCTCCATGGTGTGTCTCATCCAGTCATGCGCCATGGCTACACTCCTATCCCGAACCGGTACCGCAAGATCACTCGTAAAGTTTCAATCTTGAGGCATAGGGTTGAGAATTCGTTGCAGCCCGTCGCGATCACCGGTCACGACAATGAGAAGGGCCACCCCCGAAGGGATGGCCCCGGCGCCCGAGGGACAGGGCGCGTCGTTCAAACGGAGCTTACTTGCGGCCGGCTTCCAGCGCGTCCTCGAAGGTGCGCAGCCCGGTACGCGGGGCCTGCACCAGCACCGCCATGTTGCCGGGCTTGTGCTCGTTCTTCAGCATCTTCATATGCGCGGCCGGGATCTCGGCCCAGGGGAAGACCTCGGACATGCAGGGATCAAGACGACGCTCGATCATCAGGCGGTTGGCCGACGCCGCTTGCTTGAGGTTGGCGAAGTGGCTGCCCTGCAGGCGCTTCTGGTGCATCCACATGTAGCGCACGTCGAAGGTGCAGTTGAATCCCGAGGTCCCGGCGCAGATCACCACGATGCCGCCCTTCTTCACCACCAGCGTCGAGACCGGGAAGGTCGCCTCGCCGGGGTGTTCGAAGACCATGTCCACGGACACGCCCTTGCCGGTGATGTCCCAGATCGCCTTGCCGAACTTGCGCGCTTCCTTCAGCCACTCGTTGTATTCCGGCGAGTTGACCGTGGGCAGCTGACCCCAGCAGTTGAAGTCCTTGCGGTTGATGACGCCCTTGGCGCCCTGATCCATCACGAACTGGCGCTTCGATTCGTCCGAGATAACGCCGATCGCATTGGCACCCGCCGTGTTCGCCAGCTGGATCGCATAGGAACCCAGACCGCCCGAGGCGCCCCAGACCAGCACGTTCTGCCCCGGCTTCAGCTCGTGCGGGTGATGGCCGAACAGCATCCGATAGGCGGTGGCCAGCGTCAGCGTGTAGCAGGCGGCCTCTTCCCAGGTCAGGTGCTTGGGACGCGGCATCAGCTGCTGCGCCTGCACGCGGGTGAACTGCGCGAACGAGCCATCGCCGGTCTCGTAGCCCCAGATCCGCTGGCTGGGCGAGAACATCGGGTCGCCGCCGTTGCATTCCTCGTCGTCGCCGTCGTCCTGGTTGCAGTGGATCACGACCTCGTCGCCGACCTTCCAGCTTTTGACGGCCGAGCCCACCTTCCAGACGATGCCCGAGGCATCCGAGCCCGCGATGTGGAAATCCTGCTTGTGCACGTCGAAGGGGCTGATCGGCTTGCCGAGGCCCGCCCAGACGCCGTTGTAGTTCACGCCCGCCGCCATCACGAGGACCAGCACCTCGTGGCTGTCGATCTCCCAGGTATCGACGACCTCGACCTGGAACGACTTGTCGGGCTCGCCGTGACGCTCGCGGCGGATGTTCCACGCGTACATCTTTTTCGGGACATAGCCCATCGGAGGCATCTCACCGATCTCGTAGAGGTCCTTTTCCGGGGCGTCGTACTGGGCAATGCCGGCATTCACGTCGAGGGCCATGTCTCTCTCCTAAACAGCCCGCCGCGATGCAGAATCCATGCGGCAGTTGCAGCATAGATAAAATCGGCCACGCAACAATGCAACCCCAAATGGGCTGATGTTGTAATTTTATGTCTCGCCCGTTTCCGGCAGGGTGAGCGTCGAGGGCCCCGGAAGCGTGATTTCCGCCGGTTCCGCCAGCCGTTGCAGCACCGAAGCCGCATAATAGCCTCGCAATGGGGCCTGTGCCGGGGGCAGATGCACCCCCTCCGAATCACGCGTGACCAACCCCTGACGCGCCAATGCAGACAGGGCGAAGTCCAAGGTCCGGGCGACCGAACCCTCGACCAGATGCAGGTTGGCGCCCTTGCCCTGCGCCTCGGCCACGAGGTCGGTGAGTGCGGCTTCCAGATCCCGGGCCGAGACGCTGCCGCCTTCGGGCAGCGACAGCCGCTGCAACGCGGCGCAGGTCAGGGGCACCGGCAGCAGGGGAACGGCGGTACGAATGCGGCCCATCAGCTCCTCGGCCAGCGCCTCGGTCGAGATCTCGGCCCGCCCGGCCTGATAGGCGCGCAGGGACAGCGGCTGGCCATAGCAGACAGCGGCATGGCCATAGGTCGAGGTCCGGCGCAGCAGCTTCTGCCACAGGATCCAGAAGAACCAACCGGCGGCTTCGGTCACGCGCAGGCGAAAGCGGCGATCGCCCTTGCGCCCGGCCTGCACCAGCACCTCGTCCTCCAGCACCCGGTCGTAGTTCAGCGCCACGGGTACGAAGACCACGTCCTGCACATCGCGCCCCTCGGCCTGCGGATCGAAATCGCGGACGATGTAGTGCAAGAGCCCCTTCTTCGCCGGACCGACCGCGCCCGTCAGGCTGAGGCCCCCTTCCGGGAACATCGCCTGCGTCACCCCCTCCTGCACCGACATCTGCACATAGCGCGCCAGCACGGCCCGGTAGAGGTCTGTCGAATAGCGCCGCCGGATGAAGTAGGCCCCCATCGCGCGGATCAGTTGCTTCAGCGGCCAGACCCGCGCCCATTCGCCCACCGCATAGGACAGGGTCGAGCGCCGCGCGGCCAGCCATGTGACCAGCACGTAATCCATGTTCGAGCGGTGGTTCATGACGAAAACCACGGCGGCATTCTGGTCGATGCGCCGCAGGGTATCGCCCTCGTCGCGCTGGATATGCACCTTGTAGAACAGCCGGCTCAGCGCCCGTGCGACGCGGATGGCAAAGCCGAAATAGGTCGCGGTCGAAAACCCGGGGACAATCTCGCGCGCGTAAAGCCGGGCCTTTTCGTGCGCGACGGTGCGAGGGATGCCCTCGGCACGGGCGTATTCGGCGACGGCCTGCATGACCTGCGGGTCATAGGACAGGCGGATGATCTGGTCATGCCGGCGCATCAGGTTGAACGGCCGGATCGGCCGGTCCAGCCGCTTGTTCAGCTCCTCGACCGCGCGCTCCATCCGACGGCGCAGGAACCAGCGCACCGAGGGGAACAGGAAATGCGACAGGAAAGCCACCGCCGCAAAGAGGACGATGAGGATCAGAAGCCACAGGGGCAGGTCGACGCGTTGGAACATGCCCTCTATGTGGCATCAGCCCCGGGGGCGGACAATGGCCGGGCGCGACCTAAAGGCCTGCAAAAGCGCGCTGCAGGAAGGCCTGCCCGTCGCGGGTGACCGGCGTGCCATGCGCCATCAGCACCCGCTCTGCCGGCCAGCCCAGCATCCGCACCAGCGGCGCCTTCGCCTCGGCCCCCAGCGCGAAGCGGAACTTGCGCGGCACGGTCGGATGCAGCTCCATCATCTGGTCCAGCTGCGCCAGAAGCCGCCGCCAGCCGTGGTACCAATCCCCCGGCATGTTCTGCAGCAGGTCGCAGATCAGCACCGTGGCCGAGGCGCGGTGGAACAAGACCGCCTCGGGCGCGATGCTGTTGGGCACGAGTTGCACCTCGACGCCCTCCCAGCCCTTCGGCGCAAGGTCATGGAGCGTTCCGCTGATCGTCAGATCGTCGCGCTTCGAGGCAAGGCCGGGGGCGGCATGGATCTCGGCCTGCGGGAAATGCGCGACCCAGTCCTTGAGGAACACATGGTGCAGCTTGTTGGGCGCGATCAGCGCCCGCACCGGCCCCATCGCGGCAATCTCGGCCACCAGCAGGGGTTCGGGCTGCACGGGCGACCACAAGAGCAGCCCACCATCCTCGACCTGCAGCACCGCCATGCGAATCGGGTAGCGAAATCCCAGCGCGGCCTTGATGGGCGTCCCCTCGGCGATCCAGAGACCGGGGGCAAAGGCTTGCAGGGGCATGGGCGCCCTCCCTACATTGCTTACTCGGAACACGGCGGCAGCCTAGGGGTTGCGGTCTCCCCGGGCAAGAAGCGGGCCAGCAAGGAGCGGACCATGGCAGGCGGATGGGCGAAGGACGGCGCGGTGAACGAGCAGATCGAGGCCTCGATCGGCGAGGAGCTCGCCCGGATGCGGCTGCGCACCAAAGCGGGCGGCGAGAGCCGGACCCATTGCCTGGAATGCGAGGAGCCGATCCCCGAGCCGCGTCGTGCGGCGATCCCCGGGGTGACGTTGTGCCGCGAGTGTCAGGACGAGAGGGACCATGCCTTCCGGGCGCGGCCGGGGATCAACCGGCGGGGCTCGAAGGATAGTCAGTTGAAGTGAGAGGGGGCTCTGCCCCCGTCGCTGCGCGACTCCCCCGGGATACTTGCAGCACAAAGACGGGCAGCGTTCCGCAGGCTGGACATGTGCGGGCGCGGCGGGCAAGAGAGAGGCCATGACCGAATTCGCCACCCGCATCCTGAAAGCTGACCGTCGCGCCTTGGCTCGAGCGATCACCTTGGTCGAATCGACCCGCCCCGATCACCGTGAGCAAGCGACCGAGTTGCTGGCCGAACTGGCCGGGCATGGGCGGCAGGCGTTGCGGATCGGGCTTTCGGGCACGCCGGGAGTTGGCAAATCGACCTTCATCGAGAGCTTCGGGATCATGCTGGCCGAGGCCGGGTTGAAGATCGCCGTTTTGGCCGTCGACCCATCTTCTGCGCGGACCGGCGGGTCGATTCTGGGCGACAAAACGCGGGTGGAGCGGCTGTCACGGCATGCGGGGGCGTTCATCCGCCCCTCGCCCAGCCAGTCGCATCTGGGCGGCGTCGCGCGGCGCACGCGCGAGGCGGTGGCGCTCTGCGAGGCGGCGGGCTTTGATGTGGTGCTGATCGAGACGGTGGGCGTGGGCCAGTCGGAAACGGTGGTGGCCGAGCTCTCCGATGTCTTCGTCCTGCTGCTGGCCCCGGCGGGCGGCGACGAATTGCAGGGGGTGAAGCGCGGCATCATGGAGGCGGCCGATCTGATCGTCGTCAACAAGGCCGACGGCGATCTGAAGGCGACCGCGACCCGCACCTGCGCCGATTACGCCGGGGCGCTGCGGCTGCTGCGCAAGCGCCCGCAGGATGCCCCGGGTTTTCCCAAAGCGATCACGGCCTCGGCGCTGCATGAGCAGGGGCTCTCGGACGTGTGGGAGCAGATCCGCAGCCTTGCGAGCTGGCGCAAGGAGAACGGGCATTGGGACGGGCGGCGCGAAGAGCAGGCGCGGCATTGGTTCACCGAGGAGGTGAAGCAGGCCCTTCTGGCCGGTTTGGAGACGCCGGCGGCCCGCGCGCTGATGGCCCGGACGGCGGAAGAGGTGGCCTCCGGGCAGGTGGCGCCGGGGGCGGCGGCACGGGCTTTGGTGGCGGCTTTGCCGGGCTTGCCGGAATCCGCGCCCGAATCCCTTGACGTCTCCCCGAAATCCGCCTAAGCAGCCCCACGAGTTTTTGGGCATTGCCATGGCAGTGCCCTTTCCGATTGACGGCGCCCCCGTTCGTGGGACCCGGCGCCCGCCTGACAAAGACGAGGATGACAGCATGTCGCGCCGCTGCGAACTGACCGGTAAAGGCCCGATGTCGGGCAACAACGTGAGCCACGCCAACAACAAGACCAAGCGGCGCTTCCTGCCGAACCTGGTCGATGTGACCCTGGCGTCGGAAACCCTTGGCAAGAGCTACAAGCTCCGCATCTCGGCGGCTGCCCTGCGCTCGGTCGATCACCGCGGTGGTCTGGATGCGTTCCTCGCCAAGGCGAAGGATGTCGAGCTCTCGGATCGCGTTCTGGCGATCAAGAAAGAGCTGGCGAAAGCCGCCGCCTGATCTCAGGCTGGCAGCATTGCTGACGGATGGCCCCGCTTCGGCGGGGTTTTTCGTTGTTCACTCGGAGTGTCTTTGATGATTCGTCTGGCCGTGATTGCCGACCTGCCCGCCATCAGCGCCTGCGCCGAGGCAGCCTATGCGCTGTACATCCCCCGGATCGGCCGCCGCCCGGCGCCGATGGATGCCGATTACGCGGCTTTGGTCGAGGCCGGGCATGTGCGCGTGGCCTGTGACGAGGCGGGCGTGGTGCTGGGCTTCGTGGCCTATTGGGCCGAGGCGGATCACGTCTATCTCGATGCCGTGGCGCTTCTGCCCGCCGCCGCCGGGCAGGGTCTGGGGCGGAAGCTGGTGGGCTGCGCCGAGGAGGCCGCGCGTGAGGCAGGTTTGCCCGAGGTGCGGCTCTATACCAATGCGATGATGACCGAGAACCTGACGCTGTATCCGCATCTGGGCTATGTGCAGGTGGATCGGCGGATGGATGCGGGGTTCGACCGGGTCTTCTATGTGAAGGCGGTCTGAGGGGTTTCGCCCGCGTTGCCCGTCCCCTTCGGGGCGCGTGCGCCTTAGGCGACCAAGCCGGGGGCTCTGCCCCCGGACCCCCGGGATATTTTCAGAACGAAGATATCAAGGGCGCAGCGTGGCCGTGGCGCTCATGGCCTGGACGCCGTCGTGGCGGCGGATCCAGAGGGTGGCCTCGTTGCCGTTGAGGGTCGCGCAGAGGGTGAAGGGCGTGTCCGCGGTGACGGGGGCCATGGCGCGGAACTGGAAGGTTAGGGGCCAGCGGGCGCCTTCGATCCGTAGCAGGTCCAGAAGCAGGGTGGCCAGCAGGGGGCCGTGGACGACGAGGCCGTCATAGCCTTCTAAGGCGCAGAAATCGCGGTCGTAATGGATGCGGTGGCCGTTGAAGGTCAGGGCCGAGTAGCGGAACAGATCGACCGGGCCGACCGACATTTCGCGCGACAGGGTTTCGCCCTTAGGGGCGGGGACCGTGGCGCCCGCCGGGGCGTCGGCACGGCGGTAGACCACGTCCTGCTCCTCGTCGATCACCGCGCCCTCGGCGTCGGTCCAGCGATGGGAAACCGTGACAAAGGCGATGGGGCCGGAGCGGCCCTCCTTCTGCGCCACATTCGAGACCACGGAGGTCCTTGTGACCTCGGCGCCGATAACCGGCATGCGGTAGAACGTGAAGCGCCCGCCGGCCCACATGCGGCGCGGCAGACCGAGGTCGGGGAGGAAATGCCCCAGCGCCTGATGGCCATCCGCACCGGCCTCGGTCATCGGGTAGAGCTTCAGGCAATGGAACCAGTGCCAGAGCGGCGGCAGGGGCGTACCGGGGGTGAAATCCTCAGGCCGGCTCAGCGTCGCCGCCATGGCGCGGGCGGGGAAATCCGCCACCCGCTCGGTGACGCTTTCGGTCACCGGGGCCCAACTCATCCGATCACGCCGCGCGGGCCTTCGCCCACCTGCGCGCGGTGCAGCAGCAGCTGGTCGAGCAGCACGCAGGCCATCATCGCCTCTCCCACCGGGACGGCGCGGATGCCGACGCAGGGATCGTGGCGGCCCTTGGTGATGACCTCGGTCGGCTGGCCGTCGATGGTCACCGACTGGCGCGGCTGCAGGATCGAGGAGGTCGGTTTCACAGCAAAGCGCACGACCACATCCTGCCCGGTGGAAATCCCGCCCAGAATGCCGCCCGCATGGTTCGAGCCATAGACCGGCTTGCCTTCATTGCCGAGGCGGATCTCGTCGGCATTCTCGACACCCGTCAGGGCCGCCGCGCCAAAGCCTGCGCCGATCTCGACGCCCTTCACCGCGTTGATGGTCATCATCGCTGCGGCCAGCTCGGAATCGAGCTTTGCGTAGATCGGCGCACCGATGCCGGCGGGCAGGCCCGAGGCCACGATTTCGATCGTCGCCCCGACCGAATTGCCGGTCTTGCGCAGGGCGTCGAGGTCAGTCGCCCAAAGCTCGGCAGTCGCCGCATCCGGGCACCAGAAGGGGTTGTCGCCGATGACTGAAAGGTCCAGCTTCGTCCGGTCGATGCCGCGCGGGCCCATCTGCACCATGTAGCCGGTGATCTTGAGGTCCGGCACCAGCGTGGCCAGCACCTGCCGCGCGACGCCCGCCGCCGCCACCCGCGCCGCCGTCTCGCGGGCCGAGGAACGCCCACCGCCGCGCGGATCGCGGATGCCGTATTTCTGGTAATAGGTGATGTCGGCGTGTCCCGGGCGGAAGGTCTTGACGATCTCGCCGTAATCCTTGGACCGCTGATCGGTGTTGCGGATCATCAACTGGATCGGCGTGCCGGTAGTCTTGCCCTCATAGACGCCCGAGAGGATCTCGACCGCGTCGGCCTCGCGCCGCTGGGTGGTGTATTTGTTCTGCCCCGGCTTGCGCTTGTCCAGCCAGGGCTGGATGTCGGCCTCGGTCAGGGGCACGCCCGGCGGGCAGCCATCGACGGTGGCGCCCAAGGCGGGCCCGTGGGATTCGCCCCAGGTGGTGACACGGAACAGGTGGCCGAACGAGTTGAAGGACATGGCGTCTCCTTGGCTTCGCTTGGCAATAGCCGCCCCCCTGCCCCGGCTCAAGCCCTTAGCGCAAAGGGGCGCGGCCCAATGACCCCGCCCCCTCGTTCATTCTGCCGCAAATACGCAGGCGACGGCTCAGACGATGACCGCCATTGCCTCCTGCGTGCCGGTCTCGAAGACCCGGCGATAGCGCGCGACCTCGTCGGCCGGACCCATCGCCTTGCGCGGGTTGTCCGACAGCTTCACCGTCGGTCGCCCATTGGCCGAAACCGCCTTGCACACCAACGAAAACGGCGCGAGCGCGTCATTTGGTGCGAGGCCACGGAAATCGTTGGTCAAAAGCGTACCCCAACCGAACGAGACCTTCACCCGACCGGCGAATTGGGCGTGCAGCTCTTCGATCTTCTCCACGTCCAGCCCGTCCGAGAAGATCACCAGCTTGTTCAGCGGGTCCTCGCCGCGTTCTTTCCACCAGCGGATCGCCGTCTCGGCCCCGGCAGCGGGATCGCCCGAGTCGATCCGCATCCCGGTCCAACCGGCCAGCCAATCGGGCGCGTGCTTCAGGAAGCCCTCGGTGCCATAGGTGTCGGGCAGGATGATGCGCAGGTTGCCGTCGTGCTCTTCGTGCCAGTCGGCCAGCACCTTGTAGGGCGCCTCGGCCAGCTCGGCATCGCTATCCGCAAGCGCGGCCATGACCATCGGCAGCTCATGGGCATTGGTGCCCACGGCCTCCAGATCCCGGCGCATGGCGATGCGGCAGTTCGAGGTGCCGGTGAAGCTGTCACCGAGGCCCTCCAGCATCGCCTGCACGCACCAATCCTGCCACAGGAAGCTGTGACGGCGACGGGTGCCGAAATCGGCGATCTTCAGGTTCGGGATCTTGCGCAGGCGCTGCACCTTGTCCCAGACGCGCGCCATCGCACGGGCATAGAGCACCTCCAGCTCGAACTTGCCCATGGTCTTCAGCACGGCGCGCGAGCGCAGCTCCATCAGGATCGCCAGCGCCGGGATCTCCCACAGCATGACCTCGGGCCAGGCGCCCTCGAAGGTCAGCTCGTATTGGCCGTCGCGCTTTTCCAGATGGTAGTCCGGCAGCCGCAGCCCCTCGAACCATTCCATGAAATCCGGGCGGAACATCTGGCGCTTGCCGTAGAAGGTGTTGCCGCGCATCCAGGTGCTTTCGCCCCGCGACAGCGACAGCGAACGGACATGGTCCAGCTGTTCGCGCAGCTCGCCCTCGTCGATCAGCTCGGCCAGCCGCACATCCTTGGTGCGGTTGATCAGGCTGAAGGTGACCCGCGTGTCCGGCCGGTTGCGAAAGATCGACTGGCACATCAGAAGCTTGTAGAAGTCGGTGTCGATCAGCGACCGGACGATCGGGTCGATCTTCCAGTTGTGATTATGGACACGGCTTGCGATATCGACCATCAGGCCCTCCTCGCGCGGGGCAATTTGCCCCTCATAGCGTTCCGGGGCCTTGGGTGCAAAGCCTGAAAGGGCGGAAAGGGGGGCCATGACGGGTCCTGACATTGGCGTTCTGGGCGCCGGAGCCTTCGGCACGGGCCTTGCCATCGCGCTGGCGCAGACGGGCCGCCGGGTGACCCTCTGGGCCCGCGACGCCGCGCAGGTCGCCCGGATGCAGGCCGAGCGCGAGAATACCGCCCGCCTGCCCGGCGCGCCTTTCCCCGACAGCCTGACCGTGACCGCCGAATTGGCCGAGGCCGCGACGGCGCCGATCCTGCTGTTGGCCGTCCCCACCCAGCAAGTGCGCCGTCTGGCCGAGGCCCATGCCGCCGCGCTGGCCGGGCGCTGGCTGGTCGCCTGCTGCAAGGGGGTGGAGCTGGATACGGGCCTCCTGCCGACGCAGGTGTTGCAGGCCGTCCTGCCCGGCGCCCGTGTCGCTGTCCTCACCGGCCCCAGCTTCGCCATCGACATCGCCCGCGGCAAGCCGACCGCCCTCACCCTCGCCACCGCCCATGGCGGGGCCGAGCTGCAGGAAGCCCTCGCCACCCATAACCTGCGCCTCTATCTGGCCGAGGACGTGATCGGCGCGCAGCTGGGCGGGGCGCTGAAAAACGTCGTCGCCATTGCCGCCGGCGTGGTCCTGGGTGCGGGGCTTGGCGAAAGCGCCCGCGCCGCCCTCATGACCCGCGGCTTTGCCGAGATCGGCCGGCTGGCGCAGGCCCGCGGCGGTCAACGCGAGACGCTGTTCGGCCTTTCGGGCTTCGGCGATCTGGTTCTGACCTGCACCTCCGAGAAGTCCCGCAACTTCCGCCACGGCCTCACCTTGGGGCGCGGTGAGGTCCCGGACGCCGCCCAGACGATCGAAGGCGTGATGACCGCCCACGCCATCGCCGCACAGGAAGATGCCGACACGATGCCGGTGACCTGCATGGTCTCGGCCCTTCTGAAAGGCGCGGTTAGCCTCGACGAGGCCAAAGACCTGCTCCTCTCCCGCCCGCTACGCCACGAAAGGGGCTAAGAACCCGCCCCCTCACCTTGTCCCAAATACTCAAAACCCGCCCCGGACCAAGGCCCGCACAGGGCGGCCGGGGCGCGCGGGTGGGTGGGCGGGAGCGTGCCCCGGCCGCCCGGCCGCCCCAAAGCCCAAGCCTCAGAAC
>NZ_LRRR01000034.1 GCF_001691415.1 Pararhodobacter sp. CCB-MM2
CTCCCGCCCTCCTCGACTGACCCCGCAATCTTCGTTCCGAAAATATCCCGGGGGTGAGCCCGCAGGGCGAGGGGGCAGAGCCCCCTTCTTGTCGGTCGCCCGAGGCCTGCATGCCGCAGGCATGCCGGACGAGGGAGAAACCCCTCCCCTCTTTACCGCCGACGCGCCGGACGCTACGCCCCTCCCATGACCCCCGACGCGCTGTCCGCCCTGCATCACCGCTGCTTCGTCACACCCCCGCCTTGGGGCGCGGACAGCTTCGCGGATCTGCTCGCCTCACCTTTCACCTTCCTCGAAGCCGACGCGCAGGGCCGCGCCTTCGCTCTCGGGCGGGTCATTGCAGGCGAGGCGGAACTCCTCACCCTCGCCACCGCCCCGGACCTTCGCAGGCAAGGCCTCGCGCGCCAGCTCATGGCCCGGTTCGACTTGGCGGCACAGGCGCGTGGCGCGACGGAAGCCTTCCTCGAAGTGGCCGAGGACAATGCCGCCGCGCGGGCGCTCTATGCCGCCTGCGGCTGGGAGCAGAAGGGCCGCCGCCCCGGATATTACGTCGCGCCAACCGGGGAAAAGGTCGCCGCATTGATCCTTTGCAAGTCCATCGCCTGAGAATTAACCTGCATGGGGCCAGACGAATCCCTCGACTTGTCCGTTTGGTAAAATTCGCTTGACGGGTTCTGCGCCGACGGCCCTACTTGCCGGGCAGGGGCCCTTCGGGGTTTGCCGCATGACAGGCCGCTTTGACGGCCGCTGACGACCCAACTGGGAGAAAAAAGCAAATGAAACTCACCCGCAGCTACCTCGGCGCGACCGCCGTGCTCGCGCTGACCGCCGGCGCTGCCTTCGCCGAGCCCGCGCTGATCTACGACATGGGCGGCAAGTTCGACCGCTCGTTCAACGAGATGGCCTTCACCGGCGCGACCCGCTGGGCCGAGGAAACCGGTGGCGAGTTCCGCGACATCGAGCTGCAGTCGGAAGCCCAGCGCGAGCAGGCGATCCGCCGCTTCGCCGAGGCCGGCTACAACCCGGTCGTGATGACCGGCTTCTCGATGGCCACGCCGCTGGAAGTCGTCGCCGCCGACTACCCGGACACCACCTTCGTGATCATCGACGGCGTCGTCGACCTGCCGAACGTGCGCTCGGTGCTGTTCGCCGAGCATGAGGGCTCGTACCTCGTCGGCATGGCCGCCGCGATGGCGACCGAATCGAACACCGTCTCCTTCGTCGGCGGCATGGACGTTCCGCTGATCCGCGCCTTCGCCTGCGGCTATGCCCAAGGCGCCCACGCGGCCAACCCGGACGTCAACGTCATCGTCAACTACACCGGCACCACCCCTGCCGCGTGGAACGACCCGGTGCGTGGTTCGGAAATCACCGCCGCCCAGATCAGCCAGGGTTCGGACGTGGTCTTCGCGGCCGCCGGCGGCACCGGCGTGGGCGTTCTGCAGCGCGCGACCGACGACGGCATCCTGTCGATCGGCGTCGACTCGAACCAGAACTACCTGCACCCGGGCAGCGTCCTGACCTCGATGCTCAAGCGCGTCGACAACGCCGTCTTCGACGCCTTCACCCAAGGCGCCGAAATGGAAACCGGCATCCAGATCATGAACCTCGCCTCGGGTGGCGTGGGCTGGGCCGTTGACGAAAACAACGAGCCGCTGATCACCGAAGAGATGACCGCAGCCATCGCCGAAGCCGAAGCCGGCATCGCGTCGGGCAGCCTGAGCGTGCATGACTACCGCTCGGACGACACCTGCCCGTACTCGGTCGAGTAAGTAGGCGGAACGGGAATGGTCGCTGACGTGACCAACGGGGGGGCGGCCGAGACTTCGGCCGCCCCTGCCATCGAGCTTCGCGGGATATCGAAGGCATTCGGCCCGGTCCAGGCGAACAAGGACATCAACATCCGGGTGCGCAAGGGCACCATCCACGGCATCATCGGCGAGAACGGCGCAGGCAAGTCCACGCTGATGTCGATCCTCTACGGGTTCTACAAGGCCGACTCGGGCGAGATCCTGATCGACGGCAAACCCACGCAGATCACCGATTCTCTGGCCGCGATCCGCGCCGGCATCGGCATGGTCTTCCAGCATTTCAAGCTGGTCGAGAATTTCACGGTGCTCGAGAACGTCATCCTCGGGGCCGAGGGCGGGGCACTGCTCCAGCCCTCGAAGTCGCGCGCGCGCAAGCTGCTGACCCAGCTCGCGGCCGATTACGAGCTCAGCGTCGAACCCGATGCGCTGATCGAGGATCTCTCGGTCGGCCACCAGCAACGGGTCGAGATCCTCAAGGCGCTGTATCGCGAGGCCAATATCCTCATCCTTGACGAGCCGACGGGCGTTCTGACCCCGGCCGAGGCCGATCACCTGTTCCGCATCCTCGAAGGGCTGAAGGAGCAGGGCAAGACGATCATCCTGATCACCCACAAGCTGCGCGAGATCATGGAGATCACCGACGAAGTCTCGGTCATGCGCCGGGGCGAGATGGTCGCCACGGTCACCACCGCCGAGACCTCGCCGGCCGAGCTGGCCGAGCTGATGGTCGGCCGCAAGGTGTTGCTGGACGTGCAGAAAACCCCGGCGCAGCCCGGCGAGGTGGTGCTGTCGGCCAAGGGCCTGACCGTCACCGACCGCCACGGCGTCGAGCGTCTGCGCGGCATTGACCTTGATATCCGTCGCGGCGAGATCGTCGGCATTGCCGGCGTCGCAGGCAATGGCCAGTCCGAGCTTCTGGAAGTCATCGCCGGGATGATCCCCGGCAAGGGCAGCCTGACCATGCTGGGCGAAGAGCTGGACCTCAGCCTCAAGCGCGACAACGCCCGCACGCGGCGCGAGGACAGCATCGCCCATGTGCATGAGGACCGCCACCGCTGCGGGTTGATCCTCGATTTCATGGCCTGGGAGAACGTGGCCTTCGGCTATCACACCGCGCCGGAGTATCAGAAGAACGCGCTTCTGATGGACAATGCCGCGATCCTCGAGGATGCGAAGGGCAAGATCGAGCGTTTCGACGTCCGCCCGCCCAACCCGATGCTGACCGCCGAGAGCTTCTCGGGCGGGAACCAGCAGAAGATCGTTCTGGCCCGCGAGATCGAGCGCAACCCGGACCTGTTGCTGGTCGGCCAGCCGACCCGTGGCGTGGACATCGGCGCCATCGAGTTCATCCACAAGCGCCTCATCGAGCTGCGCGATCAGGGCAAGGCGATCCTGCTGGTATCCGTGGAGCTGGACGAGATCCTCTCGCTGTCCGACCGGATCGTCGTGATGTTCGACGGCCGCATCATGGGCGAGCGTGATCCCGATCAGACCAACGCGCAGGAGCTGGGCCTGTTGATGGCCGGCGTCACCGACAATGGCGCCAAGGGGGATGCCGCATGAGTTCGCGAAACATGCCCAAATGGGCCGACGTGCTGTTGGTCCCGCTGATTTCTTTGCTGATCGCCTTTGCGCTGTCGGCGCTGGTCATCCTCGCCATCGGCGAAGATCCGGTCAGGGCCATGGCGATCATGATCAAAGGCTCGCTCGGGTCGACCTATGGCTGGGGCTACACGCTTTACTACACCACCAACTTCCTGCTGACGGGCCTTGCCGTCGCCATCGCCTTCCAGGCCAAGCTGTTCAACATTGGCGGCGAGGGTCAGGCGACCATCGGCGGCCTCGGCGTGGCCCTCGTCTGCCTGTTCATCCCCTGGCCGAATTGGTGGATGGCGATCATCGCCGCGATCCTCGCCTCGGCCCTGTTCGGGGCGCTCTGGGCGGCTATTCCCGCCTTCCTGCAGGCCAAGCGTGGCAGCCACATCGTCATCACGACGATCATGTTCAACTTCATCGCCGCCTCGGTGATGAACTACCTGCTAAGCCACGTCCTGCGCCCGCAAGGGGCTATGGACCCGGCCACCGCGCGCTTCGACAACGTGCTGCGCCTGCCCCGGCTGCATGACATCCTTGCCCCGATCGGCATCGATTTCTCGCGCTCGGGTCCGGCCAACGTGATGCTCTTTGTCGCGATTGCGCTGTGTATCCTCGGGTATGTGCTGATGTGGCGCACGCGCCTTGGCTACGAGATCCGGGCCTTCGGCCAATCCGAGGCCGCGACGCATTACGCCGGCATCTCCAGCGTGAAGATCATCATGATCGCCATGCTGATCTCCGGCGCGCTGTCGGGCATCATGGCCGTGAACTCGGTCATGGGGGGCCCGCAGCGTCTGGTGATGAACGCGGTCGAGGGTGCGGGCTTCATCGGCATCGCCGTGGCGTTGATGGGCCGATCGCATCCCATCGGCATCATGGCGCCGGCACTGCTGTTCGGCTTCCTGTACCAAGGCGGGTCCGAGCTGGCGATCGAAACCACCATCCCGCGCGAGATGATCGTCGTCATTCAGGCGCTGGTCATCATGTTCACCGGCGCCCTGGACAACATGGTGCGACAACCGCTGGAAGCCTTCTTCCTGCGCAGAAGCGGGAGGGGTTGAGATGGATATCGCAACCATCGTCCAGATCCTGGAATCCACCCTGCGACTGGCGACGCCCTTGCTGTTCGCCTGCCTTGCCGGCCTGTTCTCGGAACGCGCGGGGATCGTCGACATCGGCCTTGAGGGCAAGCTGCTGATTGCTGCCTTCTTCTCGGCCGCCATCGCCTATGTCTCGGGCTCGGCATGGCTGGGCCTGCTGGCGGGCGTCGCGGCCTCGGTGATCTTCTCGCTGATCCACGGCGTGGCTTCGATTACCTTCCGCGGCAACCAGCTGATCTCGGGCGTGGCGATCAACTTCCTCGCCTCGGGGATGACCGTCGTCATCGCCCAAAGCTGGTTCCACCAAGGCGGGCGCACCCCGGCCCTGACCGGCGACGCAAGGTTCGAGCGGCTCACCCTGCCCTTCGCCGAGGCTCTGCGCGACGTGCCGCTGATCGGGCATGTGTACAGCCAGATCCTCTCGGGGAACTCGATCCTCGTGTATATCGGGCTGCTGTGCGTGCCGCTCAGCTGGTGGGTCCTCTATCGCTCGCGCTTCGGCCTCAGGCTGCGCGCGGTGGGCGAGAACCCGGCGGCTGTCGATACCGCGGGCATCTCGGTGGTGCGGCTGCGTTTCTGGGCGATCATCATCGCGGGCGTGCTGTGCGGCATCGGCGGGGCCTATCTGTCGACCTCGCTGGCGGCAGGCTTCGTGCGCGAGATGTCGGCAGGTCGCGGCTATATCGCGCTGGCGGCACTGATCTTCGCCAAGTGGCGGCCGTGGCAGGGCCTTGGTGCGGTGCTGCTGTTCGGCGCGCTGGAGGCCATCGCCAACCGCTGGCCGAACCTGGACCTGGGCATCATCACCCTGCCCAACCAGTTCATGACCGCCCTGCCCTATATCCTGACCGTGGTCATCCTCGCCGGTTTCGTCGGCAAGGCGATCCCGCCGCGCGCGGGTGGCGAACCCTACGTCAAGGAACGCTGATCCGATCGCCCGGCCCCGACCCTGTCGCGCGGCCGGGCGATCAGAAAAATGTAATCCTCGACGCACAAATTTCATGGAAAAGCCCCTGTAAAGCGCGGGGGCTTTGTCCTATGCAAAGCCATGTTGGTCTATCTTCCCATCGCCGAGGTTTCCACGAACCTGTTCGTCCTTCTGGGCGTCGGGGCCAGCGTGGGCATGTTGTCTGGCATGTTCGGCGTGGGCGGGGGCTTCCTCATCACGCCCTTGCTGTTCTTCATCGGCATCCCGCCCGCCGTCGCGGTGGCGACCGGGGCAAACCAGGTGGTGGCCTCATCGATCTCGGGCGTGCTGGCCCATCTGCGGCGCAAGACCGTCGATCTGAAGATGGGCACGGTGTTGTTGATCGGCGGCCTCATAGGCTCGTCCATCGGGATCGTGCTGTTCCGATGGCTCAGCGCCATGGGCCAGATCGATCTGGCCGTGCAGCTGTCCTATGTGCTGTTCCTCGGCGTCGTCGGCGCACTGATGCTGCAAGAAAGCCTGCGCGCCTGGTACCGCAGCTCCAAATCGGGGGCGAAGCGGCGCAAGCTGCACCAGCACACCTGGGTACATGCCCTGCCCTTCAAGATGAAATTCCGGGTGTCGGGCCTCTATATCTCGGTGATCCCGCCCTTGCTGGTCGGCGCCTCGGTCGGCGTCCTGTCGGCGGTAATGGGCGTCGGTGGCGGCTTCATCATGGTCCCGGCGATGATCTACCTGCTGGGCATGCCCACCAAGGTCGTCGTGGGCACCTCGTTGTTCCAGATCATCTTCACCACGGCCTACACCACGATCATGCATGCCGTGACCGGACATTCGGTCGACATCATGCTGGCGACCTTCCTGATCCTCGGCGGCGTCATCGGCGCGCAGCTGGGCACGCAGATCGGCCTGCGGCTGAAGGCCGAACAACTGCGCATCCTGCTGGCCCTGCTGGTGCTGGCCGTTTGCGTCAAGGTCGCACTGGACCTGCTGATCATGCCGGACGAGCTGTACTCGATCCGCGTCGCCGGGATGCACTGAGATGCGCGCGCTGGCCGTCCTTCTGCTGACCCTCGCCGCGCTGCCGCTGATGGCCGCGCGCGGCACGGCGAGCGAGATCGTCGGCGCCCTGAGCCAGAACCGCGTGTCGCTGACCGCCAATTTCTCGGGGTCCGAGATCCTGATCTTCGGCGCTATCCGCCGCACGGCCGAGGAACTGGCCGCCGAGGAGAACGCCGAGGCTTCCGGCGGCGAGGATTACGACGTCATCATCGTCATCGAGGGCCCGCGTCAACGCGTCGACATCTGGCGCATGGACCGGGTGGCCGGCATCTGGATGAACGTCGAGAGCCAGAGCATGGCCTCCGTGCCGTCGTTCTATGCCATCGCCACCACCGCGCCGCTGGCGGACATCCTGTCGCTGGAGGCGGACGGCCAATACCACATCTCCCCGCGTGAGGCGATCCGGGCCGAACAGGTGGGCGATGGCTCGCCTCAGGCGCTGTTGTTCTCGGAGGCGCTGCTGCGGATCCGCGAGGATGCCGCGCAATATCTGTCGCTGGAGCGGTTCGTCCATGTCGACCAGGGCGTGTTGTTCCGCACGAATGTCCGGCTGCCGGCCAACCTGACCGAAGGCGCCTATACCACCCGCATGTACCTCGTGCAGGGCGGAGAGGTCGTCAGCCAGTACCGCACGGCGATTTTCGTGCGCAAGGACGGGCTGGAGCGCTGGCTGCACGAGCTGGCCTATGACCAGCCGTTCCTCTACGGCCTTCTGGCCCTCGCCATCGCCGTGCTGGCGGGCTGGGGTGCCTCGGCCCTGTTCCGGCTGATCCGCAACTCGTGACATCGCCCTATGAAAACGCCCCCGGCACAGGTGGCGCGGGGGCGGCTTTCGTCTGACGGCGAGGGCCAGTCGTTACATGTTGCGTTACATGCTGGCCTGCGTCTGGCGGGCCGATTGGCTGACGGCGCTGCCAGCGGTTTGCAGATCGCGGCCGGCGCCGGCGATGGTCTCGCAGGCGGACAGGGTGGTCACCGCGGCCAGCAGCAGAACGACGAGTTTCGGTTTCATGTCGGGGTCTCCGGGAATTCTGTGGGAAGACAACGCGCGAACCGGGGTTCCGGTTCCACGCCGAATGTCAGCCACGCCCCAGCCACGGCATGTTGGTTGCCATGATCGACAGGAAGGGAATGTTGGTGCCCTTAGGCTGGTTCGCCATGTGCCAGACGGCGGCGGCAACCTCGGGCAGGTCCATCATCGGCTCAGGTTTGATCGAACCATCAGCCTGCGGCACGCCCTTGCCGATCTGGGCGGCCAGTTCGGTGCGGGCATTGCCGATGTCGATCTGCCCGGCGGCGATGTCGAAGGGCCGGCCATCCAGCGCCAGCGTCTTCGTCAGGCCGGTGACCGCATGCTTCGTCGCGGTATAGGCCACCGAGCCCGGCCGCGGCGCATGGGCGCTGACCGATCCGTTGTTGAGGATGCGGCCCCCCATCGGCGCCTGCCCCCGCATCTGCCGGAAGGCGGCGCGGGCACAGAGGAACATGCCGGTCAGGTTCACATCGACCATGCCGCGCCAATCGGCCACGCTGAGCTCGTCGATGAGCGAGCCCTTCAGCATCTTCCCGGCGTTGTTGAACAGCACATCGATCCGCCCGAACCGCGCCACCACGGCGGCGAAGGCGGCCTCGACCTGCGCCTCATCCGTCACATCGCAAGGGATGGGCAGCGCGTTCGGGTGGGTGCCGGCGACCTCGGCCAGAGTATCGGCCGACCGGGCCAGCAGCGCCACGTCCCAACCCTCGGACAGGAACTTCAGCGCGGTGGCCTTGCCGATGCCGGTGCTGGCCCCGGTGATGACGATGACCGGCACGCTCAGAACGCCTTGAAGGTCATCGTGGTCAGGGTGCGGGCGATGCCGGGCACGTCGAACAGATGCTCGGACAGGTAGCGGCCCACATCTTCTTCTTCGGGGATGTAGACCTTGGCGATCAGGTCCCAATCGCCCGAGGTCGAGAACAGCTCGGACACGATCTCGCGGTCATAGATGGCGCTGGCGACCTCGTAGGTCTTGCCGGGGGTGCAGCGGAACTGGACGAAGACGCAATGCATCGGGGGGCCTCCTGTGTTGGCGCGCAGGTTAGCAGGGGCCGGGCCGGGTGCAAGGTCAACTCGCCAGCGGGTAGCGCGCCAGCACATCATAGAGCGGCGCCTCCTCGCGCAGGGTCGAGCGGTAGAGCACCATCTCCTCGGCCAGCCACGGCTCCGAGGTCAGGGCGCCGATCCCCTCCATCGCCGCGGCCAGCGTTTGCGGCTGGGCCTCGCCCCTGCGGAAACGGCCGAGGGTGATATGCGGCACGAACTTGCGCGCCTTGATCTCGATATCCAGCGCGCGGGCGGCCTGCGTGACCTTCTTCTGGTCGGACAGCAGCCGTGCATCCCCGGCGATCCGGGCGTGGAGGGCATCCGGCTCGTCGCCGCCGAAAACCCCAAGGCCGTCGAGGCGCAGCAACGGCGGGTGAAGGCTCAGGTCTTCCAGCGTGAAATGAAGCTCTTCCAGCACGGGCTCCGGCACCTTGCCGAGGAAGGCCAGCGTGATGTGGAAATTCTCACGCGGGACCGGGCGCGGCAGGCGCAGCCGCGATTGCACGCCGCTCAGGCGGTGGATGATGTCCTCGGGGACCGGGAGGGCGAGAAAGGCGCGGATCATCGCCAAGGGCTAGCCCCCGCCTTGCGCCAGATCAAGGCGAAGGCGACCGCGGCGGTGCACAAGGGCGCGAGCCAAAGCCGGAGAGGCCACACGACAAAGGGGGAATTCGGAATGAAGATGGAGCGCTTCCTGCACCTGTTCCGCGTCAGCCGCGACCTGCACGAGATCGAGGCGATGAGCGCGCGCGAGCTTGCCGACCTAGGCGTCACCCGCGCCGAGGCGATGGAGCTGGCCGCCCTGCCCGATGATGTCCCCCAGCGCGTGACCGAGATGGCCCGGGTCTTCGGCCTCGACCCGTCCGAGGTGATGCAGGATCGCCGGGTCTGGCACGAGCTTTTGCAAAACTGCCACCATTGCCACGACCTCGGCACCTGCCACCGCTTCATGGCCCGCGAGGAGAAGGACGAGCCGGTGGACACCACCACGCTGACCTTCTGCCCCAACCGCCGCACCTTCGACGCGCTGAACGCCTCGCTGGCCGGATGAGAAAAGGGGCGGCCGGTCGCCCGGTCGCCCCCTTCCGATTTGTGGTGACGCGCGGTTATTGGCGCGGCTCGTCCATCAGGCCCTTGATCAGCGCATAGCAGGCGATCAGCAGCACGATGGCGAAGGGGAAGCCCGTCGACACGGCCATGGCCTGCAAGGCGCCCAGCCCGCCGCCGATCAGCAGCGCGATGGCCACCAGACCTTCGAACGTCGCCCAGAACACGCGCTGTGCGACCGGCGCATCGACCTTGCCACCCGCCGTGATCGTGTCGATCACCAAGGAGCCCGAGTCCGACGAGGTCACGAAGAACACGATCACCAGCACGATCGACAGCAACGAGGCGATCCAGGTCCAGGGCAGCTGCGTCAGCATCTCGAACAGCTTCAGCTCCAGCGCCGCATCCTGCGCTCCGGTGAAGCCCTGATGGATCAGCTGATCCAGCGCGGTGCCGCCCAGCACGGTCATCCACAGGATCGACACGGCGGTCGGGATGATCAGCACGCAGGTGACGAATTCGCGCACCGTGCGGCCCCGGCTGACGCGGGCGATGAACATGCCCACGAACGGCGACCAGGAGATCCACCAAGCCCAGTAGAACGCGGTCCAGCCCTGCGAGAAGTTGGTGTCTTCACGCCCGAAGGGGTTGGACAGCGGCACCAGCTCGGTTGCATAGGCGCCGATGTTCTCGGCCAGATCGCCGAACAGGGTGGTGGTCGGACCGGCGAACAGGATGAACAGCACCAGAACGGCGGCCATGATGAGGTTCACCTCGGACAGCACCTTCACGCCACCGTCGAGGCCGCGCAGCACCGACACCAGCGCGGCGCCGGTGATCAGCGCGATCAGCACGATCTGCGAGGTGGTGCCGATCTCGATCCCGAACAGGTAGTTCAGACCCGCATTCGCCTGTTGCGCGCCGACCCCGAGCGAGGTGGCGAGGCCGAACAGCGTGGCGAAGACGGCGAGGATGTCGATGACATGGCCCGGCCAACCCCAGACGCGCTCGCCGAAGATCGGGTAGAACATCGAGCGCACGGTCAGCGGCAGACCCTTGTTATAGGCGAACAGCGCCAGCGACAGCGCAACCACGGCATAGATCGCCCAAGGGTGCAGGCCCCAGTGGAAGATCGTCGCGGCCATGCCCAGCGCATGGGCAGCGGCCTCGTCCCCCTCGGCGCCGCCCAGCGGGGCCCAGTCGGTGCGCATCCCGTTCTCACCCACGGCGATGCCGCCGAACGAGGTCGAGTAATGCGAGATCGGCTCGCTGACGCCATAGAACATCAGGCCGATGCCCATGCCGGCGGCGAAGAGCATCGCGAACCAGCCGGCATAGCCGTAGTCCGGCGTCGCGTCGCGGCCGCCGATGCGGACCTTGCCCAAGGGCGTGACGATCAGCGCAAGGCAGACCAGTACGAAGATGTTCCCGGCCAGCAGGAAGAACCAGTCGAAGGTCGAGGTCAGGAAATCGCGCAGGCTGGTGAAGACCGGCCCAATCGAGTTCTGGAACGCCAGCGTAATGATGACGAAGGCCACGACCGACAGGCCGGAAATGGCGAAGACCGGGTTGTGGATGTCCAGACCGAAGGGTTGGACGTTGTTCTGGCCGATCTCGTAATCGGTCTCGATGATGTTTGCGGGGCCCTCGGGGGCCGGTATGGCTTCGCCGTCCGATGAAGATGAATCGGTCATGCGGTCCCTCCTGTTATGATTGTTGTGTTGGTCAGGTCGTCAGGTCGTGTCAGCGCACGAGGAAGACCGACACACCGCTGTGCGATGCGAGGTCGCTGCCGTGGTGCGATCCCCAGAAGCGATCGGCGATGCCCGGTTTGTGCGTGCCCATCACCACGAGGTCCGCGCCGGTCTCCTCGATGGCCTTGAGCAGGGTCTTGTCCATGTCGATGGCCGGGTCGTGCGCGGTGTAGGATTTGGCCGAGTTGGTCTTGCCGGGCGCTGCGGGACGCGAGGCCGCGAAAGCGTCGAGCTTCTGCGCGAATTCCGTCGGATTATGCGCGATGGCCGTGGGGGTTTCCGCCGTTACCGAGACATAGACGATCTCGGCGCCGAAGGTGCGGGCAAGGTCTTCGCTGGTGGTCAGGGCCTTGTCGAGTTGATCAAGGTGCGACAGGTCCACCGGGACCATGATCCTTGAAAACATGCGTTCCCTCCTTGTGTCGTTTCTTGTGTCCTTCTGCGGCGATTCGCCGCGGCTTTGCCGGGACAACACGCCCGGATGACCACGGGTAACGTGGCCGTTACCGTCACAAAGAGCCAAAAGCGACATGATTGCCCCGAAACAGGCAGGTAATGCGCATGTTTTCGGGGTCAATGCCGTCGCGTCAGTTGCGGTGTCAATCAGCCTCGGTCTGGGCCTGCAGCGTCAGGGGCGCGGGCGTCCCGGCCAGATCGTCGATCCTCAGCGGCCCGCCCGGACGCGCCAGCCGGTTGCGCACCACCCACAACAGGCGATGCTCGGCGCGGGTGATCGCGACATAGGCCAGCCGCTTCCACAGGGGCAGTCCGGCCTCGTTCCGACCCGCACGGGCGGCGGCATAGAGGTCGGGCGCGAAGACCTGCACATCGCGCCATTGGCTACCCTGCGCCTTGTGGATTGTCACTGCCGCGCCATGCAGGAAGGCTGCGCCCATCGTCGCGGCGAAGGGGATGAAGGGCTCTTCTTCGCCCTCCTTCTCGATCTTGACGATGGAGGCCGCCGAGACCTGCGGCTCCTCAGCCCCCATCACATGCAGGCGCGAGAAACCGGGCCGTTTGCCGGGCCCGAGATAGACGCATTGCGCGCCCTTGATCAGCCCGCGCGCCTCAAGGTCGATGCGGCGCTTACGGTGCTTCAGAGGCAGTTCCAACCCGTCGCAAATGAGCGGCTCACCCGGCAGCAGTTCCGTCTCTGGCGCATCATGCGCGGCGCGGAAGGCATGGATCAGCCGGATCCGCGTCGCATTGCGCCACACGAGCACCGGCGAGCGCGCCATCAGGTCGCTCTCCACCCGTTGTGCCCAGACCACGCGCTCGTCGCGCAAGGAGGCCTCCTCGATCATCCGTTCGAATTGCTCGAAGCCAAGGTCGGGATCGGCCAAGGCATGGGCAAGGTCGAGGATCGGATTGTCATCCGCCTGCCGATGGATGCGGTGCAATTCCAGCTGCTGCTTCTTCGGCAGGGTCTCGAACACCATCTCGCCCGACTGGCCGACCGGCGCCAGCTGCGCCGGGTCACCAAACAGCACGAGGGTCTGGAAGATCTCCTTCAGGTCGTCGAATTGCCGTTGGTCCAGCATCGAGCTTTCGTCGATGAAGCCCACATCCAGCGGCTCTTCGCGCCGTTTCCAGCCCTTGATGAAATCGGAGCCACGCAGACCCGCCGCGGCCAGCGCACCGGGGATCGACTTCACGCTGTCATAGAAGGCCTTGGCGCGATCCAGCGCGGCATCGGTCAGCTCTTCCAGCTCGGGCCGGTCGCCCGAGCCCTCCAGCCATTCCGCGATCTTCTCGTATTCCGGGTCATACAGCGGCGTGTAGAGGATGCGGTGAATGGTCGTTGCCGGCACGCCCCGGTTGCGCAGGACCGAGGCCGCCTTGTTCGTCGGCGCGAGGATCGCCAGCGTACGCCGTTCCTTGCGCCGCTTGCCCTCGTAATCGCCGCTGACCGTCTCGACCCCGGCCGCCGTCAGCGCCTTGGTGAGCTGCGCCAGCAGCATCGTCTTGCCCGACCCGGCCTTGCCCAGCACGGCCATGACCTGCCCGTCGGCCTCAGTGTCGGGCGGCTCCAGCGCTTCGTCGACGATGTCGATCCCCGCCTTCTCCAGCAGGTCGGCCAGCGCATCCCAGGCGGCGGCCTGATCGTCGGAGAAGGTCAGTGTAGCGGGGGCATCGTTCATGCGCGCGACCTTATGCCAAGCGCTGCAGGGAAGGAAGCAGGGCCGCGCATCCGGGCCGAGGGGCGCCGCGATTAAAATTTAGGCACATCCGGGATCAGGCAGGATTTCGAGCGGCTTGCGGCTGCCCCTCCCGCCCCCGGGCGCTAAGTTGTAGCGCAAACAGGAGGCATCGTGCGGCTGCTGATATTCACCGATCTCGACGGGACGCTGCTGGACCACGAGAGCTATGACTACCGTCCTGCCCTGCCGATGCTGGCGCGGCTGAAAGCGATGGGCGCGGGCGTGGTGCTGGCCTCGTCGAAGACCGGCCCCGAAATCGCCGATTGGCAGGCGCGGCTGGGCCTGACGGACTGGCCCGCCATCGTCGAGAACGGCGCGGCGCTGTTCGACGGGCAGATCGATGACCGCGACTACGGACGCATCCGCGCGGCACTGGCCCGCCTGCAAGCGCCCTATCGCGGCTTTGGTGACATGGGTGTGGACGAGGTCGCGCAGGTCACCGGCCTGTCGCCTGAGGCCGCCGCGCTCGCCTGCCAGCGCGCTCATACCGAGCCCGGGCTGTGGCACGGCACCGAGGCCGAATTGCATCACTTCCTCACCGCGCTGGAGGCCGAAGGGATCCATGCAAGGCGCGGCGGTCGCTTCCTGACATTGGGCTTCGGCGGCACCAAGGCCGGGCAGATGGCGCTGCTGACCACGCGCTATCATCCCGAGGTGACCTTGGCCTTGGGGGACGCACCCAATGACGCCGAAATGCTGACCACCGCCGATTGGGGCATCGTGGTGCGCAACAGCCACGGGCCGGGCCTTCCCCCCCTGCCCGGCGAGAACGAAGGCCGGATCCTGCGCACGCGCGCTGAGGGCCCGGAGGGTTGGGTCGAGGGCCTAGAGGCCGTTCTGGCCAAGTTGAAGATCGGAGAGACGGATGGCTGACTTTCACCAGAACGGCAACATCGCCCAGTTCCACAACCTGCGCACCCGCTCGCTGGAAGAGCTGGAATACCGCCTGGAGACCTTTGCCCAGACCCGCAAGATCAGCCTGATCCTGCCGTCCCTCTATTCCGAGCTGGAAGGCCCGGCGCTGCAAAACATCCTCGATGAGCTGTCGAAGGTGAAATACCTGCACCGGGTGATCATCGGCCTCGATGCCGCGAACGAGATCCAGTTCCGCCACGCGCGCGAGTTCTTCGCGCGCCTGCCGATCAACCACGTCGTGCTGTGGAATGACGGCCCGCGGATCAAGGGGCTGATGGAACGGCTGGAGCCGCATGGCCTCGGGCCCATCGAGAAGGGCAAGGGCCGCAATGTCTGGGGCTGCATCGGTTACCTGATCGCCTGTGCGGATTCGGCGGTGATGGCGATCCATGATTGCGACATCGTCACGTATGATCGCGAGATGCTGTCACGGCTGGTCTATCCGGTCGCGCATCCCGCGTTCCCCTACCACCTGTCCAAGGGCTTCTACCCGCGCATCGGCAACGACAAGCTCGGTGGTCGCGTGACCCGTAACCTCGTGAGCCCGCTCCTGATTTCCCTGAAGAAGGTGCTGGGCGACAGTGAATATGTCGATTACCTGCGCGCCTTCCGCTACCCGCTCTCGGGCGAGTTCGCCATGCGCACGGCCACCCTGCCCGATCTGCGCATGCCCTCGGACTGGGGGCTGGAGATCGGCGTTCTGTCCGAGGCGTGGCGCAACCTCGGCCCCCGCGCCGTCTGTCAGGTCGAGATCGCCGATATCTATGACCACAAGCATCAGGACCTCTCTGCCGAGGACGCGCTGACCGGCCTCAACCGCATGTCGCTGGATATCTGCAAGGCGATCTTCCGCAAGCTGGCGGCGGATGGCGTGGTGATGAGCCCCAACATCTTCCGCACGCTGAAGGCCACCTATTACCGCCGCGCGCTGGACATGCTGGAGGTCTATTCCCATGACGCGCAGATGAACGGCCTGAATTTCGACCGCCCGGCCGAGGAACGCTCGATCCAGCTCTTTGCCGAGAACATCATTCAGGCGGGCCAAGTGTTCCTTGAGAACCCGCAGGAGCTGCCTTTCATCCCGAACTGGAACCTCGTCAACGCTGCCGACCCGAATTTCCTGTCGGATTTCCGCAGCGCCGTGGCGCTGGACATGGCCGAAAGCGATCCGGCCTAAACGGTATTGGTGATCCAGCGGCACTGATAGGGGGCGAGCGGGATCACGCCATCGGTCTCGATCGCCTCGCCGGTCAAGAGGTCGTGCCAATGCTCGTCATCAATGAGGTTGAGCGCATAGCTGTCCAGCTCGATTGTCTCGTCCGAGACATTGTGCAGCGCGAAGATCGACTGCTGGCGATCCAGCGACTGCCGCCAGACACCCAGCACCCGGTCGTCCATCTGCAACGTCAGCTGCGTCGCATTGGGATGGAAGCCTGACTGCTTGGCACGGATCTTCAACCGCCGCGTCATCTCGGACAGCACGCGGGCCTGATCGCTGTCGGGATCGTCCAGCTTCTCCTGCAGCGCCGGGTAATGCCAGCGGTGCCGGTTGATCGCCCGGTTCATCCCCCGGCGCGCGGCGGCCTCGTGGTCATTCGGCGTAGCCAGCAGCGAATGGATGTAGAAGGCCGGGATGCCCTCCAGCGACATGACGACGGTCTGCGAGCACAGGAAGCGCTCGATCTTCTTCGCCTCCTCGCCCGCGAAGGTGCGCGACATGGCATCGAAATAGCCGCAGTTGATCTCGTAGACCGATTGGCCGCCCCCCGGCAGCGCCCGCATCGACACAAGCCCCCCAGAGGTCTGCACGGTATTGATGATATGCCCCACCTCGTCGGGCGGCAGGATCCCCTCGACCGGGCGCATGCCGATGCCGTCGTGGCTGGCCGAGAAGTTGAAATAGGCGCAGCCCAGAGGCGCGGGCGGCATCGAGCGCAGCCAGCGCCGGAGGTAGCGCGTATTGCCGGACAGAAGCGCATGGAGCACCAGCGGCGGCAGCGGGAAGTTGTAGACCATGTGGGCCTCGTCCCGCCGGCCGAAATAGGACAGGTTTTCGGCCTTGGGGACGTTGGTCTCGGTGAGCAGGATCACCTTCTCCTGCGCGAAATCCGCCAGCACCCGCATCAGCTTCACGATGGCATGGGTCTGCGGCAGATGGATCGAGGGCGAGCCGATCTTCTTCCAGACAAAGGCCACGGCGTCGAGGCGGATGATCCGCACGCCTTGGTCGATATGGAAGCGCAGGATGCGCAGGATCTCCAGCAGCACCTCAGGATTGTGGAAATCGAGGTCCACCTGATCATGGCTGAAGGTGCACCAGACATGGCGCGGGCCCATCGAGGTGTCGACCTCACGCAGCAGGGGCGTCGTGCGCGGGCGAACCACATCGGACAGATCGTCCGTGGGCAGCGCTTCCTTGAAGAACTTGTCATAGGGCGCGCGCCCCTGCCGGTAGTCATTGAACCAGGTGCCCTGGCTCGAGACATGGTTGAGCACCATGTCCGACATCAGCATGACTTCCTTGCCGATCCGCTGGATATCCGGCCAATCGCCCAAGGCCGCATCGACCTTGTAGTAATCGGTGACCGCGAAGCCGTCGTCCGAGGTATAGGGGAAGAACGGCAGGATATGCACGCCATTGACCGCCCCCTTCAGCCGGGCCTCGACGAAATCCAGAAGCAGGTCCAAGGGCTTGTGGCTGCCATCTAGGATCGAGTTGCCATAGGTAATGACCAGCGCATCCCGCTCGGACCACAGGTTGTTCGACGGCTTTCGCGGACGTTGCCGGCGGGCGCCGCCCTCGGGCCAGAAGGCGGCGATGACCTCGCGGGTGAGGGCCCCCGCGTCGTGTTCAGGGTAGATCTGCGCGATCAGGTTGAACACGCGCGCGCGCAGGCTTGTGGCGGCTTTCTCGGGAATGGGTCTGCTCCGGCTGCTGTTGCCCTGAGTGTACCCCGCGCGCCAAGGCGGTAAAGCCCGCCCGCCCGGCGCCGCGCCCGGCTTCCCGACGTGGCGCGGAAATGAGCGCCTCAGCATGCGTATTTGTGCAGAGTGAAAACACATGCCTTCGCGCCGAGCCCATTCCTCGCATGAGTACTTGAAACAAGGTGAGGCACAGGCGCGAACGCTCAGGACGAATGGTGCGTACCTGTGTCAAACCTTGCCCATCTTCGTTCCGAAAATATCCCGGGGGGGAGGCGAAGCCGAGGGGGCAGAGCCCCCTGCGCCGAGCGAAGCGAGGCCCCCCTATACATCTCTGGTCGCCCGAGACCTGCGTGCCGGAGGCATGCCGGGTGAGGGCGAAACCCCTCCCCTTTCAGCGCATCCCGATCCCGAGTTGCATCAGCCCCTTGCGCACCGGCGCCAGCGAATAGAGCGCGTGCAGGGTCGCGGCGCGGGCGTCGCGCAGGGGTTGGGAGGCCATCATCGAGGCACGGTTCAGCGCATCCACCCCGGCGAGGCGCAGTTTCACCTCGGGCCAGCGGCGGCGCTGGTAGGCCTCAAGCGGGCCGGGCTCGCCCAGGGTCTCGGGTGTCGAGACGGCTATCAGCGCGGTCAGGTCGCCGAGGCTCATGTTCAGCCCCTGCGCGCCGATGGGCGGCACGACATGCGCGGCCTCGGCGATCAGCGCCGTGCGCTGGCCGATGAAGCGTTCGGCGTGTTGGGTGATGATCGGCCAGATCGTCAGGTTGCTCGCCTGTTCCAGCCAGCCGAACAGCCCGCAGGAGCGTTCGTTCATCGCTGCCTCGAACTCCTCGCGCGGCAGGGCGCGGAGGCGTTCGATCTCCGGCCCCGTCTCCATCCAGACCACGGCCGAGCAGGGCTTGCCCTGATGATCCGGCAGCGGCACCAGCGTGAAGGGCCCGCCCGAGCGGTGGACCTCCGTCGAGACATTCTGGTGCGGCTCGGGATGGGTGACGGCGAAGGCCAGCGCCTTCTGGCCATAGCGGGTGACATGGGCCGGGATGCCCAGCGCCTTGCGCACCGGCGAATGGCGGCCATCGGCGCCCACGACCAGACGCGCGGCGATCTGGCTGTCGTCGGACAGGGTCACCAGCGCCTCGCGTTCGCGGGTGAACAGCCGCTTTGTCCCAGTGCCGGGGCGAAAATCGACATTCGGCAGCTCGGCCAACCGTGCCACGAATTCGCGGCGCAAAAGCCAGTTCGGCAGGTTCCAGCCAAAAGGCTGGGCCGAGACATCGGCCGCGTTGAAATCATGGGTGATGCGGGCGACGGGCTCGGGCCCGCCGGCATCGACGATGCGCATCACCTGCAACGGCATCGCATGGGGCTCGAGCCGCGCCCAGAGCCCGGCCTCGGTCAGCACCGGGATCGAGGGCTGCAGAAAGGCCGTGGTGCGCAGGTCGGCGCCGGGCGCGTCGCCCGTGGTCACCGGCGGCGCGGGATCGACGCAGATCACCGAATAGCCGGCTGAGCCAAAGGCCGCCGCCGCCGCAAGGCCCGCGACCCCACCGCCCGAGACCAGAACATCCACCGATTGCCGCATGGCTCTCTCCTTCGCTTGGGGCAGAGATAGCGCAGTGCGGGGGGAAGTTTAAGGCGTCAGGCGGTCGCGCCCGGATTCAAGGGCCTTTATCCGCGCGAGATCATCACCAGGATGAACAGCATCACCGGCGAGAAGAACACCGCCGGCAGGAACAGCGCGGGCAGGCCCCAGGTGACAATCGAGATCCCCCAGATCGAGACCAGCGCAACGATCAGGTAAAGCGGGAAATCCGCGTCGCCCTCGGTCCATTCGCGGGCGATGCCGCCGATGATCGGCAGCGAGTAGACGAAGGGTTTGCGGGTCCGACGCGAGGCGGTGAAGGCGATATCGGCAGCGGCCATGGGAAACTCCGGTCTTGGGACAACGCGCGGCAGGCGCGCAGCCGGCAGCGAAAGAGGCGCGCCGGCTATTGGTTTTCGCAGGGTATTTCTTTTTCCGTGATATGCCTTTTCGCAGGCCGCGCGCCCATCCGGCACCTTGCCGCAGTGCGGCATTGCGCCACCTGCGCCCGTTTGGCGCAGTGGGTTCTGTGACGGAAACGCCGTCGAGGGATCAGTACGGATCGATCAGACGGCCGAGATAATCGCGTTCGTCTTCCGGCCGTTCGCGTTCGGCCTGACGGCGACGGATCTCGTCGAGCAACTCGCGGGCGCGGGCGCGCGGGTCTTCTCCCGGCAGACCCGGCCCGACGCCGCCCTGCTCGGTCGAGCCCAGCTCACGCCCCAGCGGATCACGGCCCGTGCCCTGCCCTTCGGCCTGCTGGTCGCTTTCGCCGTCGGTCGCCGCACGTTCCCGCTGATCGGCGTCCAGCGCGTCGCGGAAGTTGCGCATGCCTTCGCGCAGGGCTTCCAGCGCCTCGGCCTGACGCTCCAGCGCGCCCCGCATGTCGCCCTCCTCCAGCGCACGGGCGGCGTCGTTCATCGCCCGGTCGGCCTCTTCGAGCGATTGCAGACCCTGTTCGCCCTCGTTCGTGCCCTCGCCCGGCAATTCGCCCAGCTGCTGCGCCCGGAGCTGTTCGCGCAGCTGGCGCTGGCGCTCGGCCAGCTCGCGCATGGCCTCCTGCTGGTCCTTGCCCGGCTCGCCCTGCTGGCTTTGGTCGCCCGGCTGGCCATCGGGACCGAACTGGTCCTGCAGCTCCTCGAACGTCTCGTCGGCGAGGCCCTGCTGTTCGCCCAGCGTGTCGCCAAGCCCCTCCATTGCCTGCCCACCGGGCATCGATTCGCCACCCTCGCCCCGCTGCATCTGCAGATTGTCGAGCAGGGCGTTGAGCTGAGCCATCATCTCGGCCGCGTCGTCCATCCGGCCCTCTTCCATGGCCTGCTGGATCGCGTCCATCATCTCCTGGATCTGGCTCTGGGTGACCGATTGGCTTTCCTGCTCGCCCCCACGGTCGCGCTGGTCGCCTTGATCGGTCTCCTCCTCCGGCATCTGCTCGGCGAGCATCTCCATGTAGTCGCGGGTGGCTTCGCGCAGCTCGTCCATCAGCTCCTGGATCTCGGCCGCGTCGGCACCGCGCTCCATGGCTTCAGCCAGCCGGTCGCGGGCGCGTTGCAGACGCTCACGGGCATTGGCCAGCTCGCCTTCCTCGATCAGCAGGGCGAGGTCCCAAAGATCCTGCGCCAACTCATTGCGGGCGGCGCCATCAAAGGTGCCGGCGTCGAGGCGGGTCTCGATGAAAGACACTGCGCCGCGGATCATCGCCGGGGCGCCGCGGAACAGGAAGGCCTCCTGCCCCTCATGCAGCATGGCGCGCATCAGCATCGCCGAACGGCGGGCGTTGTCCCGGTTCCACAGCAGGTCACGGCGCAATTCGATCAGCGCACGGGCCGAGGGTTCGAAGAAGCGACGGCCCGGCAGCACGATCTCGCGCGCAGGGCTGGTGCCGGTCTGACCCGCGGCATCGGTGGCGGTCAGGGCAATCTCGACGGGCATGTTGGCCCAGGGGTGCAGCGACAGATCCTCGCGCAGCGTTTCGCTCACCGTTTCGCGCGCGGCGGTCATCGGCATCGGCAGCGACAGGTGCAGAGGCTCGCGCGGCTCCGGCACGACCGAGAGACCATAGCGGCGATCGATGGCGTCGAGGTCCAGCGTCACCACCGCCTCGCCGGTCTGCACGCCGTAATCGTCGGTGGCGGTGAAGGGCTGCTCGGCAACGCCGCCGCGCCCGCGTCCCATCGGGCCGGTCGGTTCGATCACCGGCGCCGCATCGGGCTGCACGGCGATCTGCCAGCTGCGCCCCGAGGGGCCATCGATCGTCAGCCGCCCGGAATGGCGCGCGTCGAATTCCAACGCCTGCCCGCTGTCATCGGCGGTAACGCCCGCGTCGAGCGATTGCTCCAGCGTCAGCGCGCCGGGTTGGCCGTAGAAGCGCAGCACGATGCGGCTGCCTTGCGGCACTTCGAAGGTCTCGCGCTCGATCTCGTTCAGATAGAGGCCCGGACGGCCCGTGTAGGCGGGCGGGATGATCCAGCCTTCCCAGCTGGGACCGATCGCGGCCCCGGCCGCGCCCGGCATGCCGGCCAGCGGACCTTGCTGCCCCGGCACGGCGAACAACACTGCCATCAGCCCCGCCGTCAGTGCCACGAGGCGCACGCCATAGGGATCGCGCCGGGTGATCTGGGGGTCGGCGGGCTGCGGGCGGGCGGTCGCGGCGAGGCGCTCCATCCGCGCGCGATGCGCCTGCCACAGCGCCTCGGAGGCGGCATCGCCCGAGCCCAGCGCCTGCCGGTCGGTCAGCGCATTCAAGGGGCGGCCGGCAAGGGTGCGGTCCAGCCGTGCGACGGCCTCGGCCCGGGTGGGCCAGCGGAAGTGCCACAGCCCCTCGCCCAGCGCCAGAAGGATGGCGAGGCCGAAGGCGCCCGCGACCCAAAGCGCGGAATCACCGGGCAGACGGGTGTGCAGATCGAAGGCCCAGAGGGCCACGGCCAGAATGGCGAGCGAGACGGCCAGCCACAGGGACTGGATCACCCGCTCCAGCACCATCGCCGCGCGCGTCCAGCGGAGCGCGCGCGCAGCGGGGGCCAGCGGGTCTTTCTCAGCCGCCATTCTGTCGTCTCTCTACAGCCACGCGGGGATGCTATCGCGGGCAATCATCTCGTCATAGGTCGGGCGGGCGCGGATAACGGCGAAATGATCGCCCTGCACCATGACCTCGGGGATCAGCGGCCGCGAGTTGTATTCCGACGACATCACGGCGCCATAGGCGCCAGCCGACCGGAACGCGACCAGATCGCCCGGTGCCATCGGCGGCAAGGCGCGCTGCTTGGCGAAGGTATCGCCGCTTTCGCAGATCGGGCCGACGATGTCGAAAGGCTCGGGCAGGACGCCGGCCTCGGCCTCGATCACCGGGATGATGTCGTGATGCGCGCCATACATGGCCGGGCGGATCAGATCGTTCATCGCCGCGTCGACGATCAGGAATTCCCGCTCTTCCGCGGACTTGCGGTAGATCACCTGCGTGACCAGCATGCCCGCATTGCCCGAGATCAGGCGGCCCGGCTCGATCTCGATCTCGCAGCCCAGATCGCCCAGCACGCGCTTGACCATCGCGCCGTAATCCAGCGGCAGCGGCGGCGCCTCGTTCGAACGGGTGTAGGGAATGCCCAAGCCCCCGCCGAGGTCCAGCCGGTCGATCGTATGGCCATCCGCGCGCAGGGCTTCGACGAGGCCGCGCATCTTGGTATAGGCCGCTTCGAACGGCGCGAGGTCGGTCAGCTGGCTGCCGATATGCATGTCGACGCCGACGACCTTGATCCCCGGCAGCGCGGCGGCGCGGGCGTAGATCTCGCGCGCACGAGAGATCGGCACGCCGAACTTGTCTTCCTTGCGCCCGGTCGAGATCTTCTCATGCGTCTTCGCGTCCACGTCCGGATTCACACGCAGGGTGATCGGCGCCTCGACACCCATCGACGAGGCGACGGCGGACAGCGCCTCCAGCTCGGGTTCGGATTCGACGTTGAACTGGCGAATGCCGCCTTCCAGCGCCATGCGCATCTCTTGCGGGGTCTTGCCCACGCCCGAGAAGACGATCCGTTCGCCCGGGACGCCCGCCGCCTTGGCCCGCAGGTATTCGCCGATGGAAACGACATCCATGCCCGCGCCGAGGTCGCCCAGCAGCTTCAGCACGGCAACGTTGGAGTTCGACTTTACCGCGAAGCACACCAGCGACGGCATCGGCTCCAACGCTTCCTTGAACAGCAGGAAATGGCGCGTCAGGGTCGCGGCCGAGTAGCAATAAAACGGCGTGCCCACAGCGGCGGCAATGTCCGACATCGGCACATCTTCGGCACACAGATGCCCGTCACGATAGAGAAAATGGTCCACAGGGCCCCCGGATGCGCGCGCGGCGCTGTCAGAAATTCAAGAATTCCCCCCGCCATCGCGGAGGTACAGGTAAAGCGGCAGACCACAGCTGACGCCGATACAGAACGTCGCCGGGATTGCCAGAAGGCCACTCCAGCGGCGGGTCCGGGAGACCTCGACCAGAACCCAGAGCGTCAGCACCACGGCCGAGATCGTCAGATCCCAGAACAGGCCCGAGGTCGCAGCATTGGCATGCCAGGCCGCAACCATCCCGGTCAGCGTGAAACCGTGCTCACCGAACCAATCGAGGAACCAGGACATCGGATGCACCGCGCCCCAGATCGCCAGGATCAGCCACAGGAACCTCACCCGGCCGGGTTCCAGACGCTGGAAAGGTCAGGCGAGCCGGGGGCGGAGGGAGGGTCCCCTGCCCCGCAGGCCGTGAGCAGCATTAGGCCCGCAAGCGCGGACCAGAGCGCAAGTTTCATCCCAGGATCTCCTTCCAGCGGGCGGTCTGCTGGCGCACCGCATCGGGCGCCGTCCCGCCATAGGAAACACGCGAGCGCACCGAGTTGTCGACCCCCAGAACGGAATAGACCTCCTGGTTGATGCCCGGATGCGCCGATTGCATCTCGGCTAGGCTCAGGTCCGGCAGGTCGCACCCGTTCTTCTCGGCCAGCGCCACCAGCGAGCCGGTGACATGGTGCGCGTCGCGGAACGGCAGGTTCAGGCTGCGCACCAGCCAGTCGGCCAGATCCGTCGCGGTCGAGAAGCCGGACGAGGCGGCGGCGGCCAGCGACTCGCGGTTGGCGTTCATGTCCTTGACCATGCCTTCCATCGCGGCAAGGCTCAGCATCAGGTTGTCGGCGGCGTCGAAGACCTGTTCCTTGTCCTCCTGCATGTCCTTGGAATAGGTCAGCGGCAGGCCCTTCATCACCATCATCAGCGCGACATTGGCCCCGAAGATCCGGCCGATCTTGGCGCGCAGCAGCTCGGCGGCGTCCGGGTTCTTCTTCTGGGGCATGATCGACGAGCCGGTGGTGAAGCTGTCCGACAGCCGCACGAAGCGGAACTGCGCCGAGGACCAGATCACCAGCTCTTCGGCGAAGCGCGACAGGTGCATGGCGCAGATCGACGCGGCGGCCATGAATTCCAGCGCGAAATCGCGGTCCGCGGTGCTGTCGAGCGAGTTCGCCGTCGGCCGGTCAAAGCCCAAGGCCTTGGCGGTCATGTGGCGGTCGATCGGGAACGAGGTCCCGGCCAGCGCGGCCGCGCCCAGCGGGCATTCGTTCATCCGCGTGCGGGCGTCCTGGAAACGCGACTTGTCGCGGGCCAACATCTCAACATAGGCGAGCATGTGGTGGCCCCAAGTCACCGGCTGCGCGGTCTGCAGATGGGTGAAGCCCGGCATGACCCAATCCGCGCCGGCCTCGGCCTGTTTGAGGAAGGCTTTCATCAGGCTGTCGATGCCCGTGATGGCCGCATCGCATTGATCGCGCACCCAAAGACGGAAATCGACGGCGACCTGATCGTTGCGCGACCGGGCGGTGTGCAGACGGCCGGCGGGCTCGCCGATGATCTCTTTAAGACGGGCCTCCACGTTCATGTGGATGTCTTCCAGCGCGGTCTTGAACTGGAACTGGCCGGCCTCGATCTCGTCCTTGACCTGTTGCAGGCCAGCGTCGATGGCGGCGTGATCGGCCTCGGTGATGATACCGGTCGCGGCCAGCATCGCGGCATGCGCGCGCGAGCCGGCAATGTCCTGCGCATAAATGCGTTTGTCGAAGCCGATCGAGGCGTTGATCGCCTCCATGATGGCATCCACGCCGCCGGCGAAGCGGCCGCCCCACATGCTGTTTGCGCCGTCGCTCATCGTCATCCCCTTTGCCGGTCCTGCACTTGCGGCGCCGGTATACGCCCGAGGGCCCCAAGGCGCAATCGGCGCCGCCGGGCCGGGGTTGGGGCGGGAGGGGCGAAAAGCTGCATACAATTGTCAGTTTCTCGTCCCTCTTCACCTGAGGTTAACGGCTTTTCACGCAAGGTGCCTCAAGAAGTGCGGAAGGATTCGCTCGATGCCTATGGACCCCTCGACCAACCTGCCCGAAGACGGGCTGGACAGCCCGCTCTCCGTCGCCGATCGCATGCGCCAGCAGCAGACGATCGAGATGGTGCGCAAGGCCCTCGACGAAAAGCGCGCGATGTTGGCCTATCAGCCCGTCGTGCAGGCGCGGATGACCAATCGCGCCGCGTTCTATGAGGCCTTCATCCGCATTCTGGATGACAAGGGCCGCGTGATCCCTGCCCGCGATTTCATGGGCGAGGTGGAGACGCATGAACTCGGCCGCCGCATCGACTGCTTGGCGCTGGAGCTGGGCCTGGCCGCGCTGGCCAAGGAGCCGTCGATCCGACTCAGCGTGAACATGTCCGCCCGGTCCATCGGCTATCCGCAATGGCTGGCCGTGCTGGAGCGGGGCCTGCGGGCCGATCCCTCGGTCGCCGAGCGTCTGATCCTGGAGATCACCGAAAGCTCCGCCATGGTGATGCCGGATCTGGTAACCGTGTTCATGGCCGACATGCAGGCGCGCGGCATCTGCTTTGCCCTTGATGACTTCGGCGCGGGCTACACGGCGTTCCGCTACCTGAAGGACTTCTACTTCGACATCATCAAGATCGATGGCCAGTTCATCCGCAACATCGCCAATGATCCGGACAATCAGGTGCTGGCTCAGGCGCTGGTGTCGATCGGCCGGCATTTCGACATGTTCACCGTCGCCGAATCGGTCGAAACCGCCGAGGACGCGCGCTACCTGATCGATATCGGCTTCGACTGCCTTCAGGGCTATTATTACGGCGTCCCCGCGACCGAGGCCCCTTGGCTGACCTCTCGGCTCAGCAAGCTGGCCTAAGCCGAACCCGGCCCCCTTTCCTTCAATGGCGCGCCCCGGATTGAGGGCGCGCTAACGGCTGCGCTAACGCCGGTTGGGGGCGCAAACAGGTCGCGCTAACGACGCAAATACGGGCGATTCGCCTGCGTTTTCCGCACTGCGGCATTGATTTGACCGAGGGCGGGGCGTACACCTTCGTGAAGTTGCGCGGCCCGCGACGGGCCCGCCTTACGCGAGAGGAGCCCCTATGACCAATGTCGTGATCGTATCCGCTGCCCGAACTGCCGTGGGCTCGTTCAATGGCAGCTTCGCGAACACCCCCGCCCACGAACTGGGGGCCGCGGTGATCGAAGCAGTGGTCGCGCGCGCCGGCATCGACAAGGCGGAAGTCGCGGAAACCATCCTCGGCCAAGTGCTGACCGCCGGTCAGGGCCAGAACCCCGCGCGTCAGGCCGCGATCCTCGCCGGTCTCGCCAAGGAAGCCTCGGCTTGGGGTCTCAACCAAGTGTGCGGCTCGGGCCTGCGCGCGGTTGCGCTGGGTGCCCAGCATGTCCAACTGGGCGATGCGAACATCGTCATCGCCGGGGGCCAGGAGAACATGTCGCTCTCGCCGCATGTCCAGCATCTGCGCGCCGGCACCAAGATGGGCGACGTGAAGCTCATCGATTCGATGATCAAGGACGGTCTCTGGGACGCGTTCAACGGCTACCACATGGGTCAGACCGCCGAGAACGTCGCCGAGCAATGGCAGATCTCGCGTGAGCAGCAGGACGAATTCGCCCTCGGCTCGCAGAACAAGGCCGAAGCGGCCCAGAAAGCCGGCAAGTTCGACGATGAGGTGATCCCCTTCACCATCAAGACCCGCAAGGGCGAGATGATCGTCGACAAGGACGAATACATCCGCCACGGCGCGACGTTGGAAAGCATGCAGAAACTGCGCCCGGCCTTCACCAAGGACGGCTCGGTCACCGCGGCCAACGCCTCGGGCATCAACGACGGCGCCGCCGCTGTGATGCTGATGACCGAAGAGGAAGCCGCGCGCCGTGGCCTGACCCCGCTCGCGCGCATCGCCTCCTATTCGACCGCCGGCCTCGACCCGGCGATCATGGGCGTGGGCCCGATCTTCGCGTCGCGCAAGGCGCTGGACAAGGCCGGCTGGAACGCCGCCGATCTGGACCTCGTCGAAGCGAACGAGGCCTTCGCGGCCCAAGCCTGCGCGGTCAACAAGGACATGGGCTGGAACCCCGAGATCGTGAACGTGAACGGCGGCGCCATCGCCATCGGTCACCCGATCGGCGCCTCGGGCGCGCGCATCCTGAACACCCTGCTGTTCGAGATGAAGCGCCGCGACGCGAAGAAGGGTCTGGCCACGCTGTGCATCGGCGGCGGCATGGGCGTCGCCATGTGCCTCGAGCGCTGAAGCGTCCCTGACCTGCGACAGAGCAGCAAGGCGGGCGCAACAATGTTGCGCCCGCCTTTTACTTTCGATAACAGAATTACAAGAGCATTCCGAAGGAGGATTATATGGGACGGGTTGCACTGGTCACCGGTGGCTCGCGCGGCATTGGCGCGGCAATTTCCAAGGCTTTGAAAGACGCGGGTTATACCGTCGCGGCGAACTATGCCGGCAATGATGAGGCCGCGGCTGCTTTCACCGCCGAGACCGGCATCAAGACCTACAAGTGGAACGTCGCGGATTACGACGCCTCCAAGGCCGGGATCGAGGCTGTCGAGGCCGAACTGGGCCCGATTGACGTGGTCGTCGCCAACGCCGGCATCACCCGCGACGCGCCGTTCCACAAGATGACCCCCGATCAGTGGAAGCAGGTGATCGACACCAACCTGACGGGCGTCTTCAACACTGTGCACCCGATCTGGCCGGGCCTGCGCGAGCGCAAGTTCGGCCGCGTGGTCGTCATCAGCTCGATCAACGGGCAGAAGGGCCAGTTCGGTCAGGTGAACTATGCCGCGACCAAGGCGGGCGATCTGGGCATCGTGAAGTCGCTGGCACAGGAAGGCGCGCGCTTCGGCATCACCGCCAACGCCATCTGCCCGGGCTATATCGCCACCGAGATGGTCATGGCCGTGCCGGAGAAGGTGCGCGAATCGATCATCGCGCAGATCCCGACTGGGCGTCTGGGCGAGCCCGAGGAAATCGCGCGCTGCGTGAAGTTCCTCGTCTCGGACGACGCGGGCTTCGTAAACGGCTCGACGATCAGCGCGAACGGCGCGCAATTCTTCGTCTGAGGCGCTTCACGCGAAAGAAGAGGGCAGGTCGGCCACGGGTCGCCCTGCCCTTTTTCCGTCCTGCCTTGCCCCAACCCGGTCGCGCCGTATAGCTGTGGCCGGGTGATCAGCGGGAAGGGCGGGCGATGGATCGGCAAAAGGCAACCTTGGTCGGCTTTTCGGCGGTGGCGCTTTGGGCGTTGCTGGCGCTGTTCACCGTGGCCTCGGACCCGGTCCCGCCGCTTCTGCTGAATGCGCTGACCTTTGGCATCGGCGGCACGGTCGGCATGATCTGGCTGGGCGTGACGGGCGGGTTGGGTCAACTTCGCGCGGTGCCGCTGAAGGCCTATGTTTTTGGCACGCTGGGACTTTTCGGCTACCATCTACTGTATTTCACCGCGCTGCGCATGGCTCCGGCGGCCGAGGCCGGGCTGATCTGCTACCTGTGGCCCCTGTTCATCGTCCTGTTCTCAGGGCTGATGCCGGGCGAGCAGCTGCGCGCCGGCCATGTCGCCGGGGCGGTGCTGGCCTTCTTCGGCGCAGCCCTGATCGTGGCCGGAGGCATCGGCTCGATGTCCGGGGCCATGGCCGGCTATGGCGTGGCCTTCGTCGCGGCGCTGACCTGGGCCGGGTATTCGCTGGGATCGCGCCGGTTGAAGGGCGTGCCCACGGCGGCGGTGGCCGTCAACTGCTTGCTGACGGCGCTTCTGTCGGCGATCAGCCATACGGCGCTGGAGCCTACACTCTGGCCCGTAGACACGCTGGGTTGGCTGGCCGTGATCGGTCTGGGCCTGGGCCCGGTGGGGCTGGCCTTCTACACGTGGGATATCGGAGTGAAGGGCGGGGACATCCAGCTTCTGGGAACGGCATCCTATGCCGCGCCGCTGCTGTCCACGCTGGTCTTGGTTTTGGCGGGGATGGCCAATGCCAGCCTGTCGCTGGCAATGGCCGCCTTGCTGATCACCGGCGGCGCGATCCTTGCCGCGCGCGCCGGATCCAAAGGCGCGTCGCGCGTCAGTCAGTCAGACGTCACACCGTCGCAAGACGGGTGATTTCCTCCTTCAGGCGCAACTTCTGCTTCTTCATTTCGGCGATTGTCATGTCGTCTACGCCGGGTGCTCGCTGTGCCTGTTCGACCTGATCCGAAAGGCTTTGATGGCGGCGGCGCAGTTCCTGAAGATGCGAAGTCAGCGACATTTGTATCCTCCTGTTACGGGTTTCCGTGTCACCAGTGCACCATATCTTCATCGTTTTGTCACACGAAACCCGAAGGAGAATTGCAGCAATTTTGCGCAACCGGCGGGAACGGGCCGAGTGGCCGGATCAACTCCAGTCCAGTGCCGCGCCATCGCGCAGCACTGCCCGCGCGGACAGCGAAAAATCGTCGCGGTCGCCGAGATGCGACTCGCCCTCGTGCATGACCAACGGGGCCAACAGGCGGAACGGGGACTTGCGCCCCTTGCGGGCCTGAACCAGAACCCGGCCGGCCTCGCGCCCCTGTCGCGCGGCGATGGGACGCACCACCAGCCCCGCCTTCCCCCACAGCGCACAGAGGATGTCCGGCAGCCGGTCGGCGAGGTGAATCATCGTCAGATAGCCATCCGGCTTCACCCGTTTCAGCCCCGCCGCGATCCAATCGGAGAGCGGCGTCTCTTCGCGCAGGGCCTGCGCCCGGCCTGCATCGCGCGCGGCGGGTGAGCCGGGGCGGTAATACGGCGGGTTGGCCATCACATGATCGAAGCCGATGCGCAGCGGCGCCGGCAAGCCGGTCAGATCGGCCACGGCCACCTCGGCCCGCAAACTGTTCTCACCAGCATTGCGACGGGCAAGCGCGGCATAGCTTTCCTGCCGCTCGACCCCGTGCAGGGCCAGCCCGGGAACGCGGCGCCCAAGGGCCAGCAGGGCCACGCCGGCGCCGCATCCCAGCTCCAGCACCGATTGGCCGGACAGCGCCGGCACGGCGGCGGCCAGAAGCACCGGATCGGTCGCCGCGCGGTAGCCTTCGCGCGGCTGCCAGATGGCCAGCTTTCCCCCCAGAAAGATGTCGCGCGTCAGCGCTTCGTCACCCATCGACAGCTACACCGTTGTCGCGAAGGATCGCCTTGGCCATGAAGAGATTTTCGTCCCGAACCAGCAGTCTCTGCGGCACGATGGACAGCGCGCTCATATGGACGTCCACGGCAAACGCCTCTATACCTTCGGCCGCAAGAAGGGCCGTTGCAAAGGGAATGACCGTCGGATCGGTCGTGCGCAGCAGTTCTTTCATCACGTCACTAAACGGCAAGCCCCATGGCTTGTCAAAGCAGAGGCAAGCCGCCGATGAATGTCACCGCCGTCAGCCCGCTCGAAGCCCTGTCGCGGGTTCTGACCGATGACATGGCCAGCGTCAACGCGCTGATCCGGGACCGCATGGCCTCGGAGAATGCGCCGCGCATCCCCGAGGTGACCGCGCATCTGATCGAGGCCGGTGGCAAGCGCATCCGTCCGATGATGACCCTCGCCGCCGCGCGGCTGTGCGGTTACACCGGTGAGGACCATGTGAAGCTGGCCGCGACGGTCGAATTCATCCACACCGCGACGCTGCTGCATGACGACGTGGTCGATGAAAGTGCCCAGCGCCGGGGCCGTCCGACCGCGAACCTTTTGTGGGACAACAAGAGCTCGGTGCTGGTCGGCGACTACCTCTTTGCCCGCGCCTTCCAGCTGATGGTCGAGCCCGGCAATCTGCGCGCGCTGACCATCCTGTCGAACGCCGCTGCGGTGATTGCCGAGGGTGAGGTGCTGCAGCTGACCGCCGCGCAGAACATCGCCACGACCGAAAACACCTATATGAAGGTGATCCGTGGCAAGACCGCCGCGTTGTTCTCGGCTGCGACACAGGTGGGTCCGGTGATCGCCGGCTCGCCCGAGGCGCAGGTGCAGGCGATGTTCGATTATGGCGATGCGCTGGGGATCTGCTTCCAGATCGTCGACGATTACCTTGATTACGGCGGGGCCGGCGACGGCATCGGCAAGAACCTCGGCGACGATTTCCGCGAGCGCAAGCTGACCCTGCCGGTGATCCGCGCCATCGCCGCGGCCGATGCCGAGGAGCGCGCCTTCTGGGAGCGCACGATCGGCAAGGGCCAGCAGCAGGACGGCGATCTGCAGCAGGCGATGGCGCTGATGGCCAAGCACGGCACGCTTCAGAGCACGCGTCAGGCCGCGCTGGATTGGGCCGAGCAGGCGAAAGCCGCCTTGGCCCCGGTGCCCGAGCATCCGCTGAAAGGCCTGTTGGCCGATCTGGCGGATTTCGTGGTCGCGCGGGTGAACTGAGCGACGGTCAGTCTTCCGACGGAAAGCTCCGGGTCGGCAGCACGATGCGGCCCGGTGCCTCCAGCGACAGGGCGGCGCGTTGCAGCGCCTCGGCACTGTCGAACACCCCGAAGCAGGTGGCGCCCGAACCGGTCATCCGGGAGAGCAGGCACCCCTCCTGCGCGGCAATCTCATCAAGCAACGCGCGGATCTGAGGCATCTGCGCCATGGCCGGCGGTTGCAGGTCGTTGCGCATCCCCTCCAGCCAGTCGCACAGCGCGGCGGCGTCGGGCCAGCGCGGCAAGACCTCGGGCATCGGCGGATTATCGGGCGTTTGCAGCGCCTTGAACACGGCGGGCGTGGACAGCCCCTGCCCCGGATTAACCAGCAGCAGCCACAGGGCCGGCACGCCCGAGACGGCCTCGATCCGCTCACCCAGCCCCCGCATGCGCGACGGCGACGGGGCCGCCATGCAGACCGGCAGGTCCGCACCCAGCCGCATCAGCGCCTCGATCCCCGGCAAGGACTGGCCCTGAGCCTCGGCCAGCAGGCGGATCGCGGTCGCGGCATCGGACGAGCCGCCGCCCATGCCTGAGGCCACCGGCAAGTTTTTCTCCAATGTGAACGCAGCGCCGTCAGCCCCCATCAGCCGCGCGGCGCGCAGCACGAGGTTGTCGGGCTCCACCGCCAGCGCGGGGGCGCGCGGGCCGGTCAGCTCCAGCGACAATCCGGTGCCCGGCGTCAGCGTCAGCCGATCACCGGCCTCGGCAAAGACCACCAGCGAATCGAGCAAGTGATAGCCGTCGGCGCGGCGCCCCGTGACATGCAGGGTGAGGTTGATCTTGGCCGGTGCCAACCGGCCGACAAGGCCGGTGGTCACTGCGTCGGGCTCTCCGCATCGGGGTGCAGCGGCGGCTCCCCGGCTTCCGAGCGGACGACGTCCAGCCCGACCTCCAGCTTGCGCCGCAGACGCTCCTCGTCGAGGTCATCGGCGGGCGCGAAGGACAAGGCCCGGCGCCATTGGAAACGCGCCTCGCGCAGACGACCCACGGCCCAATAGACGTCCCCGAGGTGGTCGTTCAGGATCGGGTCCACGGCGGCCATCTCGACCGCGCGCTCCATATGCGGCACGGCTTCGTCATAACGGCCGAGGCGGTACAAGGCCCAGGCGAGGCTGTCGAGGATATAGCCGCTGTCGGGATCGCCCGCGACGGCGCGCTCGATCATTTCCATCGCCTCATCCAGCTTCTCGCCCCGCTCGATCAGCGAATAGCCAAGGTAGTTCAGCACGGTCGGCTGATCGGGCACGATGGCCAAAGCGGCCCGGAAATCGGCCTCGGCCCCGTCCCAATTGCCGGCCCGCTCATGCGCCACCGCGCGCGAGAACCACAGCTGCCAATCCGGCTGAAGACCCTGCGCCGTGAGGATCGCCATGGCTTCGGTATAGGCCTGTGCCGCGGCCTCGGCCTGCCCGTCGCGACGCAGGAAGTCGCCCAGAACCGAATGCGCGGCATAGCTTTCGGGATGATCGGCGGCCATCTGCGTCAGATCGGCAAGCGCCTCGTCCATGCGACCGAGGCTTTCCAGCACCTGCGCGCGCCCCATCCGGGCGGCGTTGCCGAACACGTCATCGGCGGGGATGGCCGCATAGGCTTCGGCCGCCATCTGCGGTTGCTCAAGCTGTTCGAAGACCTGACCGATCAGCAACTGGCTGTCCGTCAGGCGCGGGTTCACCAGCACTGCCGCCTGCGCGTAGATCAGCGCCTCGACCGGGTTCTGCGAGCTGTTCATCGCACCCGCCATCACCGAGAAGACCTCGGCCATGCCCTCGGCGGGGGACGAGACGACATCGAACGGCAGGGCCTCACCCGCCTCGAAAGCGGCGCGCATGCGTTCGACCTTGGGGTCGGCATTGCCGAGGAACACGGTGTCGATCAGCGCCAGCGCGTCATCGAAACGGTCCGCCTGCCCCAACAGCTGGGCATAGGCGACAAAGCCGCGGCGGTTCAGACCGGCGGCCACGCTGGCCTCGGGGTCTTCCAGCACCGCGACGGCGCCTTCGATGTCGCCGACCAGCGCCAACGCCATGGCCCGGCAGTAATTGGCAAAGGGCGCCATCCCGTCGAGGGCGGCAACCCGGTCCAGCACGTCCAGCGCCTCGGACATGCGGCCCTCGCCCAGATGGGCCCAGGCCTGCGCCAGCCCGGCAATCAGCGGATGGATCGGCGCGTCGGAGCTGGCGATCTGTTGCGCGCGGGCATAATCGCCCTCGAGAAAGGCTTGCGACAGCAGCACCATCGCCGCCGCCCGGTTCAGCGGATCGAGCGCGTAGAGATCCTCGGCCCGGTCGCGCGCCAAGTCGCTCTGCCCGACCGAGAAGGCGGCTACGACCAGCGCCTCCAGCGTGCCGGGGTTCTGCGGGTCGATGGTATAGAGGCGTGCCAGATACGGGATCGAGGCGGCATAGTCGCTCATCAGGCTGGCCTGACGGGCGGCGAGGAAGGCGCCGGCCTCCCCTTGGGCCTGTCCGCTTTGCGGCGTCAGCGCCAGAACCGAGGTCAGGGCGACAGCCAGAGCGGCCGGGCGGAGGGTCTGGAACAGGGGCAAGGCGTTCTCCCGCGCGTTTGGCGATGCATGCCCCCAAGATGTAGCGGCCCGATTCCCCGAGGGCAATGCAAGGGGCCGGCAGGCGCGGGCATGAATGTTCACGCCCGCGCGATCCGGGTCACATGTTCGGGTAGTTGGGGCCGTCCCCACCCTGCGGCGTGGTCCAGTTGATGTTCTGGCTGGGATCCTTGATGTCGCAGGTCTTGCAGTGGACGCAGTTCTGGAAGTTGATCACGAACTCGGGCTTGCCCTCTTTCTCGACCACTTCGTAGACGCCCGCCGGGCAATAGCGCTGCGCCGGCTCGTTGAACTTCGGCAGGTTGACCTGAATCGGGATCGAAGGGTCCTTGAGCTTCAGGTGGCAGGGCTGGCTTTCCTCGTGGTTCGTAGCCGAGTAGGACACGTTGGTCAGCCGGTCGAAGGACAGGACGCCATCGGGCTTCGGATAGTCGATGACCTTGTAATCCTTGGCCTCGCCCGTCGCCTTCGCATCGTTGATGCGGTGGCGCAGGGTGCCGAACAGCGAGAAGCCCAGCGTGTTGGTCCACATGTCCAGACCGCCCAGCGCCAGCGAGGGGAACAGGCCCCATTTGGACCACATCGGCTTCACGTTGCGGACCTTCTTCAGGTCCTTGCCGATCACGCCGCCACGGACGTTTTCTTCGTAGATCGGCAGCTCGTCGCCCTCGCGGCCGGCCTTGATCGCCTCATAGGCGGCCTCGGCGGCTTCGATGCCCGAATGCATGGCGTTGTGGTTGCCCTTGATGCGCGGCACGTTCACGAGGCCGGCCGAGCAGCCCAACAGCACCGCGCCCGGCACGGTCATCTTCGGGATCGACTGGTAGCCGCCTTCCGAGATCGCGCGAGCGCCATAGGCCACGCGCTTGCCGCCTTTCAGCAGCTCGGCCACGACCGGATGGTGCTTGAAGCGCTGGAATTCCATGTACGGGTACAGGTTCGGGTTCTTGTAGTTCAGGTGAACCACGAAGCCGATCAGGATCTGGTTGTTCTCGAAATGGTAGATGAACGAGCCGCCGCCCGCATTGCCACCGAGCGGCCAGCCCATCGTGTGGGTGACGGTGCCCTCGCGGTGCTTCTCGGGGTCGATCTCCCAGATCTCTTTCATGCCGAGGCCGAATTTCTGCGGGCAATGGCCCTTCGACAGCTCGTATTTCGCGATCAGTTCCTTGGCCAGCGACCCGCGCACGCCCTCGGCGATGAAGACGTATTTGCCGTGCAGCTCCATGCCGACTTCGGTGTTCTCACCGATCGAGCCATCGGGCTCCAGCCCGAAGACGCCGGCGACGACGCCCTTCACGCGGGTGCCCTCGTAGATCAGTTCCGACGCGGCCATGCCCGGGAAGATCTCGACGCCCAGTTCCTCGGCCTGTTCGGCCATCCAGCGGCAGACATTGCCCATCGAAACGATGTAATTGCCGTGGTTGTTCATCAGCGGCGGCATCGGGAAGTTCGGGATGCGCAGCGAACCCGCCTCGCCCAGCATGAGGAAGTTGTCATGCTTCACGGGCACGTTCAGCGGCGCGCCCTTTTCCTTCCAGTCGGGGATCAGGCGGTTCAGGCCCGAGGGGTCCAGCACAGCGCCCGACAGGATATGCGCGCCCACTTCCGAGCCCTTCTCCAGCACCACGACGCTGAGATCCGGATCGAGCTGCTTGAGACGGATCGCCGCCGACAGGCCGGCGGGACCGGCGCCGACGATGACGACGTCATACTCCATCGATTCGCGTTCGATAACGGACATGGTGGCTCCTTAGGTCTTCTGGGCTGCCATTTGGCGCAATTTTGTTTCGTGGTGGATACCGTTCGGCCTTGCTTCGGTCAATGGAAACGGGGCGTCAGGATGCTGCAACGCAACAGATCATGCTTTGCAGCGCGCGCCCAGAGGATCGCGGCGTATTTCGGTGGAAATCCGTCCTCCGAGCGCAGGTTTTCCGCAGGCGGCGCTGCCCGCCGACCAGATTGCGCGGGGCTTGCAATTCGGCGCGGCCTGCTGTCAGGTAGAGAGGAACGAAGCGAGCAGCCCCGGCCCATGGCCGAGGGCGTTTTCATTTGCGTGTGAGAGACTATGGAAAAGATCCCCATGACCCGCCGTGGCTTCGATGCCCTCGATGCGGAGCTGCGCACCCTGAAATCCGTCGAACGTCCGGCCGTGATCCGGGCGATTGCCGAGGCGCGTGAGCATGGCGACCTGTCGGAGAATGCGGAATACCACGCCGCCCGCGAGAAGCAGAGCTTCATCGAGGGTCGCATCAAGGAAGTCGAAGGCCTGATCGGCCGCGCCGAAGTCATCGACCCGACCAAGCTGTCGGGCTCGATCAAGTTCGGCGCCACAGTCACCATCGTCGACGAGGACACCGACGAGGAAAAGACCTACCAAATCGTCGGCGAGGCCGAGGCGGATATCGAGAACAACCTGCTGAACATCAAGTCGCCGCTGGCGCGCGCGCTGATCGGCAAGGACGAAGGCGATTCGGTCGAGGTCCGCACCCCGGGTGGCGAGCGCAGCTACGAGGTCCTCTCGATCGTCTATCGCTGACCTGCGGCCATGTCGCAGGTCCCCGAGCATGACAGACAGCCCGAAGACCGGCCGCAGCCCGCGGCCGCCTCGGGCGATGTCGTGGCGTCGGATGGCCCCGCGAAAGCCGGGGGCCGCGAAGGCCGGCGCGTCGCGGCCGAACTCCTCGCCTTCCTGTTGTCGCTGGCGTGGTTGGGCCTGCTGATCGCCGCCTTCCTCGTGCTGGGCAATCAGGGCATGGCCCTGTCCGACACGCTGGGGCTGGTGGTCGTGGCGCTGGCCGTTTTCCTGCCCGTCGCACTGATCTGGCTGGCCGTTCTGGTGCTGCGAGCGGCGCGGCAGATGCGCGACGAGAGCCTGCGTCTGGAAGCCACCGTCGAAGGCATGCGCCGAGGCTGGATCCGCGAACAGCAGGCCGCCGGTCTGGGCCTCAAGCCCACGGTCGAGGAAAAGCTCGACGAGATCGCCGCCGCTCAGAAGGCCGCCGAGGAACGGGCGGCGATGTTCTCGACCCGCCGCATTCCGCGCCCTGCCCCCTCGACCGACGAGGCGGATGAGGACCTGCCGGACGGCACGCAGCCCGCGCTGGCGCTCGACAATCCTGAGCCTGCGCCGGACCCGTTGCGCCCCGCCGATTTCATCCGTGCGCTGAACTTCCCCGAGACCGAGCATGATACCGAGGGCTTCGCGGCCCTGCGCCGGGCGCTGGACGACCACGGCACCGCGATCCTCGTGCGGGCCGCGCAATCGGTGCTGACCACGCTGTCGCAAGAAGGCATCTACATGGATGACCTGCGCCCCGACCGCGCCCGCCCCGAGGTCTGGCGCGCCTTCGCCCTTGGCGCCCGCGGCCCCGAGGTCGCGGCTCTGGGCGGGGTCCGGGATCGCTCGTCTCTGGCGCTGACCTATGCCCGGATGCGCGCAGACACTGGTTTTCGCGAAGCAGCGCACCATTTCCTGCGTACTTTCGACCGCCGCTTCGCCGTGTTCGAGGCTCAGGCCTCGGACGGCGAGATCGCGCAATTCGCCGAGACCCGCACCGCGCGGGCCTTCATGCTTCTAGGCCGGGTGACCGGCATCTTCGGATAGATTGAGACGACAATGACGGACCATCCCACGCCCCGCCAGTCTTTCTGGCAGGGCGTCCGCGACGGCGGGCCCTTCATCCTGATCGTGGGGCCCTTCGGTCTCGTGTTCGGCGTGGTGGCCACGGAGGCGGGGCTCGACGTCCTGCAGACCATGGCGTTTTCCATCGCCGTCATCGCCGGCGCGGCGCAGCTGACCGCGATCCAGCTGATGACCGAGAACGCGCCCACGGCAATTATCCTGATCACCGCGCTGGCAGTGAACCTGCGTATGGCAATGTATTCGGCCTCGCTGACGCCGCATCTTGGCGCGGCCCCGGTCTGGCAGCGCGCCTTGGTGGCCTATCTCATGGTGGATCAGGCCTATGCGACCTCGATCCTGCGCTACGAGGAAAGGCCGGATTGGCCGGTGCCGGTGAAAGTGGCTTACTACTTCGGGGTCATCGCGCTGATCTGCCCGGTCTGGTATCTGGGCACGCTGGCCGGCGCCGTGCTGGGCAACCAGATCCCCGAGTGGATCCCGCTGGGCGCGGCCGTGCCCATCGCCTTCATCGCCCTCATCGGCCCGATGCTGCGGACGCTGGCGCATGTGGCCGCCGCGCTGACCTCGGTCGTGGGCGCGCTGGTGCTGGCATTCCTGCCCTATAACCTCGGCCTGCTGATCGCCGCCCTTGCCGCCATGGCCGTCGGCGCCGCGGTCGAGGTCTGGCTGGTCCGCACCAACCGTTGGGTGAAGCCATGACGATGTCGAATTCCACCATCTGGCTGATCATCATCGGCCTCGGCATCGGCACTTTCGTGTTGCGCTTCTCGTTCCTCGGGCTGATCGGGCGCAAGCCGATGCCGGAATGGGTGCTGCGCCTGCTGCGCTATACCCCCGTCGCGGTCATCCCCGGCCTCATGGCCCCGGCCGTGTTGCTGCCGAACGAGGGCGAGGCCCTGCCCGATCTGCCAACGCTGGTCGCCGTTCTGGTGACGCTGGCCGTCGGGCTGTGGTCGAAGAAGGCGATCTGGGCGATGGGCGCCGGCGCCGCAGCGCTGGTGGCCATGGTGCTGATCACCGGGCACTGATCGGCCTGAGCGTGAAACGAAGAACGGGGCCTCGCGGCCCCGTTTTTCATTGCGTGTATTGCTGGCGTTCCGTGGGCTCGGCGTCGGAATAGATCCGCTCCTCGCGCACGCCGGGGATGGTGGCGAATTGCTCGGACAGGGCGTTGGGGTAGAACCCGTCCTCGATCCATTCGAACCCGGGCACCTGATGCAGGATCGCGATGATCGACTTGGCGCAGAAACCATCCGGCACCGGCCCCTGCTGTTCCGCCAGCCGCAGGATGTATTCCGCCGTCTCGGGCGAGACCTGCAGGGTCTGGGTCAGCACATGGTGGGTGCGGCGCGCGTGGTAATAGGTGTAACGATAGAGCTGCGCCTCGTCGAAGCCATAATGGACATCGTGACGCTCGGGCGCGGCCGGATGGGTCCAGGTGCCGGCCGGGTCGAACAGCACGCGCTGGCTGGGGGCATTGATCATCAGCGCCGAATGCTCGCCGCGAGCGCGGTTGTCATTGGTGATGACGTTGAACAGCACGATCTCGTAGGGCGCGCCGGCCTGATAGCGCGCGGCCTGCACGGCTTCCTCCGGGGCCCAAACGACGGGCTTGGTGGAACAGGCGGCCAGCACGAGTAGCGACAGGACGGCCAGAAGGCGGGTCAGCAGAGGCATGGGATCTCCTGCGGATCGGCCCGCTTGATCAGCCGGTGAGGGCGGGCGCATGAAAAACCGGGCGTCTCAGGCGCCCGGTTACAGGCTGTGCGTGACAGCCGGGTGTCGCCCGGCCGACGCCGCGCGATCAGGCGTTGGCCAGAGCCATGAAGATCAGGATGCCGATCGAGATCGCGGCGCCCCAGATCGTGAACTTGATGAAGCCGTTGAAGGTCTTCTCTTGCGTGGTGATGTCCATTTTGCCGTGCTCATGCGCCATGGCTCTGTCTCCCGTAATGCGCGTTTTTCCAGTCCTTAGCCGATGGCGGAAAGGCTGTCACCCGCCTTGTGCCGATGCGGCCTCGAGCCGCAGGTAACTGACGCCCGGTCGCAACACGAGCGCGCGCAGCAGATCCGCCGTGATCCAGCCCGGTTCGATCTCGTCAAACTCCGGCAGCGAGGCCAACAGCGTGCTGACCGTCGTCGCGCATTGCAGGGGCAGAACCGGCCCGACAGCCAGCGCCCTCTCGGCCGCCAGCGCGGCGGTGGCGGCGGGGACAGGGATGTCGACTACATGGGTAGTCCAGCTGTCGGGCAAATAGCCGATCCCGTCGCGGGTCAGATAGGCCTGCTCCAATTCGGGCGTGATGCGGCGCAGAACCTGCCCGTCGCGGGTGCATTGCAGATGCCCCGGCTCCCATTCCCCGGCCGGATCGAGGATCATCGTCTCGCCCGCCGTCCGGATCACGAGGCCCGTATGGAAAGGCAGATCGGGTTGCTGGATCTCGAAAATCACCACGCGCAGGGCGGGCGGGGTCGTCACCGGCGCACCGAAGGGTTCGGGCAGTTCGCCATGGGTCACGCGGGCGCAGGCCCCGAGGGCCAGCGCGCCCAGAACAAGGGCGCGCCGGGTCAGTCTGGGGGTCAGGCCGTCGCCTGCCACAACCATGCCCCACGGTCGTCGCGCTGACGCGTGACGCGGCCATGCTTGAGCAGGTTGTTGAGATGCGCCACGGCCTCGACCAGCGCCATCCCGGCCGAGGGGCCGGTGATCTCGCGCTTGAACAGCGGCAGGAAGCACTGCGCGGCGGTCTTGGGCTCGGTCAGATAGGCCTCCAAGCGGTCGAGCGCGCCGATATGGTTCTCCACCATCATGCGCAGACGCAGGGGCAGGCCGGTGAACGGCAGCTTGTGGCCGGGCAGAACGTAGTGACGCTCTTCGGCGAAGGTGGCGAGCCGGTTGCAGCTGTCGATCCATTCGCCGACCGGATCGGCCTCGGGCTCGGTCGCGTAGACGCCGAGGTTGGCGCTGATCCCCGGCAACAGCTGGTCGCCGCCGATCACCAGATCATCGTCGAGGCTCCAGAACGTCGCGTGTTCCGGCGCATGGCCATTGCCGCAGCGCACGACCCAGTTCCGGCCGCCGATGCGGATCGTGTCGTTCTCGGCCACGCGGGTATAGCCCAGCGGCATCGGGTCGACGACATCGGCGAAGTTGAAGGGCCGCTCGGTCAGCCGGCGCTCGATCTCGGCCTCATCCACCCCCGCGCCGCGCCAATAAGCGACGGTCTCGGGCACCGGCTTGTCATGCGCATCCAGCATCAGCATCCGCGCGAACAGCCAAGAGGTGCGGGTGGTCACCAGCTCGACGCCGTGCACCGACTGGAACCAGCCGGCAAGGCCGACGTGGTCGGGGTGATGATGCGTGACGATCAACCGGCGCACCGGCTTGCCGGCCAGCGGACCCGCCATCAGGGCCGTCCATGCCGCCTTGGTCTTGGCATCCGAGAAGCCGGTATCGACCAGCGTCCAGCTATCGCCGTCGTCGAGGGCGAAGACATTGACGTGATCGAGCGCCATCGGCAGCGGCAGCCGCATCCACAGGACGCCCGGCGCGACCTCGATGGCCGCGCCCATCTCGGGCGGGTTTTCATGCGGGAAGCGGATGCCCGGATCGGCCGGGCGCGATTGGGAAGAGGTCATGCGGAAAGGAGGTCCTCGGCGCTGAGATCATAGAGCTGCGCCGCACCGGCCTTGGCCTGCACGAGCAGCGAGGAATGCTCGGGCAGAATACGCTCCATGAAGACACGCGCAAGGCGGGCCCGCGCCCCCTCGGGATCGGCCATCGCCGCCTTCAGGTGGTAATGCGCGCCCAAGACGCGGGCGAAGGCGCGCAGATAGGCGACGGCACCGGCGAAGCGGTCGTTCATCTCCTGGCCGACCAGCCATTCGGTCGTCTCGCGCAGGGTTTCCGAGGCCTCCCAGACGGATTCGGCCAGTGCCGGAAGCGAGCCGCGCGCGGCCTCGGCATTGTCCTGAACCTCTTGCAGCAGGCGGAAGGCGGCCTCGCCTCCGTCCATCATCTTGCGCGCGACGAGGTCCATGGCCTGAATGCCGTTGGTGCCCTCGTAGATCGGCGTGATGCGGGCGTCGCGGAAGTACTGGGCCGCGCCCGTCTCCTCAATGAAGCCCATGCCGCCATGGACCTGCACGCCCATCGAACTGACCTCGCAGCCGATATCGGTGCCATGCGCCTTGGCAATGGGGGTCAGCAGGGCTGCGCGGGCCTTCCAGCTGTCCTTGCCGGTGGCCTTGCCCATGTCGATGGCCAGACCGCAATCCAGCGCGATGGCACGGGCGGCGAAGACCTCGGCCTTCATCACCGCCAGCATCCGGCGCACATCGGCATGGTCGATGATCGTGCCCTCACCGAGCGGCGTCTTGCCCTGCTTGCGCTCCTGCGCATAGGCCAGCGCGTGCTGATAAGCGGCTTCGGCCACGCCGATGCCCTGCGCGCCGACGCCGAGACGGGCGTTGTTCATCATGGTGAACATCGCGGCCATCCCGCCATTGGGCTTGCCGACCATCCAGCCCGTCGCGCCCTCGAAGGCCATGACGCAGGTGGGCGAGCCGTGGATGCCGAGCTTGTGCTCCAGCGACACGACGCGCAGCTCGTTGCGTGCGCCGGGGTTGCCGTCGGCATCCGGGATCAATTTCGGCACCATGAACAGGCTGATGCCCTTGGTGCCCGGCGCCGCATCCGGCAGGCGGGCGAGGACGAGGTGGCAGACATTCTCGGCCACATCATGATCGCCCCAGGTGATGAAGATCTTCTGCCCGGTGATGGAATAGCTGCCGTCGCCGTTATCCTCGGCCTTGGTGCGCAGGGCCCCCACATCCGAGCCGGCTTGCGGTTCGGTCAGGTTCATCGTGCCGGTCCATTCGCCCGAAATGAGCTTAGGCAGGTAGAGATCCTTCAGTACGTCCGAGGCATGGTGCTCCAGCGCCTCGATCTGGCCCTGGCTGAGCAGCGGGCAGAGTTGCAGGGCGAGGTTCGCGCCCGACATCATCTCGTTCATCGCGGTGTTCAGCGTCTGCGGCAGGCCCATGCCGCCGTGTTCGGGCGTTGCCGCGATGCCCAGCCAGCCGCCCTCGGCAATCGCCTTGTAGCCGTCCTTGAAGCCGGGCGAGGTGCGCACGACGCCGTTCTCCAGCTTCGCGGGCGTCAAGTCACCGTTGCGGTTGAGCGGCGCCAGCACGCCGTCGCAGAGCTTGCCCAGCTCGCCGAGGATCGCCTCGGTCACGTCGGCGCCGGCCTCGGCGAAGGTCTCGGTTTCGGCCAGCCGGTCATAGCCCAGCACGTTGTCGAGCAGGAAACGGATATCGGCGACGGGCGAGGTATAGGGCATCTTTTCCTCCTGGCGAATGCAGCCGGGGGGCATGCGGCGCGGCTTGGCAAGCCGGTCTCCCCCCTGTATTGCCGCCAATATAGCGATCCCGCCCCCGGCAGAAACACAGACGCAGCGTCACCGGATCATGCCCGAAACCCGCCTCCTCGCCCCCGATGCCCCCGGCCTCACCGAGGCCTGCGCCCTTCTGCGCGCGGGCGGGCTGGTATCTATGCCGACCGAGACGGTCTACGGGCTGGCAGGTGACGCGACGAACGACCGCGCCGTGGCGGGGATCTTCGAGGCCAAGGGCCGACCCCGCTTCAACCCGCTGATCGCCCATTTCGCAGACCGGTCCCGGGTCGAGGATTTCGCCGTCCTGACGCCCTTGGCCCGGCGCTTGGCCGACGCCTTTTGGCCCGGCCCGATGACATTGGTCCTGCCGCTGAAGGGCGGTTTATCGCCCTTGGTCACGGCAGGGTTGGAGACGGTGGCCGTGCGCCTCCCCGCCCATCCTGTCGCCCGCGCGCTGCTGGCCGAGTTCGGCGGACCCTTGGCGGCGCCCTCGGCCAATCCCTCGGGCCGGATCAGCCCGGTGACTGCGGCGCATGTGCTGGATGGGCTCTCGGGCCGGATCGACGCGGTGATCGACGGCGGCGCCTGCGCGGTGGGGTTGGAATCGACGATCCTCGATGCGACGGGCGAGGTGCCGGTCCTGTTGCGCGCGGGCGGGCTGTCGGTCGAGGCTGTCGAAGCCTTGGGCCTGACGGTCGCGGCACATGACGGCAGCAAGATCACGGCCCCCGGCCAACTCGCCTCGCACTACGCCCCGCGTGGCCGGGTGCGGCTGGACGTGACAGCGCCGGAGCCCGGCGAGGTCTGGGTCGGCTTCGGCCCCTGCCCCGGCGCAGCGCTGACGCTGTCCGAGGCCGGCGACACCACCGAAGCTGCCGCCCGCCTGTTCCACGCCCTGCACGAAGCGGACGCCCTCGCAGGCCCCGGCGGCCGCATCGCCTTCGCCCCCGTGCCCGAGACAGGCCTCGGCCGCGCAGTGAAAGACCGCCTGCGCCGGGCCGCCGCGCCGAGATAGGGCTCCCGCCCGTCGTCTTCGGATCAAAGATCCTCGTCTCCCGTTGGGCCAAGCGGGGGCTGCCGCCCCCGCGCCCCCGCTTCAAGGGGGAGCACGCTCCCCCTTGAAAATCCCCCGTGAGTATTTGGGGCAAAGTGAAAGGCAGGGGGTGGGGCTGGACCGCCCATCCCGAGCGCGCTACGCCTTTGGCAGGAGGATCCCTGCATGCCCAATCCGCTCTATGACGCGCTCTTCGCCCCGCTCGCCACGCGCGAGACGCCCTTCCTGACGCTGCCAGACACCAGCACCATCGCCGGCGCCGACTTCCACGCCATGTGCGCGCGGGTCGCGGGCGCGCTGCAAGTGCTGGGGTTGGAGCCGGGCGACCGCATGGCGGTGCAGGTCGAGAAGAGCGCCTCGGCGCTGGCGCTCTATGGCGGCGCGGTCATGGCGGGCGTGGTCTTCCTGCCCTTGAACACCGCCTATACGCCCGACGAGGTCGCCTATTTCCTCGGCGACGCAGGCGCCAAGCTGCTGCTCGCCGATGGCGCCAAGGCCGAGGCTTTGGCCCCCGTGACCGAGCGCTGCGGCACCGAGTTGATGACGCTGAACGCCGACGGCTCAGGGAGCTTCGCGCAGGCAACCGAAGCCGCACCGGAAGCAGAAGCCGTCGACCGCGCGCCCGGGGACCTAGCCGCCCTGCTCTACACCTCGGGCACCACGGGGCGCTCCAAGGGCGCGATGTTGAGCCAGCGCAACCTTCTGTCCAACGCCGAGGTGCTGGTCCGCGAATGGCGCTTCACCGAGGCGGATGTCCTCCTCCACGCGCTGCCGATCTTCCACACCCATGGCCTCTTCGTCGCCACGAACACGCTGCTTCTGGCCGGCGGCTCGATGATCCTTTTGCCGAAGCTCGACGTGCCCGCGCTGATCCGCTGGCTGCCCAAGGCCACCAGCCTGATGGGCGTGCCGACCTTCTACACAAGGCTCCTCGACGATACCCGCTTCACCCGTGACCTCGTCGGCCATATTAGGCTCTTCATCTCGGGCTCGGCGCCGCTGCTGGCCGAGACCCATACCGCCTTTGAGGAACGGACCGGCCACCGCATCCTCGAGCGCTACGGCATGACCGAGACCAACATGAACACCTCGAACCCCTATGAGGGCGAGCGGCGCGCCGGCACGGTGGGCTTCCCGCTGCCGGGCGTCACGCTGAAGATCACCGACCCGGACAGCGGCGCGCCCCTGCCCCAAGGCGAAATCGGGCTGATTGAGGTGAAGGGCGAAAACGTCTTCCAAGGCTATTGGCAGATGCCCGAGAAGACCGCGCAGGAACTCCGCGAGGACGGCTTCTTCATCACCGGCGACCTGGGGCGCGTTGATGAAGACGGCTATGTCACCATCGTTGGCCGTCAGAAGGACCTGATCATCGCCGGCGGCTACAACATCTACCCGAAGGAAATCGAGCTGGAACTCGACGAAGCCCCCGGCGTCCTGGAAAGCGCGGTGATCGGCGTGCCGCATCCGGATCTCGGCGAGGGCGTGCTGGGCGTCCTCGTGCCCACCCCGGGCGCGACGCCCGACCCCGAGGCGATCCTCGCCGACCTCACCAAGCGCCTCGCCCGCTTCAAGGTTCCGCGCGCGCTGGTCGTCCTGCCCGAACTTCCCCGCAACACGATGGGCAAGGTGCAGAAGAACCTGCTGCGCGACCAGTTCAAGGACTGGTTCAAAGGCTGAGACGCCAGCCAAGGCGCCCTTTCATCTTTGCTCCAGAAATATCCCGGGGGGTCCGGGGGGCAGAGCCCCCCGGCTGGTCGCCCAAGACCTGCGTGGCGAAGCCATGCCGGTCGAGGGCGAAACCCCTCGCCGCCTCAGGCCCCGGCCAGCTCCGCCACGATCCCGCGCGCCGCCGCCACCGGGTCCGCCGCCGCCCAGACCGGACGCCCGACGACGATGTGATCCGCGCCGTTACGCACCGCGTCCGCGGGCGTGGCGATGCGCTTCTGGTCATTGGCCGCCGTACCCGCCGGACGCACGCCCGGCGTGACGATCAGCCGGCCCGCAGAATTCCCCAAAGCCCGGATCCGCGCGGCTTCATGCGGCGAGGCGATCACCCCGTCCGCGCCCGCCTCGAAGGCCCGCTCGGCGCGCTCAGTGACGATGTCCGCCATCTCGCCCGGCACGATCATCGAGGCATCCAGATCCGCGCGGTCCATCGCCGTCAGGATCGTCACCGCGAGGATCTTCAGGTTCGACCCCGCCGCGCCTTCCTTGGCCGCGCGCACGACATGCGGATCGCCGTGCACGGTCAGAAAGTCGAGATTGTACTGGGCAATGCCCCGAACAGCCGCTTCGACCGTCGCGGGAATGTCGAAAAACTTCATGTCGAGGAAGATGCGCTTGCCATGTTCCTGCTTCAGCTCGTTGGCCAGGGCCAGCCCGCCACCCGTCAGCATCCCCAGACCGATCTTGTAGAAGCTCACCGCGTCGCCGATGCGGCTGGTCAGCTCCAGCCCGGTGACGACGTTCGGGACATCGAGGGCAACGATCAGGCGGTCGTCGGCGGGCAGGCTCATGGCGTCTCTCCGGTCTGGCTGGGATTTGCGGCCTAATACGCCCAATGCGCCAGCGCAGCAAGCTTGCACCTCACCCGGCGACAGGTCAGCATCCGGGCATGAGTTGCAACCGCATCGACGCCACCCGCCCCGATTCGCCGCGCCTTGCCGGGCCGGGCCCCCTCCCCATCGGCTGCCTCTTCTCCACATTATCTGCTCA
>NZ_LRRR01000035.1 GCF_001691415.1 Pararhodobacter sp. CCB-MM2
AAGGCTCAGATCCAGAGCGGTGCCGCCAACTGACGATGCCGGCAGATACCATACTGTGAGGCTGCTCCCCTCGATGAAGAACAGGCGGTTTCGGTACAGCCACACATCCGACAGTGCGGCGGTATCAACCCCTGACACGGCGATGCTGCTGCGTGCCGTCGCTGCGCCGTCAGCGCTCGCAAAACCGCCCGCCGATGTGATGGTCTCATTGTCGGTGAATGTGCCGGTGATCGCGCCAAGGAACAGCGTTCCCGACGATGGGCCGGATTGCGCAAAGCCGAGGATTTCCGCCGATGCCCCGGAGCTTGCTCCTGTGACTGTTTCCCCGATGGAGAACGGCGTCACCATGCCGTCGAAGCCAAGCCCGTTGATTGCCTCATCCGTCAGCGGCGACCAATTCGCGCCGTCATAGATCAGAGCTGGATCCGCGCCGTTCACAGCGATGAGGTATTCCCCGCCAGAGGTCCCGATCTGCTGTGATGCGAAGTCGCCCGACGTGAGGCCTGACACCACGGGGCTTTCCTGCTTGCCCCATTTGTACTGACCCCAGAGGCCAGAGCCCCAGAACAGGGCGTCATCATTGATCGACGTGGCCGAAGATGCCGAAGTCGAGACGTCGAATATGTTGCCGTCCGTGGCCGCGAACAGCTTGCTGAGCAAGCCGCTCTCGTAGCCCAGCAGGGTCTTCACCGCCGCCGCGACATAGGCATAGGTCAGCGATCCGCCGCGCACCTTGAGCCCGCGCTCGGTCGGCAGGAAGTTTTCCACCCACTCCGCGCCGCCTGCCGCTGCCTGTGCGCCGGGGGGGACCTCGACAAGGCCGCGGATCGGCGCCGGAAGGGACACCGGCATTGCGCGCTGGGGACGGGCCGCTGTTCTCACGGAACGATGCTCCACGGGTATGACATTTTGCCATGGACGGAGCCACGCGAGGATTGCGTGAGGATGCGCGCGCCCTTGTCTCGGTCGATCGCACGCGCAAGCGCCACCTCGGCGTCCATCATCTCTTCGCTGTAATCGAGCGATTTCTGTTTGCGCCATTGCGCCACAAGCATCAGCTCCAGCGTCCGGTCATCCAGACGGAACGTGTCGTCATCGGCGGTGAACGCCGCCTTGGCCGTGCCGCTGCTGTTCTTCACGGCCTCGCTGGAGACATACCAGAACCGAGCATTTTCTCCGCTTGCGAGGGCGGGCTTATGCACGAAGTTGCCGCCGAAGATGCTCCAGACGCCGCAGACCACATCGAAAGCGCGCACGTCGAGATTAAGCCACTCCTCGGGCGATACCTTGGTCAGCGGGGCCTGCCAGCGCGTGCTCCAGACGTTTGAGTCCTTCGGCATGCGCAGGAAGTCGTCGGGGACGGCGTATTCGGTCGTGGTGCCGTCCCCGGTGTGGGTCTCCACTGTCAGAAGATCCTGCCAATCATGGCTGTGGGCGATCTTGTCAGCCGCCTCGATAAGCGCGCGGCGCAGCTCAATCTCCGTCCGATCCGTGGACGAGAACAGCATGGACGGGGTATCAAGTCCGAGCTTGACCGCCGCGTCCTGTGCGATTTGCAGCGCCGTGCGTGCCATTTACGCCGCCTCCGACCGCTTGTCCGCCAGAGCGTTGATCTCCGCAATCAAGCGGGGGCGAGACCATCCATCCGCCTCAACGCCCGCGTCAACCAGCGCATTGCGCAGATCTTCGTCAGACATGCCGGCGAACTGATCCTCGGGGGCCGACTTCTGCGCCTCGACCTGCTTGCGCAGCTTGGTCAACTCGCGCTTGAGAGCCGCAACTTCGGACGTGCCCTTGGCCGCCGTCAGATAGGCCTGCGCACGCTCGACCATATCGCGGGCGCCCATGCCCATGCGCTTGATCAGGCTGTCCGGCATCTGCGCCAGCTGCTCGACCGTATGCACCTTCATGGCCTTGAGCTCGGCCCGTTCGGCTTGGCTCAGGGACGGCATCTCGGCCAGCGGGGTGCCGTTCAGAACCTGGGCGCCATCCTCGGCAAAGGCCTTGTACACCTCCGGGAAGCGCTCGGCATAGGTCACCTGACGACCGAGGTGGGGCACAAAGTGCAGCTCGGAGGCCGGCGCGTGAAGCTCGCGCTTGTTGTCAGCCGGGAACCGGATCTGCACGTATTCTTTCTGGTCGTAGATCGGCCGTCCGGCCTCTTTCGACTTGCGGGGGTTTTCGACCGCCTTGACGTAGAACGCCACGCCGAGGCCGAGATCCGGATTGTCTGCCATCTTTGGTGCCTTTCTGAGAGGATGCGAGGTGGGCAGGGCCATGACAGCCCCGCCCTTTGTCATCAGTTGGTGGCGCCGACCGTGGGATAGGTCAGCACGCCCTCGGCCGTCGCAGCCGCGCCGCCGTTGGCCGTGGTCAGGACCGCGCCCACAATGGTCTTGGTGCCGGTGCCTGCCGCGTCATCCAGCTGCCCCGCCGTGGTGGTCGAGGTGATGACGGCATTCGCGGCGCACGATGCAGCAACGCGGATGTTTGCGGTGCCAAACACCTGCACCCAGCCGTAATCGTTGTCGGCAAAGGCGGCGCCAGCGACACCGATCTGCTGCCCGTAGACAGCCGTGGTGTTCGTGGCGTGAGCCGCCTGCCATGCCTCATCAATGACGACGACATAGCCTGCGCCGGTAATGGCGCCGTCCGCCTGGACGTAGACCCATTCCGAACCGTTGGCGCCCTTCATGCGGGTGCCCAGCTCGAAAGAAGGGTAGACGTTGATGGCGCTGCCGAGGGTTTCCGGGGTGGTGAAGTCCGCCCCGATCGCGTTTTGCCCGATGGACATGATCAGCCCTCCTTAGGCGGTGTAGAGTTTCGACATGTGCAGCGGGTTCTTCAGCGTCAGTTCGCCGTAGAAGCCGATGTGCTGCACAACTGCGTCTTGGTTCACCGGGGTCTGCTTCCCGCCGAACTTCGAGAAGTTCCGGTCCTTGTGGTAGCGGAACGACAGGTGATCGGTGGCGATGAAGTAGGAGATATTGTCCGGCATAGCCGAGCCGATACCGCCCTCCAGCACGATATCCATCGAGCGACCGCCGCCGTAGAAGCGCAGGCTCGGGAAGCCGAGTTGCGCCGCCTTGCCGGTGCCGCCGTCGGTGATGCGCTGGATGTTTTCCGTCGCGCCCTCATAGGCGAGGTAGTGCTTCTGCGAGGCGAGGATCAGATCCGGGCCAGTCTTGGCGCGGGTCGTTTCGATCACGACCTGGTTGTACATCGGCTTGATCACAGCCGAGGTCACGTCCGTCGCAGCGGCAGCGCCGGCATCGACCCACGCGAACGAGGCGACCTCGTAGGCGTTGGTGCGCCAGATCTCGTTCGAGGCCCGGCTGATACCGCCATAGGTGCCGGTCGTGGGGTCTGTCGGGATGGCAAGCTGCAGGCCGCCAATCTGACGACCGCCGTCTGCCGTGCCGTTCGAGTGCAGATCCTCGACAAAGCGGTCCTGCAACTCGCGCTCGGCCGCTTCCATGTGCAGGTCCATGATGTTCATGAGCTGCGCAGTCGAGCCGCTGTTCTGGAGAATGTCCTCCATCGACAGCACGACCGAGACCGCCGCCATTTTCGGCGTGAACTCGGCATCGTTGATCAGCTCGGCGGGCTTGGGGTTGAGGAACTGATACCCGCTGTAGCGCGTGTAAGTCCCGGACTCGTTGTACAGAAGGCGCTCACGGATGGTCGGACCCTCGAAGGTCTTCCACATCCCTTTGCTCTTCATGATCGCCAGAAGGACGTTGCTGTTCGACACGAGGTCTTGATAGCCGGTCGAACGGTCCTCAATGGCGAGCGACAGCGCCTCTTGCAGGCGCTCATTGCTGTTCAGAGCCATTAGCTCATCTCCATTTTGGGGTTATGCGAGGCCAGCGGCACGCATGGCGCGCTGGATGGCCTCAGTTCGGTTTGCGCTTGGCTTCCTCGTGCCGGGGTTTGAGCCCGCAGATGGTGCGCCAGTGACAGAGCGCGCTTGCCGGGTCTGAGCCGGTTGCGCGAGGGGTGGCGGGGTAGGGTCCGCCAGAGCCGGGGCGGGGTTCAGTCGCTCGGCTTTCTCGTAGGCGTCCGATAGGTCCGACGCGTAGCCGGTGGTGATCAGACGCTCGATCTCGGGGGCCAGCTCATCAAAACGGGGACGGCTGGCTGCGAATTGCTGGACCTGCTGCATGACCGAGGCCTGCCGCTGTTGCTCAACGGACTGCGACACCTGGCCAAATTGCTGCTGCATGCCTTGGATCTGCTGCCGAAGCTGCAGGATTTCACTGTCGCGCGGGTCCGCGTTGCCCGGCTGACCGGTGGTGATCATGGCGGCCATCTGCTGCGGCGTCATGCCAAGATTTTGCGCCAGGCTGATCAGCCCACGGCGCGGATCCTGCCGCAGCGTTTGCTCCATCTGCACGTATCGACCGACAACCTCGTGCAGGTTGACCTTGTGGTCCTTGGCCATCTTGAAATACGGCTCAAGCGGCTTCAGAGCCTCATCCTTCTGCGCAATCCCGCGCTCAAGCTCGCGAACGGCCCGGTTGACCTCGGATTTCACCGCGTCCGGCGCGTCTTTCCACGCGGCCTTGGCATCTGCTGAGAAGCGCGAGGGAGCGTCAGGCGCGTTGGCGTTGGGCTTCGGGGCCTCCTTGGCATCCTTCGACGCCTCCGGGGCCTTCTGAGGCTGTTCCGGCTGCTTTTCGGCCTTCTCGGCGGGCTTCTCCGCCTTGGCCTCGGCCTTTTCCTCGGCTTTCGGGTCCGGCTTCGGCGTGGACTGCGACCCGCGCGCCGGCTTGTCGTCGTCGCTGTCCTCGGAGACGGCCTTCATGGCCTTCTCGATGCTGCTGCGGCGCTTCTCAGCCTCCGATTGCGGCTTTTCCTCAGGCTTTTCGGCCTTCGGGGCTTCGGCTTCGTGGGCTTGCTCGTCGGCAATAGGCTCCATTTCCGCCGGGGCGGGTGCCTGCATGTCGTCCATGGGGTATCCTTCTGAGGGATGTGCGTTACGGCGCGCCGAAGCCCGCCTTTGAGAGAGCGCGGCCGACGCTGGCCTGCCGCTTGCGCTTCGCGGCTTCCTTTTCCGCGATCGACGGCTCGGAGCGCTTGTGTTGCACGTCCGATCCGACCTCGATGACCCCGGCGCGGCGGTATTCTTTCCGCATCTCCGACTTGCTGTCGTACATCTTGCCGTTGGTCATGCTCATCAGGTGGGGCTGGCTATCCCCGATCATGTAGGGCGCCTGCGGTTCCATGGCGCGCTCAGCCTGGTTGAGCATCGGCATGCCGTCCTCATCCACGACCCGACCGTTGCGATACCGGAATTTAGCCATCCGTGCCGATCCTCACCGCCCGCTGTTGCTCTCGCTCCAGCTGGATTTCCTCGACGTTCAGAAGCGTCTCGATTTCGGCCTGCTTGGCCTTGAGCGCCTGTTCGTCCTGCTTGATGCCCAGCTCCTGCGCCTTGAGGGCCAGCTCGAACTGCTTGATGGCCGCCTTGGTCTTGGCGTCGTACTGGCGCGTCTGGCTGTCCATGGCCTCGCGCTGAGCCCGCGACGCGATTTCCTGCTGACGAAGCTGCAGCTCGGCCTGCTTGAGCTGGAGCTCAGCTTGACGCGCCTGCATCTCGCCCTGCATCCGCTGGCCTTCCATCTGCATGCGCATCTGTTCTGCCTGAGCCTCGGCCTGCATCTTCATGGCCTCAGGGTCAGGCTTTTGCCCCTGCGCCATCTGTGCAGCCTTGGCTTTCGCGGCCTCGGTGAAGTCATCGATGACCCCGCCCAGATCCCGGCCAGCACGGAAGGCGCCGGCAGTGAAGCGCATCAACTCCGCTGCGAAAGGTGCCGCCTCTGGTGCTTGAGCAATGAGCGGCCCGACCTCGCGCATAAACTTGCTGATTGCGCCAAGGAACTCGATGCGGCTGGCCTTCTCGGCTTCCTCGTTTGGCGCAATGGTGCTGTCCGTCTCGACCTCCAGCACGAAGGGGCGCATGCGCTGCTCTTTCAGAAGCGCGTCGACCTGCTCAACGGTGACTGTTGACGGCGGCACCGGCTGGCCCTGAGCCTGTTGCTGCACCTGTTGCATCGTCGGCAGCATCATGGCGCCCATCGCCATCAGGTCGGTGACTTCGTAGGTCTCCGCGAAAATCTCGGCCTTGATGCGCAGAATGTCTGCCGCGACACGGACCATTTCCCCTTGCCGCTCACGGACGCGGACGCTGCCGTACTGGGCCTTGAGCTGCTGCGCTGTGGCTGTCTCTTGCGCATCGGTGGCCGCGCGCATGATATCCGACAGGCCGGTGATCTCGTAGACGTCTTCGATGAGCTGACGCCGCAGAAGGACAAGCTCACGGATGACCGCCGCGACCTGTTCCACCGGCAGCCAGACGATGGACTGCGACAGGTTCGCCCCGCCGATGGCCGCGAAGTTCGACACGGGGATTAGGATGGCCTTGCTGTCCGTGTTCCGCATGGCGGCCTCGATGGCCTCGCCAACCTCGGACGTGCCGGACGCGTAGAAGCCCTTGAGGCGCAGGCTCTCCGAAAGGCCGCTGATCCGCTCTGTCAGCTCGTTGATTTCATCAACCTGGTCCCGGTAGTAGACGAAGTCAGGGATGGGTTTCAGCGTGCCGCGCTCGACCGTCGAGTAAACCGGCTTTGGGCACGGGAAGAAGCCCTTCACGTCGATCAAGGGCGGCTGGACGTCCAGCACCTCCGACACGCCCTCGGTGACCCAGATCACCTGCCCCTTGTCGTCGGCGTCATCGCCCTTGCACCAGATCTCCCAGACCTCGGCTTTCTTCTCGGTCGCGCGATAGTCGTCATCCCGCTCCCGGCCGATGTACTCGCATGCGGCATCGAGGAAGGCGTCACCGAAGCGGTCACGCCCCTGCTCTCGGGTCAGGTATGCCTTGCGGGCCACCCATCCGACCTCCGGCCACTTCCGCGCCGGGTCGTGCAGGAAGTCCGACCGATCGACGTGAATGCAACGGCCATCGTCCAGCACCCACGGAACGCCGCGACCGCACAGGGCAAGGTCATCGCGCACCATGATCAGCGTCTCGTGCAGGTCGTCGCTTTCCACGTCGAACTGCAACACCCGCTCGATCAACTCCGAGGCCTTGCGGGCCACGTTGCCAAGGTCCGAATGCCGCGGCATGACCACGGGCTGCGGAGCGCGCTGGTAGATCGCCGGGCGAAGCACCTCCATGTTGGCCCAGAAGATCTGGAACTCGCGGTCACCACGGCCCTCGCTCAGGTTCTTCAGGTTGCCGTAGATCCGTTCGATGGAGGCGCACTTGTCGTCATAGACCTGGAACGCCTTGCGGGCGTCTTCCAGCTTGTCCAGCCACGGCTGCGACAGGCTCGGCGCGTCGTCGTCGTCGTAATCGTCCATCAGAGGCGCGTCCGTTTCTGGTGCCGCTCGACCTCAGGCGGGCCTATGTAGACCTGCCCCGGTGCGGGCTTTGCGATTTGCTGGACGCGCTGCACCGCAAGGTCGCGGTAACCCTGCGCGGCGTAGCGCATGGCGTCGGCGCAGTGGCTCGTCCAGTCGTGTCGTGGGCGGGGCTTGAAGGCCTTGGTTTTCTCGTCGAACTCGGTGCGGTACTGACGCAGGGCCTCGATCCCGTCGCGGCACTTGTCGGCGTCGAACCACATGCGGGGGAACAGCTGGCGCACCCCGTTGATGCCGTCATCCACGGCGGCCGGTGGCAGCAGGTGAACCTTTCGACCCATGCCCACCAGCGTCTCCAGCCGGCTGCGTCCCGTGTCGAGGCTGCGCACCTTGGCGTCGTGAGGCACGTAGTCGGTGCCACCGGCATAGCCGCGCGCCTCCAGCTCCCCGACGTAGTGACCCAGTGCCTTGCCGTGGTCCTCGATGTAGTCGATGAGCCGCATCCCCTCGGGACCGGCTTGGAACACCCAGATTGCTGTGCTGTCCCCGATGCCGAGATCCCATGCCGTGTGGATGGGCAGGTCTCGGTCCAGATCAATGCTTGTGACCCGGCCCTCTCGCTCAGCGTCAGCAAGCTGCGATGCGTAGTAGGCGCCGACGATCGCCGCGTCGAAGCTGCACTCGTATTCCTGAGCGTACTGCTCCGCCGACATCATGCGTCGGGCGTCATCCAGCTCCCCGCTGTCAATGAGTCCGCTTTCGCTTGCGCGCAGAACAAGGCTGAACCAATCGGCGGCGTCCTCTGCCAGCCGGTGAACCTCGTAGAAGGCGTTGCGCCCCTTCGGCGTGCCGATGAATGTCGCCCATCCCTTGCGGTCCGACAGGGCCGGGCGGATGACCTCGGACCACGCGCGCGGGTCCATGTCCCCGTTCTCATCGAGGATGCAGCCATCCAGATAGATGCCGCGCATCCGGTCGTAGTTGTCGGCGCCGTAGAGGCGTATCCGCGCGCCATTGTGGGCGAACGTGATGTGAAGCTCGCCCTCATTCGATGCTACGCCGGGAATGCCGGACGTGTACTGCTTGAGGTAAGCCCAAGCCACGTCCTTTGCCTGCGTGTAGAATGGCGCGATGTAGGCGTATCGCGCGTTCGGTGCTGTTGACGAAGCGGCCTTCGCGATCAGGTCTTGGATGCAGGCCACCGTCTTCCCCGCCCGTCGATGCGCGACGATGCAGGACCAGCGGCTCTTGCGAAGGAGGTACGGCCGGAAGGGCTTCCTCGGCACGATCTCCAGATTGACGACGGTCATTCGCCGCCGATGGTAATCCGCAGTTCCAGGACGTCCTTGCTGTCCCCGTTCTGGTCAACGGCCTTGAGCTTCGGAATGACGCGATCCAGCAACGCATTCGCGCTGGCTATCTGCCCCGGCGTCATGATCTCCTCATCCGAAAGCGCGTTTTTTTGCAAACGGTTGATGAGCTGACTTGTCTGGATCTTCTGCTTCACCTCATCCGGGTGAAATAGGTGCTTTCGCTTGGCCATAGCCTATCCACGCCGGTCTGAGCGGTCGCGGTCCCTTGACGGTATTTGGAGAGCACCGAGGTCTGAGCGGGTGCAAAGGAAAACCCCGCGCGGACTACCGGCGGGGTTCGTTCGTCAGGCCTCGCCTGCGATTATGGGAAGTGTGCACCGGATCGTGTTGCCTGTCAACGACTGCGCGCAAGATGCAGGGTCGCGAGCGCCTTTATTGCCAGCGCGCCGGCGCGGGTGGGCGCTGTAGCCTCCTCGCTCCACACCTCGGCCCCGTACCCTTGCAGGTGGCCGCGCAGGGCGTGGCGCTGATCGGGCGGCAGATCCATGAGGGCGGTGAGCCACTCGAACCATACGCGACGGGCGGCCTCGTCTCGCTCGTCTCCCGTGCGCAGATCCACGCGCAGGCTTTGGTCGGTCTGCATGGGCTCTGGAAGCATGGGCAGGGCGGCGGCTTGCGGCGTGGGCGTGATGCTCAGGCATCGGGCGCAGTAATTGGCCCATGAGGCGCAGAGGCCCTGCCAGACGCCCAGCAGTGCGCGCCGATCTTCCGCCCCGGGGCGCATGGCCATGATGCACCGGCCCATGTCTTCGCCTGCCAGAACGTCGCGGGCGTCCTCCACGCTGCAACCGGTGCGCCGGGCCCGAGCGGTCAGGGCCACCACGTCTGCCGCCTCCTTCGGCTCAAGATCCGCGCGGCGGCCCTGTGTAGCGGGCTGTGGTACGCTTCCCCCGCCAGCGAGGGTGATTGCCCGCTTGAGCTTCCGGCGCGCTGCTTTGCTCTTGGCCTTGGTCATGGTGTCCCTCGCGCTTTGTCGCGTCTGTGGTTAGCGGCGGAGGCCAAACCAGGTGAACTGGTCAGCCACGGTGACGGCCTCGATCTGATCGTGGGCGACGTGCATCGGGAAACCCCTATGGTCACTCACCTTGATCTTGGTCAGATCACCGCCGCGCCTGTCGATTTCGATGTCACTGCATGTGAAGGTGATCGCAGCGCCAGACTTCATGTGGAGCGCGCCCCGCAGCCGGTAGAACCTGTCCAGCATCACGCGCCTCCCCTGATGAACTCGGCCAGCTGTCGGGCGGGCTGGGTGGTCATGCCTCACCCCCGTGTGTCTCCAGCCATGAAAGGCCGGCGGGGGTGATGGCGGCTGTCGTAGGCTTGCCGGCAAGCCCGCGCTCCAAGGTCAGCAGGCCCTCGTCTTCCATAGCTCGCATGCGGTGGGTTGTCGGGTTCACAGACTTGCCGTTGGCCTTGGCGATCCCGGTCGAGGTCACATTGCCAGCGGCCACTTGCTGCAGGATGAGGCGGCGAGAGTTGATCGAGCGGGACCGGTTCCCCGCGCTGACCACTCCGGGCCGCGCCCCACCTTGGGGGCGGGCCTTGTGGTCCCATGTCAGGGTGTAGAGGCCCTTGCTCTTGGCTACGGCGACCTCGGTTTGCGCCACGGCCTCAGCGGCCTCGATGCTGGGAATGTGGAAGCTCATGCGGCGTACCCCAGTTTTCCGCGCAGCTCGCGGGCGGTTTCATCCGACAGGGTGCAGCGGGCGAGGACGGTCGCAATCGCGTCTGCCGTGCTGATGATCGGATCTTCGAGAAGGATGATGCTGCGGGCCGATCCCTTGCGGCGGGCGATGCAGCCACGGACCTCAAGGGCGTCGATCAAGCGGGCAATGCTGCTCTTGGAGAGCAAGCCGAGGTCGGCCATCATCTCGTCATAGGTCGGGGGAAAGCCGCGCTCTGCGATGCTGTGGCGGATGCAGGCGAGTGCAGCCCGTTGCTGATCCGTGAGGGCGAGGCTGCTCATGCGGCGTCTCCTTTTGCTGCGGCATAGCCAGCGTCCCATGCCGCGCGCAGGTTGCGGTAATCAGCCCCGGCAGGCAGGAGCCAGGGGAAGGCGAGCGCGATCCATGCTTCGAAGGCGGTCATAGCAGCGGCTCCTGAACAGGCTGAGCAGCAGGCGGCGCGATCAGCAGATCCGGCTGGCGGGTGGCCTCATCGACGCGCTCGCAGGCGATCCGGAAATACTCAGGGTCAAGCTCGATCCCGGTCCCGTTGCGGCCGAGGCGCTGGCAGGCGACAAGGGTGGTGCCGCTTCCCATGAAGGGGTCAAGGATGGTCTCGGCATCAGGGACAAAGCCAAGGCACCACTCCATGAGGGCGACAGGCTTTTGGGTTGGGTGCGAGCGGGCCTTCTCTTTCGCATGAAGCCCACTTCCGTTGTATGTGAACTGCTTTACGGCATCGCCGCTCAGACTGGTCCACGCCAGCTCCCCGTCGCCAAAGCTGGGCATGGTCTGGCACTTGTCCCAGAATAGCCACTTGCCCTGTGCCGGCAAAATGTCAGCGAAAAACTGGCCACCCCAAACGATATGGCACGGCGCCGATGACAGGATCGCCTCAAAAACCTCCGCCGCCGGGCGTGCCGCATCCCATCCGCCCCGAAAGCGGCGCACTTCGACAGCCTCGCCACGCTTTCCACCAAATCCTGATCCACCGACGCCGACGCCCTTGTCGCGCTTGATCCCATAGGGCGGGTCAGTCACCACGGCGTCGAACCTGCCCAGCGTCGGCATGACCTCCCGGCAGTCTCCGAGGATCAGGCGCTGACCGCCGATGCGCTCTTCCTTGATGACGGTCATGCGGCGTCTCCCTCTGTCGAGCCGGTCACGCTGCGATAGCGCGCCATGATCTCGGCCACGGCCTCAGCGCTGGCGGGCTGGCGCTCAGGCTCCCGGCTGGCGGTCATCGCAGCCACATCGGCAGCCTTCTGGCGCCCACGCTCGGCCTTGAGGATGACCACAATGTCGCCCGGCGTCGGGCGGGTGCGGGGATGCTCCCGGTTCCACTTGCGCAGGCCCCAAACGGCTTGCTCTAGCGTCCAGTCCTGCAGCTCGTCGCACCACCACGAAAGCTGCATGGCGCGGATCTCATCCGTCTCGGAGGGCTGGAAATACGCGCTCAGGACGGCGCGAACCTCAGTGCCAAGACGGGTTCGGTGATCGTGGAGTTGCTGCGGCGACAGCGATGATGCGTGCTTCGGCGTCGGCGCGGGGAGCGCGGCGAGCGAACTTGCGGGCGTTGCCGAGCCATGTGCGCCACGCTGCGTCCCAATCTCGGAACCGGGTGTCGTGCGATTGGTGGTAATTGCGGAACCGATGGGCTTCATGGCGGATTTCCTCGTCGGTGAATTGGTGCTTGGTGGCGTCAGCGATGTTTCGGTCGGATGGCGTCCAGTCCTCGGGAAGCTGTCGAAGCGGCTTTCGTCTCGGAGGATCTTCGCCCGCGCTCTCTTCCTGACGGTTCTTGATGGTTCCTGACGGTTCGGGGGACCGGGGAGTCCGGGTTTCCTGCACTGAGGGTCCGGGTTTCGTGCGTTCAGTGTCCGGGGGACATTCGGTCCGGGGGACTTTAGGTCCGGGTTTCACGCGGTACTCGCTGCATCCCCGACGGCCGTTCCCGACCTTCACGGATAGCCATCCAGCGTCCTCAAGACGGCGGATCACGCGGCGGGCGCTGCGCTCCTCGATCCGGGCCTTGGTGGCGATGGAGGCCATGGACGGCCAGCAGAAGCCGTCGTCATCTGCGAAGTCGGCAAGCGCCAGCAGCACCAGCAGCTCGCTCTGGTTGCTCGGCCCATTGGCCCAGACCTCTGTCATCATGCGGATGCTCATTAGAAGGGCACCTCGTCATTGAGGTCATCGGAGCCGCCGTATCCCGAGCCATAGCCCCCAGAGCCGCCCTGAGAGCCGTATGAGCCGCCGTCGTCGTCTCGGCGGTCGCTGCCACGGTCAGAGCCTCCTTGCCGCTCTCCGCCGCCCATGAAGGTCAGTTCCTGCACGTTGATGCCGAGGTAGACCTTGCCGTCATGGGCGCGCGCCGTAGGCCGGCCCTGCACGGTGAGCTTGCTGCCCTTGGTGATGTAGGTTTCGAGGCTCTCGGCCCGCTTGCCCCAGAGGGCGCAGTCGAACCAGGTCGAGTCCCGCTTGTTGCCGTCGCGGTCCTTGCCGTTGTCTACGGCGATCGAGAAGTTCAGGACGGGCTCGCCCGATCCGGTACGGCGAAGCACGGCGTCTTTTCCGACATTGCCGGCGATGATCAGGGTTTGCATGTCAGTTCATCCCCAGCGCGGCTTTGTAGAGGTCGAGGACGGCTTCTTCCTCGGCGATCTCGTCGGGCTTCTTCTTGCGAAGGGCGACGATCTTGCGCAGGGCGGCGGTGTCGTAGCCGCGGCCACGGGCCTCTCCCATGACTTCCTTCTGCTGGTCGGTGATGTCCTTCTTCTCGGCTTCGAGGTGCTCATAGCGCTCGATGAAGCTGCGGATCTCGTCAGCGGTCACGTCATAGGCGGTTGCGGTGTTGCTCATGGGGTCAGTCCTCCTGATCGGTCATTGCTTCGACCCACACCTGAGTGCAGGCGGTGTTTCCCCAGACCTTCGTGACGTGCAGGTCAGCGACTTGGCTGTCGTCTGCCCATGCGATGCGGTTGAGGCCGTCCTTGATGGCCTTGGAAACGTTGTCGCTGTCGGGCTTCTGGGTGTGGGGGCGGTGAAGATGGGCGGCGCGCTTCTTCTTCGGCCAGCTGGCGGCGGGCTCGAAGATGGCGATGATCCGCAGGCGCACGGGGCCGGCGATGGGGCGGGCGAACAGCGGGGCGGCGATGGCGCCAACCTGCTGCTCGAAGGAAACGGTTTCCTTGGGGGTGTAGACGCGGGCGAAGCCACCCTTGGCCGTGGCGCGCGGGCGCTGCTTGGCGAAGGGCTTCCCGGGGATGGTGAACTGGATCTGCGTCACAGGCTCAGGCTCCCTTGCGCAGGCATGCCAGCGTCGCCAGTTCCAGATCGCGCTGGGTCCGGTGGCTGTGATCGCCGCGGGCCTTGCGCTCCAATAGAGCGGCCCTGCGCGCACCAAGCTGACCAGTCGCTTTCAAGCGCTCCGTGGTGCTCTGGGCAGGCCCAGCTTTGGCCTTGCCATAGGTGGCGCAGATCGGCGGGAGCGCGGCGCCCGTGGCATCCGGGTCTGCCGCAGTATTTGCATGGTCCCACATCAGGCCCCTCGCTGGGAAAAGGCCGGGCCCGAAGGCCCAGCGAGTTGCCGCCCGCGCGGGTTGTGTGCGGACGGGGGAGCAGTACGGCGGTTGCCGGGCTTTCCCCGGCGCGTTGCATGGCGTCCTCCTTGGTTGTCGTCGCGGGCTTCATGGCCCCGCGATGTGGCCGAGCAATACAGGTTGAGCGCGGCGGGAAATGCCGGACTGTGGCGCAGGGTCAGCAATGCCCAACCATCAAACCCGCCCGCGCTTTCGGTGGGGCGTTGCATGATGTTGTTGAATGCCGCGCTCGGGGCAGCGTCGAAACGGCGCTGGCCGGAATGCGGGAAAAAGGGGCCGGAGCGCGAAGCCCCGGCCAGTTCCAACAGGAAGGAATCGGGGCACTCGACGGCGCAGCCGCCCCGGTGGCTGTACAGGCCCGCCATGGTGCGGGACGCCGCCGAATAGGTGCCGGGCTTTCCGCCCTCTGCCCGGCAAGAGGTACCAACGCGCGTTTGGCGCGGAGCGGATGCCGATCCCAACCCGGCAATGAGGGTCAGACGACCTGCCAGTCGTCCGAAAGCATGTCGGTCTGCGAGGCCAACCAGCCGATCACCATCGATCCGTCCGCTGCGCGCATGTCGATGTGCGGCAGAAGGTCGATGTTGTGACCGACTTGCGGCTCCAACTCGTTGGCACGATGCTTCGCTGCGTGACCATCGCGCGCCGACGAAGCAGGGAAAGTGCTGCCGGGCGTCAAAGCAATCCACATGCCCTTTCCGTTCCAGCCGGCGCGCGCGACCTTCTTGCCGCTTTTCAGCGCGCGCAATGCGTCTCCAAAGTCCATCATGGTCTTTCCTTTCGGTTACAATTAGGACGCCAGCCCGGCGCGCTGCCGAGGCCGGGCTGGCTAGGCCGCGCACATGGGAGGAGTTGCGCGCGGTTTGGGGGAAGGAGCGGCTCACGATGCCCGCCCAAGATCAACCGTGGGGAGCTTCCGAAGAGGCTTCGTGCTGGCGATCAAGATCTGGTTGGCTGTCTCGGCCAGAACCTCGCATGAGGACGCATCGACCACGCGAAACCCAAGTTCAGCGAGGCGCCACAACTCAGTTGGGCTCATCCACAAGAACAGGCCCTTGGTGCCTCGCGCGGCACACCCGATATGCAGACCGGCGCGATGCGCTTCTGAGACAAGACCTTTGAAGCCCTGCACCTCTTGATAGACAGGAGCTGGCAGCCCAGTACGCCAAGTATCAGTCCAAGTGTGCGAGAAGTCCGGACGCCAAGGCCCCCTGCCGTGACGATCTTGAACCCGGAGGATGGGATCCAGCGCGGTCATCAGCGGACGCCCCCACGCATCGGAATGGCGGCAGCGTCAGGCACCACGTCGAACGCAGGCATGAAGCTCTGGAAGGCCTCAACAGCCTCGCGCCACTCGACAGCAGCCTTGGCCATGTCGGAGGCATTGCCAGAGGCGATGGCGGTCAGAGCGGCGGCTGTGGCCTCTCCGCTTTCCTTCATGGCGCTGGCGAGGCCCTGCATCAGGTCGGGGGCCGGGCCTTCATCGGTCGCCACGCGGCCCTGAAAGATGGCGGTCACCGAGTAGCGCCCGAGGGCATCCTCAAGGGCGATGATGTCGAAAGCCGTCCACGCGCGCTTGTCGTTCATCTTCATGGACAGATCGGAGCGGTGAAAGCTGAGGCGGCTGTCGTCGTCGCCGTGCCAGTCGCAGATGTGCTGCGCCGCCGCTTCTTGGCCGATGCGCTTCACGAGGGCGCGCATCGCAGCGTGGATCTGGTTCTTGGTCACGTTCTGCATGGCAAACTTCGTTTGTTTGGTGTTCGCGATGGAAGCCCCCACCTTTGAAGGAGGGGGTGTTGTGTGATGGGATCAGGAAGCGGCGCGGGACGGGGCGGGCCCGAAGAGATCGGGACGGAGAGACGACCGGCTCACTTGGCCGCCGGTGACGTTGTCGATCTTGGTTGCCATCTCGGCAGAAACCCGGTCGGCCTTCAGCATGTAGCTGACCTGTTGCTGCGAGCATCCCATGGCCTCGGCCAGCTTGACCTGTGAGCCGTGGATGCGGATGGCCTGTTCAATGAGGGTGCGGTGATGCTCGGTCATACTAGTTTTCTAGTGCATTCGCGACGCGAGTGTCAACTAGCAATCTTGTCGTGCGGCCGACAAGGGGTCTGGTATTCTGGCGCTATGACCGTGGCCCAGAAAATCACCGAGTTCCGCAAAGCCAAAGGCCTCTCCCAGAAGGAGTTGGCCGAAGAATCCGGTGTGAGCCAGCAGCTCATCTCTCAGATCGAGCGCGGCATTAATCGGACTACGAAGCACATCCCGGCGCTAGCGCGAGCTTTAGGGCGGACCCTTCAAGAGATCGATCCGACCCTCACTGATGTCATCGAGGGCAAGAGGCTTGCCCCGCCGCCATCGGAGCCTGTGCCACTGATCTCCTGGGTCAGCGCCGGGCAGCTCACTGATCAGCCGGGCATCAGCGACTTCGCCGACTTCCCAACCGTGTATGCGTCAGACCTGCCGCCGGGCCGCTGGATCGCGCTGCGCGTGGACGGCACGTCCATGAACAAGCTGAGCCCGCCTGAGAGCATCGTGATCGTCAACCTTGATGACACGCGGCTGGTGCCGAACCGCTGCTATGTGGTGGCCGACGAAACCGGCGCCGCGACCTACAAGGCCTATGACCCGAAGGCCGAGCCGCAGTTTCAGCCCCGGTCATATGTGCCAACCGATCCGCCGGTATTCGTGGGCGCGGTGCGCGTGATCGGACGGGTCTACCGGACGATGCTGGACATGTGACCGTCCGTGCAGGGCGGTGGTGAAGGGTGATAAAAGCAATGCAAAGATATGCAGTTCTGGCGGCTAGACTTGAGAGGGCTGAGCAAAAGATCGCGATCATGTCCAAGATCCTCGGCATTTTGATAAAGCGCGACACCATCGTTGCAGATGTATCTGTCAAGCTCGGCCAGAAGGACTATACCGCAGCTATGGAGCGTTTGAGGGAGCTTGAAGGGAGCGCACTTGAGGTCGCGTCAGTTGTCGCGGAGTGGTCAGATGACAAAGCCTGAGTTGCACGCTATAGTGAACGAGTACCCTAGAATGATCGATGATGTCCGCAAGATGGGTGGCGGCGGGGGTGGTGGTGACATGCCTGAGGTGATCGCTAAACTGCAGCTCGACCAAGCGGTGTTAGCTGAGCGCGTCAGCAACATGCACGACGATTTCGGTCGTCGCTTCGACGCCACGGATAAGAAGCTCGATGAGATCTCCAAGGGTATAGCGAGTATGGCGCCATCGCTTGCTCGCATCGAGACAGAGATCAAGCACAAGATCGACTACAAATGGCTGGCGCTATCAGTCTTTGCGATCATCATGGTGATGTTGAGGTATGAGATCGTGGAGCTCTTCAACCAGCCCCCTCAGTAGCGCTTATCGCCTCGTTGACACCCTCGCCACATAAACCGGGATGACCCCGAACAGCAAATAGACACGCGTCGCCTTCCGGTAGCGACACCCGAAGCCCTCGATGGTTTCGAACGTCTCCCGAACCTTCAGCATCGTCGCCTCCCCGCCCCGCCTCGCGCGGGGCTTTTTCATGCGCGCCACCACGGCGCTGACCGGGGCAGGTTAGCACAGCTCTCACGCATCGACTAGTTTGCTTGTTTTTCGGATTGACAGGCTCACTAGTTTACTTGTAGCGTCATCCTACACCGCCCGACCGAAGACGCCGCAAGGCAGATCGCCGGGAGAACATGGGAGACAACGCAATGAACCTCGAACTTGAGATCAATGAATTCCTGAGCGACCCGGCGCGCAAGGCGCAGCTCATGGCTGCCGCCATGGAGGCGATGTCGGAGCGCGTGACCCAGCAATTCAAGTGGTCGCTGCCGGACACCATCGCCAAGGAGTGCGATGACTTCATCGTAGAGCATGTGGCCCCGGAAGTGCGTGCCCACCTCCTTGCGAACAAGGGTGCCATCATCACCGCCGCCAAAGAGGCTGCTGACCAGATCGGCGCGAAGATCACCGAGGCGCTGGTTGCGAAGGTGACCGAGAACATGGACCGCAGCTACAAGATGAACGGCATCGTGGAGGGGTTGTTCAAATGACCCGCCCCGACTTCACCGCCCACCCGTACCTCGGCATCATCGCTGCGCATGTGCTGGAGGACTTCCGCTTCGCCATGGCCAAGCCTGTGACGCTGGCCCCCGCAAACACCGACGACAGCACCCCGCCCACGCCTGCCGCGCCTGCTATGCCCGCACCGGGGGCCGCAGCATGAACGCGCCCATCCGCCATTTCTTGGACGCCGGTTCGCTTTACGGCTTGATCCGCGCTGTCTCTAACGAGGCCACGATCCGCCCGCATGGCGCTGAGTACCGCAGCCACGCCGCCGAGGTTCGCCGCGCTGCCCTTTCGCTGGCGTTGGACATTGCCATTCTTGCCGCTGAGGAAGCCGGTGACACGCCGATTGCCAACTTGCTTTCGGACCTCCAGCGGGGCCAGCGCTTCGCCTTGGACCTTGCCAAGAGCAACGACGACGCCATCCGCGACCGCCTCGATGACACCGCGTCAGAGCTGGCTGAGGACGTGGCTCGCATGTTCGAGGCATGGGGCGTTGACTGCCCAGACGCCGCGCCCCTGCCGCATGAGAGCATCGCCCGCGGGTTCAAGCGCATCAACCAGCGCGACGTGCCGAACCTCGCCCACGCCCTGCGCGGGATTGAGCGCAACCCCACCACCGAGGCCGCCGGCAACGCCATCATGGCCGCGATCTACGCCGGAAAGGAAGCCGCATGACCGGAGCCGCCGCCGTTCTCACCGCAAAGGGCCGCGCCATGCTCGCCGCAGGTGACCACATGCCCGAGGCATACGACGCCGAGGATCCGTACCTCGCCACCGTCACCGCAGAGCGCGAGCCGGTGTTCCGCACCACGCGCACCGCGCCGCCTGCCGACCCGCTGGTCGTGGCTGGGCACCTCATCGCCGCCGCCGCCAAGGGCGACCCGCTCAAGGCCAAGGCATACGGGGCCCTGTCGACCTCCATCGCGATCAAGGCGTGCGCCCAATGACCCGAGCGCTTCCCCTCATCATCGCCGCCATCCTCGCAGGCCTACTGCTTGGCATGGCCGTAACCAACGCCATCACCCGCGCGGCATTCGACGCGGTGAACACCCAGGAGATCGGATAATGAACGCCGTGACCAAGCACGATCCGGAACGGGTCGCGTTGACCGGCCTTGAGCTTCTCCGCCAACCGTTCCCAGCTAACCAAATTTCCAAGCTGCCAAAGCCGACGCGAAAGCAAACTGAGGCGGTGCAGAAGGACTTCACGGCTGGCATTAGCTGCAAGCTCTGTGGCGCGTGGCATCATCCCGACGTGGTTCACTTGGATTATGTCGGCCACGCAGCCCTGACTGACCGACTGCTTGACTGCGACCCTGCTTGGAACTGGGAGCCTCTTGCCTTCACTCCCATGGGGACGCCAGCGCTCGATGACAACGGCGGCATGTGGATCAAGCTTACGATCTGTGGCGTTTCTCGCTTTGGCTACGGCCATCCAGACGGGAAACGCGGCGGAGATGCGATCAAGGAAGTGATCGGTGACGCGCTGCGCAATGCTGCCATGCGCTTCGGCGCCGCGCTGGACCTTTGGCACAAGGGCGATCTTCACGGCCACGATGCGGGGCAGGATGAAGCCCCGGGCAAGGATTCCGCAACAGCCGAAGAGCCGGCATTCGACCCGAAGGCCGCGCACGACCGGATCCAGAAGCGCATCGCCAACGCGCCCAGTTTCGAGGCGCTTTCGATCATCTGGGGGGAAGAGGCTGAGACCGTGAAGAAGATCGGCGCTGCTGTGCGTGACCTCGGGGTCGCCATCTACAACGCCCGTGACGCCCGCAAAGCCGACCTCGCCCAGCCCGTCCTCGCAGACGACGAAATCCCCTACTGAGGAGCCCCACCATGACCGACACGAACCCCCGCGCCGTGATGGGCGACAACCTGCCCCCCGATCCCATCGACACGATCAACGCCGCCCATGAGGCCATCCGCGAAGAGGCTGAGAACTGGCTCGACGGCACGCCGGTTGAAAACGAAGCCCAGATGAAGGCCGTGGACGAACTGCGCAAGGGCGCGCGGGCGTGGCGCATGGAACTGGAAGCAGGCGAGAAGTCTGCTGCAGCACCGCTTCACGACGCTTGGAAGGCCGAGAAGGCACGCTGGGCGCCGACCATCGAAGACGCGAAGCGCATCGAGAAGGCCCTTGTCGCCTGCGTCGACACCTTCAAGCGCAAGCTCGCCGCTGAGAAAGCCGCCGCTGAGCGCAAGGCCCGTGCCGAGGCCGAGGCCAAGGTGCGCGCCGCGCAGGAAGCCGCCCGCGCTGCCGACGCTGCGAACATCGAGGCACAGCGCGAAGCCGACCGCCTCCAGCGCGAGGCGGAGGCTGCCCAGCGTGAAGCCGCCCGCGCCAGCAAGGACACCGTGAAAGGCCTGCGCACCCGCGACATGCACGAGATCGAGGACCACCGCGCCGCGCTGAACTGGATCGCCAAGAACGACCGGGACGCCGTGACCGCCTTCATCGATGAATACGTGCGCCGGAACTTCCGCGACAAGCCCATCGCAGGCGTGCGCGTGTGGAAGGAGAAGGTCGCCGCATGAGCCGCATCGACGCCAAGGCCCGCGCCCTGATCAAGCGGGCCGTCTACCAAGCCAAGTACGAGCACGAGGCCCTTGCGGTGGACTTCACCGCCGCAGGGCTGGTTGCAGACGGCGAGGGGGATGCAGAGGCCAAGCGCGCCGCGCAGAAGGCGTGGGATGACGTGTTCAAGGTCTGGGGGGCTGCGTGATGGGATACGACCGCGCCCCCGATATTCTGGTGCAGAAGTGCCCTGACGGCTGGAAGCCCTACGGCGTCCACAGCCCGGCCATGATCGACGATCTGCTGATCGGTCAGGTGGCCAAGCTGATCCCGCGCAAGGGCCGCAGCCTGCCGCGCAACGCCGCTTACTGGGCGGGCCTGCAAGCCGCCGTCGCTGCGACTGACGCATGGCCCACGGCAAGCCACCTGCACGCCGACCTCAAGCGCCTCACCGGCTACGTGGACGTCTACCACAACCCGCTGACCGGTCGCGACGAGATCCGCCCGCAGTCCACCGCGTTCGACAAGATGAGCGAGGCCGAGTTCGCCGCGTTCTTCCGGCTGGCACAGCTGAAATTCACCGAGCGCATGGGCTTCGATGCCTGGGCGCGGGAGGGCCATGAATGACCCGCCGCCGCTCCGAGTTCCCCGCCAAGATCCGCGTTGCTGCGTTCGAGCGTGCCAAGGGATGCTGCGAGCAATGCGGCGTCTCCATCCGCCCCGGCAACGGCCCCGAATACGATCACCGCATCCCGGATGCCCTCGGCGGCGAGCCCACGCTCGAGAACTGCGACGTTCTCTGCCGCTCCTGTCACGGCGCGAAGACCGCCAAGGAAGACGTGCCCCGCATCGCCAAGGCCAAGCGCGTCCAGCGCGGCCACATCAACGCCCGGCCCAAGCCTGTCCACCGTCTGCCCGGCTCCAAGGGCTCCGGCTGGCGCAAGCCCATCAATGCCCCGGCCTACCGGGTGAAGGAGTGACCCCATGAACCAGCCCCTCCGCGTCCTGATCGGCTGCGAAACGTCAGGCGTCATGCGCCGCGCCTTCGCCCGCCTCGGCCATGACGTGTGGTCCTGTGACCTTCTGCCGGCAGAGGATGGGAGCAACCGCCATATCCGCGGCGACGTGCGCGACATTCTGGCCGATGGCTGGGATCTGCTCATGGTGTGTCACCCGCCCTGCACGCGCCTTTGCAACAGCGGCGTGCGCTGGCTGACCACCCCTCCGCCGGGCCGCACGCGCGATGAAATGTGGGCCGAGCTGGACGAGGGCGCCGCGCTGTTCTCGGCCTGCTGGAAAGCGCCGATCGAGCGGGTGGCACTGGAGAACCCGGTGATGCATGGCCACGCCCGGGCCCGCCTGCCGGCTGATCTGCCCAAGCCGCAGATTGTGCAGCCGTGGTGGTTCGGAGAGCCGTTCTTCAAGGCGACCGGGCTTTACCTGCGCGGCCTGCCTCGCCTGACCGCGACCGACAAGCTGACCCCGCCGAAGCCCGGCACCGAGGCCCACAAGGCGTGGTCCGCGATCCACCGCGCGCCGCCGGGCCCTGATCGCTGGAAGTTCCGCAGCCGCACCTTCGAGGGCGTTGCCGCAGCCTGCGCCCAGCAATGGGCCGGTAACGCCGCCCACCTCACCCCCGCCGAACAGGAGGCCCGCCATGCCCGGTGACAGATCGTCCATCCGCTATTTGGCGGCGATGTTCGCGGCCCAGCAGGCAATTCCGCACCTCGCCCTGCACCTTCTGCCGAGCCAGCCAATCATCGACACGGCGAAACCCTCCCATGCCAAGCGCGCCAAGGTGAAGGCCGCTCGCAAGCAGAACCGGAGCCGAAAATGACCCGCTGCCACCACACCGAACTGCTGGCCCGGCTCTGCGACGAGCCCGACGCCATCGGCACCACCCCCGGAGAGACCTGCAACCGGGTCCATGAGCCCGACGAGGACGCCCCTCGCGGATACCGGCCCCGGCCCTGTGCTGGGGAGATGATAGACAGCGACGGCGTGTCCGTCTGTGACACCTGCGGAGAGAACAATGACCACTGAAATCAAGATCGACATGGCCAACATGCCCCCGCTGCCGCCCGAGGCATTTGACCCGATCAAGGACGCGATGATCGAGGCCCTGACCAAAGGTGGTGCCGAATGGCGTGAACGTGCTCTGGTTGCCGAAGCCCAAGCCGCCGACGCCGCCGCCCGCATCGAGGCCCTTGAGCGCGAGCTTGCCGAGGCGAACGCGGATGCAGAGCGGTTGGCTGGCCTCTTGGACAAAGCGATCAACGGCATCTGGATAGACGGCCATTTTGATCAGGCTAAGACCGCCCTCGCCGCCCACCGCGCCCGCACGGAGGGGAAGGCCAATGGCTGACGGTGATCTGGATGACCCGACCGACTACGGCTCGATCGTGCGCGACAACCTGATGAAGCGGCCCGGTTACATGCCCTATTGCGGTAACGAGCACTTCGTCCGGCTACGCTTCGACGGGCAGCAGTTCATCTGCTTCTGTGGCTATCGCACCGAGTTCCCCGCCGACTTCATCGCTGGCTACAAAGCCCGCTGGCACGGAGACCAATCATGACCGTTGACCTGACCCCAGAGGCACTGGATGCCCTGAACAAGAGCCTGAGAAAGATCGGCGGGCATGGGTTCCCCAATTGGGCAGACGATGCAGCCGACGCCATCACCGCCCTGCGCGCCGAGAACGAGGCGCTGCAACGCTATGTCGATACGTACCGCAAGCACGCCCAGAATACCATCGAAGCAGAAGCCCGAGCCACCGCCGCCGAGGCCGCGCTTGCCGCCGCTATGGAAGGGGCGGTGAGGGTGCGCGGCTTGGAATGGGCCGGCAAATATCGACCGATGGCAACGCCTGAGCCGTACCAGATATGGCCCGACAATGGGGCGTCCGGCGCACCAGATGACCCGTTTGAATCATACCGAAACTACATGCTTTACAGCCCGCATATGATGGTGATCGGTGAGTTTGATACCATTGAAGAGGCCAAAGAAGCGGCGCAGGTCGACTATGGATACCGCATCCTCGCCGCCCTCGAACCCAACCCCGCCGCACAGGACCGGGAAGCGCTGATCGCGGCGACGTTGGAGATGGCGGAAAGCGTAGCCATTAACGCAGGTCCGTCATACTATATGATCCAAACTGGAACCGGATTTCAGAAGACGCACACAAATGGCGGGGCCTTCGCGTTTCGTACTGACATCAGTGACGCCATTCGCGCCCTCGCCACCCAGCCCCAGACAGACGCCCTCGCAGCCCGTGACGCAAAGATGCGGGCCGAGGGGATGAGAATGGCGGCTGAGATTGCGGGAGGCATTGGGCGCCCTGTCGGGGCCGGAGACGGCGACACGTATGTCCCCGGAACAAGTGGTGAAGCACAACGCGCCATCCTCGCCGCAGCACAGAAGGAGGCCTGGGAATGATCAACCTCGTCTTCATGAACGCAGACGCCACACCGAAGAATACGGCCATCCGGTGCGATGCAGCCTCGGTCCCGAACATCATGGCGTGGTATGCCGCTTTCTGCGGCGGGGATCGTTACACGGTCGCAGCGAACGGGCGCGATGTGGCGATGGACATGAACGGATGCCCGACGCTGGCCGCCCTGCGCAAGATAGAGGGGGAAGAGGGATGACAGCACGCGCGACCTTCGAGGGGGCCGAGCCAGCGCGCCCCTTCACCCCAGAAGAGCTTGCGATCCGATGGCAATGCAGTGCAGAGACCGTCCGCGCCATGGTGCGCGATGGCCGGTTGCCTGCCTTCCGTGCCGGGCGCATGATGCGGATTCCAGTGCAAACCGTGGAGGACTTCGAATGCGGGACTATCGCCTCGGGCGCCTCAACGGGCGCTGGGTCGTCATGTGGGATGAAGACGGAAAGCGCCGACGCTTTCGTCTTTCGGCTGACACGCGGAAAGAAGCCGAGCGAGAAGCGCGCGACAAAATCCTGACCATCCAGGCGCCCGCCGCCGGCATGACGGTTGCCCAGATCTGGCACGCGTACAAGGCTGAGATGGGAGAGCGCCGGCAAGCGTCGAAGCTGGATCAGGTCGGGCGCAATGTCCTGCCAGAGCTTGGCCACCTGTCTGCCGAAGCGGTTTCGCCGGATGACTGCCGGGCCTATGTCGCCGGACGGCGCGAGGAAGGGCGCAAGGATGCGACGATCCGAACCGAGATGGGATGCCTGCGCGCCGCGGTTCTATGGGCCGAGCGGGCGAAGCTGATCAAGAAGGCCCCGGCCATCGAGATGCCGCCAGCCGGCCAGCCGCGCGAGCGCTACCTGTCGCGTGATGAGTTCGCCGCGCTTCTGGCGGGGGCGCAAGATCCGCACATCCGCCTCGCACTGCTGCTGATGCTTACGACCGCCGGGCGGATCGGCGCCTTGCTGGAATTGGAATGGCGGCAGGTCGATCTGGATCGCCGCATCATCCGTCTGGCCAAGGGCGAGATCGGGCCGAAGAAGGGCAGGGCGACGGTTCCGATCAATGACACGCTGATGGCTGCTCTGACCGCCGCGCGCGAGGCTGCGGTCTCGGATTATGTGATTGAGTGGGGCGGTCGGCCGGTCGGGTCCATCAAGACCGGCTTCAATGCCGCCGTGACGCGCGCCGGGATCGAGCATTGCACGCCACACGACATTCGCCGCACCGCTGGCCGCTTCATGGTCGAGAACGGCGTCCCCATCGAAGAGGTCGCTCAGTTCCTCGGCCATACGAATCCGGCGGTGACTCGCTCGACCTATGCGAAATTCAGCCCGGAGTTTCTGCGTCAGGCCGCAGGTTCACTGGAGCTTGCCGGACCCGTTTTGGTTCAACGGACCAGAAAGCGACCGGCAAAGAAGCCTTAGGAGGTTGATTCGCAGGGGTAAAACAAGTACATTCGGGGAACGTTCTGGCTGCAACCGGAACGCCCCCTAACCATCATCCTGTAGTGAGGAATCATGGCTGAATACCCCTATACCGTCACCGCCCGGTTTTGGTCAAAGGTGAACGTGCCCGCGAACAAAATGGTTCATCGCATGTGCTGGCCGTGGACTGGATCGACCGCCAAAGGATATGGCCAACTTTGGGTCGGCAAGACCAATGTGCGCGCCCACCGCCTTGCTTATGAAATCGCAAACGGCCCTGTGCCGGTTGATCTCATGGTGCGCCATAAATGCGACAATCCGCTTTGCTGCAATCCGGCCCACCTTGAGGTTGGAACTCACGAAGAGAACATGCGGGACAAAGCGGTTCGGGGGCGCGCATATCGCGGCGGGCCGAAGAAAATGGTTCAATGAACCAGAGAGAAAACCCCAAACCCGCTCCGATTCCCCTGTTTATATTGGTGGTCCCGGAGGGACTCGAACCCCCAACCGTCCCCTTAGGAGGGGGTAGTGCCCCACGCAGAATAAGGGGGAATGCGCCGAAAAAGCACTCCCTGCGCAGACCTGATGCCGGTCTAAACAGAGAACACCCGTCAAAACAGGTTCAACGAACCAAAGAGCAAACCCCAAACTGACATTCACCCGCGCCCGTGTGGCGCCTTCCAAGGAGATGACGACATGAAGACCGAGAGCGAATTGAAGGCTATCGAAGATGGTATGGCGCGGAGCCTTTTGCGGGCCCTGCTCAATGGCACCGACATGCCTGCGGCCGATCTTCTCGACGCAATCCGCAAGGGCGTTGAGGAGGGAATCTATCGGGCCGCAATGCACGGCGCATTTGACGGGGTGAAGACTGAATGACCGCCATCGACCTCAGCGCCACCCGCAAGGCAAAGCACCTCGCCAAGGCCCGCCGCGATCAGCACCTGATCGGGCTGGATGACTTCACCGACGCGGAGTTGATCGGCGGGGCCTTCTGCGATGGGATCGACCACGGCGTTGAGCCTCTGGCGCTGCACGCGGCCTACTTCGCGTCATCTGGTGCGGCGGACTTCGAAGCGCGCGTCTGGGCCGAGATATACGCCCTTCCAGAGCATGAGCGCCGCGTGTCCTATGAGTGGCAAGAGATCGGCAACGACGACGCACCGCCTACCCCCTAGACGCCCGCCACCCTCGCCCCTACATCCCGGCGCATGACACGCGGCGGGATCATCATCAGGACGGAATGCGAGTGCGGACACCATGCCGTGCTGACGGCTGAGATGCTGGGGGAAGACCCGGCAACGTTCATGGACTTCGACCGCCTGCGGTGCGCGCGGTGCAAGCGCAGAGGCCGGCCTGCCAGCGTCATCCGGTCGTGGTCGAGCACGGCGGAGGATGGAGCGTATCGGGGGACGCGTCGATCTGATTAGCTGGTCCTGGCCCGCAACTGTCACCGATATGGCTCATCTTCTTCAAGGATTCGGACACACAAGGCCTTGTGAACCGAACAAGACTAGTCGTATCCCTACTTGGACGCGCCGATTAGTATGCGCCCCAATAGCACACGAGGGCATAATTGAGGGGTGAGGCAATTTCGGGCTTACCTTTTGTTTCGCAGGACTAGTTTGCAATGACAGAGTTGACTGAATCCATTCTATTTCAGGTGATTGCGATCCTGGGGACCATAACAGGGTTTGGCATTGCTCTTGATCGAATCTTCATAACTTCGCACATTAGGGAGCGAATAGAAGAATACCTCACTCTCCCTCGGTCAAAAGGAACTTGGTTCGACGGCTACAAGGAGATTCTTGGGCTATCGGAGGCCATTGTTTTTGACAGGTACTTTTCCGGCAATATTGTTGGGTGGAGATTCCTGAAATCATCCCTCTTTGTTTCAGCGGCATCGTTCTTGGCCGCAATTTCAATCCAGTATATATTCTTTCCCGAGTTCGTTCCGCAGTTCGTGCTTTCCCCGAGTCAAGTTTCCGTGATCGCTGCCTTCTTCCTGTTTAATGCCTTCATGGACGTGGTGACGATTGCCCAAACAAGAGCGTTCATTCGAGCGTCGGTGTCGTCAGATCGGCCTTTCAACAGCATAATTTTTTTTGGATCAGATATTATCGTTACGCTGAATATATTCATCCTCACCTACGCCGCCTTCCTGCTGGTGCTCGTGCAGTTTTTTACACTGCCAACAGTGAGATCGAGCGTGCGAATAACGGCGGACGCGTGGATTGAAGCAGGGGGCGAGATTTACAATAACGCTGACTTTTCTGAACGCCTTCGTGAGACACAGGTGTTCTATAGTCTCTCTGTGCCGGAGCGTGAAGCCCAAAGCAGCTTCGGAGTACTGTCCACTGACGCCGTTACGCCTTTGGAGGCGTTGTATCTCTTGCAGTACCTATATGGAGGATCGCTGCAGATTGGGAGCATCGAGCCGTCTCTAGCTGATGACGTAGAAAGTATTGTTGGCTCAGGGCTGCAGCTAGCCTTGCTGCGCGGAGCAGATCGGACGACTGCCTTGAGTGATCCAGAGGCGTTTCCGGACTATGACCAAAGCGGCACCGAGCTACTTCCGCGACGAGTCGTTGATCTGGAACTGAACTTGACTGGGGTGAAGCCAAATTTCAGCAATCTTGACTCGATCTACACTCCGGCCTTCAACACAGTTGATGCGCTTGAAGACAATTTTCCCTACTCCATGTTCAATTCGACCGGCTGGGTTTCGATGGAAGGCTTTATTGAAGCGTATTCGCGATCGCAGCTCACCGGGCCACTCCTATCCATTGTGCTCTGCGAAAAGAGCGGCGGATACACGTTCAGCACCCAAGCTGATAATAGAATTGATGAGGCAACGGCAGAAACCTTCGCCGCCGACTGCGATCAGATTTATATCGTCCGCAATAGCGATTGGGTCTCAAACCTGCAGACCTTGGCGAGTTTCGGTCGTGGCGCGAGTGTTTTCCTCCCTTTCTCGGCGATGTTTGTCACGAGCTTGTTGCCCACATTCTTGCTTTACCTCGTACTTATAGGGGTCACAGCCTCCACTTCAATTCACAGAATTATAATAGGCCGTGCCGCAAGGCTGGGTGATTTTATCGTTCAGCAGCCAATTGGTTTCTTCTGTTTTCTTCTGGGTTTGGTTATAATTTCCTACAGACTCATTTTTTAGTGACAGTGTGAATGCGTTAATTGACAACAGGATGGGGCGTGAATCCTTTTTGAGGATCGGGCCCTAACCTTCGTCGGCATTTTCCCTCGATGATCGCTGAACTGCCGACGCCGCAGTTCCCTTCACCCCAAGACATGCTGTCGGCGCCCGGTCATCGAGCGGTCACCCACTGAGCCATTAAGGCAAGACGCTGGCCGCAGTCTTCAAGAGCGGCTCGATCGGCTCCCCAGAAGGTCTCGACCTCTGCCTGAGGCATCGCCCTATCCGGAAGGTCCAAAGGAGCAGTGCATGGAGAGGTTAGCGTCTCCGGCGGATCATCTGGCACGAAGCCGACGCACGCTCTCAGCAGAAAGACACTCGCGAGAACCGTCTGGGTCATTCCGGGCAACATCATCGAGCTCCTGTCTAAAGCGGTTTCGTTCGGCGGCAACGGCGGCCTGCGCCTCGGCAAGGCCTGCGACCCGCGCCTGAGCCTGCCGCATGGCTGCCTGAGCGACGGCCACGCGGTCAGCCTCGACCGATCCGCGCCAGTGCCAAACCCAGATGCCGACAGCGCCATGAGAGACGCACAGAGCCACCGCGAGCGCGGGAACCCACGGCAGCAGGGCGCGGAGCCCCATCAGGGCGATCACGGAAGCGCCTCAAGGCAGAGCCGTTGCTCCAGCGCGCGCCGGTTCGACAGACCCTGCACCACGACACCCCCCGCACGGTTCCAGCGCGGCAGTTGGTTGCATGCCCCCTGCCAGTCGCCATCGTTCGCCAGCCGGGCAAGCGTCGATCGGCAGGCCGCGCCAGTCCCGACGTTGTAGGACCAGCTGGTCAGCGCGACCTGCACGCCTTGCGGCTGGTCAGGCAGGCCGGGAATGCAGCCGATCAGGGCCGTGCGGTAATCGGCCAGCGCTGCGCCCAGCATCGCCGCGCATTGCTCGGGCGTGTAACTGTCGCCCTGCCGCACGCCGCGTGTCTCGCCATAGCATACCGTCCACACGGGCGGGCTGGCGATGCGGTCGAGATAGGCGTCGGTAACCAGACCCTCACGCGGTCCAACAAAGGCGACGGCGGCAGCGATGACGGCGGCAGCACCGCCAGCAGCGGCAGCAGGGCGTCGGGCGCCACCCGTGAACAGGCCGCGCAGCGCTTCGATCAATCCGGGCATGTCGCCCTCCTATGGGTAAAGATGGGTCTCGGTCAGCCAGGGCCTCCATGGGCACTGGTGGAAGACGACAGCATGACTGGTGGCCATCTGCGCCGGGGGGATGCTCAGCCGCCACGGGCCGAACTCGCTGATCCCTGCGGGCCGCGCGATGCTGCCGCGAAGATGCTCCACGATGACAGGAACGCTGGTTCCATTGCCATCGAGCGACCACGCGACCGCACGGAACTCGCAATCGGCACGGGTGCGTGTCAGGTGCCCCCAGATCAGGGTCGAGGCAGGGCCGTCAGCCTCCACGCGTGTGACAGTGAAGTTGGACGCAGCCGGCGCGAATAGGCCCTCGGCCTTTCCGATCAGCGGGAACATGAAGCGCGGCACGATCAGCGCCACCAGAACCACGCCGAGCCAGAAGAAATCCACTCGCGACCATCGCGACCGGGTGAGGAATGACTTCATCGCCACGCCTCCCGGATTGCCATGATGCCGCCCGCGATGACGCCGGCTGCGCTGATCAGGTAAACCGCCGCGCGGAGGGTCCAACTCGCACGCTCATGCAGCATGACCACGGCATTGATGCGAGACAGCAACGGGCGGGTTTCCTTATCGGCACCGACTGGCACCTCTAGAAGGGCCTCGCATAGCCCCTCAAGCCTTTCGATCAGCGGCTGCCCCCCTGCGGGTGCCTCGAGCAGAACTCGGTGAAGATCCCGGATCATCCGGTCGCGGTCTGTGTCCTGCATTGCTTCAGGCCGGCCAGTGGCTATCGTCTGCGTAGTCAGCCGGGATCGGGGATGCGTCCTTGAGGGTACGGGCAGCGAAGACGATGGCGCTCACCCGCGCAGCTGCAGCTTGGCCGAACGCGAACACCGTCTGAGCGTCCATCTGCATGACGCTGTTGTCGTCCGCGATCCATGCGAACGGCTCATCGCCACCGTGCCACAGGTAATCCCCCGCCTGCGCACCGGCCGCCAACGAGAAGCCCGCCAGCGTCCCGGCGCCAGAGATCCGCGTCTTGCTTTCCTGCGAGAAGTCGAACGGCTTTCCCGCGAAGGTGAAGGGCTCGACCATGCGGCGGTCGCGCTCTGCGTTGATCTGGGCGCGCAGGTTCTCGGTGGCCTGCGCCTGTTCTTCCGAGGTCATGCTGCGCACAGTCCACCCCTGAACCCATGCGCCGCTCTCCTGTGTGAAGCTGCCCGGCACCAGCACCTGCGTGGCTGGGTTGTAATCCGGCTCATCCGCGCGCGTGTACGGATGCACGTCGAACTCTGCCAGCGATGCCGCCGAGATCTGGCGCGGGAAAGAGGTCTGCGCCTCATCGCGCCGCAGCGCGGTCAGGCTGTAGGGCGTCGGAACGCCGTCGATCAGTCGAAGGTACATTATGCCTGCTCCACTTGCTTTTTGATGACGGTCAGCATGATCTGGGCCTTACGCTGCTCAAGAACCGAAGACGCCAGCAGCCCTTGCAGGCTCTCCTTGAATCCCTGCAGTTCCGGGTCGTCGCCAATCTCGGCAATCGCCAGACGGAAGTTGTCGATGTTCACCTGATATTCGGTGACTTCCTTTTCCCGTGCCTCAAGGGCGCCGGTCAGGATATCTTGACGATATGCGTGCTGCATTATCCTTCTCCTATAATAACGTCGATTCCGCTGTTTGAAGGAAGAGTTGCTGGATCGCTATACTTTGTTCCGAAGCCTGTCGAAGCATCCCACGGGTAAGCGATGACGCGTGGGGATGACGTAGTTGCCATTAAGATCGCATCGCCAGTTGGACTGAAATTTACTGCGCCAGTCCAACCAGATGGAAGGGTAGAGGGGTTGCTGTACCGTGCCCCAAAGCCAGTGGAGTCATCCCACTGATACGCGCTAATATACGGGGAGGAGCTGTGAGAAATAGCGACGGCATCGCCATCAGGACTGAACGCCACATCCAGCCCATCACCAGCCATTCCAGCCGACGGATTGCTGTACTTTGTCCCGAAGCCTGTCGAAGCATCCCACGGGTAAGCAGTGACACGCGGGGATGACGAATGCGCGACGGCAATGACGGAACCGTTTGGGGAGAACGAAACACCCCAGCCGACTCCAGCCGGAAGGGATGCTGGATTGGTGTATTTGGCGCCGAACCCTGTCCCGTCATCCCACTGGTACGCGTAAATATAAGGGGAATTGTTTATCGCCACAGCGACAGCATCCCCATCCGGGCTAAATGCTACATCGCGACCCGTCGAAGGGACGCCAGACGCGGGATTTGAGTACCGGCTTCCGAATCCGGTCACGTCAGACCATTCGTATGCTGCAATGTATGGGGAGGAGGTACCAACAGCTGCGATAGCAGTGCCGGATGGATTGAAGTTCACACGATATGTTATGCTGAATGTCGATGCTAGAGCTGAGAATTTTGTCCCAAATCCTGTCAGCGGGTCGAACTGGAACGCGCCGATATTTCCGCTTTCGGTCACAGCAACGGACGACATAGAGGGGCTAAACGCAGCCCCATTCACTTGATAACTCAACGCGGAAGATGGGTTTGAGAACTTCGCGCCAAATCCATCTGCGGCAGTCCATGGGTAAGCCGAAACATATGGCGCACCATCATGCCCGACAATCACCGTCTGATCCTTCACGCCAACCTGTGCGCTCATCAATTTCTGCGCGATGCTCATGCCATTGCATCCCCGGAGAGGAACCCGAGCCAAGTGGTGCCGCCGTCGACGGTGACGAACACATAGGCGTCGGTTTCGCCGCTTGCCGGTGCGTCCGGTGCCGTGCCGCCTGCCCAGTCCACGGACGCGGGCCAAGTCAGCGTGTGGGTGCCACCAGCGGTCACAATCAGGGTGAACGCGCTGCCGGTGCCGGTTGCGGCGGGGTTGTCGAAGGTGAACGTCGTGTTCCCGCTCGTGGTCAGGGTGAATACGGTTGCCGCCTCCAGATCCACGGACGGCGTGGTGCCGGACAGGGCCGAGACGGTTTCCTGCGCCTCAAGCGTTTTCAACGGGCCGGTGAGGGTGCCGCCAGCAAGCGCGAGATAGTCCGCCGCCGCCTCATCAGCCATCGTGCCGAGCCCAAGCTCTGTCTTGGCCGCAGCAGCATCAGCGAGGGCAATGAGGGTCCGGCCGAAGCTCGTGATCGTGGCGAGATCCGCAGACGACGCACCGTTGAAGAACGGCATCCGGTCCGCAGCCGGGGTTACCCCGGCGAGGGCATTGAGGGACGCGGTCAGCAGGTTGGTGCGGGCGCCAGCCTCAGTGGTCGCGCCCGTGCCGCCAGCGGAAATGGGCCGGGCGGTGTTCGCATCCGCCTGAAGGTCTTCGAGCGGGTCATTGTGCTGCGCTGCCGTGGCAAGCGTGCCGTCGCTGGCCTCGTAGCCTGCGGGAAGGTTGTATACGCCGGAGAGATTTCGGGGCATGGTCTGTCCTCATGAAGAAGCCGCCCGGCGAGGGGCGGCGGTGGTGCGTTTTGGAGGCTGTGATGAGGCTACTTTTGGCCGTGGGCGCTTGTGCCGCCCTATCCGGGTGCATATCTGACACTCGATCTTACAATGAACTCGGATACACGGAGCGGCAGGAAGTCCTTGCCGGATTGGTCGAGTCCTGCGTTGAGCAGGGCGTTGCGGTTGGCTCTCCGCAGATGGAGCAATGCACCTTGGCCGAGGCCCAGCGATGGGAAGCCGACAGGGTGCGATCGATCCAGACGCGGGGTCGTGTCGCTGCCGCCATGGGGAGCGCTTCTCAGAGCTTCCACGCGGCTGCGGCATCATCCCGAGCGCAGGCCACGTCGCGGACGGTGAACTGCAGATCGGTCAACGCCGTGGACGGGTCAGTCCGAACGAGCTGTTATTGATGGGGAAGGAAGCGGATGGCAGACACCTTTGTTGTTGTTGATGCGCGCCAACTGCCGTTCATCATCGCAAGTGGCATCATTCTGGCCTATTTCGCGATACTCCTTTGCCGCCTCGGGATGAACATCTTCCGAAACAACACAGGGTGGCGCGGCCTCGTTGGGGCTGTGATGTTCTTCTTCGGCTTGGTGTTCTCTGTCGTTTTGATACTTGCTGCTGCGGATGTTTAGCGAGCCGACAGCGCGCTTGCGACTTGAGAGACGGCAGGGATCGAGCCGTATCCCGCCAAGCCAAGAGCAAGCGCCAGGTTCGATCCCGCGTTGAAGTTCGTCGGCCGAGCGGCGAGAGCGCGAGCCACAGCGTCGATAGCGCTCGATGCCGTTCCTCCCTGCTGCGTCAAGAGGTCGGCAATCTGGCTCCGGACCTGCTCTTGCATCGAGGAAATGGCCTCTGGGCCCGACCCCATAAGCTCGCCCGCGACGTTTTGGGCAGCGCCAAGGATACGGCCACGGCGAAGATCACCCGGCACGGTGGCGTCATCGATGTACTGCCCAACGGCAGCACGCCCTGCCGTCCGTGAGTTCGTGGCTACGTTTGCGCGAAGGCCGAGGGCCGCGCCAGCGCGCTCAAGTTGGCCTCTGATTGCCGGCCATTCGTCACCAAACAGCGCCTCCATGCGGCGTTGAGCGTTGGGGCTCGACAGACGGCGGTAGGCATCAAGCGCTTGCCTCGCGTCGATGTTCTGATCCGACGCCACAGCCCGCACGTTGCCGGCGAGTTCTTCAATCTGGCCGATGATGCCCGACCGCATCGCCGCGCGCTCAGCAGTGGTCGACCCGGCGATCTGCTCAATCACCTCATCCGTCGTCAGGCGCGGAGACAAGAGCTCAGTGCCGAACCGAACGGCATTACGCTGCCCGATGGCGTCCGCCGCAGTGTCGAGGGCGGTCTGATACTCAGGCACCAGAGACGCCACATTGTCGCGGATCTCGCGAGACAGCCCCTCATAGGCCGCGCCCATCCTGGTCTGACCGCCGAGAGCCCCAGCCCCATCACCGCTCTCTGCCAGTTGGCCGAGCGCCTGACGGATGTAGTCCCATTGGCGCACGTCAGGCGGGCGCGTGAAGGTGACGGCGCCGTCATCTGCGATGCTCGCCATGATCTGGGCCGACTCCTCGCCGCGCAGGCGCATGAGGCGGTTGGCATACGTGATCGCCTCGGGCGGTAGACGCGGGGAGACACGATCGAGAAGGCGGGCGCCGGCTTCCGACGAATAGTCGATCGGTATCGAATAGGCCGCGTCGTATGCTGTGCGGCGAGCGCCAGCGCTGCCCGTTCTGATGCTGTCCATGAGGCTAGCCGGGCTTTGCTGCGGCCCCTGACGGCCACCACGCAGGGCGTCAACAAGGTCATCATAGGCCGCACCTGCGCGCGTCGAGATCCGGTCACGCGCGGCCTGCACTCCAGGCACTGGCGTTTGCAGGGTATAGTCGAGGGCACCAGAGAGTTGCGGGCTGGCATCGGCAAGCATTGCATCCGGGCCGGCGCGGCTGAGAGCCGCCCGCATCGCGGCGGGATCATCTGACCCGATAAGAGCCGTGACGACACGCGCCGTTTCCGGCGTTACCCCAAGCTGCGCGGCAACATCGCGACCGATACCCCGCGCTCGGATTGCGTTCGATCCCATCCGCCAAAGCGATCTTCCCGCCTCAGCCGCAACGGGCGCGGCCCCGCCGATCACACCGCCAAGCGCGCCACCTAGCGCGGCCGACTGCGCGCGATCACCGAAACCGCCTTCACCCTCCATGAACCCGTATCCAGCCCCGGAGGCTGCGCCAAAGCCAAGGCCTGCGGCAAAGCGTCCGCCAAGGCCTCTTGCCGCTGTTCCAACGGCGCCAACACCAAGCAACGCAGGCACCGCGGCCCCCACAAGGTCAGCCGACAGCCGGCCAAGGCCAGACATGTTTTCCTCGTTCTGGCGAAGGCGCTGCAGCTCTGCGTCATAATCGGTGCCGCGAAGCGTGCTGTACATCGCCGCGCTTGCCTCATCACCGGCAAGGCCGAGGGTGGCGCTTTCGCCCGCCCGGTTAATCCATGTCCCGAGGCTTTCGCCATAGCTCTGCACGCCGTCATTGGGATCACCGACAAGGTTGTCGTAGATCATCTGGCCGAACCCGCGCTCTTGCGGCTCCTGCGGCTGTTCCTGCTGGGGAGCGGAGGCACGGCGGGCGCGGGCTGCTGCTGCGGCAAGCTCCAGCTCAAGGTTCAGATCGGTCATCAGTTGCCACCCTGCATGATGGTCGCGCGAGCTTCGGGCGACAGGTTGTCCCAAAGCTCCTCGACCGTGAGGCCGAACCGCTCTGCCGCCGAGGTCAGCGATGGGTTGGTCCGCGCTCGATCCGGGATTGAGCCGGCGTTCTGCTGCGGTGCGACAGCCTGTTGCTCGGGTTGCGCCGGGGCTTGTTGCCGCGCGCCGAAGTCTTGGACGCCGGCCAGCGGGTTCTGCCGAGCGCGCAGTTCGTCGAAGGCCTGAGCCCGCGTCAGCTCTCCAGCGCGAAGCTGCTGGATCACCGCCGCGCCGTCCGCGTCATACTGCGCAACAGCTCTGAGCGTGCTCAAGATCATCTCGTTGCCACCCGGCGTGTTGATGACCCGCGGCAGAGATTGGATGAACAGCGCAAGGTCCGCGTCCGACATGGGACCGCTACCCGGCGGGCGTTGCTCGGGAACCATCGAGTTGACCAGTGCCTGCAAGGCTTGGATTTCGCTAAGGCCATCGGTCTCGATGCCCCATTCACCCGCAAGCTGTGTCAGTCGAGCAATGCCACCAGACGGCGCGGAGGCCAAGAGAGCATCAAGCTGATCAAGGCGTCCCATATTCCGCTGCGCTGCGATGCCGGCGTTGGAAAGGTCCGCCAGCGTTTGCGCATCCTGCCGCGCAAAGGCGTCATCGAACGCCTCCGACCCGCCGACATTCGTCGTGACGTTGACGCCGCCCGCGCCAAAGGCCTGTTGCAGCGCCTGCTCTTGAGGAACGCCCATCTCAAGGAGGTACTCATAGTTGCGCTGCCCGGTCGTTTGGTCAGGCCGCGGCGCGGGTCCGCCGTTGAGCATGAACGATTGGTACTCAGGTGTGCCCGGTTGCAGCCCGGCTTGCTCAGCCTGAAACTGCAACGTCTGCACCGTGGACGGAGCCTGCTGGGCCGGAGCCGGGCCGCCGTTCAGCATGAAGGACTGATATTCCGGCGTGCCAGGTTGCAGTCCAGCCGCCTCTGCGCGTGCCTGCAACGTGACCATGGCCGGGGGAAGGTCCGGCGCCGCTTCCGGCGAGATTGCCATCGGCACTCCATCGGGGCCCATGCGGTAGAACCGACCGCCCATCTCTTGCACGCCAGCCCACGGATCTTGCGGGCCCGGGAATGCAGCATTCATCTCGCGCTGGAGAAGCGCCGACAGGACCATGCGCTGACCATCGGAGGCCATGGGGTTGCTCACAAGCGGCATGAGCGCGGCAATGCGGGCCATGGGATCGCCGCCCACTCGCTGCGCAGGAGCGCCACCCATGGGCGCAGACGGGCCGCGAGTGGCGACAGCCGGGCCGTCATAGGAGGGCATAGCGCCGCCCATATAGGCCGCTGCACGGCGTGCCCGATGTTCCTCAGCAGGACGCAGGAAGCGGCTTACAATCGCAGCCGCAGCCGTGCCGGTGTCGGGTGCCGCAAAGATCTCCTGCGCCGCCCGGCTTTCCGGCCCCTTCAGCTCGCCCATCATGAAATCAAGCTGCGTGTCAATGTCCGACGGATCGGTGCCACGCTCACGTGCAAAGGCCTCGTAAGCAATGCGCCGAGATCCGGTCGGTTGATACAGGCCAAAGCCCCGCGTACCGTGGACGTTCGGAACCGCCTCGATTGCGCCGGGGTCCATGCCGCTTTCGTCTTGGAAGTTCAGCACGAAGGCGTCAGCGATATGCTCCGGCATGCCGCGACGGATCAGCCCATCGCGCACCTGCCTGGCAACACCGCCACCTGTGGGTGCCGTTGCCGCCCGCGTGGCAATCTCAGGCCCGGCCGCCGCCATCGCCTCGGGAACAGCCGCAGCGACCTCTGGTGATACTGCACCAGCCGCCGCCGCCTCCGGGTTCGCAAGCGCGATGCCGAGTTCCGCCAGCACCTCCTCGACAGGCCGTCCGGTCATGCTGGAAATGCGGCCGGCAATCTCCGCCGAGCCAGCGCCGAGAAGGTCGCTTGCGCCGCCGTCATCATCGCCCCAAGTCCGGAAGCCGTTGCGGCTCACGTCCCAGTGCGCATGCGACCCGCCCATGTACTCAGGGCCGAAGCCGATCCCGTGAACGCCCATTGCCCGCCCGATCAGCGCGGCGTTGGTCATCTCCGGATCACCCTGCATGACAGTCGAGCCATCAGGCCGGATGACGCGGAAGTCGGTTGCATGGCCAGGCGCGTGGTTCGTGGGCGAGTGGCTGCTGACGCCGGTCGTAACCTCGATGCGTCCGCCCGGCAGCGCATAGCCCCATGCCTGACCCAGCATGCCCAGAAGGCCGTCGTCTACGCCGTCGATTGCGCCAGTGATGGGGAGGGGGCTGTAACCGCCCTGCATGTCACCAAGCGGAGCCGTGGCAGGCGATGTCCCGCCGCGTGCGGACGGCTGCGTCGGTGCGCCATACGATGCCGGAGCCGAGTAGCCGCCGCTGCCCATCCCATAGCTGCCGAGGATGCCGTTCATCTGCGTGTCGAACTGATCGCGCAGGATGGCCTCGGACTTGGCGTTGCGTGCGTCCATCATCCGGCCAGCGAGGGCACGGCCCACAGCGGTCAGGCCTTCGCCAAAGCTCTGAGGCGCGCGGCCGGCATTTGCCGCCTGCATTGCTGCAGCAATCTCACGACGCCGCGTCAGCTCCTCGTAAGAAACGCCGGTATTCCCACCGAAAATGAAGCCGGTCATATGTCAGACCTCCGGAAGCTGGGCATAATCGACCGCGAAGAAGCCGCTGGGCATCGTCAGGACGGCCTCGGGCTTCCAGCGCAGAACCTCTTGAGCCATGTAGCCAATGCGGCGAACGCCCGGCTTGTCCCAGAGATAGCGGAAGGCGTAGACCCCAAGCGGGCCGCGCTCGCCCAAGCGCTCAATGTCAGACTTCAATCGCTGGTCAGAGATAAGCGCCGCGCCAAGTCCGAGAATGCCGCCCATGCCGCTCTGCCATGCGCCCATGCGGGCGTTATAGGCCTGCATCTGGTTCTGGTAATTCTGCATCTCAAGCCCCGCCCTATCGACAGTCGGAACCGCGTTCGAATTGAAGCCGGGGAACTGCGGCATGTTGACCTGCGTCCCGCTGGTGAGCGCCGAAATCTCGTTCAGCGGCTGGTTCCGTAGCGCGAACAGCTCACCCATCTGGGCGTTGCGCAGGTCCTGCTTGAAGCCTTCGAGCGACATATCCGCGTTCTGCTGGTTGAGCTGGGCGTCGTTGTAGAACTGTGCGCTGGTCGCATTCTGCCCGAACTGCTGGTTCTGCGCCGCGTTCCGGAACTCACCTTGCCCCATATCGACGCCGAACTGGCCGAGCTTCGCGTTGTTGATCGCAGTTTGCGCGTCGTTTGCAAACTGCGTCCGCGTGGCGTTCTGCCCGAACTGCTGCTGTTGCGCGGAGTTCTCGAAGGCCGCCCGCTGAGCATCCAGACCGGCAAGGCGAGATTGCTCCTGACCGCCCGCCAGCACGACCTGCATGCGCGCGTCGTTGGACTGCTCATCCAGCCGCCCCATGGCCCGATCAAACGCCGTGGACCCTTCGCGAATGCCCTGGTTGATGAGGCTTGTACGCAGCGACTCCCGGTCTCGGTCCAGCTGCGGGTTGAGCCGCGCATAGAGCGCATCCTCGACGCGCTGACGATCCGCGCTCCAGTCCGTGCCGTAGGTGCTGGTGATGGCGCCCGCATCCGCAATGTCGCCGGAATAGTTCTGCCCGAGGGTTTGCCCGCCAACGTCACGCTGGATCTGGCCAGCATCGGCAATCTTGGTGGTGAGGTTCGCCTTGCGAATACCGTCTGCACTGCCGCCCGCCGTCACGCCGGACGTGTCGATTTCATTGCTCAGGTGACCCGCGATCCGGTTTGTCTGCGCAAGTCCGGCGCTGGCCAGCGCCTGCTGCGTCTGCTGGCCCGTGTCAAAGAGCTGCTGTTGACCCGGCGTGAGCGTGGTGTTCTGCTCAAGCAGAGGGATGTTGAACACCTCGCCCGTGTTCGGGTCGGTGTACTCGTAGAACATCCCATTGCCGCTCGCGTCCATGCGCTGTTGCGTGGTTACCGATCCCCAAGGCGTGTTTTGCGAGGGATTGGTGAGCCATGCGTTCGCGGTCGCGGTGCCGATGTTGTTTGCGGTTTGAGCCCCTGCGGTCTCTTGCGGGTCAGGACTCTGTGGCGCCTTCGGCTTGCCCATGTGCTACCTCGACAGTCTGGATTGGTGCCATGCATCATCGGTGATGCAAAGAATGGCTTCTGAGGCCTCGCGTCCGCGCAGTCGCGGGATGACGTACTCGGCCGCGCCAAGGGCCTTCCACAAGCGCCGAACGCGGGTGTTCTCTTCTGCGGTTCGTGCCACGACCATCTGGCAGCCGGCCGTCTTGAAGACGTAGCCAAAGAGCGCCTTGAGGATCGACCGCTTAGCCCATGCCGGGCTTAGAGCTGCCCCTGAGCATTCAATCACGCCGGTTTCGGGTTGCCAGTTGTGGAAGACGAAGCCCGCCACCATGTTGCCGCTCGCATCCAGAACCGCAGCCGTTCTGCAGTGCCCGAAGTCGCGCGGCAGGTGCGCCATCGCCATGACGAAAGGCACAACCGCGTCATTGCAGCCCCATACCAGCCTCAAGAGGCGATGCCCCCGCCTTCGATCATCAGGTCCATGGAGACCATCTCCACAGCCATAGCCGCGGCGGAACCGCTGGTGATCTGGATCTGAGGCGAAATCGCGTACCCGCCGCCGCTGACCGCCTGCCAGTTCTTCACCACGCCCTTGCGCGGCTCTGTGGTTTCGCGGGCCCAGACATTCGCGCCCCAAAGGCCGGTGCCCCAGATCATGCCGTCTCCGTCGATCGGTTCGGCCACCGGTGCCGATGGGAAGCGGACTGTGAAGTCCTGCGCGGCGCTGTACTTGGCCCGGAAGGCGCTATCCGCGAAGAAGCTGGCCCGCGCCATCGGCACGACCTTGTAGGCCGTGGGTGCTCCGAAATCCATGAACGGGTAAGACGCCCGCGCAGTGAAGGCCGCGCCGTCATCCCGACCGCCCACATTGAGCTTGGTCACCGTGCCGCCAGACCTCCCGACAAACACCCCGCCCGCATAGATTGCCGCGCAGTCACCTTGCCAGCCTGTCTGCACTGCCCAGGCTCCGGTCTGAAGGTTTGCCGTCAGCATCCGGTCGGAACCGGGGAACACCGCGAAAAGGAGATTGCCCGCCGTCCATTTCAGGAGCTCGACCGACCCGGCGCCCGCGACTTCCTCTTGCCATGTGCTGCGGATGTCGCTCGTGATGGCGGCCAGAGACAGCGCAGCAGGGTCTCTCTGGATCGCCGCCGAGATCGGCACGATACCGTCATCCGTGGCGATCAGAAGGTCACCGCCCGCCTGAATGGTGGCGCGCTTGCCCAGAGGCCGGCCAATGTCATATCGGCCTTCGAATGCCCATGTTGCCGCGTCAGAGGGGTCGGTGCCGCTGTAGATCGCGACCTCGCCCATATCGCTGACAAACACGCATTTGTCGTCCAGCCCATCGCCGCTATCGAGAGACCATGTGCCACCGAACAAGAGCCGGCCGCCACGCTGAAACACGCCCGCAAGGCTCAGATCCAGAGCGGTGCCGCCAACTGACGATGCCGGCAGATACCATACTGTGAGGCTGCTCCCCTCGATGAAGAACAGGCGGTTTCGGTACAGCCACACATCCGACAGTGCGGCGGTATCA
>NZ_LRRR01000036.1 GCF_001691415.1 Pararhodobacter sp. CCB-MM2
ACACTTCCAGGCCGCCATACTTTGACTTCAGCTTGTAGAACGTCGCGCTGCTCAGGCCGTGCCTGCGGCACACCTCCGCAGTCGGCATTCCCGCCTCTTGCTCCTTGATCATCCCGATTATCTGCGCTTCGGTGAAACGGCTCTTTCGCATTCGTCTGCTCCTTCAGAGTTGGCGCAGACTCTACATTAAGGCGAGGGATTTCGCGGGGGGCAGGTCAAACCCAGTCGTCGACCGCCGCCTGAAATGCGGCTTTGGTCATGCCGTCAAAAGTGATGGTCTGTCCAGGCGCGATTGCAAGGACAACGCCGCTGCTCCCATCGACCATCTTTGCAAGCACCTCAGACGTGCTGTCAAACAGACCGAGATCGCTGAGGTCCAAAACATCACCTTTGTTCGATGCCGTGCCGAATTCAAAATCCATGATCGTGTCATTGCCATTTCCAGCGGAGAAGGCAAAGACGTCCTTGCCGCCTGCGGTTGCGGTGTCGCCATCGTCTCCCCACAACACGTCGTCACCGGCGCCTCCCCACAGGATATCATCTCCGAAGACAGCATCCCCTGATGCTTCGTCTCCGTAGACATAATCATCGCCAGTGCCATTGAAGAGCAGGTCATCTCCTCTCCCGCCCATTATCCTGTCTCGCCCATCCCCGGCGTAGATCGTATCGTTCCCTGCGTCACCGAAAATAGAATCGTTGAGATAGACGGTATCAGAGCCATTGATCCAATAGCGCCCACCGGCAAGCGTGGTGTTATTCGCGACGTCTTCGCCTGTGCCGCCATAGATGACGTCGCTACCATCCCCACCGTAGATGTTGTCGTCGCCCGCGCCACCGCCGAGGGTGTCAGCGCCGAAGACGCCGCCATAGACGGTGTCGTTTCCTAGGCCACCCCACGCCTGGTCATCACCATCACCGCCGTTGACATTATCGGCACCAGCGCCGCCATATAGAGTGTCGTTACCTTGATCGCCACTGACGGTGTCATTGCCGCCGCCGCCCGCAAGGATGTCATTCCCCTGCTGGCCATACAAAGTATCCGAACCTGTATCTCCCTTGCCGGCCCAGATGATGTCGTCGAAATTTGAGCCTGCCATGCGGTTATCTTGACCATCGCCGCGCGTTACAATGCCGACCGTAGCGGCTGTTGCGTCGAAGTGACGGTTCAGGTTCAAAGTAAGGTCCACCGCCACATTGACAGTGTCACCGACGGCATTCTCGACGGTCAGGATGAGACTATCCGTAATGACGTCATCGGCGTTAGCAGGCCGCTGAAAAAGGCCCGCGTGAGGGATGGTTTCCCTCGACGCGGATGCTGGGTGGGGCTGGAGCATGCGCAGGCAGACCTGACTGCGGCTTCCCCAGTCAGGCCGCCAGCAGTTTCGGCAGCCTTGCGAGATTGCAGGCCGCCATTGTCAGCGTAAAGCGGGCGCGCACGCGCTCCATGCCGCGATACATGGTCTGTGTCAGGCCGCCGACGGTCTTGGCCCAGCCGAAGGGTTCCTCGATCTTCTTTCGGCATCGCTGGGATTTGGCATAGCCGGGATGTCGGGTGGTCCGACCGTCGATGGCTGAATGGCGGGACTTCTGGGCGATATGCGGCGTCACCACCATCTGGCGCAGTTCGGCGACGAAGTCGGCGCTGTCGTAGCCACGATCCGCTGCCAGGGTCAGACGCCGCGTCGAACCGGGCGAGTGCCGATGGAGCATGTCGATGGCGGCACGGCGCTCGGCGTGCCCGTCAGCTTGCGTGAGGTCGGCTTGCACGATCAGGCCGGAACGGTTCTCCATCAGGCTATGCCCCATGAAGCATAGCACCGCGCCAGCGCCGGGCGACTTCTTGAACAGCCGGGCCTCGGGATCAGTCAGCGACGCGTGCGTCGCGTTCGACCGACGTTCGCCACGAAAATCGACTTCGGCATTGCGGCTGCGGCGTGCGGGACGGGGCATGGGTTTGGGCTCGGCAGTGGATTGGTCAGGAGACGATGTTGGCGATACACGGTCATCTGGCGGATCACCCGGATCGTCGTCCCGGTCGGACATCGCACTGTCCTTCGGCTGGAAGCTCTTCATGGATGCCCAGGCCTTCACCAGCGTTCCGTCGACCGAGAAATGATCGTCGGACAGCAGCGGCGCCACCTCGCGATGCGCCAGGATGGCGGCCATGATCTTGCGGGACATGTCCGTGGTCAGCAGACGGCCGAAGTCTTCGTGAACACCGTGGGGACCCACACCGCGTCATCTATTCCGAGGCCTACGAACCACCGGAACAGCAAGTTGTAGTCCATCTGCTCCACGAGCTGCCGCTCGGATCGGATTGAGTAGAGGATTTGCAACAGGCTGGCGCGGATCAAGCGTTCCGGCGCAATGGAAGGACGGCCTTCACACGCATAAAGTCGATCGAACTCGGCATCCAGTGAACGCAGGGCATCGTTGACGACGGATCTGATCTTGCGCAGCGGATGCCGGGACGGGATGCGCACCTCAAGATCGACATAGCTGAATAGCGCCCCCGTCACCTCGTCCGATCCGCGCATCGCCACCTCCGTCATACCCTGGTGGCGATGAATCATGTTCCTTGATGCGTGTCGAGAACGGAGTTTTTCAGCAGCCTGTTAACTGCTATAGGAAATGTTCAATCGCAGGCAAGTGTTGGATACGCGCTGAGCTGTCTCTGCAATCGAATGCCACAGCCGCGTATGAAAAAAGGGCCCCGAAGGGCCCTTTCCCATATCTCAACTTGATCCGATACGGATCAGACGAGAACCCAGTCGTCGACCGCCGCTTGGAAGTCCGCAACAAGCGCACCTTCAATAACAATAGTCTGCCCCGGTGCGATAGCCAGCGTCGTGTCGGCGCCGTCATCAGTCATGTGATCAATCACGTCTTGCGTGCTGGCGAAGCCAAGGCCAGTAAGGTCGAGGACATCGTTGCCGTGCACGCTAAGGGTGTCAAAGCCAAAGGCTGTGATCACATCATTCCCGTTTCCGGCCACGAACGCGAAGACATCATCGCCAGCGTTGCCAGTGAGCGTGTCGTTGCCCGCGCCACCCCAGAGGGTGTCATTACCCAAGCCGCCGACGACAGAGTCATCGCCTGCGCCGTTGAAGATCAGGTCATCATCATTACCACCGTTGAGCGTATCGTCGCCGGCACCACCGTAGATGGTGTCGTCGCCATCGTCGCCGGCGATATTGTCATTGCCATCATCAGCGCCACCGTAGACCACGTCGTCACCGGCGCCGCCAAGAATGATATCGCCATCTGCACCGCCACCGATGACGTCATTCCCGTCACCGCCGTCAAGGTTGTCGCTACCAGCGCCGCCCCAAACTTCGTCGTCACCTTCATTGCCAAGCGCAACATCGTTGCCCGAGCCCGCGTAGAGGGTGTCATTACCTTCTCCGCCGGAGAGGTTATCATTACCTGCACCACCTGCGAGCACATCGTTGCCCTGCAGACCATTCAGGATATCAGCACCAGTGTCACCTTTGCCAGCCCAGATGATATCATCGAAGTTGGAGCCAGTCATAGAGTTGTTGCCTGCATCGCCGCGCGAGATGATGCCAGCAGTCGCCGTCGCCGCAGTAAAGGTGTTATCGAGATTGAGGGTGATATCGACAGAAACGTCAACAGTCGTACCATCGGTATTGGTTACGGTGGCGACAAACGATTCAACGGCTACGTCGTCAGCAGAACTGCCTGCATCGCCAACTGCGTACAGCGACTCTGCGGCGGGAGTATACGTCAATGACCACTCCCCAAGGGCGAAAGTCACGTCAATTGTCCCGCCATCAGCTGCGGTAAAGTCGTCCCCATCCATGTAGGTGACGCCGTTGATGACCAGACCTTCAGCCGCATCAGCGATAGCAGTGTTAGCAACGATACCGGTGGAAGCGTCATACCCAGCGACCTGCAAATCCTTGGTGACCGAAGCAGCGGGGTCATTCAGTGCGACAATCGCATCCCATGCAAAGAAAGCATCGTCAGCCAGATCCAGCATGAAATCGCTGGCGTTAGATACCTTGACCATTTCGATGTTGTTGGTGACAACGCCAGCCACACCCCAAATCGTGTCGGGGGTGATGCCATCGTTGTTGATGACATCGCTGTCCATGAGTTCCGTTTCGAGGGTGTCAATGCCCGTGCCGCCGTCGATATTGTCGAAAGGTGCGACGCCAGCAGTCGAGAGCTCAGCGGCCGAATTGATGACGATCAGATCGTCGCCGTCGAAGCCGTTGATGACGTCTGCGCCACCGAGGCCGATGAGGGTGTCGTTTTCGCCCGAAACGCCGACCAGCGTATCAGCGGCTTGCGAGCCAATTACCATAGCCATTTTATGGTCTCCTAGTTGAGATCTATCGAGTGTTGATGAAGCGCTATCACGCGGACGGTTCTGGAGAAGCTGGTACCAGCGGGGGATTAGACGTGTCAACGTCAAAGCAGGGAGTTAGCCCCTGCTTGCCGGACGCGGCCTGCAGTTGTGATCCCGCTGCCGGTTCGTTTTTCCGCTCTCTGCCCACCATCACGCCATTGGCCAAGCTGCTTACCAACCCTGACAAGAGCGCAATTCTGGCTTGTGTTCAAGGAAGATGACACGCAACCGGCAAAGATGCGCGCAACGGTGGGCGAGTGCTGCAATTTAACCACAGATGGAGGGTTTAGCCGTGTTCCTTCACGCTGTCAGACGGTCGATTCGGCACTGGGCGACTGTGCCGTTCTCAGGCCGATCTTCGCCAGGGGTAGACCTCGGGCCCTGAGCTCCGTCCACAACCTTTCGTCAGGTGCCAGGATGTGATCATAGGCATGCTCGTAGGCCAAGGTCAGCGCCACGCCTGGCTCCGATGCGGAGGCTTCGGGCAGGTGCAGGATCGTCCTAGTACCCCAGCGGCGCAGAGCACCCATTAACCGCGAGGCGGCGGGAGCTCGCTGAACCTCTGCCAGAACATGCACCTCATTCAGCGCCAGCATCAAGCCAAGCGCTCGATCGTCAAGAACCGGATCTGCGATGGGAAGCGGGAGCTCCTCAAACAGAAGAACCTCTGCATCAGGGCCCTCCGGCCAAGGCGCCCCGAGTAACGACAGGCTGTCATAGGCACATCCCGCGATCGCCAGGCGCTGGCGGTCAGCATGAGTATCGAGGAGGATCAGGTGTAGGCGCCCGCCGTCCTGCCGTAGGTCTTGCAGCTCGCGCATGAGCGTCGCGAATCTGTCGGGGACGGCATCCGTGCCCGACAGAATAATGCCGATCTCTCTGCCGTGGCCCGCGCATCGCGGCAGGACCGGTTGGCCATCGACAGCTTTTCTCAAGACGTAGTGCTCGCGGTTTCTCAAGCCGATGGATGGTTGGCGCCAGCGCCAGCGGGCCTCGCCTGCAGCAGCCCAGAGCGCGGTCGCCATCGTCTCCAGCACCGTCTCCAGATTCGCGCGGGGTAGCTGAGGCCCATCCAGCTGCACTGTCAGACCTGGGGCTGTCGGGATCGCAGCCGACTCATCCCCTCGCTGCAGGATACCAAAAAGGGCCTGATGTCCGAGGAGCCACAACTGGGCCCGTTCGCGGGGCGACTGGAATACGCTGTCGGCGTTCTCCTCAGCCTCTGAGACCGGTTGCACGTGAATATGCCCCGGCGTCGCGGCCTCCACTATTTCCGCGAAGGTCAGGCTCTCCGGCTCAGGCGCGACCGTTTCCAACTGCCACAGCAGCCAATGCAAAACGGCTTGCTGCCCCAGGGCATGCAGGGTGCTTTCAGTCGTGGCGACCAGATATGGGGGTATTCGATGCTGCATGGGAGCTGTCCGGCTGGCCCAATACAGCCGCACATAATCCGATATACTCAGAGTTGGCCCTGCAAGATCAGGGTCTGTGACCAGGCGGACAAGGGCGCGGTCCGTGAGCCAGATTGCGTAGCGCGGGGCCTCGTCATGCTCCATCTGAAGCTGGTTCGCGGGACTGTAGAGCGCGGGATGCGCTTCGCGGATCTGGCGAACCAGGAACTCCTGACTGCGGTTCGCGTTGGCGAGCATGCTTTCCGGGCGTTTGCGGTACAGAAACCCGAAATCCTCAAGGTTCACACCCCGGAAACCCGCATCCCCGGCGGACAGAAAGAAGTCCCAATCCTCAAAGCCCAGGCGGAAATTCTCATCGAACAGGACCCCCGCCTCAAAGACTGCGCGCCGGATCAGGCTACCAGCCTCACAGGTGTTCATCTGGGTGTGGATCAGACGGCTATAGGGTCCGCCATAGTCACAGCGGGCCATGATCCCGAACATGTCGATGCTGGGATAGACCCAGCCGGCTTCGGGATGCGCCTCAAGCTGCCCCATCGCATGGGCCATGGCGCGAGGGCGCAGCCTGTTGTCGGCATCGAGCATGAACAAAGCCTCGACGCTCTGCAGATGTGCCAGCACATGCCGGATCCCCGCGTTGCGTGCAGAGCTCAAGCCCCCGTTGGGTTTGCGCAGATAGGTCAGCCGCTCCGGATAGGCGAGAGCAAAGGCCTGCAGGACCTGATGAGTTTCAGGATGAGGACAGCCATCGTTGACGACGATGATCTGGATTCCAAAATCCGCGTCTTGCGCCAAAGCACTCTGAAGCGCCTCGCTCACCAGAACAGGGTGGCCGTAGACAGGAATGATGATCGCCAACCGCGGCGCTGAGGGCGTCGGGTTCATGCGCTCATCCGGATATCGCGGAACGTTGCCCAGCCATGCGAGGTGGGATGTCCCGGCGGGACCCGGGTGATCAGGAGCAGATCACAGGCCTGAGGGAGGGGCTCTCGCAAATGAAGCGTCAGATCGCCCGAGACGTCGCCCTCCCGGCGAACCCAATCTGATAAACAGCCTGTGTGCTCAGCCTCGGCCACCAGATCCTTAAAGGGGCGCACAGGGTGACGCGGGACAACAGCCAGCGCATATTCCATGATCGGGCAAATCGGAGCGAGGCCTCCGACACGGGCGGAAACAGAGCGAACACCCGAGGGGACCGCTCTCAACAAGCGCGCCGCACTGAGTTCATCTGGGCGCGGGTGGACCTGCAGCGCTTGTTTTTCTTGATGAAACGACACGCAAGACGCATCGGGATCCGCTTCCAGCGCCTGTTCGAAATACGTGGGATCAAGATAGAAACATGACGGGCGCTCCCCAGGCGCCTTCGCCGCGCTCAGATCCTCACAATGACCATCGGCGGGCAAAGGCGGGGAACTTTCCGCCAAGAACGTCCAAACTTGATAGGCCAGGATCTGAGACTGGGGCTGGCCGTTCAAGCGCGCGCACAGGCCAGGGTCCGGATGATACAAGCCTGCGCCCAATCGCAGGGGCAACCGGCCTTGCCAGCAAAACTCAAGTTGAAGGGTCTGGATATCGTCCGAGAGTGTTCTCGCGAGGGACAAGCGGAGCCAACCGGTGTGAAGCACTGCGGCAGGAAGGGTCCATTCTGCTGCCACGTCCCCGCTCTCGGAGAGATGGAGGCGTGCCTTGAGCTGTCCGTCTTGGGCAATCATTTGCTCCGGCACAAAAATCGCCACATCCGAGACACCTTCGCTGCCCAGCTCCAGCCGCTGGCGCAGGGTTGCGCCCGGCATCAAGCAGAAGCCCGTTTCTGCAGCGGTCGCCAAGGGGCCTCGTGATCGCGTGAGCCAACGCTGGTTCTGGGACTGTGTCCGCAGCTGCTCTTCATATTTGCGCAGCAAGATGCCCTGCCGCTCATGCGTGAGGCGCAACTGCGCCAGCATCCCCAGTAGGTCTGCATTGTGCTTGGCGAGGGCCAGGACGACAGGCGCAATACAGCGTAACAAAGCCTGAGACGCCAATGCGCGCCGCGCCGACGGGTCGGACTCGGGGATCACCGCCAACGGCAGGTCTGGCATCCCCGTTGTACGCGACCAATGTGTCACGAACTCTTGCAGCGTCTGCTGCCCCTCAGCACTCAACGCGAGGGCCCCGACGACCCGGGCAGTCATGGTTTGCAGCGGCTTTGACCCATGGGCGCCTCTCAGCGCGTCATCTCCCTCCCAGACGAGGAGGGCGACTTCCAGCCCAAGGGCTGCGGCATCGTCGTAGTCTTCCGGGGCCACCACAACACCCGGCAGCATCTCCACGTCAGCGGCGCACAAAAGCTCAGGCATCGACAAGGTCCTGTGGTCAAAATTGGCCTTGGGTATAGGCAATCCCGTTACCGCTATGCAACGGGAGGCCTGTGGGGGCGGGAGAGCAGCGCGTGACCAGTGCCCATCGCTTCTCTTTTGCAAAGAGGTGCCTCGCTCCGAGCAAAGCTCAGTCGCTGGGTGTATCAAGTTTCATGGCGCGACCCTGGGAAAGGCTCCAATTTCCGGTTTGCCTGAAGAAGGGTGGGAGGTCGGTTTGGATCTCAATCTTGTTTTTCAGATCTTGCCAGGCGCAGAACAGGGCATTCTGATCCAGATACCAGACCGGTTCGAGACCCTCCTGAATGCCTTGCAGGAGATATTGCCGTAGATAGGCGGCGAATACTCTCCCACCGTCGTCTGCCCGAACACCTACATTGGCTGCAGAAATGAGTTCCATGGGAAGTTTCTTGCCCATGAATTTCCGAACAGCAGAATGCAAGTTGACGGAGCCTGTCGGTGCGTCCTGGATAGTCGGTGTTACTTTTCCATCGATATCGCTGACCCAGATGTAGCCATAGGACGCGAGTAATTCCTCAAGCACGAGGAAGCGCGCTGCCGCGAAGTATGTGTTCCGGTAGCGATCCGGGAGGTCGGACGAGGCCAGAAAGGATGGCAAGGGCTCGTGACTGAGGCCACAGTTTGCCAGCCATCCCCGAGGCTCGGGCGTAAAGCCCACGCAATGAAGATGAACCCCAAGCGGCAGGCGCAATTCTTCAACACTTGCGACAAATCGCTGTGCATAAGTCTCAAAGTACCGCTTGTCACAGGCAACGAGGACGACGGCCTGATGCGCTGACTTCTGCGCTATCTTGATCGATGGGCTAAACGTATTCTGCTGCTCAGGGTCCGGCCGTCGATACAGGGAACGTAGGCCTCTCAGGGAAAAATAGGGCTCGTAGGAACGGACAGCTCTGACCAGAAGCAAGCGATCTTCGCGCCAAGGATGAGCAAGGAAGTCATCACAGGCTCGATGGAAGCGAAGCTGATTTTGGTCGAGATGACCAGCCAGCTTGGCGAGCTCAAGCTTGATAGGCGCTGCTACCATCTCTTGGTTTGCTACCCGCAACCGATGGGCCGTCAGATAGGCAAGGTCTGCCACCAGGCGTAATGGCCCCCGTTGTTCTCCCCTTGTCAGTTGGCGTAGGCAGGTCGGCAAGACCTTGGCCAAAGTTTGCCATTGCCTCTCGGAGAACAGGAACAGGGCCAGTTCGTAAACGTCTGCAGGACTATGGAGGCTCTCGAAGGCAGCTTCTTGAGAGAGGATCCTGTCCCTGATTTCTGGGTCTACAATGTCACGGCGCACGAGGGCGCCATACACATGAAGTGCGCGTGGCAGGGTCTTGGTTTGAACTCCTGTCCGGACGATTTGCTCGTCCTGCGCCAATGTTGAGAACTTCCGCGCGACATCATAATTGGCAAAATTCTTCTGTCTCAGGTACGCCAGAGGACGCGCCATGCGGATCTTGAGAAGCAAGCGTTCTGATGTCTTCAACCCTGCACCATGACGGATAGAAATCCCGGCCCTTCTGCCGTGTAGTCGCTTTTTTGTCACACCCACACAGCAAGCGCCAGAGTCAGGCCATCAGGCTGTTCACCCACTCAATCTGGCGCGGAAGACAGACCGATTGGAGGTCGTAATTGGCCTGAATATGCGCGCGCGCGGCTGTGCCCAAACGCTCCCGCAGCTCAGCGTCGTCAAGAAGCGCACAGATCTCGCCGACCAGCGCATCACCATCGAAAAAATCGACCAGCCTGCCTGTCACATCATGCGTGATGAGTTCCTGGACGGGCGCAACATTGGCTCCGACGATGGCTGCCTGCGAACTCATGGCCTCCAGCATGCTCCAGCTCAGCACGAAAGGATACGTCAGGTAGACATGTACGCGTGTCAGCTGAAGAAGCTGAAGAAACTGAGTGTAGTGCATTTTGCCCAGGAAGTGGACGCGCTCCCAGTGAGGCGTTGGGATGCGCCCCCGCACCTCATCAATATACATTTGCTTCCAGGTGCGGCCGGTCGGTGGCTTGGGGCCGTAGCTGGTCTCGTTTCCGCCAACGATAAGCACCTTGGCATTGGGGCGTTCGCGCAGAAGCCGGGGCAGGGCGCGCATGAAGCGGTGATAGCCGCGATAGGGCTCCAGGTTCCGATTGACGAAGGTGATCACTTCATCGTCCCGGGTCAGGTTGAGTTCGCCCGCAGTCTCGGACTTTACCGTGAGCCTGACGTCAGGGTCCGGACGCGCGTGGGCTGTATCGATCCCGTCATGGCAGATCGTGATGCTGTCACGGAAGGGCTGAGGAAAGGTGTCCGCCTGGAATTTGGTCGGACTGATCCCGCCATGCGCGAGATCGAAGTGCATCTGGTTGTTGATGTTTTTCATCCGCACGCGCTGCGCGGCGATGGTTTCGTCAGAGCGGAACTCGGTGTCGAAGTTCAGATACGGATACTCGGCGAGGTGGTAGAACTCGGCATAAAGGCCCATGCGGGCGTTCGGCCAGACATCGCGCAGGAACAGACCCTCGCCCCACCCGGGATGGACCAGGATCAGATCGGGAGAGAAGCCACTTTCCCGCAACTTCAGGGCGGCTCGGTAGCAGGCCTCCCCACGCTTGGTTTGGGTGTCGAGATCGACAACCCAGGGGTGGGCGTTCTTGGCGACGGGCGCTTGTACTTTATAGGGATAGATCTTGACGCCCCGCCAGCGCGAGGGTTGGGCCACGCGCAGCGTCAAGACAACGCATTCATGCCCCTGAGCGGCCAGAGCAGGCGCCAGATTCTTGAACTGGGCCGGGAAGTTCTGATGGATGAACAGGATTTTCATGATGGCTCGTCAATCTCTCTACAGGCTCTGCAGGACTGTTTTCACTCATGCAGCAACTGGCCGAGGTAGCGTCCGTAGGTCGTTTTTCCGAAAAGTTCTGCCCGGGCTGTTAGCTGATAGCGGTCGATCCAGCCGGCGGTGTAGGCGATCTCATCTGGGCTTCCCATTTGCAAGCCTTGGCGCGCTTCCAGCGTCCGCACGAAATTGCCCGCATCGAGCAGGCTTTCATGGGTGCCGGTATCGAACCAGGCAAAACCGCGGCCCATGGTCTCGACCGTGAGGCTCCCTTCTGCCAGATACATTTCCAGAAGGGTTGTGATTTCCAACTCGCCACGGGCGGACGGGGTGACCTGCGCGGCTTTGAGCGGGGCCGTCCCATCGAGGCAATACAATCCTGTCACCGCATAATTGGACGGCGCGACCGGAGGCTTCTCGACGATGGCGCGCACTTGCCCCTTCTTGTCGAAGTCGACGACACCGTAGCGCTCGGGGTCCGCGACCCGATATCCAAAGACGGTCGCTCCCGCCTCCAAGGCATCGGCACGTGCGAGAAGATCTGGCAAGCCATGGCCGAAGAAGATGTTGTCGCCCAGAACCATGAGCGACGGGCTGCCCGCCAGAAACGCCTCGGCGAGGAGATAGGCTTGGGCGAGCCCATCGGGGCGAGCCTGTACAAGCCATTCGAAACGGAGGCCCCACTGGCTTCCATCCCCCAGAAGTCGCTGAAACTGCCCCTGATCTTCCGGCGTGGTGATGATCGCGATTTCTCGGATACCGGCAAGCATCAGGACGCTGATCGGGTAATAGATCATGGGCTTGTCGTAGACCGGGAGGAGCTGCTTCGAGACACCCATGGTGATGGGGTAGAGCCGCGTTCCCGAGCCACCCGCGAGGATGATGCCTTTGCGCCGTGTCATGACGAGCCTTTCAATTCTTCAAGGACGTGGCGCAGCTCAAGGCGCCAATCCGGTCGCTCGAGCCCGAATTGGGCGAGGGAGCTGCAATCCAGCCGCGAGTTGGCAGGGCGTGTTGCCAATGTTGGGTAGCTCGATGTTGGAATGTCGTCGATGCGACAAGACAAACCAGCCTCGGTCATGATCGCCCGCGCGAAATCGGCCCAGCTCGTGTCTGGCCCGCCGCTGAAGTGGTATATCCCACTCAGTTCGGGATCGGTTCGAAGCGTATAGGCCATCGTCAGACAGGCCTGTGCGATCGCTCGTGCCGAGGTGGGGCCTCCGATCTGATCGGCCACAACCGTGAGACTGTCGCGTACAGCTCCCAACCGCAGCATGGTCTTCACGAAATTGGCCCCATGTGCCGAGAACACCCAAGAGGTCCTCAGGATGGCATGTGAGCAGCCTGCCGTCTGAACACCCTGTTCGCCCACCAGTTTGGAGCGCCCATAGGCGCTGAGGGGCGCGGGTTCGTCATGGGGCAGAAACGGGGTCGTGCCCATGCCATTAAAGACATAGTCGGTCGAAATCTGGACCATCACCGCTCCGATGTCCGCACAGGCCCGCGCCATGGCCGCTGGCGCCTCTCCGTTCACAAGAGTTGCGGTTTCTTCTTCCTCTTCGGCCTGATCAACGGCCGTCCACGCGGCGGCGTTGATCACGGCCTTCGGGCGCAGTGCGAGGATCTCTCCCACGCAATGCGCCGGCTGCCGGAGGTCGGCCTGCCCGCGGTCCAGAAACACGGCCTCGGGAGCGAGGCGTGCGAGTTCGCAAGCCACCTGTCCTGTCCGCCCAAAAATCAGGATCATGACGCGCCCCCCGCCCCGAGGCGTTCGCCCACCCCGCGGCGCGCCTGAAGAGGCCGCCACCAGGCCTCGTTCTCGAGATACCAATCAACCGTTCGCGCCAGGCCCTCTTCGACTGTCACACTGGGACGCCAACCAAGCTCATTCCGTATCCGCGTCGGGTCGATGGCGTAGCGCGCATCATGCCCCGGTCGATCCGTCACAAAGGTTATCTGATCTGCGTAAGACCCGACTGCCTTGGGGCGTTTGGCGTCCAGCAGGCGGCACAGGGTTCTGACCAATTCCAGATTGGAGCGTTCGTTCTCGCCACCGATGTTGTAGCGCGCGCCAGGCGCGGCCTTCTGGATGACCAGAAGCAAGGCATCAGCGTGATCCTCGACATAGAGCCAATCCCGTACGTTCGAGCCATCGCCATAGATCGGTAGCGGCTTGCCTGCCAAGGCATTCAGGATGATCACAGGGATGAGTTTTTCTGGGAAGTGAAACGGGCCGTAGTTGTTTGAGCAGTTGGTCATCACCATGGGCAAGCCGTAGGTATGATGCCAAGCGCTGACCAGATGATCACTTGCAGCTTTGCTCGCTGAGTAAGGGCTGCGGGGATCGTAGGGGGTTGTTTCCTGGAACTGCCCGCTCGGCCCTAGGCTGCCGTACACCTCATCCGTAGAGACATGGTGGAAGCGGAATGTCTCCGGTTGCCCTTGCTGAACCCAGTAGGCACGTGCAGCTTCAAGGAGAGTGTAAGTTCCCGTGATATTCGTATCGATGAAGGCTCCAGGCCCATCAATCGACCGGTCGACGTGAGATTCGGCCGCGAGATGCATGATTGCATCGGGCGTATACTGTCCCAGAATGCGGTCCATCGTCGCCCGATCACGAATGTCCGCGTGCTCAAAGACATAAGAAGACTTGTCGGCGACGGAGGAAACATTCTCCTCACACGCCGCATAGGTGAGCGCGTCGACGTTGATGACTCGGTGGCCTTGTCCAATAGCCCGGCGAACTACGGCCGACCCGATGAAGCCCGCTCCTCCTGTGATCAGAAGCTTCATGCCGCCCACCCGGCTGTGAGATTGGACGCTGAGTACAGCTTGAACCGGATCCGCAAATCAAGCACCTCACGCCTGGAACTTCTGGGTCAATCGCTCTCGACAAGAACAGGAGAAGCGACGACGTCTATAAAACGCCTCACCCGCCCAATGCCGTTTTTTGCACTGAAAGACAAGAATATCGCCCCAGGCAGGGGCACCCGTCACTTGCTCGAGGGCGCCAATCGTCTGCGTCACAGATGATGTTCAAGAGCAAGCTTGGTGTGCGGCGAGAGGGCAATGCTGCATCCGACACGTCTCTTGCCCTCGGTCGGAGGACTGACGTAAGCCAGTTAAATGCAGACTCCCCCCTCTTTGGCGCAGCCAAGCGGCCGACCTCACATCCGCATCCTTATGGGCACCTATAACGGTGCTAGCTGGATTGAGGCGCAACTCGAGAGCTTTCTGGCACAAAGCCATGAAAACTGGTCGCTTTGGGTGAGCGATGACGGCTCGCAAGACGACACCTGGGCGCGGCTTGAAGCCTTTGCGCGTCGCAATCCTGAACGCGAGGTTCGCCTGCTGAGTGGCCCCGGGCGCGGAAGTGCTGCAAATTTCTTGCACCTTCTTTGTCATAAGGATTTGCCAAAAGGCTTTGTGGCCCTCTCGGACCAGGATGATGTCTGGCTTCCCCACAAGCTCGAGCGTGCCCTCACGCAGTTGGGTGACCCAGACTTGCCTCCGGCAGCTTGGGCCGCGCGCTACGAAATTGCAGATGAGAACCTGGCTGGCCAACGACCCTCGCAGGTGTGGGAGCGAGGTCCCTCGCTGGGGAATGCCCTCGTTCAAAATATCATGTCGGGTCACACCCTGACACTTAACCCGGCCGCCTTGGAAATCGTGCGCAAGGCCGGTCCGGTGAACGTGCCGCATCACGACTGGTGGATCTACCTTCTCCTCATGTCGGTAGACGCTACTGCCCTCATCGACCCGGAAACCGCTCTCATATACCGCCAGCATGGCCGGAACGTCATGGGCGTTCGCTCCTCCGCAGCAGCAAGGCGCCAGCGACTTTCAGCGGTGCGCGAGGGTCAGCTTGGCAGATGGCTCACCGCCAACATGAGTGCCCTTGGGGGGCTCGACCTACCCCTGACACCACGCGCGAGGCATTTGAGTACTCAGTGGGCCAATCAGGGCAGGGTGGGGAAGCTGAAACTCCTGCAAGAATTTGCCGTTCATCGTCAGGCGCGGGCAGAGACGGCCCTGATCTATCTGGCCGCTGCGCTCGGAAGGCTATAGAGCGCCCCTGCGGATCGTGTGACCAGGAAGGAAACCCAGCTTGCCCGTCCTCATCGAGAAAATCCGGTTCCTCCGAAATCGCCTACGGTGGATGCAGACTTACTACCTGGATCATCATCTGGACTTGGCACTGCCGGGCTGTGCTCTGCGCGACAAGAGCGGCGCAAACCTTGGGTATCTGGAAGAACTGCGCCTGTACCAAGGTCGGATTCACTTGAGAGGCTGGGCTCGGGTTCCGCGGCTAGGTATCCGCTTGGGAGAAACTCAAATCTGGCGCTCACCACACGACGAGCGCGAGGATGTTGCCAAGGCTCTCAACTTTGATCGTCATGTCGGGTTTCGAGCGAGCTTGCCCTATGATCACGGCCTGCTTTTGCTGGAGCTCGACACTCCCGAAGGGCGGGTGGAAATCCTGCACGATATGCGCGTGGAGAAAACGCGCCGGCGGGCATCGCGTGGACTAAGGCTGCGCTTCTGGCGTGACACACTCCCCATCGTCCCGATGATCCTTCGCGGTTTGTGGCGGAAGGATCCTGACTTGCCGCGGCGGATCAAAGCCGCTTTGCGCCTCGGCTTGCCTGCAAGCGAGCTGTCTCTCGACGCTGATTTTCTCGCGGCGGAAAGCTCGAGCGCGGCTCCCCGTCTGACGCCGAACGTCATCACCATCATCATGCCCATCTATAACGCCTTCGAGCTCCTCGAGGAAGCGTTGAGCCGCGTCGTGGCGCATACCGATCTGCCGTTCCACCTCGTGCTGATCGACGATGCGTCTCCGGATGACAGAGTGCGGCCGTGGTTGCGGGCTTGGGTCGAGAGCCTGCCTCCGACCACGCGGGTCGACTTGCTCGAGAACGAAACCAATCTTGGTTTCATTCAATCCGTCAACCGTGGCTTTGCCCATGCCCATGAGTTGGCGCTTCGAGGCCCGGTCATCCTTCTGAACAGCGACGCCATGGTTCCCGCAGGCTGGGCAAGTCGACTGACCGCGCCGTTGGAAGATCCGATGGTCGCGACGGCCACCCCCCTCTCGAGCGACGCTGAGATTTTCAATATCCCGATCGTCTGCGTTCGCTCGGAGCTGGAAGACGGGCAAGTCGACAAGATCGATGCTCTCTTGCAACAGCAGATCTCCGCTAGCGCCCCAGAAGTGCGCGCCCCAACCGGCGTGGGCTTCTGCATGGCCATGCATTGGCATTGGCTGGCGGACCTCGGCGGCCTCGATACTGTGTTCGGGCGCGGCTATGGCGAAGAGGTCGATTGGTGTCGCCGCGCCGTGGCAAAAGGGGCTCACCATGTCGCTGTTCCCAACCTTTTCGTGGAACATCGCGGTGGGGCCAGTTTTGGCCCTGAAAAACTCGCGCTGATCCAAAAGAACAATGCCGTCATCGCCACGCGCTATCCAGGCTACGACCGCTTGGTCCAGACCTTCATTCGAGAGGATCCCCTGATCACCGCCCGCATGGTCGGCGCTCTCGCATGGGCCGAGACGAACTCCAATCTGCCGCAGATCCCGGTCTATATTGCGCATTCGATGGGAGGCGGCGCTGAGAGCTACCTTCAGGATAGGCTTCAGAAAGAGGCGGTCTCGGTCGTCATCCGGTTGGGGGGTGCCTTCCGGTGCCGGATCGAGCTTGCAACGCCCCAAGGCCGATTGATTGCCAATACAGAAAGCTTGGAACTGGTGGAGAGGCTTCTGGCGCCGGTCACAAAGCGTAAAATCATCTACTCGTGTGCAGTCGGAGATTCCGATCTTGGCGAGATCCCAAGCTTCTTGACCACACTTGCGGTGGGGGCAGAGATGGACATCCTTCTCCACGATTATCTCCCGCTGAGCCCCTCCTATACGCTGCTCGACCAAGATGGTGTCTATCGAGGATTGCCAGATATCGCGACGCAGGATCCCGCTCACCGCTACCATCGTCCCAATGGGGTCATTCTATCGCTTGAAGCCTGGCGCCACGCGTGGGGTATGGCTCTCAGGGCAGCAACACGGGTTCAGGTCTTCTCGGAGGCAAGTGCTGCGCTTCTGAAGCAAGCCTATCCTGAGGCGGAAACCCGTTTGGTTGTCGCCCCTCATAGCCTCTTGCACCCGCTCCCCCAGCTCAGTGTCGACGAGAGTGCCGTGATCACGATTGGTGTTCTCGGCGCGATTGGGCCGCAGAAAGGGGCGGCGATCGTGGTTGCGCTCTCAGAAATGCTGTCTACGCGAGCGGATATAAACCTCGCCCTGATTGGCCGGATCGCTCCAGGGTATGTTCTTGCCGATAGCACTCAGGCTCACGGCACCTACGCGGTAGAAGATATTCCCCATCTCGCAAAGCGTTATGGGATTACGCATTGGCTTATCCCCTCCGTCTGGCCGGAGACGTTTTCCTACACGGTTCATGAATGCCTCGCGACAGGCTTGCCCACCTTGGCCTTTGATCTCGGTGCCCAGGGTGATGCGGTGCGAAAGGCAAAGAACGGCACGCTCCTGCGGTGGTCTGCTGATCAATCCGATCCTGAAACGCTGGCGCGCAGCATTCTGGAGGCCTTGGGCGCGAAAGAGGACTGACAGGTGTAGAGCGTCAACCACCTTGGCCGGTTTTGATCGCTGCGTTTTTCGGTGATGCTACGGTGCGGTTTGCTCCTCGAGCTTCTGCGCCTTTTGAACCACGCAGCCGGATCAGTGAGCGAAATCAATCCGGCCAGATCACGCAGGAACGCGCAGGTGTATCAGACGCTCCCTGAGGCCGGCTTTGATGCCGTTACTGATCTGGCACGTTTTAATTACATAATATTCCTTAAGAGACTTTAGCTTGCAGAAGCGGAAATTCTGTATGGAACCATAAGCTTGCGTGGGTGACACTGAATGGGGCGCTGCCGCCCTCACCTGACTTTTGAAGAACGCCGGAGGAGCGCGAACAGCGCCCGGGTCATGGAAAATTAGGGCAGACCCCAGTGGGTGCCCCGCCCCCGATCGACATGAATCCATCGTTTTGACGAAACTTGCATAGGCCTGACTTGACCCGCGCTGACGAAGAGGCGGATCAGACAACCCTGGCTGTCGCAAATCGCGTACAGCTTCGTTTTCATACCACCTTTGGTACGATCAATCAGGCGCCCGCGTCCCCTATTTGATGCCTAGACTGGACGCCGTGCGATGAGCCTGAGGTAGGTCGCGTCAATCATCACCGCCTTCTCCTCGCCGTGATCCGCCGCCAGACCGATCATCATCTGGGCGGCGCATCATCTGGCAGGCCAATCCTGCCTCCCTTCACCATCTCGAACAATTGAGGGCGGCCCAGTTTGTGGGAGCAAGAAACATAAGAAAGAGAGAGCAACATGATATTTGAGACCACGATTCTTGGGATAGATGTATCGCGTGACTGGCTGGAAGGGCTTTGCCTTCCCAGCCATAAGTGGCCCCGTATAGAGAGGGATGCCTAAACATTAATATTATGAGCGCATGTGACTTTAAGTGCGTCGAAATTATCGATCCGAGTCGCTCAAGGCCATTTGAAGGCAAGTATCCAACCGTCTAAAATCACATTGCGGCAGCATCCATTCTATCAATAAGCTCGATCAATTTTTCTTCATTGACTTCCATATCGGGGCCGTCAGGCGTTGCGACGATAACACCGTATGGGCAGCCGATTGCTTGAGCGATACGGTAATAGGAGGGGCTAAAGTGACCTTTCCTGAAGATCTCTACGAATTTGGTGCCTTCGCGAGCAAAGGCTAAGTTGGCGAAACCTGCACCATGTGGACCTACAATAAATTCAGCGTCTGCAAACGTAGAAACTTGATCCGCGATTGATAGCTCGGAGAGAGTGACCACCTCAAACCCTCTTGCGCTAAGCATATCAATCAATGAGCTTTCATTCCTGATACGGCGTATATTCGCATCCTTCCGAGAGATGTAGAGGCGACGACCTCTCGGCTCTGACGCTGCACGCTTCATTACAGGCAGAACCTGATTTCTAAGAAAAGAGAGTTTACTTCTCGATATATCCAACGTTGGGCTCATAGCCGATGGCAAGTACAGACTGTCAAAAAAATGCACCCCAGCTCCGAGAGTCTGAAAGTCTCGACCGAGTAGCGTAAGGGTATCTCGCACGAAACCCTTTGCAGTATCAGGCAAGATAAGCGGCGCGCAGATACTCGTTTCGTCCAACAATCCGAGGCGTGGCAATATGTCGATAATCCAATGATAGAAATTGTGGTGCCATGCAGGTAGCAGCATCACACCACATTCCTGCCGACTGCGCACTCGACGAAATGGCAGCGTGAGCATTGGAACCGCGTATTTTGGGTTGTCGAATGTTTGGTCGCCACAATAGTGCGTCAGTAACATGCCTGCTCGGGCAACATGGACGCCACGGCCGAGATCCACCTTCGCTTGGCTCAACGCAGCCACGCCATATGTCCATTTTGCGTCATGAGGATACGACGCCTGCAGCTTCCGCTTGTAGATTTCGCTTTCCCTATCGGCAGCGCAGGCGACTGGCCAATCAGATGCTGGGATTACTTCATTTTTCTGCAGCAACGGGGCGAAACCTGCAGTCTCTGGGTCTTGTAGAGAGAGCGATCTTTCAATTTTTCCACGTGTGAGCCCCATGACCCGATCCGTAGACTGCCACACAGAAACTGCGCTTTCTCTTAGGGTATCTTTGATGCTCACTGGACCTCACCTGCGTTGAACAGCGACTGGTAAGACGTAAGTCTGTCAGATTTTTGGTCTGGCGGTCCTGTCTAGATGGAACCATGACAGCCTGCGTCGTATGTCGAACTTGAATGACTATGACTATAGTTCAAGAATTGATGCGATGGGTGCTGATGCTGTAGCCGCCCCGACAGCATTACTCAGTCGAGGTGGGATAGCAACAATCCGAATTGGGAGGCGGTCACGTCGGAGATTTTCATGGTCGGTCTCGATCTGGCGAAGAATGCGTTTCATGTGTGCGGGGCTGTCGAGTCAGGTCGGGCAGTCCTGCGCAAGAATGCGGGACTGAATCAGGTACTGGCGCTCTTCGGGGACCGGCAGGGTAATCGCATATGGCTCATGCAGCTGTTAAAACATTCAGAACGCTACGGAAGAAGTTGTGATCCCAACCTGCTCGCTTGAGCTTGATGGGGAGTGATCCCTTCTGCGTGTCCCTGCGCATGACGTCGAGAGCACGGCGGCGCAGGATGGCGATATTGCCTGGGCCGTTATCCTTCCGATTTCGTACGGCGTCTTCGCGGAACGACACGTCCAGCTGCCAGTGCAGGCTGTTCTCGATGGCCCAGTGGGCGCGGACGGTCGCGAACAAGATCTCCGGCGTCTGCACCCAAGACAGGGCGAAGTGCTGCGTCTCCGAGGTTCCCCGCCTCTGCTCGCTGGATCGTGCGGACTTGAACGTGCGTCCGCTCTTTAAGCTGCTCTTGTGTCAGTCCAGGCTCGTCTCGGCGCTCCCTGATAGCGTGACGATTAAGGGTCATGGATCATCTCCGATTAAGCTTCCTCGAGACCAATCCGCTCAGAATCTCACCCGACAGTGCGACGACTTTAACTCGGCATCAAGGCGACAAGAAAAGCCGACAAACACACGACAGATTTGATCATCCCTGTCCCGCAGCCAGCCTCAGCGCCCAGTTCATCCGCGCCTGCCAATCCGGCCCTTCCGCGTTGAAGCGGGACACCCTTTCGGGAACGAGGCGTAGGGAAACAGCCACCTTTGGGCTCCCGGCTTTCGTGTGGCCACCTACGTTTTTGCGCATCTTCTCGGCCAGCGCAGGGAATGCTTCGGAGCAGGGCTTCGCCTAGGCGAGCTGGGCGTCGATGGCCTCAGGTACATCGGGATCGCTTGCAATCATCGCCTGAACCTGGGTTTCGCTGATCGGCTTCTTGGTCATAACAGTTCCCTTTCCTTGCGGTTGACCGGGCGCATCGAGGCCACAGAAACGCCTTCGGCTCCCAAGACGGCGAGAACGTCGGCAGGCAGACCGCTCCGGAGCTTCCGGAACACCCGCTCAAAGCCGCGCCTTGCCGGATCCATACGATCCTGACGGAATACGTCCTATGCCGAGAAATTCTGGCCGCTTAAGTCAGCGGGTCGTTTGCCATCCGCCCTCTTATTGTCTGTCTTTCTGGCAATCAATGTTGGCGCTAAAGTGCGCGATTTCGTTGATCAAGGGATAAATTATATCGGCATGGTCCTTCATGAAGGCAATTGTAGAGCTCACATCGCGCCGCAATGAAGTGGCCGAAGCAACTAATGAAGACGTACAAAAGACCGTGAATCCCAGCGGGAGTTAGGAAAAAAGCAACATTTCCGATGTGTATTTTGCGCATTGACCCAACATGGTAGAACCTCATGAGTAACACCTTCTCCGCGAGCGTCGAATTCTTCGACTTGGGCCACTCGTCAGCGAAGTCTCTTGCTGCTGCGCGTCGACATCTTCTGCCCTACATGGATCACGTTCTGGATCAATTCTATGAGAAGCTCAAAACCAATCCGGAGCTGGTTGGCTTCTTCGTGTCGCCTGAACGCATGCAGATCGCCAGAGAAGCTCAGAAAGCGCATTGGCTTCGACTTCTAAGCGGTGAGTTCGACAGCGAGTACTTTGCCTCGATTGATCGTATTGGTCGGCGCCATGCTCAGATCAACTTGCCGTTGAAGGTCTACCTCGGCGCCTATGCTTTTGCCTCAAGCCGCCTTCTGGAAATTTTGATTACCAAGCAGTCCACCGGCCGCAGAGCGCTTGCCATCAACCAGATCGGAGGCATGGTTTCCGCGGTGAACCGCGCCTTTGCCTTTGACATCCAATGTGTCACAGACGTCACGCTGCGTGTCTGGAACGAAGAGCTTGAAGTCGCCTTCGAACATTTGGGCCATGCCATTGAACAGCTCGAATACGGCAATTTGTGTTATGAAATTCCTGGTCCAGAGGTCAGCGACTACCCGGTACGCTACGACCCCGTTCGTCAGAAGTTGAACGCCGCTGTCTTGAGGCTCGGCGGATCGTTCGGGCAGATCGGCGCGCTGATGGAGAGCTTGGCGCGTAAGGCGCAACAAATTTCCACGATGAGTGAGGATCACGCAGCGCGCACCAGTAGCCAGGCGGCGTCGCTTGAGGAGACTGCGGCGGCAATGCAAGAGATTACCCGCTCTGTCGAGGCTTCCACTAGACTGACAGAAAGCTCACAGAAGGTTGCGACGGCGGCGGATCTGGATCTGAACGATGCCTCTAAGACGGTCGGGCATGCCTCCGAGGCCATGGATGGGATCCGGGAGTCGGCGCAGCTCATCGGAAGAATTACGCAGATGATCGAGGATATAGCATTCCAGACCAATCTCTTGGCGCTGAACGCCGGTGTCGAAGCCGCGCGTGCAGGAAGAGCTGGGGCCGGATTTGCGGTAGTGGCAACCGAGGTGAGGAGCCTCGCCGTTCACGCAGGTGACTCAACGAAGCAGATCAAAGATCTGATCCGGAAAAGCGGGGAGCAAGTAGAGATGGGCGTTGATTTGGTCAATAAAACTGGAAAGAAGCTGATGAATCTTGTTGGCAAGTTCAATGAAGTTCAAGGTCTGGCAGACGAAATCGCACAAAGCGCCTCGAGACAATCCAACGGGATTACTGAGATCAACACAGCCATCAGTGATCTAGATAAAATTACCCAACAGAACGCAGCAATGGTTGACGAAGCCCTACATCATACTGCAGAGATGCAATCGGACTTGGCCCGGCTGATTCAGATGCTTGATGGCTTCGAGTTCCGTGCCGCACACGATACTCCTCAGGAGGCGCCGCTGCTTCGCTTGGCGAGCAGCCGTTAGATGAGCGATGAGAGCCGTGGTGAGGGCGACGGGGGGTGCTTGCGGGGAGGCAAGCGCCCCCCGTTTGTTTTGGCGGACGCATTCAGACGTTTCTTGAAAGAAATCATAGCCTTCGGCCAGGATAGTTGAGTTTGTGGCGCGGCGCCTCCCCAGAATTGCGCGTAACGTTCATAGTGGGAAGGTCACCCAGCTTTGGTCACGCGGACGACCCCTAGTTAAGAGCGTCGACGCGCGACATGCCGCAATTGAACCCCCTGACACCCGCGTCGCTGACAGTGAGAACTCGCCTGAAAGGACGTCGCGGTCAGCGAGACATGCGCGTCCAGCGGCGGGTGCAGCTCACATGCTGTCGGCTCGCGGACGACGCTCCATAGGCGAAACAACGACCACTCCGAGCACCGCTCCTCGGCCAAGGCCAGCTCGTTGCGGCTGATGTGGAAAGGCGTACGTTCCCAGCCATTCGTCGTCTTTACCCAGATCCTGATCGAACGCTGGCGCCGGCACTACAACACGGTGCGCCCGCATAGCTCTTTGGGATATCGCCCACCAGCACCAGAAAGCATCGTGCCAGTAGGCCAAAGGCCCACAATGCACTAACTTTTGAACCGGACCACTCAAGTGGGGCAGATCAGCTTCCAAGTGGACCGTCTCCTGTTGTTGGATGGGTCAGGCCAGTGGATCGGCCGTGGTGTAGTGTAGAATGACCGGGATCACGGCCGCCTTCAGGCTCGCCGCGCCCTCGACCCAGTCACAGAGCCTGCCCAGCGTGCGGTCGGCGGCGTCACGTACGGTGCCCTGCACGACAGCCTCGATCTCGGCGCGGTGCTGGTAGTGATAGCGCAGCGGCGACAGCGTCACCTTGGGTTCCCCCGGCTCGCCGTCGCGCAGGATCAGCAACCCCTCGGCCGGGACGCGCTCGGGCAGCACGTCACCCCGCAGCGCGGTGCGGATAGTTTCGCGGGGCGTGGGCATAGGAACTCCAATGCAGCAACGCTCAGTAGCGCCGATGCGCTCGAACCATTACGCCTACGGGCATGCCTTGGTCCCGGTCGAGCGCAACGACAACGCGGGTTTTCGGTTCTTTCAGGACCTTGATCGCCTCAAAGAACGATGTATCCGCAGGCAATGTCCGAAAACCCATACCGACCGCAGGGTCGGTCAAGACATCCTCGATCGAGTGGTCATTCAGGTCGATAAGGCCATCGAATTCAAACGCCTTGAGCGTAAGGTAATTTGACAATTGTTGGTGTGAAAACGCCGCTGTGGCTTGGCCGTCCTCGACACAAACAAACGCCGCACAGCTCTGCGCTTCTTCTCTGCAAAGTTCTATCAAGCTCGTGGCTCTTGAGACGACATAGAACCGCGGGTCTGCTCTGCTCGCGAGACTTACCGGTGCAGATCCCGACAGGTTCGGCCGCGAACGCATGACGATGTTCACCGTCGCATGATGCCGCATCCAATTGGCAGTGACTTCGCACCGAAGTTCCACCAACTTGATGATCTTCGACTGAATGTCGGGGACGTTCATGTCCAGAATTGGCTCGTGATGCGCAACCCTGTTCCGGAACCGGTTGATCTCCCTTACCAGCGACTGGATTTCATGACGCCCTTGGTCGTGGGACAGGCCTGGAAACGCGATATTAGACTTGGTTCGCCACAGATCAGCGTATTCATTGCGAAACAGGTTGGACCAGAAGTCGAAGGTGAGCTCGGCAATCACCTTCCCGCGCTCGTTAGACCGAGCTCTTTCCATTGCCTTGTCCAGAGCCCCTAGGCTCTCCGGGGTCAGCACGTTATTACGGAAGTCGCCATCCTGGTGTCATTCATCTCCATGAAGCTGACGAAGGACGCCATCCACGGCGTTGCGCAAGGTCACTTCTGCGACGCTCAAAGGGAACAGGAACGATTTCGCAAGCTTTGCGTTGTACAGGTAGAGTGCGAAGGCAAAATGCTCGTTTCCCGCCGCTTTTGTGAGGTAGGTTGCGAATCTTGGCTCAGAAAGCGATGCCTTGAGTGAAGTGATCGTTGCCGCATCGTACGGGTATGGAACTTGACTCTCAGCCATAGCGGCGGCACATATCCTTTCAGAGCAGTCGAACTGGCCCCACTGGCTCATGCTACGCGTCGTCGACATCAGATTAAGGCACCAGGTCGGGCGAGCCCCCACCTGGTGTTTCTATTTTGGCGACTTTGTTTCGCATTTTCAATGGCTCACTCATCGCTCGGATATCGGCCGCCGGCGCCGGAGGCTGTCCACTGGCCGTCTCGCCGGCGGGGATCAGCCCCGCCGCAGGCATCCGCATTGGCACGGATACCTGTCACGCACTAAGATTGATACCGGACCACCCGATAGGGGCAGGCCAATGTCTCGATGACCTGCTGGCGGTGGTGCGTGAGTTCCTGAACCCGAGCGTCCCGCGCTCGGGGCTCGACCGCGGCCTTCGGCAGGATGCTGGCCGAGCATCATGAATTTCCCGGGCTCACGGCATTCGGCCAGATCACGACGACGCCCGAGATCGATGGCAGGACAAGTTCTGAGACCAGGATACTCGCGTAGTCCTTGTTGCCTTTGCCCGAAGTTCTGCTGGCCATCATTTGCGCCCACTAGGCGATCCAGAACGCGCTGCACTGGCAGCTCGACGTGTTATTCCGCGAGGACGCGGCGCGCAATCGCAAAGACGCCGGCCCGGCAAACATCGCCATCTTCTGCCGCCGCCCGCTGAACGTCATTCGGCACGACACATCAAAGGGCACTCTATCGGTCACATCCATGAAGCGTCAGAGGGCAGGCTAGAACGAAGCCTTCCTTTGCAGCATACTGACGGAGTTGCCAGCCGATTGAGCCAAACGCGGTTGCCCTGACGGATGTGGGAAGGCGGTATTGGGGAGTTCCTACGCGAAGAACAGTGTGACCCCAAAGTCATCGAGAGCATCATGCCCGACGAGAAGAGCCGCTGAGGCAAGACGGACTTCGACTAAACCTGACCATAAGCGATCATTCCATGGGCTTTCTGCCCTATAGTTTCGAAGCTAAATTACTAGATGAATTCAGTAAATTAAATGAAAGTGATGTGTGATGGACAATGAAACACCGGAAGAAACATTAGATCGCTGCCCTTACTTCCACAGAACAGCGGTGATAATGGTCGACGGCGAAGTTGTCAGCTGTGCAAATTTCTATGCTGAAAGTATTGGCAAGCTAGGAAATGAAGGCAATCTTCCAGAAATATGGAATAACGATCGCTTCCAAGATCTGAGGCAATCTTTCGGCACGATCAATGAGTGGAGTCAATGTAAATCTTGCTGGTTCCGAGAGGCAGGGTACGCTCGGCAGCGAGATGAATGGCATAGCGGATTGGCTCCGAACGTTGAGGCGAAATCCACTTATAGTGAACGCGCATGGGATTTCACCAGATTCTTAAAGGGTGGACGCTAAATGATCTCGGATATAGCCATCAAGGCACAACGCATCCGGCATGCACTAGGTAACCTAAGGCGCACCACCTTCCCAAAGGACGGTGAAGAAATCGGCGGGTGCAATCTAGTCTTCGGCCCCTATAGGTGCGAAGAGGGCTTTCGAATTGTTGAATTTGATGTGACGGTCTTCGATCCGGGCCAAAACTACAACTATAGCAAACTGTACTTCTCAACAGAACCCGGTCATAAATTCGATGAATCTAAAGTACTGTGCTTCAGGGTCATAAAGAAGGACGAGACTGAGTCAATCCGGGTTCTCCTGCCGGAGAATGCGATCTCCAGCGGCTTCATCCTCCTCAGGATAGATATTCTGCCCTACAGCAAGGGGACAGCCCATGTTGATAACGTTCGCTTCCTTCCTACCAATGATGCATCACCAGCGAGCCAGCGCGCGCGCAGGATGGCACTTAAGAACTGGACACGAGCGCAAGTTGAGGAAAGCGAAGCTATGGGCCGCGGATTGCTTCCTCACCAACCGGAATCTCTAAGCCTCGAACTGACTGCAGGTTGCAATCTAACATGCCCACATTGCAGCAGCCACGGTACGGCTGAAGAGCATCGAAAAAACAACCGGCTGCAAGCATTCGACCAAAATATGCTCGATCATCTGGCCGCGAGCACATTCCCCTCGCTAACACTACTAAACCTTGTCGGCCGAGGGGAGCCAATGATGGTGGCCCTACCTCTCTGGAATAGACTTATCGAGCACCTCTCCGAACACGACGTCCTAATAACATGCGTAACAAACGGCACATTCATAAAGCAGCGCCTAACCTCTGAGCTTCTCCCATTGATAGATACATTGACTTTCTCAATTGACGGGATGTCCGATGATGTATTCTCAAGAAATCGTGGCGGCCTTCGCCTGTCAAAATTTATGGACAATCTATCCAGCTACAACGAACAAAGACGAAGTGCACATCTCGCGAGAACACCAAAATTAGGCCTCTCTTGGACACTGATGAGGAACAATATTCATCAATTCCCTGACTTTGCCCGCCTAGCGATCAAGCTTGAGGCTGACCTGCTTTATGTTCGCCATCTTTTTGTCTTCCATGAGAAGGATCGGTCAGAGTCTCTAATATCGTCTCCCGATATCTGCAACAGGTACCTAAAGGAGGGCTATGACATTCTTCGAGGCTACCCCATAAAATTGGATGCGATACCTCTATCCGAAACAAGAAAAGATAACACGCATGAAATTTCTTGAGATTGACGGCAAGAGGATTCATGCTCTCAACTGGGTGAATATTTTTAGACGCGGTCGCCCCAGAAAACCAATTGTTTTCCTGCACATACCAAAGACTGCAGGGCAGACCATTTTCCATCAGATCGCTGCGCGAGTTGGTATCGAAAACGTTTGCCCCATTCGAGATCTTCCCATGGCGGAGCCGGGAGAAACGCATCTACCTCCGGGGTATGCGTTCTACGGAGGGCACATAAATTGGCATGACATTGATCAGCTAGAAGATCCTTTCTCATTCACTGTTCTTCGCGATCCTCGAGAAAGGATAGGGAGTCTGTATTTTTACCTCCTCCAGAAGTCTAGGGAAAAAAGAGATATGGACAGCAATCTCTTGAAGTATCGAGGTGAGAAGCTGATTCTTGAACTTTCTGCAGATGATTATTTTTTCGGAAACGATCTGAATATGCGGATAAATATTGCCGAGACGTACGATAATTTCTATACAAGCTATTTTGCCACGAGACGCGTGAGGGGGGCTGCTACGCTGAAAAGCCTGTCACCCGCAGACAAAATCTCCTTAGCACTAAAGGGTGCAGCGCAGATTTCATCTATATATACCGTAGATCGCTTGATTGATCTGGAAAGCGATCTTCGGTCAAAGCTTGGCTCCACCGTTAGCATTGTCGGCAATATTAACAATCAGGGACCACACAAAGGCCAGAAGTATCGCTGGAAGTCTCTCGTGGATCTCTTCGAAAAAGACTGCAACATTCGACGGATGGAGGCCTTCGTCGCCCAGGATCTTGCGGTGATGGAGAAGCTCACAATTCTAAAGCGCATCTGATCGCTGGCTTCGACTGCACCGTTGCGTCAGACTTTAGGGATAACACCTCCTGAATTCAGCCTTAGGAAGCAGCCACCCTTGCAGATGATGGAGGGCTGATACAGACTCGGCCCTGAGCTTTTCAAGAAGCAACCATGCCACCTCAGGGATGTGGCGCCTAGATACCAACCGCTGACTCTGGCCATAAGTAAGAAGCCAGCAGGGAGAAGGCCAAATGAAAAAAATAAGAGTTGGGTTGCTATGCGGCAACGATATTTCGACGAAACTCGAGCCCACGCAAAATAATCCCGTCAATGTCGAAGGAAATAACGATGCATGGAAGTTGATCGATCAAAAGTCAGATATCGAGTATGCGCGCCTTCACATAACAAAGAACTACCTTAAGCAAGGCAGGCGATGGGACCTAGACAGCTTCGACGTCCTCTTCAATGCGATATCCGATTATGATCAAAACCCAGGAACTCTATCGGTCATTGAGAAGATAGCCAAGGGGACGAGCACGCCAATCCTAAATGCTCCCCAAAAGATCAAGATGACCACACGAGATGCTGTCTCCAATGCACTGGGGAAAGCCGAAGACATCTATACACCCACAACGAGGCGGGTGCCCAACGCCACTGCAGATCGGCTCTTGAGGGCCATTGACGATATGGATGCGGACTACCCCTTTATAATTAGATCCGCCGGCACGCACACGGGTAATATTATGAACCTTGTGAGTTGCGCCGATGACGTGGCCAAGCTCACCATATCCAAGCGCGACACATGTTACGTCACGGAGTTTGTCGATTTCAGGGATAGGAATGGATATTTTCGAAAATTCCGCGTTTTCTGTATTGGTGGCAACATCATCCCCAGGCATGCCCTGAGCGGCGAAACCTGGAACATTCACGCTGCAGTCCGCGGCGAGGTGATGCGGAGCAATCCGTCACTCATAGAATTCGAGAAGAAATTTCTCGAGACGTGGACCTGCATCCCCAACTTGCACAGCAGTATCCAGAAAATTCGACGCAAGCTTCGCTGTGAATATCTGGGCATCGACTTCTCCCTGAAGGCAGATAACACGATGCTCATATTTGAAGCCAACCCTGTAATGAATTTTTTTCCCTTCTCGGACGATATCGCCTTCAGTTACTCGAAATCGATCATCCCGAATGCGATACAGGCTATGACGCATCTGATCGGAGACGCCCTTTCCATGCCGCGAGGTACAGAGAGGGCGATTTAAGCTCTCCTCTGGACGCTCTCCTTCGTAGTAGTGCGTGAACACCCGCTGCCGTGGCGCATTCGTTGCCGCCAGGGCCCGCCCACCCCATCGGTTACCGTGAAGGCATTCTGGAGCCCGGAGAAACGCGGTTTATCGCTGGCCTGCATCACAGCTCTTGTCTTCGGCAGCGTCGTCGCGTTGCTGTGAATCTTGACCCGCATGCCGCTCTACCGGCCCGTACCACGGCCAGAACCCAGCATACCACGAATAACGCTGACCGAAGAGGTGCCAGGTGATCATTCGGGATGGCACAACGCAAGCCGAACCCTGACAATATGACAGCCTACGGCCCATCCCTGCCGGGGATGCCGCCCGCGCCCATGGTGCGAGGTCGCCCGCACAAGCGGCGCTCAACGGTTGAGAAGATCGCGGTGATATCGGTGGAGCAACAATAGCCCCAAGGCCATCGGTATGGTGATGCAAAAGCCTACATAGAGCAAAGAGATGTAGTCCGGACGATAGAGTGGATAGAAGCCAACCCGGATCAACCCTGTCAGATGTAGAAGCGGATTATACCACAGCGCATTCTGGGCTTCGTCAGGCATGTCATCGTAAAGGAGGATCACTCCTGAGATCAGGAACAGCGGACGGGTAATGATTGCCCAAAGCTGCTGCCACACCGGGAAGCGCATGAACAGATAACAGTTCAAGCTCGCCACGCCGAGACCGAGCAGCGCGGCTAACACCAGCGCCTCAATCACCGCACCCCAGCGAAGGACTGGGCTCAGGCCATCATAGAGAATGATCCCCCACAAGATGAGGATTGTCACACCGAAGAGGACAAGACTGTTGAGGACAAAGCGCGCAAGGATGGCATCCCCCCATGTCACGCGCGGATAGCGCAGCAAGGGCTTGGAAAAGGCCAAAGCATTGCCGACCTGCCCACCTAACACGGTGAACACCTGCAAAATCATGAAGCCTGTGGCTTTGAAAAGAAGGAAGCTCGTCCCCAAGGGCGGCGTCCCCGCCATATAGGAGTACACGATGCTGAGAATGATGATCATGCCCAGTGGCTCCAGGATCGCCCAGAGATAGCCGCCCGGCGTCCGGCCATATCGGGTCGACATTTCACGCAACATGAGCGCGGGGATCGCACGATACCGGATCGCGAAATCGTGCGAGCGCGCCACGGGCGCGGTCGGCAAATCTGACATCACGGCTCTTTCAAACAGGCTGCGGCACGGGTAGTGTCGAGCGTAATTGCCGCGCAGCACGCTGACAAGACCTCGGAGCAGAGGCCTTGGGACGACGGCGTTGGGCATCTCACAAATCGAGCCCTTCTTATGACGACCCCTCCCGCCCCGCAACAAACACCTCAGGCGGTGCCCTCCGCGAAGCCGCAACAGCCTGCTCCGCCTCCCAAAGTTGGTCCCGCTCCAGTCAAGACCGTGAGTTTCGACCGACCTGTTGCAGGGCGTGCCCGCCTGAAGCGCCGCCATCGCGGCTTGTTCCTGAGCATGCTCGTTGTGATCGGTCTGCCTGTCCTGCTGACAACGCTGTACCTGGTGGTTTTTGCCCAACCCCAATTTGCCTCGCAGGCCGGCGTCACAATACGCCGAGAGGAAGGTGGTTCCGCCAGCGAGCTGATGGGCGGCCTGGGAAGCCTGTTGTCCAGCCCGGCGCAAGGAAACGCTGACCTCTTGTTTGAATATGTGCAAAGCCAAGAGATTGTCGAACGGATCAGCAATCACTTCGATTTGCGAGCGCACTACGGGCAAACATGGCCATGGGACCCCGTCTACTCGATCTGGCCCTCCGCCACGATTGAAGATCTGCACTCGTTCTGGAACCGGATGGTTCACATCACCTACAACAAATCGTCAGGGCTGATGCTGGCGGAGGTGCGGGCGCGCGATCCCGGCAGCGCGCGCGACATCGCCAGGTTGATCATTTCGGAAAGCGAATTGATGATCAATCGGCTGAACGAAGCGGCTCGCAGCGATGCGACCCGCAATGCTGAAATGGATCTCCAGGCGGCTCTTGAACGCCTTCGCCGTGCCAGTGAAGCGTTGGCGAGCTTTCGCGCACGTACTCAGATCGTCGACCCACAAGCCGATCTCGAGGTCCGAATGGGTGTGCTCAACACCTTGCAGCAGCAATTGGCAGAAGCCTTGGTCGAGCATGACATGCTCATAGCTCAAACGACCGAGCAGAATGATCCACGTTTGCGACAGCTGCAGCGTCGCGTCGAGGTGATCCGCAATCGCATAAACGCGGAACGCAATTCCTTTGCCAGGGTCAACGCAACACAAGATGGTATCGATTACCCTGGAATTCTCGCACGTTACGAAAGCCTTCGGGTTGATCAGACCTTCGCGGAAGCGACCTATCAGGCAGCAATGGCCGCGCTTGATGCTGCTCGCTCCAACGCAGCCCGGCAAACACTGTATCTTGAGGCCTTCATCCAGCCCAGCACTGCAGAGAGAGCCGACTATCCCCGCACATTTGTGATCATTACGCTGACCTTGGCCTTCGCTACACTCGTGTGGTCGATCATGGCGCTCGTTTACTACAGCCTGCGGGACAGAGGGTGAGTCCTACCCCGCCATGATCAGATTTGAGAATATTTCCAAAGGGTTCTGGATCAAGGGAGAGTATACTCCCGTCATTCGGAACCTCAACCTGACACTGCCCAGCAATCGCTCTCTCGCATTGCTGGGCCGCAATGGCGCAGGGAAATCAACCCTCCTCAGTATCGTTGCAGGAACCCTGCGCCCCGATAGCGGCAAGATCTATAGCGACGGTAGCATCTCCTTCACGGTCGGCTACGCCGGAAGTTTCCACGGAGATATGACGGGCGCTCAGAACACCCGCTTCGTCGCGCGCATCTACGGTGTCGATAGTGATGAACTAACCGCCTTCGTTGAGGATTTTGCCGAGATTGGCAAACACTTCCACATGCCTGTCCGCACCTATTCCTCAGGGATGAAGGCCCGCCTCGCCTTCGGTGTCTCCATGGGGATCCCCTTCGACACCTATCTCATCGATGAAGCAACCGCGACAGGGGATGCGCGTTTCCGAGCCAAGAGCAAGGAGGTCTTCAAACAGCGCATGGCCCAGTCCAGTGCCATCATGGTGAGCCATTCGATGACGGATATCCGTGCCTTCTGCGATACAGGGATCGTCCTCAACAAGGGGCAGATCGAAGTCTTCGATGACATCGAAGACGCGATCAAACGTCATGAAGAGATCCTGCTCTGAAAAACCCTATAGAGCGTCATCTCCCCTTGACCGCTACCGACAGACCCAATTGGTCGATTTCTGCGCCGGCTCTAGCAACGCCACCCTGCCGCCCGCGTGGACTAATTTTGCATACCCGTTCTCAGCGTGTACGAGAGATCGCCTGGACCTCGGCCCTGTAGCTCGCAGAAGGGGGCAACAACATCAGAATTGCCCCCTTGGGGTCACGCGAGTAGCCCCAGCCTCTCCATGAGTCTGCGATCCGTACGAGCAAACCGCTCCAACTGGTCGCGCGTCTCATCGCGTTGCAACTGGGCCAAGAGCTTCGGCCAACGAGCAGCCCCCGAGCCCTCAGGGCCCGCGTTGACGTAGCGACCGGTCAACTGAACCTCAAAACCAAACCGCTCCTTCAGGTCTCTTTCAAGGCGCCCCAGATCTTCAACTGTGTAAATCGCGTCGATTGCTTCGGCGCCCTCAAGAGCACGCGCCAGAAGCTCTTCCTCTGACAAGTCGACCACACGCGAGTATCCACGGATCTGCCGTGTGGCCAGGTAGCTGCAATAGGGCGAGTGATAGTGATCCACGATGAACTTCTGCCAATGAGCAGGGCCATTCATGAAGTAGTCGTCGGGGGATTGTTCAAGCGCCATACGCATCCCCGTCCGCGTCGGACTGGCAAGCTCGGCCGCCGACAGACCTTCAGCCTGCCGGCGAATGTAGAAATAAAACGAGGCTATTCTCTCGAGCGGGTCCCGAAAAACCGTGAACACGAACCGCGGCTCGGGCACCGTGTCCAAGGCCTCCCAGTCGATGTGGCCAGAGTACAGCCGATAGCCAGCGGGAAGCTGTGCTTCTCCCCGAGGCGCTTGCGTGTGAACCCTGACCGGAGAGACCGCCGCGGCTCCCATGACCCGTGTCAGCTCGGAATGGATCGTTTGTCCCGCTGTTTTGGGGATGTGCAAGAAGACAATGCGCGCTGAAAGTGCAGGCACCTCAGTTCTCCCTCAAATCGACGACATCGGGCGTGAAGGGCTCAACATCACCCATCTTGTGCAGGCCTGCGACAAACCCCTGAAGGTCGCTGGGGTCGAGATGTTGAAGTTGCCACGGAGCAAAGCGCCACCATTTCAAACGCAAGAGCGGTGAAATCAGATGTGCCGGCACCCGGAGTTTCTTGATGACTGCCGGGTTGCCCGCAACAACCGAATAAGGGGGCACATCCTTGGAAACAACCGCGCCTGCGGCAACGATCGCGCCATCTCCGATCGTGACGCCCGCCATGATCTGCGCCCCATGCCCGATCCACACATCATTGCCGATCGTCGTCACCTTCACCTTCGTGGGCGGGCCGGTGAACGAGAATTTGTAGGAATGATACTCTTCGGCGCCGGCAAAACCATCATGCAGGCCGAATAGGCGGTCGCCCAAATAGAAGGCAGGGCTTGTCGAAATCCAGGTCATGGGATGGTTCTGCCGACCGATGTGAACATCCTCACCGAACGAGCAATACCGCCCGATTTTGGCAGCAAAACAATACCCTGAAACCTGATAGGAAAATGCCCCCAACCGCACCATATGGACATATTCTGTCCATTTGAGACTCGATGGCGCTTCAATGACCGTATTGCGCGGCAGTGGGATCTTCCCCCCTGCCCGCTCCAGCACTTCAATGCCCCGGGCCCGCAGCCATGACAGAGAAATAGGGTCGCTCATCTTGGGTCATCCTCCAGAAAACGAGCCGCTTGCGGCCCTTCGAGCATGCCTCCTTTGCGACAGATAGGCTCCAAGGTCAAAGTCCATCTCTCCCGTGTCGGCCTTGGAGCGGAAATCTTGGTGCGCATGGAGACCTCCGCCCTCGTCTCGCGGAAGTCTGCCCATGTTCTCAAGAAGTGGTTCGGCAGGCTTGCGAAGCACTTGGAGAGGTCACCAAGGAGCATCTCGGCGATCTCAATGTGCCCCCCGAGCGGCAAAGTGAGGAAGCGGCGATGAATCCTCCAGCTCGGAACATTTGCGTACCAAGGCGGGTCTGCCACGATCCACAAGGCAGAGCACCCACCGCATTCCCGCCTGTCCGAGATTTTTGCTCTACAGTCACCTCAAGCAACGGCAGTCATGATCTTCAGCAGCAACCAGATCAGTCCGACGCCAACAGCGAGAAACAGCGCGATCTTGAGGAGCCCGAAGGCGAGCCGAATAACCGCCGCGATCAACAAGGCCACCAGCCCCAAGAGCCTCGAAACTGCGTAAGTCCCCACGAAAGCCCCTGCGCCGATCCCAGCCAATCCCCAACCCACGACTGCAAAGGCGGAAAAAGCAAACAGGGCGCTGCAGACCGCGATGCCCGCGGCCAAAAGACAAAACCACATTGTTCGCGTAATACGCGAAAACCAATCATTCATACTGTCGGCTATGCCATCAAAGACCGTATCGTTTTGGGTGAAAATACTGGGCTTAGGGGAGGCAGCAGGGCGTGCGGGACCGCCTCGAGGAGGCGCGGCTTGGGATCTATGAGATTTCCCCAACTCTCCCATCGCTGTGCCGCCAGAGTATCCAGTATTGAGACCCGTCAAATAATTATGGAACTCTTTGTCTGTGGAATCATGTGTTGGCATCAAGACCCTCTTCTAAAAAGCTAAATCTCCGATCGACACCGGGCTACTTGTGACCCCCCGGAAGGTAGTATGGCTGCGTGCTCAACAGCTTCGGCTTGAGTTTGTGTCAGTCTTCCTTCGCCTGCAATGACGACTGGGTGCCGAGAGCTGATTGTGAAGTTGTTGACTGTAGAGCCAGCCATAGCGTCTGCTTAGATTGGCACAGCCAGTTCCGCCCCCCCCTCTTCACAGGCGATTCAGCTCCCAGCGCCAGCTTGCCCCGGATGATGCCTTGAATACCCATGTCCTTCATCAGCCTGGCGACTGTGCAACGGGCGACATCGAAGCCTTCCCGATCCAGCTGACGCCAGACCTTGCGCACGCCGTAGACCCTCCAGTTCTCCTCGAACACGCGCTCGACCTCAGGCCGCAGGACTGCGTCGCGCCGGGCACGATCCGACAACCGGGCCGGATCGGCGCGCTTCGCCAAGCGATCATAATAGGTGGACGGGGCGATCTGTAGCACCCTGCCGATCGGACGTGTAGTGGATCGCCTTGGCGACGGGGTTGTGCTTCGACATTCGGGCGTGTTCGGTTCGCAACCCGTCGTGCAAGTCCTAGACCATTGGGCGCACGAGCCGCTGACGGGCACCAGGACACATTCCGACTGGGTGAGCTCAACGGGACGATGCTCATGCAGACCTTGCGAGTTGAGCAATTATTGGATATACATTAGACAATGGATATCCAAGCGCGGAGTCAATTTATGCTGGTCGCGAAATGGGGCAACTCACTCGCCGTTCGGCTTCCGGCGGACCTGGTCCGCGAACTGGGCTTGAAGGAGGGGGACCAGGTCGACCTCCACCGCGACAAACAGGGCTTTAGCGTCGCGCGGCGGCGCCGCGCCGACGAGGTCCTGACTGACCTCGCACGGTTCCGAGGCCGTCTTCCCGCATCGGACCGCCTGAGCCGCGACGAGGCGCATGAGCGGTAGATTCTTCGACACGAACATCATCCTCTACCTTCTCGATGATGGCCCAAAGCGGGACGTGGCCGAGAAGCTGATCGCCGAAGGTGGAGCGATCAGCGTGCAGGTCCTCAACGAGGTTCTGGTCAACTGCCTGCGCAAGGCGAAAATGACCTGGGACGAAGCCGGAGAGTTTCTGGACGGTATCCGCGAGATCTGCTCTGTGGTGGACCTGACGCCGGAAATTCACGACATTGGTCGGGCTCTCGGTGCTCGGTATCAGCTCGCGGTGTATGACGCGATGATCGTCGCAGCGGCCCTCCAGAGTGGTGCTACGCAACTCATCAGCGAGGACATGCACCATGGTCTGGTCGTCGAGGCGTCGTTGGTGATCGATAATCCGTTTCTGGGCATAGACTGAGAGATCGGCGCGTCGACACCACTGCCCAGCCTTTCTAAAATCAGGACGCATCTGTAATGAGTACCGTCCACGCCAGCGCTCGTGCGACTTCAGCTTGTTCGCGTAGTCGGTAGCTCTCGCCGCGGATGGTGAGCACGTGGCTGTGGTGCAGCATCCGGTCGAGGATCGCGGTGGCGACGACGGCCACCCTCATCGGCGGCGAAGATCTCGATTGGTGAAACAATTGAAGCGCATGCCATAAGGCAATGCCTTACGACCATTTGCTCAATCAGAGCAGACGGCCTTCACCGCAGGCTTACTCTGATTTTCCAGAAGCGCTACAACATCTACTACACGCTCCGAGACGACACCGTCTCCGTGCTGTTCATCTTTGATGGGCGGCTGGGGTCAATCAGGACATCGAAGAGCATGGGCTCGATAGCGATGACCTTATCAAGGGCGAGTAATTGCGAAGATCAAAGCCTTTGTTGAGACCTTTATCGACGGGGTTGATTAAAGCAAATAGCTACTTGCTAGCAAATCGCTATCACACATCCGCGAGAGCAGCCAAAAATTTGCAAAATCAGCCAAACCAGCTATAATGGACACATTAGCTACTAACTAGCGAGTCTATGACCATGAAGACCATGACTGCCGTGGAGGCCAAGAACGCCTTCGGGCGCTTTCTTGAAGCCGTACACCGCGAGCCGGTAGCGGTGACAAAGAACAACCGCGAGATTGCGGCGATGTTCTCAATGGAGGACATCCACTCCCTTGCAAGTGCATTCCTTGCGGTGCCACTGAAGGAAGACGTGGAAGCTGGTAGGCTGAACGTGATTGAAGCTATGATTCAGCAGATCAGCCTCAACAAGCGCCTCGAGGCAAACCGGAAAGCCATTGCGGAGGGTCGCGGTGCGGTTGCCGACGAAAGCTACTTTGCTTCACTCCGCGAGCGAGCACAGAGCCGTATGTCCTAATCCCCTGCCCTAGCATGAAGAAAGCGACCGTAATTTTTGGCTCGAGCGTCGATGCCGCGATCCGGGATATGATTGACTACGTGGAGCTGGATAGCATCCCCACGGTCATACGCTTCTTAGAACGTGTCCAGCAGCGACTTGTCGGAACACTCTCCACCTTCCCTGAAAGCGGAAGTCCCTTTCAAGGAAGCGTCCGCCTCTTTGTCGTTGAGGGTTATAGCTTCCTCTACGAGTACCACCCGGAGAGGAACGAGGTGCACGTCCTTGAGATGAAGGCACCTGGAATCGACTGGCGATAGCTGAACACGTCATCGCACCAAGTTCTCAAGAAGTGGTTCGGCAGACTTGCGAAGCACTTGCAGAGGTCATCAAGGAGCACCTCGGCGATCTCAATGTGCCCCCCCGAGCGGCAAAGTGAGGAAGCGGCGATGAATCCTCCAGCTCGGAACATTTGCGTACCAAGGCGGGTCTGCCACGATCCACAAGGCAGAGCACCCACCGCATTCCCGCCTGACCGAGATTTTTGCTCTACAGTCACCTCAAGAAACGGCAGTCATGATCTTCAGCAGCAACCAGATCAGTCCGGCGCCAACAGCGAGAAACAGCGCGATCTCGAGGAGCCCGAAGGCGAGCCGAATAACCGCTGCGATCAACAAGGCCACCAGCTCCAAGAGCCTTGGAACGGCGTAAGTCCCCACGAAAGCCCCGGCGCCGATCCCAACCAATCCCCAACCCACGACTGCAAAGGCGGAAAAATTAAACAGGCCGCTGCAGACCGCGATGCCCGCGGCCAAAAGCAAAAACCACATCGTTTTGGTGCCGAGAGCTGATTGTAAAGTTGTTGACTGTAGAGCCAGCCATAGCGGCTGCTTAGATTGCCACAGCCAGTTCTGCCCTCCTCTTCACAGGCGCTTCAGCTCCCAGCGCCAAAGCGAACACGCACCATCGTACCCGCCCCTTTATCGCTGCGGATTGACACCTCCGCCCTAAGGAGTTTTGCAAGCGTCGCCACAATCGAGAGGCCCAGTCCAGCTCCAGACCGTGAAGACCGAGCTGCGTCTTCCTGAACAAATCGTTCGAAGACTTTTTCAACCATCTCCTCGGAAATACCGATACCCGTATCTCTCACACTCAGGACAAGACCGCCTTGCAGGCGCTGAGCCTCAAGCGATACAGTCCCACCCGCCGGTGTAAATTTGAGCGCATTCTCAATGAGGTTAATCAGAATTTGCCTCAGCAAAAGGGTATCCGTTACCCAGAGCAGACCATCCTCAGTGCCAACCTCAAACCTAACGCTCTTCTCTTCGAATGCCGGCAAGTAGATGTCATAGAGATCATGCAGGAGCCCATCTATGCGACAGGGCAGTAGGTCAACAGGACAGACCCCATTCTCGGCCTTCGCTAAGTACAGGACGCGATCGACCAGATGGGACAAATCTTCAAGATGCGTGGCAATCTCGAGAACACGATCACGCCCCAGTTCGTTCAAATCCGCATCGTCCAGAACACCGTCGATCTCGTGAGAGATACGAGAAATAGGTCCTCTGATCTCATGGGCGACATTATTCCCATAGGACTTCAGAGCGTCATAAGAATCCTCGATACGATCCAGCAGCCGGTTCTGGCTCTGCGCTAAGATATGAAGCTCCGTCGGCAACCGGTCATGCCCAACCCTCAACGCCAGGGTCTCCGGAGAAATCCGTGACATCTCATCGGCGAGCTTACGCAAGGGCATCAGAAGCTTGCTGACGAGAACCGCTTTGAGCAAACCTAGCAAGATCACAGCCACGGCAAAAACCAGAACAGCTCTGCCAAAAAAATAGGCAAATGCTTCTTCATCCTGAGTCAAATTGGCCCCCATGATGATCTCAACATCAACCGGGCCTCTGTCGTCGTGAAGTGTCGTAACGTGCCTGTACACGAGAAAATCAGAACCGCTCTGGGGAGTTACATAGTCAAATTCCCCTGCATCAATGCCCTGCAAATCCGAGCCTGAAAACTGCTCCGTAAAGCCCGGGGTTTCTACAACATAGGATAGGCACGAACAGTTCAACTGGATCAAAAGCTCACGTGGTGTCGTGACTTGCTCACTGATTTCATGATGCAGCTCCCCCGAGCCCAGGTCATCCACAGGAAGCATCGCCGTAATCACGCCAAGACGCTGATACATCACCTGCTTCTCTTGGCCGACCAAAAGACTCCAAGTCAATTCACTCATCAAAAGTATGGCCACGAGAGCCATCAGGATCGTCATGGAGACGTTGCTGAGGATGATCGTTCTAGTGAGTGACAAACGCGACCTACGCCACCCCGGGCGAAACTTCATGATATCAGCGAAGGACATATCCACGCCCGCGGACTGTATGCAGAAGCTTTTCCTTGAAGCTTTCATCAACTTTCGCACGCAGACGCCGTATGCAAACATCAACCACGCTGCCATTGCTGGTAAAGTTCATGTCCCAAATACTTTCGAGAATAAAATCGCGACTGAGCACTTGTTCTTTATTCTCAAGCAAAAGAACGAGGAGCATGAACTCACGGTTCGTTAAACTGATCGTTTTTCCATCTCTCTGGACACTGTGCTTGCCCACATCAAGGACAAGTCCTTTATAGGAAAACGTCGTTGCCAAATTCAAACCGACGGAGCGCCGCAAAATCGCACGAGCGCGAGCCGATATCTCGCCACTAGACACAGGTTTGACGACAAAATCGTCAGCGCCGCAATCCAAAGCTGCGATCCGCATGTCTTCCGAGTCTAGTGCGGATACGATCATGACCGGGATCTCGATATCTTCATTTCGGATCAGCTTGAGGAAATTCAGGCCACCGAGTTTGGGGAGCAGAAGGTCAAGAATGATGAGCTTGTAGGACTCTTCATACAAGCGATCCAGCGCCGCAACACCGTCGGACTCCCATGTGACCGAATATCCCGCGCTCTCCAAGCCCCGTTTGGTGCCGGTGGCAATATACGAGTCATCTTCAACCAACAGTATTTTCATTGCCCTCGCAGCCTCCCGGAATGCGCTGACCCTCGTTCATCAGCGGCGCTCGATCAGGCCCCACTTTCACGACACTTGTCTCGTTGCTTTCCACGCAACACGCTGCGCACCCGTTTCTTCATCATCAGGGCTGAATCTGGTTCAACTGTGCCTTGATTTCGACGAAACCTAGTCCTCGGTCATGGCGCGACGCATGCTGTCGATGACGGGTTGGAGGAGATACTCGACAGGCGTGCGCGCGCCCGTCTGGATGAACACCTCGACCGGCATACCGGGCACGAGCGTGAGCGGCTCGGCCCCTTCAACCACGGGCAGGCTGACTGTCGTCGAAGCCTCGAAGCCCGGGAAGCCCGTCTCGGGGTCAAGTGTGCTGGCGGCTGCGACGTAGGACACCTCCCCTTCCAGATCCGGCGTGGTGCGCTGATTGAACGATGTCAGACGCAAGCGGGCGGGCTGGC
>NZ_LRRR01000037.1 GCF_001691415.1 Pararhodobacter sp. CCB-MM2
GGCTTCCCAGCTCGAAGCAGATGGCCTTCGCAGAACGACTTGCCCGGGTCAAACAGCGCGCCGTGCCAGAGGAGTGTTTCCGCGACAAGGGGCTGATGTCAAAATGGATCGACGGGAATAAGTGACGAGAGCCTGTCGGCCAGAAGATCAAGCCGAGATGGGGGCTGCGTTAGCCCTACGCGCGATATCCGCGCAGCGGTCCATCAGATCGGTAAAGGGCTCTGGTGCCGTTGCAAGCAGGCCGTCTTCGATCATGCGGCGGTAATCGTCGGCGAGAACGTCGAGAGCATCGCCGCTTGGAACCAGTTCCAGATACCCGGAGGTTGCTGCGACATAATCTATTCGTGTGGCGTCCGAGGCCTTCTCTGCAAAGAACATCGTCTTATGCCGCGCGACAGCGGCGCCAAGTGCGCGATCTTCAATAGCTGCAGCCACGATACCCGCATGGTCCAATCTGGCAACATCATGCCAATGCCGGGAAAAGCGGTTCCCACGCATGCGGTTCTGCAAGCAGAAGACGTGGATCGCTGTCGCTTTCTCCCAGAACGTCCTTTCTGCATGCATTACGCGCGGGCGCGCAGTCGGAAACTCAAGGCCTTCGACGGTCCCCTCGGCGTCGCAGACAACGTCGCGCGGGGATGCCGGCTCTCCGGTAGAACGCGCCCCAAACTCCAGCATCACACTTGGCGAGACATACCCCGTGCCATGGGCGAGATGCGGGTAGTCAATGAACAGCTTGTCACCGTCAAGCCTAAGACTGGCATCGATCCCGTCACGTTCGATCGCCTGCTGCAGGATCGGCTGGATGGTGCCGGCCACCCAGCCCGGCAGAACTTGCCTGACACGCTTTGACCAGCGCCGCTCTTCGCTGGACGTGGCGGGCATGGCATCTTCGCGGCCCTCGAGAAAATCCGGGATCAGCGCCCGGATATCGAAGGTCAAATCCACATCTTCGGAGAAGCGATCGATGACGTGGTAGGCCTTCGACAACGAGGTGCCGCCTTTGAAGACGAGGTTTGTACCGATGGGCGATCCAAATAGCTGCTGGATCGCCCAGACCACCCAAACGTCTTTCTCGAGGAGGTGGGCTGGTCGGCCGAGCCGATCCGCGGCAACACCAAGAGCGTCCAGGCGGTCTTTGGCGCTGAGGCCCAGAAATGCCTCAGCCATGGACCATCGTTCCAACCAAACGCGCCAACCAAGTCGGGAACTGCGGCGCCGCAGATACCAGTTCGGTTTTTGCCGTATCCGTTAGCTTCGCTCGGAGGATTTGCAGAGCTTTGGGAGCCTCATCCGGCCCAAGCCAAGCCAGTGCACGGACGACCTGCCCAGAGGTTTTGTTGCCTAACGCCAACTGCCAGCGCGGCGCGTGACGCAACTCGACAGCTTGCTGGCCAAGGTTCAACACACGGCTTCGTCCGGAGGTGAGGTAAACCGACTTGACCGGCACCTGCGTCGTCAAACCCAGACTGTTTGCCGCAGCAGCACCGTTTGGCACGATCGTCTCGCCCCGCTGTGCAGCCAGCGCTTCAATCGCCTGTTCAGCCGAAGGGCTGCGTGGGCCAAAGCGTGTCTGGACCGGGCGCATATAGATACCGCGTCCTGCCCGGATCAACTCGCCTCGTGCAGCCAGACGCGACAGCGTTTGATCGACCGCCGCACGCGAGCCGAGATGCAACAATCCTTTCGCTGCCAACGGCGCCCCCTCCGGCAACGTCGTAGCAACATTCATGATGCTCTCTGCCATGCGTTCCATGATCGCTCCTTTGTCAGAAATATAGGCAGATTTCTGACAGTATTCAACCGTGCGATCGTGGCCGAACTGATAGCCTCCAACGGTGGAGGTGCTCTCGTTTGTCAATCTACCAACAAGACTAACCCCCATATCGGCGTCCAAAATTGATGAGGTCGCCCACCGCAGCGCAAGGGGCCCGCTCATAGGCGGCTCCCTTGCGCTGCGGTGGGCTCCGGCAGCAAGTTCGACGTCCCCTGCCCTTCCGCGCCATCGAGTGCCGCCAGTGCCGCGCGACAATCAGGGTGAGATTCCGCGTCAATCTGGGTGAGACGCCGTGGTGGTCCTGTGGTGGAGGGAGGGCGTAGCCCGACCGGAAGCGCAGGACCACCACGGCGCGCGCTTCGAATGTGCGTCTGTGATCGCGGTCGGTCCGATACGCTGTGGTTTTCCATGAGGGAGAACCACTTTGTGCCGGGCCGCCATGTAACCGATCAACAGATGTGGCTTTTCATGAAGCTGAGACAGACCCACCCGATCGAGGTGGCCGCCGCCAAGGCCGATTTCAGCCGTTCGACGGGGTTTCGGATGGCACAGGATCCGCGGCTTCCCTCACAGAAGATGCAACCGCGTGAGCGCCGGCGACCCGATCCGCTCGATACCATCTTCGATGGCGAAGTCGTGCCGCTTCTGCAGGAAGCGCCTGGCCTGAGGCCGGTGGCCATCTTCGAGGAGATTCTGCGCCGCCATCCCGAACCCTCGCCGGGTATCCGGCGCACATTGGAACGGCGGATCAGGTCTTGGCGCGCCCTACACGGCGCCGAGCAGGATGTGATCTTCCGGCAAGTGCACGAACCTGGCCGGATGGGACTGTCGGACTTCACCGACATGTCGTTCCTGGGCGTCAGGGTCGGCGGCCAGCCCCTTGCCCACATGCTCTATCATTTCCGCCTGCCGTGGTCAGGGTTCGAGCATGCCCATGTCATTCTTGGCGGCGAGAGCTTCGTCGCCCGCGCCGAGGGCCTCCAGAATGCCTTGTGGTCGGCGGGTGGCGCGCCGCAGCAGCATCGCACCGACAGCCTTTCCGCCGCTTTCCGCAACCTCGACGCCGACACCGAGGCTGACCTCACCCGGCGTTACGATGCGCTTTGCACCCATTACCGGATGGCGCCCATCCGCAACAACCGCGGGGTGGCGCGTGAGAACGGCGCCATCGAAAGCGCACACGGCCATCTCAAGGCGGCGATCCGCGACGCCCTCCTGATGCGGGGCTCGGCGGAGTTTGCCGGTCTGGCGGACTACCGCGCCTTCGTCGACGAGATTGTCGGGCGCCGGAATGCCGCCCGGGGCAAACGCATCGCGGCAGAACGGGCCTATCTCCAAGCCCTGCCTACGAACCGCACGATCGACTTCGAGGAGATCATCGTCACGGTATCGAGTATCGGCGGTTTCACGCTGCGCAAGGTCTTCTACACCGTGCCGTCCCGGCTGATCGGTCACCGGCTGCGGGTGCGCCTGTATGATGACCGTCTGGAGATCTTCATGGGCGGAACGCAGGTGATGACGTTACCACGCGGGCGGGCCCATCCGGACGGGCGGCACGACCAGGCGGTCAACTACCGCCATGTCATCCACGCCTTGCGCAAGAAGCCGATGGCGCTCCTCAACCTGGTCTATCGCGACAAGCTCTTCCCGCACCCGGCCTGTCGGCGCGCCTTCGAGGCGCTGGTCGCCCAGTTGCCTGAGAAGATGGCCTGCAAGGTCGCCGTCGAACTCCTGGCCCTCGCCCATGATCGCGGCTGCGAGCGCGAGTTGGGCGTCGAGACCGAGGCGGTTCTGGCGGCCGGACATCTGCCCGATCCCGTCGCCCTGCGCCGGCGGTTCGGACCCGATCCATCGGACTTGCCGGTTGTGTCGGTGATGCAAGTCGGCCTGGAAAGCTACGACGCGCTTGTCGCCCCGACGGCCTAGATGGGAGAAACGGCATGACGATCGCCCATCCCATCGACGGGGCCCGCCTCGGCATCATGCTGAACGAACTGCGCCTGCCCACGATCAAGACGCTTTGGCCTCAGTTCGCCGAAACGGCCGATCGGGAGGGTTGGCCTGCGGCGCGCTTCCTCGCCGCCATCGCCGAGCACGAGCTGGCAGAACGTGCTAATCGCCGGATCGAACGCCACCTCGCCGAGGCGCATCTGCCGCCAGGCAAGACCCTCGACAGCTTCGCCTTCGAGGCGGTCCCGATGGTCTCGAAGGCGCAGGTCATGGCCATGGCCGCTGGCGACAGCTGGCTGGCCAAGGGCGCCAACGTACTGCTGTTCGGCCCTCCGGGCGGTGGCAAGAGCCACCTTGCGGCCGCCATCGACCTCGCCCTGATCGAGAGCGGATGGCGCGTCCTCTTCGCCCGAACCACCGATCTGGTCCAGAAACTGCAGGTGGCGCGGCGGGAATTGCAGCTCGAGGCGGCGATCACCAAGCTCGACAAGTTCGATCTGCTCATCCTCGACGATCTGGCTTACGTCACCAAGGATCAGGCCGAGACCAGCGTGCTGTTTGAACTGATCTCCGCTCGCTACGAGCGAAGATCGATCCTGATCACCGCCAACCAGCCCTTCGGCGAATGGAACCGGGTCTTCCCCGACCCCGCCATGACGCTGGCCGCCGTCGACCGGCTCGTCCACCACGCCACCATCTTCGAGATGAACGTCGAAAGCTACAGGCGGCGAAGCGCCATGGAGGCCAAGCGATCGCGCGGCCGTCCCGCTGCCTTCGCGTCAATCAACAACACCCCTCAGATTGTCGCGGAGCGTCAATCAACAACGAGCCAGCATCTTGCCAGCGACAATCAGGATGATATCGTCACAGACGCCGCGACGTAGAATCCCATCCAGATTGACGCGCGCGTCTCATCCAGATTGTCGCGCTATAGCCAGATCGTGACAGCGAAGAACCTCCGGCAACCAGCCGCTGCCTTTCAGCAGATACTCGGCTTCGGTCGCCATCTAGCCTTTCCTAAGGTGCTCGATGAGTTGTGCCGTCCCCTCCCCTTTGGCTTCGCGCACGGCCGCCAGGATCCGGGACTTGGGGGCACGGTTCAGGTAAGTATCAACCGTCGGCTCCCAACCTGCCTCGACCATATCAAGACCTGTTGCGTGGGCGACCAAGTCGGACTGGGTCATCCGCCTGGTCAGGCCACTGGCAGAGATGCCGGCATCGTTGGGGTTCAGCTTCTTATGCAGCGCGTTGATCCCGAAGCTGAGGCAATGAGCGAGACGGGACAGCCGGCTCGCCTGATCGAGGGAGGTCAGGTAGTCCCAGAGAGCGGCATCGTCGCCGAGCGGCAGGTCTGCCTCCCACGCCGCGTGCCGCTCATCGACCAGTTTGGCAACCACGCTGTCCTTCAGATCGCTCGCCTGCGCGGACATGTAGACGTTACGTACCGACGCCTCGAGGCAGCTGCCGGCAGAATTAGAGGTCCGGAAGGTGTCGCCCACGAGCTTCAGAAGCAGTGGCGCAAACGCGATCTCGGGCGAGCGACCGACCGCTTCGCGCAGGGCCAAAGTCCGGTGCGCCGCCAGTTCCATGTCCAGCCGCTCAGGCAGGGGCTTCAGTGCGCCATCGGCCTCATCGTCGGAACTGTTAGCACTGAAGCCTGACGCTCAGAGGTGATCACTGTGCCTACGCCCACGCCACCAGCGTTACTCGCAACGGATGGCTCGCTGCCCTGCCCGTCTGCCCCCGATTCACCGCTGTGGACGCCATCGTCTGCCCGAGGCTCATCCTCGGGTCGCACAAAGCCCCGATAGACGACCAGCTCACCACCGCGGTCAAGCACCACAAAAGCCCCTGCCCGTCCGATCTCCGCTGCGTCGAAAATAAGCGGCCGTGCCTCGAGCTTCTTCATCGCGACTTCCAGCTCGCCGAGACGCACCTCGATTCCTTCCCGGAACGCGTCCAAGCCTTCCCATTTCTCGTCGAGCGCTCGGTATTCGGCAAGCAGCTTGGCATGGGTCGCGCCTTCGACATCTGTCATCGGCGCCGGTTCTCCGCTCAACCGCCGAAAGCCGTGGCTGTAGCCATAAGGCAATTCGAGCGAGACCTCGATCCATCTCCAACCCTCGGTTGCGATGGCTTCAGCTTCAACCTGCAGCTTCTCACTGACGAGACGATCGAGTAGGGCAGGGTTATCCAATCACCCACCATCGTCGCCTTGGAAGAGGCCATGCAGAATGGTTCCGCCAGCAGCTTCATACGTCGCGACCCCGACAAAAACGGCACGACGGTCAGAGGCGCGCACCGAGGTTTCTGTCAGCATGCGGCGGATCTGATAGGGTTCCTTGTTCCAAGACGAGCGGATCGCGTCCCAGACCTGAACTTGGCGCTCATGATCTGGATTGACCGTGAAGGCCATCAACTGCTCCAATGTCATCTCGTCGTCGGCATAGAGCTCAAGAAGGGCAGTGGCCGCTGAGGCAAGTTTCAGGCGCTGTTTGACCACCTGGGGTGTTACGAAAAGGCGGCCGTGATCTCCTCGTTATCCTGACCCTTCTCGCGCAGTGCCAGGAAAGCGCGGAACTGATCGAGTGGATGCAGGGTCGCGCGTTGAGTGTTCTCGGCGAGAGAGTCGTCTTCGGCGAGGATCTTGGACTTGGCATCGCGGACGATGCAGGGGATATGCGTTGTCTTCGCCAAGCGTTTCTGCTTCGCTAAGAGCGAAAGGGCCTGGAAGCGCCTGCCGCCTACGGGGATCTCGAACTTGGCGGTCTCGGAACCGTCCCCGGCCAGAATGGGCCGGACGCTCAGGCTTTGCAGCAACCCGCGCCGGGCGATGCCTTCCGTCAGTTCCTCAACCGAGACACCGGCCTTGATGCGCCGCACGTTGGACTGGCTCCGCACGAGCTTGTCCAACGAGATGTCTCGGAAAGGGGACAGGGTGATTTCTGGGCAGCTTTGGCCATCGGGTCGTCTCCTCGACGGGCGCCGGAAGCCACTCTCCCGACCTCACTACCCGTCAGCCTCTATCAGCCGTTCTCTTCCTCTCAGCATGTCCACCGCGGTGGACATCAGGCAGGGGCTGCCGGTGAGTGAGCAAGGCTCTCCAGCAGGCGTTTCGGATTGAAGTCGTTTTGTCTGCGGCCGAGGGTGATGCTATGGAAATAAGCCGCAAAGTCTCGGATACGGTTGCCTACCTGCAAGATGATGAAGATAGCGCATGCTGCCTTTCTTGGGCCTATTCTGCTCGCTGCTTTGTCGAAAGTGTTCTCGTGAATCCCAATCATGGGAGCCAGTGTTCTGGCGTGCCTTTCCGCGTCATCCCAGCTTACAATCGAGGATGTTGCGAAAGACGTTGCTTGGTCGCAGGTGGCCGTCAGGGTTTGAAGGTTTGGCGTCTCGGTGTCGATTTCGCCTTCTAAGTCTTTTCTTTCTTCTTCTGACTTAGATTGGTGCCGGACGGTTTGCCCGTCGTTGGCGGGCAGTTTCGTTGCTTCTTGCTGGTCCACCGCGGTGGACAATTGCGAGCACGGGCCCTCCAAGAGTTCGAGTACGGTTCGGTAGTCAAACAGTGTGAGCTTTCTACGAAGAGTCTTGCGTAGGTCCCGAACGAGATCGCTCGCGGAGTCAGCCTGTTCGAGACATGCCAGTCGGCTTAGGATTTGTTTCCGTAGGAACATGCAGTCTCGACGCGCATTCTCCTGTTCTTGGGCCGCCGAAAGTAGCTCGCTGGCGCGGGTAAGCAGCGGAGAAAGGGACAAGCCATAGCTAATGGAGTGCCCATCGGATGATCGCACGCGATATCTCTTCCGATTGGGGCTATCGTTCCGCTTCATGAATCCGAGTTCGATGAAGCGATCGATGTGCCGACGGAGAGTCCGTTCATCGACCCCGCCAATCCGACGGCAGATCTCTTCATTCGAAGCGAACACAGTATGTCCATGCCCAGCTTTGAGGAAACTCAGCATCGCCTGGAGCGTATGGAGATGCCCCGGACGTAGGCCGAACAGATCGCGAGTGTCTCTAAGCGCGCGGAAGACTGCCCAGATATCGGTTTCGTAGGTTGGCGTTGCCGGGGTGTCATCGTTGCCCCCGAACGCTTGAAGGGAGAGTTTTGTGAATGCCATGATGGTTGAACGTCGACCGCTTTGGCCCATAGCTTCCCCGGCTCTTCACGCCATTTGGGGCGAGAAAAGGCAATAAAAAGACGTCCACCGAATCGGTGACTCTTGACCGGTATGTCGGAGATTGCTACATCACAGGTGCTAATCAGATGATGAGGGCTCTCCAGGGGAAACCTTGGGGGGCTCTTTTCTTAGTGGTCTTCGCTTTTCTCCTCTGCTCGTGTTTGCGGTTGTACTCAGGGTCAGGACCCTGAGTTTCTTTCATTCTGCCACTGTTCAAAGAGCAGTTGCAGCGTGGTCTCCACGCGCCCTTCGAGCCATTGGCTGAACTCCGGGTTGTCCTTGCGTTGAATCTTGATCCCGATCGACTTGTCGTCGACGTGAACCGTACCAAGCGGGCTTCCAGTCTCGGTAGTTGCGATTGTCGTTTGGCCACGGGCACTTGAGCTCGACGCCGCGCGCCCTCTCTTTGCGCAGGCAACGTAGACAGCCTGGAACTTCTCGGAGCTTGACGTGGTGTCAGGTAGAGAGGAAAGTGCTTCATGCGCGACGTCGACAAGCGGAACCTTCGCCGACAGTGCGGCGAGATCACCCCATTGGCGCCGACCCACGCCATGGGCCGGACCGATAAGCCTGACAAGCTGTTCTGGTAGCTGCTCAATGACCACACGATGGTTCGAGACGCCTTGCCTCGTGAGGCCCAATGCGTCCTGAATGACGCCAGGCTTGTATCCGGCTTCTTGCATCTCCTTGATGAAAAGAGATTTTTCAATGAACGACGGATCAAGCCGTAGGTTGTTCTCCTGACCTTGCGCGATCAGCGAGGCATCGTCATCGAGTGTCCTAACGATCGCCTTGACTGTCCCGCCCATCCTCCGGATCGCAGCAAGTCTTCGACGTCCGTAAATGATGCGGTACCGATCCGGTTGCTCCGAGGGACGAACCATGATCGGAACTTGCTGACCGTGTTTGCGAATGCTCTCCGCCAGTTCGTCAATGCTAGCGTCTTCGAGGATCAGGCGATCCCGGAGCCCATCCATATCGATGCGGTCAGGTTCGATATCACGGATGGAGTTGGCTGTGATTTCACGAAGAGAATCCCGCAATCCGCCAACCGAGCCGGGTAGCTTGGCGGGTTTTGCCGAGGTAGGGGAGGGGGCGTTCTCGTTCTTCTGGGGTTGGTTGAAGATGCTTCTGGCCATTACCTGCGCCCCCATGCCAGTTGGATCGTCTGTTCCAGCTCATCAGCGACGCTGTTCACGCTTGCCAAAGCTCGGTCGATGGTTTTCCGGATAAGCTGGCTCGGGTCCACCTCATAGATTGTCTGCTGGGTCATTCCGGCGTCAGAAATCGCTGTCGATTTCAACATCGGCTCCGTCATGACCTGGCCCGCGAGGATAGAGCGCAAGTACCCCGCCATCTGCGTCTGAGGCCCGTCTGACGGCTCATAACGCGTGATCAGAAACTTCACGAAGCCCCAGGTGACCTGTCGCCCGATCGCTTCTTCGACGGCTTTGATGGTCTCAGATGCAAGTTTGAGAAACTGACTCATAGATGCAATGTCGAGCATGCCCGGAACCACGGTCACCAACAGGCCGGAGGACGCTGCCAATGCCGTCAATGTCAGAAAGCCCAACTGCGGGGGGCAATCGATCAGGACGATGTCATAATCAGCATCGACTTCCTCCAAGGCCAGCGCAAGACGCTCCGCGAAAATCGGCTGCACCCTGCGCGACAGAGCGTTGGCTGTTTCGGTCTCGTACTCCGACAACATAAGGCCGGCGGGGACCATATCGAGCTTGTGGAAATACGTCTTCTGGATGACTTCCGAGAGAGGGACCTGATCCTCGTACCTCAGGGCATCATAAATCGTCCCGCCTTCAGCGAATTCTAGTTCAGGCCGGAAGCCGAAGAAGGTCGTCAAGCTGGCTTGCGGGTCGAGGTCCAGCACGAGCACCCGGTAGCCGCGCAGGGCATACCTGTGTGCCAAATGGATCGTCGCTGTCGTCTTCGAGCTGCCGCCTTTGAAGTTTACGACCGAGATTACCTGAAGGCGATCACCTTCCCGACGGCCTGGCCGGTACGCCTCGGCGTTTTTACCCGTTCGCGCCAAGATGTTGCGAAGGTTGTCGACCTCCTCCGCAGTGTAGAACCGATGACCGCGACCGTCAGTATGAACCTCCGGAAAACTGCCGTCTTTGTGGCGGTTGCGCAGGTTCGACGTGCTCACGCGCAGCAGCTCGGCGACCTCAGTGGAACTGAAGCGACGCAAGGACTTGCGTTCCTCTGGCTCGAACGCCACTTTCATCTGCCTATCGAGGGATTCGGCCAGACTGTCCGCGAATGCCCCTATGTCGGAAGAGCCGATGCCTTGAGTGTAGGCTATAGTTCGTTCATCCATCGTCTGCCGCCTCTCGTGGCCTCTGATAAGGCTCTTTATCGTTCTGACGGCCGAAGGCCCGTCTGACGAGTTTTGTCGTCAGAATGGAAATGCCACGAACGGTCAAGTCCGGCAAGAAAAATCTAGATGTAGTGGGAAGGTCCTTTGCAGTACGCTGAGGCATCATTCAGGTGTGGCGTCGTAAATTATTGATAAGGAATACTAAAATTTTACGACACGGGGCGACAGTGCCTCACTGCCACCTGTGCTGATCCTCGTTCTCAATTCGTTACTTTGCTTCCTCCGGGTCATATCGATTGATGATTCTGCGCGTGGCTGAGCAACCACGGCGATCAAACAGTGCTACAGCAATCCGAGACGTTCGGCGCGTTCCAGCAACATTCTAACCGACGATGGCTGCCAGCGTGTCCGGCTTCTGGGCGTTCGCTCTCGCATGGCTTCCAACCGGTCGCACAGTGCCTGAAGAGTGATATCGGGGTCTGCACCCTTGATGGCTGCGACAATAGCGGGCAGGCGGTCGTCGTTTTGGCGGCGAGCGGCACGGCCAAGGACCGTCTTGGGAAGAAATCCGTCGCGGACATATGCGTTGACGGCACGCAGGAGTCGGCTTTGCGTCCACTGTCGTTCACGGGGCAGGGGGCTCTTGACTGTCCTCGGCTTCATCGACATCACATCGATCCGCCTCTGGCTACGCCATTTGTCATGTATGGATGCCCCCTTTCGTGCAAGTGGTATTTGAACAACTCAGGCGCGTGATCGGATGCGGTCATGTATCAGGCCTCATGGTGCGGCTCGAACGTGGCCGCAGGCCGTTATGGCGATGCGCGGGTCAGAGGCAAATCAACAGAGCGAGCTCTTCGGCTCCACGACAAATGCTGCTTTCTCCAACCCGGATCTTGTCGATCCTTTGCCCTTACTGTTCAGTCACGTCCTCACACGCCCGACGTACCGAGGCGCGATGGCAAGCTTTGCGCTGTCATGCCATCGTCGCCGCCGGGTTCCGGTAATCTTCCTGTTTCGTCATCATGGCCCAGAGACCTCGCGCCATTTTGTTCGCCAAGGCGACAGCGGCAACCATGCGTGGCTTGCGCCCACGCAAGCGAACAAGCCATCCATGTTTTGAACGGCCATAGCGCTCGCACGTCGCCCAAAACCGCTGCGCCAGCCGCATGATGCCGTGCGGCTTCTGCTGGATTTCCTGCCCTTCGAGATGCGAATGGTCCGCCGAGACGGGCTGCGGCTCTTCAACATCCACTATTGGGATGATGTTCTGAGCCTTTGGGCCGGACAATCGAAAGAACGCAGAATGGTCCGCTACGATCCCCGCGATCTCTCGCGGGTGTTTCTGCATGGACCGGACGGTCGGTTTCACACAATCCCGTGCCGTGACCTGCGGCGCCCGAAGATAACTCTGTGGGAACATAAGGGGGCGCGCGATGAGCTGCGCCGCCGGGGAATCGCTGCGATGGACGAGCAGATGCTGTTCGACGCCGTGACAGCACAGCGCGAAATCGTGGCCGAGGCGAGCGCCCGAACCAAATCGGCGCGGCGCGCGGCGCAGAGAGCGGCCTATGCTTTGGAGGCTGCGCAGGCCACGGATCCCAAGGATCGAGTGGGGCAGGGGGAGACAGGTTTGGATCTGGGGATGCCGTCTCAGCCGGCGATTGATCCCGGTTCGACCCCGTCAGATCTTCCCTTCGAGGTGGAGGACTGGCAATGACTCTCGAGCTTGAGCACATTCACCCACAGTATCGCCAATTCGCCCTGCTTCCGGATGAAGCCCGTATCCGTTGGGTCCGGTCTGACCGTTATCTCGGGTATGCCCGGGCCGAGCGGGTCCTCGAGCGGCTCGAAATCCTGATCGACTACCCTACCCGGGACCGGATGCCCTGCCTGCTGCTGTTTGGCGCCCCCGGTATGGGCAAGACCAAGATCCTGTCGAAACTCTTGCGCGATCATCCCCCGATCGCAAAGGCCACCGGGGGTACGGCCGTGCCTGTCGTCTGCGTCCAGATGCCGCCAGAACCCGACGAGCGCAGCTTCTATCAGGAACTGCTGCGGGTGATGAATGGCGCGTTCGTGGCATCCGCGCCGATACCCTCGATGCGTCAGGTTGCCCGGCGCCTGTTGCGCGATCTTGGGACCAAACTGCTGGTAGTCGACGAAGTGCAATCCATGCTGTCAGGATCGTCACGCCAGCAGCGGATATTTTTCAATACGCTGCGGTTTCTGACCAATGACCTGCGCTTGCCGATTGTCTGCGCCGGCACCGATGCGGCGCGTGTGGCGCTGATGACCGACCCTCAACTTGCCGATCGGTTCGAGGCCGCTGAGCTCGTCGGCTGGACCGATGACGCTGAGTTTCATCAGCTTCTAAGGGGGATTTCACTGATCTTGCCGTTGCGCAAGCCGTCGCAGCTGCTGGATCCTGCGGCACGTCAGCAAATCCTGGCGCTGACCGACGGGAACACCGGACGCCTGTTTCGACTGATCGAAACGGTCGCCGTGGAGGCGATCTCATCAGGACGCGAGTGCCTCGATGAGGGCAGTTTTCGCCAGAAGGGGCTGGTGATGCCGCTTCTATCGATGCTCGACCGCTCCCGTCGGGCGCTGGCTGGCTGAGGCGAACCGTGACGGGATATTTGGCGAACCGGCTGGGCTGGGTTCCCCGTATCGCGCCCGACGAGCTTCTGACGTCCTGGGTCTGGCGCATCGAAGCCTATTTCGAGGTGCCCGGCCTTCTTTGTGCCAGTCTCGGGTGTCAACCGAGCGAGCTTGATCATCACCCGCCAAGTCAAGCCTTGCGGCAGCTCTCCCTCCTCACCGGACTGCCACTGGTGGACCTCGAAGGTCGATGCGGGTCGCGCCAATCGGTCTTTGATGATGCCGTCCCCACCGTCTGTCCGGCCTGTCTCGAGGAGATGGCGGGAGGCCCGCAAGGGCTTTATCTCAGGTGTGCCTGGGCGCATGGCCTGCGGACCATCTGTCCGCTGCATCTCCGCCCACTCGTCGCCCTGCCGATTTCAGGGGCGGGCCTGTTTCTGTGGCGCGGGCAGGGGGGCTGTGACTTTGCGCACAGGGTCAACCAGCTTCTCGTCGAGGAGTCCCGGAGTTCGCAGCCGAATGCCACGGACTGGGAGGAACTGGCGCGGTTCGAAGCGGCCCTTGCGGGCGGCCAGTCCTGTGCCGCCGCGATTTTTCAGACATGACCGAAACTCGTATCGGCAAACGGCGGAAACGCTGTTGGCCGGTCCCGCTGGCCAAAGCGCGCTTCAGATGTCCGGGCGGGCGCAGCGAAAAGCTCTTGGGGCCTTGATGCGGAGCGGTCTCGCTGAGTGGGAACGCTCTGGATTCTCGGCATCTTCTGCCAATTTCTCGCTATCTTATGTACTTTCGCGCGCGGGGTTCTCGGCAACTTATGTCGTTTTCCCGAGGAGATAGGCGGGATTCTCGCTAACTTATGTCCGTGACATGCGGGTTTCGTCGTTGATTTTCAAGAGTCATGATAAGGCGGACTTATCATGACAAATGATTGGGCAGGGAAACCACCCGTGTAGCTTGCATTCTAGTGCCATAATGCGCATTATGAAAAAAAAAGTTTGTTTATTAAGTTGATTTCGGCACTTGCTGCGGATGCAGAGCGTGGGAATCCCAAGGCTGCAACTGTCGTGGAGCAAGCGGTGTCGCATGGGCACGATTTCCCTGAGCGCAGACATTTCCAGTGCGGTTTGGAAGTCTCTTGGAAGGCTGGCCAGCGTGTCTTCGATCGCAGGCCAGCCGGGAAATTGCACCACCTTGACGGACGTGACCGCTTTCAGAGGTCGACAAGGTTCTAGTACTGAGCGTAAGGCGGGGCCAGTTCCTTCAGCTTACCCTTGGTCGCGATAGAGCCCTATCCACGATGGGAGATGTCCAGGCTTGGTGCGTTGGTTCTCGTCGAGTGAGGTGCCCAGTCTAGATCATGGTCTGCTGGTTCAAGAGAGGTGTAGAGACGGTCCATGCCCAGCTACTCGCTTGGTGACATCCAACTGGTTCTTCCCGATGCTCTGTTGACGCCGCTCATCCAGAGGATGCTTGAGAAGGGGTGGTACGAAGTCGAGGAAGCCAAAGCGTTGCGTGCGCATCTGCGCGACGACGATCGTGTGCTTGAGCTGGGGGGCGGAGCCGGTTTTCTGGCCACGTTATGTGCTCTCAAAGTTGGCGCGCAAAACGTGGCGACCGTGGAGGCGAACCCTACGATGTTGCCCATCATTCGAGAAAATCTCGAGCGCAACGGGCAGGGGGGGGCAGACGTTTTGCATGGGGCTGTCTTGTCGTCTTCCGGGTTAGCGACGACAGATTTTTATATTCCCGAAGCGTTCTGGGCTGCGACCCTTGAGCAGTCCGGAAAAGGTGCCGTGCGACAGGTCAGTGTTCCTGTCTGGCCTTTGAGCGATCTTCTCCAGCGCTATGCGCCGACTGTGCTGATTGTTGATGTCGAAGGCGCGGAGAAGGATTACTTTGAAGGAATGCTGCCGTCTGGACTGAGGTTGATTGTCATCGAACTTCATCCAGATGCTTACGCGCGCGATATCATTGGAGTCCTGTTTGCGCGCTTGGCAGCGCAGGGGTTCATCTACCAGCCGAAAGGCTCGCAGGGCGCGGTTGTGGTGTTTGAGCGGTTGTGAGGATTTGCGCGACAAGAGGGCTCGCCTCTGAGGCTTGGATGCGCGACGAGCTCAGTCAGCCTTCTCTGCCGCGGTTGCTTCGTCGTCTCCTGTAATATCTGTGATCAGAATGCCGAGGAGCTGAGCGCGGCTTGCCACGCCTGCTTTCCGATAGATGGCGTTCGATTGCGCTTTTACCGTGCCTTCTGATGTTCCCCGCAGAGCAGCAATCTCACGGGTGTCGAGACCCTTTATGGCGAACATTGCCACATCACGTTCGGCGTTGGTGAGTTTCCACTCGCTGAAGCGTTCCAGCATGATCTCGTGGAATGCACTTTTTGCACGGCGCAAGCGTTCTTTGGCATTTTGAGCTTCATTGCGGGCTTCATACAGGGCCTGTGCGCCGAGAACGATGCCGAGCGTCAAACCAACTGCAGCACCAATTTCCAGAAGCTCTCGTGCTTCCCACGCGATTGGCTGAATGCGTAGACCCAGCACAGAAGCCAAGATATCGGCCACAAAGAAGATCGCGCACAGGGCCTGCACCGCGAAGATGGCCAAGATGACTTTGTGATTTTTCATCCGTTGCTTCGAAAATCCACATTAATCATCATTGTCACTATCCCCTCCATCTGCACCGTCGCTGTCGCTGTCGCTGTCGCTGTCGCTGTCGCTGTCGCTGTCGCTGTCGCTGTCGCTGTCGCTGTCGCTGTCGCTGTCGCTGTCGCTGTCGCTGTCGCTGTCGCTGTCGCTGTCGCTGTCGCTGTCGTCTCGACCTCTGCCGCTCGATTGGGTATTGCCTCGACCTCCCCCGTCTCGGGATGGCCGGGCATCATTAGTCACGGTGCCGCCAGTCTCGGCTCCGTCCACAGGCTCCCAAAGATCTCGCAGGATTTCCCCGGTTCGTCTGCTGATGACGATTTCTCTGCGGCCTGGGGGGCCGATGGCTTCCAGTCTTGTTCGTCCCAGCCACGTGCGTGAGACTGTTATATCTTCGTACCCTTGCCTGCGCAGTGAACGGATGACGTCCTCGCTGCGTTCGTCCGCAAGGTCGGCCCGGGCAGAGCTTGGTACCATGGCAGAACTGGTCGCCAGACTTGCCAGTGCTGAGGTCAAAAAACGGCGTCTATTCATGGGGCGCTTTAGGGTTTCCAAGGCAATCCCTGCCGACGGGCAGGAATTGCGATTATCAAGGCAGGACTTTCTGACGTCTCAGTCGTCGTCCCCGTCATGGTCGCGACCACCATGGTCATCTCCGCCTTCGGAGTCGCGGCCGCCGTGATCATCCCCACCATCGTAGTCACGATCGTGGCTATCGTCGCTTGAGCGGTCACGTCCGTGATCATCATCGGAGTCGTGTCCATCACGATCATCATCACGCTCGCGCCCGGCATCATTATCATCATCATGCCCGCGTCCGTGGTCATCATCGCGATCGTCATCACGGCCGCTATCGTCTTCTCCCTCGAATTCGATTTCAATGCCTTGTTCGTTGCTGCGGCTCCGATCCGCACGGCCTTGCTCCTGGGAGAGAATTTCTCCCGTCGAACGATCATAGACCACCTCGACTTCGACGCCATTCGATACGGCTTCCACATTGACAGTGTCGCCTCTGACATTGATTTCGACACGAGAATAGCCTTGGGCAGCATAGGCATCCCCCAGCGCATAGGGGTCGACTTGTGCCTGGGCCACACTGGTAGCGACGATCAAGCTGGTGCTCAGGAGCAGGAGTTGGCGGGTCATGGTATTCTCCAGGTAACGCGACCTTGGAACCATTTCCGGCCGCCCTTTCAAAACGCACCGAACTTTCTGCGACGCTATAGTCCTGAGGTTGGTTCCGGCTGACCTAGGCACAATGGCCTAGGTTCCTAAACTCAGGGTTATGGCTATTAGGGTGAGTTAAACCTGTTGCGGATGACGCGGTGCGCTTGGGGGAGCAGAGGCATCATGCGCCGCCTACGCCAGCCGCGCGGCTAGGGACGCTTCGTGCTCGGGCGCCGGCGGCTGGTCTTTGGGTGAAGGGAGAACTGCGCCGCCGACGGTCCCCCGAGCATCGTGGAACAGAAGCTGTATATTGGATTCGGGTTAAGGTAAGGTAAGGTAAGAGGTGGTCGCGGGGTTTCGGGCCAAGCATGACGACCGGTTTGGGCTAGGCCGAGCGTTTCCCGAGTGTCCCTCTCGATCGGTCGGTGGACGTCGATTCCAGCGCGCGCCAGCCGTCTGATACCCCCGCCGTCTCCTCTCCTTCGCCGGCTCCTGCGTCAGCGAGTTGCTCAGAAGAAAATATCATCATCTTCTGCCATGTTGACGGTTTCATTTGAGTCGACAACTGAGGTCCGTCCGAAAAGACGATCATGGATCTCGCGCTCAACGGCCATGGTGTAGCACAGGCGGATTTCATCGATTAGGCGCCCGGCCTCCTCGTCGAGGATGAATGCGTCAACCGTGCTCGCATCATTCACCGCGATCGTCGTGACAGAGGCGGCATATTCCGAGAACTCTGCGAGCTTTGCCGCCAGTCGTGGTAGAAACGGATCGGTCGCGGGAAGAAGATGTTGCACCGCTTCGACATAGGCTTTTGCCAAGCCTTCGGCTTCGCAGCCCATGTCCCTGATCTCAGAGCCAGCAAAAGCCTGATGGCCCATGACACGTGCGGCAAGATTGGTCGCTATGCGCTCTTGCTGGCGGGTCACCTCCAGCACGCGTCGACTTTCTCCGCCGATCCGGGCTGTGCATTCCCGCAGTTGCTTGGCGACTTCAGTCATTGCCTGCCCGTTCGTCTGCACTTTGCGGGCGACGAGGATGGCGTTGATGCCGAGCAGCTGCATCTGCGCATCAAAACCCGAGATGGCTTCAACCGCCGTCGCGCCGCGCTCGAACCCTTGAGAGAGGCGCTGCACTTCGGGACCGATTGCCCGGGCCATCTGCTCAATGTCGGCGAGGTCTGCGTCGATTGTCTTCAGAGCTACGGAGACCTGGGCCAAAGTATGGGCAACGCCTGTGGATCCAAGAGCCCGTACGGCATCGGACGCTGCAAGTCGCGCTTCTGCGATGACGCTCATCGATACCTGAGCGCTGGCGAGTTCAGTGCCCAGCGTAGCGGTCAAGCCGGTGAGCTGGGCGCGGGCCAGAGCCTCGATTGCTTCCGCGGTGGCGGAGGGGTGCGCTTGCGCGGTTTCAAGCATGAACAGGACATGGTCGATGCGCTGTCGGGCCGCGTCCCCTCCTTGAAGATCGGCCACGGCTTTCTGAAGGGCGGTCGACATCCGCGCCTGAGCCGAGGATGCACGTCGCAGGGCCTCAGGCAACTCATCGATGCGCGAGAGGCTGATCATGAGAGCATTCAGCGCGCGCGAATTGCTTTCGATCCGGAAGATCGCTTCACGCAGGCGGTAGGCAAGCTTGGTCAGAGGGGCAATGCTGCCATCGGCAGTCGACATTTCGGCAAAGACAACCTGGATGGTACTCAAGGCTTGGCCAAGAAGATCTTTCACCTCAAGAGCGAAGTGATGAAGCTCCGCCTGCCGGTCGTTAAGGCTGCGGCTGATGGTTTGTGCGTTGGTCGCTACCATTGCGGCGAGACGCACCTCGCGCTTGAGATCTTCGAGCAGGGCAATGATTGAGCGGACGCCTCTCTTGAGATCAGAGGCTCCGGAGACCTGTGCGCTGTATTCCTCGGCGAGCACTGCCGCTCCCTGTCGTGCATTTTGGATCGACGCGGCGAAGCGTTTCTGGCCCTCTCCGCCTGCGATGTTGCTGGCGCGCGAGAGCAGCGCAGCGACGTTCTCGGTTTCCTCCAGCTGTTCGAAGAGCTGAACGGCTGTTGTCTCAAAGAGGTCCTCGATTCTGCTTCGGAACTTACAAAGTTCGCCGATCAGCACCTGTCTGGGCAAGGGGTGCATCATGAGTTCCTCGTACGGGCAATGTATTTCGAGATTTCAGGACCGATGCCTGAAAGCGGAACTTGGCGGCCGGTGGCCCCAAGGCGGACAGCCTCGCCGGGCATGCCCCACACGACGCTGCTGGCCTCATCCTGAGCAAGGGTTTCTGCGCCAGCCTCTCGCATCTCCAGAAGCCCTCGGGCGCCATCGTCGCCCATACCGGTCAGGATGATGCCCATGGCGGCCGAGCCTGCAGCAATTGCGACGGACCGGAATAGAACATCGACCGAGGGACGGTGACGTGACACCTGAGGCCCGTCGACGATACTCACGCGGTAGCCGCGACCCTGGCGGCGCAGCACCATGTGCTTGTCGCCCGGCGCGATCAGGGCGAGGCCTGGCGCGGTCCGGTCACCATCGACCGCTTCGCGGACTTCGATCTTCGAGAGGAGATCGAGGCGCCTTGCGAAAGTTGCCGTGAACTTCTCTGGCATGTGCTGGGTGATCACGACGGGCGGGGTATCGGCGGCCAAGCGCGGGAGCAGGTCGGCCAGAGCTTCGGTGCCGCCGGTGGAAGCGCCGATGGCAATCAACGGTGTCAGATCTGGTGGCATCGGCGCGCTCTTGCGCGGCGGTGGCAGGATCGCGTCGGCGGTGAGCTTGGGGCCGGGGGTGAATGGCGCCGGCTTTGGAGGCGGCGCTGTGCGGCGCGGGTTTTTGAAGCCTTTTGAACGCCCGACGGCGGCTGCCGCGCGCACGGCGTCCGTGAGCAGGATCTGCGCTTCCTGACGTGCGGCCGCGGAGGCCAGCCTAGGCTTTCCAATGACCTCGCTTGCGCCGATTTCGAGGGCGCGCAGGGCTGCTTTGGAGCCGGCCTCGGTATGGCTCGAGCAGATGACCACAGGCATCGGGTTCTGCTGCATGATCTTACTGAGGAAGGTCAGCCCATTCATGCGTGGCAGCTCGAGATCGAGTATCAAGACATCGGGCAGCACATCGCGCATCATCGCGGCTGCCTCGAAAGGGTCTGATGCTGTGCCGATGACCTCAATGCCGGAATCCTCGGCGAGCAGATCCTTGAGCATCGCCCGTGCGGCTAGACTGTCATCGACAATCAGAACGGAGATACGGCCCATCAGTGCATCTCTTCTTTTCGATAGACGCCTGGTGCGCAGGCCTTGAAGCCGGGCAGGCGAACGATCATCGATTCTGCATGACCGACGACGAGGTAGCCTCCAGGGCGGACATGCTCGCTGACGGAGCGGATCACCTGCGCTTGGGTCGGCGCCTCGAAATAAATCAGCACGTTGCGCAAAAACGCCACGTCGATTCCACCTTCGAGCGGGAAGGGTGGTTCGATGAGGTTCAGCGCCTCGAATTTCACCTGGGCCCGCAACTCCGGCACAATGCGGCCGACGGACTGGCCATTCATCCGGGCACTCATCACGTAGGCCTCGCGCAAATCGGCAGGGACTGGCGCAAAGTCAGCTTCCGGGAAGATAGCGTGGCGCGCTTTGTCGAGAACCCTGGGTGAGATATCGGTGCCGAGGATCCGCCAATCGAAAGCCTTGTGTTTTGGGGCGGCACGAGCCAGCACCATGGCGGCAGACCACGCCTCTGCCCCCGTCGAGGAGGCAGCACTCCAGAAACGGAAGCGGGTCGTCTGGCCGGGGCGCGTGCGGGCCACGGCTTCCGGAATGATGCGATTGGCGAGGAACGCATAATGCGCGGGCTCGCGGAAAAAATCAGTTTTGTTGGTTGTGACCAGCTCGATGATCGGCGTCAGTTCGTCGCTGAGAGCGCCGCCGTCGAAGATGTGCTCGAAATAGGCGTCGAGTGTCGGCAGATCGAGCGCGATCAGCCGCTTGCGCAGCCGGGCGGCGATCATCGAGTCCTTGGACGGCGGTAGCCGGATCCCCGTTTCGGCGAGGATTAGCTCTCGGAATTGTCGCAGACGCTCGTGAGAGGACGCGGCATGAGCCATTTCAAGCCACCAGCCCGGGAAGCTCAAGCTCGCCCAGCTCCGAACCAAGAAGACCTTCGACGTCGAGGATGGTGACGAAGTCGTCGCCGCGTTTGCCAACTCCCGCAACCATTCTCTCGCGCCAGCGCAGAATGCCGGCGTCCGCACCAGGCATTTCAACGTCTTGCTGAATAGTCCCGACATCGAGGACTTGGTCAACGCGCAGGCCGACCAGACGTTCTGGCTGCCCTTCTGCTACGAAAGCGATCACGATGATCCGCGTATCGAGCCCATCCGCGCGCTCCGGTTGTCCGAGCAGCGCGCGCATGTCCACGACCGGGACGGAGGCCCCGCGACGATCAATGAGACCGAGCAGATGGCGCGGGGCACGGGGAAGGGGGGCGGTTTCACGCGCTTCGAGGATCTCGACCACCGGGTCCACCGGCAAGGCGAAGAACGCCTTGCCGATACCGAAGGTGACAACTGTGGTTTGGTCCGTCATGTCAGCCTCCTGTGTGGCCTGCGGGCTCAGGCCGCGCCGCGGCTGGCGCGCAGGAACTGCGCATCGAGCTCGTCTTCGCTAGCCTGCATGTCGAAATCGAACCCGCCACCGTTTGCCAGGCGCTTGGTGCCGGCCGAATGGCTATGGGTCGACTTCTTGCGAGACGGCAGGCGCGCGGGCTTTGCCGCTTGACCGCGGCTCCCTTCAGACAGCTGGAAGAAGGCCATCGCCGCACGCAGGGTCTCGGCCTGTGCCGCCAGCTCCTCGGCCGTCGAGGACAGCTCTTCGGACGCGGAGGTATTCTCTTGGGTCACTTTGTCGAGCTGTTGGATGGCCAGGTTGACCTGCGTGGCACCGGTGGCCAGCTCCTGGCTCGCACCGCTGATCTGGCTGACGAGGGTCGCGGTGCGCTCGATGTCGGGCACGAGACCTTCCAGCATGCGCCCGGCGTCCTCGGCCGCTTTGACCGTGTCTGCCGAGAGGCCGCTGATTTCGCCGGCGGCCTGCTGGCTGCGCTCGGCGAGCTTGCGCACTTCCGAGGCAACAACGGCGAACCCACGACCATGCTCCCCGGCACGAGCCGCTTCAACGGCAGCGTTCAGGGCGAGAAGGTCCGTCTGCCGGGCGATCTCCTGCACAACCATGATCCGCTGTGCGATGGTTTTCATCGCGCTGACAGCGTCGGCAACAGCCCGGCCGCTGGCGCGGGCATCTTCAGCCGATTTCTGAGCCATCGACTCGGTTTCGCCTGCATTCTCGGCCGTCTGCTTGATGTTGGCGGTCATCTGCTCCATCGAGCTCGAGGCCTCTTCAGTGGACGAGGCTTGCTCCGTTGCGCCTTGGCTGAGTTGCTCGGAGGTCGAGGCCATCTCACCGGCGCCCGAGGCGACGTTCGACGAGCCGGCCGAAACTTCCCCCACGACACTGCGCAGTTTTTCGATCATCTGGTTCTGGGCACGGATCATGTCGGCAACCTCGTCGTTGCCATGCAGTTCGGCAGTCTTCGTCAGGTCGCCGTCAGCCACCGCACGGGCGAGTTCGATCGATCGGGTAAGGCCGCGGCTGATGCTGACGGTAATCCAGAGCGCACCGGCCGAGCCGATGATCGCTGCCGCGACCGTCAGCGAAATCAGCTTCACGAGTGCTGCGCTGTAAGCCTCGTCGGAAGCCAAGTCAGCGGCTGCCATGCCGTCGAGGTTGGTCTGCAGGATCGTGCCGATGCTCGTCTCCATGAGGCGCCAGGTCTGCATTCCTTCGCCAGAGATAAGGCGCACAGCCGTCGCGACCTGGCCTTGGTCTGCAAGGTTGAGAGCGCGGTTGTTGATCTCGCGCAGGTTTGCGAAGAAGCCGGTGTATTCTTCGAGTGCTCGACGCCCCTCAGTCGTGGCGATATCAGTCAGATCCGCAAGAGTGCTGTCATGACGGGTCCGGCTGGTTTCCATGCGGCTGCGCAGCTCCGCACGCTCTTGCTCGGTGCTGGCCAGGAGATATTCCCTGACATCGCGCTGAACACGGATCGTTTCAGCAACGATTTCTTCCGCATAGCGGATCCGCTGCGCGTCCTGCGAGACGATCGCGCTCAGCCGATCGCTCATTTTTCCAAGATCGGAAAGGGCGAGCATCATGGCGGCGGCGGCGGCGGCGATGATCACCAGGAAGGTGGTCGCCAGCTTCATCTTGATAGTCAGTCTCATTGGCGAATCTCCAAGTCAGAGCGCAGCAAAGGCGCTGCGGGAATGAGGGCGGCTCTCGGAGCCGGCGAGGTAGTCGGATAGGATGGCCCCGAGGTTGGGGATTGTGACGAATTCCCCGTCGCAACGGCCGATGGCTGTGACGAACCGGGCTGGCCAACGCGTGCCTACTGGTGGAATGGCCTCGATCGCGTCGGGGGGAAGCCGGGTTACATCATGAACACTGTCAGCAATGATCCCGACGACCCCTGGCTTGCCGTCCATGGTCAACTCGAGAACCATGATGCGAGTCTCGTCATCAATGACGCTTGCAGGCATGCGTAAGGGGATCCTCAGGTCGACGAGGGGCACGATCGATCCACGTACATTCAGGAGCCCCGGCACGAATGGCTGAGCCCCTGGCACGCGGGTAACGGCGACAGGTTCCAGGACTTCTCGCAGAGCGGCGGTGGGGACCGCCAGAACGTCGCCCGCAAGCCGGAAAGTGACGAGATCACTCTCTGACAGAGCGGCAACTTGAGACGGGGTTGTCATGCGGCCTCCTTCTCGCCCAAGGCCACGCCCAGGGTGACGAGCTGCGGGATGTCGAGGATCAGGGCGACAGAGCCATCACCCAGAATTGTTGCGCCGGAGAAGGTCTTCAGCACTGTGTGCAGAGGCGAGAGCTGCTTGATAACGGTCTGATTGGTGCCGATGATCCGATCGACGACGAGGCCAACGCGTCCTTCGTTTGCCCCCACGACCACGACCTTCTGGTAAGGATCGGAGGCACCCTCACAATCGAGGAGCCCGCGCAAGCGCAAGAAGGGCAGCAGGCGCTCTCGGATCTCAAGGAAGGCGTTGCCGCCCTGATCATCGGCGAGAGCTTCGGGCAACTCGACGATTTCCTCGACCGCGGCCATGGGAATGACGTAGCGCTCGCCCCCAATCTCGATCAGCAGCCCATCAATGATGGCCAGTGTCAGCGGCAAGCGCAGGGTCACTGTGGTGCCAAAGCCAGGCTCGCTCGCCACATCGATTGTACCGCGCAGCTCCTCGATCGTGCGTCGCACGACATCCATGCCCACGCCGCGCCCGGACAGCTCTGTGACAGAAGCCGCTGTCGAGAAGCCAGGCTCGAAGATCAACTGATGGAGGGCATCATCCGACAGCTCGGCATCGGCGGCAATGAGACCCCGCTCCGTGGCGCGTTTGCGGATTGCTTCACGATCAAGGCCACGGCCATCATCGCTGAGCGAAATCAACACCTCGGCTCCGGAATAGCGGGCGCCGAGGCGCAGCTGACCGCGGTCTGCCTTTCCCATGGCGCTGCGCTGTACAGGGTCTTCAAGGCCATGGTCGGCCGCGTTGCGCATCAAGTGCATCAGCGGGTCGGTCAGACGCTCGATGACCGTTTTGTCGAGCTCGGTCTCTTCGCCTTCGATGACCAGGTCGATCTGCTTTCCGGTCGCTGTGGTCAGGTCGTGGACCAGCCGTCTAAAGCGTCCGGTGATGGAGCCGATCGGCGTCATGCGGATCGACATGGCAGTGTCGCGCATTGCCGTAGCGAGTCGCTGGATGTCTTCGGCGACCTGAACAAGGCTCGGCTCGCCCGAGCGGGCAGCGATCTCGATGAGGCGTGCCTCGGCGATCACCAACTCTCCCACGCGATCCATCATCTCGTCGAGGCGTTCTGCGGGAACGCGCATGAAGCTAGGTCCCCGTCCGCTCGTAGCCTCGGCTTGTGTTGTTGGGGCTGATGTCGAGATGGCTGCGGTTGCGCTCCCACTTTGATCCTTGACAGACGTTGAGGCCAAGGGCGTGGGCACGGGGCCCGCTGGAACTTCTGCCTGATCTGCACAGGCTTCCATGTCATCGTTGCTGGACGTCAACAGGTCTGCTTCTTCGCCCTGCGGCGATGCGCAAGGCTCCGGCATGCGTGTCAACTCGAGTTCAAGCCCTTCTTCGTAGAAGAGGAATGCACCACGGATATCGTCCTCGCTGGTCACGGCATCGACTTCAGCCTGCCACGACAAGATCGAGGCCTGATCGTTGCTGGAATCGTCCCAAGAGATCTCATCCTGCAGCGTTCGGATGTTTCGCGCGCCGACACGCACAAGCTCTGCGAGGACGAGGGCGGGCTTTCCTCCCAAGGCGATGGTGTTGGGCGAAAGACTGAAGCGCAGATGCCAAGGGGCGAGGTTTGCACGCGTATGGTTGTCGAGAGGAGCGGTCTCTTCCACGGTGAGGTGGTCTTGAAGGCGCGCAAGGATGCTGGCTCCGTCTGTCGCGTCTGCGCCATCGAGAAGGCCTGCGACATGGTCGCGCGCTGCCAAGCTGATAGAGATCAACTCAGGGTCGACGGTCACGCGCGCGCTGCGTACGGCTTCAAAGGCGGTTTCGAAATCATGCAGGAACCCGGCGATATCGGTGCGACCGAACATCGCTCCAGTTCCCTTCAGGGTGTGCAAGTCGCGAAACACACCATCGATCAGGCTTTTGTTGTGCGGGGCATCTCGCAAGGCGAGAAGGCGCTCTTCGAGGCTTTCAGCGAGGCTCTCGGCTTCGGCCCGAAACAGGGAGAAGGTTTCCTCATCCATCATGCGGTCACCAAGCGGCGCATCACGGACAGGAGTTTTTCCTGATCGAAGGGTTTCACCATCCAGCCGATGGCCCCAGCGGCCTTGGCTTTTTCCTTGATGGCGCCTTCGCTCTCCGTAGACAAGAAAACGACTGGGACGTTTTGGTTTTCGGGGCGTGCCCGAAAGGCGCGGCAGAACTCGATGCCGCTCAGACGGGGCATGTTTTGGTCTGTGATCACGCCGTGGAAGGTTTTTCCGGCACTGACATCAAGCGCATCCTGTCCGTCGACCGCGGTGGCGACGGTGTAGCCCGCGTGCTGCAGTGTTTTGGCGATCATCTGGCGTACGGACGCGGAGTCGTCGACCACCAAGATTGTCTTGCTCATGGCATGCCTCGATTGCTGCCCCGCAAGAGGGTGGGGCAGGGTGGGACGAACCACGCCCGAACGAGGGCGCAGAGGTGGATCCTTGCGAACAAGAAGCGCGCTCAAGCGGCGCAGCTCTTGATGCAGCGGACAACTTTGGCTGAGGTATTGGCCGGTTCTGGCCATTGGGGGATGGCGATCCGTTCAGAAACGCCAAGTCTCGGGTCCGTGGTGTATACAAAGCAGCGGCACCGAGGAAAAATTCAGATCAATAAGTCCAGAATGGATTACGGCTGATTTCTTTAAGACATTCCTAAAGGGGATCTTGGACGAAGTGTCGAATTTTATGCGGTGCGAGTACATTTCGAGCAGAAAACATAATTCATATCATAATATTATGTGCTTTTCTTGTGCCCACGCTGCGAGGGCTGATGTGTCGCGCCTGTCCTGAGGGGCGTTGACATGGGTCACCGTTGCCAGAGCGCTGACAAGATTGTTCAAGCAACCCACTCGGCAGATGGGGGGCGAATGTACGCATCGCTCCTCTTCTCTCGCCTCACATGCTCCGTGGTGTCTTAGGCTGCGTGGTTGGGCATGAGAGGGGTTTGGATGCCGTGTGCGGGGGGGCAGCCCCCTCGTAAGATGCTTACCAATGCGCGGTATCGGTCGGCCGTTTCGTTCTTTTGAGGCGAGACCTGCGTGGGCACTATGGCCTTTGGAGATCTCGTTGCTGGGCCAAGGAGTTCCATCGCCCACCGAGGTGCTGCGGTGACGTCGCGTGTCGTCGAATTCCCCACTCGCGTGTGATGTCCGCCATTGAGGCGTGAGAGATCAGCGTCGTGTGCCTGATTGAGCTCTGCTTTGCAGCGCGCAGCGCTCCGCGACTCGCGGGGTTCTTCGGACCAAGGTCTGAGTGATTTGAGTGCTTAGGTCTGAGTGATTGTTGGCCTTTGGGATTCGCAAAGATGGCGGAACTATGGCGTTTCTTGGGCAAGGCTAGGCTTGCGCCTTGTGGCTTCTGCGGCGCGTGACGCCCGATCATTTTGAGAGGTTTGACATGGTTACCCTGAACAAGAACGATCTCGTCCACATTCTCGACCAGGCAAAACTTGCCGAAGAACATACGCGTTTGGTCCAGGAAGAAGGCATGGACCCGGGAGCGGCTCTTGCGCAGCTGGTTTCGAGCCCCTTGCTGCCGTACGGCCTTCGTACTGTTGATGGTAGCTTCAACAATTTCCAGCCCGGTATGGAGCGTTTTGGGGCTGCAGACGAAGTCATGGCCCGACTTTTGACGCCTGTGTTCAACCCTGCTGAAGCGTCACCTCGGACAGGTGCTCCGACGAGCTATGCAGATCCGACAGGTACGGTTTATGACTCTCAGCCGCGCGTGATCTCTAACCTTGTTGCCGATCAGACGTTGAGCAATCCTGCCGCGATTGCAGCGGCTCTCGCCGTAAATGGGGTGACGGGGGCGGCGCAGCTTTCGGCTGTGCAGGAGATCATGGCGGCGCAGGACGAAGCGGCGCGTGCTCGTGCGGCTGTTGCGGGAGCTGAGGCGGCGGCTGTGGTTGCGGCAGCGGAGGCGCAAGCGTCTGTCGATCTGGCGGCAACGGATCAGGCCGCGGCGCAACAGCGTGTCACAGAGGCTGACGCGGCGCTGGTGTTGGCTCAAGAGGCGTATGATGCGGCGGCTGCTCGGCTGGCTCAAGCTCAGCTGGCGCTGTCTGAACTCCCGGCCCCGAATGCGGATATTGAAGCTCTCAATGCGGCGGTAGTAGCTGCGCAGGCGGCTGTCGATGTTGCGGATGCAGATGTTCTGGCGGCTGAAGAAGCATTGAGCGAAGCGGAAGCTACGCTTCTGACCGAGCAGGACGAGCTTGCGCGCTTGGAGGGGCTGCGTGATGAAGCCCTTGACGTGCGCGATGCGACGGCCTTGGTCGTGTCTGATGCCCAGTCTGCTTTGGCCGCTGCTTTGGAAGTGCAGGCCGCGCTTGCTTATGACCCCGAGGCGGTTGGTGTTGCAACGCAACAGGTTTCTGATGCGGAGGCTGACGTTGAGAGCGCGCAGGCTGTGGCAAACAGTGCATCTGCGGCTCTGGCCTCGGCTCAGGAGGCCGTCGATGACCAGCAGCTGACGGTTGATGCTGTCCAAGCTCTCGTGAACCAGAGGGCGGCGGAAAAAGCTGCAGCAGATGCACGCGCGACGCAGACCCAAGCCGATCTTGATCAAGCGACGGCCGAACGGGATGCGGCGCAGGCCGAGTATGATGCGGCGGTTGCAGGCCTTGATACTGCGGATATTGAGTCTGTTGCCCGTCTGGCTCAGGCCTATAACGCCAATCAGGCCGCACAGGCGGAGTATGATGCGGCACTGCAAGCTGACCAGGATGCTGATGCGGACGCTGCGGCTGCGGCGACGGCGTTGACGGATGCTCAGGATGTCCTTGCTCTGGAGACTGCAGAGCTGACCCGTGTCTCGGACCTGCGTGACATTGCGGCGACGGCGAATGCGGGGGCTCAATCAGCACTTCTTGTGGCTCAGGACGCTTTGGCTGTCGCTGAAGCGGCTTTGCTGGATGCACAAAACCGCGAAGCAAACTTCAGTCAGGAGGCTTATGATGCGGCCGTCCAGGCCGTTGCGGATGCTCGAGAGGATTTGAGTGTTGCAGAAACGGCTGCCGTTGATGCAGAGGCGGCGTTGGTGCTCGCTCAGGGTCCTGTCGACACGCAAGCCCAAGTCGTAAACCAAGCGCAGACGGCTGTTACGACGGCAACGAACGTTCGCGACGCTGTTGCCGCGGTGGCTGCCCTGGAAGCGTTGGATCTCGCAGCAGCGCAACAGGCTTTGGCAGACGCGGCCTCTGGAGATGAGGTTTATGCCGCTGCTGTTGCTGAACTGCAGGAGGCGACTGCGGCAGAGAGCGAGGCACAGACGGTGCTGAACGCGGCGCTCGCTGAAGAGGCCGATGCTCAGGCGGCTCTTGACGCGGCCGATGCGGCGCGTGTGGACGCGGATGTGGCTCTGGCGTCGATCCCCCAAGGGGCCGATGCGACAGCTGCGGCTGAGGCGGAGGCTGTTGCGGCGAGCGATGCTCTGGATGCGCTGATTGCTTCGCACGGCATCGAGATGGACGGCGAAAATGTGTTCATCCGCAACATTGCCGCGGACTTGGGCGATACGGCGTCGTTCAACGGCTTCATGACGATCTTCGGGCAGTTTTTCGACCATGGCCTTGATCTGACGTCGAAGGGCGGCAACGGGAATGTGATTATTCCGCTGCATCCCGACGATCCGCTTTACGTTCCGAACAGCCCGACCAACTTCATGGTCCTGACACGTGCGACGAACGATCCTGGCGCTGACGGCCTGATCGGGACGGCCGACGATATCAGTGCTCATCGCAACCAGACGACGCCTTGGACGGATCTCAACCAGCTCTACACGTCGAACCCGTCACACCAGGTCTTCCTGCGCGACTACGTGATGGTCGATGGCAAGCCTATGGCTTCGGGCAAGATGCTGGAAGGTGAAGCAGGCGGCCCTCCCACCTGGGCGGACGTGAAACAGCAGGCGCGCGAGAAGCTCGGCATCGAGCTCAGCGATGAAAATGTCCACAGTGTGCCGCTGCTCGTGACCGACCTCTATGGTGAGTTTGTTCGCGGCGAGAATGGCTTGCCACAGCTCATGACGTTGGATGGCCCGGTCGAGGGCAATCTGGAGACCCCTATTCAGGCGATGGAGGGCCTGTCTGCTGGTCGTGCCTTCCTGGACGACATCGCTCATAACGCAGTGCCCGGCACCTATGTTGTTGACCGCACGACGGGCGAAACGGCTCAGAAAACCGCAGATACGGACGAGGTTGCAGGCAACCCGATCATCCCCAACCAGTTTGGTCAGAACGAAACCTACGACAACGAACTCCTCGATGCGCATTTTGTGGTCGGGGATGGCCGAGGCAACGAGAACATTGCGCTGACCTCGGTTCACACCGTTTTCCATGGGGAACACAACCGTCAGATTGATGCCATCAAGGCGCTGCTGACGTCGCCCGATGAAACGGGTGTGGTGGACTACGCATTCCTTAATGAATGGCTTCTTGAGCCTGTCGCAGAAGGCGATGATCTGACGGCTTTGGTATGGGATGGGGAGCGCCTGTTCCAGGCGTCGCGTTTCTCGACCGAGATGGTCTATCAGCACCTCGTTTTTGAAGAGTTCGTGCGCGCGATTGCTCCGCAGATTGATCCTTTCGTGTTCTCCAACTCCGTGGAGATTGACGGTGCGATCTATGAAGAGTTCGCACAGGTCGTCTATCGCTTCGGGCACTCGATGCTGAACGAGACGATCCCGATGTTGAATGTTGATGCCGAGGGTAATGCGGCTGTTTCGGAAACCGGCCTGATTGAAGCTTTCCTCAACCCGATTGGGTTTACGCAGGCAGGTGTCGATGCACATGCCGCGGCCGGGGCAATCCTGCGGGGTATCAGCCTGCAGGCCGGCAACGAGATCGACGAATTCATGACGTCGGCCTTGCGTGACAATCTGGTGGGCTTGCCGCTCGACCTTGCGGCGCTGAACATGGCGCGCGCCCGCGAAACGGGTGTTCCGTCCCTGAATGAAGCGCGTCGCCAGATCTTTGAACAGACGAATGACACCTACCTAAAGCCGTATGAGAGCTGGAGCGATTTCGCGGCTAATCTGAAGAACCCGCTGTCGATCGTGAACTTCATTGCGGCTTATGGCACGCATGAGACGGTGCTTGCGGCGGTGACGGCGGAAGAGAAGCGAGATGCGGCCTGGGCACTTGTGTTTGGCGGCGAGGGTGCGCCTGCGGACCGTCTTGAGTATCTCAACGGCACAGGCGTGTGGGCGGACGAAGAAAGCGGCCTGAATACGGTCGATTTCTGGATTGGTGGTCTTGCCGAGGCGCTGATGCCGTTTGGTGGCATGCTGGGCTCGACGTTCACTTTCGTGTTCGAGCTGCAAATTGAGAATCTGCAGGCGGGTGATCGGTTCTACTACCTCAGCCGGACCCAAGGCATGAACCTGCTGACGCAGCTGGAGAGCGATAGCTTTGCCGATTTGGTGACGCGCAACACGGATACGGAGCATCTGGGTCTGCATATCAATGGTGCTGCGTTCCAGACCGCGGATTACGTGATCGAGATGAACCAGGCGCTTCAATACAATGAGGGCCTCGGGAACGCAGATCCGATCCGCGAGGCGGATGTTCTAGCGGCAGTGAATGGTACGCCCAATCTGGTGACGCGTGTTGACGTCGATGGTGATGGCGACATTGATTACATTCGCTTCCACGGTGGTGAGCACGTGGTGCTTGGCGGAACGGACGAGAACGACACCATCATCGGGGGTGCGGGCGACGACGGGATCTGGGGCGGCGCCGGCAATGACGATATCGAGGGCGGTTTTGGCGTGGATCATATCCATGCAGGAGATGGCGATGACGTCATCACCGATAGCGGCACCGATATTGGCGACGCGGATGTGATCAAGGGCGAGGCCGGCAATGATGTGATCAATGCCGGTATGGGACTTGATCTGGTCTTCGGTGGGTCCGGTAAGGACGTTTTGTCGGGTGGTTCGGAAGCCAAGAGCATCTTTGGTGGTGAAGGAGATGACTTCATTCGCTCGGCATCGGGTGGCGGTGGCGTTGTTTATGGCAACGAAGGCAGCGACTGGATGGAAGGGCAGGGGTTCATGAACACCCTCACCGGTGACAACTCCGAGCTCTTTTTCAACAGTCGCGTTATCGGCCACGATGTCATGCACTCGGGTGAGAACGACACCGATTTCGATGCGGAATCGGGCGATGACATCATGGTTCAGGGGATCGGTATCAACCGGAACAACGGCATGGCGGGTTTTGACTGGACGACATTCCAGGGCAATAACTACGCGGCTGATGCGGACATGAATATCTCGATTTTTGTCAATCAGCAGAACAACATCCTGCGGGACCGTTATGATTTGGTTGAAGGCCTTTCGGGCTGGAACCACGATGACACCCTGCGGGGCCGTGACGCAGTGCTGGGGGCGTATGACGTGAATGGCAATGCCATCCAAGTCAATGACAGTGCGCCGATCGAGTCCTTCTCGAATGCTTTGCTTGAGAAGAACATCGACATGATTGCGGGGCTCCGCGAGTTGGTGGCGCATCTTGAGCGCTTCGAAATCCGCCATCCCAACGGCACGACCAATGAGGTGCAGATTGGGGTCATGGATACCTCCGATGCCTCGGACATCCTGCTGGGTGGTGCCGGTTCGGACCGGATTGAAGGGCGCGCGGGCAACGACATCATTGACGGCGACAAGCACCTCAATGTCCGGATTGGTATTGCTGATGCTCAGGGCGCTGTTTGGGCAACGGCTGACAAGCTCATCGCACCGGTGACCGATGCGGAAACGGGAGAGGTTCTGTTTGGCGGTCGCAGCCTTGAGAGCCTGCTGTTCAGCCGTGATATTACCCCGGGTCAGCTGTCGATCGTGCGTGAGATCCTCAACGAGGCTTCCGCTGACGATGTGGATACGGCCATTTTCTGGGATATTCGTGAGAACTACGAGATCGTTGCAAACGATGATGGCAGCGTGACGGTGACGCATTTGACCGCCAGTGTCGGGCTCGTGGATCCGGTTACTGGGGCTGATCTTTCGATCGATCCGGCAACGGGGCGCAATCGCGACCTTGAAGGCAGTGACCGGCTCTTCAATATCGAGTTGCTGCAGTTTGCCGACGGCACGATCAGCATCTCGGATGGTGCACCTGTGGATTCTACGGTGACGGGTGCCCCGGTGCTGAGCGACCAGTCTCCGACGGAGACCCAAGCGCTCACGGTAGATCTCTCGGCCATTGCGGATGCGGACGGTATCGACACGTTGACGGTGCAGTGGCAATCCTCGACGGATGGTGGCGTTACCTGGGCTGACATTACGGGTGCGACGGGGACTTCGTTCACGCCGCCTGCGGGCAATATTGGTGCGCAGCCTCAGCTACGTGTTGCGGCAACGGTTACCGACTTGAACGGTGTGGTCAGCACGGTCTTCTCTGCGGCAAGCGATGTCGTTGGTGAGGTGATTACAGGTGGCAACGGCAGCACGACGCTGACAGGTGGCGCCGGTGGTGACCTGATCGACGGCAATGGCGGCAACGACTCTATCAATGCGGGTGGCAGTGACGATGTGATCGTTTGGAATGCTGCCAATGATGGCCGAGACATCGTTGATGGTGGGACGGAAAGTGTCGTTGGGGATACGTTCATCGTGAACGGAACCAACGGCGCCGAAACGTACCGGATTTACACGCTTGCAGCCTGGCAGGCGACGGGGGGGACCACTGTTGCGGACGGTACGGAAATTGTCATTACACGCGACACCGTCTTTTCTAGCATTGTCGTGGCAGAGCTGCGCGAGATTGAGGAGATCGTGATCAACACCAACGGCGGTGGTTTCTTCACGGACAATGACCGTGTCGAGATCTTTGGTGACTTCACCGGAACGAATCTGTTGCTCAACACGATCACGATCAATGGTTCGACGGGGGATGAAACTGTCGACATCAGTGCGCTGTCTTCTGCCCACCGGATCCTGTTCCGTACTGCGGGTGGCAACGACATGGTGGTCGGCACGCTGCGGGCGCAAGACGTGATTGAGGCGCCTGAGGGGATCGATCCGGCCAGCTATGTGGCGAGTGAGGATCCTCAAACCGGTCTTGTCACGCTTACGGCAGAGGGATCGAGCATCACGTTTGCAGGCTCGCTTGACGCGCTGCCGCAAGTTGTGACGGCTACGGGGGCGGTCGAGCCTGTGGATGGGCCTAACCTGTTCACGCAGGCAGACGCTGCTGGTCTGCTCAACCTCGTCCGTGGTGTGTCTCCGGACGGAAATGACGATGGTGGTGCGGCGCTTGGTGTGCGTGATCTGCCGGGCAAAGACAACAACATCGACAACCCAGGCTATGGTGCCGCTGCGGAGCCCTATATTCGCATCACGGATGCTCGCTATGCCGGCGTTGATGAGGAGACGGGGGCTGGCCTGATCAACCCGATCTTTGAGGGTCTTGATCCGCGGGCCATTTCGAACGCTATCGGGGCCCAAGATCCTGGGACGGCCCAATCGACCATGGCGAATACCTTCTTCATGTCGTTTGCGCAGTACTTTGATCATGGTCTGACGTTCATTCCCAAGGGAGGGGCAGGAAGCATCCAGATCGGTGGGCCGGGTAGCGCTCGTACCCCTGGTGTGGACAACCCCGCGGATCTGACCCGTGCCACTGTCGTGGGCGCAGATCTGGATGGCGTGCCTGAGCATATGAACCTGACCTCGCCGTTCGTGGATCAGAACCAGGTTTATGGTTCCTCGAGCCTGATCGGGCAGCTGCTTCGCGAGAGCGACGGGGTTGGTGGGCTGGGCGCCCGGGTGATGCTTGGCGAACCTGATCCGTCGGCGCCGGAGCATCAGCTTCTGCCGACCTTGCGAGCTGCGCTTGAGCACCACATCGAGGCAGGGACGGTCTTTAAGGCACCCCATCTCGGTGAGGGCGGCATGACGCTGCTTGAGTTCTATCCGACGTTGATTGCGGAGAATGGGGAGTTTGACCGGGCGGCCGTCAAGTCGCTGGCTGAGAACTTCATGGGCGAAGGTTGGCCGCTGTTCATCGACTCGAACCCCTATATCGATCTGCTCGACCACATGGTGGCGGGTGATGGGCGGGCCAATGAGAATGTGGCGCTGACGTCTATGCACACCGTTTTTGCGCGCAACCACAACTATCACGTTGAGAAGCTGGCAGAGGTCTATCTTAACAACGGGATAGAGATCTCGCCTGAGGAGCTGTTCCAGGCCGCCAAGATTGTCAACGAGGCTGAGTACCAGCGCGTTGTGTTCACCGAGTTTGCCGAGAAGCTGCTGGGTGGTCAGGGGATCATGGGCAACGGCGACCATGGTTTTGATGCCTACAATCCGGAAGTCGATGCCCGCATCAGCCATGAATTTGCAGGGGCGGCCTATCGTATCGGTCATACCATGATCGGCCAGACCATCTCGGTGATGGATGCGAATGGTGCCTTGATCGAGGTGCCGCTGTTCGATGCCTTCCTAAACCCGACGAACGACGCCTCTGCCTTCGTGGTCGATCTGGATGGTGCCGGCCCCATGCCTGCACTGGAAGGCGTGGCGGCACTGCAGGCACTCGCTACATATGGCTATGTGCCCCAGCCGGGTTACAGTCAGCTGGGCGTAGCTTCGGTGCTGGGTGGTATCACGCAGCAGGCAGCCGAAGAGGTCGATGTCCAGGTTGTCGATGCTGTGCGTAATGACCTTGTCCGGATCAGTGCTGACCTGTTTGCCTTCAACGTGGCTAGGGGTTGGGACCTCGGCCTTGGGACGCTGAACCAGGTTCGTGCCGATCTCATGGCGTCGACGGACCCGTATGTCTCTGCAGCGGTGGGCTTCGCTGGCGGCGACCTTACCCCGTATGTGTCCTGGGAAGATTTCCAGGAGCGTAACGGCCTGTCCGATGCTGTCATGGATCAATTCCGCGCCGCGTATCCGGACCTGATCCTTTCGGGTGAAGAAGAAGTGAGCAGCTTCGCGGCAGTCAATCCGGATATCCAGTTGCATGACAATCTGGATGGCACTTGGACGGTTGCTGGTATCGATCGCCTGGATCTGTGGGTTGGTGGTATTGCCGAAGCCAAGATTAACGGCGGTCTCGCAGGTGAGACGTTCTGGGTCATCATGCACGAGCAGTTTGACCGGCTGCAGGAAGGTGATCGGTTCTACTATCTGCCGCGGTTGGAGAATTTCGATCTCTATGCCAACTTTGTTGAGGGTCAAGGTTTCGCAGAGATTGTGATGCGCAACACAGGCCTTACTGGTCTCGATGAGCTGATTTTTGACATCGCGGCTGAGGACCGTGTGACGCCTGCACTTCCTGTGGTTGATGAACCCGTCGTGGACACTCCGGTTGAGGAAGAGCCTGTCGTGACCGATCCTGTGGGCGAAGAGCCTGCGGTTGAGGATCCTTCGGTTCCGCCCGTTGTGGACACTCCGGTCGAGGAAGAGCCTGTCGTGACCGATCCTGTGGGCGAAGAGCCTGCGGTTGAGGATCCTGTGGTTCCGCCCGTTGTGGACACCCCGGCCGAGGAAGAGCCTGTCGTGACCGATCCTGTGGGTGAAGAGCCTGCGGTTGAGGATCCTTCGGTTCCGCCCGTTGTGGACACCCCGGCCGAGGAAGAGCCTGTCGTGACCGATCCTGTGGGTGAAGAGCCTGCGGTTGAGGATCCTTCGGTTCCGCCCGTTGTGGACACTCCGGCTGAGGAAGAGCCTGTCGTGACCGATCCTGTGGGTGAAGAGCCTGCGGTTGAGGATCCTTCGGTTCCGCCCGTTGTGGACACTCCGGCCGAGGAAGAGCCTGTCGTGACCGATCCTGTGGGTGAAGAGCCTGCGGTTGAGGATCCTTCGGTTCCGCCCGTTGTGGACACCCCGGCCGAGGAAGAGCCTGTCGTGACCGATCCTGTGGGCGAAGAGCCTGCGGTTGAGGATCCTTCGGTTCCGCCCGTTGTGGACACTCCGGTCGAGGAAGAGCCTGTCGTGACCGATCCTGTGGGCGAAGAGCCTGGGGTTGAGGATCCTGTGGTTCCGCCCGTTGTGGACACCCCGGCCGAGGAAGAGCCTGTCGTGACCGATCCTGTGGGTGAAGAGCCCGCGGTTGAGGATCCTGCGGCTCCGCCCGTTGTGGACACCCCGGTCGAGGAAGAGCTTGTCTCTATGCCATCGGTTGTTTCGCTTGGCGGTGCTGGAAGCGATAGCCTGGCAGGAAGCGAGCACGATGACGTGCTGCGCGGTGAAGGCGGCAACGACGTCCTGCGAGGCGGGGGCGGAGCTGATCTACTGCTGGGCGGTGATGGTCAGGACGTTCTGTACG
>NZ_LRRR01000038.1 GCF_001691415.1 Pararhodobacter sp. CCB-MM2
CCGAGGATGCCTCGCTGGGCCATCGTCTGGCCGAGCCGACCGCGGCGCTGATCGTGTCGCTGGCCTCGGGCTATTCGCACATCGTCGCGCCCGCCACGACCGACGCGAAGAACGTGCTGCCGCGCGTCGCTGCGCTGCTCGATGTCATGGTGATCTCGGACGTGACCGCCGTCGTCGACGCCGACACCTTCGAGCGCCCGATCTATGCCGGCAACGCGATCCAGACCGTGAAGTCGTCGGACAGCGTCAAGGTCGCGACCATCCGCACCTCGACCTTCGAGGCGGCGGGTGAGGGTGGCTCGGCTGCCGTCGAGAGCGTCGGCGCCGCTGCCGATCCCGCGCTGTCGTCGTGGATCGAAGACAAGGTCGCGACCTCGGACCGTCCGGAGCTGACCTCGGCCGGGATCGTCGTCTCGGGTGGCCGGGGCGTCGGTTCGGAAGAGAACTTCAAGATCATCGAGGGCCTCGCCGACAAGCTGGGCGCTGCGGTCGGTGCCTCGCGCGCGGCGGTCGATTCGGGCTTCGCACCGAACGACTGGCAGGTCGGTCAGACCGGCAAGGTCGTGGCGCCGGATCTCTATGTGGCCGTCGGCATCTCGGGCGCGATCCAGCACCTCGCGGGGATGAAGGATTCGAAGGTGATCGTGGCGATCAACAAGGACGAGGAAGCGCCGATCTTCCAGGTCGCGGACTATGGCCTCGTGGGCGATCTGTTCACCGTCGTGCCGGAGCTGACTGAGAAGCTGTAAGCCTCGGGATGGTGGGGTGAAACCCCACCCTACGCAATGACCAGCGGCCCGCCAGACACGGCGGGCCGTTTTCCGTTACCGGACCGGCGATGGCCCCGGCAATCGCTTTGGTTTCAAATCGCTTCTTGACGCGCATACGAATGCAATGCATACGAATGCAAGAGCAACGGGCCGCGAGGAACGACCCGTGCGACTCACTCAGGGAGGAAACCATGAAGACGCAATTTCTTGCGGCGATGACGCTTGCCGCCAGCCTGCTCGCGACCACCGCGATGGGCCAGACCGTCATCCGCATCGCCCATGCCCAACCCGAAAGCTCGCCGCTGCACGAGGCGATGGCGCATTTCCGCGACACGCTCGCCGAGCGTTCGAATGGCGCGCTGGAGGTCGAGATCTATGCCGGCGGCCAGCTGGGCAGCGTCACGGAGACGCTGGACCTCGTGCAATCGGGCAATATCCAGATGGCGACCGGCGCTTCGGTGAACCTGTCGCCCTCGATCCCCGAGCTGGGCGTGCTGGACCAGTTCCTGCTGTTTGCCGACGAGGAGCATGCACGCTCGACGCTGGACGGCCCGGCCGGTGCCCTGCTGAACACGGCGATGGAAGAGCGCGGCCTTGCCGGCATGGGCTTCTTGGAACTGGGCTTCCGCAGCTTCTCGGGCAACCGCCCGCTCGACAGCCTTGAGGCCTTCGAGGGCTTCCGCATGCGCTCGGCCGACAACCCGGTGCAGATCGCGGCCTGGCGCTCGATCGGCGCGGTGCCGCTGCCCTTGGCTTGGGGTGAGATCTATTCCTCGCTGCAGCAGGGTCTGATCGACGGGCAGGAAAGCGCGCTTTCGTCGATGGTGGTCGAACGCTTCTACGAAGTGCAGAGCGACGTCTCGCTGACCGGCCATATCTATTGGCCCGAGGTCTGGTTCGCCAACCTTGAGTTCGTCAACAGCCTGTCCGAGGACGAACGCGCGCTGATGATGGACGTCGCAGCCGAGACCGTCACCCTGCAGCGCCAGCTGGTGGCCGAAGCCAATGCCGCGACGCTGGCCCAGCTGACCGAGGCGGGTCTCACCGTCACCGAACTGCCGGCCGAGGATCGCCAGCAGATGGCCGCGACGATGAACGGCGCCATCGAAGGGCTGATCCGCGAGCGGGTCGGCGACGATTTCTTCGACCAGTTCAGCGGCTATCTCGCGCAGTAATCAGCTGCCGGTCGGCCCGCATCGGCCGACCGGCCCTTCCCCAAGCATCGCGCAGGAGGAGCGCCCATGCGTCGCTGGCTGAGACTGGCGGAAAGGTTCTTTGAGCCGACCATCATCGTGACCAGCCTTGGTCTGGTCATCGTCCTGCTCTTTGCGGATGTGGTCGCGCGCTTTGCCTTCCAGACCTCTGTGCCCTGGGCCGGAGAGGTCGCCCGGTTCGCGTTCGTGTACATGATCTATTTCGGGATCAGCTATGCCATCCGCGAGAAGCGGCACCTGCGCGTGACCATTCTGGTCGATGCTCTGCCCGCCGCCCTGCGCCGCTGGACCATGGCCTTCGCCGAGGCGGTCTTCCTCGCCTATTCCATCGCCGTCTGCGTTCTGGGCATCCAGATCACCGCCAATGCCATCGAGCGCGGGCAATCGCTGTCCGCCACTCAATGGCCGACCGGCTGGCTCTACGCCGCGATCATCTTCTCGGGCGCCCTGTCCACCCTGCGGCTGGCGCATTCCCTCTGGCGCATCCTGCGCCATGGCGAGGAGCCATTGCGCGCAGATACCGCGCTTGAGGACGAAGGCCTTCAACCCGACGAGGCCCGCTCATGACCACGGCCATCCTGTTCGGCAGCTTCGCCGTCCTGTTGCTGGCGGGCGTGCCCATCGGCATTGCACTGGGCGCCGCCAGCCTGCTCGCCATTGCCTATATCCCCTTCCTCGGCTTCGATTTCTACGCGCTGGGGCTGGTCAGCGGCATCAACTCCTTCACGCTGATCGCCGTCGTGCTGTTCACCCTTGCCGGGAGCGTCATGAGCCGTGGCGGCATCTCGCGCCGGCTGATCGCCGTGGCCGAGGCCTTCTTCGGCAATGCGCCGGGCGGGCTGGGCACGGTGACGATCATGGCCTGCCTGTTCTTCGCGGCGATCTCGGGCACCGGCTCGGCCACTGTCGCGGCAATTGGCCTCGCGATGATCCCGGCGCTGGCACGGCGCGGCTATGACCGGGCCTATGCCGGGGCCATGGTCGCCTCGGCCGGGGCGCTGGGGGTGATGATCCCGCCGTCTGTGGTGATGATCATCTACGCCGTCACCGCCCAGGTCTCGGTCTCCGCCCTGTTCCTCGCCGGCATCATCCCCGGCATCGTCATCGCCATCGCGCTGATCCTCTACAACATCTACCAGACCCGGAAGGGCGGTTGGGAGGCGAAGACTGTCGCCGCTACCTGGCGCCAGCGTTGGGAGGCCGTGAACCAGGCGAAACTGGCCCTGCTGATGCCGATCGTCGTCCTGGGCGGGATCTATGGCGGCATCGTCACGCCGACCGAAAGCTCGGCCGTCGCGGTGGTCTATGCGCTGCTCGTGTCGACGCTGGTCTACAAGGAGCTGTCCTGGCGCGAACTGGGCCCGATCATGCTGCAATCGGCCCTGCTGGTCAGCGCGGTTCTGGTGATCATCGGCGCCTCGGTCGCCTTCGGACGGATCATCGCGCTGGAACGCATCCCGCTGGAGCTGTCGCAATTCGTGCTCGGCATCACCGACAACTGGATCGTCGTGCTTCTGGCCATCCTCGTGCTTCTGCTGATCATCGGCACCTTCCTCGAAACCCTCGCGGCCATCGTCATCCTGACCCCGGTCCTGTTGCCGATGGTGACGCAGCTCGGCATCGATCCGATCCATTTCGGCGTGATCATGATCGTCGCCCTGGCCATCGGCTTCGTCACGCCGCCCCTTGGTGCGAACCTCTTCATGGCCTCGCAGGTCGGCGGCATTCCCTTCGACGACCTGGTCAGGCGGATCTTCAAATGGGTGCTGGTGATGATCGCCGCCCTGCTGGTGATCAGCTTCTGGCCCGATCTCTCGCTCATCCTTCCGCGCCTGTTTCTGGGCTACGGGTCATAATCAGGAGTTCCCATGACCATCACCTATCTCAAGACCGCCAAGCCGGAAGCCGAGCGCGCCGAGGATGATGCCAAGGTCCGCTCCACCGTCGAGACGACCCTGAGCGAGATCCAGACCGGCGGCGACGCGGCCATCGCCAGTCTCAGCCAGAAGTTCGACGGCGTGAGCCGCCCCTCGTTCCGCCTGACGGCCTCCGAGATCGAGGCGGCGATGGCCAAGGTCAGCACCCGCGACATGGAGGACATCCGTTTCGCCCAGACCCAGATCCGCCGTTTTGCCGAGGCGCAGCGGGCCTCGATGACGGATATCGAAGTCGAGACGATGCCCGGCGTGGTGCTCGGCCATCGCAACATCCCGGTGCAGAGCGTTGGCTGCTACGTGCCGGGCGGCAAGTTCCCGATGGTCGCCTCGGCCCATATGTCGGTGCTGACCGCGACCGTGGCGGGCGTGCCCCGGATCGTCGCCAGCGCCCCTCCCGTCAAGGGCGAGCCCCATCCCGCCATCGTCGCCGCGATGCATCTGGGCGGCGCGCATGAGATCTACGTCCTCGGCGGCATTCAGGCCGTCGGCGCCATGGCCATCGGCACCGAGACCATCGACCCGGTTCATATGCTCGTCGGCCCCGGCAATGCCTTCGTGGCCGAGGCCAAGCGCCAGCTCTATGGCCGCGTCGGCATCGACCTGTTCGCGGGCCCGACCGAGACGATGGTGATCGCCGACGATACCGTCGACGCCGAGCTGGTCGCGACCGACCTTCTGGGTCAAGCCGAGCATGGCTACAACTCGCCCGCCTGCCTGATCACCAATTCCCGCGCGCTGGCCGAGAGCACATTGGCCGAGATCGATCGCCTGCTGGGCATCCTGCCGACCGCCGAGACCGCCTCGGTCAGCTGGCGCGATTATGGCGAGGTGATCCTCTGCGACAGCCATGACGAGATGCTGCGCGTGGCCAATGACATGGCCTATGAGCATGTGCAGGTGATGACCGATCGCGACGATTGGTATCTGGCGCAGATGCACAGCTACGGCGCGCTGTTCCTCGGGCCGCGCACCAATGTGGCGAATGGCGACAAGGTCATCGGCACCAACCACACGCTGCCGACGAAGAAGGCCGGGCGCTACACCGGCGGGCTCTGGGTCGGCAAGTTCCTGAAGACGCATTCCTATCAGCGCGTCACCACGGATACGGCCGCCGCGACGATCGGCGAATACGGCTCGCGGCTGTGCATGCTGGAAGGCTTCGTCGGCCATGCCGAGCAATGCAACATCCGTGTGCGCCGCTACGGCGGGCGCAATGTCGGCTACGGGATGGCCGCCGAATGAGCCTGCCGCGCACCCCGTCGTTCCGGCTCGAGGGCAGGCGCGCCCTCGTCACCGGCGCCTCCTCCGGCATCGGTCTGGCCTGCGCCAGCGCGCTGGCCGATGCCGGGGCCGAGGTCACCATGGTGGCGCGCGGGGCCGACCGGCTGGAGGCGGCCGCGGCCGAGCTGCGCGCCGACGGCGGCCAGATCCGCACCCGCGCGCTGGACATCGCCGACACGTCGGCCCTGAAGGCCTTCGTCGCCGGCGAGGGGCCGTTCGACATCCTCGTCAACGCGGCGGGGATGGCGCGGCACAGCGCGGCGCTGGAGACCTCGGAGGAGGATTTCGACGCCGTCGCGGCGATCAACATCAAGGCTGCCTACTTCACCGCGCAGGCCGTGGCGCAGGGGCTGATCGCGGCGGGCAAGCCGGGCAGCCTGATCCAGATCTCCAGCCAGATGGGCCATGTCGGCGGCGTGGATCGCGCGGTCTATTGCGCGACAAAGCACGCGGTCGAGGGCATGACCAAGGCCATGGCGATGGAATGGGGTCCGCAGGGCATCCGCGTCAACACGATCTGCCCGACCTTCATCCTGACGCCCCTGACGCAGTCGACCTTCGACAACCCCGACCGCCGCGCCTGGATCGAGGAGAAGATCAAGCTGGGCCGCGTCGGTCGGGTCGAGGACGTGATGGGTGCGGTGCTGTACCTTGCCTCGGACGCCGGGTCGCTGGTGACCGGGACGGCGCTGAAGGTCGATGGAGGATGGACGGCAGGATGAGCATCAAGGGTCGCGTCACGGCGCAGGATGTCGCCAAACTGGCCGGGGTCAGCCAATCGGCGGTCAGCCGGGTCTTCACCCCCGGCGCCTCGGTCTCGCCCAGCACGGTCGAGAAGGTCCGCGCCGCGGCCGACACGCTGGGCTACCGCCCCGACGCGCTGGCGCGGGCGATGATCACCGGGCGCAGCCGCATCATCGGGCTGGTGGTCGCCTATCTGGAAAACATGTTCTACCCGCTGGCGATCGAGAAGCTGTCGCGGGCCCTGCAGGCGCGCGGCTATCACGTGCTGATCTTCATGGCCGAGAACGCCAGCGAGAATGTCTCGGAAGTGGTGCGCGAGCTGATCGACTATCGCGTCGACGGGATCATCACCGCCTCGGTTTCGCTGTCGAACGACCTGACGGGCCGGTTGGCCGGACAGGGCATTCCGGTGGTGAATTTCAACCGCGGGCAGGAAGACCCGGCGCTGACCGACGTCACCTCGGACAACGTGTCGGGCGGACGCCGGGCAACCGAGCACCTGATCGCCGCCGGGCATCGCCGCATCGCCCATATCACGGGTTGGCAAGGCTCCTCGACCGGACGCGACCGGGCAGAAGGCTTCCGGCAGGCCATGGCCTCGGCCGGGCTGGAGCCGGCGGGCGTAATCGATGGCATGTATGACCGCGAGGCGACGATCCGCGCCACGCGTGACCTTTTCGACCGGCCCGACCGGCCCGATGCGCTGTTCGTCGGCAATGACCACATGGCCTTCGCCGCGATGGACGAGCTGCGCTTCGGTCTGGGCCTTAGTGTGCCCGATGATGTATCGGTGATCGGCTATGACGATGTGCCGATGGCCGCCTGGCCCGCCTATGACCTGACCACCATCCGCCAGCCGGTGAACCGCATGGTCGACGCCACTGCCGAGGCGATCCTCGGCCTGATCGAGGGCCAGCTTGAGCCCCGGAAAACCTTCATCGACGGCCCGCTGGTCGTGCGGGGATCGACCCGGCCGCCAGCCAACGCCGCCCCGTGACCTCAAAGGAACGCACCATGACACCTGCCCAGATGGACGCCCGCATCGTCCGCTACGGGGATCTCAAGCCCTGCAAAACCGCCTTCATCGACGCCCATACCCCGGGCAGCGACCAGAAGGAGAACTTCACAATCATCGGCGGCGGCGTCTCGGAAAGCGCCGATCAGCATGTCCACATCACCGACACGCCGGGCTTCAATATCGGCGCCGCCGGCCAGCCGCCGAAATGCCGCAACAGCCTGCACAGCCATCGCACCGCCGAGGTGTTCTTCGTCCTCAAGGGCCGCTGGCGCTTCTTCTGGGGCCGTTGGGGCAAGGCGGGCGAGGTGGTGCTGGAAGAGGGCGACATCATCAACATCCCGACCGGCATCTTCCGCGGCTTCGAGAATATCGGCACCGATTACGGGATGATCATGGCCGTTCTCGGCGGTGACGACGCGGGCGGCGGCGTGATCTGGGCTCCGCAGGTGATCGAGGATGCGCGCGACCATGGGCTCGTGCTGGGTGCAAACGGCAAGCTCTATGACACGAAGAAGGGCCAGACCCTGCCCGAGGGCGTCTCGCCCATGCCGCTGCTGACCGATGCGCAGCTGAAGGATTTCCCGGAACTGACCACCGCGCAGGTCCTGCCCGATTACGTCGCCCGCTACTGGGACATGGTCGCGCTGTCTGACCGCCAGCCCTGCAAGGTGCTGGGCGCCGAGGGTCTTCTGCGCGACCGGCCGGGGTTCGAGATCGACTTCCTGACCCGTGCCTCGATCCCCGACACCGCCTATGCGACCGGGCGCCACGAGGTGCTGATGCCGGTGCGCGGGCATTGGCGGCTGGATTGGGACGGGGGCAGCACCGTGCTGAACCCGGGCGACACCGCGGCGATCCCGCCGGGGCTGTCCCACGCGCTCAGCCCCTCGATGACCGGCGAGGCCGCGCTCTACCGGATCCGCAACACCGACGATCCCGCGGGCCTGACCGGGCGCCTGTCGTGAGTGATCCGCTGCCGCTGGTCCTCGTGCCCGGCATGATGTGCGATGCGCGGATGTGGGGGGCGCTGCCGGCGTCCCTCGGCCCGCGCGCCGTCCATCACGCCCTGCCCAAGGGCGACGAGACGCTTCCCGGCATCGCCACCGCCCTGCTGCGCGAGTTGCCCGAGCGGTTCGCGCTGGCCGGGCTGTCGATGGGCGGCATCGTCGCCATGGAGATGCTGGCGCAGGCGCCCGAACGGATCGAGCGACTGGCGCTTCTGGACACCAACCCCTTGGCGGAACTGCCCGAGGTTCGCGCCCGCCGCGCCCCTCAGGTGGCACGGGTGCTGGCGGGCGGGCTCGACGCGGTGATGCAGGCCGAGATGATGCCGCATTACCTCGCCGATCCTTCGGACCTTGAGACACTGGCGCTCTGCCTCGACATGGCCCGCGCCCTCGGGCCCGAGGCCTTCCGCCGCCAATCGCTCGCCCTGCGGGATCGCGCCGACCGGACCGAGACCCTGCGCGCCTACCATGGCCCCGCGCTGGTCCTGACCGGCGCCGAGGATCGCCTCTGCCCCCGCGACCGGCACGATCTGATGCACGCGCTGATGCCGCAATCGCGGTTGGTCGTCGTGGAGGGCGCCGGCCATCTGCCGCCGCTGGAACAACCCGCCGCCACGCTCGCGGCGCTGAAGGAATGGCTCGAGACATGACCCCGACACTTCTGGACCTGCTGCGCCGGGTCGACACACCCACCGTCTGCAACGCCATCGAGGTGGTGCAGGGCAAGCGCGGCTTTGATGGCTTCACCCGCGGCACCATGCTGTGCTCGGAACCCGGCGGCAGCGTCGTCGGCTATGCCGTCACCGCGCAGATCGCCGCGCTGGCCCCGCCGACCGAGGCGCCCGAAGTCATCCGCGCCCGCCGCATGGCCTATTACAAGGCGATGCATGACGCGCCCAAGCCCTCAATCGCGGTGATCGAGGATCTGGATTACCCCGATTGCATCGGCGCCTATTGGGGCGAGGTGAACACCACGATCCACAAGGGCTTCGGCATGGCCGGCGCGCTGACCAATGGCGTCATGCGCGACCTCGGCGACCTGCCCGAGGGCTTTCCGGTGATCGCCGGCAGCATCGGCCCCAGCCACGGTTTCGTGCACGTCCGCAGCCTTGGCGAGCCCGTCACGGTGTTCGGCCTGCGGGTGGCGCAGGGCGATCTGGTGCATGCCGACCGCCATGGCGCGGTGGTCATCCCCGCCGAAGTCGTGGCGCAGCTGGAGGCGGGGATCGGGCAATTGCTGGCCTCGGAAAAGCTGATCCTCGATCCCGCGCGCGCTGATGGCTTTGATTTCAACGCCTTCGAGGCCGCCTGGACCGCTTTCGAGAACGCCCGCACCTGACAGGGACCAGCCTCATTCTTTCGTATTGCCGGTCCGCGTGCCCCTTGGCGGGCGCCTCGGGATGGCCGCGACCGCCCGTCGATGACTGCGGCAAACCAACGATCGCAGCGTAGCGAGAGGGGCCGGCTTTCCCGCCGGGCCCTTGCGTCCCGAAAGGCCTTCTTTCCTATCGATAGCCCTTCTTGGCAGACGACCCCCTTTGCCTTTGCGAAAATCCCGCAAAACGCCGGAGGGGCCATGACCGAGATCCATCGCAACTACATCGCCGGAGACTGGGTCGACGCCACAACGGCCGCCGAGAACCGCAGCCCCTCCAATCCCGACGACCTGATCGGCCTCTACGCCCGAGGCGGCGCCGCCGATGTCGACGCCGCCGTGGCCGCGGCGAAGGCGGCTCAGCCCGCTTGGGCCGGCGCCTCGCCGCAAGTCCGCTCAGACGTGTTACGCCGGGCGGGCGAGATGTTGCTGGCACGGGTCGACGAGATGGGCCGCTTGCTGGCCCGCGAGGAAGGCAAGACGCTGAGTGAGGCCAAGGGCGAGGCCCTGCGCGCGGCGCACTTGTTCCTGTTCTATGCGGGTGAGGTTCTGCGGATCCCCGGTGAGAAGCTCGCCTCCCTGCGCGAGGGGGTCGAGGTCGAGGTCACGCGCGAGCCCTTGGGTGTCGTCGGCCTCATCACCCCGTGGAACTTCCCGATCGCCATCCCGGCGTGGAAGACCGCGCCCGCGCTGGCCGCCGGCAATGCCGTTGTTCTCAAACCCGCCGACCAGACCCCCGGATGCGCGCATCGTCTGGCGCAGATCCTCGAGGCGGCGGGTTGCCCTATGGGCGTGTTCAACCTCGTGATGGGCCGCGGGTCCGAGATCGGGGCCGCGCTGGTCGGCCATCCCGATGTGGCGGCGATCTCCTTCACCGGCTCGGAACGGGTCGGGCGCGGGATCGCGCGGGGCTGCGCCGAGGGGATGAAGAAGGTGCAGCTGGAGATGGGCGGCAAGAACCCGATGGTGGTGACGGGCGCCGCCGATCTGGAGCTGGCCGTCGCCACCTGCCTCAACGGCGCGTTCTTCTCGACCGGGCAGCGCTGCACGGCGTCGTCGCGGTTGATCGTCACCGCCGATATCCATGACGCCTTCGCCGAGAAGCTGGCCGCTGCGATGAGCGCCTTGCGTGTGGGCGACCCGCTCGACCCCGAGACGCAGATCGGGCCCGTGGTGTCCGAGGCGCAATTGGCCGGGAACCTCGATTACATCGCTTTGGCGCGGGATGAGGGCTGCGAGGTGATCGGCGGGCAGCGGCTGAATCGAAAGGGCAGCTTTCAGGCCCCGGCGCTGTTCCTTGGCGCGACCAACGCTATGCGCGTCTCGCGCGAGGAGATCTTCGGCCCCTGCGCGGCCCTCATCAAAGTCGCGGATTTCGACGAGGCGCTGGCGGTAGCGAATGACACGCCGTTCGGCCTGTCCTCGGGCATTTGCACCGGCTCGCTGAAGGAGGCGACCGAGTTCCGGCGCCGGTCCAAGGCCGGGATGGTCATGGTCAACCTGCCGACCGCTGGCGTCGACTACCATGTGCCGTTCGGCGGGCGCGGGGCCTCAAGCCTCGGCGGGCGCGAACAGGGGCGGATGGCGATGGATTTCTACACCGGCGTGAAAACCGCCTATACCTTCGCGGGGTGAGTGATGGGCCTCTCCGATGAACTCGCCGCGCTCCTTGGCCCCTCGGGCTGGCTGACCGGCGCCGACACCGAGCCCTACCGCCGTGATTGGTTGAACCGCTACGGCGAGGAGCCGCTGGGCGTGGCGCGTCCAGCGACAACGGCGGAAGTGTCCGCGGTGATGGCGGCCTGCCATGCGGCGGGCGTTCCGGTCGTGCCGCAGGGGGGCAATACCGGGCTGTGCGGTTCGGGCGTCGCGGGGGCCGAGGGCTGGGTGATCCTGTCCCTGTCGCGCATGGCGGCGATCGGCGCGGTGGACCGTGACAGCGCCTCGATCGAGGTCGAAGCCGGCGCGGTTCTGGCGCAGGTGCATGCGACGCTGACGGGCTCGGGGCTGGATCTGCCGATGCATCTGGGGGCCGAGGGCAGCGCGCGGATCGGCGGGTTGATCGGCACCAATGCGGGCGGCTCGCAGGCGTTCCGGCATGGAATGATGGGCGATCTGGTCTTGGGGCTGGAAGTCGTGCTGGCCGATGGCACGATCTGGGACAGCCGCCGCGCGGTCTTGAAGGACAACGCAGGCTATCAGTTGAAGCGCCTGTTCGCGGGATCCGAAGGGACGCTCGGCGTGGTGACGCGGGCGGTGTTGCGGCTGACGGCCACGCCCCGCGCCCGGCAAACGGCGTTGCTGGCCGTACCCTCGGCCGAGGCGCTGGTGGCTTTGGGGGTGCTCCTCAGGGCCGAGGCGCAGGAATTCCTCGCCGGGATGGAGTTCTTCTGCGAACTGGGCCTCGATCTGACGCTGCGCCATGTCGCGGGGGTCAGCTTCCCGTTGGAGAGCCGCGCGCCGTTCTATCTTCTGGTTGAGCTGGCGACGACCTCGGCCTTCGTGCCGCTGGAGGCGATCATGGAGGGGCTGTTGGAGCGCGCGATGGAGGAAGGGTTGGTCAGCGACGGAGCCCTCGCCGCATCGGAAGCGCAAAGGCTGGCTTTCTGGCGTCTGCGCGAGGAACAGCCCGAGGGACAGCGGCTGGAAGGCCCACAGCTGAAACACGATCTGTCGGTTCCGGTCGGTCGCATCCCGGATTTCCTGCGCCAAGGCGCCGATCTGTGCGAGGCGCTGTGCCCGGGCGTGCGGATCAATCCTTTCGGGCATCTGGGCGACGGGAATATCCATTACAACCTGTCTCCGGCGACAGGGGCCGCGGATTTCAGGGGCATGGAGGTGGAACTGGGCTTGTCGCTGGCGCGGCTGGCGCAGGAAGCCGGCGGCTCGTTCGCGGCCGAGCATGGGCTGGGACGGTCGAAGATCGCTCTGGCGGATCATCTGCGCGCCCCGCAGGAACGCGCCTTGATGCGGGCGGTGAAGCAGGCGCTGGACCCTAAAGCGTCGCTCAATCCCGGAGTCATTCTGCGGCCAAAACAGAAAGAATAACTTTCCTTTCTCACGCCGAACTTCATTTTCCCGAACCGCGCCGGACCGCATGATCACCTGAACGGGCGATGAGCCTCTGACAGCACAGGTGACGCATGACGGGACAGACACGAAACGGCGGGCAGATTCTCGTCGAGAGCCTGCTGGCGCTGGGGGCCGAGAAGGGCTTCGGCGTGCCGGGCGAAAGCTATCTCGCCGTGCTCGATGCGCTGCATGACACCAAAGGGCGGCTCGATTTCATCAATTGCCGTAACGAGGGGGGCGCGGCCTTCATGGCCGCCGCCTGGGGCAAGCTGACGGCCAAGCCCGGCCTGTGCTTTGTCACCCGCGGGCCGGGCGCGACCAATGCCTCGATCGGTGTGCATACGGCGATGCAGGACAGCGTGCCGATGCTCCTGTTCGTGGGGCAGGTCGGCACCGACATGAAGGGCCGCGAGGCGTTTCAGGAACTCGATTACAAGGCCGTCTTCGGCACGATGGCGAAATGGGTGGTCGAGATCGACGACGTCGCCCGCATCCCCGAGATCCTCGCCCGCGCCTGGACCACGGCCCTGACCGGCCGCCCGGGCCCCGTGGTCATCGCGCTGCCCGAAGACATGCTGACCGACCTCACCGATGCCGCGCCGCTGACCACCCTGCCCCGCATGGCCGAGCCCGCGCCGACCGCCGAGACCATGGAGCAGGTCCGCGCGATCCTGTCCTCGGCCGAGCGTCCGCTGCTGCTCATGGGCGGCGCCAACTGGACCGCGCAGGGGCAAGCGGACCTCAAGGCCTTTGCCGAGGCCAGTGACATCCCCGTCGTCGCCGCCTTCCGCTATCAGGACCAGTTCGACAATTTCTCGACCGTCTTCGCGGGCGAAGCGGGCGTCGGCATGAGCGCCTCGGTCCGCCGGCTGATGACCGAGGCCGATGTGATCCTCGCCGTCAACGTCCGGTTTGGCGAGATGACCACCGATGGCTACACGCTGCTGAATGTGCCGATACCGAAACAGCGGCTGGTGCATGTGCATGGCTCGGCCGATGAATTGGGCAAGATCTATCAGCCGGAACTCGGCGTGCAGGCCGGGGCCAATGCCTTTGCCGCGGCCTTGAGCCCGGTGCAGGGCCCCTGGGCCGATTGGCGCGCGCAGGCGCGGGCGGAATGGGAGGCGGGGTTCGACGCGCCGGCCCAGCCCTCGCCCGTGGATATGGTGATCGCCACCGCCCATCTGCGTGACGTGCTGCCGGCCAACGTGATCCTGACCAACGGGGCGGGCAACTTCACCGTCTGGCCGAACAAGTTCTTCAAATTCGGCCCGGATGCCCGCCTGCTGGGTCCGCAATCGGGGGCCATGGGTTACGGCGTCCCCGCCGCCATCGCCGCCAAGGTCGCCGACCCTTCGCGCACTGTCGTGTGCTTTGCCGGCGACGGCGATTTCCAGATGAATTGCCAAGAATTGGCGACCGCTGCGCAATATAACGCGCAGCCGATCATCCTGCTTCTGAACAACGGCATCTACGGCACGATCCGCGCCCATCAGGAACGCCACTATCCTGAGCGCGTCTCGGGCACCGACATGATCAACCCGGATTTCGTCGCGCTGGCAAAGGCTTACGGCTTCCATGCCGAACATGTCGCCACCACCGACGATTTCCCCGCCGCCTTCGATCGCGCGCTGAACTCCAAGACCGGCGCGGTGCTGAACCTCGATATCTCGCCCGAAGCCCTGACCCCTCGCCAGACCCTGAGCCAGATGCGCGCAGCGGCCTTTGCCCGGAAAGCAGCCCAATGAATTCGACCATCCGACTTGGCGCCGATATCGGCGGCACCTTCACCGATATCGCGCTCGACTGCCGGGGCGTGATGGTCTCGACCAAGGTCCTGACCAATTACACCGCGCCGGAACAGGCGATCCTCGACGGGATCGACATCGTGCTGGAACAGGCGGGAGTGAACTATGGCGATCTGGAGATCGTCATCCACGGCACGACGCTGGCGACCAACGCGCTGATCGAACGCCGCGGCGCGAAGACGGCCTTCGTGACGACCGAAGGCTTCCGCGACGTGATCGAGATGCGGACCGAGAGCCGCTTCGACCAATACGATCTGAACATCCAGCTGCCGACGCCGCTGGTCCCGCGCGAGGATCGCTTCCCCATCGCAGGCCGCATCGGCGCGCAGGGGCAGGAGCTGGCGCCGCTCGATGAAGCCGCGCTCGAGGCCGTGGCCGAGACGATCGCGGCGGGTGGCTATGGCGCGGTGGCGATCGGCTTCATCCATTCCTACCTGAACCCCGCGCATGAACGCCGGGCGCGCGAGATCATCGCGGCGAAGGTCGCTCTGCCGATCTCCATTTCCAGCGAAGTCTCGCCGCAGATGCGCGAGTTCGAACGCTTCAACACCGTCTGCGCGAACGCTTATGTGCGCCCGCAGATGGCGTCCTATCTGGACCGGCTGCAAGTGCGGCTGAAAGACAAGGGCGCCTCCTGCCCGGTGTTCATGATCCACTCGGGCGGGGGCCTCGTGTCGGTCGATACGGCGGCGGAATTCCCGGTGCGTCTGGTCGAATCCGGCCCGGCCGGTGGCGCGATCTTTGCCGCCGACGTGGCGAAGCGGTTCGATCTGGACAAGGTCGTCAGCTACGACATGGGCGGCACCACCGCGAAGATCTGCCTGATCGAGGATTTCGCGCCCAAGACCGCGCGGACCTTCGAGGTCGCGCGCACCACCCGCTTCGCCAAGGGCTCGGGCATGCCGATCTCGATCCCGGTGATCGAGATGATCGAGATCGGCGCGGGCGGTGGCTCGATCGCTTGGGTCGATGCGATGGGTCGCATCCAGACCGGCCCGGAGAGCGCGGCCTCGGAACCCGGCCCGGCCTGCTATCAGCGCGGCGGCGAGCGTCCGGCGATCACCGACGCCGATGTGGTGCTGGCCAAGATCGACCCCGACAATTTCGCCGGCGGCGCGATCAAGCTGTCGCGCCCCTTGGCCGAGGCCGCGATCCTGAAGGACGTGGGCGCGAAGCTGGGCCTCGATGCCCGCGCGGCGGCCTTCGGCATCGGCGAGGTGGTGGACGAGAACATGGCCAACGCCGCCCGCGTCCATGCGGTCGAGAACGGCAAGAACATCTCGGACAACATCATGGTCGCCTTCGGCGGCGCCGCGCCCCTGCATGCCGCCCGCCTGTGCGAGAAACTCGGGATCGGTGAATGCCTGATCCCGCCGGGCGCGGGCGTGGGCTCGGCCATCGGCTTCCTGAAGGCGCCGTTCGGCTATGAATCCTTGGCCTCGCGCATCGTCGGACTGTCGGACTTCCAGCCCGAGGACATCAACGCCCTGATCGCCGATCTGAAAGCCACCGCCGAGGGCTTCGTGCGCCAAGGCACCGAGGGCACGATCCTGCGCGAGATCACCGCCTTCATGCGCTACCGTGGCCAAGGCTGGGAAATCCCGGTCCCCCTGCCCGACCGCCCCTTTACCGGCGATGACGTGGCGCTGATCCGCACGCGGTTCCTCGACGCCTATGCCCGCTTCTTCGGGCGCGCGATCGACGGGCTGTCGGGCTTGGAGATCGAGATCGTCACGATCTCGGTCAAGGCGATGGACGAACGGCCCGCGCCCGAACCTGTCACCCTGACCCGGGGCGAGCGGCCCTTCCACCCGGCCCAGCACCGCAAGGTCTTCGATCCCGCACAAGCGACGGAGCTCACCACCGCCATCGTCGCGCGCGAGGATCTGGCGGCAGGCGACCGCGTGTCCGGCCCCGCCGTCATCACCGAACGCGAGACCTCGACCGTCGTCACCTCGCCCTTCGATGTCGTCATGCAACCCGATGGCTCGCTTCTCATTCTGCGCAAGGATATCGCCCAATGACCGACCAGACCCGCGAAATCCGCATGCAGGTCATGTGGAACCGCCTGATCTCTGTGGTGGAAGAACAGGCGATGACCCTCCTGCGCACCGCCTTCTCCACTTCGGTGCGCGAGGCCGGCGACTTGTCTGCCGGCGTCTTCGACCCTGAGGGCCGGATGCTGGCGCAGGCGGTCACCGGCACGCCCGGCCACGTCAACACCATGGCCGAGGCCGTGCTGCATTTCATCAACGAGATCGGCCGCGACGACATGTTCCCGGGCGACACCTATGTCACCAACGACCCGTGGAAGGGCACGGGCCATTTGCACGACATCACCATGGTCTCGCCGTCCTTCAAAGGCGACGTGCTGGTCGGCTTCTTTGCCTGCACGGCGCATGTGGTCGATGTGGGCGGGCGCGGCTTCGGGGCGGATGGCAAATCCGTCTACGAGGAAGGCATCCAGATCCCGATCATGAAATTCGCCGAGCGGGGCGCGGTGAACAAGGACCTCGTGCGGATGCTGCGCGCCAATGTGCGCGAGCCCAATCAGGTGGTCGGCGATTTCTACTCGCTGGCGGCCTGCAACGACGTAGGCCACAACCGCCTGATCGCGATGATGGAGGAGATCGGTCTCGACACGCTCGACGACCTCGGCGCCTTCATCTTCGAGCGCACCCGCACGGCGACCTTGGAGCGCATCGCCGCCCTGCCGCGCGGCGCCTGGTCGAACACGCTGGTGACCGATGGCTATGATGCGCCGATCACGCTGAAAGCCACGCTGGAGACGCGCGGCGACACGGTGAACGTGGATTTCTCGGGCACCGATCCGATGAGCCGCTGGGGCATCAACACGCCGATCATCTACACCAAGGCCTATGCCTGCTACGCGATGAAATGCGTGATCGCGCCGGATATCCCGAACAACTGGGCCTCGCTGGAGCCCTTCACCGTGTCCTCGCCGGTCAACATCCTGAACGCCGAGCGTCCCGCCCCCGTCAGCCTGCGGCACATCTTCGGCCATATGGTGCCCGATCTGGTACTGGGCACGCTGGCGCAGGCGCTGCCGGGCAAGATCCTTGCCGAGGGCGCCGGCTGTCTGTGGAACATCCACATGTCTGTGCGCCCGGCGGGTGGCAATGAGGGCCAACGCGCCGAGATCCTGATGTTCAACTCGGGTGGCATGGGCGCGCGGCCGGAACTGGACGGGCTCAATTCCACCGCCTTCCCCTCGGGCGTGATGACCATGCCGATCGAGGCGACCGAACACACCGGCCCGATCGTCGTCTGGCGCAAGGAGCTGCGTCCCGACAGCGGCGGCGCGGGCGAATATCGCGGGGGTCTGGGTCAGGTGATCGAGATCGAACCGGCGCCGGGGCATGAATTCGACTTCTCGGCGATGTTCGACCGGATCGAGACCGCGCCGCGCGGCCGTAACGGCGGTGCGGACGGGGCCAAGGGTTCCGCGAAACTGGACGATGGCACGATGCTGAAGCCGAAGGGTTGGCAGCATGTCCCCGCCGGTCGCCGGCTGGTGCTGCACATGCCCGGCGGCGGTGGCTATGGTGACCCCGCCAAGCGCACGGCCGAGGCCCGCGCCAATGATCTGTCCAAGGGCTATGTCACGGAGACGATGAAATGAGCTATGTTGCCAACCGCCTGTCGGTGGTGAAACCCTCGGCCTCGATGGCCGCCTCGATGGCCGCGAAGGCCCTGCGCGCCAAGGGCTTCGACGTGATCGATCTGGGTCTGGGCGAGCCCGACTTCCCCACCCCGCGCCATGTGACCGAGGCTGCGCAGGCCGCCGCCCTGCGGGGCGAGACCCTGTACACCGCCTCGGCCGGCACGGTCGAGCTGCGCACGGCCGTCGCAGAAAAATTCAAGCGTGAGAACGGCTTGGACTATTCCGTCGACGAGATCACCGTGGCCAATGGCGCGAAGCAGATCATCTTCAACGCCCTGATGGCGACGCTGAACGAGGGGGACGAGGCCGTTCTGCCCGCCCCCTATTTCGTCAGCTACCCCGAGATGGTGAAGCTGCTGGGCGGCGTGCCCGTCACGCCCGTCTGCGGGGCCGATACCGGCTTCCGCCTGACCCCCGCCGTTCTGGAAGCGGCGATCACGTCCAAGACCAAATGGCTGTTCCTCAACATGCCCGGCAACCCCTCGGGCGCGGTCTATTCCGAGGCGGAACTCAAGGCCCTCGGCGCGGTCTTGGCCAAGCACCCGCAGGTGCTCATCCTGTCGGATGAGATCTACGAACACATCCTGTTCGATGGCCGCACCTTCGTCAGCTTCGGTCAGGCCTGCCCTGAGTTGCGCGACCGCACGCTGGTGGTGAACGGCGTGGCCAAGGCCTATGCGATGACCGGCTGGCGCGTCGGTTATGCGGCGGGTCCCCTGCCGCTGATCAAGACGATGAACACCGTGCAAAGCCAGTCCTGCACCTCGGTCGCGGCCCCCATGCAGGCCGCCGCTCTGGCCGCGCTGACCGGCCCACAGGATTGCATCGCCGAGTTCCGCACCGCGTTCGAGCGTCGCCGTGATCTGGTCGTCGCCGGCGTGGCCGAGATCCCCGGCCTGACCCTGCCCGCCCCCGAAGGCGCCTTCTACGCCTATATCGGCTGCGCGGGCCTCATCGGCAAACGCACGCCGGACGGACAGGTGCTGGAGACCGACACCGACGTGTCGAACTACATCCTGAACAGCGGCCATGTCTCGTCGGTGCCGGGCACAGCTTACGGCGTCACGTCCTTTTTCCGCATCTCGACCGCGACCGCCGATGCGGTGCTGGTCGAGGCCATCGCCCGCATCAAACGCGCCGTCGCCGCGCTGAAGGACTGACATGAGCCCGCGTTACGACACGATCCTGATCACCGGCGCCGCCGGGCGGTTGGGCACCGAACTGCGCCGGGGGCTAAAGCCTCTGGCGCGCAAGCTGCGCCTCGCCTCGCGCAACGGCATCGCCGATCTGGCCGAGAACGAGGAATCGGTGGTCTTCGATCTTTCGGATGCCGAGGCGGTGATGAAGGCCGTCGAAGGCGTCGATGCGATCGTCCATTTCGGCGGCGCGCCGAATGAGCGTCCGTGGCAAGAGATCCTCGATAGCAACATCCGCGGCAGCTATCATATCTACGAGGCCGCGCGGAAACACGGCGTGAAACGGGTGGTCTATGCCTCGTCCGTGCATGCCATCGGCTATCACGAGCTGACCGCGCAGATCGACACCGCCGCGCCGCATCGTCCCGATGGGCTGTACGGCCTGTCGAAATGCTTCGTCGAGGATCTGGGCCGGCTCTATTGGGACAAGTTCGGCATCGAATCCGTGGCGCTGCGGATCTTCTCGTCCTTCCCGGAACCCGCCGATCGCCGGATGCTCTGGTCCTGGCTGTCGTTCGAGGATTGCAACCGCCTGACGGTGGCCGCGCTGACCGCGCCGGTGGTGGAGTTCACCGTGTCCTTCGGCATCTCGGACAACACGGTCAAACCCGTCGACAACCGGCTGGCCGCGCATCTGGGCTATCACCCGCAGGACAATACCGAAGGCTTCCGTGCCGCCGTCGAAGCCCGCACCCCCACGCCCGCCCCCAAGGCGCCGGCCGTCAAGCGGTTGGGCGGCTGGTTCGTCGATCTGGGCCATCCCGATGATGAGGGAACGAAGTGAACACCTCCTATGATGTAGTGATCGTGGGCGGGGCCGTCATCGGCTCCGCCGTCGCCTGTTTCCTTGCCGCGAACCCGGATTTCACCGGCTCGGTTCTGGTGGTCGAGCGCGATCCGACCTACCGCTTCGCCGCGACCTCGCTGTCGTCTTCGTCGATCCGGGTGCAATTCTCGAACCCGATCAACGTGAAGATCAGCCAGTTCGGCAGCGCCTTCATCCGCGATTTCGCCAAGACCATGCAGGTCGCCGGCGAACCCGCCCCGGATCTGAACTTCCACGAGGGCGGGTATCTGTTCCTCGCGAACACTGCCGAGCAGGAGCAGACCCTGCGCGAGAACCACGAGGTTCAGCGCGCCTGCGGGGCGGATGTGGTGCTCTGGGGGCAGGAAGACCTCGCCCGCGCCTTCCCGCATCTGAACGTGGATGACATCCGGCTCGCCAGCTACGGTCGATCGGGCGAGGGCTGGTTCTCGAACACCGGGCTGATGAACGGCTTCAAGGCCAAGGCGCGCGAACTCGGCGTCACCTATGTCACCGACGAGGTCGTGGCGATCGGCCGCGAGGGCGCGCGCGTCACCTCAGTCACGCTGAAATCCGGCGCGGTGATCGCGGCGGGGACTTTGGTGAATGCCTCGGGCCCACGCGCTGCGCTGACGGCACGGATGGCAGGGTTGGACGTGCCGGTCGAGCCGCGCAAACGCACGCTCTTCGTCTTCGACTGCGCGAACACGCCCGAGGGCTCGGCACGCGTGAACCAGGGCCGTCTGCCTTTGATGATCGACCCCTCGGGCACCTTCTGCCGCCCGGAAGGTCGGTACTTCCTCTCCGGCTGCCCGCCCGTCGAAGACCCCGCCGCCGATTGGGACGACTTTGAACCCCGTTGGGAAGAGTTTGAAGACATCATCTGGCCCGCCCTCGCCGAACGCTCGCCGCAGTTCGAGGCGATCAAGGTGGTGAACCAATGGGCCGGGCATTACGATTTCAACGTGCTCGACCATAACCTGATCGTCGGACGCCACCCCGAGGTGACGAATTTCGTCTATGCCAACGGCTTCTCGGGCCACGGCTTGCAGCAGGGCCCCGCTGCCGGTCGCGGTGTGGCCGAGTTGATCACCTACGGCAGCTTCCGCTCGCTCGACCTGTCCGAGGTCGGATACGAGCGGATCGTCGCGGGGCGTCCGTTCCTCGAGAAAGCGGTGATCTGAGCGCCTTCAGATCACCGCCTCCTCCAGAAACGGCCGGTTGGCCGGCACCCGTTCATAGGCGAAGGGTGTCAGGTCCAGCGTCCGGAAGCCGCCGTGGACGATCAATTCCATCACTCCCCTTCCGGTCGCGGGCGATTGTTGCAGCCCGTGGCCGGAAAAGCCGTTGGCGAACATGAAGTTCGTGACCTCGGGGTGGAAGCCGACGATGCCGTTGTGATCGAGCGTGTTCATCTCGTAATGCCCGGTCCAGGCGCTTTGCACCTTCAGCGCGTCGAAACACGGGATGCGGTGATAGAGCGCGGGCCAGATCGCGTCCTCGAATTCCTCATGCCGCGGGCCGAAGTCGTCGTAATCGGCCGGGCCATCGTCGCCCGGCGTGTTGCCGGTCAGGAACAACGGGCCTTCGGGGCGCACGAAGGTGCCGGACAGGTCGATGACGTTCGGCATCCGGCCCGGGATCGGCGTCGCGCTGGAGAAGACGAAGCTATAGCGTTTGAACGGCGCGACGGGGATCGACAGGCCAGCCATCGCCGCCACCTGCTGCGCGCGGGGGCCGGCGGCATTGACCAAGGTGCCGCAAGACACCACCTCGCCGGTCTCCAGCGTCACCGACGTGACCTTCCCGCCCGCCACGTCCAGCGCCGTCACTCGGTTGTCGATATACTCGACACCCATCGCCCGTGCGCCGCGGCGGAAGCCCATCAGCAGGCCCATCGAATCGAACCAACCCTCGGCCTGCGAACCCCATGAGCCACCGCCCAGATCCTCGACATTGAGCCACGGAAATTGCTTCAGCAGCGCGTCGGGTTCCAGCCAGACCGTATGTGCGCCATGGCTTTGCTGCATCTCGACCCGCTCTCGCGCGGCATCAACGCCCTCGGGCGAGGTGCAATAGAGGTAGCCATGTTCCTTGAACCCCAGATCCGGCGCGGCCTCTCCGGGGAAATAGGGCGCCATGCGTTCCTTGAACCCGCGGATGACCTCGATCCCGAATTGGCTGATCTTTACGTTGATCGGGTTGGAATATTGCTGCCGGATCGCGCTGGTCGACAGCGCCGTCGACGAGAATTCGTAGGTCGAATCCCGTTCGACGACCAGAACCGACAGCCGCCCCTGCGCTTCCAGCCCCAGCCAATAGGCAACGGACGAGCCGACAGCGGCGCCCCCCACGATGACGACGTCGTAGTGGCGGGCTTTGGGCGGGGCGTAAATGGGAATCGGCATGGCGTGCTCAATTTGGTTGTCATTTGTATGATGACTGATAACTTGAACATTGCAAGCCTGATTCTGTCGAAAGGACGATCCGATGCGTGGAACTGGAAAAGCGCATGTCTATGCCATGCTGGCGCACCCCGTGGGGCATGCGAAAAGCCCCGGCATGTTCAACGAGTTGTTCGAGAAGCTCGACCTTGACAGTCTGATGGTGCCGGTCACCTGCGACCCGGCGCGGCTGGACGAATTCTGGGCCGGTATGGACGCGATGTCGAACCTGCGCGGCGTGATCGTCTCGATCCCCTACAAGGTGCCGATGCTGGCCAAGGCCGCGACCGCCCATCCCCGCGCCGCCCGCGTCGGCGCTGCGAATATCCTGCGCCGCCTGCCCTCGGGCGAATGGGAAGCGGATAATTTCGACGGCTACGGCTTCGTACTGGCGATGAAGAACAAGGGCCACGCCATGGCGGGCAAACGCGCGCTGCAGATCGGCGCGGGTGGTGCCGGGGCCTCGATCGCGCATTGCCTCGCCGAAGAGGGCGTCGCGGCGCTGACCATCGCCGATATCGACCCCAAACGCGCCGAAGCCCTAGCGGCCTCGGTTCGTGCGGCCTTCCCCGGCTGCGACGTGACGGCCGGCGCGGCTGACCCGGCGGGGATGGAGATCGTCGTCAACGCCACCCCGGTCGGCATGAAGGCCGAAGACCCGCTGCCGCTGAACGTGGAGCACCTGCAGCCCGGCACCGTGGTGTTCGACATCATCATGGAACCCGCCGAGACCCGTCTGCTGGCCGAAGCCGCCGCGCGCGGCTGCATTGCCGAGGGTGGCCGTCAGATGATGGATTGCCAGATGCAGGCGATGGCCGATTTCCTCGATGCCGAGCGGAAGGGTTCTCATGTCTGACACGCTCTCCCTTGTCATCGGCGCGACCTCGGGCATCGGCCGCGCCATCGCCCTGCGCTTCGCCGCCGAGGGGCACCGCGTGCTCGTCGCCGGACGGGACACGGCCCGCGGCGACGCCGTTGCCGCCGAATGCCTGAAGGTCGGCGCGCCGGACGCCGCCTTCTTCTCGGTCGACGTCGGCGACCCGGCTTCCGTTGAGGCCTTGGGCCAAGCGGTGCAGGACCTGCATGGCACGCCCGATATCCTCGTGAACTGCGCGGGCATCCTGCAAAGCGGCAAGCGCGTGCTGGATCAGGACCTCGACGAGGACGAACGGATGTGGCGCGTGAACTATCGCGGCACGCTGGTCGGCGCGCAGGTTTTCGGACGGCAGATGGAGAAGGCCGGGCGTGGGGTGATCCTGAACCTCGGCTCGCTCGCCTCCTTCGCGCCCCTGTCCCTGCCCGCCTATACCGTTGGCAAACATGGCGTTCTGGCCCTGACCCAGATGCTGGCCTGCGAACTGGGCCCCAAAGGCATCCGCGTCAACGCCGTCGCGCCGGGCTATACCCTGTCCGACGGGCTGAAGGCCAAGATCGCCGCCGGCGAGCGCAATCCGGACGCCATCATCGACACCTCGGCCCTGAAGAAATTCGTCCAGCCCGAGGATGTGGCCGAGGCCGCGCTGTTCCTCTGTTCCGACCGTGCCGCCGCGATTACCGGCGTCACCCTGCCTGTCGATGCCGGTTGGCTCGTGCAGGCGCCCTACGCGCACTACCAGCGCGGCAATCCTGTGAAAGCCTGACCCATGACTGCGATCCAACGCCTCGAATTCGACACCCGCATCCACCACGCCACCGTGCACAACGGCACCGTCTACCTGACCGGTCAGGTCGGCACGCCTGGCACCTCGGCCGAGGCGCAGATGCAGGAGGTTCTCGACAAGATCGACCATCTCCTGACCCTCTCGGGCTCGGATCGCCGGCATATCCTGCATGTGCAGATGTGGCTCGATGACATCCGCGACTTCGATGCGGCCAACAAGGTCTGGGACGCCTGGATGCCGATGGATCATGCGCCCGCCCGCTCCAGTGGCGAGGGCCGGATGGCCAAGGCCGGCATGCTGGTGGAGTTGATCGTCACCGCAGCCGTCTGTTAAGACGGGCGAATTGCAAAGCGGGTCCCGATGAAGCGCAAATCCCTGTCGACCATCGTCTTCGAAAGCCTGCTCGAGCAGATCCGCTCGGGCGCGCTGGGACCCGGCGAGCAATTGCCCACCGAAACCGAATTGTGCGAGGCCCATTCGGTCAGCCGCACCGTCGTGCGCGAGGCGCTGGCACGGCTGCGCTCCGAGGGTCTGGTGATCCCGCGTCAGGGCAAGGGCGTCTTCGTCAGCGAGGCGCCCATGCTCAGCTTCACGATCCCCGACAAGGATCTGGAATCGCTGCCGCAAACGCTGGCCCTGCTGGAGTTGCGCCTCGCCGTCGAGGTCGAGGCCGCCGGCCTCGCCGCACAGCGCCGGACCGAGGCCGAGGCAACCACGATCCGCACCGAGATGGAGCGCGTGGACAGCCCGCAATCGCATCCGACCGAGCCGCCGGTGCATTACGACTACGACCTGCACCTCGCCATCGCGCGCGCCACGCATAACCCGCAGATCATCGACTTCCTGTCCTATCTGCGCGGCATTCTGGTGCCGCATTTGCAGCTGGGCTATGTCGTCGATCCGACCGTGCGTGCCAGCTATTTCGCCCGCATCCATACCGAACACGAGGCCATCGTCAGCGCCATCGAGGCCCGCGACGAAAAGGGCGCGCGCGAGGCGATGCGGGTGCATCTGAACAACTCTCTGGGTCGGCTGCGCGCGCTGTCGCAGGCCAAGGGTCGTGACGAGAGGGCCCGCGCCGCTCAGGCCTGATACATCCGCCGCACCAGGCCGGAATGTCGTTTTTCGTCGATCAATCGCAGCTTTTCCTTACCTGCCGGGTTTTTCGGCAGCCTGTGCCCCTGCGCGTCGCACGCAGGGGCCTGACGACATTCTCGCCAACGGTCCCGCTGAAAAAGCGAAAGCCAGCCTTTGTAATCCGGCTCATTTCTTCCTTTTGCAACCGGCCCTCAAACGACATCCTCGTGACAAGGTAACAACGGGTGGCCCATGCACACGATCCTCGTCACAGGCGCAACCAGCGGCATCGGCCGCGCGATGGCCATCACCTTGCAGGCCGCCGGCTATGCGGTGATCGCCACGGGCCGCAAGACCGAGGCCCTCGCCAGCCTCGCCGCCGAGGCCCCGGAGATCGAGACGCTGGCTCTGGACCTCTCCGACCGTGATGCCGTCACCCGCGCCTTGTCCGGCCATCGGATCGACGTGCTGATCAACAACGCCGGCATGATGCCGACGCCCGGCCGCTTCGACACGATGGCGCAGGACGAGATCGACCGCACCTTCGACGTCAATCTGACCAATGTGCTGTTCCTGACCCGCCTCCTGGTGCCCGGCATGAAGGCGCGCGGCGCCGGCCATGTGATCTTCACCGGCTCCTCCGCCGCGCATGCGCCGGGCGCGGGCTTTGCCGCCTATGCCGCCTCCAAGGCCGGGATCGCCGCCTTCGCCACCGCGCTGCGGGCGGAATTGTCGCCGAATGGCATTCGCGTGACGGAGCTGGTGCCGGGCCGGGTGGAAACCGGGCTCTATGCCGGCGTCCTCGGTGCCGAGGAACGCGACGCCATGTATGGCGACGGAAATTCGCTTCAGCCGCAGGACATCGCCGATGTCGTGCTGGCCTTGCTGAAACTGCCTGCCCGCGCGGATGTCACCCGCGTCGACCTGATGCCGACGCGCCCCGTGCCCCCCATCAAGCTGAAATGAGGAAGACCATGAAGGACCTGAACGTTGTGATCGTCGGCGGCGGGATGGGCTTTGGCGCCCTGATCGCCGAGATGGCGGTCGAGGCCGGCGCCAAGGGCATCGGCATCATCGACATCGACCAGGCCGCCGCCGAGGGCGTGGCCGCCGCGCTGGCCGCCAAAGGCGCGAAGACGGCCGTCGCCAAGGCCGACATCCGCACCGCCGATGCCTGCCAGACCGCCTTCGACGCGATGGTCGAGGCCCTCAGTCGCGTCGACACGATGATCAACTGCGCCGCCGTTTATCCCCGCCGCCCGACCCTGGGCGTGACGGACGAGGAATGGGACCTGTCGAACGCGATCAACATCAAGGGCACCTATCACATGATGGTCTCGGCCATCGCCCATATGAAGACGCTCGACCCCGTCGCCCATGTGCGCGGCCGCATCGTCAACATCACCTCTGTCGACGCCTTCAAGGCGCATCCCAAGAACATCCACTACGCCGCCACCAAGGCCGCTGTCGTCAGCCTGACCAAGTCGGTCGCCGACTACGTCGCCCCGGACGGCATTTTGGTGAACTCGGTCGCGCCCGCCGGCATGGCGACCGAGAAGGCCCGCGCGTCGGGCTTCCTCGATGAGCTGGCCAAGGCCAGCCCGCTGGGCCGCGGCGCCCTCCCGCGCGAGATCGCGGAGTGGGTGATCATGACCGGCAGCCAGAAGAACACCTACATGACCGGCGAACAGGTCATCGTCTCGGGCGGCTACATCTACGCCTGACGACCCGGCCGTCCGGTTTCCCCGCCGGACGGCCGACTTGCCGACATCGCGAAACGACCCCCGTCCGACCGGAAGCGCAGGCCCGGTCGGGGCCGGCCCGATCATGCCTGCAAACCACAACATGGGAGTAGCAAGATGATGAAACCGATCCTTTTGTCGACCGTCAGCCTCGGCGCTCTGGCGCTGTCCTCGCTGGCCGCCCAAGCCGATCAGGGCGACACCCTGCGCACCGTGCAAGAGCGCGGCTCGCTCAACTGCCCCGGCGACGTGGGCTCGTATCTGGGCTTTGCCGAGGTCGACGACAACGGCGTCTGGCGCGGCATCGATATCGAGCTGTGCCGCGCGATGACCTCGGCCATCTTCGGGGATCCGTCGCATGCCAACATCGTGCCGATCGACTGGGCGCAGCGTTGGCCAGCCCTGCAATCGGGCGACATCGACATCGTGATCAAGGCCTCGGGCGGCACCCGCTCGCGCGATACCGAACTGGGCCTGCAATTCTCGATGTCCTACTACCTCGGCACGACCAAGGTGATGGGCCATGCCGAGCTGGGTCTCGAAACCCTCGCCGATGCGGCTGGCGGTTCGATCTGCGTGCCCGCTTCGACCTCGACCGAGCGTCAGGTGAGCTCGTATCTGGAAGCCAACGGCATCGAGATGGAAATCGTCGCCATCGAGCGTAACGAGGAAGTCGAAGCCGCCTATTTCTCGGGCCGTTGCGACACCTATGCGCAATGGGGCCCGGTGCTGGCCATCGCCGCCTCGCAGTCGGACGACCCCTCGGCCCATGTGCTGCTGCCCGACGTCCTCGCGCTGGAGCCGGAAGTGATGATCGCCCGTCAGGGGGATGACAACTGGATCGACATCGCCAACTGGACCCTGTCGGCCCTGCTGTTCGCCGAACAGGAAGGCATCACCTCCGAGAACGTCGACGAGATCCGCCAGAACCCGCCGACCGCCGAAATCGGCCGCTTCCTGGGCGCGACCCCGGGTCTGGGTGCCGGCCTCGGTCTGTCGGACGACTGGGCCTATAACGTCATCAGCCAGGTCGGCAATTACTCGGAAATCTTCGAGCGCAGCCTCGGCATGGAAAGCCCCTACCAGATGCCGCGCGAGATGACCGCGCTGTGGAATGCGGGCGGCGTGCTGTTCCCGCTGGTCTTCGACTGATCGAAGGCTCCTCCCCTGGCCCGCGCCGTGCTCCCCGGCGCGGGCCCTCCCGTTTCCCAGCCCCCCGGTAGAGATCCATGGATAGAGCCTCTTTCTGGCGCAGCAAGACGATCCGCGACGGCGTCCTGCAGGCCGCCTTCCTTGCCGCGCTGATCGGCCTCGTCCTGACGGCCGTGCTGACCGCCCGCGCGAACCTCGCGGCGCAGGGCCTGACCTCGGGCTTTGATTTCCTGTGGAAATCGACGGGATGGGAAATGAACTTCACCCTGCTGCATTCCGAGCGGGATGACCCCTATTGGTACTTCCTGCTGCTGGGCCTGATGAACACGCTGTTCATGGGCACCATCGGCCTTGCCGGGGCCAGCGTGATCGGTCTGGTCGTGGGCCTGATGCGCTCAGGCCGGAACCCGGCGGCGCGGCTTCTAGGCACGCTCTATATCGAGCTGTTCCGCAACCTGCCGCTGATCGTGCAGCTGTTCTTCTGGTACGCGCTGGCCAATGCCCTGCCGAACCCGCGCCAAGCGATCGAGTTCGCCGGCGCCATCATCAGCTCGCGCGGGATCTATGTCCCTGGGCTCACCGTCACCTCCGGCGCCGTCGCGCTGGCCGTGGCCGCCCTGCTGATCGGCGCGGCACTGGCCATCTGGATCGCCACCGCCCGCCGCTTCCGCCGGATGGAGCGCCAGCGTCAACGCGGCGCGGCGCTCATGGCCTTCGGCCTCGCCGCGCTTGTCGCCGTGATCGCGCTGGTCACCGGCCATGACAGCACCCAGCCCTGGACCACCTTCCCGGCCGTCGATGGCCTGCGCGTGTCCGGCGGCTTCCGTATCCAGCCCGAGTTCTACTGCCTCGCCATCGCCATCATGACCTATGGCGGCGCCTATATCGGCGAGATCGTCCGTGGCGGCTTCAAGGCCGTGGGCCGGGGCCAGATGGAAGCCTCGCGCGCGCTCGGGCTGTCGAACTGGCAGGTCTTCACGCAGGTGCAGATGCCGCTGGCCTTCCGCGCCATGCTGCCGATCCTGATCAACCAATACGTCTGGCTGATCAAGGCAACCACGCTGGGCATCGCCGTTGGCTTCTCGGACTTCTTCATGGTGATCGCCAGCTCGATCAACCACTCGGGCCAGACCATCGAGTTCATCTCGATCCTCGTCGGCGGCTTCCTGTTCATCAACTTCTCGCTGGCGGCGATCCTGAACCGCCTCAACCGCGCCATCGCACTGAAGGGTCACCAGACCGGGGGGGCCGCATGACCTTGGCTACCGATTTCCGCCCGCGCCACAGCCGCCTGTACCGCCTGCGCCGCGCCTATTTCGCCTCGCCGCTGACGGGTCTGGTGACACTGCTGTCGGTTGCCATCCTTGCGTGGCTGGCGTGGATCGTCCTCGACTGGACCGTGTTGCAGGCCACTTTCGACGCCGACGCCAACCAAGCCATCTGCGCTGAACGCGCCGGGGCCTGCTGGTCGGTGATCGCCAACCGTTGGCGCATCATCCTGTTCGGCCTCTATCCGCTGGACGAGCAATGGCGCGCCGGCGTGGCCTGCGCCGTGGTCGCGCTGGTGATCGTGCTGTCCTGCCTGCCGCTGATGTGGCGCTTCTCGCGCCTCGCGCTGGTCTGGGTTTTGGGCACGGCGGTGTTCTACACGCTGATGCGCGGCGGGATCTTCGGCCTCGTGCCGGTGAACGAACAGCAATGGGGCGGGTTGCCGCTGACGCTGTTCATCTTCGTCGCGACCGGCATCCTCGGCATGCCTTTGGCCATCGGGCTGGCCCTGATGCGGCGCTCGGAACTGCCGGTGATCGCGCGGGTCTCGGGATGGATCATCGACACGATCCGCTCGCTGCCGCTGCTGGCGATCCTGTTCACCTGCGCCATCGTCCTGCCCTTCATGCTGCCGGGCTTCCTGATCGGCGAGAAACTCTACCGCGTGATCTTCGGCGCCGCGCTGTTCTTCGCCGCCTATCAGGCCGAGATCATCCGCGGCGGGTTCCAGGGCATCCCCCGCGGGCAGGAGGAAGCCGCCAAGGCCCTCGGCCTCGGCTATTGGCAGCGGATGGGCAAGGTGGTCCTGCCGCAGGCCTTCCGGCTGGCCCTGCCCGCGACGATCAACCAGTTCGTCATCGCCTTCATGGAGACCTCGCTCGTCGTGGTCGTGGGCTTCATGGAGCTGCTCGCCGCCAGCAATACCGCCTTCCGGACGGGCGAATGGCGCTTCGCCTATATCGAAGTCTACGTCTTCATCTCGGCCATCTACTTCGCCTTCGTCTTCGGGCTGTCCCGCTACGGCGCTTGGCTCGAGGCGCGCATGAGCGCCGGTCAACGCAAGGATTGAACTATGGATCTCAACACCGACGCCATCGCCATCTCGGACCTGCACAAATACTACGGCCGCTTCCACGCGCTGCAGGGCATCAACCTGACCATCCGCAAGGGTGAGAAGGTCGTGGTCTGCGGCCCCTCGGGGTCCGGTAAGTCGACGCTGATCCGCTGCATCAACCAGCTGGAGGAACACGACGCCGGCGATATCCGCGTCTTCGGTACGCTCTTGGATGACAATGTCGGCTCCATCGACGAGATCCGCCGCGAGGTCGGCATGGTCTTCCAGCATTTCAACCTGTTCCCGCATATGACCGTGCTGGAGAATTGCACGCTGGCCCCGACCCTCGTGCGCAAGATCTCGCGCGCCGAGGCCGAGAAGACGGCGATGAGGTTCCTCGAGAAGGTCCGCATCCCCGATCAGGCCCATAAGTTCCCCGGTCAGCTTTCGGGCGGGCAGCAACAGCGCGTCGCCATCGCCCGCGCGCTGTGCATGCAGCCGCATATCCTGCTGTTCGACGAGCCGACCTCGGCGCTGGACCCCGAGATGATCGCCGAGGTGCTGGACGTCATGGTGTCCCTCGCGACCGAGGGGATGACGATGGTTTGCGTCACCCATGAGATGGGCTTTGCCCGCAAGGTCGCCGACCGGGTGATCTTCATGGACAAGGGCGAGATCGTCGAGGAAGCCCCGCCCGAGGAGTTCTTCAGCGCGCCCAAGAATGAGCGCTCGAAGCTGTTCCTTGCGCAAGTTCTGGGCCATTGAAAAGATAAAGTCAGGCTTTGGCACCAGACCGCCCATAGGACCATTGTTGCTTTGCTATGAGTGGGGGATACGGGTATGAGTGTGAAACGCAAACTTTCGCATTCCTACCCGGAGAATCGCCCCGTGTCCGGCCGTGTCCGCCTGCCCCCCCTGAATGCGCTGAAGGTGTTCCACGCCGTGGTGCGCCATCGCTCGCTGGTCAAGGCGGCCGAGGAATTGCTGGTCTCACCGCAGGCGGTGGGCCAGCAGATCCGGCAGCTGGAAGAGGCCATCGACGTCAAGTTGGTGGAGCGTGAGGGCCGCTCGATCCGGCTGACCGACAAGGCCATCGCGCTGTCCTATCACGTCCGCGCCGGCTTCGATGAGTTCGAGGAAGGCATCCGCCGGATCACCACCGTCGAGGACCGGCCGAGCATCAATTTCAACGTCAGCCCCTATTTCGGCACGCGTTACCTGATGCCCCGGCTGGCCGATTTCCGCAAAGCCGTGCCGGATGCCGAGATCGTCCTGACCACGCTGATCGACCTTGTCGATCTGGAGCGCGACGAGATCGATATCGCCGTGCAATGGGGCTATGGCGACCGCGCGGGGGTGCAAAGCCGCCTGCTGATGCGCGACCCCAAGGTGATCTGCTGCCGGCCCGACATGGCCGAGAAGATCCACGAACCTGCCGACCTGCTGAAGGTCGGCCTGTTGCAGCCTTCGCGCTCGCGTCGTTTGTGGCCGGATATCCTGAACCATCTGGGCGTGCAGGTGCCGAAGCTGGACCGCGATATCGCCTTCGACGACGCCGCAACGATGCGACGGGCGGCACAGCAGGGTCTGGGGGTCGGCCTGATCTCGCGCATCGATGCCGAGGAAGATATCGACGCGGGCAGGTTGGTCGCGCCGCTGGGCCTCGATGTTCTGGACGGCATGGCGGAGGAATCGATCCCCGGTTTCTACGTCATGTCCACCAAGCCCCGCCTGCGCGTGAAACCGGTGGCAGAGCTCTATCGCTGGCTTTTGGACCAGCAATGGTAAGGGCGCCCCGCGACCGGGACGCCCCTTAGCTCAACCGCTGATCTTGTGCGCAGCCATCAGCTCCAGCGCCTGAACCAACGCCGAGTGGTCACGATCCGCCCCACCCTGCGCCGCGCAGGCGTTCATCAGCTCCTGCGCCGTCGCCGTATTCGGCAGCGAGACCCCGATCGCCCGGGCGCTGCTCAGCGCGAGGTTCAAGTCCTTCTGGTGCAGCTTCATGCGGAAGCCGGGGTTGAAGGTGCCGTCGATCATGCGCTTGCCGTGCACCTCAAGGATCCGTGACGACGCAAAGCCGCCCATCAGCGCCTCGCGCACCTTGGCGGGGTCGCAGCCGGCCTTGCTGGCAAAGACCAGCGCCTCGGCCACGGCCTCGATGTTCAGCGCGACAATGATCTGGTTGGCCAGCTTGCAGGTCTGACCCGCGCCGCAGACCTCGCCCACAAGCGTGATGTTCTTGCCCATCAACTGGAACAGCGGCAGCGCGCGGTCGAAATCCGCCTGCGCCCCGCCCGCCATGATTGTCAGCGAGGCTTGCTCGGCCCCGATCTGCCCGCCCGAGACCGGTGCATCGATATAGGCGCCGCCCGCGTCGCGCGTGGCCTGCGCCAGCTCGGCGGTGACCAGAGGCGAGATGGTGCTCATGTCCACGACCAGCGTCCCGGGCCTCAACCCGGCCAGCACGCCTGCCTCGCCGCGCATCACGCGCTCCACATCCGGGGTGTCGGGCAGCATCAGGATCACCACTTCGGCCGCGCCGGCGACGGCGGCGGGATTGGCCAGAACCTCGGCCGTCAGCCCCTCAGGCAGCGGCGAGCGGTTCAGTGTGGTGACGATCTGGTGCCCGGCCTTCTGCAGGTTCGCCGCCATCGGCGCGCCCATCACGCCCAGTCCGATGAATCCGATTTTCATGGATCGCTCCTTTTCCGAAATCCTGCGCTTGTCTGCCACAGTCATAATATGTATGACAACTGACAAATCATCTTTCCGGGGGAAGACATGCAAGAACCGATCAATTGCCTGAAGCAGAAGACCCTTGAGGAAGGCCGCGCCGCGATCGGCCTGTGGTGCTCGCTGGCCTCGCCCCTCTCGACCGAGATCGTCGCCGGTTCGGGCGTCGACTGGCTGCTGATTGATGGCGAGCACAGCCCCAACGACCTGCCGCTGATCGTGGCGCAATTGCAGGCGGTGAAGGGTCATGGCTGCGAGGCCGTGGTGCGCGTCCCCTCGGACGAACCCAATGTCATCAAACCCTTGATGGATGGCGGCGCGCGCAGCCTGATGATCCCGAACATCCGCGACGCGGCGCAGGCGCGCGCTGCCGTGGCCGCCACGCAATACGCCCCGACCGGCATTCGCGGCTTCTCGGTCGCCCACCGCGCCAATGCCTTCGGCCGGATCAAGGGCTACCACCCGAACGCCCGCGCCCAGCAATACCTGGCGCTGCAGATCGAATGCGAGAACGGGGTGAAGAACGCCGCCGAGATCGCCGCCATCGACGGCGTCGACGCCCTCTTCGTCGGGCCGGGTGATCTGTCGACCAACATGGGCGAGATGGGCAACCCCGGCGCCCCCGCCGTGCAGGCCGCGATCCTGTCGGTGCTGAAGGCGGCTCAGGCGGCAGGCAAGGCCGCTGGCATCCTCGCACCCAACCCGGTCGATGCCGCGCGCTATTTGGAAGCGGGCTTCACCATGGTCGCCGTGGGCTCGGACCTCGGGCTGCTGGTGAAGGGCACGGACGAGGCCGTGGCGCGCTTCAAGACGGCCTGACCCGCCGGGCGCGCGGGTGCTGGACGGCGCGAAGGCGGGGATGCTAACCCTTTGACAGGGCACCCCGCCCCGCAATGAGGTTGCCGATGACCGTCTGGACCATGCCGCCCGAAACCGCCCCGCAGGATCGCGTGTGGATGGCCTTCCCGCGTGAGGGCCAGACGCTGGGCGAGACCTCGGCCGAGCGCGAGGCCGGCTATGCCGCTTGGGCCGCCGTCGCCCATGCGGTCAGCGCCTTTGCGCCGGTCAGCATGATCTGCGACCCCAGCGAAATGTCGCGCGCCCATGCAATGTTGGGCTCCGGCATCGAGGTGATCGACCATCCGCTGGGCGAGTTCTGGCTGCGCGATTTCGGCCCGACCTTCGCGCATGACGCTGCCGGACAGCTGGCCGCCGTCGACTGGATCTTCAACGGCTGGGGCGGCGCGGAATGGTCCGAAGGCGGCCGCGACAACGCCCTCGCCGCCTTCATCGCCGGCCTCGTCGGCGCACCGGTGATCCCCTCGCTTCTGGTCAACGAAGGCGGCGGACTGCATGTCGATGGCGAGGGCACGCTGCTGCTCACCGAGACGGTTCAGCTGGATCCGGGCCGCAACCCTCTGGCCGACAAACGCCGGGTCGAGGCCGAGATGGCGCGCACGCTCGGCATCTCGAAGACGATCTGGCTGCCGCGGGGATTGTCGCGCGATTACGACACCTTCGGCACGCGCGGCCATGTCGATATCGTCGCCACCTTCCCGCAGCCGGGCATGGTGCTGCTGCATGACCAGCGCAATGCCGGCCATCCCGACCACGCCCTCTCGACCGAGCTGCGCGCGCTGCTGTCGCAGCAGACCGACGCATACGGCCGCAGGCTGGAGGTCATCGACCTCCCCGCGCCCGAGGCTCAGCGCGACGCGCATGGCTTTGTCGATTACAGCTACGTCAACCACCTCGTGTGCAACGACGGCGTCATCGCCTGCGGCTTTGGCGAGGAACAGGCCGATGCCCGTGCCGCCGCCATTCTGGCCGAGGCCTATCCGGGCCGCAAAATCGTCACCGTCGACGCGCGCGAACTGTTCGCGCGCGGTGGCGGCATCCATTGCATCACCCAGCAGCAACCGAGCCCCCGCAGCGGGGCCACGGGCCCATGATCGCCCACCGCGGGTTGCGGGCGCTCGCCCAAGCTCTGGAGGCCGGTGAGGTCACCGCCGTCTCCCTCGCCATGGAAGCGCTGGAACGCATCGCCGCCTATGACCGCGCGGGCCCGCTGCTGAACGCAGTGCCGATTCTCAGCCCCACGCTGTTCGAGGATGCCATGGCCTCGGACCGACGGCGTGCGGCGGGGCAGGCGCTGGGGCCGCTCGACGGCATCCCCTATACGGCCAAAGGCAGCTTCAAGACCAAGGGCCTTCCGGTGGACGCGGGTTCCCCCGCCTTCGCGGGCCTCATTGCGCAGGAGGACAGCTTCGCCATCGAGCGCCTGCGCGCAGCAGGGGCCGTGTTGCTGGGGCTGACGACGATGCCGCCGATGGCCAATGGCGGGATGCAGCGCGGATTGCACGGGCGCGCGGAATCGCCGTGGTCGGGGGAATGGCTGACCTCGGCCTTCGCGTCGGGCTCGTCCAACGGATCGGGCAGCGCGGTAGCGGCAGGGTTCGGCGCCTTCGGGCTGGGCGAGGAGACATGGTCCTCGGGCCGGGCCCCGGCCGCGCTGAACGGGTCTTGCGCCTATACGCCGGGACGCGGGGTGATCTCGGTCCGCGGAAACTGGCCGTTGGTGCCGACGATGGATGTCGTCGTGCCACACACAAGGTCGGTCGAGGATCTGCTGCTGGTGATGGACATCCTCGGCGTCGAGGACCCGCGTACGGATGGCGACTTCTGGCGCCGCCAGCCTTGGGTTCCCGTCGCCCCGCCCCGCCCGCCGTCCTGGTCGGCGCTCAGCGGAACCGGCGCGCTGGCAGGCAAGCGGCTGGGCATTCCGGCGATGTATCTCAACGCCGATCCCCGCGCCGGCACCAATCCAGACGGCGGGATCGGCGGCCCGACCGGCCAGCGGATCGACACACGCGCCTCGATCCTAGCCCTCTGGGCCGAGCTGCGGGTGAAACTGGAACAGGCCGGGGCCGAGATCGTGCTCCTCGACGATTTCGCCCTCGTCACGCGCTATGAGGGCGACCGCCCCGGTGCGCCGACCATCGCCACGCGCGGGTTGGTCTCGCCCGCCTATCTGAAGCGCGAGATCGTCGACCTCTCGGTCTGGGCCTGGGACGATTTCCTGCGTGCCAACGGCGATCCGCGGCTGAACCGGCTGGCGCAGGTCGACGGTGCCACGATCTTCCCGCAGCCGGACGGCGCCCTGCCCGACCGATACACCGGCTTCGACGACGACATCGCCCAGTATCCCGATCACGCCCGCGCCCATCCCTGCGAGGATTTCCGCACCATTCCCCATCTGGCCGAGGGGCTGGCGGGGCTGGAGGAAACCCGGCGGCAGGACATGGCGCTGTGGATGGAGGCCGAAGGCCTCGACGCGGTGATCTTCCCGGCGCTGGCCGATGTGGCGCCGGCGGATGCGGATGTCAGCCCGGACTCGGCCGATCTGGCGTGGCGCAACGGGACATGGGTGGCCAACGGCAATCTGGCGATCCGGCATTTCGGCATCCCGACGGTGACGGTGCCGATGGGCATCATGGCCGACACCGGCATGCCGATGGGCCTGACCCTCGCCGGACGCGGCGGCGACGATCCCTCGCTGATCGCGCTGGCACAAGCGGTCGAGGCGCTGACCCCACCCTCGCCC
>NZ_LRRR01000039.1 GCF_001691415.1 Pararhodobacter sp. CCB-MM2
CCGGAGCGGGCGTCGGGGCCGGAGCGGGCGCCGGCGGCGCGACGGGCTCGGGCGGGGTCACCGGCTGCGGCGGGGCGACGGGCTCGGGCGTGGCGATGGCTTCGGGACGCGGCGCGGGCGCCGGGGTTTCCACCGGCGCAGGTGACGGAGCGGGGGCGGGCGGCGTCGCGGCCGTCAGTTCGGCGAAATCGGCGGACGAGATGATCGCCACCTCCGTCACCGCCGGCTCATGCGACTGATCGGGCGCGCCGAAGATGTCGAACACCAGCACCCAAAGGATCAGCCCGCCATGCAGCAGGGCCGAGACCTTCTGTCCCGTGTTCATCTGGACCTGTGCCATCGCCACCATGTCCGCGCCGTTCGCTTTCTCTGTCCTGTCGGCACACGGGCTTACTGCCCGGCCGAGGCTCCGAAGGTAGGTCCACCGGTTTCGGTGACCAATCCAATGTTGTTGAACCCGCCGGCATTGAGCGCGCCCATGACCTGCACGACGCGGGCATAGGGGATCGCCCCGTCCGCGCGCAGGAAGACCCGGTCACCCGAACGCTCGGCCGCGATGGCCTGAAGTTGCGGGATCAGGTCGGCTTCGGCCACCGGGGTCGTCATCAGCGTCAGGCCGCCATCCGCGTCCAGCGTGATCGACAGGGGTTCTTCCTGCTCGGCCGGCAGGGCGCCGGCTGCGGTGCGCGGCAGTTCCACCGGCACACCCACGACCAGCATCGGCGCGGCGACCATGAAGATGATCAGCAGCACCAGCATCACGTCCACGAAGGGCGTGACGTTGATCTCGGACATCTTGGCCGAGCGACCGCGGCGGCGGCCCCGTGTCCCCGAACCGCCCGAGCGTTTGATGGCTTGCGCACCCATGGCTCAGCCGTCCAGGTTGCGCGACAGAAGCGTGCCGAACTCATCCGCGAAGGTCTCGTAACCTGCGGTGATGGCCTCGCTGTCGTCGGAAAGCTTGTTGTAGAAGATCGTCGCCGGGATAGCCGCCAGCAGGCCCAGGCCCGTGGCCAGCAGGGCCTCGGCGATGCCGGGCGCCACGACGGCCAGGTTGGTCGACTGGGCCATGGCGATTTCCTCGAAGGCGTATTTGATGCCCCAGACCGTGCCGAACAGACCGATGAAGGGGCTGGCCGAGCCGACGGTCGCCAAGAAGGTCAGGCCCGAGTTCAGCTCCCGCACCTCGCGGTTGATGGCCACGTCCATCGAGCGGTCGATGCGCTGCGCCGCGCCGGGGATCAGCGCCCCGTCCTGCCGATGCGACCGCTGCCATTCCGCCATGCCGGCCGAGAAGATGCGCTCAGGGCTGCTGTCGGGGGTCGAGCCGATGCGGGCGTAAAGCTCGTCCAGCGGTTCGCCCGACCAGAAGGCCGTGTCGAAGCGCTGCGCATCGCGGCGGGCGCGGCGGAACACCAGGTGCTTCTGGATGATGATGCCCCAGGACCAGAACGAGGCCACCATGAGCATCAGCATGACCAGCTTCACGGTCAGCGTGGCGCGCATGAACAGCGCGATGAGCGAGAAATCGAGTTCGCTGGCTTGCGCCAGGGTGGAGGTATCCATGCCGTCTGTCCTGCTCTTGCACACGCCTCGTGGGGCCGCTGCGATGCGGCGACCCTCTTTGCCGTGATTCTAGCGTGTTTCCAAGAGAAACACCAATAGCAGCACGGGAATGTTACGTGTTTCCGCTTAACGCCCGCAGTTCCGGGGGCAGTCGGCGCGGGCGCCCCTCGGTCGACATTGACACCAGCGTGACCAATGCCCGGAAAAGCGGCAGCCCGTCGCGGTCGACGACCTGTTCCAGCACCAGCCGCGCCGGGCTGGACGAGGCCACGCTTGTGGTCACCGTCAGCGCATCGTCCAGCGTCGCAGGCGCCTGAAACCAGGCCTCGATATGGTGGACGACGAAGACCACGCCCTCGCGCCGCATCGCCACCTGATCAATGCCGAGGCTGCGCACCCAGGCCGAGCGGGCGCGCTCGATAAACTTCAGGTAATTGGCGTGATAGACGATACCGCCGAGGTCGGTATCCTCGTAATGCACGGTGACCGGGTAGCTATGCATGGGCCCTCCTCACATCACCATCAAAGCGCCGAGATCGCCCAGCGCCGTCAGTTGTTCCGGCAGGCGGCGCGGTTTGCCGTCGAGGCTGACCAGTGCGATGGTCACCCGCGCGCGGAACAGGCAGGTCCGGTCGCGATAGACCCGCTGGTCGAGGATCAGCCGCAGCCTTGTGACCTCCATCACATTGGTGCGGATCATCAGCTGGTCCTCCAGCTTCGCGGACGCGAGGAAATCGGCCTCGATCCGGTGGACGACGAAGACGAAGCCCTGTTCCCTCAGCGCGTTCTGATCGACACCGATGCCACGCACCCAATCGGCGCGGGCGCGGTCGATGAACTTCATGTAATTCGCATGGTAGACGATCGCGCCGAGATCGGTCTCGTCGTAATAGACGGTCACGGGGAATTGGTGCATCGGCCCGCCTCGGCGCTGTCCCGGTCTGGCGGGCCGTGGCCTTGCTGCCGGGGGTCAGGAATTTCAACGAGTTGTGCGGGGCGCAGGGGGCGGTGTCAAGGTTTGACCCGGTCGCCTGACGTGAGAAGGGACGCGCCCGACCCTGGGTGGGCGCATCAAACGCCGGGGCGGGGAACCATCGCCCTCACGCCCATAACGACGGATCGGTGCGCGCGGCCAACAGGGCGCCCTCCCGGGGGGAGGGTCGGGCGCGGCCCGGCGTGCCGCCGGGCAAACCCGCTCAACCCGCGCTCAGCCGCGCGGCCACCCTCAGCGCATGGCTCGCATCCGTCGCCACTGCCGGCATCCGCGGATCATAGCAGGCGCGGATCACATCGGCGATCTCGGGCCGCAGCACCGCCACGCCATTCGCCCGCGCCAGTGGCGGCAGCTCGCGGAAGGCACCGTCGGCCCAGAGCACCATCACCTGCACCGCCTGCAACAGCGCCAGATCCTCGGCCGGGATCTCGGCCATCGCTTCGTCCATCCGCACGAAGCAGAAGGCCGCCTTGATCGTCCCCTCGGGATCGAAGCGGAAGGCGCGGTACTGGTTCGCGCCCTGCGCCTTCAGCCGGGGCACCAGCTCCCCCAGCCCCTCGACCAGCCGGTCGAGGTCCGGCACGGCCAAGAGCTCGTCCCAGTCACGGAAGAAGAACAGCATCAGATTCGCGCCGAGCTCGGGATCCGTCTCGGCCATCTTGTGCCCCGACATCGCCACCACGACCTCGATCGCACCCTTGACCGTGGCAAGCGTCGCATCATCGGTGCCAAAGACAATTGGCACGATGGGCCGGCCCCAACGGGCGAAAGCGTAGCTGCCGTCTGGGCGGGTGAAGAGGCGGGTCACAAGTTCAGGCGTCATGCAAAGACCGGGGTATCCGGGAATAGAGGGCAGCCTGCGACAGGCCGCGCGCGGCGTTGAAGACCATGAGCGAGAGCCACAGCCCGTGGTTCCCATACCCCCATGAGGCCCAGACGCAAAGGGCATAGGTCGCGGCGGAGAGGGCCGCGGTGACCATCATCTCGCGCGTGAAGGTCGCGCCGATATAGATCCCGTCGAACATCCACGCGGCGATGCCGATCAACGGCGCCGCGATCACCCAGGGCAGATAGTGCCGTGCCTCCGCGCGCACATCGGCGGCCGTGGTCATCAGGTCGATGATGCTCGGCCCCGCCAGCGCGAAGAGCGCGGACATCAACAGCGCCCCCGTGACGCCCCATGTCGAGGTCAGTCGCACCGCCCGCCCCAGCCGGTCGCGGGAACGCGCGCCCACCGCCTGTCCGACTAGCGTCTCGGCGGCGAAGGCAAAACCGTCAAGCAGATAGGCCATGACCTCAAGAAATTGCAGCAGGATCTGGTTCGACGCGATCTCCAGATCGCCGCGGCCTGAGGACAGGAACAAGAAGGAGGTGAAACAGGCCTGCAGCAGGATCGAGCGGATCATGATGTGGCTGTTGACCATCGCCATCCGCCGCAGCTTGCCCGCGTCGAAGATCCGCGCGCCCGCGACCCGCAGCCCGTCACGCACCAGCCACAGCCCGAACAGCAGCCCGGACCATTCCGCGATCAGCGTCGCCAGCGCCACGCCCGGCACGCCCCAGCCCAGATGCAGGACGAACCACAGATCGAGGCCGATATTGGCGAAATTGGTGATCATCTGCAGCGCCATCACGGCCCGCGTGCGCTCCAGCGCGATCAGCCAGCCGGTCAGCGCATACATGCCGATGGTCGCCGGCGCCCCCCAGATGCGGATCTGCAGATATTGCGCCGCGAGGCTCTCGACCCCTTCCGATCCCGGCGCCAATTTGAAGGCCGCAGCCGCCAGCGGCACCTGCAGCACGACCATCGCGAAACCCGCCGCGAAGGCAATGAGCAGACCGCGCTTCAGGATCGCGCTCGTCTCGGCCACATCGCCCGCGCCATGCGCCTGCGCCGCCAGACCCGTGGTGCCCATGCGCAGGAAGCCGAACATCCAGAAGAAGGCCGACAGGATCACCGCGCCGAGGCCCACGGCCCCGATCGGCGCGGCCTCGCCCAATTGCCCAACGACGGCCGTATCGACGAGGCCCAGAAGCGGCACCGTCACGTTCGAGGCGACAATCGGCAGGGCGATTTTCAGCACCCGGCCATGGGTCAATGGGGTCAAGGACGCGGATCCTTGCCGGGGATCAGGAAATGGCCCGTCGCCTGCGCGAACAGCCGCGAGCGGTTGTCCTGCCAGGCCTCGACATGCACCGAGGCATAGCGCCGGCCCGAGCGGTTCACCCGCGCCCGCGCATAGGCATCGCGCGGGAGGCCCGAGCGCAGATAATCCACCGTGAAATCAATGGTCTTCGGCAGGCGTGGCATATGGCTCTCGTCCAAAGCACGCGGGTCCAGCGTGCCCTTCTCCATATCCTCCCACAGCGACGACCAGCTCAGCTCGATCATCGCGGTGATCTCGAGGAAGGCCGAAGTCACGCCGCCATGAATGGCCGGTAGGAAAGGGTTGCCGATCAGCTTCTCGTCAAAGGGCAGCACCGCGGTCAGCTCGTCGCCGCGACGGTCGAACTGGATGCCGAGGAACTGCACATAGGGGATGCCGCCGACGAGGGTCTTCAGCGCCCGGTCGCGCCGCTCCTTGACCACCTGCACCGGCTCGGGCTTCGGACGGCTCATGCCTCGCCCTCCTTGGTCACGCTCTGCATGGTGAAGGCGCCCGAGGCCGAGGCTACCGGCAGCGTCTCGTCCTCATCATGCGCGGTGGCGCGGACGAAGGCGACGGTGCGGGTGGCGTGGTAGCATTCGGCCCGCGCGGTGATCCGCTGGCCGGGCTTCGCCGCGCGCATGTAGTCGATGCGCAGATCCAGCGTCGCCGTGCCCCGCGCGCCCGGAAAGGACATCACCGCCGCCCCGCAGCAGGTGTCCATCAGCGCCGAGACCGCGCCGCCCGCGATCACGCCGGTCGAGGGATCGCCGATGAAGCGCTCGTCATAGGGCATCGAGATCACCGCCTTGCCGTCGCCGATCGCTTCCAGCCGCATGCCTAGCGCTTTGGAATGCGGGATCGCCTCGATGAAGCGTTGCGCCGCGGTGGGATCGGTTGCGGGGTCGGTCATCGCTCTGTCCTGCCGTTCAAATCCTTGCGATCAAGGGATGGGGGAAAGCCGGGCCTTTGGCAAGGGCGGGGGCATCCCGCTGCTGACCGGCCCCGGCGTCAATCCGGTTGCCTCTGTCCGGGGGCTCCCTTACGCTGCAGCGCAACAGAAAGACCGGGTTGCGGAGGGGGCGGCTGCCGGAGATGAGCGAGACGAAACTGTCGTTCAAGGAAATGTGCGCACGCTTCGACGTGACGCCGCGCACACTGCGCTATTACGAGTATATCGAGCTCCTGAAGCCCGAGAAGGAAGGCCGCAACCGTTTCTACGGCCCGCGCGAAGTCGCCCGCATGACACTGATCCTGCGCGGCCGCCGCTTCGGCTTCGCGCTGGAAGAACTGCGCCAATGGCTGCTCATCTACGAGAAGCAGGGCACCAAGCCGCAGCTTGACGCCTTCGTCGACATGGCCAACCGCCAGCTCGGCGAACTCACCAAGCAACGCGAGGAACTGGCGGTCACCATCGAGGATCTCAAGCAGTTGCGCGACGAGGCCGCCCGCCTCGCCGAGGACGAAACGAAGGCCTGATCCCCTGCCCCACCGGCCAAGCAAAACCCAGCGCCGCGTGAGTATTTGCAACAAGGTGAGAGAGGCGCGCGACCCTCTTTCCCATCTTCGTTCCGAAAATATCCCGGGGGGTGAGCGACGTCCCGGAAACGCTCCAGTGGAGCGTTTCAGCCGCGAACGCGGTGCCCGTGGCACCGCCGGGAGAGGCCGCAGGCCGAGGGGGCAGCGCCCCCCTTCTTCCGTCGCCCGAGGCCTGCGTGCCGGAGGCATGCCGGACAAGGGCGAAACCCCTCACCCGCCCCCTCCCGACGCCAGGAAGCCGACCTGACGTCAACGTCAATCTCGTGACGCAGCGTCTCGACTTACGTTAACGTCAAGTTTTCTTCATTCTTCCTTCAAGCGCGCTATGTTCACTCCTGACGGGGCCAATCCCCGACCCCACGAGGTGTGACATGGACCAGGATCTGATGACCATCCGCGAGATGTGCGAGGCGTTCGACGTCACCCCGCGCACCCTGCGGTTTTACGAAGCGAAGGAGCTGATCAGCCCGTTCCGTGAGGGCCAGAAGCGTCTCTACTCCCGCCGTGACCGCGGCCGGCTGAAGCTGATCCTGCGCGGCAAGCGCTTCGGCTTCGCGCTCGAGGAGATGCGGCAGCTTCTGAACCTCTACGACCGGGGCGACCAGAAAGGCGAGCAGCTGAAACGCACCATCGAAGCCGCGCGCGAGCGTCTGGCGCAGATGGAGCAGCAGCGCGACGAGCTGACCGAGGCGATCGACGAGCTGCGCGCGCAGCTTGAAAGCGGCGCCGAGATGCTGGCGGCTTTTCGTCCCGCCGCCGAATAACCCGCGCCCCAAGGCGCGAGAGCAGACACAGACGACCGGCCCGCCCGCAGGGTGCGGCCAAACCCGGAGGATAGCGACATGCCCACCTACACCGCTCCCGTGAAGGACATGCAGTTCCTGCTGCATGACGTGCTCAAGGCCACCCAGACCGGCATCCCCGGCTATGATGAGCTGGAAGCCGAATTCACCGCCGCGATCCTCGAGGAGGCCGGCAAGCTGGCCGAGGGCGTGCTCGCGCCGCTCAATACGGTGGGCGACACCGAGGGTTGCCGGCTGGAAAATGGCATCGTCTACACGCCGACCGGCTTCAAGGATGCCTTCGCGCAGATGAAGGAAGGCGGCTGGAACGGCCTCGACCTGCCCGAGGAATATGGCGGTCAGAACCTGCCCTATGTCCTCGCTACCGGCGTGGGCGAGATCTTCGTGTCCTCGAACATGGCCTTCAACATGTATCAGGGCCTGACCCATGGCGCGATCAACGCGATCCTCGCCGCGGGCTCTGACGAACAGAAGGCGACCTATCTGCCGAAGATGGTCTCCTTGGAATGGACCGGCACGATGAACCTGACGGAGCCGCATTGCGGCACCGATCTGGGCCTCATCCGCACCAAGGCCGAACCGCAGGACGACGGCAGCTACAAGATCTCGGGCCAGAAGATCTTCATCTCGGCCGGCGATCACGACATGTCCGAGAACGTCATCCATCTGGTGCTGGCCAAGGCCCCGGGCGGCGGCGAGGGCACCAAGGGCATCTCGCTCTTCATCGTGCCGAAATTCCTCGTGAAGGACGACGGCTCGCTGGGCGACCGCAACGGCGTCTCGGTTGGCAAGATCGAAGAGAAGATGGGCATCCACGGCAACGCCACCTGCGTCATGAATTATGACGAGGCGACCGGCTATCTGATCGGCGATCTGCACAAAGGCATGCGCGCCATGTTCGTGATGATGAACGAGGCCCGTCTGGGCGTGGGCCTGCAGGGCTATGCGCAGGCTGAAGCCGCCTATCAGAACGCCGTCGCCTATGCCAAGGACCGCCTGCAGGGCCGCGCCGTCACCGGCGCCGAGAACCCGGGCGGCAATGCCGATCCGCTGATCGTGCATCCCGATATCCGCCGCATGCTGATGGACCAGAAATCCTTCATCGAGGGCGCCCGTGCCTTCACCCTCTGGGGGGCGCATCTGATCGACCGCGCGCATCGCCTTGGCGACGCACAGGCCGAGGGGCTGATCTCGCTGCTCACGCCGGTGATCAAGGGCTTCCAGACCGACAAGGGCTTCGACATGGCGGTGCAGGCCCAGCAGGTCTATGGCGGCCACGGCTATATCGAGGAATGGGGCATGTCCCAATTCGCCCGCGACGCCCGGATCGCCATGATCTACGAAGGCGCGAACGGCGTGCAGGCGCTGGACCTCGTGGGTCGCAAACTGGCCGCCGAGGGTGGCAAGCCGGCGATGGGCTTCTTCGAAATGATCAAGAGCTTCATCAAGGAGAACGAGGGCAATGAGGCTTTGAAGGAACCCTTCCTCGAGCCCCTGAAGGCCGCATCGAAGGACCTGCAAGCGGCGATGATGTATTTCATGCAGCAAGGCATGAAGAACCCCAATGCCGCGCTCGCCGGGTCCACGGACTTCATGCACATGTTCGGGCATGTTTGCCTTGGCTTCATGTGGGCGATGATGGCCAAGGCCTCGTCCGAGGCGCTGGCGGCCGGGACCTCTGACGCCACGTTCCACGAGACGAAGATCAAGACCGGCCGCTACTATATGGCCCGTCAGCTGCCGGCCACCGGGATGCATCTGGCCCGCATCCAGTCGGGCGCCGAGCCGGTGATGGCGCTGGACGCCGAAGCGTTCTGATCTGAGCCGGGGAGGGGCAAAGGTGTCAGACGGTTGGACCGACCATCCGGGTTTCAGCGGCGGCTGCCAATGCGGCGCCGTGCGCTACCGGGTGGCCTCTGGCCCGACCAAGGCGGTGATCTGCCATTGCCGGATGTGCCAACGCGCCACCGGCAACGCCTTCGCTCCGCTTCTTCAGGTGAAGCCCGAGGCGGTGACCTGGACGGGCACGCCTTCGGAATGGGCCTCGTCCTCGGTGGCGTGGCGGGGCTTCTGCCGGACCTGCGGCACGCCCCTTTATTTCCGCACCGAAGACGGGATCGAGCTGATGGCCGGCACCATGGCCCCCGGCACGCCGTTCGAGGCGCAGTACAATGCCAGCGTGGAATCCCGCGTGGGCTGGCTGGGGGCGCTGCACGACGCGCCCTCACGCACTACCGATCCGGCGATCCTCGCCGAGGTCGAGAGCTACCAGTCGCCGGAGGAGTGATGCCCAAGCGTCTGCGCCTGACCCGCCGTTTCCCGGTCGCCATGACCGAGGATGGCTATCGCCGTCTGAAACGCTTCGCGTCCGATGCCGGGCTCGATGAAGGCGAGGCTTTGTCCTTCCTTTTCGAGCATTTCGATTCCGTGACGCATGGCGAAAATCTTCAGCACCGCCTGAGGATCTTCAACTCCGAGCTGGAAGCGCGGAAAAAATAACGATCACAAGGCCTTGGGAGGGGCCCGACCATGACATTCCCGATGCTGCCTTCGCCCTGGATGAGCGACGACCACCGCATGCTGGGCGAGATGACGCGCCAGTTCATCGACGAGCAATGGTCTCCCAAATTCGAGCGTTGGCGCGAACAGGGCGAGATGGATCGCGAGACCTGGGCACAGGCCGGCGAGATGGGCCTCCTCTGCGCCTCGATCCCCGAGGAATACGGCGGCGCGGGCGGCGATTTCGGCCATGAGGCGGTGATCGTCATGGAAGCCTCGCGCGGTAACCTCGCCAGCTGGGGCAACGGCATCCATTCCGGCATCGTCGCGCATTACATCCTCGCCTACGGGACCGAGGAACAGAAACAGCGCTGGCTGCCGAAGATGGCCTCGGGCGAGCTGGTCGCGGCGCTGGCGATGACCGAACCCTCGGGCGGCTCGGACGTGCAGAACCTGAAGACCCGCGCGGTGAAGGACGGCAATGTCTACCGGCTGACCGGGCAGAAGACCTTCATCACCAACGGCCAGCACGCTAACCTGATCGTCGTCGCCGCGAAGACCGACCCCAATGACCGTGCCAAGGGCGTGTCGCTGATGGTGGTCGAGACCGACGGGGCCGAGGGCTTCACGCGCGGCCGCAACCTCGACAAGATCGGGCTGAAGGCGGCGGATACCTCCGAGCTGTTCTTCGACAATGTGCCGATCCCGCCCGAGAACCTGCTCGGCGGGGTCGAGGGTCAGGGCTTCTACCAGATGATGAAGCAACTGCCGCAGGAACGGCTGATCATCGGCGCGGGCGCGGTCGGCGCGATGGAAGGCGCGGTCGAGCGCACCATCGCCTATTGCAAGGAGCGCGAGGCCTTCGGCAAGCCGATCCTGCAGTTCCAGAACACCCGCTTCAAGCTGGCCGAGTGCAAGACCAACACGGTCGTCGCGCGCAGCTTCCTCGACACCTGCATCGCCGCGCATCTGAAGGGCGAGTTGACGGTCGAGATGGCGGCGATGAATAAGTACTGGCTGTCGGACCTGCAATGCCAGGTGCTCGATGAATGCGTGCAGCTCCACGGCGGCTACGGCTTCATGCAGGAATACGCGGTGGCCGAGATGTGGACCGACGCCCGCGTGCAGCGGATCTATGGCGGCACGAACGAGATCATGAAGGAACTGATCGGGAGGTCGCTGTGAGGGCTCCCGCCCGTCGCCTTCGGATCGAAGATCCTTGTCTCCCGTTGGGCCAGGCGGGGGGCTGCCGCCCCCCGACCCCCCTGCCCAAAGGGGGGCACGCCCCCCTTTGGAAACCCCGTGAGTACTTGGGAAAAGGTGAGAGGGCGAAGGAGCGCACATCCCTCCCCGCCTGTGCCAACGGACGTCGCGCCGGCTCTCGGGAAGGGAGGGATGGCATCACCTTGTACGGTCATCGGCTCTCCAGCCTGTACCGTGAACAAAGTATGGCGGGGATATGGTTAACAAGTCCTGACCGCGCCCCCTCACCTTGTCTCAAATACTCACCTTTCGCCCTCTCCACCCGCACCACGCCTGAAAGGACCGCGCCATGACGGCTCAGCTCTATTGCTTCGGGGAATCCGGCAACTCGTACAAGGCGGCGCTGACGATGACCCTCGCCGGTTACGACTGGACCCCGCGCTATGTCGACTTCTTCGGCGGCGAGACCCGCACGCCGGAATACCGGGCGCTCAACGTGATGGGCGAGGCGCCGGTGCTGGTCGAGGGCGATACCGTCCTCAGCCAGTCGGGCGCGATCCAGCTGCATGTCGTGAAAGCGACCGGCAAGCTGGGTGGTGCTGCCGGTGAGGAGGAAGAAGTGATGCGCTGGATCCTGTGGGACAACCACAAGCTCTCGAGCCAGGCCGGCATGACCCGCTTCCTGATGAACTTCCTCCCCGAGGACAAGCGCCCGGCTGAGGTCATCGCCTTCATGCAGGGCCGCCTCAAGGCCGCCTACGCGACGCTCAACGCCCATCTGGAAAGCCGCGATTGCATCGTGGGCAGCGACGTCACCATCGCCGACACCGCCTGCTGTGGCTATCTCTATTACCCGGAACCCTTCGGCTTCGACCGCAAGGACTGGCCCCATATCGACCGCTGGCTGGACCGCATCGCCGGTCTGCCCGGCTGGAAACACCCCTACGACATGATGCCCGGCTCGCCTGCCGACCGGGCGCCCAAGGCTTGAGGAGACACCCATGACCGATGCCTATATCTACGACGCCGTGCGCACCGTGCGCGGCAAGGGCCGCAAGGATGGCAGCCTGCACGAGGTCACGGCCGCGCGCCTTTCGGCCGTGGCGCTGAACGCGTTGAAGGAGCGTTCGGACCTCGACACCCGGGCGATCGAGGACCTGATCTGGGGCAATGTCACCCAGATCGGCGAGCAGGGCGCCTGCCTTGCGCGTACCGCCGTTCTGGCCTCGGACTTTGACGAGCAGGTGCCGGGCGTGTCGATCAACCGCTTCTGCGCCTCGGGTCTGGAAGCGGTGAACATGGCCGCCAACCAGGTGCGCGGCGGGGCCGGCATGGCCTATGTCGCCGGCGGCGTCGAATGCATGAGTCGCGTGCCGATGGGCACCGACGGCGGCGCCATCGCTGTCGATCCGCAGATCGCCTTCGATAATTACTTCGTGCCGCAAGGCATCAGCGCCGACATCATCGCCACGAAATACGGCTTCACCCGCGACATGGCCGATGCCATGGCCGTGGAAAGCCAGAAGCGCGCGGCGGCGGCCTGGGCGGACAACCGTTTCGCCAAGACCGTGGTGCCGGTGAAGGACATCAACGGCCTGACGATCCTCGACCATGACGAATACATGCGGCCGGGCACCGACATGCAGTCGCTGGGTGCGCTGAAGCCCTCGTTCAAGGACATGGGCGAGGTCATGCCGGGCTTCGACAAGATCGCGCTGATGAAATACCCCGAGCTCGAGCGCGTGAACCACATCCACCATGCCGGCAACTCGTCGGGCATCGTCGATGGCGCCGCCGCGATCCTGATCGGCAACAAGGAATTCGGCGAGAAATACGGTCTGAAGCCCCGCGCCCGCATCCGTGCGACCGCGAAGATCGGCACCGATCCGACCATCATGCTGACGGGCCCCGTGCCGGTCACCGAGAAGATCCTGCGCGAGAGCGGCATGGCGATCTCGGACCTCGACCTCTTCGAGGTGAACGAGGCCTTCGCCTCGGTGGTGATGCGCTTCGAGCAGGCCTTCGACGTCGACCACGCGAAGGTCAACGTCAACGGCGGCTCCATCGCCATGGGTCACCCGCTGGGCGCGACCGGCGCGATCATCCTCGGCACGCTGCTGGATGAGCTCGAGCGCACCGGCAAGGGCACCGGCCTTGCCACGCTCTGCATCGGCTCGGGCATGGGCGCCGCGACGATCATCGAGCGCGTCTGATGCCGAAGATCGACATCGCCCAGGCGCCCTACCGGGAGGGCTCGATCTACCCCGAGCCCTATAACGGCCAGATGGCGGGGCGTTCGTCCCGCCGGCTGGGGCAAGCGGCGGGTCTGACGCAGTTCGGGGTCAATATCGTCTACCTGCAACCCGGCGCCGTGGCCTCGCTTCGGCACTGGCACCTGAAGGAAGACGAATTCGCCATCGTGCTGTCGGGCGAGCTGGTGCTTTCCGAGGACAGCGGCGAGACCCTGATGCATCCCGGCGATTGCGCCGCCTGGAAGGCGGGCGTGGCTGAGGGGCACCGCTTCGTCAACCGCTCGGATGCCGAGGCCTCGTTCCTGGTGGTCGGCTCGAAATCCGAGGGCGAGGTCGCGACCTATACCGAGGTCGACATGAAAATCCATATCGAGGGCGGCAACGCCCGGTTCACCTATCACGACGGCAGCGCCTGGGAAGGCCCGCGCGACCTGCCGAAGGGAGACCAGAAATGACCGAATTCCATTATGACGTGGACGCCGACGGCGTCGCCATCATCACCTGGGACGTGCCCGGCAAGTCGATGAACGTGATGTCCTTCGAGGGGCTTCAGGAACTCGACGCGGCCATCGACAAGGCCCATGCCGACGCGGCTGTCAAAGGCATCGTCATCACCTCGGGCAAGGCGGATTTCGCCGGCGGCATGGACCTGAACGTCCTTGCCGACATGCGCTCGAACGCGGGTGACAACCCGGCGCAGGGCCTGTTCGACGGCATCATGTCGATGCACACGCTGCTGCGGAAGATCGAGATCGCGGGCATGGACCGCAAGACGCAGAAGGGTGGCAAACCGACCGCCGCCGCTCTGCCCGGCACCGCGATGGGCATCGGGCTGGAAATCCCGCTCGCCTGCCACCGCATCTTCGCGGCCGAGAACCCCAAGGCTCAGATCGGCCTACCCGAGATCAAGGTCGGCATCTTCCCCGGCGCGGGCGGCACCACCCGTCTGGCATGGAAGCTGGGCGCGATGGCCGCGGCTCCGCTGCTGCTGGAAGGCAAAGCCAATGATCCGGTGAAGGCCAAAAAGGCCGGCATCATCGACGAGGTCGTCCCGGCCGCCGAGCTGGTCGCTGCGGCCAAGACCTGGGTGCTGGGCGCCAAGGATGCGGACCTCGTGAAGCCTTGGGACACCAAGGGCTACAAGTTCCCCGGCGGCGCGCCCTATTCGGCCCCCGGCTTCCCGACCTTCGTCGGGGCCTCGGTCATGGTCCATGCCAATACCTGGGGCGTTTACCCGGCCGCCAAGGCACTGCTCTCGGCCGTTTATGAGGGCATGCAGGTGCCCTTCGACACTGCGCTGAAGATCGAGGCGCGCTACTTCACCCATGTGCTGATGAACCCCTCGTCCAGCGCCATGATCCGCTCGCTCTTCGTCAACAAGGGCGCGCTGGAGAAGGGTGCGAACCGCCCCGAAGTGCCCGATGAGAAGGTCACCAAGGTCGGCGTTCTGGGCGCGGGCATGATGGGCGCGGGCATCGCCTATGTCTCGGCCAAGGCCGGGATCGAGGTTGTGCTGCTGGATGCCACCATCGAATCCGCCGAGAAGGGCAAAGCCTATTCGACCGGCATCCTCGACAAGGCGATCAAGCGGGGCCGCTCGACCGAGGAGAAGAAGCAGGCGCTGCTGGACAAAATCAAGACGACCACGGATTACGCCGATCTCGAAGGCTGTGACCTGATCGTCGAGGCCGTGTTCGAGGATCCGAAGGTCAAGGCCGAGGTCACCGCCAAGGCCGAAGCCGTGATCCCGGAGACCGCGATCTACGCCTCGAACACCTCGACGCTGCCGATCACTTCGCTCGCCGCGGCCTCCAGCCGGCCCGAGCAGTTCATCGGCATCCACTTCTTCTCGCCCGTCGACAAGATGCTGCTGGTCGAGATCATCAAGGGCGCCAAGACCGGCCCGCGCGCTGTCGCGAAGGCGCTGGACTACGTCCGCCAGATCCGCAAGACGCCGATCGTCGTCAATGACGCGCGCTTCTTCTACGCCAACCGCTGCATCATCCCCTATATCAACGAGGGGATGCGTCTGGCGGCCGAAGGCACGCCCATGCCGATGGTCGATCACGCCGCGAAGCTCTTGGGCTTCCCGGTCGGGCCGATCACGCTGGTCGATGAGACCTCGCTCGATCTGGGCGCCAAGATCGCCAAGGCCACCAAGGCCGCGATGGGCAACGACTACCCGGATGACGCGGTGGACGAAGTGGTCTTCTGGATGGTCGACGAGGGGCGCTATGGCCGCAAGTCGAAGGCCGGCTTCTTCGACTATGATGAGAGCGGCAAGCGTCAGGGCTATTGGACCGGGTTCAACGACAAATACCCGACCGTGGAAGGCGCGGATCTGGAAGACGTGCAGAACCGTCTGATGATGGCGCAGGTGCTGGAAGCCGTCCGCGCGCTGGAGGAAGGCGTGCTCGAAGACATCCGCGAGGGTGACGTGGGCGCGATCCTCGGTTGGGGCTTTGCGCCGTGGTCGGGCGGTCCCTTCGGCTGGCTGGACATCATCGGCGCGAAGAAGGCCGTGGCGATCTGCGACGATCTCGAAGCCCGCTTCGGTGCCCGTTTCAAATGCCCCGCCCTGCTGCGCCAGATGGCCGAGAAGGGTCAGACCTTCTATGGCCCGAACGCGGTCAAGGTCGCGGCCTGATCTAGCGCCTTCGCTGAGACTGAGACGCCCGTTCCCGAAAGGGGGCGGGCGTTTCGCTTGCGGCCCCCCTGCCCTGCGGCTAGGCTGAGGGCGTCTGAAACAGGTTAGGTGCGGGACGGTTGGCCCGGCCCCTCGGTGCGACCGAGGTCCTTCCACCGCGAGAGCGGCGGCCCAAGACCGGATAGGGTGGCCTGCTGCCGCCCTCAAGGACAGGGCATGGATATGAACCCTAGCATTTCCCTCATCACCCTCGGCGTGGCCGATCTACAGCGCGCGCTGGATTTCTACCGCGACGGGCTGGGCCTCAAGACCGAGGGCATCATCGGTCAGGAATTCGAGCATGGATCGGTGGTGTTCTTCCCGCTGTCCGGCGGGCTGACGCTGGCGCTCTGGGCGCAGGCGGATATCGCGCATGACACGGGGCTGCGGCAGACGCCGATCAGCCCGACGGCCGTGACGCTGGCGCATAACACGCGCTCACGGGCCGAGGTCGATACGGTCATGGCACAGGCCGTCACGGCGGGCGGCCATGTGGTCAAGCCGGCGCAGGGGACGGTCTACGGCGGGTATGCCGGGGATTTTTAGGACCCCGACGGGCATCTGTGGGAGGTTGCCTACAACCCCGCGATGCTGCCGTCCGAGGGCTGAGACAGGCTGGCTGCGCCCGGACCAGATGCCCGGGCCGTGGCTGGCCTTCAAGCGGTCTCAGAACGGCTGGTGCATGGCCTTCATCAGGCTGCGGGCCTGCGCCTCGGTCAGACGCTGATAGGGCAGCACGGCGCTGTCACCCGGACGCGCGGCGGCCGGCTGGCTGACGGCGCAATGGACCAGCAACATGCCGTTCGCATAGACGACCTCATCCTCGTCGAATTCCAGCGTGACGACGACAGTCTCGACCTGCGGTGCGGTGCGGGTGATGCCGTTATGGCCGTCCAGAACCGACGCCGGCACCATCGAGAAAGGATCGCCATACAGCATCTCGGCCGCGTCGGATTCAATCAGGACGGACTGGCCCGGCATCAGCTGCATCGCGGTTCGGTTGCCCAAGGCGCCGGCCGGAACCTGCATCGGCCAGACCTGACGCGGCGCGCGCTCGGCCGCGGTGTGCAGCGTTGCGGCATGCACGGCCTTCAGCGGGCGCATGCCGTTGTCGAAGGTGACGATCCGGTCGCCGGGCTGCAGCTCTTGCACCGGGCGCCAACCCGTCTCGGTCGCGACCAGCGTGTCGGCGATCAGGCCCTCGCACAGGGCATCCGCCCCGTTGCGCTGACGGCTTGCGCCCGCGACCATGGCCGACGGCCAGGCATCGCCGCGATCCGCGAAGGAATGGGTGATACGAACCCGTTTACCAGTACTGCCACCGACAAGATCGCCCCACATGCGTCTGTCCCCCAGTTTGCCCCGGTCCTGTGTGGCCGGGCGTTTCCATGAGGGTATTCAGCCGGGGCCGCATGGCGAAGGCGCGGACGAATTAAGGTAAAAATCTGGTTAACTCTGGCACCGGCACGGCATTGGCGACGGCAATTGCCTTGGCAAACACTTCGCTGCGGATTGTCGCCAGATGGGAAACCTTGGCGCGGACGTTAGCGGTTACGCAGCACGATCATGGCCCCGGCCGCGACAATCAGGCTCATGCCCACAACCGCAGGCAGCGAGACCGATTCTCCCCACAACAGCCAGCTCCAGCCTGCCGAGACCGGGAGGATCACGTATTCAAAGATCGAGACGCGGCTGGCATCGGCTAGTTGATAGGCCCGCACCATCAAGCCCACGGCGATGGCCGAGCCCAGCGCCTGCACGAAGGTCCACCACAGGAACGCGCCCGAGGGCCAGACCCAACCGCGCAGGATGAAGCCATCGGTGCCCGCCGGAACCTCGGGCTGCCAGAGGGCCAGCACCCCCATGCCGATCAGCCCGGCGATGCCCAGCGCCACGAAGAAACCCAGCGTCAGGGTGGCGGCGCTTTCCTCGGCGCACCATTCGCGGGTGGCGAGGTTGCCCAGCGCATAGACCGCGCCCGCGGCGACCGGGAACAGGCTGGCCCAGCCCAAGGGTGATTGCGAGCCCGGCTCCAGCACCATGACCACGCCGACGAAGCCCACGGCCACGGCCGCGATGCGCACCGGCCCCAAGGGATGGCCGAACAGGAAGCGCGAGAACAGCAGCACGAAGATCGGCGCGGTGAACAGGCCGGCGGCAGTCTGGGCGACGGTCAGGTAGGCGAGGCAGCCGAAATACACCAGCATCGCACTGGCATGCACGGCCGAGCGGGCAAGGAACGGCTTCCAGTTCACCGGCTGCAACCGCAGCCCCATGGGCTTTGCCGCCAGCGCGAACAGGACGACGGCCATCGCCGTGCGCGTGGCGTGGAACTGCCACAGCCCGCCTTCCTCGGCGATGATGCGGACGTAATTGTCGGTGAACCCGATCAGAATCGCATAGCCCAGCACGGCCAGCAGGGCGGCAGAGACGCGGTTCGGGCCGGGCGCGGGCGTCAGCTGCGGGCCCGGGGCGACCTGTGGCGTTTCACTCAGAGCGGTCATGCGGTCGCGGCCCCTTTTCGGCGGCTCGATCTGCCGCCAATATGGCTGACCAGAAAGACGAAACCTTGGCAAGAGGGAGAGATTGCATGGGTTGGTTGGCGGATGAATCGGGGCTGGAGAAATGCGCGGCGAACTATGTGCCGCTGACGCCCCTGTCACACCTCAACCGGGCGGCGGATCTGTTCCCCACGCGTGAGGCGCTGGTCTATGGCACGGACCGTTGGACCTATGCCGAGTACCATCGCCGGGTGACGAAGCTGGCCTCGGGGCTGGCGAAGCTGGGCGTGGTGCCGGGGAATGTCGTGTCGGTCCTGCTGCCCAACGTGCCCTCCCATGCCGAGGCGCATTTCGCGGTGCCGGCGGCGGGGGCGATCCTCAACTCGATCAACACGCGGCTCGATTTGGATACGGTCGCCTATGTCCTTGAGCACTCGGGGGCGAAGGTGGCCATCATCGACAGCTCGCTGGTGGAACTGGTCGAGCGCGCCTGCATCATCATCGGCGGCGGGCCGAAGATCGTCGAAGTGCCGGATGCGCAGGCGGGCGTCGCGGCCTCGGGTCGGCATATGGTCTATGAGGATCTCGTGGCCTCGGGCGACGAGGATTTCGCTTGGGTCATGCCTGAAGACGAATGGGAATCTCTGGCGCTGAACTATACCTCGGGCACCACGGGGCGGCCCAAGGGCGTCGTTTACCACCACCGCGGCGCGTATCTGGCCACGATGTCCCAGCCGATCAGCTGGCGCATGACGCTCTATCCGCGCTACCTGACCATCGTGCCGATGTTCCATTGCAACGCCTGGTGTCACCCCTGGATGATCCCGGCCCTCGGCGGCGCGATTATCTGCCTGCGCGACATCACCGCGAAGGGGGTCTATGACGCCATCGCCGATGAGGGGGCCACCCATTTCGGCGGCGCGCCGATCGTGTTGAACACCATCATCGCCGCCAAGGAGAGCGAGCGGAAACCCTTCGACCATGTCGTCGAGGTCTTCACCGCCGGCGCCCCGCCCCCTGCCGCGACCTTGGCCGCAATCGAGCCGCTCGGCTTCAACGTCACGCAGGTTTACGGCCTGACCGAGACCTATGGCCCCGCCACCGAATGCACCTGGCACGAAGGCTTCGACGCCCTGCCCGATGCCGAACGCGCGGCGGTGAAAGCCCGAACCGGGGTGAAGATGCCGTTCATGGAGGAGATCACCGTTCTCGACAGCGAGATGCAGCCCGTGGCCCGTGACGGCGCGGCCTTGGGCGAGATCATGCATCGCGGCAACGGGGTGATGAAGGGCTATTTCCGCAACCCCGAGGCCACGCGCGAGGCCTTCAAGGGCGGCTTCTTCCATTCCGGCGACATCGCCTTCCGGTATGAGGACGGCTACATCAAGATTGCCGACCGCTCGAAGGACATCATCATCTCGGGCGGCGAGAATGTGAGTTCCGTCGAGGTCGAGGGCGCCTTGGCCCACCATCCCGCCGTCTCGCTCTGCGCCGTGGTCGCCAAGCCCGATGACAAATGGGGCGAGGTGCCTTGCGCCTTCGTCGAGCTGAAGGACGGCGCAGAGGCCACCGAGGCCGAGCTCATCGCCTTCGTGCGCGAGCGTCTCGCCGGGTTCAAGACACCCAAACGCGTGATCTTCCATGATTTGCCCAAGACCTCGACCGGCAAGATCCAGAAGTTCGAGCTGCGCGCGCTGGCGAAAACGCTCTGACACGCCCCCTCTGGTGCCTGTGGGCTGCCTCTTGTAGCATGGGGCAGACCCACAGAACAAAAAACGGGCGGCAGTTGAGGCATGACGGCGCTTGATAAATACGCGCGGCTCGAAGGGTCGGGCGTCTGGCGGGCAGGTCCCGACGATCAGCGACGCGACGTGGTCGTGGGGCTGGGGGAATCCAGCCTCGTCATCTCGGACGCGAAATCGGGCCAGGCGCTGAGCCATTGGTCCCTGCCGGCTGTCCAGCGCCGCAACCGGGGCACGCGCCCCGCGGTCTACACCCCCTCCGAAGGCGATGACGAAACGCTGGAGCTGGAAGACGCCCTGTTGATCGAGGCGCTCGAGACGATCCGCAACGCCTTGAGCCCCAAGCCCCCCCTGCCCTGGCTGCGGCTGGGCCTCGCCGGGGCTGCGCTGGCGGCGGTGCTGGTGGGGGTGCTCTATCTGCCGGCGGTGCTGGTGGCGCGGACCGCGGCCATTGTGCCGCCCGCCGCGCGCGATCAGATCGGCCGTGACGCGCTGGACGAACTCCTGGAAAGCGCCGCGGGCGAGCGCGTCTGTGCCGACCCCGAGGGGCGGCAATCCCTCGCCATTCTGCGCAACCGCATCCTTGGCGGTGACTGGCGCATCGTCGTCGTCGCGGGCGTGCCCGGCGCGCAGGCCGCGCATCTGCCCGGTCAGGTCGTGGTGCTGGGCGAGGCGCTGCTGGCGCGGCTCGACAGCCCCGAGGCCCTCGCCGGCTACATCGGCGCCGAGGCCTTGGCGCGACAGGCCCGTGACCCGCTGTTGGACACGCTGCGCTATGCCGGGACCGGGGCCACGGTCACGCTGCTGACCACCGGCAACCTGCCCGAGGACGCCCTGCGCGGCTATGCCCGCCAGCGCCTCGCCGCCGCGCCGGCCTTGCCCGATGCCGCCGCAATGGGCGCTTGGTTCACCGAGCGCGGCCTCTCGCCCACGCCCTACGCCCTGTCCCTCCCGTCTGAGCGTCACGCGCTGGCCGAGGCCCTCGCCGACAGCGCCGGCGGCACCCGTAGCGGCGATCCGCTGCTCAGCGATGGCGAATGGCTGACCGTGCAGGCGATCTGCGCCCGCTGATCGCCCCAGCAGGCTTGAAAACCGGGCGCCGGACGGGCATATCCAAAGACGTGAGGACGACCTCCCCCTGATGGGCAAAGGGCCGGGACGACCCGGCGTGCACACAAGAGGTTGCCATGCGCTCCCCCCTCGACCGTCTTCGTCATGCCCTCAGCTTCGAGCTGATTGCGCTACTGCTTGTCGTCCCCCTCGGTGCCTTCGCCTTCGGCATGCCGCTACAGGATATCGGCGTGGTCAGCGTGGTCAGCGCCACGCTCGCGACGCTGTGGAACCTGCTCTACAACTGGCTGTTCGACCTTGCCCTGCGCCGGACAACCGGCACGACGCTGAAATCGCCCCGCATCCGCCTGCTGCATGCCGTGCTGTTCGAGGGCGGGCTGCTGATCGTGCTGATGCCCTTCATCGCCTGGTACCTCGGCGTCTCGCTTTGGCACGCGCTGGTGATGGACCTGTCCTTCGCGCTTTTCTACATGGCCTACGCGCTGGCCTTCAACTGGGCCTACGACCGGCTGTTCCCGCTGCCGGAATGGCAGAAGGCGCCGCAGGCGTAGGGTGGGGTTTCACCCCACCTTTCCCTGACCTTAGCGAACGAAGGCGTCGCGATAGCCCAGCGCGCGGGCATGGGCCAGCGCCCGGTCCCGTGTCGCGGCATCGGTGAACGGCCCGGCCAGCACGATCTGGAACTCCGACCCGCCCGAAGCGGCGCGGCCCATCGCTACCGGCAGGCCATTGGCCTGCAGATGCCCGATGGCGGTCATCGCGTTGGACTGGCGGGCATAGGTCCCGACCTGAATATACTGGCCGTTGGTCATCCGGCCCGTCGCCTGCTGTTGCGACGGCTGCGGCGCGGCTTGTACGCCCGCCGTGGTGCCCATGGTCGAGACCGAGGGACGCGGACTGTCACCGACCGGGTTGGTCGCCAGCTCGCCATGCAGATAGGCGTCCTGCCAGCGCGAACCGCCCTGCGGACGCACGGCGCCATAGCCGACACCGGCGCGCGGGTTCAGCCCGTCCCAGGCCGCCCAATCATTGCGACGGCGCGGCAGCGGGGGCTGGGCCACCTCGGACGGATAGACCACCGGCGGCTGCGGCGCGGTCACGACCTGCGGGGCACGGGCGGTCCGGGTGCGCGTGCGGGCGGGGGCTGCCGGCGCAGGCTCATAGGCGGTGACGCTGGAGGGGGTACGCACGCGGATGCGCGAGCCGCTCTCGGCGGGCGCGGCGACGGTCACCGGGGCCGGGGCGGGCGGCGGCGTGACCGAGCCCTGCGCGGTCGCCTGAACCGGGGCGGCGCCCCCCAGAGTGGGCGCATAGCCACACATCGGGCGGCGGTCGTCGCCGAAACGCGGCACCCAGCTGATGCCGCCGTTGAACCCGGCGCGCACGAAGACGCAACCGTTCGAGTCGACATATTGCGTCGCGGCGTAATCGGCGGGCGGCTGTTCGGCCGGGGACCGACCGCTCTGGGCCGAGGCACTGCCGGCCGCCGCCACGATCACGAGCATCCCGGCAAGGCGTTTTGCCACTAGATTCAAGGCAACCATTCTGACCCCCTGTTACCGCGTGCCAGAATGCCCTGCCGATTCGGTCGAGTAAAGGCCCGACCCGGGACTGATTCGCGAATCGGTGCCATCCTGCCGCAGGCGCAAGCGAATCGCCCCTGCGGCGGGCGTTTACTTGGTGCCGAACATGCGGTCGCCCGCATCACCCAGACCCGGCACGATATAGCCATGGTCATTGAGGTGATCATCCAGCGCCGCCGTGACGATCCGCACGTCCGGATGCGCTTCCTTCATGCGCTGCACGCCCTCGGGCGCGGCCAGCAGGCACATGAAGACAATATTCGTCGCCCCCGCCTGCTTGATCAGATCGATCGCCGCGGCCGAGGAGTTGCCGGTGGCCAGCATCGGGTCGACGACCACGGTCCAGCGGTCCTGCAGGTCCGAGGGCAACTTGTTGTAATACTCGACCGGCTGCAGCGTCTCGGGGTCGCGGTAGAGGCCGACAAAGCCCACGCGCGCGGCCGGGATCAGCTCCAGAATACCATCGAGCAGGCCGTTGCCCGCGCGCAGGATCGACACCAGCGCCAGTTTGCGGCCTTCCAGCTTCGGCGCATCCATCTCGCAGATCGGGGTCTGGATCTTGACGTTATGCGTCGGCAGCTCGCGGGTCGCCTCGTAGGCCAGCAGCATCGAGATCTCACGCAGCAACTGGCGGAATTTCGACGTCGAGGTCTCCTTGTCGCGCATGATGCTGAGTTTGTGCTGCACCAGCGGATGGGTGACGATAGTGAGATGGTCGCTCATGCTTTGCCCTCGACGATGTTCAGAATTCGGTCGCGCGTCTGGGCGTCGCAGAAAGCGGCGCGCGCGGCGTCCGCGTTGATGGCGCGGAAATCCTCTTCTGTCCAGCCGAAGGTCTGGGCCAGCGTCTCGTATTCCTTGACCAAAGTGGTGCGGAAGAAGGGGGGATCGTCGGTCGAGAGGGTGATCTTCACCTCGCGGTCGCGCAGCTTCGCCACCGGATGGTCGGCAAAGGTCGGGTAGACGCCAAGGAAGACGTTCGAGCCCGGGCAGACCTCCAGCACCACGCCGTCCTCGGCGATCCGATCGACCAGCGCGAGGTCGTCGATGGATTGCACACCATGGCCGATGCGTTCCACCTTCAGATGGTCCAGCGCATCCGTGACCGATTGCGCCCCACCCCATTCGCCGGCATGGGCGGTCAGCCGCAGCCCTGCCTCGCGCGCGCAGTCGAAGGCCCAGGTGAAGTCCTTGGGATGGTGCATCTTCTCGTCGCCCGCGAGCCCGAAGCCGGTCAGGAAACCGTTCCGGGTCTCGGCCGCACAGAGCGCGGTCTGGCGGGATTTCTCGGGCCCGAAATGGCGGATCGCGGTGACGATGCCTTTCAGCGTGATGCCCATGTCGCGCTGGCCGATGGCCGCAGCTTCCTCGATGGCATGCAGGTATTCGCGCCACGCGGACACATCGCCGCCGCCGCAGAAATCGGGCGACAGGAAGGTCTCGGCATAGACGACGCCGTCCTTCGCGCGGTCTTCCAGCACGGCGAGCGCGAGGCGGTGAAAGTCCTCAGGCGATTGCAGGGTCGAGGTCGCAGCCTCGTAGACCTCGAGGAAATGCCAGAAGTCGCGGTAAGCGTAGCCCCCGTCCTCGGTGAAGATCTTCGAGATATCGAGGTTCTTCTCCTTGGCGAGGCCCCGGATGAAGGCGGGTGGCGCGGCCCCTTCGAAATGCAGGTGCAATTCGACCTTGGGCAGGGCGGGATCGATTTTTTCGGTCACAGGAAGCTCCTTCCGGGGCCGGTTTCGGACAGGCCGAGATGGGTGGCCAACGAGGCCGCAACATCGACGAAGGCGCACAGGCCGATCTCGCCCGCGCCCGCGCCGTGGACCAGCACCGGCACACGCTCGCGGGTGTGGTCGGTGCCGCGCCAGCTGGGGTCGTTGCCGTGGTCGGCGGTGAACAGGGCGACGTCGCCGGGTTTGAGGCGGCTGAGGAAATCGCCGAGCGCGAGGTCGAAGGTTTCGAGCGCGCTGGCGTAGCCCGAGATGTCGCGGCGGTGGCCATAGAGGCTGTCGAACTCGACGAGATTGACGAAGGTGAGCGAGCCCTCCTCGGCCTCATCCGCCAGCCGCAGCATGTGGTCGATCAGGTCGGCGTCGCCCTTGCCCTTGTGCAGATGCGAGACCCCGCGCTGGCTGAAGATATCGCCGATCTTGCCGACGGCATGGACGACGCGCCCCTCGGCCTGCGCCCAATCCATCAGCGCGGGGGCCGGTGGCTCCATCGCGTAATCGTGGCGGTTCGAGGTGCGTTTGAACGCCCCCGGCGCGCCCACGAAGGGCCGGGCGATGACGCGGCCGACCCGGCGGGCATGGAGCAGCGGCGCGAGGTCTTCGCAGAGCTTGAGCAGCCGGTCCAGGCCGAAACTCTCCTCATGCGCGGCGATCTGGAACACGCTGTCGGCCGAGGTGTAGCAGATCGGCCAGCCGGTCCGCATGTGTTCTTCGCCCAAGGCCTCGATGATCGGCACGCCCGAGGCATGGCAATTGCCGAGGATGCCCTCCGTCCCCGCCAATTCGCAGACCCGCGCGGTGAGTTCGGCGTCGAAGGCGGGTTCGGTCTTGGGGAAATAGGTCCATTCCCAGGGCACCGGGACGCCCGCGAGTTCCCAATGGCCCGACGGCGTGTCCTTGCCGCGCGAGACCTCGGTGGCGGCGCCCCAACGGCCCTGCGGCTCGGCCCCGAGACCCGGCGCACGCAGGCCCGAGGCCAGCGCGATCGCCCGCCCCAGCCCGAGGCGGTCGAGATTCGGCAGATGTAGCGGGCCAGAGCGGCCGTCCTCGGCCCGGCCTTCGGCAAAGGCCTCGGCGATATGGCCCAAGGTGTTCGAGCCGGTGTCGGGCATGCCGTCGTTGAAGAAGCTGTCCGCGTCGGGCGCGCCGCCGCAGCCGACGGAATCGAGGACAATCAGGAAGGCGCGGGTCATGCGACATGCTCCTGTACCAAGGGCGCCGCCACGGGGGCCGCGCCGAACCGGGCGGCGGCCTGCAGGGCGGCGATGGCGGCTTCGGCCCCGGCCTCGTCGGCGGCATGGACCATGGCCAGCGGGCGATCCGGACTCAGCGTATCCCCGGGCTCGGCAATCTCGGAGAAGCCGACGCGCGGGTCGACCACATCGTCGCCCTTGAGCCGCCCGCCGCCCAGATGCACCACCGCCTCGCCGACCGCGCGGGTGTTCCAGCCGGCCAGAACGCCCACGCCCGGCACCGGACGGATCACCGGCGCCTTTGGCAGATGCTCGGCGTAGCGGGTGACGAAATCGCGCGGGCCACCTTGCAGGGCGACCATCTGGCCAAACCGCTCAGCCGCCTCGCCACTGTCGAGCGCCCCCCGGATCATCCGCGCCCCGGCCTCGGCATTGCGCGCCAGCCCCGCCAGCACCAGCACCTCGCCGCCCAACGCGCAGGTCAGCTCGACCAGCCGCGCGGTGGGGTTGATGCCGGTCAGCGTGTCCATGACCTCACCCACTTCCAGCGCGTTGCCGGCCGTCAGGGCCAGCGGGCGGTCCATGTCGGTAATCAGCGCCGAGGTCTTGCAGCCCGCGCCATTCGCCGTCGAAACCAGCGACTGCGCCAGTCCCCGCGCCTGATCAGCCGAGGGCAGGAAGGCGCCCGAGCCGACCTTCACGTCCAGCACCAAGGCCTCAAGCCCCGCCGCCAGCTTCTTCGACAGGATCGAGGCGGTGATCAGGTCGATGCTCTCGACCGTACTGGTCACGTCGCGCACGGCGTAGAGCCGCTTGTCGGCCGGCGCGATGCGCGAGGAGGCCGAGACGATGGCGCAGCGGCTCTCATGCATCAGCGCGCGCAGACGGACCTCGGAGACATCGACCATATAGCCGGGGATTGCCTCCAGCTTGTCGAGCGTCCCGCCCGTGTGGCCCAGCCCCCGGCCTGAGACCATCGGGACATAGGCACCGCAGCAGGCCAAGGCGGGGGCCAGCAGCAGCGAGATGGAATCCCCCACGCCGCCGGTCGAATGCTTGTCCACCACCGGCCCCGGCAGATCCCAGCGCAAGACGTCACCCGAATCCCGCATTGCGCGGGTCAGGGCGACGCGGCAATCCTCAGGCAGGCCTTTGAGCAGGACGGCCATGGCAAAGGCGCCGGCCTGCGCATCTGTCACCGCGCCGCTGGCCAAGCCCGCCGCGAACCAGCGCATGCCCTCCGCGGTCGGGCGGCCATCGCGGACGGCTTCGATGACGGCGCGGGCATCCATCAGGTGCGATCCATCTGATCTGCGTCGAAGGCGCCGGGCAGCAGCTCGCCCATCGTCATCACCAGATCATTGCCCTCAAGGTTGGTCATCGTGACCTTCACCTCGGGGCCGCTGAACTCCTTCAGCTTCTGCCGACAACCACCGCAGGGCGTCACCGGGCGCGAGCTGTCCGCCAGCACCAGAACCTCGGCGATCTGCGTCTCGCCGGCGGCGATCATGGCGGCGATGGCGCCCGCCTCGGCACAGGTGCCTTGGGGATAGGCGACGTTTTCGACGTTGCAGCCGGAATAGATCGTGCCCGCGACGGTGCGGATCGCCGCGCCCACGGCAAAGTTGGAATAGGGAACATAAGCGTTCTTGCGAACGGCAAGGGCGGCATCCAGAAGCGGGTTGGGAGACGGCATGACAATGTCCGGATAATTGACCAATTGATCCAGCTTCGCGCTTCCGTCCCGCCGATGCAAGGCCCGCAACCGGGAGGCACGGATGTCCCCCGCGCATGACCGAACGGAACGTGCTATGACCGGGACAATGCGCGGCAAGGCAGGGAACGGAGGCCCTGTCGCCCCGTCAAGGCTGCCTTTCGCGCAGCGGCAAGCTGTCGGGATTGGCGGCGCAAAAGGAATAGTTTAAGGCTGAACAAAATCTGGAAGGCTGGTTTCGAGGGAGGGACCCATGAGCGACGCGAAGAAGGACGAGGCCAAGCAGGCCATGCGCGCAGCGGCGCTGCATTACCACGAATTCCCCAAGCCCGGGAAACTGGAGATCCGCGCGACCAAGCCGCTGGCCAACGGCCGCGACCTGAGCCGCGCCTATTCGCCGGGCGTGGCCGAGGCCTGCCTTGAGATCAAGGCCGATCCGACCACCGCCGCCCGCTACACCACGCGGGGCAACCTCGTCGGTGTCGTGTCGAACGGCACCGCGGTGCTGGGGCTGGGCAATATCGGCGCGCTGGCCTCAAAACCGGTGATGGAGGGCAAGGCCGTCCTCTTCAAGAAATTCGCCAATATCGACTGCTTCGACATCGAGCTGCACGAACCCGACCCCTACAAGCTGGCCGAGATCGTCTGCGCGCTGGAGCCGACCTTCGGCGCGATCAACCTTGAAGACATCAAGGCCCCCGATTGCTTCATCGTCGAGCGGATCTGCCGTGAGCGCATGGGTATCCCGGTCTTCCACGACGATCAGCACGGCACGGCGATCGTCGTCGGCGCCGCCGCGACCAACGCGGTCAAGCTGTCGGGCCGTGAGTTCGGCGACATCAAGGTTGTCTCCACCGGCGGCGGGGCGGCGGGCATCGCTTGTTTGAACATGCTTCTGAAACTGGGCGTGAAGCGCGAGAATGTCTGGCTCTGCGATATCCACGGTCTGGTCTACGAGGGCCGCGCCGAGGACATGAACCCCGAGAAGGCCGCCTTCGCCCAACCCTCGGACCTGCGGACCCTTGGCGAGGTGATCGACGGCGCCGACCTGTTCCTCGGGCTCTCCGGCCCCGGCGTGCTGAAGGCCGAGATGGTCGCGCGCATGGCCAAGGACCCGATCATCTTCGCGCTGGCCAACCCCACGCCCGAAATCATGCCCGACGAGGTGGCCGAGGTCGCGCCGGGCGCGATCATGGCGACCGGGCGCTCGGATTATCCGAACCAGGTCAACAACGTCCTGTGCTTCCCGTTCATCTTCCGGGGCGCGCTGGATGTGGGCGCGACGCAGATCAACGACGCGATGCAGATCGCCTGTGTGGAAGGCATCGCCAAGCTGGCCCGCGCCACCACCTCGGCCGAGGCAGCAGCGGCCTATCAGGGCGAAACACTGACCTTCGGGCGCGACTACCTGATCCCGAAGCCCTTCGACCCGCGGCTGATGGGCGTCGTCGCCTCGTCGGTGGCGAAGGCGGCGATGGAGACGGGCGTGGCGACCCGCCCGCTCGAGGATATCGAGGCGTACAAGAACGGGCTCGACCAGTCGGTGTTCCGCTCGGCCCTGCTGATGCGCCCGGTGTTCCAATCGGCCCGCGCGGCCTCGCGCCGGCTGGTGTTCGCGGAAGGCGAGGACGAGCGCGTCCTGCGTGCCGCGCAAGCCGTGCTGGAGGAAACCACCGAGGTGCCGATCCTGATCGGCCGCCCCGAGGTGATCGAGCGCCGGCTGGAACGCTACGGCCTGCCGATCAAGCCGGGCCGTGATTTCGAGGTGGTGAACCCCGAGAACGACCCGCGCTACCGTGACTATTGGGAGACCTATCACTCGCTGATGGCCCGTCAGGGCGTCACGCCGGATACCGCCCGGGCGATCCTGCGCACCAACACCACCGCCATCGGCGCGATCATGGTGCACCGGGGCGAGGCCGACAGCCTGATCTGTGGCGCCTTCGGCCAGTATCAGTGGCACCTCAACTACGTGCGGCAGGTGCTGGCGCGGGGCGGGCTGCGTCCGGTCGGCGCGCTCAGCCTGATGATCATGCCTGAGGGACCGCTGTTCGTGGCGGACACGCAGGTCAACCACGAGCCGACGCCGCAACAGGTGGCCGACACGGTGATCGGTGCCGCCCGTCACGCCCGCCGCTTCGGCGTGGTGCCGAAGGTGGCCCTGTGCTCGCATTCGCAATTCGGCACGTTGGACACGGAAAGCGGGCGGCGGATGCGCGCGGCGCTGGAGATCCTCGATGATCGCGGTGTGGACTTCGAATACGAGGGCGAGATGCATGTCGATGCGGCGCTCAACCCCGAGGTCCGGGCGCGCCTGCTGCCGGAATCGCGACTGGATGGCGTGGCGAACATCCTCGTGTTCGGGACGACCGACGCGGCCAGCGCGGTGCGCAACATCCTGAAGACCCGCGCCGATGCGCTGGAGGTCGGGCCGATCCTGATGGGCATGGGCAACCGCGCGCACATCGTCACGCCGTCGATCACCGCGCGGGGCCTGCTGAACGTCGCGGCCATCGCCGGGACGCCGGTGTCGCATTACGGGTAATGAGAAAGGGCCGGCGGGATAACCGCCGGCCCTCGTCGGATTGTGGCGCCTAAAAGCGCTGGTTATTGCGGACGCTGGATCAGCGTCACCTCGAAGGATGCGACACAGCCCTCGACGGTATCGAAATTACGGATATCCCCGACGAGACGGATCTGGGCGGTGTTCGCACGCAGCCGGCTATTGCTGGGCGTCTGTCTGCGGACACGAACCTCGGTGCCTTCCGGCCAAGTGTAAGGAACCGCGGAAATCGAGGCACCGTTGGCGGCCTGCCATTCTCGTGTAGCGCGCCCCGAAAGGTTCACGTTATAGGCAAGGCCATCGGTGAAGAGCGACAGAAACGTGTTGTCACCATTGTCGCCAATGCCCGAGGGACGGAACCGCGCGGTCACGCCCATTGAGCCACCATACCCTACGGCTTGGCATGCAGCGTTGAAGTTGTGGATGTATCCGTACCCCCGCCATTCAACGCGCTGCGCCTGAGCGGCAGCGGGGACGAGGGCGGCGGCGAGGGTGAGAGCCCCAAGCGGGGCCGAAACGTGACGGAAAAGTTTCCTGAGCACGGTGATCTCCAGATTTTTAAAAGATTAGGTCATTAGAGCATGCAAAACGCATGTTTTAAGAGAACCGGAGCGCAATGGCCCTGTCAACTGAAAGGCGCACCAGCACTGGGTTCTGCGAAGGCTGTTTCCTGACGGACACGCCGTGGCCCGAGACCTTTGCTTTGCAAAGATCAAAGTGCCCTAAGGCCAAAACTTTGCGCCCGCCAAGTTTGCAAACATCACTTGCGAAGAGGTGCAAAAAATTGTCGCAGTGGCCGATTGTCCCCCGGTAACACAGTTGCGGGACGGCAAGTCGGAAGCGTAACACTCGTCGCAGGACGAGGAGGAGGTTTCCATGAGTTACGCCGAATTGTATCGCCGCTCGATCGACGATCCCGAGGGATTCTGGATGGAGCAGGCCGGGGAAATCGACTGGGTCCAACCACCCTCGAAAGCCCTGTTTGCCGACAATGCCCCCCTGTACGAATGGTTCAAGGACGCGCAGGTCAACACCTGCTGGAACGCCGTTGACCGCCATGTCGAAGCCGGGCGCGGCGATCAGCTGGCGATCATCCATGACAGCCCGATCACCCATTCGACCAAGGGTATCACCTACCGCGAATTGCGCGACCGGGTGGCCTCGCTGGCCGGGGCGCTGCGGGCAAAGGGGGTCGAAAAGGGCGACCGCGTCATCATCTACATGCCGATGATCCCCGAGGCGCTGGAAGCGATGCTGGCCTGCACCCGTCTGGGGGCGATCCACTCGGTGGTCTTCGGTGGCTTCGCCGCGAACGAGCTGGCCGTGCGTATCGACGACGCCAAGCCCAAGGCGATCATCGCCGCCTCCTGCGGATTGGAGCCGGGCCGCGTGGTGCATTACAAGCCGCTGCTCGACGCCGCCATCGAGGCCGCGACGCACAAGCCCGACTTCACGGTGATCTTCCAGCGCGAGCAAGAAGTCGCGAAGCTGATCGAGGGGCGCGATTTCGCCTGGCACACCTTCCAATACGGCGTGGAGCCGGCTGAGTGTGTTCCCGTCTCGGGCGATCACCCGGCCTATATCCTCTATACCTCGGGCACGACGGGCCAGCCGAAGGGCGTGATCCGTCCGACCGCCGGGCATCTGGTGGCGCTGAACTGGTCGATGAAGGGCCTCTACAATGTCGGCCCGGGTGACGTGTTCTGGGCGGCCTCGGATGTCGGCTGGGTCGTCGGCCACAGCTACATCTGCTACGCCCCGCTGATCACCGGCTGCACCACCATCGTCTTCGAGGGCAAACCTGTCGGCACGCCCGACGCGGGCACCTTCTGGCGGGTGATGCAGAACCACAAGGTGAAGAGCTTTTTCACCGCCCCCACCGCCCTGCGCGCCATCAAGCGTGAAGATCCGAACGGCGAATTCATCAAGGAATACAATCTGAAGAACCTTCAGGCCCTGTTCCTTGCCGGTGAGCGCGCGGACCCTGCGACGGTGGAATGGGCGCAGCAACATCTGGGCATTCCGGTCATCGACCATTGGTGGCAGACCGAGACCGGCTGGGCCATCGCCGGCAACCCCTTGGGCATCGAGCTGATGCCGGTCAAGGTCGGCTCGCCCACCGTGCCGATGCCCGGCTATGACGTGCAGGTGCTGGATGAGGGCGGCCACCCCCTGCCCCGCGGCGAGCTCGGTGCCATCGCCATCAAGCTGCCGCTGCCGCCGGGCACCCTGCCGACGCTGTGGAATGCCGAGGCGCGGTTCAAGAAATCCTACCTTGAGCATTTCCCCGGCTACTATGAAACGGGCGACGCGGGGTTCATCGATGCGGACGGCTATGTCTCGATCATGGCGCGCACCGATGACGTGATCAACGTGGCCGGCCACCGGCTGTCGACCGGCGGCATGGAAGAGGTCCTCGCGTCGCATCCCGATGTCGGCGAATGCGCGGTGATCGGCGTCACGGACGAGCTGAAGGGCCAGTTGCCGCTTGGGTTCCTGTGCCTCAACAAGGGGTCGAACCGGCCGCATGAGGAGGTCGTGAAGGAATGCGTGAAGCTGGTGCGAGACCAGATCGGCCCGGTCGCGGCCTTCAAGCTTGCCTGCGTCGTGGACCGTCTGCCGAAAACCCGCTCGGGCAAGATCCTGCGCGCGACGATGGTGAAGATCGCCGATGGCGAGAGCTTCAAGATGCCGGCGACGATCGACGATCCGGCGATCCTTGATGAGATCGCCGAAGCCTTGCGGGGCTTGGGCTACGCCAAAGCCTGAACGGCACCAACTGAAATAGCGTTAGCGGAAACGGCCCGTCCCAGGCGGGCCGTTTCCTTTTTCGCGTTTAAGTAGATGTCATTGCAACTCGACTGACACAACGTTAAGGAAACGCGTCCCTGAATGCAGGCAAGACGTGTCGGAACCAAAACCGGATTCATCCCTTGATTGTGGCCCGGTTCCGCCGCAATCTCGGGCCACGGTGACAAGTATGATTACCAAAGACTATGGATGACAGCTTCTTCATGGGCGCGCCGAAGGACACCGCACCGGGCATTGACGGCACCGTTCTGACCTCTCTCTTCGCGATGGGAGACGACGATCTGCGCGTGGCGCTGAGTGCGCAGCTGCGAGCGGATTTCCAGCGGATCCGCGATGCACTGGACAGCGAGGACGGCTATCGCGTCGGCCGCGCCGCGCATGAGTTGAAAGGCCTCGCCGCCACCGTCGGCGCCAATAAGCTGGCCGATATGGCCCGCAGCGTCGATGCCGTGGCCGAAGGCATGGCTGCCCCGGCGCTGGCCGTTGTCATTGTTCCCCTGCAGCGCGAAATCGACGTGGTGCAGGCTCATATCTCTGCGGTTTCCGAGAGTACCCAATCCCTATGACTGCCCGACAACCTGCCGATACGATCCTACTGATCGAAGACACCCCCTCGCTGCAAATGATCTACAAGGCGGCGCTGACGCGCGCCGGTTATGAGGTCGAATGCTGTGGCACCGCCGCCGAGGGGATGGCGGCCTTCCGGCTCCTGAACTCGGCCATCGTGCTGCTGGACCTGATGCTGCCGGACCGCACCGGCCTTGAGGTCATGGAAGACATCCTGCGTGATGCACCGCAGACCTGCGTGATCGTCATCACCGCCAACGGCTCGATCAACAAGGCCGTCGAGATGATGCGTGCCGGTGCGCATGAGTTCCTCGTCAAACCCTTCGACGACCAGCGCCTGATTGCCGCGATCGAGAACGCCCGCAAGGCCCTGCGCCACCGGCCCGCCGCCGCCCCGCGTGAGGACGAGGCCGCCGAGCCCGCGATCCTGCCGCCCTTCATCGGCCATTCCAAGGCGATGCTGGATGTCTACGGCAAGATCCGCTCGGTCGCCCGCTCGATGGCGACGGTGTTCATCACCGGCGAAAGCGGCACCGGCAAGGAGCTTTGCGCCGAGGCGGTGCACCAGACCTCGGCCCGTGCCGGTGGCCCCTTCGTCGCGCTGAACTGCGGCGCGATCCCGGTCGATCTGCTGGAATCCGAGGTCTTCGGCCACCTTCGCGGCTCGTTCACCGGGGCGATCAACGACAAGATCGGCGCAGCGGCGGCCGCGGACGGCGGCACGCTGTTCCTCGACGAGATCTGCGAGATGGACCTGAACCTGCAGACGAAGCTTTTGCGCTTCCTGCAGACCTCGACCATCACGCCGGTGGGCGCCACCAAGCCGCGCAAGGTCAACGTGCGGATCATCTGCGCCACCAACCGCAACCCGCTGGAAGAGGTCCGTCGCGGCAATTTCCGCGAGGATTTGTACTACCGCCTGCATGTCGTGCCGATCCACCTGCCGCCCCTGCGCGACCGCGAGGACGACGTCAACGAAATCGCCGACAAGCTGATCGTGCAGATGGCGCGCGAGGAAGGGCACGATTTCTCCGGCCTCTCGCCCCGCGTGCGCGAGCTGTTCCGCACCCTGCCCTGGCCGGGCAACGTGCGGCAGCTGATCAACGTGCTTCGCAACGTGGTGGTGCTGAACGAAGGCCCGCTGGTCACCGTCGACATGCTGCCGTCCGACCTGCTGGGCGACCGCGCTCCGGCACCGGCACAGCCCGAGGTCACGCCCGGCCTCACCCTGCAAAGCCTCGCCGGCCGCACGCTGGCACAGATCGAGCGGATCGTCATCGAAGACGCCCTCGCCCGCCACGGCGACAGCGTGCCCAAGGCCGCGCGCGAATTGGATGTGTCGGCCTCGACCATCTACCGCAAGCGCGAGGCCTGGGATAAGGCCCAGAGCCGCAAATGAGCCAACCGATGCGCTCGATCCTGATCACCGGGTGTTCCTCGGGGATCGGCTATCATTGCGCGCATGACCTGCGTGCGCGGGGCTGGCGCGTCTTTGCCTCGTGCCGCGCCGAGGAAGATTGCCAGCGCCTGCGCGCCGAAGGGTTCGAGAGCCCACGCCTCGACTACACCGATGAGGCCAGCCTGCGCGCCGGCCTCGACACGGTGCTGGCCGCGACCGGCGGCACGCTGGATGCGCTCTACAACAACGGCGCCCATGCCATCCCCGGCGCGGTCGAGGATCTGCCGACCGACGCGCTGCGCACCATCTTCGAGGCCAATGTCTTCGGCTGGCACAACCTGACCCGCATGGTGATCCCGGTGATGCGCGCGCAGGGCCATGGCCGGATCGTCAATTGCTCCAGCGTGCTGGGGTTCGTGCCCTACCGCTGGCGCGGGGCCTATGGCACCTCGAAATACGCGCTGGAGGGCCTGACCCGGATCCTCGCGCTGGAGATGGCGGATACGCCAATCAAGGTCGTGCTGCTGCAACCCGGCCCGGTGACCTCGAAGATCCGCGAGAACTCGATCCCCTTCTTCGAACGGTTCATCGACTGGCAGAACAGCCCCCGCCGCGCGCAATACGAGGCCGACCTGCTGGACCGCCTCTACAAGCCCGGCGCCAAGAAGGACCGCTGGGAGCTGGGCCCCGAAGCCGTCGCGGTTGCACTGAACCGCGCGCTGGAGGCCGCGAACCCGCGCCCGTCCTACAAGATCACCACCCCCACCAAGGTGATGGGCTGGGTGCAGCGCCTCATGCCCGAAGGTTGGGTGGCCCGCTTCCTCGCCCGGCAATAGTGCGACGCTTTGGGATTTGGATTCGCGGCCCATGGGCGCTAGATAGGCGCCAAAGCCCCGGAGGTTCCCATGCTGCTGCAAGACCCGCTGTTCATCACAGCCGCCATCGCCGCACTGATCGTGCTGGCCATCCTGATGTTCGGCATCGGCAGTTTCGCTAAGGGGGGTGAGTTCAACAAGCGCAACGCCAACAAGATCATGCGCTGGCGTCTGGGCGCACAATTCATCGCCGTCGTGCTGATCGTCGGCTTCGCCTGGATCCGGTCGCGGGGCTGACATGGTTGTTCTGAGCAAGATCTACACCCGCACCGGCGACAAGGGCGAAACCGCGCTGGGGAATGGCAACCGGGTGCCGAAGGACGACCTGAGGGTCGAAGCCTATGGCACCGTCGACGAGACCAACGCCACCGTCGGCCTCGCCCGCCAGCACGCCAGCGGCGAGATGGACGCGGCCCTGATGCGCATCTCGAACGACCTGTTCGACCTTGGCGCCGATTTCTGCCGCCCGGATCTGGCGGGCGACGCGACGGCGGAATACCCGCCGCTGCGCGTGATTGACGCGCAGGTCGACCGGCTGGAGGCCGAGATCGACGCGATGAACAAGGACCTGAAGCCGCTGCGCAGCTTCGTGCTGCCGGGGGGCTCGGCGCTGGCTGCCCAGCTGCATCTGTGCCGCACCGTCAGCCGCCGGGCCGAGCGTCTGGCCGTGGCCCTCGCCCGCGAAGGCGATGTGAACCCGGCGGCGGTCAAGTACCTCAATCGGCTGTCCGATTGGTTCTTCGTCGCCTCGCGCGTGGCCAATGACGGCGGCGACGGCGATGTCCTCTGGGTGCCCGGTGCCAACCGCTGATCCTGCCCTCGCGTCACGCCGGCACATGCGGCGCGCGTTGTCGCTAACACCGCAGCCGACGCGGCGTCCCCAAGACGAGAGGGGTCGTTTTTTCCCTGTTTTCCCCTTGGCAGGCGCGCTAGGAAACGGGGCAACGTTCAACCGTCCGCCGGTCTTTCCGGCCGAGCGGGCAGCGATAAGGGAGTGTAACGCCCATGAAAGTGCTCGTACCCGTGAAGCGGGTGATCGACTACAACGTGAAGGTTCGCGTGAAGGCGGACGGTTCTGGTGTCGATCTTGCGAACGTGAAGATGTCGATGAACCCGTTCGACGAAATCG
>NZ_LRRR01000004.1 GCF_001691415.1 Pararhodobacter sp. CCB-MM2
GCTGCGACACAGGTGGGTCCGGTGATCGCCGGCTCGCCCGAGGCGCAGGTGCAGGCGATGTTCGATTATGGCGATGCGCTGGGGATCTGCTTCCAGATCGTCGACGATTACCTTGATTACGGCGGGGGCGGCGGCGGCATCGAGGCGAAGACCGAGGCCAGCGCCTGAACCGATCCGGCTTTCTCCCAGCCGGCCATGCCCTGCGTCCAGACCATCGTGTCGCGGTCGAACTGACCCTGCGCCATCATCTGCTGCAGCTGCGACGTGCCGAAGGGCCCGGTCGTCTGGCCATTCACCGCGACATGGAATTGCGCGGCGGCGGGCGGCGGCGGCGGAGGGGGCGGTGCGGCAGCAGCGGGCTGCTGCGTCTGGGCGTTCATATTGCCCATCGCATTGGCCACCTGCTGGGCCATGCCCATGCCCATGCCCATCCCCATGCCGGCGCCCATGGCGCTGTCGCCGCCGGCACCGGCCGCGGTCTGCATCGCCTGCGCAGCCGAGAACTGGGTGTATTTGTTCAGATCGCCCACGATGCCCATGGACGAACGCTGGTCGAGCACCTTCTCAACCTCGGGCGGCAGCGAGATGTTCTCGATATAGAGCTCGGGGATGCCGAGGCCGTACTCGGTCAGCGTCGGCGAGATCGCCTCCGAGACGATCTTCGACAGATCGCCGGTATTCGCGGCCATATCGAGGGCCGGGATGCCCGAGGCCGCCAGCGACTGGCTGACCTTCTGCACGACGATGTTGCGGATCTGGCCCGAGATCTCGTCCTCGGTGAATTCGCCATCCGTGCCGACGATCTCGGTCATGAACTTCGCGGGGTCGGTCACGCGGATCGTGTAGCTGCCGAAGGCCCGCAGGCGCAGCGCGCCGAATTCCGGGTCGCGCAGCATGATCGGGTTCTGCGTGCCCCATTTCAGGCCGGGGAAGCGGCGGGTGTTGACGAAATAGACTTCGGATTTGAAGGGCGAGTTGAAGCCATGCGACCAGCTTTGCAGCGCGGTCATGATCGGCATGTTGTTGGTCTCAAGCTCGTAGAGACCCGGACCGAACACATCGGCCATCTGCCCTTCGTGGATGAACACCGCCGCCTGGCCCTCGCGGACCGTCAGCTTGGCACCCATCATGATGTTGTTGCCGTAACGCTCAAATCGATAGACCAAGGTGTCCCGGCTGTCGTCGAGCCATTCGATGACGTCGATGAACTGGCCCTTGAGGAAATTGAAGACCATGGGTCACTCCTGCTGAAAAATAGTCTCGTAAAGATGGGCGTTAACTTGCACCCGCCACAAGCTCTGACGCAATGGTAAAAACCACGGGCCGGGCTTCACGTTCTGTCATGCCGGGCTGCAGACGCGGATCGTAATGGATCTGCAGCATCAGCAGGTCCATCGCGGTCAGGAAGGCGAATTGCTGGTCGTCGTTGAAAATCGACGGCCGCGCCCGGTCGCTGTCCGACGCCAGCCCGAGGCCCTGCGCCAGCTCTTCGTGATAGCAGGCCTCACGCGTGAGATCCGGGTGTTCGGCGCGGATCACCGCGACGGCCTCGGTGTAGCGGGCCGAACCATCGCGCGAGAAGGCGAGGGCGATACAGAAGGTGTCGCGCGGCATGTCGGTGATCAGGCGCACCGCGCCGTCGTCGATGCCGGGGATCAGCGCGCGCAGCCGGTCGCCGGCGCCGCGGCGCTCGGATTCCGACAGCACGAGGACATGGAAATTGCCATCCGTCTGCCCCAGCGGCGTGACGGACACGGAATGCCCGGTCGCCGTGGCCAGTTGCGAGGCCAGACGGCGCACGCGGCGATAATCGTCGACGCGCATCTGCCGACCGCTGGAGGCCCCGAATTCGAGGCTGTAGCGTACCGGCGACTCCCAGCGACGCAGCAGGCTGGCCCGGCCCGAGCGGCGGCCAGAGCTGGCGTGTTCCTCGTGCAAGGCGATGTCGATATAGGTCTCGGCCAGACGCGCGGGCGTGAGGGTCACATCCTCGGACCCGTCGTCCGTGCGCATCAGCCGGCCTTCGACGCGGCGCTCTTCGATCTCTTCGTAATAGGCGCGCAGATCCGCCGACAGCGGATCAACCGGCAAGACCTCGGCCGGGCGGGCCGGGGCGGCCTGCGGCACCGGACGCGGATCGCCCACGCCCAGCGAGGTACAGCCGGCCGCCGCCAGAGCCGTCAGCCCCAGCGCCGCCAGCGTGCGGATGGTCATGAGAGGTCGCGCCTCACGCCGCCGGGGATGGAGCGTTTTCACGAGCCTTTGCCGCTGCGAGAGAGTCCCGCAATTCGGCCTCCATCTTCTGAAGTTCCTGTTCGGCGGCGGCGCGCTTGGCCTTGCCCTCGTCGGCGATCTGCAGGCTGTCCTGAATGGTGCCGATCAGCGCGTCGTTGGCTTGCTTGACGGCTTCGATGTCGAAGACACCGCGTTCCATCTGCTCGCGCACCGTGCGGTTCGTCTCACGCAGGTTCTCGGCGTTGCGGGTCAGCAGCTCGTTGGTCAAGTCATTGGCCGCCTTGATCGATTCCGCCGCTTCCTTCGAGCGTTGGATGGTCAGCGCCTGCGCCAGCTGGGTCTCCCACAGCGGCACGGTGTTGACCAGCGTCGAGTTGATCTTGGTGACCAGCGACTTGTCGTTCTCCTGCACCAACCGGATCGAGGGCAGCGACTGCATCGTCACCTGCCGAGTCAGTTTCAGGTCATGCACCCGGCGCTCCAGATCGTCGCGGGCGGCGCGCAGGTCGCGCAATTCCTGCGCGACGACGATCTTCTGATCCTCGGGCGCGGCATCGGCTTCGGCCTGCTTGGCAGGGATGGTGACCGCGTCCAGTTCCTTCAGCTTTTCCTCGCCGGCGGCGATGTAGAGCGCCAGCTCCTGATAGAAATCGAGCGTCTTCTCATAGAGCAGATCGAGCGACTTGATGTCCTTCAGCAGCACAGTCTCATGGCCCAGCAGGGTCTCGGTGATCTTGTCGATCTGGCCCTGCACGGTCTCATAGCGCGCCATGAAATTGGCCAGCGGCGCTGCCTTGCCGGTCAGACGCTCCCACCAGCTGCGCTCGCGGCGGGTGTCCAGCTCGCTGACCGAGAAGCCACGGATCGTGGTGACGATCTGGCGCAGGCTGTCGCCGGCCGGGCCCACGTCCTTGTTGCGCACGTCGTTCAGCATCGCTTGGCTGATCGTCTGCAGCTCCATCTGCGCCCGCGCGCCGAAGCCGATGATCGACGAGGTCTCGGTCATGTCGATCTCGGACATGCGCGAGCGGATCTCGGCGGCGACCGGCGCCTCGGCCTGCTCAAGCGGCACAAGCTCGCCCACGGGATCGGGCAGTCGCACCAGCGCGGCCTCTTCGACGGCGGTGGTCAGTTCGTTGGCCTGTTGGCGAACCTGCTCGGACATCGGGGCATCCTTTCTGGAATGAGTTCTCAAAATATCGGGTCAGGAGGTCGGGGTCACGGGCAGCGCAGGACGCAGCCCCTCACGTTCAAGGCGCTCGCGCAGGACGTCGATCTCGATCTCCAGCTCTTGCCGGTCGGAATCGCGCAACGTCTCGGTACGCAGCATGAAATTCTGTTCCAGATCGTCCAGCAGCGCGACGTATTCCACGCGGGCCTGGGCATCTTTCTCGCGCTCGTAGATCTCGACGAACTTGACCGTCGCATCGCGCGCGCCCTGCAGATAGACGCTGAGATAGCGCCGGGCCGAGGTCAGGTTCTGCGGGTCGTCCTCGACGACACGCAGCAGGTCGCGAACGTGGGTCTGGAACTCCTGCAGACGGGCCTCCAGCTTGCGGTCACGCGCGCGGAGCATGGCGTCGGACATCGCCGAGAGATAGGCCTCGGCTCCCTCGACGGCACGGGCAACGCGGTCGGTCTGGAACTCGTCAACGCCTTCCATCCCCTTGTCACGCAAGGGATCGGGGCCGAAGGACAGGAAGTGCAGGACCGCGCCGAGGCCACCGAAGATCACCGGCACGGCCATGCCGCCGTCCGCACCGAAGCCGGCCAGCGCCAGGCCCAAGCCCATCGCCACAGAGCCGAAGATCTTGCGCGGGATCGCGGGGCGGCGGGCGACGCGGCGTTGGTCATAGGCGTCTTGGGCGATCACCCCTTCGCGCGTCATCCAGGCCGAGAACAGCAGCACGGCGAAGACGCCCAGATGCTGCGCCATGCCGGCGGGATCGCGGAAGAAGGCGCTGAAGGCCCAGAGGAACGGCAGCATGAACAACAGGTTCACGCGCGCGCCCACGGGGCTGACCCGCTTTACCGCGCGGCGCTTGCGCGGGCTGGTCGAGGTGTCGGGGCGAGGGTCGCCACCGGGGGAATTCGGTCCACCGAAACGCCGTGCCATGCCTCAGCCCCCCACGAACCAAGTGTAAAGGATCAATCCCAGCAGGATCAGATAGGCGATATTCTGCAAGCCACGCGTTGTCACTGTCACATCCCTGTCGGCGCCCGGACTTGGGGCCCTCCGTCATCCCCGATATCGGGGCGCCCCCAGCATATAGGAGCGAATGTCGAAACTATAAGACAGGTGCGTCGGGATTGGAAAGCACCGAGGGCCGATCAATCGCGCGGCTTGCCGCGTCCGGGCCGTCCCTTGGGCAAGTCCTTGCCCGGTGTGCCGGATTTCGCGCCGCCGGGGCTGACCATGGTGCCGCGCGCCGACTTGCTGCCCCAGCTCTTGGGCTTGGCCGTCTCGCCATCCGGGCCCTTGCGCGGGCCGCCATGGCTGCGCATGCCCCAGGACTTGCGACCGGGCTTGTCCTCGGCCTCGGGCGTGGCTGCCGGGCCGCCGGGCTTTCGCGGGGTGCGCGGGGGCATCTTCTGCGCCAGCGGTGCCGCGCGCCCCTCGGCCACCTCGTCCGAGGCAAGGCCCAACTGATCCTTCAGCACGCGCGGACGCAGCTCCTCGACCGCGCCGGAGGCCAGATTGCCCAGCTGGAACGGGCCATAGGCCGTGCGGATCAGGCGGTTCACGGTCAGGCCGACGCTATCCATGGCGCGACGGATCTCGCGGTTCTTGCCTTCACGGATGCCGACGGTCAGCCAAGCGTTCGCGCCCTGCTGCCGGTCAACGGTCACCAGCATCGGCTGGAAACGCTCGCCATCGATGACCACGCCTTGCTTCAGGGGGGCCAGAATCGCCTCGGTCGGCGTGCCGTTCACGCGGACACGGTACTTGCGCAGCCACCCGGTCGAGGGCAGCTCCAGCCGCCGCTTCAACTCGCCATCGTTGGTCAGCAGCAACAGACCTTCGGAATTGAGGTCAAGCCGACCGACCGACATCACCCGCGGCATGCCTTCGGGCAGGTTGTCGAACACCGTCTCGCGGCCCTTCTCGTCGCGCTCGGAGGTCACGAGGCCCAGCGGCTTGTGATAGAGCCAGACGCGCGTCGGCTCCTTCGCACCCAAAGGCTTGCCGTCCACCGTGACCTTGTCGCGGGGCGTGACGTTCAGCGCGGGGCTGTCGATCACCGTGCCGTTCACCGCCACGCGGCCCTCGGCGATCATCGTCTCGGCCGAACGACGCGAGGCGACACCGGCGCGGGCCAGCACCTTGGCAATCCGCTCGCCGGCGCGGGTCTCGCCGGTCTTCACGGGCGTCGTGGTCGGGCGCTTGGTCGAGCTGGGGCGGCTGGGCGGTTTGGTCATCGGAACAATCGTTGAGAGGCGAGGGGAAGGGCAGGGGCCTTGCGCGGCGGGGCACAAGAGGGCATCCAGTCCCATCAACCGTTTCTGGCCGCCCATGTCAATGAAGCCCGCCTTTTCCGACAGCCCGATGCAGCTGGCCCTCGCCGAGGCGCGGGCGGCCGCGGCGCGTGGCGAGGTGCCGGTCGGCGCGGTGATCACCGATCCCTCGGGCGCGGTCGTGGCGCAGGCCGGCAACCGCACGCGCGAGCTGAACGACCCCACCGCCCATGCCGAGATACTGGCCCTGCGCGCCGCCTGCGCCGCGGCGGGTTCCGAGCGTCTGCCCGGCCACGCGCTGTGGGTGACGCTGGAGCCCTGTCCGATGTGCGCCGCGGCGATCGGCTTCGCCCGGGTCGCCCGGCTCTATTACGGGGCGTCCGATCCCAAGTCGGGCGGGGTGGCACAGCCGCCCCGAGTCTACACCCATCCGCAATGCCATCACGCGCCCGAGGTCTACGATGGCATCGCCGAGGACGAGGCCGCGGCAATGCTGAGGCAGTTCTTCGCGGCGTTGCGCAAATAGCGCAGTGTCACTCAACCCATGGGTGAAAATGTCAGGCAATGGCGGCGCAAGCTATGCCCTCATTCCGCGCGCAGGGCGCAAATTATGCCCGTTTGCGCTCGCAACGGGCCCTTTCGGGCTATCCAGGCGGGTTAGGCCCTTGGCCTTGGGGATAAAACGGATTGCGTGAAAGCGGCGTTTTCAGTAAATTCCAAACAAAAGAATAACCGAGGCATAGACCGCGGCACAGGCAGGAACACGGGACGGACCGGGCATCGGTGCAGGCATCAAGACCTGCCGTCAGGACCCCGTCGGGTTAAGGCCCGTGCCGTAGGGCAACGGCAGAGCAGGCATTATGATTGGTAGGTTTCGGGCTCATGGCCCTTTCCGTCGCGTTGCGACGACTCGCAAGGTTGCGCCCGGACTTCTGGCGGCGCTGACAGGGCTGGCCGTTCTGGCGGGCTGCAGCCAGCAACAAAGCGACATGACCGCAGGCGGCATCTACCGCTTCATGGGGTCGACGCGAAATCCTGACATGGAAACGCTTGAGAACACGGTGGAATACACTGTCGTTCCGTCCTCGCGCGCCATGGTCAGCGCGCCTCAGGCGCTGGTGGTCTTCGAGCGCAACCTCGGTGGCGCGATGGAGCAGCGGATCATCCTGCCCAACGACACCGCCGTGCGGGGCGACAACGTCATGCATATCCGCGCGCAGACGTCGCGCAGTGCGGAACTCAACAGCTTCGATTTCGACGAGATCGCCGCGCGCTTCGGAGCGATGCCGGCCCCGTTCGAGCGGGTGAACGCCTCCAGCCTGCAATCCGGCACCGACAGCCTTGGCACCTATGTCTACGCCCGCGAAACGGTCGGCGCGAATACGCTCTGTGTGCTGGTTCTGCGCCGCCTCGGCGTGGGCGCGCGCCCGCTGCCGCGTGGCACTCAGGCGCTGGACGTCGTGATGCGCAACTGCGTCGCGGGTTCGATGGAGCAGGCGCTGGCCCCGATGAGCGACCGCTCGCTGGGTGTGACCGGGGCGCAGGGGACGGTCTACACCATGTCCCCCCACGCCGCGCCGCGCGGGTGACCCAAGGGTTAGCCGCGACGCAGCATCGCGCGGAAATCGCCATGCTGCGCCGCAGGATTGACGCAATGCTGACGAGTTCGCCGTTCAGGTTAACGATAAGTAAAGAGTAGAGACAGGGATACGGGCGATGATCAGAATGATTGGCACACGGGCACTGACGCCCAGCAACAAGGTGACCTTGTTGCTGTGGCTGATGCTTCTCGTGTTGGTGGCTGGCCTTGTAAGCGTGCCGACCTCCATTCAGGTGCAGGCCACGCTGGGCATCGCCGCGGTGATCGCCGTCGCGGTGCTGAAGCCCATCGCCATGGAGAACATGGTCGCCCGCTTCGCGATGATGGCCATCGCCTCGACGCTGGTGCTGCGCTACTGGGCGTGGCGCGTGACCGAGACGTTGCCGGCGGCCTCGGACCTTGTGTCCTTCATCCCGGCGATGATCCTGTTCACCGTGGAAACCTACGCCATCGGCGTGTTCTTCCTCTCGGCCTTCATGACCGCCGACCCGGTGAAGCGGCACCTGCCGCCGCGGGTGGCCGCCAAGGACCTGCCGACGGTCGACATCCTTGTGCCGTCCTACAACGAACCGATCGAGATGCTGGCCGTGACCCTGTCCGCGGCCAAGAACATGCACTACCCCGAGCACAAGCGCACCGTCGTTCTGTGCGATGACGGCGGCACCGATCAGCGCTGCAACAGCGACGATCCCGAACTGGCCGAGAAGGCCCGCAAGCGCCGCCGCGACCTGATCCAGCTCTGCAACGAGCTGGGTGTGATGTATTCGACCCGGGCCAAGAACATCCACGCCAAGGCCGGCAACATGTCGGCCGCGCTGGAGAAACTGGACGGCGACATCGTCGTGGTGTTCGACGCCGACCACGTTCCTTCGCGCGATTTTCTGGCCCGCACCGTGGGCTATTTCGTCGAGGACCCGAAACTCTTCCTCGTGCAGACGCCGCACTTCTTCCTCAACCCCGATCCGATCGACCGGAACGTGGGTTTTGCCGATGATTGCCCGCCGGAAAACGAGATGTTCTACCACCTGTCCCACCGCGGTCTCGACCGTTGGGGCGGGGCGTTCTTCTGCGGCTCGGCGGCGCTTCTGCGCCGTCGCGCGCTGGATGAGGCCGGTGGCTTCGCCGGCGACACCATCACCGAGGACGCCGAGACCGCGCTGGGCATCCACGCCCGCGGCTGGAAGTCGCTCTATGTCGATCACGCGATGATCGCTGGTCTGCAGCCCGAAACCTTCGTGTCCTTCATCGAACAGCGCGGCCGCTGGGCGACGGGCATGATGCAGCTTCTGATCCTGAAGAACCCGCTGAAATACCGCGGTCTCAGCCTGACGCAGAAGCTGTGCTACCTGAACTCGATGACCTTCTGGCTGTTCCCGCTGGTGCGGATGACCTTCATCCTCGCGCCGCTGGCCTATCTGTTCTTCGGCCTGCAGATCTTCGTCGCCACGATCGAGGAAGTCGCGGTCTACATGACCAGCTACATGGCCGTGAACTTCATGATCCAGAACGCGCTTTACGGTCGCGTCCGCTGGCCGCTGGTCTCCGAGATCTACGAGACGGCGCAGGCGCCGTACCTGTCCTCGGCCATCTTCAAGACGATCTGGAACCCGCGCGGCGCCAAGTTCAACGTGACCGCGAAGGACGAGATCCTCGAAGAGGATTTCGTCTCGCCGATCTTCAAGCCGCTCCTGTTCATCTTCGCGCTGACCCTGCTGGGCGTCGTCGCCGCGGCAACGCGTTGGGTGATGTTCCCGGGCGACCAGAACATCATCTTGGTCGTGGGCGGCTGGGCTGTGTACAACTTCCTGCTGGTGGGCGCCGCGATCCGCTCGATCGCCGAGCGCCAGCAGCGCCGCGCCGTGCCCCGCGTGCCGGTGAACGTGCCGGCCACCGTGGCCTTCGGCGTGGAGCGTCCGGTCTTCATGAACGCTGCCGTGGTCGATGCCTCGACCTCGGGCTGCCGGATGATCGTACGCACCCGCACCGGTGCCGATGGCATGCCGATCGGTCTGCCCAAGGAAGGCGACACCTTCTACTTCACGCCGGAATTCCCCAAGTCGCCGCATCTGGAGAACGCCGTGCGCGTGCAGGTGAAATCGGTGGTGCGAGAGGGCGATACGGCTTCGCTGGGCGTGAAATACGACCCCGATCAGCCGATGCTGGTGCGCGAGACCGTGGCCCATATGATCTTCGGCGACTCGGCCTCGTGGGAGACCATCCGCGCCACGCGTCACAAGAAGATGGGCCTGCTGCGCGGCATGTATTACGTGCTGAAGCTCTCGCTGGGCGGCATCTATCACACGATGAAGGCCCTCGCGGCCGAGCCGGCCCGCCTGCAGCGTGCCAAGGCGCGGGAGAATCAGGTCGTGGTGGTGGAGCAGAAGCCCGCGCACCTGCTGGCCTTCGGCGAGACCTTCGATCCGCCGCAGGCCGAGCGTCCGATCTCGTTGCTGCAAGCCGCGCTGGCCCAGAACGCCACCCGCTTCAGCGCCGAGGACACCGTTCAAGGCGGGGAGGCCTATTGATGCGCCTCTTTCTCCTGACACCCCGTCCCCTCGTGCTGGCCGCTGCGCTGACGGCGCTCGGTGGGGCCATGATCCCCGGCCTGCCGGCCGTGGCGCAAAACAACGGGCAAGGCTTCATCCCGCTGCCCTTGGGCGACGACAACGCCACGCCCGAGGCGCTGGCGGATTTCGAGCGCCTGAACGCCGAACGCCTTGAGGCCGAGCGTCACCGCGGCAACTTCGTCGAGCCCGCCTCGGCTGATCCGCGCATTGTCAGCCCGCTGCGCCCGATCGAGGCACGGGGCCGTCCCGCCGGCAGCGCCATCCGCTTCGACGGCGAACGCCGGACGCTGCAATTCGCGCTCTTCGTGCCGCAGCCCGATCAGGCGCAGGCGCTGCGCCTCTCGACGCTGTCGTCGATCAACGTCCTGCCCGAACGCTCGCATTACCGCGTCTTCGTCAACGACACGCTGGTGGGGCAGGGGCAGCTGGAGAACTTCACCGAGTTCGGCACCGTCGACTTCCCGCTGGGGCCGGCCTCGTTGCTGCCCGGCATGAACAACGTCCGCATCGAGCTGGTGCAATACCACCGGATCTATTGCGGACCGGAAGCCTCGTTCGCGCTGTGGTCGGATATCGACCTCGCAAATTCGGGCGCCGTGCTGGCCTCGTCCGAGGGGATCTCGGGGCCGGACGGCTTCCTGATGGGCCTTGCCGCGGCCTCGGCCACCGGCTCGGGGATCGAGATCCGTGGCGCGGAAGGTCTGGGCGACTACCGCGAGGAATGGGTGTCCGGCATCACCCAACGCATCTCGTCCGCGCTGGGCGGCGATCCGATCCCGTTCCGCTTCACCGATTACTGGTCGGTGCAGGGCGCCGCGCGCTCGGCCTCGCGCATCACCTTCCTGCCGTCGACGCAAAACCGCCTGTCGTTCCGCGTGGCCGGTGACGGCGCGCAGGTGATGGTCGTCGAGTTCATCCCCGGCGAGCGCCCGCATGCCCTGCCGGAATTCGAGACCGTCCTGCCGCAGGTGGCTGAGCGCGCCGCGCCGCATCTGATCGCGACCGAGGTGCCGGTGCCGTTCTCGGACTTCGGCTTCACCGGGACCGAGATCTACGACCACTACACCCGCATCGACACGCGCTTCCGTCTGCCCGACGATTATGTCGTGCTGACCAACGCCAAGGCCGAGATCGCGCTGGATTACATCTTCGTGCAGGGCCTGCCGGATCAGTCGATGCTGCTGGTGCATATCAACGGCGAGAACGTCCGCCTGCTGCCCCTGTGGCGCGAGGGCGGCGAGCTGATCGAGCAGTTCCCGGTCCGGTTCGAGGCCAAGCTGCTGCGCTCGGGCATCAATACCATCAGCTTCGAAGTGCTGATCCCCGGCAACCCGGCGGATATGCCCTGCGCCTTCAACGACACGCCGATCCTCGGGATTGGCGAGGGCTCGACCCTGACGGTGCCGTTCAGCCCGTCGATGTACCTGCCCGATATGCACATCGCCTTCGCCGGCCTGACCCCGTCGAGCGTGATGACCAACGAGATGACCCAGCGCGCCTATGACGCCGACGACGTGGTGACCCTGCGTGCGGCCCTCAGCGGCGGCGAGCGTCCGGACGCGGTCGCGCTGAACTCGCGGCTGCATCTTCTGTCGCTCGATGACCTCGGCTCGGTGCCGACCGGGGGCTATCAGTTGAGCCGCCGCGCGCTTGACGCGGCGCTGATCGACCACGGCCAGACCGCCGCCGCGCAACTGGCGGCCGAACAGCCCGCCCATGCGTTGCTGCGCCGTCGTGAAGGAGCGGACAGCACCGCTGCGCTGTCGCGTGGCTGGGCTTGGCTGGAAGATGGCTTCTACCGGGCGCTGCAATGGCTGCAGCCGCAGACCGGCATGCGCCTCGACCAATGGCTCGAGCAGCAGGACGCGCAGGCGGTGCTGATCCAGCTCGACCCGTCGCGGCCCAACCAGCTGTGGATGGTCCGCGCACCCGACAGCGACATCAGCGCGATTGCGTCGGCCGTCGTCGCGGCCCGCACCACGGCCGAGGGCCCGCGCGGTCAGGTCTCGGTGCTGGACCGCAACGGCCAGTGGGACAGCTGGACGGCGCCGGATCGGCAACCCGTCCTGCTTGAGCCGCTGGGACCGGGCAACATCCGCCATGTCGTCGGCAACTTCGTCTCGGCTATGCCGATCCGCTATGTCGCGGGCCTGTTTTTCCTTGCCCTTGTCTCGGCGCTGTTCGCGCTGAAACTGGTCATCGCCACGCGGGAGCACAATTCATGAACCGGCGCGATTTCATGACCCTTCTGGGCGCCATGCCCGTCTTCGCCGCCTGCACCCATGGCGCCGGCGCGCAGGGCCTCCTGACCACGGGCCAGTTGTCCGAAAGCGCCGCCCCCGTCTGGGCCGCGTGGAAAGAGGCCTATCTGCAACCCGATGGCCGCGTGGTCGACGGGGTGCAGAACAACGCCAGCCACTCGGAAGGGCAGGGCTATGGCGCCCTGCTGGCCACCGAATTCGGCGACGAGGAAGCCTTCACGCGCATCGTCTCGTGGACGGAATCGACGCTGGCGATCCGGGGTGACGGCCTTCTGGCCTGGCGCTATCTGCCTGAGCAGTCGAACCCGGTGCCGGATCTCAACAACGCCTCGGACGGCGATCTGTTCTACGCCTGGGCCATGGTCCGCGCGAGCCAGCGTTTCGCCAACCGTAACTACCTTCAGCGCGCCCAGCAGATCGCCGCCGCGCTGGCCGATCACTGCATCGTGCCGTCGCGCGCCGATGCCGCCGAGATGATCTTCCTGCCCGCCGCGCAGGGCTTCGTCCACGAGGACCGCGTGGTCTTCAACCCCAGCTACATCATGCCGCTGGCGATGCGCGAGGTTGCCTCGGCCACGGGCGTCATCGAACTGGCGCAGACCGCCCAGCACGCCGAGGGCATCCTGCTGCGGCTGGCCGATGCCGGCCCGGTGCCCGACTGGATCGAGGTCACGGCGCAGGGCATGACGCCCGCCAACGGCTTCTCGAACGACGCCGGCTACGAGGCGATGCGCGTGCCGCTGTACCTCGTGTGGTCGGGCCTCAACCGCCATCCTGCGGTGACGCAGATGATGCGGGTCTATGACCGCACCGTGCAGCCCGGCGTGCCGGTGCCGACGCGGATCGACCCGGCCTCGGGCTCGGTGCTGGAGGCCTCGAACGATCCCGGATACCGCGCTCTGGCGGCGCTGGTGTCTTGCGCGGGCACGACCGGGGCCGTCGGCTCGGATATGCCGGCCTTCGATCCCCGCCAGCCCTATTACCCGGCGACATTGCAGATGTTCGCGATGATTGCCGCCAACCAGGTGAGTCCCGAATGCGTGCCGATCTGATGAAAACCGCCCTTCGTCCCCTGCTGGCCGCCACCGCGACCGCGCTGGCCCTGACCCTGACCCTGCCGGCCCCTGCCATGGCGCAGGAGCCCGGTGCCGAGGATCTGCGCGCGCTGATCTATTACCTCGACCATGACGACCAGCGCTCGGTTCAGGCCGAGATGCGGCGCCTGCGCTCGCAATTCCCGCGCTGGACGCCGCCCGCCGATGTGACCGAGCTGCGCGCCCGCACCCAGACGGCAACCGCCACGGTCGATGTGCAGCCGATCTGGGGCCGCATCGAGCGTCAGGATTATGCCGGCGCCCGCTCGCTGATTGCCGAAGCCCGCGCCCGCGTGCCCTCGTGGTCGCCCGATGCCGAGATGCTGCGGGTTCTGGAAACCAACGAGCAGCAGGCCGCTTTCGACGCCGCCTATCAGCGTCGTGATCCGGCGGCCGCGCTCGCCGCGGTGCGCCGGGTGCCCGCGCTGATGCGCTGTGACAGGATCAACAACGCCTGGCGTCTGGCCGAGCTGTACCAACAGGCCGATCAGGCCTCGAGCGCGGTGGCCACCTATCGCGGTGTGCTGTCGTCCTGCTCGCGGTCCAGCGACGTAATCCCGACGCTGGAGAAGGCCAATGACGTCGCCAGCTGGGACCAGATGACCGAGCTGTTCGCGCTGGCCCGTCAGACCGGGCCGGGCAATGCCGGTCAGCTGGATACGCTGGAAACCCGCCTGCGCGCCGGCCGCGGCGGCCGGGTCGCCACCACCGCCCGGACCTCGACGACCACCGCAGCGGCCGCGCCCGCCGCCGCCCCGGCGCCGCGCGCCAGTGCCGCCCCGGCGGCGCCCGTCGCCAGCGCCGGCAGCGCGATTGCCGCCGCACCCGTCAACACCGGCAGCCTGCCCCTGCGCGGCGATGGCCGCATCGCCCGTGTCCGCGCGCTGAAGGAACAGGGCAACTGGGGCGCGTGCCTTGCGGAATCGGCCAACCCGCGCTCGATCGAGATCCTGTATGAGCGGTCGTGGTGCGCCTATTCGCTGGAGCGCACCGGCGAGGCCCTGTCGGGTTTCACCACCACCGTGCAGCGCGGTCAGGGTCTGGGGGCCGAGGTCGGTCGTGACGCCCGGTTCGGCATGACGCTGGCCTATCTCAACATGAACATGACCGAGGAGGCTGCGCGCATCGCCGCCGCGACGAACCTCACCCAGACCCAGCGGGTCGAGGTGGAATCGACGATCCTCGACCAGCGTGGCGTGCGGGCCTTCCACCAGCGCGAATACACGCAATCGATCGCCTATCTCACCGCGCTGGAGCAGCTGACCGGCACCCTGCGTCGCGATCTGGCGATGCTGCGCGGCTATGCCTATCTGCGCAACGATCAGCCGCAGCAGGCGTTGTCCGAGTTCCAGCGGCTCGATGGCCAGCTGTCGACGGATGAAACCCGCTCCGCCATCGCCTCGGTGCGTGGCATCCTGAGCGGGGGCTGAGGCGGCCATGCGGCTCGTCCTCCATATCGGCGCCCATGGGACCGACGGGGGACAGATCGCCGGCTGGATCGACAGAAATCGCGGGGCGCTGGAGGCCGACGGGATCGTCGCTCCGGCGCCTCGTCTGTTTCTGGGCCGCCTGTCCGAGGTTCTGGACCAGCAGCGCGACGCCGACCCCTTGGCCCGCGAGGAGGCGCTGTTGCGCGGGCTCGGCGCCTCGGGGCAGCGGCGGCATATGTGCGTCAGCACGCCGGGGCTTCTGGGCAGCGTCAGCGATGTCCTCTCGGACGAGGGGTTCTACCGCCGCGGCGTCGTCCCGCGCCTGCAGGGCCTGTCTGCGCTGTTCCCGCGCACCCGCCTGCGGCTGTTGTTGTCCCTCCGCGCCGCGCGGGGGTTGATACCCGCACTTTTGCCCGATGAGCCGGGCGCGGCCGAGGCGATCCTGCCCCTCATCCCCGACGACACGCTGCCTTGGTCGCGGCTGGTCGGCAGCCTGCGCCGTCATTTGCCCCGCGCCGAACTGGTGGTCTGGCGGCACGAGGATCTGCCCACGGTCTGGCCGCAGGTCTTGTCCGAGATCCTCGGCCCCAATGCCGCGCTGCCGCCGCAGGGTCTTCTGGATTTCGCGCAGGCCGGTCTTGGCCACGAGGCACGGCTACGGATGCGGCGCTATCTGGCCGAGGCCTCGGCCCCGCCAGCCAATGCCGGGCAGCTGCGCCGCATCGCCGAGGCCTTCGCCCATCGCTACGGCACCGTCGCCACGCCCGAGCCGGTCACCCGATTACCCGGCTGGATCCGCAGTCGGCTTGAGGATCTGGACGCGGGCTATGACACCGAATGGGCGGATCTGGCGGCGCAGCAAGGGGTTCGTGTCCTGCTGCCGCCGGGCACGAATAGCGGCGCCAGTCGCTCATAGCGGCCGGTCGATCCCGTCATAGACCGCCTGCAGGGCTTCGATCCGGCTGCGATAGGCTTCCGTCAGGCAGGGGACATCCGCACCGCAAGCCTGTCGTTCTGACAGCCAGGCGCGTTGGTCATCGGCCATCGCGCCACGCCGTCCCATCATGAACAGCCCGCGCAGGAAGCGGTACATCGTCGCCATTTCCACATCCATGTCGTTGAGGCTGCGGCTGTCGCAGATGGCCTGTTCATCGGCGGCAAGGCCGGTTTGCGCGCAGTCGAAGCTGGCGGCCGCCGCCGGGGGCACAAAGCCGACGAGGCACAGGATGATGGCAGGAAGGGCAGGGCGGCGCATCGGACGACTCCGGTGGTTGATGCCTTCAGCCTAGCCCTGGGTTGCGCCGCGCGATAGCGGGCTCACGAAACCTTGCAGAAAGTCCTTGATCCTCCAGTGACTGGAGGATTTATCCAAAGAGCGCCCCAATCGGAGACGCCTCATGGAAGACCTCGCCCCCACCGTAGCGCAACCGGACGTGCTGCTGGCCCGCACGCCCCTACTGGATTTCGACCACCCGTCGATCACGGCGCTGATCGCCCGGCGCGGCTGGACGGGTCTCACGCGCTACGACCGCATCGGCGCCGCCTATGCCTTCGTGCGCGACGAGATCGCCTTCGGCTACAACCGCGACGACGCGATCCCGGCCTCCGAGGTTCTGTCGGACGGGATCGGCCAGTGCAACACCAAGGCGACCCTGCTGATGGCCTTGCTGCGCGCCTTGGACATCCCCTGCCGTCTGCACGGCTTCACCATCCACAAATCGCTGCAACAGGGCGTGGTCCCGCCGCTGGTCTACCCCATCGCCCCCGACAACATCCTGCATTCCTGGATCGAGCTGGAACACGACGGCACGTGGCTGGATCTGGAGGGCTTCATCCTCGACGCGCGCTATCTCTCGGCGCTGCAATCGACATTCGGCGACGGGGCCCTGTGTGGCTACGGGGCGGGGACGGAATGCCTCGGCCAGCCCGAGGTCGCCTGGAAGGGCACCAGCACCTATATCCAGCGCACCGGGATCAACGCGGACCTCGGGCTGTGGGACAGCCCGGATGCGTTCTACGCGCGCCATGAACAGGCCTTCGGACGCCTGCGCGGTTGGCTCTACCGCAACCTGATCCGTCATTGGATGAACGCAAGGGTCCGAAAGCTGCGGCGCCGGGCGGCGTAAGGGCCGGAACGGGGGCGTCGCGGCGGGCATGCGGCGCCTCTTCGCGGGGGATCCGAGTTATCCCCAACTATTTCGGGATTCCTCGGCATATCGCCGCTTGTCCACAGGAAATTAAGCTTTACAGGGTTTCGCAACTCGCCCACCATATCTAGTAAGAAAGGCGACACAGATCGCCGCAAATTGCCAAGACCCACAGCAATAGTGGGCGCGGCGCCTGTTGAGGCTAGAACAGGAAAGTCCAGGACATGCCCCTGTCCGAGCACGATTTTTTGACGGATGAAGTCCATCCGATCGATATTGTCGAAACACTGGCTGAACACCACGCCTGGGAATTCGATCGCGTCGGCGACGACCAGATCGCCATGGCAGTCGAAGGCCAGTGGCGCAGCTATTCGCTGACCCTCGCCTGGTCCCATCCCGACGAGACCCTCCGCCTGATCTGCACCTTCGAGATGGAGCCGCCGGCCGACCGCATGCCCGCGCTCTATGAGGTGCTGAACCTCGCCAATGACATGGTCTGGTCGGGCAATTTCACCCATTGGGGTCCGCAGAACCTGATGGTCTGGCGCTATGGGCTGGCCCTCACCGGCGGGCAGACGGCCACCACCGAGCAGATCGACGCGATGATCCAGTCGGCGGTCAGCGCCTGCGAGCGGTTCTACCCGGCGTTCCAGCTTGTGGCCTGGGCCGACCGCGCGCCCGAGGACGCGCTGAAGCTGGCGATCTCGAAAGCCTACGGCCGGGCCTGACGGCCCTTTCCCCTGCCGGTCGCGCTCGCTAGGGTGCGGACAACAATGGGGGTTCTGGCATGAACATGGATGATATCGCCGCGCGCGGCCTGGTGCTTCTGGGCTGCGGCAAGATGGGCTCGGCGCTGCTGGAGGGCTGGCTGAAACAGGGCCTGCCCGCCACCTCGGTGCATGTGCTGGAGCCCCGGCCCTCCGATTGGCTGAAGGCCACGGGCGTTGCGATCAACCAAGGCGTCCCGTCCGATCCCGCCGTCGCGCTGCTGGCCGTGAAGCCGCAGATGATGGGCGAGGCGCTGCCGTCGCTGCAGGCTTTGGGCGGCGGCAAGACGCTGTTCATTTCGATCGCCGCCGGGACCTCGCTGCAGACGCTGGAGGACAGCCTCGGCGCCGGCACGCCCATCGTCCGCGTCATGCCCAATACCCCCGCCGCCGTGGCGCGTGGGATCAGCGCGCTCATCGGCAACGCCCATGCGACCGAGGCGCATGAGGCCCTCGCCGGCAGCCTGATGGCCGCCGTGGGCGAGGTGGTCACGCTGGAGAATGAGGGTCAGATGGATGCCGTCACCGGCGTCTCCGGCTCGGGTCCGGCCTATGTCTTCCACATGATCGAGGCACTCGCCGCCGCCGGTGAGGCGCAAGGCCTGTCGCCCGAGCTGGCGATGAAGCTCGCCCGCGCGACCGTCTGCGGGGCCGGGGAGCTGGCGCATCAGTCACCTGAAAGCGCCGCGCAGCTGCGCGTCAATGTCACCTCGCCGGGCGGCACCACCGCCGCCGGCCTCGCGCAGTTGATGGATGCCGAGAGCGGCCTGCCGCCCCTCATGCGCCGCACCGTCGCCGCCGCCACCGACCGCTCGAAGGAGCTGGGCAAATGACCATCAGTTTCGATGATTTCATGGCCGTCGACATCCGCGTCGGCACGATTATTGAGGTCGAGGATTTCCCTCAGGCCCGCAAACCCGCGTGGAAACTCACCGTCGATTTCGGGCCTGAGATCGGCGTGAAGCGCTCCTCCGCGCAGATCACCGTGCATTACGGCAAGGAGGATCTGTTGGGCCGTCAAGTCATGGGCGTGGTCAATTTCCCGCCGCGCCAGATCGGTCCCTTCATGTCCGAGGTGCTGGTGCTCGGCCTGCATGACGACGCCAATGCCGTGGTCCTGATCGGCCCCGAGCGCAATGTCCCCAACGGCGCGAGGATGTGCTGATGAAACTGTTCATTTCCCGCCCGATGCCGGCCCCGGTGCTGACCGCCGCCGAGACGGCCTTCGACGTCACTTGCCGCGACAGCAATGCGCCGCTCAGCCACGACGAGATGGTCGCCGCGCTCAGCGATTACGACGTGGTGTTGCCGACCTTGGGTGACCTGTTCAAGGCGCCGGTCTTCGAGGCCGTGCCGCAGCCCCGCGCCAAGTTGCTGGCCAATTTCGGCGTCGGCTACAACCATATCGACGTCGCCGCCGCTCGCGCCGCCGGGGTCGAGGTCACCAACACCCCCGGCGCCGTCACCGACGCGACCGCCGATATCGCGCTGACCCTGATGCTGATGTCCGCCCGCCGCGCGGCCGAGGGCGAGCGGCTGGTCCGCTCGGGCCAATGGCAGGGCTGGCACCCGACGCAGATGCTGGGCCTGCACCTGTCGGGCAAGACGCTGGGCGTCGTGGGCATGGGCCGGATCGGGCAAGCGATTGCCAAGCGCGCGATGCACGGCTTTGGCATGAAGATCGCCTATTTCACCCGCTCGCCCAAGGACTTGCCTGACCTGCCGGGCGCGCAGCCGGTCACCGATCTGCACGCGCTGATGGGCCTTTCGGATGTCGTGGTCATCGCCGTCCCCGCCTCGCCGCAGACGCACCACCTGATTGACGCCGCCGCCTTGGCCGCGATGCAGCCGCATGCGCATCTGATCAACATCGCCCGCGGCGATATCGTCGAGGAAGCCGCCCTGATCGCCGCGCTTCAGGCGGGCAAGATCGGCGGCGCCGGCCTCGATGTCTATGAATTCGAGCCCAAGGTGCCCGAGGCCCTGCGCAAACTCGACAATGTCACGCTGCTGCCGCACCTCGGCACTGCCGCGCTGGAGGTCCGGACCGAGATGGGCCTGATGGCCGTCGCCAATGCCGTGGCCTTCAAGGACGGCGAGGCGCTGCCCAATGTCGTCTGAGCCCTCGGCCCTGCGCAAGCTCGGGGCGGCGCTGCTCAACGCGACGCTGATGCTGGCCGCGCTGGTGCTGCTGCTGGCCGTGGTGCTGGTCTGGCAGGTGCGGGGCCTTGCCTCGGACCTGCGCGAGGGGCTCCGGACGGAACTCGTCGCGCTCCAGCCGCAGATGCAGGCGACCCGAGAGGCCGCGCGCGCCGCGCTGGAGGAGCTGCCAGCCACCGCGCCCGCCCGTGAAGACCTCGCCGCCCTCGTCGATCAGCTGGAGGCCCGCCCAACTGCCCCGCAAGACACCGAGTCGCTGCTGCGCCGCATCGCCTTCGCGGTGATCGCCATTGCCGCGCAGGGTGTGCTGGAGGGGCTGATGACGGGTGAAAGCGCGCGCTGATCTCTCACTCTGCCTCAAATACGCGCTTTCCCGCCCCGGCAGAGAGCGCGACACCGGGTCACTCTGGCATTTCCACCGGCAAGGCGTATCCTCAAGGCAAGGAGGATTGCCATGACCATGATGCCCGATCCCGAACCCGGCCTGCCCAAGCTGGTGAAGCTCTACATCCGTCAGATCGGCGTGGGCTTTGCGCTGTCGGCTGTGTTCGTCTCGCTGCTGTTAGGCTTCGACGTGGCCCATCTGCGCAGCCTGATGCTGTCGACGGAGGGGGGCTACATCGCCGCCTTCCTTCTGTTCTTCTTCAACGGTCTGGTCTTCGCGGGCGTGCAGTTCGCCATCAGCATCATGCGGATGGCGGACAAGGATGACCAAGGCCCCCGGGGCGGCCATCGCCAGCGCGTGTACCTCGCCGAGCCGGTGCCGGTGCGCATTGACGCCAGCCGTCGATAACAGCGCCAACGGATAGCGCGGGCCCGCACGCGACCGGCCCGGATAGACAGAAACCCGCCCGCCGAGGCGGGTTTTTCTTTGGCGAAAAGGGAAGGGGTGGCGGGCCCGCAGCGACCGTATCAGGCTGAAATTTCCCGAGAGCCTGACGAATCAGGTGGGCGCCAGATACCGGGACCAGGATCCCGGCAGAGCCAGCCCCCAAGGAAATGCTTATCGGCCACTGGAAAAGTGCCGTCCTCGAGAAGAGCAGAACCCGCCTGTTCCAGATCTAGGGCCGCAGGCCGCCGCCATCAAGGCCCCCTGACACCGGAGGATGCAAAAGACTGGCGTGGCGCATGTTCATGGTTTATTCTCGCGTCCATGCCTGACGACCTCCTTATGCCCGGACAACGGATCGCGCGCGGTGTGTCGCGCCTGTTGCGCAGCCATGATTTCGCCTGCCTTGAGGAGGTGGTGCCGAAGCCGGGCCTGCGCGTCGATGTCATGGGGTTGGGGCCCAAGGGCGAGATCTGGGTCGTGGAATGCAAATCCAGCCGGGTGGATTACACCTCGGACCGGAAATGGCAGGGCTATCTGGAATGGTGCGACCGGTTCTTCTGGGCCGTACCGCCCGATTTCCCGACCGAGATCCTGCCGCTGGAGGAAGGCCCCGGTGCAGGGCTGATCCTCGCCGATGGTTACGGCGGCGAGATCGTGCGGATGGCGCCCGATACTCCGCTGGCCGGGGCGCGCCGCAAGGCAATGACGCTGAAATTCGCGCGGATGGCGGCGCTGAGGCACCACGGGCTGCGCGATCCGGGCCTCTGACGGCCGGGAAAGCGCCGGAACGAAAACGCCCCGCCGGAAGAGGCGGGGCATCTGTTTGTGGTCGAAGAGAGCCTTATTCCGAGGCGGCTTCCTCGGCCGGGCCGACGCTGACCAGATAGGCCCACATATCCTCGGCGCCGCTGTTCAGGCGGAAGGACATGGTGCCGCGGCGCGCGCCTTCACCGCCGTGGTGGCCAAGGAACTCGACCGGGTTGGCGACATATTCGACGAACAGCTCTTCGTTCCAGACCATGTCCGGATTGGCGGCGGCCATCGAGGTCATCAACTCGCTGTAGTTGAAGCCCTCGACCGAGCCGGGGTGACGGCCGGCCACGCCATACAGGTTCGGGCCGGTACGGCCGCCGCGCTGGATGGTGGTGCCGTCATCGGCAACAATCGAATGGCAGCTGCGGCAGCCGCGCCAAGCGGCCTCGCCAGCCTCGGCATCGCCCTCGGCGAGGGCGGCGGTGGCGCTCAGCGACAGCAGGGCGGCGGCGGACAGGATCAGGGTTTTCATCGGCGACATTCCTCCGGCTTCGCGGGGCACGCCGGCCCCGCCTTGGCTTCCTGCCCCGGTATATCAGCCGCGAAAGCGACGGGTCTAGGGAATGCAGCGATATGTCACAGCGCCGCGCCTTACGGCTTCAGGCGGAAGCCGCGCGCGAACCAGGTCCAGGACAGCAGCGCCAGCGCCAGCGCCGAGCCAGCGGTCACGGCGAGGCCCAGCCAGGGGTTGCTGTCGGACACGCCCAGATAGGCGAAGCGCGCCCCGTCGATCAGGTAAAAGAACGGGTTCAGGTGGCTCAAGGCGGCCATCACCGGGGGCATGGCCTCCGTCGAGTAGAAGGTGCCCGACAGGAAGGACAGGGGCGTCACCACGAAGTTGGTGACGGCGGCGATCTGATCGAACTTGGCCGCCAGAATGCCGGCGACGATCCCCAGCGCGCCCAGCAGCGTGGCCCCGGTCACCGCGATCAGCACCAGCCACAGCGGATGGCTGGGCCAGACACCCAGCGTCAGCCCGACCGCCAGCACGATCACCACCGAGACCATCAACCCGCGCGCCACACCGCCGGCCAGATAGCCCATCACCAGCTCGGAGGGCGACAGCGGCGGCATCAGCGTATCGACGATATTGCCCATCACCTTCGCACCCACGATCGAGGACGAGGTATTGGCAAAGGCGTTCTGGATCACCGACATCATCAGGATGCCGGGCACGAGGAAATGCAGGAAGGGCACGCCCATCACCGGCGGGCGGCCCGCCATCGCCAGCGAAAAGATCCCGAGGAACAGCCCGGCCGTCACCAAGGGCGCCGCCAGTGTCTGCTGCCAGACGGCGAGGAAGCGCTTGGTCTCACGCTGCGCCAGCGTCCAGGTGCCGCGCCAGTTGTTGCGTCCGAAACGGCGCGCGCCCATCGCCCGAAGTGCGGTGATGCGGGCCGCGGCGGGCGCGGCAGGGTTGGATTGGCTCATTGGGGGGGCTCCTGGTCGTCTTTTGCAGCGTCGGATACGGGTTTTGCGGCAGCGCGCAGGGGGCAGGGGTTGTCCCCGGCGGCGCCTCCTTGTATCTCACCTGCTCACAGATAGAATAGGGGCGAAAGACGGCCAGCCCCCGGGGCCAAGAACCCCGCCCTGTGCCAACCAATTTCTTGCGGAGCGCCACGAATGTCCTGGACCGACGAACGCGTCGAATTGCTCAAGAAGATGTGGGCCGAGGGGAAGTCCGCCTCTCAGATCGCCAAGGAACTGGGCTCGGTGACGCGCAATGCCGTGATCGGCAAGGTGCATCGCCTGGGCCTGTCCAGCCGGAATGCCGACGGCAGCGCGGCCGAAGCCCCGGCGAGCCCGGAGCCCGCCGCCCCGGCCGCCAGCCCGGCGCCCGCCGCACCAGCGGCCAAGCAGCCCGAGCCTGCGCCGGCCCCGCAGCCCGCGCCGGAGCCTGCCCCCGCCGCACGCCCTGCCGCGGCCGCCGCGCCGCAGCCGGCCCCGGCGGCCCCGACGCCGCAGCCCGCCACGCAATCGGCCACCCCGGCCGTGATCCCGGGCCGCCGCCCGATCGTGCCCGCCGGCCAGCCGCTGCCGCCGCAGCCCTCGGCCAACGAGATCTCGCCCGAGGCTCTGGCGACAGTGCGCGAGGTGGAGAAAACCGCCCGCAAGCTGTCGCTGATGGAGCTGACCGAGCGCACCTGCAAATGGCCGATCGGCGATCCGGCGACGGATGATTTCTGGTTCTGCGGTCTGCCCTCAGTCGCGGGCAAGCCCTATTGCGAGGCGCATGTCTCGGTGGCGTTCCAGCCAATGCAGGCCCGTCGCGACCGTCGTCGCTGATCTGACGGCGATCTTTGTGGACGATGTTGAGAAGGGGGGCTGTCTGCCCCCCTCTTTGCATGCGCAAATTCACCCCCCGAGGATATTTCCGGAGTAAAGATGCGCCCGTCAGTGGGGATGGTCTTCGGACCACTCGCCGAGGGCGCTGCGGAGTTTGCGGATCAGGACGTTGCGTGCCTTCTCGTCGCCGGCGTCTGTCAGGGCCTCGTTGAGGTCGAGGAACAGTTTCGAGACGTCATTGTGCCAGTCGAGATTGGCCACGGCTTCAGGGCGGATGCGGGGGGGCGGGGTGCTGGCGTCCTGCGGCAAGGCTTGCGGACCCGCCGGGGTCAGGCGCCAGCCTTGATCCAGCGAAGGGCGGATGACCGGGACGGTCAGCGCGGCGCTTTCAGCCTCGGCGAGTGTGTCCATGGCGGGCGGTTCGCCGTGGGTCAGGAACAGGCCGTGGCGAATGGGGGCGCGGGCGGCGAGCCAGGCTTGTAGTTCGGGGCCGTCGGCATGGCCGGAATAGAGGTCGATCGCGCGGATGCGGGCGCGAACCTCCAGTGCCTCGCCTTGGATGCGCACGGATTTGGCGCCGTCCAGCAACAGGCGGCCCAGCGTCCCCTTCGCCTGATAGCCCGCCATCATCACCGTCGCCGCCTCGGACCAGAGCCAACGTTTCAGCCGGTGGCGGATGCGCCCGGCCTCGCACATGCCCGAGGCGGCGATGACGATGTGGAAGCCCTGCACATCGTCGAGCCGCTTTGACTCCTCGACATCCTGAGTGAAATGCAGGTTCGGCGCATGCAGCCCCTTGGCCAGTGCGTTGCCATGCTCCAGCGTGCGGCGGTGGCGGTGGAAGACCTCGGTCGCGCGGGCGGCGAGGGGGCTGTCGACGTAGATCGGGATCTCGGGCAGCAGGCCCTCCGCCATGGATTGCGTCAGATCCGCGATCAGCTCCTGCGCGCGCTCGACAGCGAAGGAGGGGATCAGCAGGGCCCCCGCGGGGTTGATCGCGGCGCGCACCTCCTCGGTCAGCAACTTGCGCCGCACCTCGTCCGAGGCCGAGAAGCGGTCGGTGCCGCCATAGGTGCTTTCGCAGATGACAAAATCGACGCCCGACGGGCCCTCAGGGTCCGGATGCAGCAGCTTGAAGGCGGGGCCGAGGTCGCCCGAGAACAAGAGGCTCATCGGCTCGCGATGGCCGGGGATCATCACCTCCAGCTCGATCGAGGAGGAGCCGAGCATATGCCCGGCGTTCCAGAACCGTGCCCGGGTGCCGGGCAGGACCTGCACCCACTCGCCGTAATCTTGGCCCCGGAATTGCGCCATCGTGCGGTCAACATCGGCGCCATCGTAAATCGGCTCGACGGCCTGTGAGTTCCAACGGGCGCGGCGGCGGTTCAGCTGCTGCACCTCCAGTGCCTGAATATGCGCCGAGTCGGGCAGCATGACGCCGCACAGATCCACCGTCGCACGGGTCGCGTGAATCGGCCCCGCGAAGCCGTCATGCACCAGCTTCGGCAGCAGGCCCGAGTGGTCGATATGGGCATGGGTCAGCAGCGCCGCGTCGATCTTGGCGGGGTCGAAGGGCAGGGGGCGGTAGTTCAGCGCCTTTTCGGTCTTCGAGCCCTGAAACATGCCGCAATCGATCAGCAGCGTTCCGGTCGCGGTCTCCAGCCGGAAGCAGGAGCCGGTGACGCCGCGCGCGGCGCCGTGAAAGGTCAGGATGGGGAAAGACATGGGGCACCTCCGGCCCCATGATCGCGCCAAGTCCGCGTCCGGGCAATGAAAAACCCCGGCGCGAGGGCCGGGGTCGTTCGGGGGGCATTGGGCTCAGTCCTTGCCGCGGAACGGCTCGACGTATTGCAGCGCCATGTCCCAGGGGAAGAAGATCCAGGTGTCCTGGCTCACCCCGGTGATGAAGGTGTCGGTCTGCTTCTCGCCTTCGGGCTTGGCATAGACACAGGCGAAGTGGGCCTTGGGATAGAGCGAGCGCACCAGCTCCAGCGTCTTGCCGGTATCGACGAGGTCGTCGACGATCAGGATGCCTTCGCCGTCGCCCATCATCTCTTTGTCGGGCGATTTGATGACCTGCGCTTCGCGGCGCTGGTCGGCTTTGCCGCCGCCGGCGTGGTAGGATTTCACGCTGATCGTATCGACGGTGCGGATGTCCAGCTCGCGCGAGACGATCATCGCCGGGGCCATGCCGCCGCGGGTGATCGCGACCACAGCACGCCAGTTGCCGTCATCCGGACCACGGCCCTGCAGACGCCAGGCCAGCGCGCGGGCGTCGCGGTGCAGCTGGTCCCAGCTGACATGAAAACCTTTCTCATGGGGCAGACGATCGTTCATGCCGGTCTCCTTTGGTCCAAGTTCTGCACGCCGGGCCCTGAGCGGGCCGCCGGAAATGACAGGCGGGGCGTCGATGCGCCCCGCTATAGCCGAGTTTTTCGCGTCTGCCAGCCCGGAAGGCTTGGCGGCGCGTAACGTCACGTGTCCTTGCGGCCCGTGACGACGTCGATGTCCGGCGCGTCGACCGCTTTCATGCCGACGACATGGTAGCCCGCGTCGACATGCAGCGTCTCACCCGTGGTGCCCGAGCCGAGGTCCGACAGCAGGTAGAGCGCCGATTTGCCGACCTCCTCCTGCGTCACGTTGCGGCGCAGGGGCGAGTTCAGCTCGTTCCACTTCATGATGTAGCGGAAGTCGCCGATGCCCGAGGCCGCGAGCGTCTTGATCGGGCCGGCAGAGATGGCGTTGCAGCGGATGCCGTCCTTGCCCAGATCCTCGGCGATGTATTTGACCGAGGCTTCCAGTGCCGCCTTGGCCACGCCCATCACGTTGTAATGCGGCATGACCTGCTCGGCGCCGTAATAGGTCAGCGTCAAGAGCGAGCCGCCCTTCGGCATCATCGCGGCGGCGCGTTGGGCAACGGCGGTGAACGAATAGACCGAGATGTCCATCGTCATCAGGAAGTTGGCATGCGAGGTGTCGACGTAACGGCCGCGCAGCTCGTTCTTGTCCGAGAAGCCGATGGCATGGACGAGGAAGTCGATCTCGGGCCATTCGGCCTTCAGCGCTTCGAACATCGCATCGACCGAGGCCATGTCGGCCACGTCGCATTCAAAGAGGCGCGGGGTGCCCAGGCTCTCGGCCAGCGGGACGACGCGCTTCTTGAGGGCCTCGCCCTGATAGCTGAAGGCCAGTTCGGCACCTTGCGAGGCCAGCGCCTGCGCGATGCCCCAGGCAATGGATTTGTCGTTGGCGAGCCCCATGATGAGGCCCTTTTTGCCCGCCATAAGTCCTGCTGACATCGCGGTCTCCGGATCCGTGGTTTACGTAACGTGCAGCTTTAGGACAAAGGTCTCGTCGCATCAAGGGTATGCGCTCTTGCAAGGCGTAGGGGAAACCTGCCAGTGTCGCGCCCGATAGATGACTATTCCGGGGACCGATAATGGCCGAGGACATGCAGGACGCCGCCCGCAGCGGTATCTTTGCCGGAGACGATCCGTTTCTGATCGCGCAACGATGGCTGGCCGAGGCCGAGGGCACCGAGCCCAACGATCCCAATGCCATCGCACTCGCCACGGTTGATGACGCCGGTCTGCCGAATGTGCGGATGGTCCTGCTGAAGGAGATCGAAAGCGCCGGTGCCGGGGAGGGCGCCTTCGTCTTCTATACCAATTACACCAGCCGCAAGGGGCAGGAGCTGGAGGGCGCCGGCAAGGCCGCTTTCGTGATGCATTGGAAATCCCTGCGCCGTCAGATCCGGGTCCGCGGCACCATCTCGCGTGAGGACGGGGCACAGGCAGACGCCTATTTCGCCTCGCGTTCGCTACAGTCGCGTCTGGGGGCCTGGGCGTCAAAGCAGTCGCAACCTCTGTCGTCGCGTGGGGCACTGATGGCCGAGGTCGCGAAGAAAAGTCTAAAATTCGGCACAAACCCGCCGAGGCCGGAATTCTGGGGTGGCTTTCGTCTCCTTCCGGTTGAAATTGAGTTTTGGGCAGATGGCGCGTTCCGTCTGCACGACCGTTTCCGCTTCACGCGCTCGAATGGCGCAAAAAACTGGGATGTTGAGAGGCTCAATCCGTGAAATTCACGCTTCGTGAAACGACCGGGCCTTGCAAAGCCTGCAAAATGCGAAGATGCTGGCGCCAGGTTGGTTGTTGTTTGGTTGGGAACTAGAATGGTCGAAGTAGAGCGAGGCCTTCCGCGCATCCGTGGAAGCGTCAAGTGGTTCGATCCGGGCAAAGGCTTCGGATTTATTGTCGCCGATTCCGGCGGGCCGGATATCCTGCTGCATGTGAATGCGCTGCGGAATTTCGGTCAAAGCTCGATCTGTGATCGGGCGGGTATCGTGGTGAGCGTGCAGCAGACACAACGCGGTCTGCAGGCGGTCGAGGTCTTCGAGGTGACGCCACCCGACGATTTCGAGCCCGAGGAGACCGACGACGAGCCGGTCGATCTGTCGCTGGAGCTTGAGCCTGCGCGCATCAAGTGGTTCGACAAGATCAAGGGCTTCGGCTTCGCGAATGTGTTCGGCCGTCCCGAAGATGTCTTCATTCACATGGAAGTGCTGCGCAAATCCGGCTTTGCCGAGCTACAACCCGGTGAGGCTGTGGGTCTGCGCATCGTCGATGGCGAGCGGGGCCGCATGGCGGTGTCCATCTCGTCGTGGGAAACGGCGCTGCACAAGGAGTGAGGATTGATGGGGCGTAACGCGTTTGCCGGCGTCGTGCTGGCGATGATCATGGTGCTGGGACTGGCAATGGCCGGCCCGGCGCAAGCGTCGGAATGCAGCGACAGCCGCGTGCAATTGCGCGGCGATTTCGGTTCCGCCGCCTTTACCGTGGACATTGCCGATACCGACGCGGAACGCGCCCAAGGCCTCATGCATGTCCCCTCCATGCCGCGCTTCAACGGCATGCTCTTTGTCTTCGAGCGCCCGCAACGCGCGGTGTTCTGGATGGAGAACACGCTGATTCCCCTCGACATGCTGTTCATCGACGCCGCGGGTGTGGTGCAGCGCGTGCATTCGAACGCCGTGCCGATGGACCGCACGCCGATCGACGGCGGCGAAGGCATCACCTACGTGCTGGAGATCAACGGCGGCATGGCCGAGCGTCTGGGCATCGAAGCGGGCGCCGAGCTGCGTCACCCGGTTCTTGCGCAGGACGGTGCTGCCTGGCCCTGCGAGTAAGCGCGACGCGCCATCCGATTTCGGAATAGCTCAAGGCCCCGCCGGTTCCTCGGCGGGGCCTTCTGTTTGTCGCACGCCGTTTGGCTCTTTCCCATCCGCGCGGCGTGGTCTAAGACGCGCTCAGTCGGGGCGTGGCGCAGCTTGGTAGCGCGACGGTTTTGGGTACCGTAGGTCGTAGGTTCGAATCCTATCGCCCCGACCATCTTCCAGTCTTAGCCCACACGTTTGCCGGCCACCCAGGTGCCGCGCAGCGATCCCGCATTGCCGAAGCGGCGCACGCGGATCACATCGGCCCGCAGCCCCTCGGCCAGCATCCCGCGGTCGGCCAGCCCCGTCGCCCGTGCCGGTGCGGCGGTCACGGTGGCGATGCCGCGGGCCATGTCGTCCCACAGATCCCCCAGCATCAGCGCGGCGTTCAGCAGGGACGAGGGCACGTAGTCCGACGACAGCACCTCCAGCACCCCGGCGCGCGCCAGATCGGCGGCCGCCACGTTGCCCGAATGCGAGCCCCCGCGCACGAGGTTCGGCGCCCCCATCATCACCGCGATTCCCGCCTTGGCGCAGGCCGTCGCGGCCTCCAGCGTGGTCGGGAACTCGGCGATCTTCGCCCCATGCGCGGCCGAGGCAGCCACATGCTCTGCCGTGGTGTCGTCATGGCTGGCCAGCGTCGCGCCGTAGTGCCGGGCAGCGGCCACGGCGGCGGCCTCATGCGTCGCGCGGACCCGGTTCCCCAAGGCCGTCTGCGCCTCGACATGGGCGAGGAATTCCTCTTCGGTGAGGCCATGCTTGCCGCGCATATAGGTCCGCAGCTGCCCCAGATCCGCGAATTGCCGCTGGCCCGGCGTATGATCCATCAGGCTGACGATGCCCACCCGGTCCTCGGGGCCGAATTTCTCCAGCTCCCGCGTCAGCGTCTCGGAACAGACCTCGGCCCGCAGGTGGATCCGGTGCGAGATCCGCAAGACACCCGCTTTGTGTGCCTCCAAGATCTCATCAGCCATCTGCCGCGCATATTCGCCCGCGCCCTTCGCGCGTGTCACCAGCGAGCCCACGCGCAGGGCGTCGAACACCGTGGTGATCCCGGTCGAGGCGAGTTCCGCATCATGCGCGAGGATCGCCTGCCCATGCGGCCAGCTGACGCCGGGGCGGGGGGTCAGGTGGCGCTCCAAGTTGTCGGTATGCAGCTCGATCAGGCCGGGCATCACCAGATCGCCGTCGCAGTCGATGGCGCCGGCGGGCACCGCGCCGCCCTCGTCGATCTGGCGGATGACGCCGCCCTCGATCACCAGCGTGCCGGGCGTCACCCGGTCGGGCAGGACCAGCTGGGCATTGGCAAGGATCACAGTCTCGGTCATGGTCAGTCCTGTCGCAGGGGAGCCGCCTCTGCGGTCCCGGTTTTCTCTGGCCGCGTCATCGTCTTGTGACGCAAGCCGCGCATCGTCCCGCCATGAAACGCTACGCATTGTATTACGCGCCGCCCGCCGGCGCCCTGGCCGAAGCGGCCGCCCGTTGGCTGGGCCGCGACGCCCTCACCGGCGCCGAGTTCGCCCAACCGCATCCCGACCTGTTCGGGCTTTCCGTCAGCGCCCGCCGCTACGGCTTCCACGCCACGCTGAAGGCGCCCTTCCGGCTGGCCGAGGGCCAGAGCGCCGAGGATCTGGTCGAGGCCGTCTCGGTCTTCGCCGCCGGCCTCTCGGCCTTTGCGATCGACGGGCTGGAGGTGGCCGAGATGGCCGATTTCCTCGCCCTGCGCCCGGTTGGCGATACGGCTGCGCTCGATGCCTTCGCGGCGCAGGTCGTGGCCCGGTTCGAACGCTTCCGTGCGCCGATGAGCGCCGAGGACCGCGCCCGCCGCCGGCCCGAGCTGATGACCGAGCGCCAGCGCGCGCTTCTGGACAGCTACGGCTACCCCTACGTGATGGAAGAGTTCCGCTTCCACATGACGCTGTCGGACCGTTTGTCCAGCGCGCAGATGGCCGAGTTGCGCCCGCTTGCCGAGGCGCATTTCGCCCCGGTGCTGGAACGTCCCTTTGCCATCGGCGGCATCGCGGTCTTCGGCGAGGATCAGGACGGCGTGTTCCACCAGCTTCACCGCGCCACGCTGGGCTGAAGCGCGGCCTTCAGACGCGCGATGCCCTGTTCGGGCGTCGCGTCGTTGACCACTTCGATCACCGGCAGGCCGCGGGGCAGGGGCTCCACCTCGCGCGCGAGCCGTGCCGCGATCTGGCCGACGCTTTCGCGGCCCCGCGCGGCGAGGCGCTCGGCCAGCACCTCGGCCGGTGCGGTGACGAGGATCACCTGCAAGCCCGGGAACGCCGCCGCCGCCCGCCCCAGCGCCGCGCGTGAGCCGTTGAAGACGACGTCGCGGCCCGATTTCAGCGCCACCAGCTCGGTACGCGGGATGCCATAGGCCAGCCCATGCGCGCGCCAGATCAGGGCGAAATCGCCTCGCGCTTCCCGGGTGGCAAAGTCGCTCTGGGTAACGCCCTCGAAGGGCTCGCCCCCCGCGCTTTCGGGGCGGGTGATGACGCGCCGGACCCAATGCGGGCCGTCCGCGCCGCAGACCCCCGCCAGCAGCGTGTCCTTGCCCGCGCCCGAGGGCCCGACCACCGCGAACAGCCGTCCCGTCACTGCGCCACCCCGAAACCCGTGACGTCCACAACCCGGTCACAGACCTGCGCCCGCGCGTCCTCGTCGTGGAAGATGCCGAGGATCGCCGCCCCGCGCGCCTTGGCCTCGCGGATCAGGTCCAGCACCACGGCGCGGTTGCCGGCATCCAAACTTGCGGTGGGTTCATCGAGCAGCATCGCCGGCCAGGTATGGATGAAGCCGCGCGCGATGTTCACCCGCTGCTGCTCGCCACCCGAGAAGGTGGTGGGCGAGAGCGACCACAGCCGCTCGGGAATGTTGAGCCGCGCCAGCATCGCCCCCGCGCGGGACAGGGCTTCGTCCTTGGGTACACCGAGGGACAGGAGCGGCTCGGCCACCACCTCAAGCGTCGGCACCCGCGGCACGACGCGCAGGAACTGGCTGACATAGCCCAAGGTCGAGCGCCGCAGCGCGATCACTGCGCGCGGCTCGGCCCCCGCCACTTCGGTCTCGCCCACCATGATCGAGCCTCCGTCGACGCGGTAATTGCCCCAGATCATCCGCATCAGCGTCGATTTCCCGGCCCCCGAGGCACCGATCAGCCCGACGCATTCGCCGGGCCCCACCTGCAGCGAGGCCCCCGCCATTACCGGCAGCACCGCGCCCCCCTGATTGTGCAGGGTGAATTCCTTGGCCACATTCCGGACCGTGATCATCTTTACTCTCCAAATATCCACGGGAGGGGTCCGGGGAGGGGGCGTGCCTCCTCCCCGGGGTCTCACACCTGCAGGACCGAACTCACCAAAAGCTGCGTATAGGCGTGTTGCGGATCATCGAGCACCTGATCGGTCAGCCCCTGTTCCACCACATCGCCGCCCTTCATCACCATCAGCCGGTCGGCCAGCAGCCGCACGACGGCAAGGTCATGCGTGACGATCACCGCCGACAGCCCCATCTCGCGCACGAGGCCGCGCAAGAGGTCCAGCAGCCGCGCCTGCACCGAGACATCAAGGCCCCCGGTCGGCTCGTCCATGAACACCAGCCGCGGCCCGGTCACGAGGTTGCGGGCGATCTGCAGCCGCTGCTGCATGCCGCCCGAGAATTGCCGGGGCCGGTCGTCCACCCGGTCGGCGGCGATCTCGACCCGGCCGAGCCAGTCGATGGCCTCGGCGCGGATATTGCCGTAGTGGCGCGCGCCCACGGCCATCAGCCGCTCGCCGACATTGCCGCCGGCGCTGACGCCCATCCTGAGCCCGTCGCGCGGGTTCTGATGCACGAAGGCCCAGTCGGTGCGCGCCAGCATCCGCCGCTCGGGCTCGGACATGGCCAGCACGTCGCGCGGCCCCTCGGCGCGGGTGTCGAAGACCACGCGGCCCGTGTCCGGCGCTAGATGCCCGGCGAGGCAGGACAGCAGTGTCGACTTGCCCGAGCCGCTCTCGCCGACGATGCCCATGACCTCGCCCGGCCAGAGGTCGAAGCTCACGTCCTTGCAGCCGATGCGGCCAGCATAGGTCTTGGTGATGCCCTCGACCTTCAGAAGCGGGGTCTCGGTCATGCCGCATCCTCCTGCGGGGACAGCCGCCCCGTATGACCCGCCTCGCGGCGGCTTTCGCAATGGTCGGTGTCCGAGCAGACGAACATCCGCCCGCCTTGGTCGTCGGTGATCACCTCGTCGAGGTAACTGCCCTCGTCGCCGCACAGATCGCAGGGATGGGGGGCTTTCGACGCCTCGAACGGGTGGTCTTCGAAATCGAGCGAAATTACCTGCGTATAGGGCGGGATCGCGTAGATCCGCTGCTCGCGCCCGGCGCCGAACAGCTGCAAAGCGGGCGAGTTCGACAGTTTCGGATTGTCGAATTTCGGGATCGGCGAGGGGTCCATGACATAGCGCCCCTCGACCTTGACCGGATAGGCATAGGCCGTGGCAATGGCGCCGTTGCGGGCGATGTCCTCGTAGAGCTTCACATGCATAAGGCCGTATTCCTCGAGCGCATGCATCCGCCGCGTCTCGGTCTCGCGCGGCTCCAGAAAGCGCAGAGGCTCGGGGATCGGCACCTGATAGACGAGGATCTGCCCCTCGGTCAGCGGCGTCTCGGGGATGCGGTGGCGGGTCTGGATGACGCTGGCCTCGGTCGTGCGCTCCGTCACCGCAACGCCGGCGGTCTTCTGGAAGAACTTGCGGATCGAGACCGCGTTCGTCGTGTCATCCGCGCCCTGATCGATGACCTTGAGCTGGTCCTCGGGCGTCAGACACGCCGCCGTCACCTGCACGCCGCCGGTGCCCCAACCATAGGGCATCGGCATCTCGCGCGAGGCGAAGGGCACCTGATAGCCCGGCACGGCGACGCCCTTGAGGATCGCGCGGCGGATCATGCGCTTCGTCTGTTCGTCCAGATAGGCGAAATTGTAATGCTCGCTCACAGGAGGCCCTCCTCAATAAGCGCTGCTTCCAGCGCGTCGGGGGTGGTGAAATGGTGGGCGCGCCAACCGCAGGCACGGGCGCCCGCGACATTGGCCAGAGAGTCATCGATGAAGAAGCAATCCTCGGGCCCGACCGCGGCCCGCTCGCAGAGAAGCGCGAAGATCGCCGGGTCGGGCTTTATGACGCCTTCCTCGCCCGAGACCACGGTCACGCCAAAGGACGTGCCCAGCCGCGGATGGGTCGCGACGCCGATGGGCCATGTCTCCGCCGACCAATTGGTGATCGCGTGGATCGCATGACCCTTGGCGCGCAGGCGGTCCATCAGGGAGAATGTCCCTTCGATGGGCTCCTGGATCGTGCGGGCATAGATCTCGGGGTAACGAGCGAACAGCGCGGCATCCGCGGGATCGGCGATCTCGGTTGCCATGTCGGCAAACTGCTCGCCCTGGTCGCCCCTCAGGTTCCGCGCCGAGAAATCGGTGCGGCTGAGGAAAGCCAGGGCGGCCTCGCGGCTGCCCAGTTCGGGCAGGAAGGCCTCGACCGGTTCCCAGCGGACCAACACATTGCCGATGTCGAAGACGATGCAGCTCATTCCGCCGCCTCCCGCCCAGCCATCGCCTCGCGGCGCATCTTGCGCACCAGCTCCAGCTCGGACTGGAAATCGACGTAATGCGGCAGCTTGATATGCTCGAGGAAGCCAGTCGCCTGGATATTGTCCGAATGCATCAGCACGAATTCCGCGTCCTGCACCGGGGCGCCGGTGTTCTCCTCGCCCAACTCCTCCCAGCGCAAGGCCCGGTCGACCAGCGACATCGAGATCGCCTTGCGCTCGGATTGCCCGAAAACGAGGCCATAGCCCCGCGTGAACTGGGGCGGCTGGGTCTTCGAGCCCATGAACTGGTTGACCGTCTCGCATTCGGTGACGGTGATCTCGCCGATCTCGACGGCGAAGCCCAGCTCGGGGATGTCCATCTCGACCGCGACCTCGCCGATGCGCAGCTCGCCCACGAAGGGATGGGTGCGCCCATAGCCGCGCTGGCTGGAATAGGCGAGCGACAGCACGAAGCCCTCATCCCCTCGCGCCAGCGCCTGCAGCCGCAGGGCGCGGTCGGCGGGCAGCTCCATCGGCTCGCGCGTGAGGTCCCGGGGTGTCGCGTCCGAGGCGGGTTCGGCCTCGATCAGCCCCTCGCGGTCCAGAAAGCCCGTGACCCGCGGCACGGGGCCGAGCGGTTGGGCTTTCGGGGCCTCGGGCGCCTCGCCCTCGGCGGCCAGCGCGAAGTCGATCAGCCGGTGGGTATAGTCGAACGTCGGCCCCAGCACCTGCCCGCCGGGCAGATCCTTGTAGGTGGCCGAGACCCGGCGCACGGCGGCCATGGCGCCGGTATCGATGGGGCGCGAATGGCCCAGACGGGGCAGGGTGGTGCGATAGGCGCGGATGAGGAAGATCGCCTCGATCAGATCGCCGCGCGCCTGCTTGATCGCCAAAGCGGCGAGGTCGGGATCATAGAGCGAGCCCTCGGCCATGACGCGATTGACCGCCAGCGCCATCTGCTCGCGGATCTGCGCGAGGCTGAGTTCGGGGACCGAAGGATCGCCCCGGCGCTCCTCGGCGAGGAAGGCATGGGCGTTGTCGATGGCGCGCTCGCCACCCTTGACGGCGACATACATCAGACGGCCTCCACGAGGGTCGAGCGCGGCAATCCGGCGATCCGGTTGCCCGCGGTCAGGTAGGTGTCAAAGCCCAAGGGGAACAGTGCGCGGTTCATCTGGAACGCGCGGGTCTCGGGCAGCGAGAGGGTCGCCTCGCCGTCGATGCCAGGGCCTCTCAGCGTGGCGCCGTCGGGCGTCAGGTCCGGCATCTCGACGATCAGCGTCGCGGCGCGGTCGGGGTATTCCGGCGTGCCGATGGCGAAGCGGGTGACCGGCTGAAGATCGTCCCAATGCCCCAGCGCGAACATCGCCTGTTCGGCCGCGACCAGCGGCGCGCCGGTGTGGAAGGTGATCCAGTCGCGCAGGTCCGGGGTGTCTAGGCGCCCGGCCAGATGCACCGGCGTCGTGCCGTCGAACAGCACCAGAGCGGCGGCACCGGCGGCGGGCGACAGGGGCGCGGGCGGCTCGGCGCCGGCCATCTCGACCAGCGTGCCGGGCTGCGACAGCGCGCTCAGCAGGGCGCGGAAATTCTGCGCGGATTGCACGGGGGCGTCGGTGAAGCCGCCCTTCATGGCGATCGGGTTCATGCTCAATCCTCCCCGCGGACCATGGTGAAGAATTCGACCTTCGTGGCCCCGGCCTTGGCGGCGCGGGCCTGACGGCGGGCGGCTTCGGCCTCGGCCAGCGGCTTGAGCACTGTGGCTCGCAGGCTGTCGTCGCCCTGCAGCAGCGCATCGATCACCGCGGCGCGGCGGGCATGGGCCTTGTCGCGGCCCTGCACATGCGCATGCCCAACGGCGCCCGAGGCCAGCTGCACCGAGCAGCGCGTGACGCTCATCTCGCCCAGATTGAAGGGCGCGCCGGTGCCGCCCTGACGTCCGCGCACCATCACCGCCCCGGTCTCAGGCCCGCGCAGCAGCGCGTGCTCGGGCAGGTCGGGGAACAGCGCGGCGAGGCGCGTGGCGTCGGCGCGGGCGAGGAGGCCCATGGCCTTGGCTCTGTCATTTGTTTCAGTAGACATCTTGCCCATTTGTCTAGACTACTATACAACTAGACATCTGTTAGCATGACCATCCTGACCATTGCACGTGAAATTTGCATGACAGCTCCCGATTACCCGCTCTGGCGCCAGATCGCCGACACACTGAAGGACGAGGCCGCGGCGCTGATGCCCGGCGATCAATTCCCGACCGAGGCCCGGCTCTCGACCCGCTTCGGCGTCAACCGCCACACCGTACGGCGGGCTTTGGCGGCCTTGGCCGAGGAGGGGGTGGTCCATGCCCGTCGCGGCGCCGGGGTCTTCGTCGCGGCCCGTCCGACCGAATATCCCCTGAGTCGCCGCGTCCGTTTCCATGCCGCGCTGAATGCGACCGGGCGGGTGCCGGGGCGCCGGGTCCTCAGCGTCGAAACCCAGCCCGCCAGCCCGCGCGAGGCCGAGGTGCTGGGCCTTTCCGAAGCGACGCCGGTTCTCTGCGTCGAGGGGCTGACCCTGTCCGACGGCGTGGTCATCGGCCATTTCCGCTCGGCCCTGCCCAAAGCGCGGCTGCCGGGATTGGAGGCGCCCCTGCGCGAGGGGAAGGGGATGACCGAGAGTTTCCGGCTCTGCGGCGTCGAGGACTACACCCGCGCCTGGACGCGGCTGACGGCACGGGTTGCGGACGGGATTCTGGCCGGGCATCTGCAGCTGAAGCCGGGGGCTGCGGTGATGCGGGCGGAATCGCTGAACCTCGATCCCGAGGGGCGGCCCTTGGAATACGGCATCGCCCATTTCGCCGGTGAGCGGGTCACGCTGACGGTCGCGCCCGAGGATTGACCTCTGTCATCGGGCGGTCACGACCCCGTCGCGCGCCTGTCATGCGCCGGCGCTAGAGGGGGCGCTTCTGACCGGAGACCCCCATGGCCCTGCTTCCCCCGATCCGCCTGACCGGCGCCCGCGTGCTGCGCGACGGCGCCTTTTGTGACGATGCCCTGACCCTCGCCGAGGGGATGATCGCCGATGGCCCCGCGCCCTCGGTCGACCTGACGGGCTATTGGGTGATGCCGGGGATCGTCGACCTGCATGGTGACGGGTTCGAACGTCACCTGACCCCGCGCCCCTCGGCCCCGTTCGACAAGACCCGCGCCCTGCGCTCGGTCGCGGCGGAGCTGGCGGCGAATGGCGTGACGACGGCCTGGATGGCGCAGAGCTGGAGCTGGGAAGGCGGCTTCCGGGGCGCTGACTCCTGCGAGGCGCTGCTGGTGGCGCTGGATGGCGCGAAGGAGGGCCTGTTGCCCGATCTGCGCGTGCAGATCCGACTTGAGACGCATGTGCCCGACGAGCATCCCCGCCTGCTGGAGGCCGTGCGGCGGCATGGCGTCGATTACGTCATCTACAACAACCACCTGCCCGAGGGGCTGGAACTGGCCGAGCGGGCGCCGCAACGCTTCGCCGCCTGGGCCGCGCAACAGGCGCGCACGCCGCAGATGCTTCTGACGATCATCGAGGAGGCCGACCGCGTCTCGCACCGCGTGCCCGAGGCCTTGGCGGCGCTGTCGCAGGAGTTCGCGGCGTTGGGCGTGGTGACGGGCTCGCATGACGACGGCGATGCGGTGACGCGGGCCAGCTACCGGGCGCTGGGCGCTTCGGTCTGCGAATTCCCGACCTCCGTGGCGGCGGCCGAGGCGGCAAAGGCGGCGGGCGAGCCGGTGCTGATGGGCGCGCCGAATGTGGTGCGCGGTGGCAGCCAGTCGGGCAATGTCGCGGCCGAGGCGCTGGTGGCAGCAGGGCTCTGCGATGCGCTGGTCTCGGATTACTATTACCCGGCGCTGTCGCAGGCGGCCTTCGCCTTGGCGGCGCGCGGGGTGATGGGGATTGAAGCGGCCTGGGAGCTGGTGTCCACCGGCGCGGCGCGGGTCATGGGGCTGTCGGATCGCGACGATCTGGCCCCGGGCAAGCGCGCGGATCTGGTGGTGGTGAACCCAGAGACGCAGGCGATCGAGGCGACGATCTGCGCGGGCCGGCTGGCCTTTGCACAGGGCGGCGCGGCGGCGCGGCTGATGGGGCCGGCGCTGATGGCGGCGCAGTAAGGGGCGCGCGGCGGTGGGGTGAAACCCCACCCCACGGGTGTTGCACCAAGGCCCGGAACAAGCCGCAGGCGCCGGGACAGCGCCGGCCCGTCCCGGCGGGCTGGCGCTTTGGGTGCCGCCCGCGCTGAACAATCGTTCTGCGGGTCTGGTACCATAAAGCGCAAAGATCAGACGTTGCAGCGCCATCCCACGGGCCGGCGCTGTCCCTGCGCCCGTAGGGTGGGGTTTCACCCCACCACCGCGTCATCCCTCGTATTTCTCCAAAAACGCCTCGGCCGGCAGCGCACGGAAATCGGCCAGCGCCACCTTCAGCCGCTCATGCGACCAATCCCACCAGGACAGGGCCAGCAACCGCTCGGCCACCGTCTCCGTGAACCGCGACCGGATGGGTTTCGCCGGCACCCCGGCCACCATCATGAACGGCCCCACATCCTTGGTCACCACGGCGCCCGAGGCGACGACCGCCCCCACGCCCACCGTGACCTCAGGCTTGATCACCGCCCCATGGCCGATCCAGCAATCCGCCCCCAGGACCGTTCGCCGCGCCGCGCGGGCCTCGAAGAAGGCCGGGTCATCCTCGACATCGTCCCAGTAATAGGATGACCGATAGAGGAAATGATGCTGCGCCGCGTTGCGCCAGGGATGGTCGGTCGGCCCGATCCGGGTCATCGCCGCGATGTTCGAGAACTTGCCCACCGTGCAATTCGCGATGTCCGAGAAGCGGTCGCAATAGGCGTAATCCTCGAAGGCCGAGTTCAGCACGATGCTGCCCTGACCGACCTCGCAATAAGCGCCGAAGGTCGAGTTCACCACCTTCACGCCCTCATGCAGGAAGGGCGCATCCTTTGACAATTTCGGCATCTCAGCGTCCCGTGTCGCCCTTGATCAGCTTCTTGCGCAGCCAGCCGGACAGCGCGTCCATGGCGATGACCATCAGCACGATCAGGATGATGTAATAGGTGACCTTTTCCCAGTCCATCGTGGTCTGGATCGCCTGCGTCAGCAACAGACCGATGCCGCCACCAACGATGGCGCCGATGATCGTGGCAGAGCGGGTGTTGCTCTCGAAGAGATACAGCACCTGGCTCAGGAGCACCGGCATGACCTGCGGGATCACCCCGAAGCGATACCGCTGCACCGAGGAGGCGCCGGTCGAGCGGATTCCTTCGATCTGCTTCTGATCGACATTCTCCAAGGCCTCGGAGAACATCTTGCCGAAGGAGCCGGTGTCCGTGGTCAGGATCGCCAGTGCACCGGTCATCGGGCCGGGGCCGAAGGCGCGCGACAGGATGATGGTGAAGATCAGCGCATCCACCCCGCGCACGAAGTCGAAAATCCGGCGCATCAGGAAACGCGCGGGCTTCGAGGGCGAGAAGTTCTTCGCCGCGACGAAGGCCAGCGGCAAGGAGATCACCGCCGCGCCGAAGGTGCCGAGGAAGGCCATCAGGATCGTCTCGCCCAGGGCCCAGACCACCACGCCGTGGCGCCAGATGTCATTGGTCCAGAAATCGTCGAGCGCCAGCAGCAGGTTCGGCACGGCGGGCTCGATGCGTGGGCCGCTGACGAAGGAGGCGAAGACCTCGCCCCAGCTCATGGCATGGAAGGGGCTGTCGAGGTCGAAGAAGAACAGCTCCCAGCCGGGGAAATAGCGGAAGACCTCGGTGCGCGAGCGGGTCATCGACAGGCGGCCGGCCTCGGTCGTGAGGCTGACCCGGCTGTTCGAGGCGTTGATCCACTCGGGCACGGTCTCGGTCGGCAGGCTCATCTCGATGCCGTCGCCCAGCGTCAGGACGATGTCACCGTAGCCCGGGTGGTGATAGGTCACCACGGGGCCATCATAGCTGACCGAATGGCCCATCGGCAGCGCGATCTCGGCCTGATCGCCATCGAGCTGCACCCAGTCCGGGCGCAGCTCTTCGGTGAAGACCATACGGCGCGAGCCTTCGATGGAAACCTCGGTCCCGCCCCGGCGGTTGTCGCGGGTGACATGGACCTTGTAGCTGATCGCGTCGCCCAGAAGGATGGCGGCGTTCTCGATCCGGGCGCGCTGGGCGAGGCCCGCGATGTCGAAGGCGACGGTGATATAGGCGAGGTATCCCAGCACCAGAAGAGGCAGGCCGAGGGCGCGCAGGCGCTTCCAGCGGAAGCGGTCCAGCATGGCGGTCTGAAGGGCGATATCGGCCATGTCAGCCTCCGTTGACCAGCCGGTTGCGCACCAGGCTGGAGAGTTGGTCGAAGACGACGATGGTGACGAAGAGCACGATGAAGATCGCCGCGGCCTCGTCGAACTTGCCCTGGCCGAAGGTCATGGCGTTCTTCAGCTCGTAGCCGATGCCGCCCGCGCCGACGAAGCCGAGGATCGCCGAAGCACGGATGTTGATCTCGAAGCGCAGAAGCGCGTAGCTGAAATAGTTGGGCGCGACCTGCGGGATGACACCCAAAGCCATACGCTGACCCCAGCGCGCGCCGACCGAGGACAAGCCCTCCAAGGGCTTCAGGTCGACGTTCTCGTTCACTTCCGAGAACAGCTTGCCCATCGCGCCGGCCGTATGGAGCGCGATGGCGATGGCGGCGGGGACGGGACCCGCGCCCAAGACGAAGATCAGGACCAGCGCGATGACGATCTCAGGGACCGCGCGCAGGATGTCGGACACACGGCGGAAGACGCCGATCAGCCGCGGCCAGGGCGCGAGGCCCCGCGTGGCCAGCAATGCGAGGAAGCCGCCCATCAGCGTGCCCAGCAGGGTCGAGACGGCGGCGATGTTGAGCGTTTCCACCAGCGCCGGCAGCACGTCGATCATATGGCCGGGCAGGTTCTGTGCCTTCTCCACGGCCTCGGAGATCATCGCGGCGGGGAAGTCGAAGATGCGGTGCAGCCCCGCGAGGAAATCGCCTGCGTTGCGCTCCTCGGCGACGCGGAAGCCGGTCGCGAAAAGGACGATGAACAGCAGCAGGAACAGGCCGGAATAGATCCGGCGACGCCGGGTCAGCGCGAGATAGGACGCGCGCAGCTCGGCTCCGTTGTCGGGGGCGGCGGAAAGGGTCATGGGGGGATCCGGATAGGCGCCGGGCCCCGCACAATGGCGGGGCCCGGCAAGAAAGGGGGTGAGGATCAGTTCGACTGGGCCTGACGCACTTCGATGATGGTCTGGTAGGCGTCGTGGGTGATCGGGGCGAAGCCCGCGGTCTCACCGGCCGCCACGCCGTAGAGGCAGTCGGCGTCGGTGTCACCGAGGTTGGCCAGCAGCTCGGTCACGGTGGTGCGGACGTCTTCCGGCAGCGCGGTGCGCAGAACGAACGGGCCTTCCGGGATCGGGTTCGAGCGCCAGATTTCGACCAGATCGTTCATGTCGACGAGGCCCGCATCGGCAGCACGGCGCAGCGCGCCCGAGTTGTAGCCGTCTTCCCACTCGCCCAGGCCATCGGCCCAGGTCACGCCGGCATCGACCGAACCGTTCGACACGGCGATGATGGTCTGCTCGTGCCCGCCGGTGAAGACGACCTCACCGAAGAAATCGCCCGAGTCCATCGAGTGGCCGGTGACGCGCGGGATTTCGATCGACGGGATCAGGTAGCCCGAGGTCGAGTTGGGATCGCCGAAGCCGAAGCGGCGGCCTTCGAGGTCGGTCAGCGAGGTGATGCCGCTGTCTTCACGGGCAAAACCGATCGAGAAATACGAGAACGAGCCGTCGAGGTTGGTCTTCACCAGCACCGGGGTGACGGCGTTGTTGTCGGCCAGATAGGTCGCGGCATAGCCCGAGGCACCGAGCCAGGCGGCGTCCAGCGTACCACCCAGCAGGCCCTGGATCACGCCGTTGTAGTCGGCCGGGGTGAACAGGCGGGTGGGAACGCCGAGGGCTTCTTCGACGTATTCGCGGAAGCATTCGTTGTTGGCCAGACGGTCTTGGGCGTTTTCACCGCCGAGGATGCCGATGTTGAACTCGGCGATTTCCTGGGCTTGGGCCACGCCAGCGAGCGCGGTGGTGACAGCAAGGGCGGCAGCAAGGGTCTTCATCGGATTTCTCTCCGTTGCGATGAAAGGGTCTTGAAGGGGTCAGAGCAGCGAGGCCGCGATGGCCGCCGCGCGGGGACGGCTGGCAATCGGCAGGGGCTCGTGCGTGATGTGGGGCGGCGTGACCGGCAGGTCGGCGCCGATTTCCGTCGAAGTGGCGGATTCGTTGAAGCTGTCATCGGCGCCATAGATCTCGCGCGCGGCCTCGGTGGTCAGCTCGGCGGGCGTGCCGTCGAACACCAGCTTGCCGTCGCGCAGACCGATCACCCGGTCGCAATAGCGCCGCGCCGTATCCAGCGTGTGCAGGTTGGCGATGACCATGCGGCCATCCTCGGTGTTGATGCGCTTCAGGGTATCCATCACCAGCTGCGCGTTCATCGGGTCGAGGGACGCGATGGGCTCGTCGGCGAGGATGATCTTCGGGTCCTGCATCAGGGCGCGGGCGATGGCGACGCGCTGCTGCTGGCCGCCTGAGAGGGCTTCGGCGCGTTTCGGTGCCTGCTCGGCGATGCCGAGGCGGTCGAGGATATCCAGCGCCTGCAGGATGTCCTCGCGGCTCCAGAGGTTGAAGATCGAGGCGAAGGTCGAGCGCGCGTTCAGCTTGCCATGCATGACGTTCGAGGCGACATCCATGCGCGGCACGAGGTTGAACTGCTGGAAGATCATCGCGCATTGGCTCTGCCACGCGCGGGCCTCGGCGCCCTTCAGCGACAGGATGTCTTTGCCATCGACCAGGATCTCGCCCTCGGTGGCATCGGTCAGGCGGTTCATCATGCGCAGGAAGGTCGATTTCCCGGCGCCGGACCGGCCGATGATGCCGACGAATTGCGGCTGGTCGATTGTGAAGCTGACGGAATCGACGGCTTTGCGTTGACCAAACACACGCGAGACATTGCGGACTTCGAGCACGAGGCGCCCCCTTTTTGCGACGCCGCCTTTTGGCGCCGGGGGTGTAACAGCGACGTGTCCCGATGGAGTCACTTTTGTAAAAAACGTCTCCTTCACGTTGCCCTCGGTCCTGTCGGCGCCATCTGCTATGATCCTGCTGTCACTTGGCGCTAGAACGGGCAGTTCGCGGGCTTGTGCCGCGCTTCGCTGCTGCGCAGAAAAAGTGACACGTGGGGCCGATATTTTTCGACGGATTGCTTGATCCCCTGCGTGGAGAAAGCGACGTCCTTTTTTGAAGACCTGACCGATCGGAGTTCACCATGCGGTTCGCCCGCGGGTTCAAACCCTTCCTCGCGGCGCCCGGCGCGCTGCTTCTCGCCTTTTCCGTTCCTGCTTTTGCGCAATTCGGTGGCATGGCCGCAGGCCCGACGACCGTGGGTGTCGTGACCTTGGAAAACGCGGATGTGCCTGTGACGACCACGATCCCCGGTCGCGCCGTGGCCTACGAATCAGTGGATATCCGCCCGCGCGTCGGTGGTACGATCTCCGAGATCGTCTACCAGCCGGGCCGCCGGATCGAGGCCGGCGACGTGCTGTTCCGCATCGAGAGCGAGACCTACGAGGCTGACGTGGCCGCCGCCCGCGCCTCGGTCGCGCTGGCGGAAGCGGCGGCGGCAGCGGCGCAGGCGACCGTCACCCGCTACGAGGCGCTGGAAGGCACCGGCGTCACCACCGAGACGCTGGAGAGCGCGCGGGTCTCGGCCCTGCAAAGTGCCGCTGACCGGTCCTCGGCCCGGGCCACGCTGCAATCGGCCGAGCTGGACCTGCAACGCACGCAGATCACCAGCCCGATCTCGGGCTATGCCACGGTGCCGACGGTGTCAGTGGGGGCCTTGGTCACGGCGAACCAGACGGATGCGCTGGCCTCGGTCACGCGGCTCGATCCGATCTATGTCGATATCGAGGAATCCTCGCGCCGGATCGGCGAGATGCGCGCCCGCATCGACGCCGGCGCCGTGCAACCCGGCGAGCGTCTGGGCCTCAGCCTGACGCTGGAAACCGGCGAGACCTATCCGACCGAGGGCGAGATGGTCTCGCCCGGCGCCTCGGTCTCGACGAGCACGGGCACCGCGACCTTCCGCATCCGTTTCGATAATCCCGAGCGCCGGATCATGCCGGGCCAGTTCCTGCGCGTGGATGTGACGCTGGGGACGATGCAGGCCGTGCTGGTGCCTCAGATGGCCACCTCGCGTGACAGCTCGGGGCAGCTGACGGCCTTTGTCGTGGCAGATGGCGTGGCGGAACAGCGCGTGTTAACCGAAGAGGGCAGCTATCAGAACGCCTGGGCCGTGACCGAAGGGGTTGTGGCGGGCGAGACGCTGATCGTCGACGGTTTGCAGAACCTGCGCGCGGGGGCCGAGGTGGCGCCCGTTGAGGTGGTGATCGCCGACAACGGCGTGGTCACCCGCGCGGATGGGGCCTCCGAGGCCTTCGGGCAGCAAGCCGCCCCGGTTGACGCTCCGGCATCGGGGAACTGACGCATGGGACGCTATTTCATCGCGCGGCCCGTGTTCGCCTCGGTGCTCGCGCTTCTGGTCATGTTGGCGGGGGCTTGGTCGCTGACCTCGCTGCCGGTTTCGCAATATCCTGATATCGCGCCGACGACCGTCCGAGTTTCGGCCAGCTACAGCGGTGCCACGGCGGAAGCGGTGCAGAACTCGGTCACGCGTGTCTTGGAAGACGCCATGACCGGGCTCGACGGCTTCCTCTATATGACCGGCTCGTCGCGGCAGGGTTCGGCTTCGCTGTCCTTGGTCTTCGACGATAGCGTCGAGCCGACGGATGCGCAGAACGATGTGCAGTCACGGGTCAGCCAAGTGCAGCGGCAATTGCCGGCGGCGGTGCAAAGCTCGGGCGTGACCGTCTCGCGCTCGACCTCGTCGATCCTGATGGTTGTCGCCTTGGTCGACACCACCGGCGAGCGGTCGACGGTCGAACTCGGGGACCTCGTGTCCGAGGTGGTCGAGGGCCCGATCCAGCGCACCGACGGGGTGGGGGGCATCTCCAGCTTCTCGTCCGGCTATGCGATGCGCATCTGGCTCGATCCCCTGTCGCTCGCCCGCTATGGCCTCACGCCGTCTGACGTAACCTCGGCGGTCGAGGCGCAGAACACCACGGTGTCGGTCGGCTCGCTCGGCGATCTGCCCACGACAGAGGGCCAGCAATTCACCGCCACCATCACCGCGCAAAGTCAGCTCACCAGCGTCGAGCAATTCGAGCGCATCCTGCTGCTGACCAATGAGGACGGTGGCACGGTGCGGCTGGGCGATGTCGCCCGCGTCGAGATCGGCATGGAAAGCTATTCCGGCGGCTCGCGTTTCAACGGCCTGCCGGCCGCGGGCTTCGGCGTGAACCTCGAGACCGGGGCGAACGCGGTCGATACCGCCGCCGCCGTGCGCGCGACGATGGAGCAGATCCTTCCCGCGCTGCCCGAGGGCGTCGAGTTCCGCATCGCCAACGACACCTCGCCCTTCGTCGAGCTGTCGATCGAACAGGTCTATCACACGCTGATCGAGGCCGTGGTGCTGGTGTTCCTCGTCCTCGTCGTCTTCCTGCAGAGTTGGCGCGCGACGCTGGTGCCGCTGGTCGCGGTGCCGGTCGTGCTGCTGGGCACCTTCGCCGCGCTGCAGGTCACGGGCTTCACCATCAACACGCTGACCATGTTCGCCATGGTGCTGGCCGTGGGGCTTCTGGTCGATGACGCCATCGTTGTGGTGGAGAACGTCGAACGCTTGATGGAGGAGGAAAAGCTGTCCGCACTTGAGGCGACCAAGGTCAGCATGGGTCAGATCAGCTCGGCGCTGGTGGGCATCAACGTGGTGCTGGCCGCGGTGTTCCTGCCGATGGCCTTCTTCGGCGGCTCGACCGGGGTGATCTACCGGCAATTCTCCATCACCATGGTCGCGGCGATGACGCTGTCGCTGTTCGTGGCTTTGGTCGTCTCGCCGCCGATGTCGGCGCGCCTGCTGCGCCCGAAACCCGAGAACGGCGGCATCGCGCCCGCGCGCTGGTTCAACCGGGGCATGGACGCCTTCCAGAACGGCTATGCCGGCGGGGTGAAGGCCTCGCTCAAGGCGCCGATCCTGATGGTGGCCGTGCTGGCCGCCGTGCTGGGCGGCGCGTGGTGGGTCAATGAGCGCCTGACCTCCTCCTTCATCCCGACCGAGGATCAGGGCGTGCTCATGGTCATGGTCTCGCTCTCCGAAGGGGCCACGGCGCAGCAGACGCTCTCGGTCGTCGAGCGGGTCGAGGAGTACATGCTCACGGAGGAATCCGAGGCCGTCGACGCGACCTTCGCGGCGCTGGGCTGGGGCTTTGGCGGCAGCGGGCAGAACTCGGCCATGCTGTTTGTGCGCCTTAAGGATTTCGCGGTGCGCGAGGGGCAATCCGAGCTCTCCGCCAGCGCCGTCGCGCAGCGGGCGAACATGGCCTTCGGTACCAACCGCTCGGGCCGGATCATGGTCATGCAGCCCCCGGCGATCATGGGGCTGGGCAATACCGGCGGCTTCTCGATGTATCTGGTGGACCAAGGCGGCAACGGTGTCGATGCGCTGATCGAGGCGGCAACGCAGCTGGAAACCATCGCCGGACAGGATGCGCGCCTGACCAACGTCAACGCGCGCGGGACGGATGCCGATGTGGCGCTCAGGCTCAATATCGATCAGGAGAAGGCCGAAAGCTTCGGCATCTCGCTGTCCGGGGTGAACGCGATGCTCTCGGTGATCTTCTCGGGCGACGAGGTCAACGACTTCGTGCTGGGCAACTCGCTGCGCCCGGTGATCGTGCAGGCCGATGCGCAGTACCGCATGCAGCCCGAGGATCTGCTGTCGTGGTACGCCGTCAACAACGCGGGCGAGATGGTGCCGTTTGCCTCCTTCATGGACACAAGCTGGGAGCCCGTCGCCCCCTCGCTGCAACGCTACGGCGGCTCGGCGGCGGTGGAGCTGTCGGGCTCGGCCGGGGCGGGCGTCAGCTCGGGCGTGGCGATGGACGCGATGGAGGAATTGGCCGCGCAGATCCCCGGCGGCTATTCCGTCGCCTGGACCGGCATCTCGTATCAGGAACGCCAGTCAGGCGATCAGGCGCCGTTGCTTTATGCGATCTCGGCGCTGGTGATCTTCCTCGCTCTGGCCGCGCTCTATGAAAGCTGGGCGATCCCCTTCTCGGTGATGCTGGCGGTGCCGGTGGGCGTCTTGGGCGCGCTGGCGGCGGCCTATGTCTTCGGCCAGTCGAACGACGTGTATTTCAAGGTGGGGATGCTGACGACGATCGGTCTGGCCGCGCGCAACGCGATCCTGATCGTGGAATTCGCGGAAGACCTCAGGCGGCAGGGAAGAACCGTCACCGAAGCCGCGATCGAGGCCGCCCGCCTGCGTCTGCGGCCGATCCTGATGACGGCGCTGACCTTCATCCTCGGGGTGTTGCCGCTGGCGACAGCCTCGGGCGCGGGGGCGGTATCGCAGAACGCCATCGGCACCGGGGTGATCGGCGGAATGGTCGCCTCGACCTTCCTCGGCATCTTCATGGTGCCCGCGCTCTATGTTCTGATCCTGCGACTCCTCGGACAAGACAAGAAGAAGGCAGCCGAATGATTCCCGCGACCCGATTGACCCTGCTGCCCGTCCTGCTGGCCCTTTCCGCCTGTGCGGTCGGGCCGGATTACCGCGCACCGGACATGACCCTTGCCGCCAGCTTTGCCGAGGGGGCGCCGGCCCCCATCGGTGACGTCGCCACCCAGCAATGGTGGCGGGCGTTCAACGACCCGCTCCTGACCGAGCTGGTGGAACAGGGCCTCGCGCAGAACCTGTCGATCCGCACGGCCCTGTCGCGCGTCGACGAGGCCGAGGCGGCGGCCCGCGCGGCAGGTGCGCCAGCCTATGTCACCGGCGGCATCAGCGGCTCGGCCCTGCGCTCGGACGCTGGCGTGACCAGCCGCAGCGCGTCCTTCAACCCGTCCCTCGTCATCGACCTGTTCGGGGCGGAACGTCGGGCCCGTGAATCGGCCATTGCCTCGCTGCAATCGGCGGAGCTCGGGGTGGGCGAGGCGCGGCTGGCCTTCGTGTCGTCGCTCGTGTCGAACTACATCGACCTGCGCTATTACCAAGAGGCGCTGGCGATCACCCGTCAGACCCTGTCCAGCCGTCGCGAGACCTTGTCGGCGGTGCAACAGCAACGGCGCGCCGGCACCGAGACGTTGCTGAGCGAAGCACAGACCCAAGCCGCGCTGGACGAAGCCCTGGCCTCGCTGCCGTCGCTGGAGAGCGGCTTCTACGCCGCCTCCTACGCCATCGCCACCCTGCTGGCCCAACCGGCGCAGGTGCTGGAATCCCGGTTGGAGCGGGGGGCCTCGCAACCCGTGCCGCGCGGCTCGGACGCGGGCGCGGGTGTGCCGGCGGACCTGTTGCGCAACCGTCCCGATGTGCGCGCGGCCGAGCGGGATTACGCAGCGGCCGTGGCCTCGCTGGGCGCGGCCGAGGCGGCGCGGTTCCCGTCGGTCAGTCTTGGCGGCACGATCAACAGCGGCGGTAGCTGGACCTTCGGCCCCTCGGTTTCGATCCCGGTGTTGAACCAGCCGGCGCTGGCCGCTTCGCGCGATCAGGCCGCGGCGCGGGCCGAGCAGGCCGAGCTGGCGTGGCAGGCGGCGGTGCTGTCGGCGGTCGAAGAGGTGCAGGTCGCGCAAGACGGCTATCTGCGCAACCGCCGGGCGGTTGGCGCGTCGCAGCAATCGACGAGTTCGTATCGCCGGGTGGTCGAGCTGTCCGAGCAGACCTTCCAGGCCGGGACGACGACGCTGCTGGACTTTCTGGAGAGCCAACGCTCGCTGGCCAGTGCCAACCTGTCGCTTGCGTCCGCACGGCGCAATATGGCGGCAAGCTGGGCGTCGCTGCAGGTGGCAGCGGGCCGGGGCTGGGCCGGGCCGTGGAACCAATGAACTGAAACGCAAAAGGCCGGCGCAAGCGCCGGCCTTTTTCTTGGGATCAGCCCTGCGGCTGGCCGATCTGTGACAGCTCGAAGGGCGTGGTCTGGTAGATCTCGTTGATCCAGTTGCCGTAAAGCAGATGCGCGTGGCTGCGCCAGCGGTTCAGCGGCTTCCGGCTCGGGTCATCCTCGGGGAAGTAATTCACCGGCATCTGGATCTCGGCGCCTTCGACCTGATTGGATTGCAGGTCGCGTTGATATTCCTCGTTCAACGTGCCGCTGTCGTATTCCAGATGGTTGAAGATATAGAGCGCGCGGTGATCCGGGTCGTCGACGAAGGCCGGCCCCACCACGTCCGAATTGAGCAGGACATTCAGGCCCGCCGCCTCGATCTCGTCGCGTTTCATCTCGGTCCAGCGGCTGACCGGCATCACCAGATCATCCGAGAAACCCCGCAGATAAGGCGAGGCGGGCGAGAGGTTCGCATGCCGGTAGCAGCCGAACAGCTTGTGATCGAGCACATGCTTCTTCACGCCGTGGAAGTAGTTGATCATCGCCATCCCGCCCCAGCAGACGCCGAAGGTGGAATGCACGTTGGTCTGGGTCCATTCGAAGACCTCGCACAGCTCGTCCCAATAGGTCACCTCGTCGAAGGGCAGGTGCTCGATGGGGGCGCCAGTGATGATCAGGCCGTCGAATTTCTCGTCCTTGATCTCCTGGAAGGGCTTGTAGAACTCTTCCATGTGCTCGGCGGCGGTGTTGCGCGTCTGGTGCTCGGACATGCGGATCAGGCGGAAGTCGATCTGCAAGGGCGTCGCGCCGATCAGGCGGGCGAACTGGTTCTCCGTCTGGATCTTCTTCGGCATCAGATTGAGCAGGCCGATCTTGATCTGGCGAATGTCCTGCCGCGCGGCGCGGGTGTCCGACATGACCATGACACCCTCGTTCGAGAGGACATCATAGGCGGGCAGGGTGGAAGGCAAGGTGATGGGCATCGGATATTATCCGTCGTGTGATCTGGCTGTGACAGGGGTCCGCAGCAGGCGGGCCGCCCGGATCACGCCGCTTGATGGGCGCGCTTTTCCAAGGCCTCGGCGATCAGGGCGCGGAAGTCTTCCGGGCTCTGGACGCGGGCCACGTCGTCGGCGGCGACCTTGAGCCCCCAGTGCGCTGCCATCGCCGCGTATCGAGGCTGGCGATGAGCCAGCGCGCGGGCATAGGTCCAGCGGACGAAGGCGTCCGGGTCTACCGCCCCGGGCATTCGTCCACTTTCGGCCAGATACTGGTTCCAGCAATCCAGCAGGAACTCGGGCCTGTAATACATCGGCTTGGGCGCGCGGTCGAAGCGCTTCACCAACTCGGCGGTGTGATCCTGAGACCCCTCGATCCACACCAGCAGCAGATGCCGCGACAGCACGCTGAGGACGGGATCGGCGCGATTTTCGGGGTTCACCACTTCGCAGATCGAGCCCGAGGTATCGCAGATGAAATCGCGATAGCCGTAGATCTCCTGCGCGCGCTCGATGAAGCGCGGGGTATCGAGCAGCGCCGATACCTCGGCGTCATGGTGCTGGGCCTGACGGCGGCGGTATTCCTCGAACGGAACGCCGCCCTTGGCGGGATCGCCGGGCTTGCCCAGATAGGTCGACAGCGGTGCGAGGTTGTCGAAGGTGATGTTCGAGCGGATGCGCACGCTGTCGGACAGCAGCAGCTCGCGCAGCAGGGGAACCTTCATCGCCTCGCGCTTGAAATTGTCGGCGATGGCCTCGCCCATGTAGCGGGTGCCGATGCGGTAATCGACCGAGTAGTGGAACCAGCCGCCGTCGCGCAGGATCGACGAGATCCGCGTCTTGCCGAGGCCGGACATACCGAACAGCAGCACGTTCTTGTGCGCCGCCGCCAGCCATTCTGCCTTGGTTTCGTGGATCATCTGCCCGTCCATTTCGCTACCTATATGCCGTCGTCGTCAGCGGGGTTCAAGCCGGGTCACGCCGACACCGCCCGCGCGGGCGAGATCGGGGTCCAGCGTCATCGGGATGTATTCGCCGCGCCGCCACAACACGCCAAGATCGTCGTAATGGCGGCTGAGGGGATGGCCGCTCTCGCCCGTGGAGACGATGAACACGCTCGCCTCCGGATCGGCCATGTCATAGACGCCGCGATAGCCCGCGCCATGGACGTTGAGGAACGGTTCCGGCGCACCCGGAGGGCCGCCGCGCGTCAGGCCCCGCAGCAGGGTGTTGTCCCCGCCCGAGGTCGATTGGCGGATGTTGACGAAGTGACGCAGCAGCGGCACTTCGCCCAGCACCGGGTGATCATGCGTGGCCTGATGGGCATCGCCCCAGCGCCAGCTTTCGATCGCCGGGCCATAGCTGCGCGACAGCTCCAGCAGCGCCGCGTCCAGCGCCGTGCGGGCGATGTCGACGCAGCTTTCCACCACGGCCGATTGCACCACGTCGCACCACACTCCCGCGCCGTCCTCGTTGCGGAACACCCGGCTGAGGAACTGCGGCTCCATATGGGTGAAGGTGTCGGCGGTCGGCCCCAGCTCGTCGCGGATCAGGCGGAACTGCAGTTCGCGCATCCAGGCGGCGTAGATCAGCGGCTCGGGCAGGTGCTCGGACATCTCGCCGTTCCAGTCGGCCAGCATCTGCAGGGCCAGCTGGCGCTGCGCCTCGGGCGTGCCGGGCTCGGCGGCGTCGCCCTGGAACCACAGCTCGGCGCCGACCAGCGGCAGCAGGGTGCGCGCAGCCTGGCTGACAGTATCGAGCTGCGCCTCGATGAAGCTTTCGCGCGTGTGCACCGTGCGCTGGCGCATCAGCCGGATCCAGCGCTGGATGCGCACGGTGTCGCCCCAGTCGAAGCTGACATGCAGCGGGAAGGGCCGGTCGAGCGGCTTGTTGTTGGTGTTGCCCAGGAGGCCGGTCTCGGGATCAAGGAACCGCGGGTTCGAGGAATAGGGGAAGAACCCGTCCCAGCGCGCGGCGGGGTCGGCGCCGGGCGAGGGCATGCGGCCCTGCGTCGGGCTGTCGGCCGAGCGGCGCGGCATGCGGCCGATCATCTGCATGGCGATGTGTTCGCGGTCGATCAGCGTCAGGTTCTGCGCCGGTGCGACATAGGCCTCGCCGGCGGCGATGGCCTCGTCCACGGATTGCGCGCGCATGATGCCGATGGCCGCGCTCATCGAGGTGTCGTCGCCGGTAAGCGCGGTCCAGCTCAGCGCCGCGACATGGCCGGGCGGGGTGATCGCGGCCAGCGAATAATGGCTGCCGGGCAGGATCGGGCCGTTTTCCGACCAGCGGGTGGTGATGGTCACCGGGTCCGCATCCGCCACATAGATGATCGAGCGGCGGGTCTCGAAATCGGCCCAGCCGTCCGGTGTGCGGTATTGCTGGGAATTCTCGGGGTTCACCTCTTCCATGAAGAGGTCCTGATCGTCGAGATAGGCGGTGGTCAGGCCCCAGCCCAAAGTCTCCGACCGCCCGGCAAGGATCGCCGGAATGCCGGGGATGGTGCCGCCGGTCACGCCGCCCGTCGACAGCTGCAACCGTGCCAGATACCAGATCGACGGGGCCGAGAACGGCAGGTGCGGGTCATTGGCCAGAAGCGTGCCGCCATTGGCCGAGCGCGAGGTCGCGGCGGCAAAGGCGTTCGAGGCCCCGGCCATCGCCCACGACCGGAAGGGCGTCATCTCCTCGCCCGGCGCCATTCCGGGGACTGAGGGGGCCATGGCCAGCTGGCTGTCCGTCAGCGTCGGGAACAGCGCGGCGAAATCGGGCAGGGCGGCGAGGCCCGGCGTGTCGTCCTGATGCATCAGGTCGCGGGTGCGTTCCTCGCCGATCAGCGCCGAGAGACGGGCGTGTTGCACCTCGTTCTCGATATGGCCGGACAGCTGCACGGCCATCAGCTTGACGATGGCGATGGAATCAGCGGGCTGCCACAGGCCGATCTCGCCGGGGAACAGGAAGTACTCCGGCGCGCCACGTCCCAGTGCGCGCTCGTTCACGAGGTTGATCCAGGCGTTCACGCCGCGCGAATAGGCATCGAGGGCCATCGTCGTGTCATTGTCCTGCACCTCGGCCGATTGCTGGGCCAGCGTGTACAGGTCCAGCCGGCGCATCAGTTCGTCCGTGCGGATCGTGCGCTCGCCAAAGACCTCGGACAGGCGGCCCTGCACGGTGCGGCGCAGGATCGTCATCTGCCACAACCGGTCCTGCGCATGGGCAAAGCCCAGCCCGAAGAACACATCGGCGTCCGTGGGTCCGAAGATATGCGGCACGGCCCAGGTGTTGCGCGCGATCTCGACCTCGCCGGAGATGCCCCGCACGCTCCAATTCGCATCGTAATCGGGGATCGAGCGGGACAGGAAGTAATAGACCCCCACCACGATGACGACCGACAGAACGACCAGCGCTGTGGCTACGCGCAGCAGCCAGCGGAACAGGGTGAGCATGGAGAGGGGCCTCGTCGTGTTGACCTCGGAACCAGTCTCGTTTCCTATGACTTCGGGCGCGCGAGCGCAATTCAAACGATTTTCAGGAAGGGGCTCCAATGGCCAAGGTTGCATTTCTGGGCTTGGGGGTCATGGGCTATCCCATGGCAGGGCATCTGGCGAAGGCGGGGCACGAGGTGACCGTCTACAACCGCACCTTCGCCAAGGCCGAGAAATGGGTGGCCGAGCATGGCGGCCGCGCCGCCAAGACCCCGCGCGAGGCGGCCGAGGGGCAGGATTTCGTCATGGCCTGCGTCGGCAATGACGACGATCTGGCCGGCGTCTGCCGCGGTGCGGACGGTGCCTTTGCGGGCATGTCGAAGGGCGCGATCTTCGTCGACCACACGACCGTCAGTTCCGGCATCACCCGGACCCTCGCCGGTGAAGGTGCCGAGGCCGGGATCGGTTTCGTCGACGCGCCGGTCTCGGGCGGGCAGGCGGGAGCCGAGAATGGCGTCCTGTCGATCATGTGCGGTGGCTCCGAGGGCGATTATGCCGCGGCCGAGCCGGTGATGCAGGCTTACGGCAAGATCGTCAAACGCATCGGCGAGTCGGGCGCGGGCCAGATCGCCAAGATGATGAACCAGATCTGCATCGCGGGTCTCGTGCAGGGCCTGTCCGAGGCGCTGCGTTTCGGCGAGAAGGCCGGCATGGACGGCAAGGCCGTGGTCGAGGTCATTCAGGGCGGCGCGGCCGGCTCGTGGCAGATGGTCAACCGCCATGCGACGATGCTGGACGGCAAGTTCGACTACGGTTTCGCCGTCGACTGGATGCGCAAGGATCTGGGCATCTGCCTGCAGACCGCCAATGAGATCGGCGCACCGCTGCCGATGACCGCGCTGGTCGACCAGTTCTACAAGGATGTGCAGCAGATGGGCGGCGGGCGCTGGGACACCTCCTCGTTGATCGAGCGTTTGCGGAGGCTGTCGTGAGCCTCGAGACCCGCATCGCCCAAGGGCGCGGCGACGAGCCGGCCGATCTGGTGCTGAAGGGCGGCGTGGTCTGGGACATGGTCACCGGGGCGAAGATCCCCGGTGACGTCGCCATCTGCGGTGACCGGATCGTCGGCATCGGCGCGGAGTATGAGGGCAAGCGGGTCGTCGATGTGACCGGCAAGCTGCTGGTCCCGGGATTCATCGACACGCATCTGCATATCGAGAGCTCTTGCATCACCCCCTATGAATTCGACCGCTGCGTGCTGCCGCGCGGGGTGACGACGGCAATCTGCGACCCGCATGAAATCGCCAATGTCTGCGGGCTGACCGGCATCCGTTACTTCTTGGATGCCTCGGCCCGGACGGTGATGGATATCCGGGTGAACCTGTCCTCCTGCGTGCCGTCCACGCATATGGAGACCTCGGGCGCCATTCTGGAGGCCGAGGATCTGGCGCCGCTGGCCGACCATCCCCGCGTCATCGGGCTGGCCGAATTCATGAACTACCCCGGCGTGATCTATCGCGATCCGGGCTGCATGGCGAAGCTGAAGGCCTTCGAGGGGCGGCATATCGACGGCCATTCGCCGCTGCTGCGCGGCAAGGATCTGAACGCCTATATCTCGGCCGGCATCCGCACCGAGCATGAGAGCACCTCGGCGCCCGAGGCGATCGAGAAGCTGCAGAAGGGGATGCGGGTGCTGATCCGCGAGGGTTCGGTGTCGAAGGATCTGGAGGCCTTGGCCGAGATCCTGACGCCGATCACCTCGGCCTATCTGTGCCTGTGCACCGATGACCGTAACCCGCTGGATATCGCCGAGCACGGGCATCTGGATTACATGATCCGCCGCCTGATCGAAAAGGGCTGCGACCCGTTGGCGGTCTACCGCGCGGCGTCCCTGTCGGCGGCCGAGGCCTTCGGACTGAAGGATCGCGGCCATGTCGCGCCGGGCAAGCGGGCGGATATCGTGGTGCTGGACGACCCCGCGCAATGCCGGGCCGAGATGGTGTTCTGCGGCGGTGTGCTGGCCTCGGACGAGGCCTTTGCCGCGCGCGAGATCATCGAGCCGGTCGCCCGGGGTTCCGTCCATGTTCCGGCATTGAGCGCCGAGAGCTTCCGCTACGCCTCGAACAACCCCGAGACGCCGGTGATCGGCATCTGGCCCGGCAAGATCCTGACCGAGCATCAGACGGTGCAGGTTCCGGCCACCGATGGCGACAAGCGGCCCGACCCGGCGCAGGACCTTGCGCGGATCACGGTGATCGAGCGGCATGGCAAGAATGGCAACATCGCCAATGGCTTCGTGCGGGGATTTGCTTTGAAGCGGGGGGCGATCGCCTCGACCGTCTGCCATGACCACCACAATATCGCGGTGATCGGCGCGGATTATGCGGACATGCAACTGGCGGCCGAGCGGCTGGGTCAGATCGAGGGCGGTTTCGTCGTCGTCGAGGGCGGCAAGGTGCTGGCGGAATTGGCACTGCCAGTGGCGGGGCTGATGTCGCTGGAGCCTTTCGAGCATGTGCGCGACCGGTTGGTCGAGCTGCGCGAGGCGGCGAAATCGCTAGGCGTCGAGCTGGAGGAGCCGTTCCTGCAGCTGGCCTTCGTGGCGCTGCCGGTGATCCCGCATCTGAAGATCACCGATTTCGGCCTCGTCGATGTCGACAAGTTCGAGGTGATCGGCTGAGCGGCTCTCGGTGAAAAGGGAAGGGGGGCTGTCTGCCCCCCTCGTCGCTGCGCTCCTCACCCCCCGAGGATATTTCCGGCACAAAGACGGGGGGCTCAGAGCTCGCTGTCCTCGTCATCGGCCGTGGGCTCTTCAGAGCCATCGGGGGCGCGGAAGCCGAGGGCAACCACGTATTTCTCGGAACTGTCCGAGCGGCTGGCGGGCGGCTTCACGTTGTGGACCTTGGTGAAGCGCCGCTTCAGGAGCTGCTGCAGATCCCCCTCGGCGCCGCCGGCGAGGACCTTGGCGACGAAGGTGCCGCCCGGGGCCAGCACGTCGAAGGCGAAATAGGCGGCGTGTTCGCACAGGGCCATGATGCGCAGGTGGTCGGTCTGCTTGTGCCCCGACGAGGCCGCGGCCATGTCCGACATCACCACATCGGCCTGACCGGCGAGCCAGTCCTTGACCTTGTCATCTGCGCCGTCCTCGAGGAAATCGAGGACATGGGCCTCGGCACCGGCCAGCGTCTCGACCTCCTGCAGGTCGACGCCCAGCACCGTGCCGCGGCGTTTGCCCTTCTTCTCGCCCAACGCATTCACGCGCTCGACCGCGACCTGCAGCCAGCCGCCGGGGGCGCAGCCCAGATCGACCACCCGCGCGCCGGGCACGAGGAAGCGGAACTTGTCGTCGAGTTCGATCAGCTTGAAGGCGGCGCGGCCGCGGAAGCCCTCACGCCGCGCGCGGGCGACATAGGGGTCGTTGAGCTGACGCTCCAGCCAGCGGGTCGAGCTGAGCTTGCGGCCCTTGGCGGTCTTGACCTTGACCTTCAGGTCGCGCTGCCCGCGCCCCGAGGTGTTCTTGGTCCCGCCCGGTTTCGAGCCACCCGATTTTCCCGGCGGAGTCGCCATCATCCTGTCCTTTCGCACGCCCGCCACGGATCGACCGCAGCGGGATGGCTACATAGCGCAAAGGCTACAGCCCCGCCAGCACCCCGTCGCGGGTCATCTGGGCATAAAGCAGCCCTTCGCGCAGCCCTCGGTCCGCGACGGACATCACATCCGTGGGCCAGACCCGCATCAACGCCTGCAGGATCGCCGCGCCCGACATGATCAACCCGTGACGCTCGCGTCCGATACGGGGATCGGTGCGGCGGCCTTCGGGGCCGAGTTGCAGGTAGTCGCGGATCACCTTGTCGATCTGGGTCGAGGTCATGCGCAGCCCGTCGACCTTGTTCCGGTCGTAGCGTTTCAGCCCCAGATACGAGGCCGCCACCGTCGTCACCGTGCCCGAGGTGCCGATGATCTGGAACCCTTCGCGGGGCGCGGGATTCTCGTAGGGCGAGAAGTCCTGCAGCTGTTCCTCGAAATGCCAGGACATCAGCGCGAAACGGGCGGCATCGTCTTCGACATCGGTGAATTGTTCGCGCAGGGTGGCCACGCCCAAGGGCACCGAGATCCAGTCGACGACGCGGGGCGCGCCGGGCTTCACCGGCGGCATCTCAACCGAGCGCAGGCCCAGCTTCACATCGAGGATCGAGCGGCGTCGTTCCTCGGGTGCGACGCCCGAGAGGTCGAGCCACACCAGCTCCGTCGAGCCGCCACCGATGTCGATGACCAGCAGTTGCTCGGTCTCAGCCGCCACGAGGGGCGCGCAGGAAATGACGGCAAGGCGCGCTTCTTCCTCAGCCGGGATGATCTCCAGCCTGAGGCCGGTCTCGCGCTGGACCTTGCGGATGAATTCGCTGGAATTGCGGGCGCGGCGACAGGCCTCGGTCGCGACCAGACGCATGCGGCGCACGGAATGGTCGTCCAGCTTGCGGCGGCAGATGCGCAGGGCCTGCACCGTGCGGGCCATGGGGCCATGACCCAACCGGCCGGTGCTTTCCAGCCCGGTGCCCAGCTCGACGGCGCGAGAGAAGCTGTCGATGACTTCAAATTGCGCGCCGTTGGGCCGCGCAATCAGCATGCGACAGGAATTGGTCCCCAGGTCGAGGGCAGCATAAACCCCCCCATCCGCGGGACTAGTTTGGCGCTTCGGCTCTGTTCCGCCCGGAGTCCGCCCCTTGCGGTTCGGCCTCGACGATTTCGGATGCGCCGCCGCGCCTGCGGGACGCTCGGGCGTCATCGTAACGCCCTCCATTTCGTGTTACCCCCACCCTAAAGATGGGCCCGGTCGCGCGCAAGGGATCGAAACGCGACGGCAGGCTATCGACGGGGCTCACACCAAGCCCGGCGCGCCTCGCCCTGAGTCACGAGGTGGTGAACAGGCGGGAGTGCGCCTAGCGGCCTTTGGCTCAAGGCCAGACCGCGCAACCTTTTGGGGGAACCTTCCGCGCTTCGTTGCGTTATCTCGTCAATCAAGGGGCAACAGGCCCCGCTTTGGGAAATGACGGGAGAATACCGATGAAAACCCTTCTTGCGACCGCCGCTGCCGCAACCGTTCTGGGCACTGCCGCCTTTGCTTCGGGCCCGGTGGCCCCGGCGCCTTACGTGGCCCCGGTGACTGTTGCTCCGGTGGCGACCTATGACTGGACCGGTGCCTATGCCGGTGCCGGTGTCACCTACGGCCGTATGGGCATGGACACCAACGGCGGCGCGCTGGACTACCCGGACGCGACCGGCTGGGGTGGCAGCGTCATCGCTGGTTACAACTGGCAGCAGGGCAACATGGTCTACGGTGGTGAAGTCGCGCTCGACTTCTCGAACCGCGATGGCAGCAACGATTGCGGTATCGCCGGTCAAAGCTGTGACAGCTTCGCCGACCACCAGGCCTCGATCCGTGGCCGCGTCGGTTATGCCATGGACCGCTCGCTGATGTTCATGACCGTGGGCTATGGCTCTGACTCGCGCTCGGTGCGCACCTCGGTCGCCGGTGGCGACGGTGCCCGCTTCACCGGCCCGATGCTGGGTGTCGGCTACGAGCAGGCCGTCGGCAATGGCGACTGGACCATGCGCGGTGACCTTGAGCACTACTTCTACGGCGACGAAGACCTGAACGGTGTCACCACCGACGGCGATTCGAGCCTCGTGCGCTTCTCGCTGATCCGTCGCTTCTGATCGGCGACGATCCCTGAACATCACCGGGTTTCCCTGAACCCGCTCGACCGCCCCGGATCCTGTCCGGGGCGGTTTTTTCGTATCCGAGGATGCCGGCGCCTATCCGACACGGATCGCCCACGGATCGCCCGCACCTCATGATGTGCGTGAGGATTTTTCACATCCGGCCCGCTGGCCAAGCGGGGCGCGCGGCTGGTATCACTCGCGTCGCAAGCCGCCGGGGCCATGTCGCATTCAAAGCGGTGACAGAGGCCGCGACGGGTCACAAACGGGGAAACCCAGCAGGAGCGCGCCGCATGTCCGACGAAGTGATGCAACCCGTGACCATCGTCTATTGGCGCGACATCCCCGCGCAGGTGATCGTCGGCAAGGGCCGGCGTGGCGCCAAGGTGCAGCTGCCCGAACGCTTCGAACAGGCGATCGACCGTTGCGCGATGAAGGTCGGCGCCCGCGATACCGACAGCTACCTGTCGGAATGGCGCAAGGGCGACCCCTACGATGTCGCTGGCGACCAGCAAGAGGTCGCCCGCGCCGAGGCCGCACGGCTGGAACAGGACTACGACGCAGAGACGATCAAGGCGCTGATTGCCAACGACGGCTGGCAAGCGCGTGGCTAATCTCTGGGAGGTTTTCATGGCTCTGTTCCCCTTTGGCCGCAAGGCCGCCCCTGCCGCGACCGGCTCGGAAGCGCTGGCCGCGTTCCTCAACGGTTATTCCATCGAGGTGATGCCCCGCACGGCTGAGAAGGTTGCCGATTTCCGCACCCTTCTGCCCGCTGGCACCCGCGTCTACATCGCCCATATCGAGGGCACGCCGATCGAGGAAATGGCCGCCACCGCCAAGCGCCTGCGTGAGGAAGGCTACGAGCCGATGCCGCACTTCCCGGCCCGGATCATCGCCGACCGCGCGATGCTGGCCGATTGGGTCGCGCGCTATCAGGGCGAGGCCGGCGTGAAGCAGGGCCTGATCCTGGCCGGCAACCCGCAAAAGCAGCTGGGCGCCTTCGATTCGTCCATGCAGCTGCTGGAATCGGGCTGCTTTGATGGCTTCGAGCGTCTGCATGTCGCCGGTCACCCGGAAGGCAACAAAGACATCGACCCCGATGGCTCGGACCGCATGATCATGGAAGCCGCGCGCTGGAAGCAGGCGTTCTCCGAGCGCACCGACGCGAAGATGGCCATGGCCACGCAATTCTGCTTCGAGGCCGGTCCGGTGATCGACTGGGTCAACAACCTGCGCGCCAACGGCATCGACCTGCCGGTGCATATCGGCGTGGCCGGTCCCGCCAAGCTGCAGACGCTGATCAAGTTCGCCATCGCCTGCGGTGTCGGCCCCTCGCTGAAGGTGCTGCAGAAGCGCGCGATGGATGTCTCGAAGCTGCTGCTGCCCTACGAGCCCGACGAGTTCCTGCAGGCGCTGGCCGAGCACAAGGCCGCGAACCCGGACTTCGGCATCGAGTCGGTGCACTTCTTCCCGCTGGGCGGCATCAAGACGAACGCCGAATGGACCCACCGTCACGGCCAGCGCCCCGTGCGCGACGCCGCCTGAGGATTCGGAACTCTATGCCCCGCACCGCGCTGCTCTTCGATCTTGACGGCACGATGCTGCACACGGATCCGATCCACTATCAGATCTATGTGGAGCTGATGGCGGCGCGGGGCATCCAGATCGACGAGGCCTTCTACAACGCCCATGTCCACGGCCGGATCAATTCCGATGTGTTCCGCGAGTTCCTGCCCGAGGAGACGGACCCGCAAGGCCTGTCCGACGCCAAAGAAGCCGAGTTCCGTCGCCGCCTGCCGCGCCCCTATCCCGCGATGCCCGGCCTGACCGCGCTGCTGGACCGGGCCGAGGCTGCGGGCCATGCGATGGCCGTGGTCACGAATGCCAATCCGCTCAATGCCGAGGCCATGCTGCAGGCCATCGGTGAGCGGTCACGCTTCGATATCGTCATCAGCGGCGAGAAATGTGCCCGCGGCAAGCCGCATCCCGATCCCTATCTGACGGCGATGGACCGCCTCGCCATTGCGCCCGAACTCTGCATTGCCTTCGAGGACAGCCCCGCCGGCATCCGCTCGGCCCGTGACGCCGGTGCACGGGTGATCGGTATCCGCTCGTCCCTGTCCCATGACGCCCTCATTGCTGCTGGCGCCCATGCCAGCATCCAAGATTTCACCGATCCCGCGCTCGAGCAGCATCTCGAACGCCCAGAAGGAGCCCTGCCATGACCCGTACCGTCCTCGAATCCGCCACCAAGACGGTGGTCATCGGCTTTGACGAGCCGTTCTGCGTGATCGGCGAGCGCATCAACCCGACCGGCCGCAAGAAGCTGGCCGCCGAGCTGGAGCTGGGCGATTTCTCGACCGTCGAGAAGGACGCGCTGGAGCAGGTCGTCTGCGGGGCCACCGTGCTCGACATCAACTCGGGCGCCGTGTTCTCGAACAAGATGGCCGAAGATCCGCGCTATGCCGACAACAACTTCGTCGAGCCGCCGCTGATGAAGCAGCTGGTCGAGGTCGTGCAGGCCGTCACCGACGTGCCGCTCTGCATCGACAGCTCGGTTCCCGGCGCGCTGGAAGCCGGCCTGATGGCCGCCAAGGGCCGTCCCTTGCTGAACTCGGTCACCGGCGAGGAAGAGCGTCTGGAACTGGTCCTGCCGCTGGTCAAGAAATACAACGTGCCGGTCGTGGCGATCTCGAACGACGACACCGGCATCTCGGAAGACCCCGATGTCCGCTTCGCCGTGGCGAAGAAGATTGTCGAGCGCGCCGCTGATTTCGGCATCCCCGCGCATGACATCGTCGTCGACCCGCTGGTGATGCCGATCGGCGCCATGGCGACCGCCGGCCATCAGGTCTTCGCGCTGGTCCGCCGTCTGCGCGACGAGCTGGGCGTGAACACCACCTGCGGCGCCTCGAACATCTCGTTCGGCCTGCCGAACCGTCACGGCATCAACGGCGCCTTCCTGCCCATGGCCATCGGCGCCGGCATGACCTCGGCGATCATGAACCCCGTGCGTTCGCAGGAGATGGAGGCGATCCGCGCCGCCAACCTGCTGATGAACCACGATCCGAACGGCGGCGAGTGGATCCGTCTGGCCAAGGTGCTGGAAGCGATGAAGGAAGGCGCGACCTTCGCCGAAGCCTCGTTGGCTGCGCAGGCCTCGGCCTCGGGCCGTCGCGGTGGTCGTCGCGGCCGCGGCTGATCTCAGCCCCTCACAATGAACAACGGGCGCCCTTTCAGGCGCCCGTTTGCGTTCAAGACCTAGGTCTCACCCGCGCGGCAGGGCGATGATCGCGCGGCCGTCCAGATCGGCGACCTCGACATGATCGTCGAACCAATGCCAGGCCACGTCATGGCAATCGGCCGAGAAGACGGGCGTCGCCAGCGTCTCGCCAGTGGCAAGGTCGACAACAGCGTTGCGGATCACCGTCACCAGCTGCGAGGTGCCGGGATCGCCCGAGAAATACTGCAACAGCGCGATCCGGCCGCCGTAGCGGGGCAGCACTACGAAATCCAGAACGCGCGGGATCACCGGCGCATCGGTCAGCAGCGGAATTTCCAGATCGGGATGGGTTTCGCTGACGGCGGTGAAGGCGAAATTCTCGCCCTCGACGACGTACCAACCGACGGCTGAATCACTCGGCTGCGGCAGATCGCATTCCGCCCCGGCGGCCGAGGCAAACCCGACGAGGGCCAGAGAAAAGGCTGTCGCGAAGCTTTTCATCGGCCCGTCCTTTCGTCGCCCTCTGCACCATGGGGCCGAGTCTGCGCAACTCGGCCTCAGGATTCAACCGGCGCGGGCACGGGAACGCCCCCGATGCGCGGGATCACGCCTTTGCGGCGATGGCGGCAGCAGCCCCGCCCATCACGGCAGCACTGAGGCGATTGGACAGCCGGACCGCGCGCGGGGTTTTCAGGAAGGCCCGCGCCCGATGCGCCATCAACATCCACAGCCCATCCGCCACGGCCAGCACCACCACGGCCACCGCCGCCAGCGAGGCCGCCGCGCTGAAGCCCGCCACCGGCAGCTCAATGAGCGAGGGCAGCAGGGCGAGGTAGAACACCATGATCTTCGGATTGCCCATGGTCAGCGCCAGTCCCGCGCCGAACATCGACAGGGCCGAGCCCTTCTTCGGCAGCTCCTTGCCCGCCGTGTCGGCCGGCGCGCGCCACATCTGCACGGCCATCCACACCAGATAGGCCACGCCCGCCCATTTCAGCACAGCAAATCCCGCCTGAAAGGTCTGCGCCAGCGTCGTCAGGCCGGTCAGCGCCATGGACAGCCAGATCACCTCGCTCACCCACATCGCCGCCACGAAGGGCAAGACATCCCGCCAGCCGCGCGACAGGACGCGGGCCACCAGCGCCGCAATCGACGGCCCGGGCGAGCCGGCGGCGATGAACAGGGCGAGGGCGAAAACGGACAGTGACAGAAGATCCACGGCAAACTCCTCCAACTTGGCCCGCCAGCTTGGCCGCGCCCCAACGGCATTGCAAGCCGGGTCGCGGTTTCCCATGTGCTTCGCGCCCCGCGCAGGCTATCCTGTCCCGGTTCACGCGTTCCCCGGAGTGCCGCCGATGTCCCGTCCCAATGCCCGCAACCTCGCCGGAGCGGTCGCCCTCGTGGCTGTCGCATCGCTGGCCACGCAATACGTCGTCTCCAACGCGCGGCCCGGCATGGGCGACCCGCTGACCACCCTGTGGTCACTGGCGCGCTATTTCACCATCCTGACCAATGCCTTGGTGGCCATCGGCTTCGGCGCTTATGCCATGGGCCGGCGGCCGTCGGACCGGACAATGGCGGGGATCGTACTGGCCATCGGCCTCGTGGGGGTGGTCTATCACCTGCTGCTGGCCCCGTCCTCGCCCCTGCAGGGGCTCGATTTCTGGGCCGATCTGGGCCTGCATACGCTGGTGCCGCTGGGGGCGGTCGGCTGGTGGCTGGGTTGGGGCGGCAAGGGCCTGCATCTGCGCGATTTGCCCTATTGGGTGGTCTGGCCGCTGGCCTATTGCGCCTATGCCCTGATCCGGGGCGCGGTGGACGGGCGCTATCCGTATTTCTTCCTCGATCTGGGCACGCATGACGTGGCCTTCGTCGCCACCTATGTCGCCGGGATCAGCGGTGGGTTCCTCGGCGCCGGACTGGCGATGCTGGTGCTGGCGCGCAGCCTGCGCGCGGTGGGGATCTCGCGCTAAGGGCTTGACGCAGATCAACGTGGGCGCCGATGCTGGGGGCTAAGGTCACCTCACACGCGAACACGGGAGTTGAGCATGTACAAGCACATCATCGTCGCCGTTGACCTCAGCCATGGCGCCGCCGGCAAGGCGCTGATCGTCAAGGCCGTCGACCTTCTGGACGAGGGCGGGGTCATCCGTCTGCTGCATGTCCTCGAGGACGTTCCCAGCTATATCGCCGCCGAGCTGCCGCGCGATCTGAACGACCGCCGTCAGGCCGAGGCCAAGGTCGAGCTGACGCTTCTCGCCGACGGCGTCGCCGCCGATGTCCAGAGCGAGATCCGCACCGGCGCCGCCGCCAGCCAGATCCTGCAATGCGCCGATGACAATGGCGCGGATCTGGTGATGATCGCCTCGCACCGTCCGGGCCTGAGCGATTATTTCATCGGCTCGACCGCCGCACGCGTCGTGCGTCACGCACAATGCTCGGTGCTGATCTCTCGCTGATCAAGACGGGGCCGGAGATCCCGGCCCCTGCCACTCAGGCGATCTTATAGCCTTCGTCGCGCAGACGCGCGGCCACGGCGGCGATATGCGCCGGGCCGATCTCGCAGCAGCCGCCGACCAGCGTCGCGCCCTGCCGCACCCAGCCCATGATGAATTCCGCATAGCGATCGGGCGTCATCTCCGGTCGCGGTGACAGGGCGTCCACCGTCGGGCTGTCCTTCAGGAACTCCGAGGTGATCTGCGTGAAGCCGTTGGCATAGGCGCCGAAGGGCTTGCCGAAACGCGCCAGCACCGGCATCGCCTGATCCATCGCCTCGGGGGCCGAGCAATTGGCCAGCACTGCGTCGACCCCGGCAACCAGCGGCGCCAGATCCGCCACATCCTCGCCAGAGCGCAATTTGCGGCCATCCTCATCATCCACGGTGACCGACAGCCACAACGGCTTGGTCGGCGCCCCTTGCCGCGCACCCTCGATCAGCGCCGCGGCATGGGCAAGCGAGGCGACACTCTCCCCCAATAGCACATCGACCCGCGGGGCGAGGATTGCCGCCACCTCGGCATATTTCGCGACGGCCTCGGCATGTGGCGGCAGGGTATCCGGCCGATAGGACGCCACCAGCGGCCCCATCGACCCCGCCAACAGGCCACGCCCCTGCGCATCCCGCGCACGCTCGGCCTCGCTCAGCGCCGCGTCGTAGAGCGCTGCAAAGCGGTGATCGAGGGCCACCTTCACCAGCCGGTCGTGGTGGATCGCATAGGTATTGGTCGTCGCGAGGCTCGCGCCGGCGGCGAAGTAATCCGCGTGGATCGCCTGCACCATGCCGGGATGATCCATCATCACCCGCGTGGCCCAAAGCGGCGTGGGCTCATCGCCCGAGCGGCGGACCAGCTCCTGTCCCATCCCGCCATCCATCAAGGTAATCGTGGTCATTGCTACGCCCCGAAAAGAACTCCCGCGTTCCATGCGCCGCGAGACCGCCACCAACAGGCGATGGAATGACGCTATGCGCCGTCTACGTCCCGCTCACCATCCGAAATCCGCACAGAAACGGGCGCCACGTCGACGCCGCCCCCCTCATCTTCGTTCTGAAAGTATCCTCGGGGGGTGAGGAGCGCAGCGACGAGGGGGGCAGACAGCCCCCCTGCTTCCTTACCGCATCCGCTTGGACTGCCGCATCAGCAACACGCCCGCCACGGTGACCGCAAGCGCCACGATGCCGATGATGATCGTCGCCAGCGCGTTCACATCCGGGCTCACCCCCAGGCGCACCTTCGAGAAGATCACCATCGGCAGCGTCGAGGCGCCGGGCCCCGAGACGAAGCTCGCGATCACCAGATCGTCCAGCGACAGCGTGAAGGCCAGCAACCAGCCCGAGACGAGGGCCGGGGCGATCACCGGCAGGGTGATGTCGAAGAACACCCGCACCGGCCCCGCACCGAGGTCGCGCGCGGCTTCCTCGAGGCTTTCGTCCATGTCCCGCAGCCGCGACTGGGCGATGACGGCGACATAGGCGGCGGTGAAGGTCGCGTGGGCGATGATCACCGTCAGCATGCCCCGGCCAGCGGGCCAACCCAAGACGCCCTCCATGGCGACGAAGAGAAGCAGCAGCGACAGGCCGATGATCACCTCGGGCATGACCAGCGGGGCGGTGATCATGCCGGTCATCAGCAACTTGCCCCGGAACTTGCCGAAGCGGGTCAGCACGAAGGCCGCCAGCGTGCCCATCACCGTGGCGATGGAGGCGGCCCAGGCCCCGACCTTGAGGCTGATCCAGGCCGCGCCCAGCATCTGCCCGTCGTCCAGAAGTTCCCCGTACCAGCGCGTCGAGAAGCCGCCCCAGACGGTGACCAACCGGCTTTCGTTGAACGAGAAGATCACCAGCGAGACGATCGGTGCATAGAGGAAGGCAAAGCCCAGCGTGGCCACGATGGGCAGGAACCAGCCGCGTTTCATCAGTCGCGCTCCTCTTGCCGGTTCTGCACCGATTGCAGCCACATGGTGGGGGCGACGACGAGGAACAGCATGACGATCGCCACGGCCGAAGCCACGGGCCAATCGCGCGCCGAGAAGAACTCGTCCCACAGCGTCCGGCCGATCATCAGCGTATCGGGCCCGCCGAGCAGCGCCGGGATCACGTATTCGCCAATGGCCGGGATGAAGACCAGCATGGAGCCCGCGATGATCCCCGGCATGGACAGGGGCAGCGTCACGGTCAGGAAGGTGACCGAGGGGCGCGCGCCAAGGTCGCTGGCGGCTTCCAGCAGCGCGTCATCGAGCTTCACGAGGTTGGCGTAGAGCGGCAGGATCATGAAGGGCAGGTAGGTGTAGACGATGCCGATATAGACGGCGAAATCGGTCTGCATCATCACCAAGGGCTCGTCGATAACACCGAGCCACATCAGCACGTTGTTGATGACCCCCTCGCGGCGCAGGAACCCGATCCACGCATAGACCCGCAGCAGGAACGAGGTCCAGAACGGCAGGATCACCAGCAGCAGCAGGATCGACCGCCGCGGCTCGGGCGAGCGGGCGATGTAATAGGCGATGGGATAGCCCAGCAACAGCGCGAAGATCGTCGAGATAAAGGCGACCTTGATCGACGACAGATAGGCATTGAGATAGAGCGCATCGCCGAGGATGAAGCGGTAGTTTTCGAGGCTGGCGATGATCTCCAGATTGCCGTCGCGATCGGTTTCCCACAGCGGCGAATAGGGCGGGCGGGCAATCATCGTCTCGGCCAGCGAGATCCGGCCCAGCACGAAGAACGGCACCAGAAAGAAGACGAAGAACCACAGAAGCGGGATGGCGATGACCATCCAGCGGTCCGACCAGCCCATGCGCCGCGAGATCAGGAAGTAGACGAAGGCGGGCGCGATGATGAGAAAGAGCGCGGCTTGCAGTCCGGGCGGCAGCGCGAGCCAGCCGACGAACAGCGCCCCGGCCAAACCCGCGAGACCCGCTGCCAGCATGGTCAGCGGCTTGTAGCGCCGGGGCTTCGGCGCACCCTGGCTTTGCGGGTCAGGGCTCATTGCGTCAGCACCCGGAAATCGCTGGGCTCGAAGCCGACATGGACCTGCTCGTCCCAGGTGATCGGCGTGTCGCGACGCGATTCATTGGCCTGCGTCACGCGGATCAGACGGCCATTGGCCAGCCGCACCACATACGACGACATATGGCCGACATAGCCCATGTCCTGCACCACGCCGGGCACGGAATTGGCGATGTCGGGGCGTGGCTCGCGGGTCAGCCAGACGCGCTCGGGGCGGATCGCCAACCAGACGGTCTGGCCTTGCGTCAGCCCGGCGGTCGGCGGCACCACCACGGGGCCGAGGTCGTCGGTCTCGACCCGCATCAGGTCCGGCGCGGCGGGGCCGGCCTTGCCTTCGATCAGGTTCACCGAGCCGATGAAATCCGCGACGAAGCGGGACTTCGGCGTCTCATAGATCTCGCGCGGCTCGCCGACCTGCGTGATCACGCCCTCGGTCATCACGCCGATACGGGTGGCGAGCGTCATCGCCTCGTCCTGGTCGTGGGTCACGACGATGAAGGTCACGCCCAGCGTTTCCTGAATATTCACCAGCTCGAACTGGGTCTCCTCGCGCAGCTTCTTGTCCAGCGCGCCGAGGGGTTCGTCGAGCAGCAGCAGCTTCGGCTGTTTCGCCAAGGCGCGGGCAAGGGCCACGCGCTGCCGCTGGCCGCCGGACAGCTGATGCGGCTTGCGGCTGGCGAATTTCTCCAGCTTCACCAGCTTCAGCATCTCGCCCACGCGCTCATAGGCCTCGGCCTTGGACTTGCCTTCGCGCAGAAGGCCATACGCGATGTTCTTTTCGACCGACATATGCGGGAACAGCGCATAGCTCTGGAACATCATGTTCGTCGGCCGCTTGTCGGCGGGAACGCCCGCCATGTCCTGCCCGTCGATCAGGATCTGCCCCGCCGTGGGGGTCTCGAAGCCCGAGAGCATGCGCAGGAGGGTCGACTTGCCGCAGCCCGATCCGCCCAGAAGGCAGAACAGCTCGGATCGGTACACATCGAGGCTGACATCATCGACCGCGGTAAAGTCACCGAACCGCTTGGTGACATTGCGGATCGAGATGAACGGCTTGGCTGCGGGGTCCCGCCACGGTTTGGTATTCGCGGCAAGTGCCGGGTTGCTGGTCATCGAAACGCCTTTGCCGAAGGAAAATGCCCCGCCCGAGGGTACGGGCGGGGCTGGTAGGTTACTGACCGGTCCGCACGCGGGTCCAAAGGCGCGTGATCAGGCGGTCGGTCCGGCTGTCATGCGGGCGCAGGGTCCAGAAATTGGCCTGGGTTTCCGCCGGCGGGTAGATGGTCGGATCGTTCAGCACTTCTTCGTCGATGAACTCGTTCGAGGCAGCGACAGCGTTCGGATAGGCGACGTAGTTGGTGTTCGCCGCAGCGACATGGGCGTCCATCATGAAGTTGATGAAAGCATGGGCCGCTTCCGGGTTCGGCGCATCGGCGGGGATCGCCATCATGTCGAACCACAGGTTCGCGCCCTCTTTCGGGATCACATAGGCCACTTCGACGCCGGTGCCGGCTTCCTCGGCACGGGCCGCCGCCTGCAGCACGTCACCCGACCAGCCGACCGCCACGCAGATCTCGCCATTGGCAAGGTCCGAGATGTATTGCGACGAATGGAAATAGCGCAGCGAGGGGCGGATGGTGTCCAGCATCGCCACGGCCTGCTCAAGGTCCGCCTCATCGGTCGAGAGCGGGTCGAGGCCGAGGTAGCGCAGGGCCGCCGGCAGGATCTCGGTGTGGTCGTCGAGGAAGGCGATGCCGCAATCCGCCAGCTGCGAGGCGATCTCGGGATCAAACACGAGGCTCCAGCTGTCGACGACGTAATCCTCGCCCAGACGCTCGGCCACGGCGGCGGTGTTGTAGCCGATGCCGGTGGTGCCCCACATGTAGACGACGGCATGCTCGTTGCCCTCGTCGAAGGAGGAGGCGAGGCCCATCAGATGCTCGTCGAGGTTCGACCAGTTCGGCAGCAGCTCGCGGTTCAGCGGCTGGTAGATGCCGGCTGCGATCTGGCGCTGCAGGTAGTTGCCGGTCGGCACGACCACGTCAAAGCCCGACGAGCCGCCCAGCATGCGCGCTTCCAGCGTGTCGTTCGAATCATAGACGTCGTAGTTGACGGTGATCCCGGTCTCGGCGGTGAATTGCTCGAGGGTTTCCTCGGCGATGTAGTCCGACCAGTTGTAGACGTTGACGACCTGCTGGGCCTGGGCCAGGCCGGTCGTCGAGGCCAGCGCGACCAGGGCGGTCGTCGTCAGCATTGTGCGCATGGATTTCTCTCTCCGTTGGGCCCCTTGCGGGGGTTCTGTTGGCTGGACTCTGAAGGTCCTTGGCCAAAAGTCTGCGAAAATATGATCAAAACCTCAAGCAAGGATTTTTCCCGCACCCCGGACCCGAGGGCTGGACGACTCGTCCAGCCCGCGAACGCGCATGCCAATGGCAAGGACGTTATCCAGTGCCTCAGGAAGCGGCAAGCATCTCGCGACGCAGGAGAACTCCGGTCTGGGATTCGTCCAGATCGACATCCGCCATGCCCAGAATTTCGCCTTTTGCCACGTCCCGGCGCAGTCGAACGCGATGGGCCAGACCGATCGGCAAAGACGCGTTCCGGGCCGAGGTTTCCGCAGGGCACGCCTTGCCCCAGACGGTGTAGCCGCCTTCGCCATCCAGCATCTCACCGGCCCTCAGGTCGCGCTTGGCGACCGCCACGGCATCGCCCCGCCATTCCCGTGTCTGGCCCGTGGCCTCGCCCCGCAGCGCGGCCGAGAGGACGCTGACCGACAGTTCCATGCCGATCAGGTGGAAGGGTTTGTACATCGCCGCATATTGCCCGGTTTCATCCGTCGGCAGGCCGTATTGCTTGAAGCAGGCAGCGGCGTAGTCACTTTGCGCCTTCAAGACGACATAGACGCCCCAGCGCAGGTCGCGGAACACGGGCCGCCCGTCGCGCTCCAGGGACGAGACCACCTCGACCATCCCGTCACGCTTCAGCTGCCCGCCGACCGAGCTGGGCCGGAGGATACGCGCGAGGTCATCGACGCCGCAGGGCGGGAAGGCAAGGCCGTCCTCCGGGACATCCAGCCCGCAGGCATTGGCGATTGCCGCCATCTCGATCGCCGATTTCGTGCCGTCGAGGAACGAGTTGAACATCTGCGGGTTCATCCCCGCCTTGGCCGCTTCCTCGGGCGTGAGGCCGTAATGCGGCCAGACGCCATCCGGCGTCACCGAATGGTAGATCGGCAGGTACTTCGTACCCTTGCCGGCCGCGGCGACCTCGAACCCCGTGGCGCGGGCCCAGTCGACCATCTCGCTGACCAAAGCCGGCTGATCGCCATAGGCCATGGAATAGACCAGCCCCGCCGCGCGCGCCTGCTTGGCCAGCACGGCGCCCGCCAGCACATCGGCCTCGACATTGACCATGACCACATGCTTGCCGCCATCTAAGGCGGCGCGGGCGTGGTTGAGGCCCGCCTCGGGCGCGCCGGTCGCCTCGATCACCACATCCGTCTGGGCCTGCGCCAGCTCCAGCCCGTCATCGATGAATTGCGTCGCGGCGATGCGCTCGTCGCTCCAGCCCACCGCGCGGCAGGCGGCGCGGGCGCGCTCGGGGTCCAGATCGGCGATATGGCTGACGGTCAGCCCGGCGATATGCGGCACCTGCGCCAAGAACATCGAGCCGAATTTCCCCGCGCCGATCAGGGCGGCGCGGACGGGTTTGCCGTCTTCCCCGCGGGTGCGGGCCAAGGTGGACAGGTTCATGCAAAGCTCCCCTCTTTGCGGCGGCGCATGAGGATCAGCGCCATCAGATTCAAGGCCGCCGGGATGGCGAACACCAACCCCGGCAGGTCGATCCAGGCCCCATCGCCCGAAACGCGGGCAAAGACCTGAGTGTAAAGGATCGGCGCCACGATCATGCCCATCGCATGCAATGAGGACAGCGCGCCCTGCAGCTCGCCCTGTTGGTCGGCGGCGGCGCGGTCCGACATCTCGGCGCGCAGGGCAGGGTTCACCAATCCCGACAGCGCCGAGATCGGGATCATCACCAACGCCAGCGCGCCGTTTTCCACGAAGACCAGCACCGAGAAGGACAGGATCGCCGCCAGCGTCCCCAGCATCATCGCCCCCCGGCGTCCGAGGTGGCGGATCGCCGGGCGGATCAGCACGCCCTGCACCACGACCGCGCCGACGCCGTACCACGCCAGCGACAGGCCGACCTGTCCGGGTGTCCAGCCGAAGCGGGCGGTGGCGAAATAGGCCCAGACGACCGGGTAGACGACGAAGGCGAATTCAAACGCCGTGTAGATCGACAGGTAGCGCCCCAGACCCGGCAGATGGGTGATCGCCCGGAAGGCGCCGAACGGGTTGGCCCGGCGCCAGTTGAAGGGGCGGCGATGCTCGGGCCGCAGGCTTTCGCGCATGACCAGCGCCCCGAAGGCAAGGTTCAGCGCGGTGATCGCCGCGGCGCCGATAAAGGGCGCGCGGGTGCCGTATTCGGCCAGCAAGCCACCGACCGCCGGCCCGAGGATGAAGCCGAAGCCATAGGCCGCGCCAATGAGACCAAAGCGCTGGGCCTTCTCCTCGGGCGTGGAGATGTCGGCGACATAGGCGGTGGCGGTCGAATAGGTGGCGGAGGTGATGCCGTTGACCAGCCGGGCTAGCAGGATCAGCCAGACCGTCCCGGCCAGCGCGAGGATCACGTAATCCCCGGCCAGCACCAGCAGCGACAGCAACAGGATCGGCTTGCGCCCGAAGCGATCCGACAGGTTCCCCAGCACCGGTCCGAACAGGAACTGCATCACCGCGAAGCCGCCCGTCAGCACGCCGCCCCAAAGCGCCGCATGGGACAGATCCTCGCCCGTCACCTCGCGCAGAAGGTCGGGCATGACCGGCATGATCAGGCCGAAGCCGATGGCGTCCAGCACCATGGTGGTCAGGATGAACAGCACGGGCAGGGATCGGCGCATTGGCGGCCTCAGGGCTACATTTTCAACGAAGGGGTCAGGAATTTGGAGGAAAACCCTGACCAAACTATCACTTTCTCAACTTTGTAGATGTCCCGTGTCGCGCAGGAAGCCGGCCAGCGCCTCGGCATAGGCGTCGGGTTGATCGACGCAGGGCAGATGGCCGGCACCCCGGATCAGCTGGAAGCGCGAGCCGGGGACCAGCTCGGCGGTCTCGCGCACCAGATCCGGCGGCGTCGAGCCATCCTCGGAGCCGGCGATGGCCAGCAGCGGCAGGCGCAGACCCGAGGTCGGGGTGTAGAAATCCGTGCCCGAGATCGCATTGGCGCAGCCGACATAACCCTGCAGCGGCGTGCGGGTCAGCAGGTGGCGCCAAGCCGTGACCTCGGCGGTCTCGCGGAAGGCGCGGGGGAACCAGCGCTCCAAGGTGGCATCGGCGAGGGCCTCGATCCCCTCGGCCTCGAGCGTGGCGATGCGCTGCCGCCAGACATCCGCATTGCCGATCTTGGCGGCGGTGTTGGACAGGACCAAAGCGCGCACCAGATCCAGCCGCTTCACCGCAAGCCCCTGCGCCACCAGCCCGCCGATCGACAGGCCCACGACCATCGCGTCCTTCAGCGCGAGGTGATCCATCAGCCGCTCGGCATCGCGCACCAGCGCACCCATGGAGTAGGCGCCGCCGGGGGCATCCGACAGCCCATGCCCGCGCAGCGAATAGCGCAGCACCCGCAGGCCCCGCGGCAGCAGCGGCACCAGCTTGTCCCACAGCCGCAGATCGGTCCCCAGCGCGTGGATCAGCACCAAAGGCGGCCCCTCGGGATCGCCGGACAGCTGGTAGTGCAGGCGAATGTCGCCCAGATCGGCCATGTGCATCTGAAATCTCCCTTGGTGCCCAACATCGGCAGTTTTCGCGTCCTCGGCAAGCGACCTTGGCGCCATGACCTTGAACAGGCGGGGCAAAGTTGCGATCTGGGGGGCCGGAGGTACCCATGCACCAGACCAATCCCGTCCTCGATTTCCTGCTGACCCGCCGCTCGCGCCCGGCCGCTGCCCTGACCGCGCCCGCGCCCGACGCCGCCGCGCTGGAGGTCCTGATGACCGCCGCCGCCCGTGTGCCCGACCATGGCGCGCTGGTGCCGTGGCGCTTCCTCGTGATCGGGCCCGCCGCCCGCGCGCGCCTGTCCAACCTGATCCGCGAGCGTGGCCCGGTGCTGGGCATCGACCCCGCCAAGGTCGAGAAATCGGCGATGAGCTGGCAGAACGCGCCGATGATCGTCGGCGTGGTCTCGGCCCCGGTGCCGTCCGAGAAGGCGCCCGAGCTGGAGCAGGTCCTCTCCGCCGGCGCCGTCTGTGCGGCGTTGGTCAATGCAGCGCTGGCCTCGGGCTGGGGGGCTGCGTGGATCACCGGCTGGGCGGCCTTCGACCGAACGTTCCTTGAGGACGGCCTCGGGCTGCAACCGGGCGAACAGATCGCCGGTTTCGTCCATATAGGAACCTGCGAGACCGCGCCGGCGGAGCGTCCGCGCCCGGATCTGGCCGCCATCACGCAGCATCTCGACGTATGATCCTCGGTTCGATCTTCGCGGCGCTGGGGCAATTCGACGACCCGCGCTTCCGCCGGGTGGTGCTGATGGGCCTCGGCCTGTCGGTGCTGCTGCTGGTCGCGCTGTATGTCGTGCTGGTCTGGCTGATCTTCTGGCTGGTGCCGGACTCTGTGTCCCTGCCGTGGCTGGGTGAGGTCGGCGGGATCGACACCGCGCTGTCGCTGGCCTCGATCCCGCTGATGCTGGTGCTGTCGGTGTTCCTGATGGTGCCAGTCGCCTCAGGCTTCACCGGCCTGTTCCTCGATCAGGTCGCGGATGCCGTCGAGGCCCGCCACTACCCGATGCTACCGCCGGCCGAGGGTGCACCATTCCTCAGCCAGCTGGCCGACGCGCTGCGCTATATGGCGCTCTTGATCGCGCTGAACCTCGTGGGGCTGCTGATCGTCATTTTCACCGCCGGGACCGGCCTTGTCGTGTTCTGGGTGATCAACGGCTTCCTGCTGTCGCGGGAGTATTTCACCGCCGTCGCCCTGCGTCGCATGGCCCCGGACGAGGCGCATAGGATGCGGCGCGCCAATACCGGTACGCTTTGGATCGCGGGCGTGTTGTTCGCCATCCCGCTGTCGATCCCGGTGGTGAACCTGTTCGTGCCGGTTCTGGGCACGGCGGCCTTCACCCATCTGTTCCACCGCCTCGCCCGCGGCTGAGGCAAAGGCACCGGCAGACAAAAGCAAAGGGGGGCGTCGCGGCCCCCCTTCGTCGTTTCAGATCTCGCCCATCATCCAGCGGTGGAAGATGTCCACGTCGCGGATGGTGATCCAGCCCGACAGGATGATCGCGCAGATCGCGGCCCAGATCACCGCCGCGACGATGGTGGTGATCAAGAGCTTGCGCTTGAAGTTCAGGTTATGCGGCGCCGAGGAGGGCGTGCCGGCGACGACCTGACCCGCCTCACCCTGCGTCGTGGTGCGCAGGGGCAGCACGCAGAGCAGCGTCAGGAACCAGACGAAGGCGAAGATGACGAAGGCGGAGAAGGGGGGCAGCATCAGACTTGCTCCAGTTCGACGAGGCAGCCGTTGAAGTCCTTGGGATGCAGGAACAGCACGGGCTTGCCATGCGCGCCGATCTTCGGCTCTCCGGTGCCCAGAACGCGCGCGCCCTCGGCCTTCAGCTTGTCGCGGGCGGCGAGGATATCATCGACCTCGTAGCAGATGTGGTGGATGCCGCCCGCGGGGTTCTTCTCGAGGAAGCCCTTGATCGGGCTGTCATCGCCCAAGGGGTACAGCAGCTCGATCTTGGTGTTGGGCAGGGTGATGAATACCACGGTCACGCCGTGGTCGGGCTCGTCCTGCGGGGCACCGACATCGGCGCCGAGCGTGTTGCGATATTGCGCCGAGGCGGCCTCGAGATCCGGCACGGCGATGGCGACATGGTTCAGACGGCCGATCATGGCATTCCCCCCTGCGAGTTAACCTGCATTCCCGGGTTCAATATAGGGCAGGGCCAAGAAAGCAAGGGACGCATGGCCGCAGGTCGCGACGTCGCGGGTAACGATCTTGGCCGATTCCGAGTCGATATTTACCAGCTGGAAACCAATCTGGCGCAGCATGGAGGCCTGCCATGGAGAATCCAGATGCCTGTACCTGCCTTCCAGTCGTCCCGCTCGCGCCCTCCATCTCCCTATCAGGGCCGTGTTCCCGCTCCTGTCACGCAAATGGGCCCCTCGGCGGGCAGTTTCGCGATGCCGCCGCGCACCATGCTGCTGGTCGAGGATAGCCGCTTCGCTGCTGAAGCCGTGCGCCTGATCTGCCGCCGCGCCGGTATCCGCCTGCGCCGTGCCGATTCGCTGGCCAATGCCGCGCTGCACTTGCGGGTCTATCGCCCTGACATCGCCCTCATCGACCTCGGGCTGCCCGATGGGTCGGGGCTGGACCTGATCGCGGCGCTGCACCGCTCGCATGTCCGCCCGCGCCGCATGGTGGCGATCAGCGGGGATCTGTCCCTGCGCGACGCCGCGCTGCAGGCCGGGGCGGATGCCTTCCTGCTGAAGCCCATCAGCCTGACCCGCCATCTGGCGGTGATGACCGGCGAGGCTGCCGACACCGGCGATACCGAGCGGGATTGGGAAGCCGAATGGGACGAATACTGCGACAGCATCGCCGAGCGCAATGCAGGCGCCGATCCCATGGCCCTGCGCGACGATCTGCGGCTGGTACATGACCTGCTGCAAGGCGCGCCTGAGCCGGGGAAAGTGGCCTACGCGGGCCAGTTCCTCGCCTCCGTCGGCCATGCGATGCACGACCCCGCGCTGGCCGAAGCGGCCCGCGCCGCCAGCGAGGCCGGTGATCGCCATTCCCTCGCCGCGCTGGTCGAGGCCAAGAAGCGCCGCACCGCGGATCTGAAAACCGCGATCTGAGCGGACTTGCAGGACGCCAAGCATGAGGGGGCCGATTTGGCCCCCTTTGTCATTGTCGGTCTAAACGGCGCCGGTTCTGCCGAAGTGCGTATTTGTTGCAGAGTGAAGGGTCAGCCGCCGCCGATCAAGGCGCCCGCCGCGAAGACGAGGGCGCCGCCCAGCACCACCTGGAAGGTTGCGCGCAGGAAGGGCGTGTCCATGTAGCGGTTCTGGATCCAGACGATGGCCCAGAGTTCGACGAAGACGACGATCATGGCGATGATGGTCGCGGTCCAGAAATGCGGGATCAGATAGGGCAGGGCATGGCCGAGGCCCCCCAGCGTCGTCATCACCCCCGCCGCGATCCCGCGTTTGACCGGAGAGCCCCGGCCGGACAGCTGCCCGTCATCCGAGGCCGCCTCGGTGAAGCCCATGGAGATGCCCGCACCGATCGACGCCGCAAGACCCACGAGGAAGGTCGTATGCGTGTCCTGCGTGGCGAAGGCGGTAGCGAAGATCGGCGCCAGCGTCGAGACCGATCCATCCATCAGACCGGCCAGCCCCGGCTGCACCCAGGTCAGCACGAATTGGCGATGGGCGGTCGCATCCTCGGCCGCGCGGGCGTCTTCGCCCAGATGCTTGTCTTCCAGCGCATGGGCGGCGTTCTCATGGCCCAGCTCGGCCGCGGCCAGATCGCCCAGCAGCTTGCGCGTCGCCGCGTCCGAGGTGCGCTGCGCGGCCAGCTGGTAGAAGGACCCCGCCTGCCGCTCCATGGCCTCGGCCTCGGTGCGGATCTGTTCCAGCGACATCGTCTCCATCAGCCAGACGGGTTTGCGGGCATAGAACCCCGCCACATGCTCGCGGCGGATCAGGGGAATCACCTCGCCGAAGCGGATGCGGTGCAGGGCGATCAGCCGCTGGCGGTGGCGATCCTCCTCTTCGGCCATGCCGTCGAACACGGCGGCAGACGACGGGTAATCCGCCCGCAGTTTCTCGGCATAAGACCGATAGATGCGCGAATCGTCCTCCTCGGACGAGATGGCCAGTGCCAGGATTTCCTGTTCCGACAAGTCCTTGAACCGTCGGCGGTTGCGGTAGCTGGTGAGCATGGGAGGTCCCCTGATTTCTTGGAATCATTCTAAACTGTGCCGCGTTGCGCCGACAAGGGGCCTTGGGGTCGCAGGCCGCGCTTGGCGCAATCGGGGGACGCGTGGTTCAATACACGGGCATCGTGGCGCGTGGAGGGTTCTGGAATGGCGTGGAAACAGGCAGGGCTGATGGCGATCCTGGTCGCAGGCTTGGCGACCGGGGCCTCGGCGCAGCAGGCGTGGCAGCTGGCCGGCCAGTTGGAGGCGCCCGCCGGCGCGCGGATCGGGCCGCTCACGGCCTCGGCCAGCGGGGCGCTGGCGGCGGGGGTGATCTGGCAGGAGGACGGCACATTCGCGGGCCGGATCTGGAGCCTGCCGGACGGATTGATCCTCACCCGGGTCGAGGGGGTCTTCCCCGCGCTCTTGCCCCTGCGCTTCGCCCAGAGGTTCGATGACCCGCAGGGCCTGTCCGGCGCGGTCTATGCCCATTCCCGCCGCGCGTTGCGGGCGTGGCAGGTGGTCGACGGGGCGCCGCTGATCGATCAGACCTTCGAGGGCGAGACGCTGGTCAACGACATCGCCTTCGACGCGTGGAACGGTCGCTACATGGTCAGCCACGACATCGGGGCCATCGACGTGCTGGGGCGCGACGGCGCTTGGGTCGCGCAGATCGAGGCCGATGCGCTACGCCCGCATGAGGATTTCACCTTCAGCGATGACGGGCGGTTGATGGTGCTGGCCTCGGCGGCTTTCACCCTGACGGCGCAGATGCGGGATCTGCCCTATGATTGCGCGCAGGCGGATTGCGAGACGGCCTATCGGGATCTGGTGGGCTCCTATGGCCCCTATGAGCGGCTGTTGGCGGTCGACCGGGCCGGGGCACGTCTGGCCAGCCTGCCGGTGATCGACCCCGCCCATGCCGGAGAGGCGATGGGCGCGACGCGGCCGGTTGCCGTGCCGACCGTGCGGATCTGGGCAGAGCTGCAGGATTGGCGCAGCGACATGCCCGCCGTGCTGGAGCTGACCGGGTTCGAGATCCCGCCCTATCGGGGCGCCTTCTCGGAGGACGGCACGCGGTTCCTGTCGTTGGAGGAGGGCGGTCGCCTCAGCCTGTGGGACGCAATGGACGGCAGCCTGCTGATGCAACGCGAGGGGGTGCAAGGGGCCACCTTCGTGCCAGGGGGCGAGGCGCTGTTCCTGCACCTGACGAATGGCGAAAGCTGGATCGCCGGCGCCAAGGAGGGCGTCCTACGCCAACAGCTTCCGCAACCCGCGGCCGAGGTGCTGTTTGGCGAGGGTGGTCGGGTGATGGTCACCTACACGCCCGGCGAGCCCCTCGCGCGGGTCTGGCGTCAGCCCTGAGTGACGCGGAACCCGGCGTGGCGGTCGTGGCGGCTTTGGCCCGTCCAGTGCACGAAGGGCCAGGCGTAGTACCAGATCAGCCCCAGCGCGATTAGGGCCGAGAGGGCGATCACGCCCCAGATCCCCAGCGCCGTCACGGGCAATCCGCCCGGCAGGGTCGGCAGCACGGCGATCAGCGCCAAGGGGCCAAGACGCAGGGCCTCGCGCCACAGGGGGCGGGGGCGGCCCTCCGGGACGATCCGCAGCGCGAACAGGCGCTTGCCCGGCGTCTGCCAGCCGCGCGCCGTGAACCAGGCCGACAGCAGGGCAAGCAGCAGCAACGTCGTGACCGAGCCCCAAGGCTTCGTCGTCACCGGCTCCAGCGCGGCGTTCACGGGGACGGAGAGTTGGCGGCTGGTGCGCTGGGCGGCCTCACGGTCGTCGGACAGGACCACGCGCAGCTCTTGCCCGTCCGGCAAGCCGAAGAGGGTGCGATCACACAGGCGCAGGGTGTAGGGGCCGGTATCGCCGAGGATCTGGCTCAGCCATGCCGGCGCCTGTTCGACGGGCGCGCAGGTGAAGCCGCGGACAGCGATGACGGGGGCGGGCAGGCGCATCCCCGCGCCGGTAAACGGCAGGAACAGCGCGATCACCACGGCGGTGACGAGCAGGCTGTCGACGACAAGGGCCAGCGCGCGCCGGACCAGAAGGCGGGGCGGCGCGCTGGCTTGCATGTCTTAAATATTCTCGGGCTGCGGCATGCCGAGGACGTGGTAGCCCGAGTCCACCATGATCACGTCGCCGGTCGTGCAGGCGCCGTAATCCGAGCACAGGAACACCGCCGCGCCACCCACGGATTCCAGCGTCGCGTTGTGGCGCAGGGGGGCGTTGGCCTCGGTATGGCGGAAGGTCTTGCGCGCACCGCCGATGGCCGCACCGGCCAGCGTCTTCATCGGGCCGGGCGAGATCGCGTTGACGCGGATCGCCTGCGGCCCAAGGTCATTGGCGAGGTAGCGAACCGAGGCTTCCAGCGCCGCCTTGGCCACGCCCATCACGTTGTAGAACGGCGTCACCCGGTTCGAGCCGCCGTAGGTCAGCGTGATGATCGAGCCGCCCTCGGGCATCAGTTCCGAGGCCCGGCGCGAGATGTCGATCAGCGAGTAGCACGAGATATCGAGCGAGTTTTTGAAGTTCGCGCGGCTGGTGTTGGTGATCCGGCCCGCCAGCTCGTTCTTGTCGGAATAGGCGATGGCGTGGACGACGAAATCCAGCGTGCCCCAGCGGTCCTTCAGCGCCGCGAAGGCCGCATCCAGGCTCTCGTCGCTGGTCACGTCGACATCCACCAGGAAATCCGAGCCGACCGAGGCGGCGAGCGGTTCGACCCGCTTGCCGAAGGCCTCGCCCTGATAGCTGAAGGCCAGTTCGGCGCCCTCGGCGGCCAGCGCCGAGGCGATGCCCCAGGCGATGGAACGCTCGTTGGCGACGCCCATCACCAGCCCGCGCTTGCCCTTCATCAGATCGGCCATGGATCTTACTCCGCGAATTTCGACATCACGAGCGTGGCGTTGGTGCCACCGAAACCGAAGGAGTTCGACAGCACCGAGTCATGCTCGACGCCCTCGCGCAGTTCGGTGCAGATTTCCTCGGGCTTCAGCTCGGGGTCCAGCTCGGTCACGTTGATCGAGGGGGCGATGAAGCTGCCGTTCAGCATGAGCAGCGAATAGATCGCCTCATGCACGCCGGTGGCGCCCAGCGAGTGGCCGGTCATCGACTTGGTCGAGGCGATCGGCGGCACATTGCCCTCGCCGAAGACGCGGCGCACGGCCTTCACCTCGGTGACGTCGCCCGCCGGCGTCGAGGTGCCATGCGCGTTGATATAGGTGATCTTGCGATCCTTCGGCAGGGTCGAGATCGCCAGCTTCATCGACCGCTCGCCGCCTTCGCCCGAGGGCGCGACCATGTCATGGCCGTCCGAGGTGGCGCCGTAGCCGGTGACTTCGGCATAGATCTTCGCGCCACGGGCAAGGGCGTGGTTGAGTTCTTCCAGCACCACGACACCGCCGCCGCCGGCGATGACGAAGCCATCGCGCGAGGCGTCGAAGGTGCGAGAGGCGGTGGCCGGCGCGTCATTGTACTTGGACGACATCGCGCCCATCGCGTCGAAGAGGCAGGACAGGGTCCAGTCCAGCTCCTCGCCGCCGCCGGCGAAGACGATATCCTGCTTGCCCATCTGAATCAGCTCGGTGCCGTTGCCGATGCAATGCGCCGAGGTCGAGCAGGCCGAGGTGATCGAGTAGTTCACGCCTTTGATCTTGAAGGGCGTCGCCAGCGTGGCCGAGTTCGTCGACGACATGCAGCGGGTGACCATGAACGGCCCCATACGCTTGGGCGAGCCCTTCTCGATCACGGTGTTATGGGCGACGAAGAAATTCGAGGTCGAGGGACCGCCCGAACCCATGATCAGGCCCGTGCGCTCGTTCGAGACCTCGGCCTCGGTCAGGCCGCTGTCGGCGATGGCCTGCTGCATGGACAGGAAGTTGTAGGCCGCACCCGGGCCCATGAAGCGCAGGTCGCGCTTGTCGATATGCGCGGCGAGGTCGATCTGCGGCATGCCGTGGACTTGGCTGCGGAAGCCGTGCTCGGCATATTCGGGGGAGAAGACGATGCCCGAGCGTCCGGCGCGCAGGCTGGCCTCGACTTCGGCGGCAGAATTGCCGATGGGCGAGATGATGCCGATCCCGGTGATGACGACGCGACGCATGAATGCTCCCTCTTCGTTGGCCCAATAGCTTAGGCGTGGCGTATGTAGCCACGCCAAGCTGAAATTACTACCGCTTTCTTGTGCTTTGTCCCGCCGCAGCGCGGCATCGGGCAGGGCCTCAAGGCCCAAGCGCTCAAGGTTTACGGAAGGTCATGTATTGCGGTACGCGGCCTTCGCGCAGCGCCTTCTTCTCGTAGCGGGTCGAGAACCAGTCGGGCCAGGCCTCATGGCTGTCCGACACCAGCTGGAACCCGGCCTGCGGGACCTCTTCCAGCGTCTGGCGGGCATAGTCCGGAATATCGGTCGCCACGCGGAACTCGGCACCCGGTTTGCAGACCCGGAACAGCGGCTCCAGATGGTCCTGCGTGACGAACCGCCGACGATGGTGGCGCGCCTTGGGCCAAGGGTCGGGGTAGTTGAGGAAGACGCGCTCGAAGGTGGCATCGGGCAGCACGTCGAACAGATCGCGCACATCGCCCGGATGCAGCTTCAGGTTCGGGCAGGGCTGGTCCCGGAGCAACCCGAGCGCCATGGCGACACCGTTGACGAAGGGCTCGCAGCCGATGAGGCGGATGTCTGGATAGCTCCGGGCCATATGCGCCATATGCTCGCCGCCGCCGAAACCAACCTCCAGCCACCACGGGCCATTGCCGGGGATCGCTTGGTTCAGGTCCAGCACATGTCGGTCCGGGTTCTCGTCGATCGACACGTCGCGCAGCCGCAGGGCGGGCAGGTCCTGCGTCAGGTATTCACGCTGGGACGAGCGCAGGGTCTTGCCATGCACACGGCCGTAGAAATTGCGATGCGTCCGCAGCGCGGCAAGCGCGGGATGCGGCGGCAGGTCGGGTTTGGAGCGATCCTCGGTCATGCGCGCGCTCCTACGCGGGGCAGGGGCGCGGCGTCAAGGTGTCACCCCCGTCCGCGATAGGTCGCGACGCCCTGATCGGGGATCCAGACGCCTTCTGGTGCGGGGCCGGTCTGGAAGAACACGTCGATGGGAATGCCGCCACGCGGATACCAATAGCCGCCGATCCTGAGCCACTCGGGGTCCAGGAGCTCGACGAGGCGCTTGCCGATATGGATCGTGCAATCCTCGTGGAAGGCGCCGTGGTTGCGGAAGGAGAAGAGGAAGAGCTTCAGGCTCTTGCTCTCGACCAGCCATTTGCCGGGGATGTAGTCGATGACCAGATGCGCGAAATCGGGCTGGCCGGTCATCGGGCAAAGCGAGGTGAACTCGGGCGCGGTGAAACGCACGACGGCCTGCGTGCCCTCATGGCCATAGGGCACGCGCTCGAGCTGCGCGTCCTCGGGCGAGGTGGGCACGGCGGTCGTCTGGCCGAGCTGGGTGAGGCCGGCGGTATCGGTCTTGGGCATCGGGGACTCCCTCAGGGTTCGCGGGTCAGGCGCGCTGGATCAGGAACAGGCCCAGCCCCATGAACCCGATCCCCGCCGCGCGCAAGAGGGTGATCGGCCGCACGATGGCGCCAAACAGGCCGAACTGGTCGATGGCTGCGGCCGAGACGACCTGTCCGAGCAGCACGAAGAACACCGCATTGCCGACCCCGAAGCGCGGCGCGACGAAGGTGACGGAGAGGACGTAGAAACAGACGAAACAGCCGGCGAGGAAGAGATGCCAGGGCTGGCCGGGCAATTGCGCGAAGCCGGCGGGGCCCTGGGTGAGGAACATCACTACGACAGCGCCGGTCAGCGCCACGCAGAACAGCACCACGGCGGCGACAGTGGGCGAGCCGATCCGCGCGCCGAGCTGGGCGTTGAGGGCGGCGAGGATCGGGATGCCGATGCCTGCGGCAAGCATGATGGCGGCGTAGCGCAGGGTCTCGGGCATCGGGTCTCTCCGGGAATTGGCCTTGCGCAAACCTGACGTCGGGCAGGGCACAAGGCAAGGGCGGGTTTCACCCTCGTCCGGCATGCCTCCGGCACGCAGGCCTCGCGCGACCAAGGGGCCTCGCTTCGCTCGGCCTAAGGGGGCGCTGCCCCCAGCCCTCGGCTTGGGCCTCGGGGGTTCGGGCCTGAGGACGCGCCACTGGCGCCTCCTCCGGGCGGCCCTCACCCCCCCCCCGGGATATTTGTGGAACGAAGATGAGAAAGGACGCGCGCCCTGTGTTTCACTCTGCGATAAATACTCGGCAACGGAGCCGCAGCGGGCAGGAATGGAAAAGGGCGCATTGCGCGCCCCATCACCTTGTTTCAAATACTCATGCGGCGCCAGCAACAGGGCGTGCCGCGTGGTTCAGAGTGCCGCTTTCAGCGCGTCGATCAGGTCGGTGCGTTCCCAGCTGAAGCCGCCATCGGCCTCGGGGGCGCGGCCGAAATGGCCATAGGCTGCCGTGCGCTGGTAGATCGGGCGGTTCATGCCCAGATGGGTGCGGATCCCACGCGGGGTCAGGTCCATGCTGCGGGCGACGGCGCGTTCGATGGCCTCGTCATCCACTTGGCCCGTGCCATGGGTGTCGACATAGATCGACAGCGGCTTGGCGACACCGATGGCATAGCTCAGCTGCAGGGTGCAGCGCTTGGCGAGGCCCGCGGCGACCACGTTTTTGGCGAGGTAGCGCGCGGCATAGGCGGCCGATCGGTCGACTTTGGTGGGATCTTTCCCCGAGAAGGCGCCGCCGCCATGGGGTGCTGCACCGCCATAGGTGTCGACGATGATCTTACGCCCGGTGAGGCCCGCGTCGCCATCCGGCCCGCCGATCACGAACTTGCCGGTCGGGTTGACGTGCCATTCGGTGGCGGCGTCGATCCAGCCCCCGGGCAGGGTGGTGCGGATATAGGGCTCGACGATGGCGCGGACGTCGTCCGAGGTCAGATCGGGGTCCAGATGCTGGGTCGAGAGCACGATCGAGCTGACGCCCACCGGCTTCGAATCCCGGTAGCGGATCGACAGCTGCGACTTGGCGTCCGGCCCCAGCGCCGGCTCGGTGCCGTTCTTGCGGACCTCGGCCAGTTTTTTGAGGATGGCATGCGCATAGAGGATGGGCGCAGGCATCAGCTCGGGCGTCTCGTCGGTCGCATAGCCGAACATGATGCCCTGATCGCCGGCGCCTTCATCCTTGTTGCCGGCGGCATCGACGCCCTGGGCAATATCGGCGGATTGCGCGTGCAGGTAGCTGTCCACGACCATGTTGGCCCAGTGGAAGCCGTTCTGCTCGTAGCCGATGTCGCGCACGCAGTCGCGGGCGATCTCTTCGACGCGGGAAATGACCGAGGCCGGGCCGCGAACCTCGCCCCCGATCACCACGCGGTCGGTGGTGGCAAAGGTCTCGCAGGCGACGCGGGATTGCGGGTCCTCGGCCAGGAAGGCATCGAGGATGGCGTCGGAAATGCGGTCACAGACCTTGTCGGGATGCCCCTCGGAGACGGATTCCGAGGTGAAGACGTAATTCGTTCGGCTCATGGGAAGGGTGCTCCATTAGGTGTCGCCGTCACGCCAGGAAGCCGTTGTGACGGAATAATGACCCGGCTATCCCGAGCACGGGGCAGCGTCAATGCCTTTGTCCGTTGCCTTTTCCGCGTCTTGTCGCGGCATAGGCCAGCATCAGCCCTGCCAGCGCCAGCAGCAGATGCCAGGGCGCATCGCCCCATCGGGCATAGGGCGTGGGGGGCAGGGCCCCCGGCAGCGCCACGTCCAAGGCCCCCATCTGGTCGAGGCCCAGCTGTGCCGTCACCCGGCCGCGGGCGTCGATCATCGCCGAGATGCCGGTATTGGCGGCGCGCGCCAAGGGCAGGCCCAGTTCGATCGCGCGAAGGCGGGCCTGGGCGAAATGCTGGAACGGGCCGATGCGGTGGCCGAACCACGCGTCGTTCGTGGCCTGCAGGATCCAATCGGGGCGTTCCTCGGTCCGCAAGTCGCGGGGGAAGACGGCCTCGTAGCAGATCACCGGCAAGGCGCGGCCGGCGGGGCCGAGGTCCATCAGCGCGGGGCCGGGGCCGGGCGAATAGCCCGCCAGCATCCGCGCGGCGAGGCCGCCCCAGCCCTGTTCCGCCGCCCAATCGCCGATCACCGGGATGTATTCGCCGAAGGGAACGAGGTGGTGCTTGTCATAGACCTGCCCGACCTCGCCCGAGGCGTCGATCAGCGCCAGGCTGTTGTAATAGCGGGAAATACCGCCGTCATAGGTCTCGCGTTGGATGCCGATCACGGTGGGGACCTGCGCGGCCTCGGCGACCATCAGGAGGCCGTCGCCGGGGTTGTTCAGCAAGAAGGGCACGGCGGTCTCGGGCCAGATCACCAGATCGGGCGGCGTGTCCGACGAGGCCGCGCTGAGGTCCAGATGACGCTCGAAGAACGGGCGCACGAGATCGCGCTGCCATTTCTGGTCTTGCGGGATATTGGCCTGCACGAGGCGCAGGGTCACGCCGGGACCCTCGGGCAGGGGCTGGGCGAGGCGGTTCTGGCCCCAAAGCCAGCCCCCGGCCAGCGACAGGGCGGCGACGCCGGCGGCCAGCCCGGCCAGCAGACGGCGCGATTGTTGCCAGCGCAGTGCTGCGACGGCCAGCGCGGCGGACAGGCCTAGGGTCAGGGCCGAGAGCAACAGGGGGCCGCCGAGGCTGGCCAGCTGGTCAACGGGCGTGCCCACCCAGATATGACCGGACAGCGCCCAGGGGAAGCCGGTGAACAACAGGCCGCGGATGTCTTCGAACACCAAGATCGCCAGGGCGATGCGCCAGACGCGGGCGGTGGGGCGCAGGGTGGTGCGGCTGGCCAGCCAGGCGGGCAGGGCCCAGAACAGCGCCATCCCGCCGGCCATCAGTGCCAGTGCGAAGGGGGCCATCCATCCCGTGCTGGCGGCATCGACGAAGAAGGGCTCTACGATCCAGAGCATCACCGGCGCGAAATGCCCGAGGCCCGTCAGCATCATCCGCCCCATCGCCGCACGGGGCGAGGGGGCGCGGGCCGCCAACCAGAACGCCCAGCCAAGGCCGAGGATCGTCAGTGGCCACAGACCCCAAGGCGCCTGACCGGGCGCGGCCAGAAGACCGGCGGCAAGCGCGGCCAGACCGCTCCGGCTGGGCAGGAGGCGCATGATCAGGCAGTGCCGGGCAGGGCGGCTTCGTCCTCGGTGCCGGCGGTCTCGGGGCTGCGAGACTGGCGCAGACGCACGCGCTTCACGCGGCGCGGGTCGGCATCGATCACCTCGATCTCGTAACCGGCAGGATGCTCGACCACCTGACCGCGGGCCGGAACACGGCCCAGCAGCAGGTATACAAGCCCGCCCATCGTATCGACATCCTCGTCCTCGATGCCGACGCGCAGGTCGTAGCCCGTGGCATCCTTGAGGTCATCGAGCATCGCCCGGGCCTGGATCAGCCAGGTGTCGGCGCTTTCCTCGGTCCACAGATGCTCGTCTTCGGTGTCGTGCTCGTCGTCGATCTGACCGACCACCTGCTCCAGCAGATCCTCGATCGTCACCAGCCCGTCCACGCCGCCGTATTCGTCGATCACCAAGGCCATATGCGTGCGCTCTGTCTGCATCTTCTGCAGCAGCACGATCAGCGGCATCGAGGGCGGGACATAGAGCATCGGTCGCAGAAGCGAGGCGATGTCGATCTCGCCGCCGAGGTCGAAACCTTTCTTCAGCACAAGATCCTTGAGCAACAACAGGCCGATCGGCTTGTCCAGCGTCTCGCTGTAGACCGGCAGGCGGGAGAACCCACTCTCGCGGAAGACCTCGATCAGCTCGTCGCGCTCGGTATCCTCGGCGATGGCCACGATCTCGGCCTTGGGGATGGACACATCGGCCACCCGCAACCGGCGCAGGTTGGCCAGCCCCGGCAGGACCTGCCGCATGGAATCGCTGAGCGCCGTATCGGCCTCGCTTTGCGCTTCCTGTGGCGAGAGCGCCTCGAATAGACGGGCAAAAAGCCCCCGATTATGGGAATTGCCGTCCGGACTCTGGTCGTCGCCGTCGGAACTGTCGGCCGCGGCGGGCGCCCCCGAAGTGATGTCGCTCATGGGTCCTTTCCGAACCTGTTACCAATCAATCGAGCCCGGCCACGCCGGACTCGTCGTCTGCATATGGATCGGCGATGCCCATGGTTGCAAGGATCGCCACCTCGGTTTTTTCCATCAAAGCCGCATCTGCGTCGGTTTCATGGTCATATCCGAGTAAATGAAGTGTTGAGTGTACCACCAGATGGGTGACGTGATCGTGAAGGCTCTTGCCCTGCTCCTCGGCCTCGCGCGCGCAGGTCTCATAGGCCAAAGCCATGTCGCCCAGAGGTTCCGGGTCCTCGGCGGTGCCGGTCTCGGGCTCCTCGGGCAGGGCGCCGTCTTCCTCGGGCGACAGGTCCCATGAGGGCCAGGACAGCACATTCGTCGGCTTGTCCTTGGCACGGAACTCGGCGTTCAGAACCTTGATGCGCGCGTCGTCGCAGGCCAGCACGCTCACCTCGAAACAGGCGGGATCATGGCCCAGATGGACAAGCGTCGCGTCAATAGCCGAGCGCGCCAGAGGGTCGAGTTCCCCCCAGCGCGGCTCTTCGTCGTTGATGTCGAGTTGCACGCTCATGGCGAGCGGACATGCCTTTCCGTGGGACCGCTCAGACCTGCGAGGGCGATTGCCGGTCGTAGGCCTCGATGATGCGGGCGACCAGCGGGTGGCGCACGACATCGACGGCGGTGAAGTAATTGAAGCCGATACCTTTCACACCCTGCAGGATGCGCTCGGCCACGACAAGGCCCGAGGTCACGCCGCGCGGCAGGTCGACCTGCGTGCGGTCGCCGGTGATCGCCATGCGCGAACCCTCGCCGAGACGGGTGAGGAACATCTTCATCTGCAGCTCGGTCGCGTTCTGCGCCTCGTCGAGGACGACGAAGGCATTGGCCAGCGTACGGCCGCGCATGAAGGCGAGGGGCGCGATCTCGATGCGCTTTTCTTCCAAGAGCTTCGGCAGGGTCTTGGCCGGCAGGAAGTCGTTCAGCGCGTCATAGAGCGGCTGCATGTAGGGATCGACCTTCTCCTTCATGTCGCCCGGCAGATAGCCCAGCTTCTCGCCGGCCTCGACCGCGGGACGCGACAGGATGATCCGGTCGACATGGCCTTCGATGAAGAAGTTCACCGCGGCGGCGACAGCGATATAGGTTTTGCCGGTGCCCGCCGGGCCGATGCCGAAGTTCAGCTCGTTCTCGAACAGCGAGCGCGCGTAATCTTGCTGCGCCTTGGTCCGGGGGGCCACGTTCTTCTTGCGGGTGCGGATCTCGACGGCGCCCGTGCGGAACATCTCGAGCTGCTTTTCCGCCTTCTCTCCGGCCGAGAGGCGCACAGCGCCATCCACGTCGCCCGATTCCATCGGCTTGCCGTCTTTCAGGCGGGAATAGAGTGACTTGAGCGTTTCGGCTGCGCGGGCGCGGGAATGCTCCTGGCCCATGATATGCAGCTGATTTCCCCGATGGATGATCTGGACGCCCAGCTCATCTTCCAGCTTGACCAGATTGCGGTCGTATTCGCCGCAAAGGTCGACCAGCAATCGGTTGTCGGCGAATTCAAGCAGGGTCTGCATGGAATCACCGGCGGTGGGCGGGGGTGTCAGCGCGCTGATGCCCAAATGGCTCTCCTCTCTGAGGTCCCGGGCTGGATCGTCGGGTTGATCCGTGTGGGATGAGTTCATGCTGCCCCTCAATTGCACATGTCGCAAGCGACGTTCGCATGACAGATAATCACGGAACGCGCAGTGTCCAAAACTAGTTCCTCTGTGGGATAAATATGCGACATCTGGTGCAGAGGGCGCACACTCCCACTAGGGATCGGAAGTCTGATTGACTTTTCATGGGTTTCGACGTTCAATTCGCGCCGTGGTTCCCGTGCTCAGACACGCTCGGCTGCCAAGGAATTGGGCGCCGATCCGGTGATGCGGACCCGTACCAGATCCCCCGGTTTCGCGTCGCAATTGCTCACATGCACGGCATGCAGGTGGTCGGACTTGCCCACCATCTGGCCCGGCAGGCGGCCGGTCTTCTCGATCAGCACGCCGACCTCGCGCCCGACCATCGCCTCCTGTGCCGCGCGCTGCTGTTCGGTGATCAGCGCCTGCAGACGGTAAAGCCGGTCGTCCAGCACCGAATCGGGCAGCACCGGACGCTCCGCCGCGGGCGTGCCGGGGCGGGCCGAGTATTTGAAGGTGAAGGCCGAGTGATAGCCGACAGCCCGCACGAGGCTCAGCGTGTCCTGAAAATCCTCCTCGGTCTCGCCGGGGAAGCCGACGATGAAATCGCCCGACAGCGCCAGATCCGGCCGTGCCGCGCGCAGGCGCTCGATCAGCGCGAGGTAGTCCGCCGCCTTATGCTTGCGGTTCATGCCCTTCAGCACCCGGTCCGAGCCCGATTGGACGGGCAGGTGGAGATAGGGCATCAGTTTCTCGACCTCGGCATGGGCGGCGATCAGGTCGTCCGTCATGTCATTGGGATGCGAAGTCGTGTAGCGGATGCGCCAGAGCCCGTCGATCTCGGCCAGCGCCCGCACGAGGCGGCCCAAGGTCCAGACCTCGCCGTCCGGCCCCTCGCCATGGTAGCCGTTGACGTTCTGGCCGAGCAGGGTGAGTTCTCGCACCCCCCGCTCCACCAGATCCCGTGCCTCACGCAGCAGGCGCTCGACCGGACGGCTGACCTCGGCGCCGCGAGTATAGGGCACAACACAGAAAGCGCAGAACTTGTCGCAGCCCTCCTGCACGGTGAGGAAGGCGGTCGGGCCGCGGCTGGCGCGGGGGCCCTTCGGCAGGCGCTCGAACTTGTCTTCCTCGGGGAAGTCGGTGTCGACGGGACGGGCGCCCGCGCGCGCGGCCTGCTCCATTTCGGGCAGGCGGTGATAGGTCTGCGGGCCGACGACGAGGTCGACGACCGGCGCACGGCGCAGGATCTCCTCGCCCTCGGCTTGGGCAACGCAGCCGGCGATGCCGATCTTGAGGTCCGGATTGGCGTCCTTTAGAGGGCGCAGGCGGCCCAGTTCGGAATAGACCTTCTCGGCGGCCTTCTCGCGGATATGGCAGGTGTTGAGCAGGATCATGTCCGCATCATCGGCGCGGTCCGTCGTGACATAGCCGTTGGCGCCCATGGCCTCGGCCATACGCTCGCTGTCATAGACGTTCATCTGGCAGCCGTAGGTCTTGATGAACAGCTTTTTGGGCGCGGTCATGAGGAAATCCTGTCGCTGGTTGCGCCGCAGATAACCCGGAACGCGGCCCGCTTCAACGTCGAGGGCCAGGTGAGGTTCTCCCGCCCGTCGCTCGCGGATCTGCGATCCACTCCCTCCCGTAGGGCCGGGCGGGGGGACTGCCGTCCCCCCCGCGCCCCCCTGCGGATATTTTGGGAGCAAAGATGAGAGGCGGGTGGAGGCGGAGCACGATCCTCCAGGCCTCCGTCCATCTTCGTTCTAAAAATATCCTCCGGGGTGAGGCCGCAGGCCGAGGGGGCGGACAGCCCCCTCCCTTTTGCCGAGCGAAGCGAGGCTTGGTCGCGCGAGACCTGCTTGGCGGAGCCATGCCGGGCGAGGGCGAAACCCCTCACCCTTGGTCAAAGCGTCTGAAACAGCCCGGAGATTCGCTGGGCTTCCTCAGCCATCCCCCAGGGCGGGTTCACAACGAACAGGCCGGAGCCAATCATCCGGTGCCCCTCACGTGCGGGCGGGAAGCGGACCTCGTGGCGCAGCGCACCCTCGTTCTGTGCTTCCAGCGCCGAGAGCATGGCGCGATGGCGATTGTCGGTCAGGATCGGGTACCAGAGCGCGAGGATGCCGACATTCCATTTCCGTGCGATCTGGGCGAAGAACTTCGGCATGGCCTCATAGTCAGACGCGGTCTCGAAAGAGGGATCGACCAGCATCATCCCGCGCCGCGGCTGCGGGGGCGTCAGCTCCTGCGCCTTGGTGAAACCATCGGCCTTGTGGACGCGGACCGGAAAGTCGAGCATCGCCTCGTTGAGGGCCGCGTACTCCTGCGGGTGCTTCTCGGCGAGATGGACATTGTCCGTGTCACGCAGCAACAGCGCCGCCACCAGGGGCGAGCCGGGATAGGCGCTCGGGCCATGATCCGCGCGCACCTGTTCCAGAACCCGGCGGTAGGGATGCCCGGCAGGTAGCTTCGCGGCAAGCCGGCCGATGCCCTGCGCGGCCTCGCCGGTCTTCACCGCCTCGGGCGCCGAGAGGTCATAGAGCCCGCGTCCGGCATGGGTCTCGAGATAGGTGAGCGGTTTGTCCTTCTGCACCAGATAATCGAGCACCCAGGCCAGCAACGCATGCTTGTGGACATCCGCCAAGTTCCCGGCGTGATACAGGTGCTGGTAGCTGAGCATGGGTCAGGTCTTGCGGCGCAGGCGCACGACGACATCGACGCGCGCGATCTCGCATCCCTCCGGCGGCTCGGGCAGGCGCAGAATCTCCAGCTGGTCGGCCGGGGCGTCAGTCAGCTTCTGGCTGTCTTCCCAGAAGTAATGCGGATGGTCGTCGATCCGTGTGTCGAAATACGAGCGCGAGGCATCGACGGTGATCTCGTTCAAAAGCCCCGCCTCGCAGAAGGCACGCAGCGTGTTGTAAACGGTGGCCAGCGAGACCTTCTCGCCGCTGTCCTGCGCGGCAGCAAACAGGCTCTCGGCCGTGACATGCCGGTTCTGCCCATCCCCCATCAGCAGCGAGGCGAGGGCGAGGCGTTGCCGCGTCGGGCGCAGGCCGGCCTCGGTGAGCCAACTTGCGGCGACGTCCTGGGCCTTGGAAGTCTGGGGGGCGAATTCGCGCATCATGCCCCCTTATAAGGCCCGAGCGGGCCCGGATTCAATGGGGATGCGCCGGCCGGCCCTGCTGACTTGCTTTATCAACCCGGTTTGCGTGCCTTGTCAGCATGGCGCCCGGTGGTTAGACGGGTTCAAGCAACTCCGGAGGATCAAGAGCATGTCGCAATACCCTAGCCAATTTGACAAGGAAGCCCTGCTGGCCTGCGCCCGCGGCGAATTGTTCGGGCCGGGCAACGCGCAGCTTCCGGCCCCGCCGATGCTGATGATGGACCGCATCACCGAGATCTCGGGCGATGGCGGCCTGCACGGCAAGGGGCATGTCGTGGCCGAGTTCGACATCACCCCGGATCTGTGGTTCTTCGATTGCCACTTCCCCGGTAACCCGATCATGCCGGGCTGCTTGGGCCTCGACGGTCTGTGGCAGCTCACCGGCTTCAACCTCGGCTGGCGCGGCTGGCTGGGGCGCGGCTATGCGCTGGGCGTCGGTGAAGTGAAGCTCACGGGCATGGTGCGCCCGGACCGCAAGATGTTGACCTACAAAGTTGATTTCACCAAGGCGATCCAAACGCGCCGTCTGACCATGGGCGTGGCCGACGGCATCGTCGAAGCCGATGGCGAAGTGATCTACCAGGTCAAGGACATGAAAGTGGCCCTGAGCGAAAGCTGAGGCAGCGCTTCGGGGCGGGAGAGGGGTTTCGCCCTGACCGCCCGCGCCCTTCGGGCACAGGCGCCTGCGGGCGACCGGCAAGGGGGGCTTTGCCCCCCTCTTTGGCTTCGCCAAATTCACCCCCCAGGATATTTTCGGAACGAAGATGAACGCCGTCGCTGCTAGGGCTGCGCAGGCAGCAAGCGTCCTGATCTCTTCGTTCTGAAAATATCCTTGGGGGTGAGGCCGCAGGCCGAGGGGGCAGATAGCCCCTTCTTTTCTTTTGGCGCCGAGCGAAGCGAGGCGCCCGGTCGCGCGAGGCCTGCGTGCCGGAGGCATGCCGGACGAGGGCGAAACCCCCTCTGTCGTCAGGGCAGGGGCGTCACGCTGACAGGCGCGCCACCGTCGCGGCCGAACAGCAGCACCTGGCCATTCTGATCCACCACCACCAGCCAATCCTGCGCGAAAGTCACGGCTGCAGGAATTGAGCCTTCGGGCAGGATCACGCTCTCGGGCAGCTGGGGCAGGGGCGCGGCCGAGCCCAGCCTCGTGACAAGCAGACCGACGATGGTTAGAAGGCCCAAGATCATCACCACCATCAGCGTGATGACCAGCATCTTCAGAAAACGCAGATCCGCAGGGAGCGCTACCGTGTCGTCATCAGAAGTCTTTTCGGCCGGGGGCAGCGACGCGGACATGGACGGGGATTCCCTCGAGATCGTGGTGGTCATCGGGGCGAACCCGCCCGACCGTCTTGATAAGGCGCTGGCCCGCGATGTGCCAGAGGAAGCGTCTCTCTCGCGCTCGCGTCTGGCCAAGCTGATCGCCGAGGGCGCCGTCAGCCGCGGCGGAGAGCCGCTGACCGACACCAAGGCCAAGGTCACCGAGGGCGAGGAGATCGTCATCGCCATTGAGGCCGCCGTTGAGCTCGACGCGCTGCCCGAGGATATTCCGCTCACCGTGCTCTACGAGGACGACGACCTGATCGTCATCGACAAACCCGCCGGCATGGTCGTCCATCCCGCGCCCGGCACGCCGCGTGGCACCTTGGTCAATGCGCTGCTGCATCATTGCGGCGACACGCTGTCGGGGATCGGCGGGGCCAAGCGGCCGGGCATCGTGCACCGGATCGACAAGGACACGTCGGGCTTGCTGGTCGTGGCGAAGACCGACCGCGCCCACCATGGCCTCGCCGCGCAGTTCGAGGCGCATTCCGTCGACCGCGTCTATCAGGCGCTGGTGAATGGTGTGCCGGATGCAGGCGACCCGCGGCTCAAGGGCGTCAAGGGCACCAGTTTCGAACAGGGCGGGGTGCTGAAGATCCAGACGCGGCTCGACCGTCACCGCCATGATCGCCAGAAACAGGCGGTGTTCTTCGACCGCGGGCGCCATGCCGTGACCCGTGCCAAGGTGCTTGAAGCGATCGGCACCCCGCCGCAGGTGGCGCTGATGGAATGTCGGCTGGAGACGGGGCGCACCCACCAGATCCGCGTGCATATGGCCCATGTCGGCCATGGCCTCGTCGGTGATCCGGTCTATGGCGGGCGGCGCAAGGCCTCACCCAATGCGCTGCCGGCTGGCGGGGCCGAGGCCTTGGCGGCCTTCCCGCGTCAGGCGCTGCATGCGGCGACGCTGGGGTTCATCCACCCCGTAAGCGAAGAGCGGCTGACCTTCGTCTCGCCGCTCCCCAAGGATTTCCAGGATCTTCTGACCACGCTTGGTGGGTAAGACTGGGCGCCTAAGCGGCCGGGACATAGGCGTCCCGGCGCTTCGCGTCCTCAGCAGCGGCGACCGCGGCCGACCGGATCGGCATAACCGCCAATATCGCTGTCGGTGCAGCTGCGACGGCCCCGGCCATTGCCGACCGGATCGGCATAGGCGCCGCCGTCGCTGTCGGTGATGCCGCTGCGGTAGGTCACGATCCGGGTGCCGCCACGACCCGCGCCGGCCGGATCGGCATAGGCGCCGGTGTCGGCATCGGTGATCCCGGTCGAGACGCAGCCCGCCAGCGCCGTGGTGCCCCCGAAGGTGCCCAGCAGGAACGCGCGACGGCCGAAGCCGCGGCTGGTGGTAATCTCGGCATCGGTCAGCGTGGCTTTCTTGCTCTTCGCTTCGTCTGACATGCGCAAATCTCTCAATAAAGTGAATCAACCCTCCTACTTTGGGCGCCCGTCATGGCTGCGTCAAGGAAATCAAGGGCTCAGACCCGTTTCGTGATCGGCGCAGCTCCCCCATTGCAACGCGGCCGCCGATCCTGTCCAATCGGCGCATTACGACAGGGCCCTGTCCCCGCGCGTGCCGGTTTTGTGTCCCGCGCCATGGGCCCGCAAACGGGAGTTTTCGATGAAGGATTCGCCAAGCCAGCCCCAGACGGCGGCCCAGCCCCCGGTGGATTTCGCCGAGGCCATTGCGCCCCTGACCACCGAGGCGTTCTTCGAGCAACATTTCGAGAAGACGCATCTGGTCATCCGCCGCGAGGACCCGGACTATTACACCCGGCTCCTCTCGTTGCCCGATATCGACCGGGTGCTGACGCAGATGCTGATCCCGGCCGAGGACATCAAGCTGGTCCAAAAGGGCCGGACCTTCACCGACGACGACTACATCATGCCCTCGGGCTTTGCCGATCCGGTGCGGGTGATCAACACGTTCGGCGAGGGCGCGACGGTGGTGCTGCCGGGCCTGCAGAAACGGCTGCCCAAGCTGCAGGCCTATTGCCGCTCGCTGGAGACGGTGTTCAGCTGCGATCTGCAGACCAACATCTACTTCACGCCCCCCGATGCCCAGGGCTTCAAGACGCATTACGACAGCCACGACGTGATTGTCCTGCAGATCGCCGGCTCGAAGACCTGGAACATCTACGAGAGCCCGTTGGAACTGCCCCTTCGCAGCCAAGGGTTTGAGCCCGAGGGCTTCGAGGCCGGCGCGCTGATCGACACCTTCACCCTGCAGGCGGGCGACATGTGCTACGTCCCGCGCGGCGTGGTGCATGACGCCCGCGCCACCGACGAGCTGTCGCTGCACATCACCACGGGTCTGCTGACCCCGCGCTGGATCGACCTGATCGTCGAGGCCGTCTCGCAGCTGGCTCTGGACGATGCGGCCTTCCGCCGCGCCGTGCCGCCGGGCTATGCCAACGAGGGTTTCGATCAGGCCCCGGCGCGTCAGACCTTCAAGGACCTGCTGCAACGCGCCGTCGACGGCATCGACGCCGGCGCAACGCTGGACAGCTTCGGGCATGAGTTCCGCCGCCGCCGCATTCCGGTGGTGCCGGGCCAGCTGATGCAGATGTTCAACGCCGAGGCGATCGGGCCCGGCACCGAGCTGCGCCGCCGTGCCGACCTGATCCCGCTCCTCAGCCTTGAGGGCGACGAGGTAGTGCTGGCCGTCTTCGGCGCCGAGATCCGCTTCCCGGCCCATGTCGCAGACAGCCTGCGCGATGCCCTGGGGCGCGAGGGGTTCCGGGTGGGCGAGCTGGCCGGCGATCTCGACGAGGCCGGGCAAGCGGTGATGACGCGGCGGCTGGTGCAGGAAGGCGTGCTCTTCGCGGTCTGACACTCAGCGGGGAAGGGCCCTGCGATGGAGGCCTCCGTCATTCTGATCCTTACAGCCATCGCGCATTACGCGCTGCAACTGGCGGTGCTGTTGCGAGCGCTGATCCGACCGGGGCGCGAGGCCACCTCGCGGCTGGCCTGGGTGCTGGTGATCCTGTCGGTGCCGGCCTTGGGCGTGGTGCTTTACCTGCTGCTGGGTGAGGTCAGCCCGGGACGACGGCGGGCCGAGCGCATGCGCGCCGTGCGCGCGGGCCTGCCGACCGAGGCGCCGGGCATCGCGCAGGCCGAGGTGCCCGACCGGGCCGAGGCCGCCTTCGGGCGGGCCGCTTCGGTCAATGGCTTCGCGGTTTTGCCCGGCAACCGGGTCAGCCTGAGCGACGACGCCTCCGGCCAACTGGCCGCGCTCGTTGAGGCGATCGACGCGGCCGAACGCCACGTGCATATCGTCGTCTACATCTGGCTGACCGATGAGACCGGCCGCGCTTTGGCCGAGGCGGTGATGCGCGCTGCCGCACGCGGCGTGACGTGTCGAGTGATGGTCGACGGCCTCGGCTCGCGCGCCCTGGTGCGCTCGGATCTGTGGCGCGCGATGACGGCGGCCGGGGTGAAGACGCGGATCGCCTTCGACACGCGCTGGGCGGCCGGGCGCTCGCTTCTGGGGCGGGTGGACATCCGCAACCACCGCAAGATCTTCGTGATCGACGGGGCGCTGGCCTTCTGTGGCAGCCGCAATTGCGCCGATCCGGCCTTTCTGCCCAAGGCGAAATACGCCCCGTGGCACGATGTGCTGATGCGGCTGGAGGGGCCGGTGGTCTGGCAGGTGCAGGCGCTGTTCGCGGCCGACTGGACCGGCGGCGGCGGCGACGCCTTGAGCGCCGAGCTGGCCGTGGCCCCTGCCGCCGCCCCGGACGGCGTGCCCGGGCTCGCCTTCGGTACCGGGCCGGATCTGTCGCCGGGGGCGGTGGCCGATGTGGTCGGGTTGTTGCTGGCGGCGGCCCGGCAGGAGGTGGTGATCTCCACCCCCTATTTCGTGCCGACGGCGGGCCTGCTGGAGCAGCTGCGCGCCACGGCCCTGCGCGGTGTGGCGGTGACGCTGATCCTGCCTGCCCGCAACGATTCCCGCATGGTCGCCTTCGCCAGCCGCGCCACCTATCCGGGGTTGATGCAGGCGGGGGTGCGGATCGTCGAACATGCGCCGGGCCTTCTGCACGCCAAGACCCTGCGGGTGGACGAGGGGCTGATGATGCTGGGCTCGGCCAACCTCGACCGGCGGTCCTTTGAGCTGAATTTCGAGAACAACATCCTGCTGGCCGATCCCGTCGCCACCGCCGATTTGGCGGCGCTTCAGACCCGTTGGATCGCGGCCTCGCGGGTGTTGACGGCGGGTGAGGTGGCGGGCTGGTCGCTGCCGCGCCGGCTGGCCCATAACATCGCGGCGATGATCAGCCCGGTGTTGTGACAGGTCCAAAGGGGGAACTTCGTGCCTTGAACGACGTTGTTAGCGTCCCTAGATACAAAATCCGACGGATCACGGGCCGCAATCCGTGTAACCCGAAACGATCCTGAAAGGAGTACACACCCGGTGGCCGATTACACCAGCCTTCCCGCCCCCAGTCCCGAGCAGGGCCTGAACCGCTATCTGCAAGAGATCCGCCGGTTCCCCATGCTGGAGCCGGAAGAGGAATACATGCTGGCCAAGCGCTGGGTGGACCATCAGGACACGGGCGCCGCGCACAAGCTTGTCACCTCGCACCTGCGCCTCGCCGCCAAGATCGCCATGGGCTATCGCGGCTATGGCCTGCCGCAGGCCGAGGTGATCTCGGAAGCGAACGTGGGCCTGATGCAGGCCGTGAAGCGGTTCGACCCGGAAAAGGGCTTCCGTCTGGCCACCTATGCGATGTGGTGGATCCGCGCCTCGATCCAGGAATATATCCTGCGGTCCTGGTCGATGGTGAAGCTGGGCACGACCTCGGCGCAGAAGAAGCTGTTCTTCAACCTGCGCAAGGCGAAGGCCCGGATTGGTGCCATCGAGGAAGGCGATCTGCGCCCCGAGAATGTGAAGCAGCTGGCCGAGGACCTGAGCGTCTCCGAGCAGGAGGTGGTTGACATGAACCGCCGTCTGGCCGGCTCGGACGCGTCCCTGAACGTGACGGTCGGTGGGGATGAGGGTTCGTCCTCGTGGCAGGACTGGCTTGAGGACGAGGATGCCGATCAGGCCGGCGCCTATGCCGAGCGGGACGAGTTCGAAGCGCGTCAGCAGATGCTGATGGAGGCGATGGATGTCCTCAACGAGCGTGAACGCGACATCCTGACCGAGCGCCGTCTGGCCGAGCCGCCGGTGACGCTGGAAGACCTGAGCGCGAAATACAATGTCTCGCGCGAGCGCATTCGCCAGATCGAGGTCCGGGCCTTCGAGAAGCTGCAGGGCCGGATGACCGAGATCGCCCGCGAGAAGGGCATGATCCCGGCGTGACGTGTAGGGTGGGGTTTCACCCCACCTTTGGACGCGATGGTGGGGTGAAACCCCACCCTACGGGGGGCACAGTAGACCCTGCCCGGAACAAGGCCGTAGGCCGCCGGGCCAGCGCCGGCCCGGCTCTCCCGTCACGCCATCATCACCGGATAAAGCGTCGCCACCAAGAGCCCCGCCATCGTCCAGTTGAACGCCCGCAGCCGCGCCGGATCTCGCAGCCAGCCGCGCAGCAGCACCCCCATCCCCGCCCAGGAGCTCACGCTCGGCAGGTTCACCGCGCCGAACACCAGCGCCACCAGCGCCACCGACTGCCAATCGGCCTCGGGCGCGTAAAGGGTGCAGGCAGTCAGCGCCATGCTCCAGGCCTTGGGGTTCACCCATTGGAACCCCGCCGCCTGAAAGAAGCCGAAGGGCTTCGCGTCCAGCTGCGCCTCGCCCGAGGGCGGCGCCGAATGCGCGATCTTCCACGCCAGCCACAGCAGATAGGCCACCGAGGCCACCGTGAGCACGTCATGCAACGGTGGCCAGAGCGCAAACAACCCGGCCAGCCCCACGCCCACCAGCGCCGTCATCACCGTGAACCCCACGCCGATGCCCAGCATATGCGGGACCGTCCGCCGGAAGCCGAAGTTCACGCCCGAGGCCAGCAGCATCAGGTTGTTCGGCCCCGGCGTGATCGACGAGACAAAGGCATAGGCGATGAGGGCAAGGAGCAGGTCTTGGGGCAGCATGGTCCGAAATCCGAGATTGACGCGCAATCCTATGCGGCCCGACCCCGAATTGAATTGCGTTGATCGTGCCGTCGGCGCTATCTGTGCAATCCATGACCGACATCGACGCCATTTCCGACAAGATATTGCGCGAGCTTTCTCGCGACGGCCGGATCTCGAACCTCGAGCTGGCCGAGCGTGTCGGCCTCTCGCCCTCGGCCTGTCTGCGCAGGGTGCAGGACCTTGAACGGCGGGGCGTGATCAAGGGGTATCGCGCGGTGCTGGACCCGATGCAGACCGGCAAGGGCTTTGTCGTCTATGTCTCGGTCGGCCTCGGGACTCATACCAAGTTCAGTCAGGAGAGCTTTGAACGGGCGATGAAATCCGCCCCTCAGGTGCGCGAATGTCACAATGTGACAGGCACGATCGAGTATCTGATCCGGGTCGAGGTCGCCGATCTGGCGGCCTACAAGCATTTCCACACCGAGATCCTCGGCACCCTGCCGCAGGTGACGGCCATCACCACCTTCGTCGTCATGGGGTCGCCCAAGGATGAACGCGCCTGAAACCGCATCAGACCTCAAGGTCTGGGCCCGCATCGGCCTCCTCAGTTTCGGCGGTCCGGCCGGGCAGATCGCGCTGATGCACCGCGAACTCGTCGATCAACGCCAATGGATCGACGAGGCGCGCTTCTTGCATGCCCTCAACTTCTGCATGCTGCTGCCGGGGCCCGAGGCGATGCAGCTGGCCACCTATATCGGCTGGCTGCGCGGCGGCTGGCGTGGCGGCATGATCGCCGGTGGCCTCTTCGTGCTGCCGGGCGTCGTGGCGATCATGGCGCTGAGCTGGATCTATGTCCTCGCCGGCGATGTCGCCTGGATCGAGGGCGCGTTCTTCGGCCTCAAGGCCGCCGTCATCGCCATCGTCGCGCAGGCCCTTGTCCGTATTGCAAAAAAGGCGGTGAAAGGCTGGGTTCAGGCGGCCATCGCGCTCGCCGCCTTCGCCGCGCTCTTCGTGCTTTCGGTGCCGTTCCCGCTGGTCGTGCTCGCCGCCGCGCTGATCGGTTGGCTCATGGCGCGCGGGCAGGGCGCCTCCGAGGCGCCGCCGGCCCGTGTCTCCACCCTGAAGCCGGCGCTCATCTGGGCCGCGCTCTGGCTTGGGCCCGTCGCGGCGCTGATCTTGATCCTCGGCGGCGACAATGTGCTGGCTCAGGTCGCGCTCTATTTCAGCCAGATGGCGGTGCTGACCTTCGGCGGCGCCTATGCCGTCTTGGCTTGGGTCGCGCAGGCGGCGGTCGAGCAGTACCATTGGCTGACCGCGCCGCAGATGCTCGATGGCCTCGCCATGGCCGAGACGACCCCCGGCCCCTTGATCATGGTCACGCAATTCGTAGGCTTCATGGCGGGCTGGCAGGCGGGCGGGCTGTGGCTCGCCACCCTCGCCGCGCTGGTCACCACCTGGGCCACCTTCGCGCCCTGCTTCCTGTGGATCTTCGCCGGCGCGCCGCATGCTGAGCGCCTGCGCCACAGCCCCGCGCTGGCGGGCGCCCTCAGCGCCGTCACCGCCGCCGTGGTCGGCGTCATCGCCAATCTCGGCCTGTGGTTCGCGCTGCACACGCTCTGGCCCGGCGGAAGTTTCGACCCTTGGGCTGCCGGGCTGACGGCTCTGGCGCTTCTCGCGGCCTTCGCACTGAAGGCGGGGCCGGGCGTGCTGATCCTCGGGGCCGCAGGGGCGGGCATCGTCCTGCGCCTCGCGGGACTGGTGTGAGCCCTCGCAACGCGCTATCACCCCCGCGATTGCAGCGCTTCGAGGTTCCCATGTCCGCCCACGCCACCCCGATCCCGATGACCGCCCGCCGCTCTGGCCCGCTGAAGGGCGTGGCCGAGGTGCCCGGCGACAAGTCGATCAGCCACCGCGCGCTGATCCTCGGTGCGCTCTCGGTGGGTGAGACCTCGGTGACCGGGTTGCTGGAGGGCCAGGACGTGCTCGACACCGCCGCCGCGATGCGGGCTTTCGGCGCCACCGTCACCCGCCATGGCGAGGGCGAATGGACGGTCAACGGCGTCGGCGTCGGCGGCTTTGCCGAGCCGAGCCAAGTCATTGACTGCGGCAATTCGGGCACCGGCGTGCGCCTCATCATGGGCGCGATGGCCACGACGCCGATCGCCGCGACCTTCACCGGCGACGCGAGCCTGAACAAGCGCCCGATGGGCCGCGTTACCGACCCGCTGGCCCTTTTCGGCGCCAAGGCTGTCGGCCGCGCGGGCGGCAAGCTTCCGCTGACGATGATCGGCGCGGCCGAGCCGGTGCCGGTGCGCTACACCCTGCCGATGCCCTCCGCTCAGGTGAAATCCGCCGTGCTGCTCGCCGGCCTCAACGCGCCGGGCGAGACCGTGGTGATCGAGCCCGAGGCGACCCGCGACCATACCGAGCGCATGCTGCGCGGCTTCGGCGCCGAGGTCGATGTGCAAGAAACGCCCGAGGGCCGCGTGATCACCCTGAAGGGCCAGCCCGAGCTCACCGGCCAGCGCGTCGCCGTGCCGCGCGACCCATCGTCTGCCGCTTTCCCGGTCTGCGCCGCCCTTCTGGTGCCGGGCTCCGAGATCACCGTCCCCGGCGTCTCGCGCAACCCGACGCGCGACGGGCTCTATGTCACGCTTCTGGAAATGGGCGCTGACATCGCCTTCGAGAACCCGCGTGAAGAGGGCGGCGAGCCGGTCGCCGACCTGCGCGTGCGCTACTCTCCGGACCTCAAGGGCGTCGAGACGCCCGAGGACCGCGCGGCCTCGATGATCGACGAATTCCCCATCCTTTCGGTCGTCGCCTCGATGGCCAAGGGCACGACCGTGATGCGCGGCGTGAAGGAACTCCGCGTCAAGGAGAGCGACCGCATCGACGCCATGGCGCGCGGGCTTGAGGCCTGCGGCGTCAAGATCGAAGAGGACGAGGACACGCTCATCGTCCACGGCACGGGCTCGGTTCCGGGCGGCGCGACCTGCGCGACGCATCTCGACCACCGCATCGCCATGAGCTTCCTCGTCTTGGGGATGGTGTCGGAAACGCCGGTCTCGGTCGATGATGGCGGGCCGATCGCCACGTCGTTCCCGATCTTCGAGCCCTTGATGTCGGGCCTCGGCGCGAGCGTCTCGCGCGACAATTCGTGACGCGGCTGGTCAACTGGGGTCTGCCGCTGCTGACCGCGGCGGTCTATGCCTATCTGGCGGGGTACCTGGGCAGCCAATTGCTGCGCGAGGCCGGGGGGCTTATGCCCTACGACCTGCGCATCCTCGGCTACGACCTGCATGCCGCGCGAGACTTCCTGCGCGCGCTGACGCCGGAGGGCTTCGCGCTGTACCAAGGCCCGGTGATGGTCGCGGATTACCTGTTCCCGGCGCTGATGGGCCTGTGCTTCCTGTGGTGGATGCGGCCGTTCAAGGGCGTGTTCGGCATGGTCTGCATGATGGTGGCGATCAGCTATACGGCGCTCGATTGGGGCGAAAACATGCTGATCCAGCGCATGCTGGCGGCGGGGCCTGATTGGGTGAACCCCTCGGACATTTTCGGGGCCAGTGCCTTTACGCAAGGCAAGTTCGCGGTTTTCGCCTTGGCGGCGGTCCTGGCGGTGCGCGCAAGCTGGCGTCGCGTGAGGCGGTGAGACCCGGGGGCTTCGCGCCCCCGGACCCCCGCGGGATATTTATAGAGCAAAGATGAAGGGGCGCTTGGTTGTGCCCCTCACCTTGTTTCAAATACTCTCTTGCGGGGTGCCAAGGGGCGCCTCAAAGGGGCGGGATCGCCCAACTTTCACCCGGCGCGAGGGCGCGGAAGGCATCGGGCGCAACGTCCTGGGCGCTGAGGGCCTCGGTCAGGGCGACGGGCGGGGCTTCGCGACCTTCATCCGTCAGCTGGAACGTCCCCCAGTGATGGCCCACGCCCCAGCGCGCGCCTGAGAGGCGGAAGCCTTGCAGCGCCTCATGCGGGTCCTGATGCTGGGCGCGCATGAACCAGCGGGGTTCGTAGGCGCCAATCGGCAGGATCGCGGCGCGCAGGGGGCCGTGGCGGGCGGGGAGGTCGCGGTAGGGGCGGCCCTCGTCGAAGCCTGTGTCGCCGATATGCAGGATCTTGCCCGAGGGCCCTTCGATCACGAAGGCGGCCCAGAGCGCCATTGAGCGGTCGCGGGTGCCGCGCGCCGACCAATGGTGGCAGGGCTCCAGATGCACGGCGAGCGGGCCAAAGTGCAGGATCTCGCCCCAATCGGCGGTCAGCACGCGCAGGCCCGTGCCCTTGAGGATCGCGTCATTACCCAGAGGCGTCAGCACTACGGGATCATGCGCGGCCTTCAGGCGCTTCAGCGTCAGAAGGTCGAGGTGGTCGTAATGGTTGTGGCTCAGCAGCACCGCGTCGATCTTCGGCAGATGCGCGAAATCGATGCCGGGGTCGGCGACGCGGCGGGGGCCGGCGAACTGGAAGGGCGAGGCACGTTCGGACCAGACCGGGTCGGTGAGCAGGTTGAGGCCCGCCGTTTGAATGAGCAGTGTCGCATGGCCGACCATGGTGATCGTCAGATCCGCCACCTGCGCCTCGGGGCGGGTCTTGGTCACCGGCACGCGGGCGGGCCATTGCTGGCGTTGCCCCTCGCGTTGCCAGCGTAGCATGTCCCGAAAGCCGCGCGGGGCCTCGCCGCCGGGGTTGAAGAAGCGCGTCCCGTCGAAATGGTCGCTGACAGGGCCGGAATAATAGCGGTTGCGGGGCATGCAGGTCTCCTTTCCTCGCATATCGGGCCTGTCTCGCGGCTTTCAACCCCGGCAGGCTTGCGCTAGGCAGGCGGAAAACACAGGAGGCCCGCCATGATCTTCACCATCGCCGTCGACGGACCCGCCGCAGCCGGCAAGGGCACGATCAGCCGCGCGCTGGCCGAGGCCTTCGGCTTCGCCCATCTCGACACCGGGCTTCTCTATCGGGCCGTGGGGGCCAAGGCGGGCGACCCGGTCGCCGCCGCGCGCTCGCTTTCGCCTGAGGATCTTGCCCGCGACGATCTGCGCAGCATGGCGGCGGGGCAGGCGGCAAGCGTCGTTGCGGCGATCCCCGAGGTCCGCGCGGCTTTGGTCGCCTTCCAGCAGGATTTCGCCCGGCGCGAGGGCGGGGCGGTGCTCGATGGTCGCGACATCGGCACGGTGATCTGCCCCGGCGCCGAAGTGAAGCTCTTCGTCACCGCCTCGGCCGAGGTGCGGGCCCATCGCCGTTGGCTGGAGGTCGGCGGCGACGAGGCACAGGTGCTGGCCGAGGTGAAGGCCCGCGACGAGCGCGACATGAACCGTGCCGATGCGCCCCTCAAACCGGCCGCCGACTCGATCCTGATCGACACCTCGACCCTGTCCATCGACGAGGCCGTGGCGCAGGCCGCGGCGATCGTCCGCAGGCGGCTTGGCTGAACCTTCCTTTGCCTTGAACCCGGTTCAGGCTAGAACAACCTGAAGCATCCCAGGAGACCCGATGTCCGACGCCCCGCACGATTCGATCCTCAAAGCCGTCATCAAGCCGGTGCACCGCGAGGGTTATCCTTTCATCGGCATCTTCGCCGTGGTGACGCTGGTGCTGTTCCTGATCTGGCAGCCGCTGGGTTGGGTGGGCGTGGTGCTGACCGTCTGGTGCTATTATTTCTTCCGCGACCCGGACCGCTACACCCCGCAGCGCGAGGGGCTGATCATCAGCCCGGCCGACGGGGTGATCTCGCTGATCGAGCCCGCCGCACCGCCCGCCGAACTCGGCATGGGCGACACGCCGCTGACCCGCGTCTCGGTGTTCATGAACGTCTTCAACTGCCATGTGAACCGCCTGCCGATCGCCGGCACGGTGACCGCGGTCAGCTACCGGCCGGGCAAGTTCTTCAACGCCTCGCTGGACAAGGCGTCGGTGGACAACGAGCGCAACTCGGTCGCCGTGCAGATGGCCGACGGGCGCAAGTTGGCCGTGGTGCAGATCGCAGGCCTCGTTGCCCGCCGCATCGTCTGCGACGTGAAACCCGGCACTGTCCTGGAAACCGGCGAACGCTTCGGCATGATCCGCTTCGGCTCGCGCCTCGATGTCTACCTGCCCGAAGGGGTGGAGCCGCTGGTCTCGCTGGGGCAGGCGATGGTTGCGGGTGAAACCGTTCTCGCCGATCTGCGTTCTGATGAGACACGCCGCACCGCCGAGATCCGCTAAGCCATGACCCAAGAGCCCCCCATCCCCGAAGACGACGCCGAGGCCGCCGACCGCCGCACGCTTCCGGTCGTGCAGCTGATCCCCAATCTGGTGACGCTGCTCGGCCTTTGCGCGGGCCTCACCTCGATGCGCTATGCCATGGCCGAGGCCTATACCACGGCGGCGGTGCTGATCGTGCTGGCGGCTTTGGTCGACGGGATGGACGGGCTTCTGGCACGCAAGCTGAACGCGGCGAGCCATTTCGGCGCGGAACTCGATTCGCTGTCGGATTTCGTCTGCTTCGGCGTCGCGCCGGGCGTCTTCGTCTACAGTTTCACGCTGAACCAATGGCCGGGCCTCGGCTGGCCGTTGGTGCTGGTCTACGTCCTCTGCGCCTGCCTGCGTCTGGCGCGCTTCAACGTGAACCGCAACGCGCCCCCGCCACCGGGCCGGGCGCATTTCGTGGGGGTTCCGGCCCCGGCGGGCGCCATGCTGTGCCTGCTGCCGATCTACCTGACGCTGGCCGGCTGGATCGACATGCGGGATTGGCCGGGCGTCTCGGGCGTCTATGTGGCAATCGTCGGCCTGCTGATGATCTCGCGCTTGCCGACGCCGTCGCCCAAGGCCTGGCGGGTGCCGCGCAACCGCGCCGTTTTCGTCATGGTCGCGGTCGCGATCTATGCGGGCGCCCTGGCCACACGGCCCTTCGTGGTGCTGGTTCTCTCGGATCTTGCCTACCTTGCCGTGCTGGCTTGGGGCAGCTGGAGAGAAAGGGCGCGTCTCGCGTGATTTTCGCGCTTGACGCCCTCCGTCAGACCCCCTAGAGAACGCCCTACGCGCGGTTGTAGCTCAGTTGGTTAGAGTACCGGCCTGTCACGCCGGGGGTCGCGGGTTCGAGCCCCGTCAACCGCGCCACTTCTTCCTCGAAGGCCCCGTTCAGGGGTCTTTTTTTATGCCCGACGCCATGGCGCGCCCCTGCAGGCGAGCAGGGGAGAGCGAGGAAGATCAAAGGCTTGATCGCCGCCTACGTTCCGCCATGGCAGAATCAGAGCGCCGCGAATCCCCGGAATTCCTGCTGCCAAAGATCGGTCCTTCGGGGGGCGCGAAAAAATTTTCAGCCGGAAAAGCCAACGTCTGTTGGCTGCGATCATCATTCCGTCACATCCCCTGTCACGCCGGTGTCTTTTTCGCGCATTTCGCGCTTGACCCTATCCGCCGGACCCCCTAGAGAACGCCTCAACGCGGTTGTAGCTCAGTTGGTTAGAGTACCGGCCTGTCACGCCGGGGGTCGCGGGTTCGAGCCCCGTCAACCGCGCCACTTCCTCCTTTGGGAGGGATGAAACAAAGCCCCGCAAGGGGCTTTTTTCATATCCGGATTTCCCGTTTTCCCCGACTGGTACTGGCCGGCGCGAATCGCGCCCACTGGCGTTTTCAGGCGCCAAGCGATACCCTGCGCCAAACTTCCGGCATCGAGGCGAAAATGATTGCAGTTCAAGGGTTTGAAGGGCTGAAAGTCGGCGTTCTGGGGCTCGGGCGCTCGGGCCTTGCCACCTGCGCCGCGCTGAAGGCCGGCGGCGCCGAGGTTTGCGCTTGGGACGACAGCCCCGAGGGCCGCGCCAAGGCCGAGGCCGAGGGCTTCACCCCCGTCGATCTGACCCGCCAGACGGCGATGGAGAATTTGGCCGCGCTGATCACCTCGCCTGGTATCCCGCATCTCTATCCCGCGCCGCATCCGGTCATCGCCGCGGCCCTCGCCGCCGGGGTGCCGGTGGACAATGACATCTCGCTCTTCTTCCGTGCGCTGGCCGACAGCGACGAGGCGCCCAAGGTCATCTGCGTCACAGGCTCCAACGGAAAATCCACCACCACCGCGCTGATCGCGCATCTTCTGGCCGAGGCCGGACGTGAGGTGCGCATGGCGGGGAATATCGGCACGGGCGTGCTCTCCATCGACCTGCCGGACGAGGAGGGCGTCGTCGTGCTGGAGCTGTCGAGCTACCAGACCGACCTCGCGCGCCATCTGGCCCCGGATGTCGCCGTCTTCACCAATCTCAGCCCCGATCATCTCGACCGCCACGGCGGCATGGGCGGCTATTTCGCCGCCAAGCGCCGTCTGTTCACCGAAGGCGCGCCCTCCCGCGCGGTGATCGGCGTGGATGAGACCGAGGGGCAATATCTGGCGATGCAGCTGGCCGAGGGGCCGGACGACAGCCGGGTGATCCGCATTTCCTCGGGTCAGAAGCTGCAGGGGCAGGGCTGGTCCGTGTTTGCGCGCAAGGGCTTCCTGTCCGAATGGCGCAACGGACGGCAGGTGGCGTCCATTGACCTGCGCCCCATCGCCGGGCTGCCGGGCGCGCATAACCACCAGAACGCCTGCGCCGCCTATGCCGCCGTGCGCGCGCTAGGTCTGGCGCCGCGGATCATCGAGGGGGGGCTTGCGAGTTTCCAGGGCCTGCCGCATCGGAGCCAGCTGATCGGCGAGCGTGATGGTGTGAAATTCGTCAACGATTCCAAGGCGACGAATGTGGATTCCGCCGCCAAGGCGCTGCAGGCCTTCCCCAAGGTTCGCTGGATCGCCGGGGGCCTCGGCAAGGACGGCGGGATCGCCGCTCTGGCGCCGCATCTGGGGTCGGTCACCAAGGCCTATATGATCGGCCATTCGGCGCGAGATTTCGCCCTGCAGCTGGGCCAGACCCCGCATGAGATCTGCGAGACGATGGAGCGTGCCGTCGCCCGCGCTGCCGAGGAGGCCGAGCCGGGCGAGGTGGTGCTGCTGGCCCCGGCCGCGGCGAGTTTCGACCAATATCCGAACTTCGAGAAGCGTGGCGATCATTTTGCTGCGCTTGTGCAGGATCTGCTCAAAGGATAAGCGGTTCTGCAAGCGGGGCCGTTGGAGGGGGGCGCTGCCCCCGTCGCTATGCGCGACTCCCCCGGGATATTTGGAGAGCAAAGATGGCGCAGGTCGATGATTCCGTGGCGCAGGACGGCGACAGCCTGTCCGGCTTCCTGCTGGCGCTGGCCGCCTATCTGATCTGGGGCGCGCTGCCTTTGTACCTGCATCTGGTCAACCATGTGCCGCTGCCCGAGGTGCTGGCCCATCGTGTCGTCTGGTCGGTGCCGATCGCGCTGGTGGCGTTGATGATCCTCGGGCGGACGGCGGATCTGAAGCGGGCGCTGCGCTCGCCGCGGCTTTTGGGGATGGCGGGGCTGACGGCGCTGTTCGTCTCGGTCAACTGGAGCGTCTATCTCTATGCGATCCAGTCGGGGCAAGTGCTGGACGCGGCGTTGGGTTATTACATCAACCCGTTGTTTTCGGTCCTGCTCGGCGCCTTGGTGCTTCGCGAGAAGTTGACCCGCCCGCAATGGGCGGCGGTGGCGCTGGCCGGACTGGCCGTCGTGGTGCTGACCGTCGATGCCGGAAGCCTGCCACTGATCTCCTTGGCGCTGACCGTGAGCTGGGGGATCTATGCGCTGCTGAAGCGGGCGCTGCCGATCGGGCCGAACCAGGGCTTTACCTTGGAGGTGATCCTGCTCGCGCCCTTCGGCTTGATCTACCTCGGCTGGTTGGCCGCGCGGGGCGAGATGGTCTTCGCGACGAGTGGCCTGAGCGACGTCCTGCTGTTGCTGGGCTGTGGCGTGGTCACGGCGGTGCCCTTGATGCTGTATGCGAACGGCGCGAAGCGGCTGCGGCTGACGACCATCGCGCTGATGCAATACATCGCGCCGACCTTCGTCTTCCTGATCGCCGTCTTCGTATTCGGCGAGCCCTTCGAGGGCGCGAAACTGGTGGCTTTCCCGATGATCTGGGCCGCATTGGCGCTGTATTCGGCCGATCTGTGGTTCCGACGTCGGTAAGTGACTGGCCAGAGTCCTTCGTTCGCGCTATCCTGTGTGTCGAGACCCGGACAACCGGGCGTTGAACATATCGATTTGGCAGATCGAGCAGGACAGTCATGACGGAAATGGTTCATGGCAGCATCCCCGCCCAGCAGGGCGAGCCGGTGCTGTCGCGCTGGTGGCGTACGGTGGATCGCTGGACGATCAGCAGCGTGTTGTTGCTGGTGGCAATCGGGCTTCTGTTGGCACTGGCCTCGTCGCCGCCGCTGGCGACCCGCAACCATTTGCCGCCGTTCCATTATTTCGAACGCCACCTGATCTTCGTCGCGATGAGCGTCGGCATCATGCTGTTCGTCTCGATGCGCAGCCCCGAAACGGTGCGCCGCTGGGCGGTGTTGGGCTTCATCATCGGCTTCGCCACCCTGCTGGCCCTGCCGGTGATCGGCACCGACTTCGGCAAGGGCGCGACGCGCTGGCTGTCTCTGGGCTTCACCTCGATCCAGCCGTCGGAATTCGTCAAGCCGTGCCTCGCCGTGACCGCCGGCTGGCTTCTGGCTGCAGGGCAGGACCTGAACGGCCCGCCGGGACGGCTGATGTCGCTGGGCGTGACCGTCGCGACCGTGGGTCTGCTGGTCATCCAGCCGGACTTCGGCCAATCGGCGCTGGTGCTGTTCGGCTGGGGCGCGATGTATTTCGTCTCGGGCGCCTCGATCGTCATCATCACCGGGCTGGCCGCGACCGTCGTTGGCGGCGGCTTCATCGCCTATAACGTCTCCGAGCACTTCGCCCGCCGGATCGACGCCTTCCTCAGTGCCGAACTCGATGCCCGCTCGCAGCTGGGCTATGCGACCTCGGCCATCCAGGAGGGCGGTCTGTGGGGCATGGGCGTGGGCGAGGGGCAGGTGAAATGGCAGCTGCCCGACGCCCATACCGACTTTGTCATCGCCGTCGCGGCCGAGGAATACGGCTTCCTGCTGGTGGCCCTGATCATCGCCCTCTACGCGGTGATCTGCCTTCGCGCCCTGATGCGCCTGACGCGCGAGCGTGATCCCTTCGTGCGCCTCGCCGGCACCGGCCTTGTCGCCATGCTCTCGGCGCAGGCGATGATCAACATGGGCGTCGCCGTGCGCCTGCTGCCCGCCAAGGGCATGACCCTGCCATTCATCAGCCAAGGCGGCTCGTCCCTTCTGGCCATGGGGCTGATGACGGGGATGTTGCTTGCGCTCACTCGGTCGCGCCCGCAGGGTGAGATCTCTGAACTTCTGCAGAACCGGGGACGTTGAATGGCACGCCACGCAGGTCGCAAACCCCCGCTGGCGGTGATCGCTGCCGGGGGGACCGGGGGGCATATGTTCCCCGCACAGGCTTTGGCCGAAGAGCTGCTGGCCCGGGGCTGGCGCGTCGTCCTCTCCACCGATGCCCGCGGCGCGCGCTATGCCGGCGGCTTCCCCGAGGCTGTTGAGCGTCGCGTCGTCGGCTCCGCCACCTTCGCGCGGGGCGGGGTGCTGGCCAAGCTGCTGGTGCCGTTCCGCATCGGTGGGGGCGTGGTGAAGGCCGTGGTGTCGATGCTGCTGGACCGCCCCTCGGTCGTGGCGGGCTTCGGCGGCTATCCCTCGATCCCGGCGCTGTCGGCGGCGACGATCCTGCGCCTGCCGCGGCTGATCCATGAACAGAACGGCGTGCTGGGCCGGGTGAACGAGATCTTCGCCAAGCGCGTCTCGGCCGTCGCCTGTGGCACATGGCCGACCGCCTTGCCCGCCGGGGTCGAGGGCATCCATACCGGCAATCCCGTGCGCAGCGCGGTGCGTGAACGGGCCCGCGCGCCCTATATCGAACCTGGACCCTATCCGATGTCGCTGGTGGTGATCGGCGGCAGTCAGGGGGCGCGCATCCTTTCGGACGTGGTGCCCGCCGCGCTGGCGATGCTGCCGGACGGCCTGCGCCAGCATCTGCGTGTCGCTCAGCAGGCCCGCCCCGAGGATCTGGACCGCGTGATCGCCGCCTACGACGCGGCCGGGATCGACGCCGAGGTCGAGCCCTTCTTTGCCGACATTCCCGCCCGTTTCGCCGAGGCGCAGCTGGTGATCTCGCGCTCGGGGGCTTCGACGGTGGCGGATCTGACGGTGATCGGCCGCCCCTCGGTGCTGGTGCCCTATGCCGCCGCGATCCGGGGCGAGCAGCATGCCAATGCGCGCGGGCTGGTCGAGGCTGATGCCGCCGTGCTGATGCCCGAGAATGCCTTCACGCCCGAGGCGCTGGCCGATGCCGTCACCTCCATCCTGACCCAGCCGCAGGCCGCGGTGCAGATGTCGCTGGCCGCGCAGCGCCTCGGCATCCCGGATGCGGCCGCCCGCCTTGCCGATCTGGCCGAGCATCTCGCTGGCCCTCCCGCCTGAAAGACCACGCATGAATACGCTGCTACCCGCGGGGCTGGGCCCCATCCATTTCATCGGTATCGGCGGCATCGGCATGTCCGGCATCGCCGAGATGCTGCTGGGGCAGGGCTATGCCGTGCAGGGTTCCGACGCCAAGGGCTCGGCCATCACCGAGCGTCTGGCGGGGCTGGGGGCGGTGATCCATGTCGGCCATGAGGCCGTGCATGTGCAGGGCGCGGCGGTGGTCGTGGCCTCGACCGCGATCAAGCCCTCGAACCCGGAATATGCCGAGGCCAAGCGCCTTGGCCTGCCGGTCGTGCGCCGCGCCGAGATGCTGGCCGAGCTGATGCGCCTGCGCCGGACCATCTCGTTGGCCGGGACGCATGGCAAGACGACAACGACGACGATGATGGCCGCGATGCTCGAGGCCGGCGGCTTCGATCCCGGTGTGATCAACGGCGGGATCATCCATGCCTATGGCTCGAACGCCAAGGACGGCGCGGGCGAGTGGATGGTGGTCGAGGCCGACGAGAGCGACGGCTCCTTCAACATCCTGCCGACGCATGTGGCCGTGGTCACCAATATCGACCCCGAGCATCTTGAGCATTGGGGCGATTTCGACGCCCTGCGTGAGGGCTTCCTGCGCTTCGTCCAAGGCATTCCCTTCTACGGCCTGGCCGTGCTGTGCATCGACCATCCCGAAGTCGCGGCTTTGGCAGAAAAGGTCCAGAACCGCCGCGTGGTGACCTTTGGCTTCCGGCCGGAAGCGGACGTCCGGGCTGAGGGGCTGAGGTTCGAAAAGGGCAAGGCTTGTTTCGACATTGCCGTCGGCCACGGGGTAGAATGTCGGAAAATTGACAATGGGACCCTGCCGATGCCCGGCGATCACAACGTCTCAAACGCTTTGGCCTCGGTCGCGGTGGGGTTGGATCTTGGAATGTCTGACGACCAGATCCGCGCCGCTTTGGCGGGCTTTGCCGGGGTCGGTCGCCGCTTCACCCGCGTGGGTGAGGTCGGGGGTGTCACGATCATCGACGATTATGGCCACCACCCGGTCGAGATCGCCGCCGTGATCAAGGCCGCGCGCCAGTCGCTGGGCGGAGAGGGGCGGGTGATCGCCGTGCACCAGCCGCATCGCTTCACGCGCCTGTCTTCGCTGTTCGGCGAGTTCACGCGCTGCTTCGACGGCGCCGATGTCGTGGGTATCGCCGAGGTCTATTCGGCGGGCGAGGACCCGATCCCCGGTATCGACCGCGACCATCTGGTGGCGTCGATTTCGGCGCATGGCCATGCCTCGGCGCATGCGCTGAAGACCGAGGATGATCTGGAAGCCCTCGTTCGGGCCGAGGCGAAACCCGGCGACATGGTGGTCTGCCTTGGTGCCGGTACAATCAGCGCTTGGGCCCATGGCCTGCCGGCGCGTTTGCAAGACTGAGGATCCCGAGATGAGCCCCAACACCCTGATCGTCGTTCTCTTGGCTTTCGCGGTGGGGCTGGTGCCAGGATGGCTGCTGGGCCGCAATACCGGCGCCTGGGGCGCTTTGGCCTGGGCCGCGCTGTTGGTCTTCACCATGTTCGGCCTGATGGCGATGGGCCGGCTTTCGGTCGGGTTCAACGGCCTCGCCTATAGCGCCGGCGCGATCATGATGCTCGCCCCCGCCGCTTTCGGTGCGCTGGTCGGCGGAGGCGCGAGCCTGCTGGTGAAGCGCAAGCCGTAAATCAGATCAGGCGGCGAGGCGTTTGCGCCGGGCGCGCTCGGGTTCCGCCATGCTGCGGGCTTGCGGACGCGGCAAGGTGCGCGGCGTGGACGGGCGTGCGCGCTGGCTGCGGTGATCTTGCCAGGCTTGAGCCGCTTCAAGCAGCAGGCACAGGGCAAAGCCGACCATCGTCGCCCCGGCGTATAGGCGGCCGTCGTAGATCCCGTTCAGCATGGCAATCAGGACGGCGCTGCCGGTGAGGCTGGCGGCAATGGCGAAAGGGCGGAACTTGCGGCGCATGTCGGCCGAGGGGAGCGGGAGGCGCGGCAGGGTCAGGGCCTGCGGCTGATCGGGAAGAAGGGTCATAGAGAGATATCCGAATGTGTTCGCGAGGTTGCAGAGCCAACGCCGCCACACCGCGCGAAGTTCCGCCGAAAAACGCTCGCGCCCGGCAAACGCTTTCGTGATCGACGGCAGGCTGGCCCACGGGCCGCGCGGATGCCCTTGCTCACAAGGCGCGGGTGGCTTTCAGGGCGGCAATTCTGCCACAGGAGCGCCGCAACCTGAGCGGGTGCCGGACCCTTGGTTGCGTCCCTCATCAGACCCCGGACGTCGCTAGAAATAGCGGTCCGTCGCGAACGAAACGCCTACAGCTTGTGGTTTCGGCGCCTGAAAGGCGGTCTTGTTGCGGGCCCGTATTGCGGCGGGATCGGGGCGGCACCGGGGCAGGGCGCGCAAAAAGGGAGTTGGAAACGCAGGCGTTTGCGCTAGAATGCTTCCACGGGTGCAGATTTGTTTTCTGGCGGGCGTTCCATGGTCTTGGAGCCGTCTGTCGTGATCTGTGCCGCAAAAATGAAAGCAGGCCGACCGGGCAACAGATCCGGCGGTTGAGAGGGGCCCAAAGCCCCCGGAAGAAAGGGGTCGCAAAGACCCCGCGAGAGGCAGAGTTGGTGGGCATGTCGAGCAGGGCAGCCCCCACAGTGGCGGTTTTGATGGGCGGACCCTCGGCTGAGCGCGAGGTGTCGCTGTCTTCGGGGCGCATGTGCGCGGCCGCGCTGCGGGAGGCGGGATTCAACGTCGTCGAGGTCGATGCCGGCCGCGATCTGGCCGAACGGCTGGTCGCGCTGAAGCCGGACGCCTGTTTCAACGCGCTGCATGGCCGTTGGGGCGAGGACGGCTGCGTACAGGGCCTGCTGGAATGGCTGCAGATCCCCTATACCCATTCGGGCGTGCTGGCCTCGGCGCTGGCCATGGACAAGGAACGCACCAAGCAGGCCTATCGCGAGGCCGGGTTGCCGGTCGTGGACAGCCTGCTGGCCTCCAAGGACGCCGTGCGCGCGGCCCATGTCATGGCGCCCCCCTATGTGGTGAAGCCCTATAACGAGGGCTCGTCCGTCGGCGTCTGGCTGGTGATGGACGAGAACAACGGCCCGCCCCAGCTTGATGACGCGATGCCCGATACGGTCATGGTCGAGGCCTATGTGCCGGGCCGTGAGCTGACCTGCTCGGTCTTCGGCGACCGGGCGCTGACGGTGACCGATATCGTCACCACCGGCTGGTACGATTACGACGCCAAGTACAAGGCGGGCGGCTCGTCGCATGTGGTGCCGGCGCAGGTCCCGGCCGAGATCTTCGACGCCTGCATGGACTACGCGCTACGGGCCCATCAGGCGCTGGGGTGCCGCGGCCTCAGCCGCACCGACTTCCGCTGGGATGAGGCGCGTGGCCTCGCCGGGCTGGTGCTGCTGGAGACCAACACCCAGCCGGGGATGACGCCCACCTCGCTCAGCCCGGAACAGGCGGCGCATTGCGGCATCAGCTTCCCCGAACTCTGCCGCTTGCTGGTGGAGGACGCCTCGTGTCAGCGCTGAAGAGCGACGAACCTCCTGCGATGCGGGCGCGCACGGACAGCGCCTGGGTCTGGCCTGACCGGCTGGAAGTGACGCCGCCCGCGGTTCCCGCCGGGCGGCCGGTCCGTTCGCGCAGCCTGCCCAAGGGCCGTTGGTCCATCGACATGCCCGACCGCGCCTGGCCGCCGCTGCCCGAAGGCATGCGCGCCGCTCGCGGTCCTGAGGGCGACTTGCTGGAGCCCTTCGCCGAGGAAGAGCCCGAGCTGGACGCCGTCCCGTTCGAGACCGTACCCGCCCCGCGCCGCCCGCAGGCCGATCTTGACCGCCCCGAAGCCCCGGTCACACCCGCCGTGCCCGGCTTCATCGCGCAATCGCGCGCCGCGAAAGGGTTCGTCGGTGGCGGGGACACGCCCGAGGGCGGCTTCAGCTTCCAGCTGGGGGCCAATGCTGCCGCCGTCATGGATTGGCCGGTCGAGGACGAGGCCCCGCGTCGCCATGACCCCTCGCCGAGCCGTCTGGCCTACCGCCTCAACCGCATGTGGCTCACCCCCGGGATCCGCCGCTTCGTGCGCTTCGGTCTGCCGCTGCTTCTGGTGCTGTCCTTCGCCGCCGGGTGGATGTCGAAGCCCGAGAACCGCGCCATGCTGGAGGCCTCGATCAACGGTGTGATCGACCATGTGCAGAACCAGCCGATGTTCCGGGTGAACTCGGCTGAGGTGATCTCGGCCTCGCCGGAAGTGGCCGAGGGCGTCGAGAGCCTTCTGAACCTGCATTTCCCGGTCTCCTCCTGGGATCTGGACCTTGCCGAGCTGCGCGCCACGGCGGAATCCCTCGATGCCGTCGAAGGGGCCTGGCTGCAGATCCGGTCGGGCGGCGTGTTGGAGATCCGTTTGACCGAGCGTGTCCCGGCCATGGTCTGGCGCGCGCCGGAGGGGCTGTACCTCGTCGATGACGAAGGGCACCGCGTCGCCCGGCTGGCCACCCGCGCCGCCCGCGCCGACCTGCCGCTGATCGCCGGCGAGGGCGCCACCGCCGCTGTGGCCGAAGCACAGACCCTCTGGGCTGCTGCAGCGCCGATTCAGTCGCGGATGCGCGGCCTCGTACGCGTGTCTGAGCGCCGCTGGGACGTCGTTCTGGACCGCGATCAGCGCATCCTGTTGCCGGCCGAAGGCGCCCTCGAGGCGCTGGAACGCGTCGTCGCCATGTCCGAGGGCGTGCAGCAACAACTTCTGTCCCGGGACGTGCAGATCGTCGACATGCGCAACCCGGCCCGCCCGACCCTGCGGCTGACCGCCGCCGCGATGCAAGACCTCACCCGCAACCGCAACCAGTCCACCGGAGCCTCAAGCCGATGACCGTTCTCTATGAATCGCAACGCGCCATGCGCAACCTGCGCCGTCAGGCCATGCAACGCGGTGTCATCGCGGTGATGGATGTCGGCACGCACAAGGTGGCCTGTCTGATCCTGAAATTCGGCGTCTCGGACGGCCCGCGTGAGGGCTCGGGCGTGGGGAACATGGCGGGGCAGGCGGCGTTCCGGGTGATCGGCGCGGGCACCACCTGTTCGCGCGGCGTCCGCTTCGGCGAGATCGTCGCCATGCGCGAGACCGAACGCGCCGTGCGCACCGCCCTGCAAAACGCGCAGAAGATGGCGCAGACGCGGGTAGATCATGCGATCCTGACCTTCTCGGGCGGGGACATGCGCAGCTACGGGCTTGAGGGCAGCGTGGAGCTGGAGAGCGAGCGCGTGAGCGAGAACGACATCGCCCGCGTGCTGGATGCTTGCGATGCGCCCGATCTGGGCCATGGCCGCGAGGCGCTGCACGCGCAGCCGGTGAATTTCGTGCTCGATCACCGTTCGGGTCTGGCCGATCCTCGCGGGCAGGCCGGTCGCCGGCTGGGCTGCGACATGCACATGCTGGGCGTCGATACGGATGTGGTGCAGAACCTCGTGCATTGCCTGAAGCGCTGCGATGTCGAGGTCGCGGGTCTGGCGGCGGCGCCCTATGTCTCGGGCCGGGCCTCGCTGGTCGAGGACGAGCAGGAGCTGGGCGCGGCGGCAATCGACCTTGGCGGCGGCACGACCACGCTGTCGATCTTCATCAAGGGCCATATGATCTATGCCGACACCGTGCGGCTGGGCGGCGATCACATCACCGGTGACATCGCCAAGGGTCTGCAGATCCCCTATTCGACGGCCGAGCGGATCAAGACTTTCCACGGCGGGCTGATGGCCACGGGCCAAGACGACCGCCAGCGCATCGAGATCGGTGGCGATAGCGGCGATTGGGAAAAGGACCGGCGGACGGTCACCCGCTCGGAGCTGATCGGCATCATGCGCCCCCGCATGGCCGAGATCCTCGAGGAAGTGCGCGCCCGTCTGGATGTCGCGGGCTTCGACCATCTGCCCAGCCAGCAGATCGTGCTGACGGGGGGCGGAAGCCAGGTTCCGGGCCTCGACGGCATGGCGGCGCGCATCCTCGGGCCGCAGGTGCGGCTCGGTCGGCCGATCCGCGTGCCGGGTCTGCCTCAGGCGGCGACGGGGCCGGAATATGCGGCCATCGTCGGGCTGTGCCAGTATGCGGCCCATCCCCAGGACGAATGGTGGGATTTTGACATTCCTGCCCAGATGTTCGCGGCGCGCCCGCTCAAGCGCGCGATGAAGTGGTTCCGCGACAACTGGTGATTGCTTGGGCGCCTGAATGTCAGACATTCGGCGCCAGCCTCATCTCAACATCGACATGAAAGCCCCTGATCGCGCGTGAAAAAACGTGGATCGGGGGTTCTGCCTCCAGACCCCTCGCGGCAAATTTCCGCGGGAATCTAAGCCTTTGCGTGGTTTTGGTTCGTTTTTTTGATGACGCCGATTCTCGCTCAGGTTAAGATTGGTACAAATCTGGCAAATCACCAATGACCGGATGACCACCGAGCAAATCGGCCCGGGAATTCCGGCAAAAGAATACAGGCGGACAGAATGACTCTTACCTTCATTGCGACTGAACCTCAGGACCTGACTCCGCGCATCACCGTATTCGGGGTGGGCGGTGCCGGCGGCAACGCGGTCAACAACATGATCGACCAAGCCCTCGAGGGCGTCGATTTCGTGGTGGCCAACACCGACGCTCAGGCGCTGCAGCAATCGAAGGCCTCGACCCGCATCCAGCTGGGCGTTCAGGCCACCGAGGGTCTGGGCGCCGGTGCGCGTCCCGAGGTCGGCGCCAATGCCGCCGCCGAGACGCTGGAAGAGATCATGGACCATCTGGCGGGCGCACACATGTGCTTCATCACCGCCGGCATGGGCGGCGGCACCGGCACCGGCGCCGCGCCGATCATCGCGCAGGCCGCGCGTGAGATGGGCATTCTGACCGTCGGCGTCGTGACCAAGCCTTTCGCCTTCGAGGGCGGCAAGCGCATGCGTCAGGCCGAGCAGGGCGTCGAAGAGCTGCAGAAGGTCGTCGACACCCTCATCATCATTCCGAACCAGAACCTGTTCCGCCTCGCCAACGAGCGCACGACCTTCACGGAAGCCTTCTCGCTGGCCGATGACGTGCTGTATCAGGGCGTGAAGGGCGTGACCGACCTCATGGTCCGTCCGGGCATGATCAACCTCGACTTCGCCGACGTCCGCGCGGTGATGGACGAGATGGGCAAGGCCATGATGGGCACCGGCGAGGCCACCGGCGAAGACCGCGCCCGTCAGGCCGCCGAGAAGGCGATTGCCAATCCGCTGCTTGATGAGATCAGCCTCAACGGCGCTCGCGGCGTGCTGATTAACATCACCGGCGGCCATGACCTGACCCTGTTCGAACTCGACGAGGCCGCGAACCTCATCCGCAACAAGGTCGACCCGGAAGCCAACATCATCGTCGGCTCGACGCTGGACCCCGAGATGGAAGGCGCGATCCGCGTCTCCGTCGTCGCCACCGGCATCGAAGCGCAAGCCGTCGTCGCCGACGTCCCGCGCCGCCGCATGGCTGAGCCGCTGAACGCCGATGTGCCGGCCGTCGAAGCCCCGGTCGAGGCGCCGGCCTACGAGGCCCCCGCTGCCTACGACGCACCGACCTACGACCATGGCTACGAGGCCCCGGCGCAGGAAACCGCCTACGAGCAGCCGGCCGACGAGGTCCCGATGTTCGAGCCCGCCGCTCAGGCTGCCCCGGTCTACGAGCCGCAGGCCTATGAGCAGCCGAGCTACGAACAGCCGGCCTACGAGCCCGCGCCCGCCCGTGCCGCTGCCCCGCAGCAGCCGCGCATGGCCGCCCGTGCCGAGCCCCGGATGCCGGAACAGCGCATGCCCGAGCAGCGTATGCCTGAGCCGCGCATGGAAACCCGGGCCGAGCCGGTGCAGGAAGATTTCTTCCTGGAAGACGTGCTGGACGAAGACACGCAGCGCAGCCCGCGTCGCACCGTCGTGACCGTGCAGCCGCAGCCGGTCGCCAAGCAACCCGCGCCGCAGCCGGCTCCCCAGCCGATGCAGCAGCAGCCCGCGCATCAGCCTGAGGCCGCCTATACCGCGCCGCGTCGCAACCCCGGTGAGCCCAGCCCCGAAGCGCTGGCCCGCCTGCGCCGCGCCGTCGAGAAGCAGCCCGAAGCCCCGGCCGCGCGCCGTCCGATGGCCCCCGCGCCGCAGCCGGCCCCGCAGCCCGAGGCCCGTCGCGGTGGCATCAGCGGCCTGATCCATCGCATGGCCGGTGGCCATGGTGGCAGCCAAGCCGCCGCCGCTGCCGAGCAGCCGGCACGCCACAACCGGGCCCAGCCGCAGGTTCAGGCCTATGACGACGAGCCGCAGCATCGCGCTCAGGACCAGATCGAGATCCCGGCCTTCCTGCGTCGCCAAGCGAATTAAGCTGTAACAAACGATCACTTCGATACCTCGAAGTTCCTTAAAGAGCCGGCGAAAGCTGGCTCTTTTCTTTTTGTTTTCAGAGGGATACGGAGGGGCGTCCGGGGGTGCGCGGAAACTCGCGCATGCGTGAGACCTCTGTTACATCGTGTTACAAAGCGTGACTTGAGCATTGGATAACGCGCCCGTAAGGAATTTGTGAGCCGAGCAGCGTCGGGGGTTTTCCCTTACGCCTATTCCAAACAAGCCGAGGGCAAACTCGTGCAGACCACTCTTTCGCAAGTCACCCGCTTCGACGGCGTCGCCCTGCATTCGGGCCTGCCCGTCGCGCTGAACGTGCACCCGGCCCCTGCCGGTCACGGCATCGTCTTCGACCGTCTGGATCTGGACCTTCCGGCCGCTGCGCGCCGTGTGAAGGTCTCGCCCGAGGCGCTGATCGAAGCCAACCTCTGCACCAAGATCGGCAACGCCCACGGCACCACCGTCGCCACCATCGAGCACCTGATGGCCGCTCTGGCGGGCTGCGGTATCCACAACGCGCTGATCACCCTCGACGGCCCTGAGGTTCCGATCCTCGACGGCTCGTCGCGCCCCTTCGTCGCCGCCTTTGTCGAGGCCGGCATCCGTGAACTCTCGGCCCCGCTGCGGGCGATCCGCGTGCTGGCCCCGGTCGAAGTGCGCATGGGCGACGCCTGGGCCCGCCTGGAGCCCGCCGACACGCTGTCCATCGCCTTTGAGATCGACTTCCCCGATGCCGCCATCGGCCATCAGGAATACGAGCTGGAGCTGTGCAACGGCACCTTCGTGCGCGAACTCAGCGATTGCCGCACCTTCTGCCGTCAGCAGGACGTGGATTTCATGCGCGCCAATGGCCTCGCGCTTGGCGGGAATTACGAGAACGCCGTCGTGGTGCAGGGCGCGGATGTGCTCAGCCCCGGTGGCCTGCGCCGCGCCAATGAGCCGGTGCGTCACAAGATGCTCGACGCGATGGGCGATCTGGCTGTGGCCGGTGCGCCGATCCTTGGCCGCTATGTCGGCCACCGCGCCGGTCACACGCTGACCGGCCGTCTGGTGCGCGCGCTGATGGCGCAGCCGGGGGCCTTCGAATGGGTCACCGTCGACGCTGAACAGGCGCATTCGATGCCGGGCGCGGGCGTTTGCGACGCGGATCTGCTGGCCACCGCATAAGCGAGGCTTCGCGCATCGGTGGCGGCTGTGGTAGACACCGCCGAACGGGCCCGGATTTCAGCGCATTGCCGTTTTGCGTGTCCTCTGCAAACATGTTACGAGACGCCCGGGGATTGCCTCCGGGCAATCGGGATTCGGCCCTGAAGGGGCGGTGAAGAAAAGAGGATCGGCATGGCTGGCACCGGGGTTGGAGGGGCGCGGAAGCTCTCCTCGCTCATGTTGACGGGGGCGCTGGTGCTGGTGCTCGCGGCCTGTTCCAACGAAGTCGGCGAGACGGAGCCGCTGGACGGGTTCACCGCGGAGGAGATCTTCGCGCGTGGCGAATATGTTCTGGAGAGCAGCAGCCGCCCCGAAGAATCGCTGCGCTATTTCCGCGAGATCGAACGCATCTACCCCTATACCGACTGGGCGCGCCGCTCGATCGTGATGCAGGCCTATGCCCAGCATCAGGCGGGGCAGTACGATGAGGCCCGTGGTTCGGCCAACCGGTTCCTCGATCAGTATCCGGGCGATCCGGACGCGGCTTGGGCGGCCTATATCGTCGCGCTGACCTATTACGACCAGATCGAGGACGTGGGCCGCGACCAAGGCCTGACCTTCCAGGCGCTCACGCATCTGCGCTATGTGATCGAGCAATATCCGAACACCGAATATGCTCGTTCGGCGGTGCTGAAATTCGACCTCGCCTTCGACCGCCTCGCGGCCAAGGAGATGGAGATCGGACGCTTCTATCTGGCGCGCGGGAATTATCAGGCGGCGGTCAACCGCTTCCGCGTGGTGGTCGAGGATTACCAGACGACGACGCAGACCCCCGAGGCGCTGCATCGTCTGGTCGAATCCTACCTCGCCCTTGGTCTTCGGGCCGAGGCGCAGACGGCTGGCGCGATCCTGGGCCATAACTTCCGCTCGAACCCGTTCTACGAGGACAGCTTCCGTCTGTTGACCGAAGCCGGGCTGACGGATCAGGCGGACGGCGAGAGCTGGCTGCGCGAGATCTACCGTCGCACCGTGCGCGGCGACTGGATCTGACGGGAGCATCAGGCCGCCATGCTGCGCAGCCTCGCCATTCGGGACATGCTGTTGATCGACCGGCTGGACCTTGAGTTCCGGGCCGGTCTCAACGTGCTCACCGGCGAGACCGGCGCGGGCAAATCCATCCTTCTCGACAGTCTGGGCTTCGTGCTGGGCTGGCGTGGGCGGGCCGATCTGGTGCGTCAGGGCGCCGCGCAGGGCGAGGTCGAGGCGGTCTTCGATCTGGAGCCGGGTCATCCCGGTCTCAAGGTGCTGGAAGAGGCGGGTATCGGCTACGAGGACGAGCTGATCCTGCGCCGCGTCAACACCGCTGAGGGGCGCAAGACCGCGTGGATCAACGACCGCCGCGCCTCGGGCGATGTGCTGCGCGCATTGTCCGAGACTTTGGTGGAGCTGCATGGCCAGCATGACGACCGGGGCCTGCTGAACCCGCGCGGGCATCGGCAATTGCTGGATGCCTATGCGGGCGTCGAGGCGGAACTGTCGGCGGTGCGCGCGGAATGGCGGGGCCTGTCCGAGGCACGGCGCAAGCGGGAAGGGGCAGCCGAACGGCTGGCCGGTCTGCGCGCCGAAGAGGAATTCCTGCGCCACGCGGTCAAGGAGTTGGACGCGCTCGACCCGCAACCGGGCGAGGAGGCGGAACTCGACGCGCGCCGCCGCCTGATGCAGGCCGCTGCCCGGATGGCTGGGGATGTCGCCAAGGCGCGACAGGCTCTGGGCGAGGACGGGGCCGAGCGGCTGGCGCTGGACGCGCTGCGTTGGCTGGAAGATGCGTCCGAAGGGCTGGAAGGCCGGCTCGACGCGGCCATCGAGGCGCTGAACCGCGCGATCACCGAATTGGGCGAGGCTTCAAGCGAAGTCGACGGCGCGCTGGACGCGCTGGACGCTGACCCGGCCGAGCTGGAGCGCGTCGAAGAGCGCCTGTTCGCCCTTCGGGGGCTGGCGCGCAAGCATTCCGTGCTGCCCGACGATCTGGGCAACCACGCCGCCGCCCTGCGTGAGCGACTGGAGGCGCTGGATGCCGGTGACAACGGCGTCGCCAAGCTGGCACAGGCCGAGGCCGAGGCGCGCAAGCGGTTCGACGCGGCCTGTGCGCTGCTCGGTGAAAAGCGCCGTGCAGCGGCGGGGCAGCTCGATGCGGCGATGGCCGCCGAGCTGGCGCCGCTGAAGATGGAACGCGCGGTGTTCCAGACCATCATCGTGCCGTCCGAGCCGGGCCCCGAGGGCGCCGAGGCCGTCAGCTTCGAGGTCGCCACCAACCCCGGCGCGCCGGCGGGGGCGTTGAACAAGATCGCCTCGGGCGGCGAACTCTCGCGCTTCCTGTTGGCGCTGAAGGTCTGCCTCAGCCGGGGTCAGTCCGGCGTGACGATGATCTTCGACGAGATCGACCGCGGTGTCGGCGGGGCCACGGCGGATGCCGTCGGGCGTCGTCTGCGTGCGCTGGCCGAGGGCGCGCAGGTGCTGGTCGTCACCCACTCGCCGCAGGTCGCGGCGCTTGGCGCGCATCACTGGCGGGTCGAGAAACGGGTTCACGAGGGCGTCACTCTCAGCCATGTGACGCCGCTTTCCGCCGATGAGCGTATCGACGAGATTGCCCGCATGATTTCCGGCGATACCATATCGGATGCGGCGCGGGGCGCGGCGAAGGCGCTGATCGGCGCCTGACGCGATCCCGCTGCCACGAATGGCAACGGGCAGGGCGCGAACCCTCCCCTGATCGAGGAAGAGCGGACATGAAAACGCGTATCGTCATCCTGGCGGCCCTGGCGGGCGCCACCCTTCTGTCGGCCTGCGGCGACGTGCCGGACATGCGCCGCGGCTTTCCCATCCGCTCGGGCGGCGGCTCGTCAGGTAGCACGACGGTCATGCCGGCACCGATGCCGACACCGGGGGCTCCGTCCTCGTCGGCGGCCGAGAATGCCTGCATGAGCGCCGGTCGGGATGCAGGCTTCGGCGTCTCGGGTGTGGTGGGTACGCAGGAGGTCTCGGGCGCAGATGGCATCGCCACCTCGCGCGACGTGATGCTCAGCGTGACCCGCGGCGGGCAGGCGCTGCAGGTGCGCTGCAGCTACAATTACGCCAGCGCTTCGGCCCGGATCATGACCCTTTAAGGCCCGCGCAGACAGCAGAACGCCCGGCTCTGGCCGGGCGTTTCGCATGTCGGGGGAGGGACCCCTCAAGCAGGGTTCGGTACGGCCCCGGAGACTTGAGCGGGCGCTTCGGTGGCGGCGTTACGCTCGGCCTCACGCTCGGCGGCGGGGTTCGGACGCGGCGCCCCGGTCAGGGTCCGCCAGGCGTCGTATTGCGACTGGAAGACGCGGCCGTTCAGGTCGTGCAGGAAATGCGTCTTGCCCAGACGGTCGGTCACCGGACCCTTCACCTCGGACAGATGCAGCCCGATGCCCAGATCCTTCAGCCGCGTGTTGATCGCCTCCAGGCTCTCCAGCGCCGAGAAGTCGATCTCGTTCACCGCCGAGCACATCAGCACCACGTTCTTGATCCGTTGACCCGAGGCGAGACGATCCTGGATCAGGTCCTCCAGATAGCGGGCGTTGACGAAATACAGGCTCTCGTCGACGCGCAGGGTCAGCAGATCCTCATGCGTCTCGACCTTGTGGCGGTTGATGTTGCGGAAATGCTGGGTGCCCGGGACCAGACCCACCTCGGCCACATGCGGCTTCGATGTCTTGTAGAGGTGCAGGCCAATGGACAGGATCACGCCGGTCGACACGCCGGTTTCGACGCCAAAGCCCAGGGTCAACAGGATCGTCGCGGCGACAGCGAAGAAGTCGGCCTTGGAGTAACCCCAGGTCTTCTTGAGGATCGAGAAGTCGACCAGCGACAGCACGGCAACGATGATCGTCGCGGCCAAGGTGGCTTTCGGCAGGAAATAGACCAGCGGCGTCAGGGCGACGGCGGCGATGGCCAGACCCACGGCGGTAAAGGCACCCGCGGCGGGCGTCTCGGCGCCTGCGTCGAAGTTCACGACCGAGCGGGCGAAGCCGCCGGTGACAGGATAGCCGCCGGTGAAGGCCGCGCCGATATTCGCAGCCCCAAGGCCGATCAGCTCCTGGTCCGGGTTGATGCGCTGGCGCTTTTTCGCGGCCAGCGTCTGCGCGACCGAGATCGACTCGACAAAGCCGATGACCGAGATCAGCAGGGCCGGCACGAACAGCTGCTTCAGCAGCTCAGGCGAGAAGGACGGCATGGTCAGCGGCGGCAGCGATTGCGGCACCTCACCCACGACGGCCACGCCCCGGTCCCCCAGACCCAGCGCCCAGGTCAGGACGGTGGTGACGACGACGGCCGCGACCGGGCCAGCCTTGGTCAGCACATCCGACATCCGCGGCCCAAGGCCCATGGCCCGCAGGCGCGGCTTCAGACCCTTGCGGACCCAGAACAGGAAGGCGGTGGCCGAAACGCCGATCACCAAAGTGATCGGGTTGGTATCCCCCAGATGCGCGAACAGGGTCTCCAGCACTTCCAGCAGGTTATCCCCGCCGGCGCTGATGCCCAGCACATGCTTCAACTGTGACGCGGCGATCAGGATGCCCGAGGCCGTGATGAAGCCCGCGATCACCGGATGTGACAGGAAATTCGCGAGGAACCCCAGCTTGAACACCCCCATCACCAGCAGCATCGCGCCCGACAGGAAGGCCAGCGTCAGCGCCGCGAGGGCATAGCCCATGGTCCCCGTCTCGGCGATGTTGCCGATGGCAGCGGCGGTCATCAACGAGACGACGGCCACCGGCCCCACGGCCAGCGCGCGCGAGGTGCCGAAGATCGCGTACAGGATGATCGGTGCGATCGAGGCATAGATGCCGGCCTCGGGCGGCAGGCCCGCCAGCAGGGCATAGGCCAGCGATTGCGGGATCAGCATGATCGTCACGATGACGGCGGCGATCATGTCATTAGAGAAGGCGTCGCGGTCGTAGCGGCGGCCCCAGTCCAGAATGGGCAGGTATTTGGCGAGGGACATGGGAGGATGCCTTTCAGCTCGGGCAGGGTGGGCGCCTGTCAGACGGGCGCCCGGCTTTCGTTCATTGCGATTTGGCGGTGACCTTCTCGGGCGTCGCCATCCATTCCTTCCCGCGCAGCATACCCTTCCAATAGATCGGGGGCAGAAGTTTTTCCTTCAGCAACCAGGCCGCGCGGGTGGGCTTGGTGCCATCGACGAGGAATTTCGGGAAGCTCGGCAGCAGCGCACCGCCATAGCCGAACTCGGCCAGCACGATCTTGCCGCGCTCGACAGTCAGCGGGCACGAGCCGTAGCCGTTATAGATCGCCGAGGGCGAGCGGCCGTCGATGTCGTCCGCCACGTTCTGCGCCACCACCGGCGCCTGCATCCGTGCGGCGGCGGCGGTCTTGGCGTTGGGGGCGTTCATCACGTCGCCCAAGGACCAGATGTTGTCATAGGTCTTGTGGCGCAGGGTCGATTGATCGACATCCACCCAGCCCGCCGCATCGGCCAGAGGCGAGACGCGGATGAAATCGGGCGCGGTCTGCGGCGGCACGACATGGAGCATGTCGAAGTCCATCGTCACTGTGGTCGGCTCGGTCTCGGGCTTCGCGACCTTGAAGGTGGCGGTCTTGGCTTGGCCGTCGACGGCGATCAGGTTGTGGAAGAAATTGGTCTCGATCCCGTATTTCTTCACATAGCCTTCCAGCGCCGGGACGTAATCCTTGACCCCGAACAGCACGCCGCCCGCATTGTTGAACTTGACCTCGATATCCTTCAGCACGCCGCGCTTCAGCCACGCGTCCGAGGACAGATACATCGCCTTCTGCGGCGCACCGGCGCATTTGATCGGCATCGGCGGCTGGCTGAAGATCGCGCGGCCCCGGTTCAGATTTTGCACCAGCTCCCAAGTATAAGGCGCGAGGTCATAGCGGTAGTTCGAGGTGACGCCATTGCGGCCCAACGTCTCGACCAGACCGTCGATCTTTGCCCAGTCCAGCTTCAGACCGGGGGTGACGATCAGGCGGGTGTATTTCACCACGCGGCAGCCATCGAGGATGACGGCGTTATTCGCAGGCTCAAACGCCGCGACGGCGGATTTGATCCAATGGACGCCCTGCGGGATCAGGCTGCCCATGGTACGGGCGGTGGATTGCGCGTCGAAGATGCCGCCGCCCACCATGGTCCAGCCGGGCTGGTAATAGTGGATGTCGGCGGGGTCGATCAGCGCGATGTTCAGCCCCGGCTTGCGCGATTTCAACGAAGCCGCGACGGCAATGCCGCCCGCGCCCGCGCCGACGATGACCACGTCGAAGCTGGCATCGCCCGTATCGGTCGGTGTCTTGCCGCCATTGGCGATGCGCCGTGCGACGCCGTTCATGTCATAGCCCGCGGCCTTGGTCGCGGCGAGGATCTCGGGCAGGGGGCGGGTCTTCGCCATCGACAGCGACCACAGAGTGGCCGAGCGCGTGCCGGTGCGGCAATAGCCCAGGATCGGGCCGGGGAGTTCGCGCAGCGCCACCTCCATCGCCTCGGCATCCTCATCGCGGACCATGCCGGGGGTCACGGGAACATAGCGCGCCTCAAGGCCCTGTGCCTTCGCGGCGGCCTCGATTTCCTCGAACGTCGGCTGGTCCGCGCCTTCGCCATCGGGACGGTTGCAGATGATGGCGCGGAAACCCAGTGCCTTCGCCTCGGCCACATCGGCGAGCGAGATCTGCGGGCTGACGGACAACGTGTCCGAGATTTTCTTGGGGTCCATGAAATCCTCCTCCTAAGGCCGGTCGCCGGGGCAGGCGCCCGAAACAGAGACGCGAGTTACAGGTTTTGCCGGGACGGGTCTGTGACTGAGTCACGTCCGTATAGACAAATTCGAACTTTTGAATACATCAAGTGATGCGAAGATGCAAGCCCTCCCGTTGCGGCCGCATCCTGCGCCGAAGTTCTGAAGAAAAAGCGAAAGGGGCCCGGCAGTTGGCCGGACCCCTTTGAGACGGGATTGCAGGTCGCTCTGGCTCAGGCGTGCGGGAAGACCCGCCCGTCAAACAGCTTGCGCGCGGTCCGGAGCGTACCCGCGCCAGTGACCGCGCCCGCGTCATCCGTCTCGATCAGCACCTCGGCGGCGCCGGTCGGATGCTCGATCAGATAGCGCCCATCCGCGGGGATCTGCGCCAGCTTGGCGGCGGGCGAGCCCTCCAGCGTGCAGGCCGTCGCCACGCTGACCGCAGCGAAGACCCCGATCGAGGCATGCGCGCGGTGCGGGATGAAGCTGCGGGTGTTGATCGCGCCGCCCTCGGTCGGGGCAGACACCAGCGTCATCTTCGGCACCGACTTCTCGGTCACGTCGCCCAGATTCATCATCGGCCCGACCTTCAACCGGATCGCCTCGATCTTAGCTTTCAGCTCGGTGTCGCCCTCCAGTCCCTCGCGGCTCTCCTGCCCGGTCTTGCCGAAAGCCGAGGCCGCCATAATCACGCAAGGCATGCCGTTGTCGATCAGCGTGCATTCGACGCCGTCCACCACGTCCACGATATTCCCGGACGGCAGAAGCTCGCCGCACATGGAGCCCGCGATATTCTGGAATATCAGCGGCACCGGCGCATGCGAGCCCGGCACGCCGTCAATCCGCGCCTCGCCGGCGTAATTCACCCGCCCACCCGGCGTCTGCACTACGGCTTTAGCCACTTCGCCCGTGTTCAGCATATGGATCCGCACCGGCGTCTCATCGCCCGCCACGGCCACCAGTCCCCGCTCGATCGCCGCCGGCCCGACGCCGGCCAGAATATTCCCGCAGGCCTGCGCGTCCGAGACCAAGGCCTGATCGACGAAGACCTGCAGGAACAGGTAATCCACATCGGCATCTTCCCTCGTGGACGGCCCGAGGATCGCCACCTTCGAAGTCAGCGGATCCGCCCCGCCGATCCCGTCGATTTGCCGCGCATCGGGCGAGCCCATCACCGCCAGCAGCAACGCATCCCGCGCCGCCACCTCGGAGGGCATGTCAGAGGCCAGAAAATACGCCCCCTTCGAAGTCCCGCCCCGCATCCAGAGGCAGGGAATGCCATCCTCAACCGGATTGCCCATCTTTACTCTCCAAATATCCTCGGGGGGTCCGGGGGGCAGACAGCCCCCCGGGGATCAGCCACTAAGACCGTCAGATGTATTTCAGACCCTTCTCGGCCAGCCGCGGACGCATGTTGTAGATGTCGAGCCCCAGCTCGCCCGCCGCCAGCTTCACGCGCTTGGCTTCCTCGGCATCGAGGCGCTTCTGCGCGGCGGCCTGCACCTCGGCAGCTTTCTCGCGCGGGACGACGACCACACCGTCATCATCGGCGATGATCACGTCACCCGGATTGACCAGCGCGCCGGCGCAGACGATGGGGATGTTGACCGAACCCAGCGTCTCCTTGACCGTGCCTTGGGCCGAGACGGCGGTCGACCAGACACCGAAGCCCATCTGACGCAGATCGCGCGTGTCGCGCACGCCCGCGTCAATGATCAGCGCCTTGCAGCCGCGCGCCATGGCCGAGGTCGCCAGAAGGTCACCGAAATAGCCCATGTCGCAAGGCGAAGTCGGCGCGAGCACCATCACGTCGCCTTCCTGCAGCTGCTCGATGGCGACATGGATCATCCAGTTGTCGCCGGGCGCGGCCGAGATCGTCACGGCCGAGCCGCAGATCGTCAGGTCCTGCTGGATCGGGCGCATCTTGCAGCCCATCAGGCCCGTACGGCCCTGCGCCTCGTGCACGGTTGCGACGCCGGCCTTGCCGAGCGCTTCGATGATCGCCTTGTCGGCGCGGTCGATGTTCTGGACGACAACAGCCATTTTCGGCCCCTTTTCAAAATGGAATGCCCGATAGGTGGCGGGAGACGGAAGCGGGGGCGCCGTCGGCGGGCGCCCCCGTCCTGATCGCGCTCCGGGCCTGCGCGGGCTTGCTACCGCGCGGCGCGGACCTCCCCGCGATCAAAGGCCCGATGAAACAGGCGAGGGGTCAGAGTTCGTCGACGGTGCGCGGGAAGATCGACTCGAAGCCTTCCGCGTATTTGCAGTCGCGACCGCCCGACATCCCGCCCGAGTTGCGCTTGAAGTGGTTGGCGCGCTGCTGGGCCACGCGGGTGTAGTATTCCCACAGGTGGACCTGGCCGTTCATGGCCTCCATCGCGGCTTTCTTCTTCTCCCAGACCGGGGTGATGTCGAGGAAGACCGACGGCTTCCAGCCCATCTGCTCGGTCTGGTGCGGCTCGAACAGGTAGACCTGCGGCGCGCCCAGAACCTTCTCGCCGGGGTTATGGCCCCAGGCCTGCGCGGTGGCGCGGCATTCCAGCACGATCTGCGTGGTGTTCATGTGGTCCGAGTTATACGGGTCCCAACGCGAGTGCGACATCATGAAGGCGGGCTGCACGTCGCGCATCACCTGCACCAGTTTCATGCGGTCGTCGCGGGTGAAATCCATCGGATAATCGCCGAGATCGAACTCCACGAGGTCATGGACCCCCAGCGCCTTGGCGGCGGCCTCGGCCTCGGCCTTGCGGATCGACTTCACCTCGTCGAGGGTCTTGCCCTCTTTCCACAGCTTGGCGCTTTCGCCGCGCTCGCCATAGGACAGGCAGGCGACGGTGACGTTGTAGCCCAGCTCGGCATGCAGCGCGATGGCGCCGCCGCAGCGCCAGACGAAGTCGGCGGCATGCGCGCTGACGATCAGCGCGGTTTTCTTTTTCTCGGTCATGGATAGCTCCTCCAGAACTGGGGCGAAATGTGCGGCCGATGCGGCGGTTTGTCCAATCGGAAACAGGTGCGCCGGTATAAGGACGTGCTATTGTCGCCTAGAATACAGAGGGGGGAGAGGCACCATGGACAGGCTGGCATTCATCGGTTTCGGCGAGGCCGGGCAGGCTTTCGCAAGCGACATCCGGCGCGAGGCCTTGGCGGGGATCGCGGCTTTCGACATCGCCGGTCGCCAGAACGATATGGTCGCGGCAGAAGTCACGCCCGGATCGCGGGCAGAGGCCCTGTCCGGGGCGGCGGCTGTCTGGTGCCTGGTGACCGCCGACCGGGCCGAGGAGGCGGCAACCGATTGTGCCGCGTTGCTGACGCCCGGGGCGTTCTGGTTTGACGGCAATTCCTGCTCGCCCGGGGCCAAGCGCCGCTCGGCGGCGGTGATCGAGGCCGCTGGCGGGCGCTATGTCGATGTGGCGATCATGGCGCCGGTGCATCCGGCCCGCGCCTCGGTCCCCTTGCTGCTGGCCGGCCCGCATGCCGAGGCGGCGGCGGCATGGCTGGCGGGGATCGGCATGGCCGGCACGGTGGTCGGGGACGCGGTCGGTCAGGCCTCGACGATCAAGATGCTGCGCTCGGTGATGATCAAGGGGATCGAGGCGCTGACAGCCGAAAGCCTGCTGGCGGCGCGCCGGGCGGGGGTGGATGGAAAGGTGCTGGCCAGCCTGCAACGCTCGGACCCCGGCTTCGACTGGACCGCGCGCTCGGCCTATAACTTCGAGCGAATGGCACATCACGGCAAGCGCCGCGCGGCGGAGATGCGTGAGGTTGCGAAGACCGTCGAAGAGCTGGGCCTCGCCGGGCGCATGGCCGCCGCGACGGCGCTGTGGCAGGACGAGATCGCGGCACTGGCGGTCGACATGGGCGAGGGCACGGACGAGGCCTTCGGCGCGCGCGCGGATGCCCTTCTGTCGGCCCTCTCGAAATGACGCCCAGCCTGCGCCATCTGCGGGTGTTTCTGGCGGTGCTGGACGAGGGCACGGTCACCGCGGCGGCGCGCGTTTGCCATGTCTCGCAACCGGCGGCCAGTCAGGCGATGGCGCGGCTTGAGGCCGAGGCGGGCATGGCGCTGATCCATCACGGCAGGGAAGGCGCCGGGCCGACTGAGGCGGGGCTGGCCTATGGGCACCGGGTGCGCCGGGCCTTGGCGCGGCTCGATACGGCGCTGGCGGCCTTGGCACCCCGGCTGGTGCTGACGGCCACGCGGGCGCAGCTGATGGCGCTGATCGCCGTGCGCGACGCCGAGAATTTCACGCTGGCGGCCAAGCGTCTGGGCCTGTCTCAGCCCAGCGTCCACCGCGCCGTGACACAGCTGGAATCCGAGGCCGGGCGGCCCCTGTTCAAGCGCACGGGCAAGCGGATGCAACCCGCCCGGGCGGCGCAGGCGCTGGCCGATGCGGCGCGGCTGTGTTTCTCCGAGCTGGAGCAGGCGGCGGCGGAACTGGGCGATATGGCAGGCCGCGAGGCCGGGCAGATCGTCATCGGGGCGATGCCCCTGTCGCGCTCGATCGTGTTGCCGCGCGCACTGGCCGAGTTCCGGCGTCAGCGACCGACGCTGCCGTTGCGGATCATGGACGGCCCTTATGAGGACTTGCTGCTGGGCTTGCGGCGGGGTGAGATCGACCTGTTGATCGGGGCCCTGCGCCAACCCGCGCCAGTGCCCGAAGTGGTCGAGGAGGCGCTGTTCACCGACGATCTGGTTCTGGTGGCGCGACCCGGCCATCCGCTGCTGTCCGGCCGGCCCGATCCGGCGCGTCTGGCGGATTACCCGTGGATCTTGCCGCGCGAGGACACGCCGTCGCGCGCACATTTCGAGACGGCCTTGTCACGGCTGGGCGGGGCAGGGCTGTCGCGGCCGGCGACCATCGAATGCGGCTCGGCGGTATTGATGCGGGAGTTGCTGCTGTTGTCCGACCATGTCGGCTGTATCAGCCGCCTTCAGGCCGGGGCCGAGATCGCGCTGGGGGCGCTGATCCCGTTGGAGCTGGCGCTGCCGGACACGACGCGCGCCATCGGGGTGACCACGCGCGACGATTGGTTGCCCACCGCCGCGCAGGCGCAATTCGTGGAAATCCTGCGCCGGGTTGGCCAGACGCTGTGACGTCCGGCCCTGCCCGAGGCGATACGATTACAGCGGGCGACGATACCGCAGCATCACGGCGTTGGTGCCGGGGTTGTAATCGCCAATGTCGGCGTTGCTCAGGTGGTCGATGGACAGCATGACGCTGGAGCCGCCGGCAAAGCGATAGCCCACACCGAACAGCGAGCGGATCTCGATCGCATGGCCGAGGTCGGTCTCGTTGTCGTGGTAGAGGCCGGGCATGATGCTGCCCTCAAGATACCACGCCGGGCCGAGGTTCGCCTGAACGGCGAAACCGATCCCCAGCCAGGCATCGCCCAGCTCGTTGACGCGACCGGCGGTGGCGAAGGAGCCGGTGAAAGCGCCGGTGTTGAAGCGCGAGGGGCCCTGAAGCTCGAAACCCAGCAGCAGGGCATCCGATTCCGCGCCTTCGACATGAGCACCGAAATCGAAGGTCAGGCTCTGACCCGAGGCATTGTCACTGGTGGCGGCGAGGGCGGCGAAGGCCAAAGCGGCCACGGTAACGCCAGACAGCAGGGCCGCGCGGCCCCGTTGGGTGAAATTCAGCATGCTTGCCTCAATATGTTTGCTCGGCCGGACTTTGGCGCCAGCCGTTCCGATCAGCATTGAGGGGATGGCGCGCGCCGGTCAAGCCTTTGCTTCCATGCCGTTAAGCAAAGCACGCAGTCGTGTCCTGGTTGCATCGGGCGCCACTGTTGAAAGCGGCGCCCAGCGTGTGATCAGAGGGTCGGACCTTCCGCGCGCGCGATCTGCAGGGCCAGCTCGGCGCGGGCCTGGGCCATGAAGAAGGCGGCCTCGGGCGTTTCGGCGATTCGGGTGGCCATCCAGGCCTGCACCGCGATCCAGCCCGCGCGCAGGACGCTGTCGGCCATGCCGGCTTGCCGGGTGCGGTCAGGCTCGGCCATGGCGCGGGCCATGAAGGCGGCGAAATCCTCGATCACGGCGGCCATGGCGGGGTGGTTGGCGCATTCGGCACGGGCGCGGGTCAGGAAGATCTCCAGCGCCGCGCCGCCGTCGCCCAGCGTCTGACGCAGGAAGAAATCCTGCCCCTGCATGCCGGTCGTGCCTTCGTAGATCGCGAAGACGCGGCTGTCGCGCAGGCTTTGCTCCAGCGGGTAATCCTGCGTGAAGCCCGCGCCGCCCAGCACCATGATTGCCTTGCCGGCGGTGTCGAAGCCGAGCTCGGCGCCGAAATTCTTGATCAGCGGCAGCATCCAGGCGTTGAGGCGGCGGGCGTCCTCGTCCTCGGCGGACAGGTCGGCCGAGGTCGCGGCCTCCAGCATCGCCAACCGGTAGAGGTCGATCGCGGATTTCAGCGCGATGAGTTGGCGGCGGACATCCGGGTGCTCGATGATCGGCACCGGCGGTTCCTTGGGATTGCCACCCTGACGGCGGTCCTGCGCATGGATCGCGGCCACGTCATGGCATTTCAGCGCGGTGCCGAGGCCTTGGCAGGCCACCGTCAGGCGCATGTGGCGGATCATCGTGAAGAGCTGTGCGAGACCGCGCCCCTCGGTGCCGATAAGGCGGGCCGGGGCCTCGTCGAACAGCAATGCGCAAGTGGGTGAGCCATGCAGGCCCATCTTTTCCTCGATGCGGTCGCAGGTCACGCCCGGGCCGCGCTCGACGAGGAACAGCGACAGGCCACGCGTGCCCGGCTCGGTGCCGGTGCGCGCCAGCAGGCAATGGCCGATGCGCTCGCGGATGTCATGGTCGCCGAAGCTGATCCAGATCTTCTGGCCGCTGACCTTCCAGCCGTCCCCGTCCGGCACGGCCCGCGTACGGATGCGCCCCACATCCGAGCCCGCGCCGGGTTCGGAAATGCAGATCGTCGCACAACGCTCGCCGGCGATCAGGGCCGGAACCCAATCGTCGCGCATCTCGGGCGCGGCCCATTCGGCCAGCAGCAGGGCCGCCGAGCGGGTGCCGCCCACGGACATCATGAAGGCGGGGGCGGCGCGCTCGAACAAGGGGTTGGCGGCGGCGAAGAGCGTAAGGGGCATGCCCATCCCGCCGAAATCCTCGGGGTGCTCAAGGCCCAGCCAGCCACCCTCGGCGAGGGCGTCGAAGGCGGCGTGATAGGCCTCGGGGACCGTGACCTTGCCGTTTGCGAACTGGGCGCCGATGCGGTCGGCCGGGATATCCACCGGGGCCACGACGCTTTCCGCGACCTTGGCGGCCTCGGTGAGGATCGAGGACAGGGTTTCATCGTCAATCGCCCCTCGCACGCGCGCCCAGTTGGGCGTGCGGTTGAGGGCGTCGATCATGGCGTCGGCATCGGCGGAATAGGTCACATCAGGCTCGGCAGATAGAGGACAAAGGCAGGGGCGGCGATGGCGAGGATCACCACGGCGAGGTCAGCCACGAGGAAGGGCACGACGCCGCGGAAGATCTGCGCCACGGTGGCATATTGGCTGGCGACGTTTCGGATGACGAAGACGTTCATCCCCACGGGCGGTGTGATCATGCCCACCTCCAAGAGCTTGACCAGCAGCACGCCGAACCAGACGAGGTCGATACCCTCCTGCCGGAAGATCGGCAGCAGCACGGGCAGGGTGACCATCATCGCGCCGAAGGGCTCCATGAACATGCCGAGGATCAGGTAGATGATCACGACGATCACCATCAGCTGGACATAGCTCAGGTCCGCGCCGGCGACGAAGTTCGACAGGAAGCCCGAGAGGCCTGTCATGCCTAGGAAGCGGGTGAACATCGCGGCACCGACGCCGATGATGAACAGCGAGGCCGAGGTCTGCAGCGTCTCGATCATCGAGGTGCGGAAGATTTCCCAGCTCATGCGGCGGGTGATTGTGCCGATGATGAGCGAACCCAAGGCGCCGACGGCACCGGCTTCGGTTGCGGTGAACAGGCCCGAGAACAGCCCGCCGAACACCACCAGCATCAGCAGCAGCACCGGCCAGATCTTCAGGATCGCGCGCTTGGTATCGACGCCGTCTGCGTCCAGCGGCCGCGGCGGGGCGATATCGGGGCGCAGCCAGCAGGTCAGCAGCACGATGATCGAATAGCTGACGGCGGTGACGAGGCCGATGGTGATGCCGCCGACGAAGACCTTGGTGATCGAGGTCTCGGCAAAGACGCCATAGACGATCATCAGGATCGAGGGCGGGATCAGCGCGCCGATGGTGCCGCCCGCGGCGATGGCGCCCGAGGCGAAGCTGGGCGAATAGCCCGAGCGGACCATTTCCGGGATGGCGATCCGGCCCATGGCGGCGGCGGTGGCCAAGGACGAGCCGCAGACGGCAGCGAAGCCCGAGCAGGCGAAGATCGACGAGATCGCCAGCGCGCCCGGCACCCGGCGCAGGACGGCCTTGGCCGCCTCGAACAGGCCGGCGGTGAGGCCCGCATGGTACGAGATGAAGCCCATCAGCAGGAACATCGGCACGGCGGACAGGGTCCAGTTGGCGATGAAGCTGAAGGGGGTGTTGGCGACGATGCCGATGGCGGGCGTGAGGCCCAGCATCCAGGCCACGCCGCCGAACGAGACGCCGATCAGGGCGATGGCGACGGGCACGCGCAGGGCCAGCAGCACGAACAGGGCTGCGACGCCGAAGAAGCCGGTGGTGATGCTCATGACGCACTATCCTTGGGGGCGGTATCCTTGACGCGCGGATCCTTGGTGGGCGAGACGAGGCGGATGAAGGTGACCAGCGCGGCCAGCCCGAAGCCCAGCGGCGGGATCCAATAGGCGGGCCAGGTGAAGACGCGGGTCTGGTTGGCCATCAGGAAGCTGCCGCGCGCGGTGTTCGACAGCGCGGTTTGCAGCGTGACCCAGGCCAGCACCAGATAGACCAGCGTGGTGATCAGCGAGACGATGCGGTCCGACACGCGCTTGGTCCGCGGGCTGAGGAAGCCGTCGATGAACTCGACCGAGACCATGCCGCCCGATTTCTCGACCCAGGCCAGCGGGATGAAGGCCAGCGAGACCATGTAGTAATGCGTCACCACCTCGAAGGTGGCGGGGACCGGTTGGTTGAACAGGTTGCGCAGGGTGATGTCGACGGCGACGTGGGCCATCAGCGCCAGTGTGGCGATAGCCCCGAGGACGGCCAGAAAGGCCAGAGCCTTGTCCTCGATCAGTTCCAGGCGGTTCATGGGGGAGTTCTCCGGCTTGGCCGCAGGGGCCCGTGACGGATGGCAGGGCAGGGCCGCCGGGCACCGCATGGGGTGCCCGGCGACCGGTTCATTCGGTTACTGACCGTAGGTGTTCATGTCGACATGCGACCAGACTTCGTCATAGACGCGCTGGGCCATCTGCACCGGGTCGCTCTCCACCTCGTTGGCGACGCCTTCCCAGTAGCTGTAGAGCTCTTGGAAGCGGGCGATGCGCTCGGCGGCATCGGTGATGCCGTAACGCTCGGCCGAAACGCTTGCGGCGGTTTCGGCTTCGGTGGCGATGAACTCGGCCACGGCGGCGGCGAATTCCGGGCTGGCTTCGTGGATGTTGATGCCGGCCTCACGCGCGGCGGCCTCGGCCTCCATCGGCATCTCGCGGCCCCAGCGGTCGGTGAAGTCCGCGTTGGCGCGGTTCGCGGCGCGGGCCATGGCTTCGCGGTCCTCGACCGAGAGGCTCGCCCAGGTGATGCCCGAGGTGTGGAAGTTCGAGGTCGACTGGTACAGGCCCAGCGGCACGAACAGCACGTCGGTGATCACGTCGACCAGACGGAACGAGATCAGGTCAGCGATCGAGGCCATCGAGCCATCGACGACGCCCTGGCTGATCGCCTCGAAGGTGTCGTTGACCGAGATCTGCGCGGGCACGGCGCCGAAATGCTCGGCGAAGCGGGCCCAGGGCGCGCCGCCCGAGCGCAGGCGAAGGCCTTGCAGGTCCTCGATGGTGTTGACCGGGCGGGTGGTCAGGATCTCGTAGACGTCCGAGGCGCCCGAGCCGAGGTAGACGAAGCCGAACTCGGTCATCTCGGCCTGGCAGGGCTCGCATTCGACCATGAACTGGGTCATGGCGGCCGCGGCAGCCTGGCTGTTGCCCGAGGTCAGCGACAGCTCACCGGCCAGCGACATGTAGGGCAGTTCCGCCGGGAAATAGAGGGGCAGGAAGTTGCCCACTTCGGCGACCTGGCTCAGCAGCGCGTCCTTCATCTGGCCGAGGTTGACCACTTCCGGGCCCAGCGTCGTGGTGCCCAGACGGCCGTTGGATTCCTCAGGCAGATATTGCGCGAAATTGGTGTAGAGCACGCCGTTGGCCGGGTGGGCCGGCGGCGCTGCGGGCGCGATGCGCAGGACGCGATCCTGGGCGGCGGCGCTGAAGGCGAGGACCGACGCGGCAAGCGTCAGCCCGGCAAGTTTCGTGAGTTTCATCTTTTGTCTCCTCCCAAAGACGCCCGATGTGCTCAGAGGTTCAGAAGCCTCTGCGCATTCTCTTTCAGGATGAGGGGGCGTACCTCGTCCCGAAAATCCGCTTTCTCGAAATCTGCCAGCCAGCGGTCCGGCGTGATCGCCGGCCAGTCCGAGCCGAACAGCATCTTCTTGCGCAGCATCGTGTTGGCGTACTGCACGAGAATCTTGGGGAAATACTTCGGCGACCAGCCCGAGAGGTCGATGTAGACATTGGGCTTGTGGGTCGCGACCGACAGCGCCTCTTCCTGCCAGGGGAACGAGGGATGCGCGAGGATGATCTTCAGGTCGGGGAAGTCCACCGCCACGTCATCGACCAGCATCGGGTTCGAGTATTTCAGCCGCATGCCCATGCCGCCGCGCATGCCTGCGCCGACGCCGGTCTGGCCGGTGTGGAACAGCGCGATCGCGCCTTCGTCCTGAATGGCCTCGTAAAGCTCGTAGGCCATGCGGTCGTTGGGGTAGAAGCCCTGCATCGTCGGGTGGAACTTGAAGCCCTTGATGCCGTAGTCGCGCACCAGTCGCCGGGCCTCGCGCACGCCCATCTTGCCCTTGTGCGGGTCGATCGAGGCGAAGGGGATCAGGATGTCGTCATTCTCGGCGCAGAGCTGGGCGATTTCCTCGTTGTGGTAGCGGCGGAAGCCGGTCTCGCGCTCGGCATCGACGGCGAAGATCACCGCAGCGATCTTGCGCTCACGGTAATATTGCGCGGTTTCGGGGATCGTCGGCAGCATGCCATCGGCCCCGGCCGGGTTTTTGAAATAGCGCGCCATGCCGGCCTGGAACTCGTTGTACCCGTCGTCACGGCAGGTATCGCAGGGCTCCTCGGCATGCGTATGGATGTCGATGGCGATGATCTCGTCCATGTTTATGGGCATTCGGGCGGCTCCTGGAAGTTCAGTTTCTTGAGCAGCACGAGCAGCGTGGCCATTTCCTCGTCAGAGAGGCCCACGCGCTCGGCGCGGTGCACGGCCAGGAAATGGCCGCGATAAGCTTCGAGATGTTCCTTGCCCGCCGCCGTCAGCGACAGCAGGACCGAGCGGCGGTCCTCAGGGGGCACGGTGCGCGTGACATGACCCGCGCGCACGAGGCGCTGGATCAGCTTGGTCATGTGCGCGGGCTTGATGTTCAAGGTCCGCGCCAGCGTGCCCTGCTTCAGCTCGGGATTGAGGCCCAGCACCCAAAGGACGGTGAACTCGCCCGGCCGCACCTCGGTATCGGCAAACTGGGCGAAGAACTGGTCATAGGCGCGGGTCTGCGTCATCCGCAGCATGAAGCCGACCGAGCTGGTCAGCTCGCCCAGCTCGACGGCATCGTCTTCGACCGGGGCGAGCGTGCTCTCCATGGCGTCACGCGTTCGGGTTGGTGACCTTGCCTGCCCGCTTCGACAGGAAGGCATTGAGGCGCGCTTCGGCCTCGGGCGAGGTGGCGGTGAAGGACGAGATCAGGCTTTCCACCCACAGTCCGTCGTCCTGCGCCATGTCGTTGATGCGGGGCAGGGCGTGGATGATCGCGTAGTTCGACAGCTCGGCATTGGTGGCAGCGCGGGCGGCCATCTTCACGGCCTCGTCCAGCGCCATGCCCTCGGCCGCGACATAATTGACGATGCCCCAGCGTTCGGCGGTATCGGCATCGACCGAACGGCCGGTGAGCATGAGGTCGGTCATGCGCGAGACACCCATCAGCCGCGCCGTGCGGGCCGAGGCGCCGCCGCCGACGAAGATGCCGCGCTGGCCTTCGGGCAGGGCGAAGAAGGCGGTCTTGTCCGCCACGCGCACATGGACCGAGGACGCCAGTTCCAGCCCGCCGCCGACGACCGCGCCATGCAGCGCCGCGAACCACGGCAGCTTGCCGCGCTGGATGCGGGCGAAGACTTCGTGCCAGCGGCGCGAGCCCTGCACACCCTCGAACGGGGTCTTCTTGACGTGTTCGGCAAGGTCCAGACCGGCGCAGAAATGCGGGCCATGGCCATGGATCACGGCAGCCTTCGCGCGGCCCTCGATCTCGGTGATGGCGCTGTTCAGCTCCTCGACGAAAGCGTCCGAGATCGCGTTGCGCTTGGCCGGGCGGTTGAGGCCCAGAATGGCGACATCGCCGTTATACTCAAGTGTGAGGTAGTCCATGCCTGACCCTGTCGCAGATTGTTTGCGAACCGCTCCTCCCCGGCTTCCTCCTCCGGTCGATTCTTGAGGCGCAGTATCCCGGCAGAAAGTATCCGTGTAAACAATTAATCGCTATCCGTGGAAAAAGTATCTGTGTAAACAATTTCCGGGGAGGACTTTATCATGACAGAATCACCGTTGCGTTCCGTCCGGCTCTGGCAGCCCGAGATCGAGTGGGAGCACCGCGAGGACGGCAGCCTTCTGGTCTGGCAGAAGGGCAAGTTGGACGCCTATCCCGTTCGGATGTCGGACAAGATCCACGAATGGGCCGGCAAGACACCCGATGTGACCTGGATGGCCGAACGGGGCCCGGACGGCGACTGGCAGCGCACGAGCTACGCCGAGATGCTGGCAGCGGTCAGGGCCATCGGTCAATACCTTCTGGATCTGGGCCTCTCGACCGAGCGGCCGCTGGTGATCCTCTCCGCGAATTCGGTCGCCCACGGTCTGATGGCCTTAGGCGCGCAATATGTGGGCATCCCGTCCGCCGCCATCGCGCCGGCCTATGCCCTCGCCTCGGGCGAATACGGCAAGCTGGAATCGGTGCGCGACCAGATCACGCCGGGCGCCGTCTTCGCCGAGGATACGACCCCGTTCCTGCCCGCCATCGAGGCCGTCTTCCCGGGCCTGCCGCTGCTGGGCAAGGCCGGGCCCGGTCTGGCGCTGGACTGGGCTGCGCTGCTGGCCACCCCGGTGACCGAGGCTGTCGACGCCGCCAACGCGGCGACCGGCCCCGATACCGTGGCGAAGTTCCTGTTCACCTCGGGCACCACCGGCAGCCCCAAGGCTGTCACCCAGACCCAGCGCATGATGTGCGCGAACATGGAGCAGATGACCGAGTGCTACGCCTTCCTGCGCGACGAGCCGCCGGTGATCCTCGATTGGGCGCCGTGGAACCATGTCGCGGCGGGGAACCTCGTGTTCAACGCGACGATCTATAACGGCGGCACCTTCTATATCGACGGTGGCCGCCCCACGCCGAAGATGATGCCCGAGACGATCCGCAACCTGCGCGAGGTCGGCACCAACTGGTATTTCAACGTCCCCTTCGGCTACGAGATGCTGGTCGAGGCGATGGAGAACGACCTCGAGCTTGCCAAGGCCTTTTTCGGTAAGCTGCAGTTCAAGTATTACGCCGGCGCCGCGATGGCCGCGCATACTTGGGCCGCGCTGGAGAAGCTGGCGATCAAGGCGACCGGGCAGCGGGTGCAGTTGGGCACCGGCCTCGGCGCGACCGAGACGGCGCCCTTCGCCATCTTCAACACCGATCCCGATGCCGCGCCCGGCAACCTCGGCGTGCCCGCGAAGGAAGTGATCCTGAAGCTGGTGCCGGTCGAGGGGAAATGGGAGGTCCGCGTCAAGGGGCCGAACGTGACCCCGGGCTATTGGCGCAATCCCAAGCTGACGGCCGAGGCTTTCGACGAGGAAGGCTTCTACTGCCTCGGCGACGCGCTGAAATTCGCGGACCCGGATGATCCCTCAAAGGGCTTCTTCTTCGACGGGCGCGTGGCCGAGAACTTCAAGCTTTCGACCGGGACTTGGGTCGGCGTCGGCGCTTTGCGCGCGAAACTCACGGATGCGCTGGGCGGCTATGCCCGCGATGCGGTGATCGTGGGCGAGGGCGAGGACAGCCTCGGCGCGCTGCTGGTGCCGTTCCGTCCGGCGATCGAGAAGCTGGTGCCGGGCGGCGAGGGGATGGCGGATGCCGAACTCTTCACCCATCCGACCCTGCGCGCGGAACTGGCCACGCGGCTCAAGGCCTATAACGCCACGGCGACGGGCTCGTCGCTGCGCGTGCCGCGGGTGATGATGCTGGTCGAACCCTTGGATCTGCAGAAGGGCGAGGTGACCGACAAGGGCTCGGTCAACCAGCGCGCGGTGCGGGCGCAGCGGGCGGATCTGGTGGCGGCGCTCTATGCGGGCGACGCGCGGGTCATCGAAAGCGGAAAGGGCTGAGAGATGCAGATCGACGGAACTTCGGTCCTGGTGACCGGCGCGGGCTCGGGGCTGGGCGAGGCGACAGCGCGGATGCTGGCGGCGCGCGGCGCGAAGGTGGCGATCCTCGACCGCGACGCGGCCAAGGGCGCGGCCGTCGCGGCCGAGATCGGTGGCGTGTCGGCGATGGGGGACGTGACCTCGGAGGCCGATGTGAACGCGGCGCTGGACGTTGCGACCTCGGCGCACGGCGTGCCGCGCATCGTCGTCAATTGCGCGGGCATTGGCACCGCCGGGCGCGTCCTGGGCCGTGATGGCCCCTTGGCGCTGGAGGCCTTCCAGCGCACGATCAACGTCAACCTGATCGGCACCTTCAACGTGCTGCGCCTCTCTGCCGCGCGGATGGCCGAGGCAGAGCCGCTTGAGGATGGCGAACGGGGCGTGGTGATCAATACCGCCTCCGTCGCGGCCTTCGACGGGCAGATCGGGCAGGCGGCCTATTCGGCCTCGAAGGGTGGCATCGTTGCCATGTCCCTGCCCATCGCGCGGGAATTGGCGCGAGTCGGTGTGCGGGTCAACGTGATCGCGCCGGGGATCTTCCTGACGCCCTTGCTTTATACCTTGCCCGAGGAGGCGCAGAAGGCCTTGGCGGCCGGCATTCCCTTCCCGCAGCGGCTGGGCGATCCAGCCGAATTCGCGGATACCGTCTGCTTCATGGCCCAGAACCGCTATATCAACGGTGAATGCGTGCGGCTGGACGGCTCGGCCCGTTTGGCGCCGAAGTGATGGCAGGGCCCGGGGGCGCGTCCTCCGGGCCTTGTTGCCCCGCGGTGCCGTTGGCCTGCGTATTTGGGGCAGAATGAAGGAGCTTTCGCCGCGCCCGTGATTTGTATACATTCGGTGTATACACGGGGGGATTATGTCGGAAGCGAAATCGGAATCGAAAAGCGTCAACCTGACGAAGCGCGCGGTCTATGAGCTGCGGCAGCGGATCATCCATGGCGGGTTGGCAGGCGGCACGCGGCTTTACGAGGTCGCGCTCTCGGAGGAATTGCAGATCTCTCGCACGCCGGTGCGCGAGGCGATGTCCCGTCTGGCCGAGGAGGGCCTCTTGGAGCGCGCCTCGGGCGGCGGGTTTCAGGTCCGCAGTTTCAGCTACCGCGATGTGACCGATGCGATCGAGCTGCGCGGCGTGCTGGAAGGCACGGCGGCGCGCTTGGCGGCCGAGCAGGGGGCCGACAAGACGGCGCTGGCCGAGATCGGCGCGATCCTCGACGAGCTTGATGATTGCTTCGCGGGCGAGGCTGGTGAGAGCCTCGATTTCGACCGCTACAGCGAGTTGAACGGGCAATTCCACGCGAAACTGGCGGAATTGTGCCAAAGCAACGTGATCCTGCGCGAGCTCGAGCGGGTGAAAAGCCTGCCCTTCGCCTCGCCCTCGGCCTTCGTGCTGGGCAGCCAGCAAACCCGCCGCTCGCTGCAATCGCTGGTCGTGGCGCAGGCCCAGCATCGGGCGCTGGTGCAGGCGATCGAGCGGCGTGAGGGCGTGCGGGCCGAGGCCATCGCGCGCGAGCATGCGCGCATCGCCCGGGCCAATCTGGAGCAGACCTTCATCACCGAGACACAGGCGCCCGATAGCCTGCCGGGGATCGCGTTGATCACGCGCTGAGATAACGAGGGTCGTGCATACAAATTTTGCCGATCCTGACGCCAGCCTGACAATTCCGCTTGCAATACCGCTCACTTCGCCTATCCATGTATACATTCTTGCCTTGGGAGGAGAATCGAGATGGCTGCTACCAGCCTTGAAGCCCTGATCGCTGAGCAGGGCGGCAACCCCGTCCAGATGCTGCGCAACTCGAAGATCGGCATGTATGTCTATCCGGTCGTCGCGCCTGAATTCTCGAACTGGCGTGTCGAACAGGAAGCCTGGCGCAAATCCGCCGTGCTGTTCGACCAGTCGCACCACATGGACGAGCTGATCGTCGAAGGTCCGCAAGCCACCGAGTTCCTTGCCTATCACGGCATCAACGCCTTCGGGAACTTTGGCCTGAACCGCGCCAAGCACTACGTCCCGGTCACCCCGGCCGGCCACGTGATCGGCGACCACATCATCTTCCGCGAGCGTGAAGACAAATATGTTCTGGTCGGCCGCGCGCCCACCTCGAACTGGCTGATGTTCGCCGCCGCCTACGGCAAGTGGAACGTCCGCATCCGCTACGACCCGCGGTCGCCGTCGCGCCCCGAGGGCGAGCGCGTCCTGCGTGAGCATTACCGCTTCCAGATCCAGGGTCCGGATGCCGGCGCGATCTTCGAGAAAATGAACGGCGGTCCGATCCCGGACATCAAGTTCTTCCACGTCGAATGGATCAACATCGGCTCGAAGAAGGTCCAGGCACTGCGCCACGGCATGTCGGGCGCGCCGGGTCTGGAGATCTGGGGTCCGTACAAGGACAAGGACTACATCCACGCGACCGTCATGCAGGCCGCCCGCGACGCTGGCGTGAACCTCGTGCAGTGCGGCTCGCGCGCTTACTCGACCAACACGCTGGAATCGGGCTGGATCCCGTCGCCGCTGCCGGGCATCTACACCGGCGACGGCATGACCAAGGCCTTCCGCGAATGGCTGGGTACCGACATGTACGAAGCGGCGGGCGCCATCGGCGGCTCGTATGTTTCGGACAACATCGAGGACTATTACGTCAACCCGTTCGAACTGGGTTATGACTTCTATATCGGCTGGAAGAAGGACGACTTCGTCGGCAAGGCCGCGCTGGAGAAGATCAAGGCCGAAGGTCCGAAGCGCAAGAAGGTCACCTTCGAGTGGAACCGCGACGACGTTCTGAAAGTCATCGCCTCCAGCTTCGAGCAGGGCACGCCCTACAAGTGGATCGACTTCCCGCAGCCGAACTACGCCTCGTCCTCGGCCGACATGGTCGTCAACGACAAGGGCGCGATGGTCGGCATGTCGATGTTCAACGGCTACTCGTTCAACGAGCGCTGCCTGCTGAGCCTTGGCGTGGTGAACACCGACGTGCAGGTGGGTGACGTTCTGACCCTGAAATGGGGTGAGCCCGAGCCGACCGGCAAGACCTCGACCGAGACCCACAAGCAGGCCGAGATCCGCGTGCGCGTCTCGCCGACCCCGTATTCGTCGGAAGCCCGCACGAACTACGCGGACAGCTGGCGTACCCGCTCGTAAGAGCCTTGGGGCGGCGGTGGGGAGACCCGCCGCCGCCTGACGGAGGGTCTGGGCCGCGACCCACAGCTATAGCAGTCTCTTATGGTGGTCGCCGCAAAAAGAATTTTTTCGCGCGGCGAAGTTGGTCATAGTGGCCCGGACGGATCGTTTCGAAACGGATCGTACCGTTCAGGGGGCGCGTGAACGCCCCGAACCTTGGGAGGAACTACCATGCTCGATTTCTCGACCCTGCGTCTTGCGGGTGCGGCGGCGACGGCTGCCGCGATGCTGGCCGCTCCGGCCGGTGCCACCACGCTGCGCTTCGCCCATTGGGTGCCCCCGCAGCACACGCTGACCGCCTCCACCATCGAACCGCTGCAGGCCGCCGTGGCCGAGGCCGGCGTCGAGATCCAGGTGTTCCCCGGCGGCGAGCTGGGCGCTGGCCCGCTGGAGCAATATGTCCGCGCCGTGACCGGCGTTGCTGACATCGTCTGGGGCCTCGAGGGCTATACCTCGTCGCAATTCCCGCGCACCATGATCTCGGAACTGCCGGGCGCACTGCCCGAGGGCATGACCGGCTACGACATGCTGTGGAACGCTCAGGAAGCCGGCCAGCTGGACGGCGAGTTCCCGGGCACGCATCCGCTGGCGCTGTGGCTGTCGGAACCCAACATCTTCATCATGCGCGGCCATGACATCCGCACGCCCGCCGATCTGGCCGGCCTGAAGATCCGCGTGTCGGGTTCGGCCGCTGCCGCTGCCGTCGAAGCGCTGGGCGCGACCCCGGTGCAGATGCCGGCTGGCGAGATCTACAACTCGCTGCAGACGGGCCTCATTGACGGCGTGATCACCGGGGCCTCGGCCGTGGGCGACTTCCGTCTGGACGAAGTGGCCGACAGCTACACGCTGGGCGCGCCGCTCGGTCGCATCTCGTTCTACGTTGTGATGAACCAAGGCGCCTATGACGGTCTGTCGGACGAAGAGCGTGCCGCGCTCGACGCCATCGCCGGCCGCACCCTGTCGGCCTCGGCCGAGGAGGGCTGGAACGCCCGCGCCGCTTCGGTGATCGAGTCGCTGAACGCGGCCGGTGACAACACCGTCTACACGCTGACCGACGAAGAAGCCGCCGCCTTTGGCGAGTTGACGCTGCCGGTGCGTGACGCGGTGGTTGCCGGTGTCGACGGCGGCGCCGACGTTCTTGCGACGATGCAGGGTCAGTAACTTGCTGGCTACGCTTGATAAAGTTGCGGGCAGGGTGATTGCCCTGTCCGCAATGCTCGGCACCCTTGGCTTGATCGCCGAGGTTGTCGTGATCCTGATCGACGTGGTCGGGCGCTATTTCGGCTCGCCGTTGCGCGGCGCGCAGGACATCACCCAGATGGGCATGGTCGTGCTGGTCTTTGGCGGCATGGCCCTGTGCGACCGGACGGGCGGGCATATCGCGGTCGACCTGTTCGAACGCTCCATGGCCAAATGGCTGGTCCGGCTGACCGACATCCTCGGCGCCGTTGCGGGCTTTGGCATCTTCGCGGGTATCGCGTGGAACATGTGGAAATCGGCGGCGATCTCCAACATGCTGAACCTCGCCACCAACATCATTCACCTGCCGAAGGACTGGTTCCAGTACTTCGTCGTGGTCTGCTGCGTGATCACCGCCGCGGGAATGCTCCTGCGCGCCGTTTCGCTGATCCTCGGGGGACCGTTGCGCCATCCTGAAAGCCACACGTCATGACCGAATTCCAAGTCGGCCTTCTGGGCATGGGCGCGCTGTTCGTTCTGCTGGGGTTCCGCATTCCCGTCGCTTTCGCCATGTTCGTGGTGGGCTTCTTCGGGATCTGGAACCTGCACAGCCTCAACGCGGCGATGAACTACCTCGCGTCGGAAAGCTTCACCATCGCCTCCTCGGCCGAGCTGGTCGTGGTGCCGCTGTTCATCCTGATGGGCAACGTCGCGACCGAGACCGGCATGTCCCGCCGCCTCTATGACGCGGCCTATGCGATGATCGGCTCCGTCCGGGGCGGTCTGGCCTCGGCCACGATCATCGGCTGTGGCGGCTTCGCGGCGCTGTCAGGCTCGTCGGTGGCTTCGGCCCTGACGATGGGCAAGGTCTCGCTGGGCGAGATGGACCGCTTCAAATACGACCCGCGCCTGTCGACCGGCGCAGTGGCCGCAGGCGGTACGCTGGGCATCCTGATCCCGCCGTCCACGGGCTTCGTGATCTACGCGATCCTGACGCAGGAATCGATCGGGCGGCTGTTCCTTGCGGGCGTGTTGCCGGGCCTTTTGCTGCTGCTGATGTTCGTGCTGACCGTCATGGTCCAGTGCTGGCTGAAGCCCGAGATGGGCCCCGCCGGTCCCAAGACCACCACCTCCGAGAAGTTTCGGGCCATGGTCGGCGCGCTGCCGATCCTGTCGGTGATCCTGCTGACCATCGGCGGCATCTACACCGGCATCTTCTCCCCGACCGAGGCCTCGGCCGTCGGCGCGGGCCTGATCATCGCCATCGGCCTGATCTCGCGCAAGCTGACGCTCATGGCCTTCTGGAACGCGGCGAAATCGTCGGTGGTGACCACGGCGACGGTGATGTTCATCCTGATCGGCGCCCATATGATCATCCCGTTCATGGCGCTGAGCCACATCCCGCAGGAACTGGGGCATTTCCTGTCCGAGCTGGACATGCCGCGTATCGTGGTGCTGTTCCTGATCCTCGGCTGCTACCTGATCCTGGGCTGCTTCCTTGAAGGCTTCGCGATGCTGGTGCTGACGATGCCGATCTTCTTCCCGGTGATCCAGCAGCTGGGCTTCGATCCGATCTGGTTCGGCGTCCTCGTAGTGCTGACGCTGGAGATGGGCCTGATCTCGCCGCCGGTCGGTGTGAACGTGTTCATCGTGAAATCGGTGGCGCCGAACGTGCCGCTGGGCACGATCTTCCGCGGTGTCGGCCCGTTCTGGGTGGCGATGATCGTCACACTCCTGCTGCTGGTCGCTTTCCCGCAGATCTCTCTGATCCTGCCCAACACGATGATCAACTGACATGACCACGACCCTGCTGATCCCCGGACTTCTGTGTGATGCCTTCTGCTGGGAGGCGACGCTCGCGCGCCTGCCCGATGCGAAGGTGGCCGACCTGTCGACGCAGGACGACCTCACGCAGATGGCGCGGGATCTGCTGGAGCAGAACCCCGGCCGCCTTCGGGTGGCCGGGCATTCCATGGGCGCCCGCGTGGCCATGGAGATGGCGCGCCTCGCGCCCGAGCGGATCGAGAAGCTGTCGCTGTTGGACACCGGCATCCATCCGCTGAAGGAAGGCGAGCCCGCCAAGCGCGCCGAGATCGTCAAGTTCGCCTATGACAACGGGATGCAGGCGCTGGCCGACCGCTGGCTGCCCCCCATGGTCTGGGCCGAGAACCAGAAGAACACCGCGCTGATGGCCGGCCTCAACGCCATGGTCCTGCGCATGAATCCCGACCTGCACGCGCGCCAAATCAACGCGCTGGTCACGCGCCCCGATGCCTCGGCCTATCTCGACCAGATCACCTGCCCGGTGCTGCTGATCGTCGGCCGTCAGGACCAATGGTCCCCCGTTTCGCAGCATGAGGACATGCTCGCGCTGCTGCCCGACGCCCGTCTCGAAATCATCGAGGAGGCGGGTCACTTCGCCCCGGTCGAACGCCCCGATGCGGTGGCCGACCTGTTGTCCGAGTTCCTCAAGGACTGAACCGATGCAAAATCCTGACCCGGGGGCGATCCCCGAGACCCCGCTCTTCGACCGGGAACGATCCCACATGGGCTACGAGCTGAACAAGATGGCCATGGCCCTTGTGTCCGAAGCCAACCGCAAGGCTTTCGCAGCCGATGAGGAAGCCTTCCTCGACCGCTACAAGCTGAGCCCCGAACAACGCGCGGCCGTGCTGGCCCGCGACTGGCAGGAGATGGTCCGCCTTGGTGGCAACATCTTCTACATCCTCAAGATTTCGGCGCTGAACCCGATGCCGGTGACGGCCATCGGTGCGGCGCAGGTGGGCATGGATCACGAGGATTTCCTCGTGCAACGCCTTGGCAAGGAGCGCCGCAATGGCTGAACTCATCGGTGGCTGCGGCACCTCGCATGTGCCTTCGATCGGCATCGCCCTGGACCGGGGCCTGCAGGACACGCCCGACTGGAAACCCTTCTTCGACGGCTACATCCCGGCGAAGGAATGGATCGCCGAGCAGAAGCCCGACATTGCCGTGGTGATCTTCAACGACCATGGCAACGCCTTCTTCCTCGACCGCGTGCCAACCTTGGCGCTGGGGGTGGCCGAGGAGTACCAGATCATCGACGAGGGCTGGGGCAAGCGGGACATCCCCGCCTTCAAGGGCGCCGCGGATTTCAGCTGGCACCTGGCCGACGCGATGGTCGAGGGGCATTTCGATCCGCTGATCTGCCGCGAGATCGAGCTCGACCACGGCATCCAGGTGCCGATGGAGCTGTTCTTCGGCCGTCCCGCCGAGTGGCCGGTGAAGATCGTGCCGATCTTCGTCAACACCGTGCAATACCCGATCCCCACGCCGCAGCGCATGTGGGAGCTGGGCCAGCTTCTGCGCAAGGCGATCGAAAGCTGGCCGGGCAACGAGCGCATCGTGGTCTTCGGCACCGGCGGTCTGACCCACCAGCTGCAGGGCGCGCGCGCGGGCTTCATGAACCGCGACGCCGACAAGGCATGGCTGGCGGAGATCGGTCCCAACCCCGAGAAATATCGCGGCTGGACGCGAGAGCAGTTCGTCGAGACCTTCGGCTCGGAAGGGGCGGAGCTGATCATGTGGCTGGTGATGCGCGGCTGCATGGACGCGGAGGTCCGCACCGTGATGTCGCATTACTACGCCCCCGCCTCGATGACCGGGGCCGGCATGGTGGTGCTGGAAAACGAGGGCGCGGCCTGATGTTCTTCCTCATGCGCTGCACCCACCGCGAGAATGCCGACGAGGCCCGCGACGCCCTGCGGCCGGCCCATCGCGAGTGGAACCGCTCGGGGGCGAATGGCCTCGTGTCGGTGATCACCGGCTCGGCCCTGTGGACTGACGAGGGTGTGGCGCTGGGGCATTGGGGTGTGATCGAAGCGGCCTCGTTGGCCGATGCGCGCACCTATATCGAGGGCGATCCCTTCGTGACCGGAGGGGTCGTGACCGGGATCGAACTCACGCGGATGGCGGATGGTTTCGCCGCCGACCGCATCAACCCCCGCCTGACCGTCTGAGGGAGGAGACATCATGGCCCTGTTCAATTTCCGCAAATCCGCGCCGACCGATGGCACGAAATCCGAGCTGCTGCCGGGTCTGCTGCAAGGCGCCTCGATCGAGGTGATGCCGCGCACCGCCGCCAAGGTCGAGAGCTTCCGCGACATCCTGCCTGAGGGCACCCGCGTCTATGTCGCGCATATCGACGGCACGCCCATCGACGAGATGGTCGCCACCGTGAAGCGCCTCACCGACGAGGGCTTCCCGGCCATGCCGCATGTGCCCGCGCGCATCATCGACAGCCGTGCCACGCTGGAGACCTGGCTCAAACGCTATCGCGAGGAAGCGGGCGCCGAGCAGGCGTTGGTTCTGGCGGGCGGCGTGCCGACGGTGGCGGGCGAGTTCACCTCGGCCATCGACCTTTTGAAAACCGGCGTGTTCGACCAGCTCGGTTTCAAGCGCCTGCATGTCGCCGGTCACCCCGAGGGCAACAAGGACATCGACCCCAAGGGCGGCACCAAGGTCGTCGACGAGGCGCTGATGTGGAAGCAGGGCTTCTCGCAGCAGACCGATGCCGAGATGGCCATCGCCACGCAATTCGCCTTCGAGGCCGGTCCGATCATCGCCTGGGCCGAGCGGCTGGCGGCCATGGGCGTGACGCTGCCGATCCATCTGGGCGTCGCGGGTCCGACCAAGCTGCAAACGTTGATCAAATTCGCCATCGCTTGCGGCGTCGGCCCCTCGCTGGGCGTGCTGCAAAAGCGGGCGATGGATCTGTCGAAGCTGCTGTTGCCGTTCGAGCCGACCGAGCTGCTGGAGGAAATCGCCGCCTACAAAGCCGCGCATCCCGAGAGCCTTCTCGACAAGATCCACATCTTCCCGCTGGGGGGGATCAAGACCTCGGCGACGTGGCTCGGTGAGAACAAGTGACTGACCGGGGGGCTGCCGCCCCCCGGTCCCCCTGCGAGTATTTTCAACAAGATGATAGGGCGGGGAGCCACGACAGGCTGGCGTCGGTCGGGCCGTTCGGACGGTATTCTGCACCGAAGGGGCCGGGCCAGTCGAGTTGGGGGAGCAGCGCGGCATAGTCGACCGCGCCATGATCCGGCGCGCCGCGATCCGGGACGGCGGCGAATTGGACATGGCCGATGAGCGCGCGGTGGCGGCGGTAGGTCGTCAGCACGTCACCCTCGGTCCGGCCGACATGGTAGCAGTCGAACATCAGTTTCAGGTTGGGAAAGCCGAGGGCGGTGCAGGTCTGCGCCGCCCGTTCCTGTGTCGGCAGATGGTAGCCCGGCACGTCATGGGCGTTGAGCGCCTCGATCAGGATCGTCAGGTCGGGCGCGGTTTCGCAGGCATGGGTGAGGTTGGCGCGGAAGGTAGCCTCATCACCGTCCTTGCCCGCCATCACATGCACCGCGCGCGTGCCGGTGGCGCGGGCATAGGCCACGGCCTCGTCAATGGCGGCGCGGGCTTCGGCCTCGCGGCCCTTCAGCGCGGCGAGGCCGAACTCGCCGGGGCCGCCGGGGCGGGTGTTGAGGCCGATCATCGGTAGGCCGGTCTCGGCCAGGGCCTTCGCCACTGCTTCGGGTGGGGTGGTGTAGGGCCAGTGGCATTCGACGGCCTTGAAGCCCGCCTTTGCGGCGGCGTGGATCGCCTCAGTCAGCGGCAGCTCGGTCCAGAGGAAGCCGAGATTGGCCGAGAAGGCCCTCACAGCGTCACGACATGGTTGTCCCAGGACCGGGACCGCAGGCCCAGCGGGCGCGCGCGACCCTCGGTCACCTGCAGCACGCCGCCGCCACCATCCGTGGTCAGGAAGCCGCCGGGGCAGGGCGCGAGGCCGCAGACATCTGCCCGCGCCGTCGCGCCGAGGAAAGTCCCTTGCGCGTCAAAGCGGTGCAGCCGGTTGCCGCGGGGCGAAGTGATGCCTACCTCGCCATCCGAGAAGGCGCAGGAGCCGGCATAGCCCTGCATCAGCGCCTGTTCCTCGGCCGGGGCGGAGGCGAGGATCGGCGCTTCGCCACGGCGGTGCAGACCCAGAAGCGGGACCACCTGCGACGGCTCGCCCTCCCATTGCATCGCAAAAGCCAGAACCCCATCCTCATGCGCCAGATGGCGGATCGAGTTGAAATGCAGCGAGGGCTCCAGCGCGACCCGTTCGACCACCTCATCGCCCTGAATATAGACCAGCGAGGGCGCCATCTCCGGCACGTTCAGCTTGGTGCGGTCGGTGGGATCGGTGGCGATGCCGCCATTGGCGACGGCGAAGACGTCACCCGGCAGGCGCAGCACCTCATGCGGGCCGATGCCGCCGGTCTCGATCTGGCCCAGGCGGCGATACTCGCTGTCCCAGATGCCGAGGAAGCCCTGGCTGTCCGAGGCCCGCTGCTCGACCGTGTAGAGCGTGAGCCCGTCCTCGGTAAAGGCGCCGTGGCCATTGAACTGCATCCCCTCGGGCGGGGTCAGCTGGCGGATCAGCGCGCCCGAGCCGCAATCGAGCACCAGAGCGAAGGCACCGGGGCGGCGGGCGAAGGCCACGGCCTCGGGCCGGGTCGGATGCGCGGCACCGGCATGGCCACGGGCGGGCAGGGGCAGGCGGAAGGTGTCCGCGCCGTCCTCGGCGATGCCGAAGAGGGCGTAGGTGCCGTCAGCCTCGCGGGCACAGGCCAGCCAGCGGGGGCTGCCCGCATCGGCCCAGGAGGGTTTCGGGGCGGCGACGGCCATCAGGCCGGCAAGGAAGGTGCGGCGCGAGGTCATGGCTCAGTCTCCGTCCAGCGAGTTGAAGCCCGGCGCGATGCCCATTTCTTCGCCGATATGCACGATCAGCGCATCGCCGGCGGCGCGGATGCGGCCCTGCCAACTCTCCAGCCGGAACCGGGCCTGTGGGTCTTCGACGTCCTGAAATGCCGGGTCCTCGATGCCGGCGCCAAAATAGGCGGCGGCGGAGAAGGCGCTGTCGACGGCCTCGACGGAATGGCCGGCCAGCGACTGCGCCATGGCCTGGATCGCGGCCATCGACAGCTCGATATTGCGCTGGCTGCGGCCCGCGCGCCAGGTCTCGGCACGCGTCGGGCGCGGGCGATCCGGGGTGCCCATCGGCTGGCCAAGGCGCTGGTCGGCGTTGAATTCCACCCCGCCGTGCAGCTGAGTGAAGATCGCGCGCTCGGCCTCGTTGGCGGAGAGGAATTGCGCGTTGTCGGGGCTGCCGGCGCTGCGCAGGGCGGGAGCGAAATCCTCGCGCCACGCCAGATCCAGCGCAGCGGCTTGCGAGGCGAGGTCCTGCGCCATCACCTGCACCAGCGTGCAGGAATAGCTGCCGGCCTCGTAGCTGGCGAAATCGGGATCGTAGAGCATGGTCTCCAGCGCATAGAGCCCGCGCGCGGCGGCCGAGACCTGCGCGAAATCACTGGCATCGGTGCCCATCGCATCCTCGCCCTCGATCATCCGGGCCAAGGTGCGACGGCCTGAGTTTCGGCCGTCCGGCCAGAAGGCGATGGTCAGCGCGGCCAGCTCTTGCGGGCCCATGCGCAGATGGCCGATCGCCAGCCAGGCGTCGAAGGCGGCGTTCCAGGCGTCGGTGACGGCGGCCGGGCGACAATCGGCAGCGGCGGCGGTGGCCAGCGCGGTGCTGGCCTCGGCGAAGGCGGCGGTGCCGGGCAGGACCTGCGCGTCCAGCACCTGTCCGACATCGGCAAGCGCCGGCGAGGCGGTCAGGGCAAGAAGGGCAAGGGCGTTGAGGTGGCGCATCAGAGGCTCCCTAGGAAACGCAGAAGGGCGGCACGGTCATCGGGCGCAAGCTCGACGATCTGGTCGCGGGCGGATTGGGCCTCGCCGCCGTGCCAGAGGATCGCCTCCAGCAGGGTACGGGCGCGGCCGTCATGAAGGAAGTTGGCATAGCCGCTGACCCGTTCGGTCAGGCCGATGCCCCAAAGCGGCGCGGTGCGCCATTCGGTGCCGGTGGCGCGCCCCTCGGGGCGGTGATCGGCCAGCCCCTCGCCCATGTCGTGCAGCAGCAGGTCGGTATAGGGCCAGATCAGCTGGAAGCTGCGCGGGTCGTCACGGTCGCGAAGACGGGCAGTCACATGGGCCGGGCGATGGCAGGCCGCGCAGCCGGCCTCGTGGAAGATCGCCCGGCCGCGCAGGACCTCGGGGTCGCTGACATCGCGGCGCGCGGGCACGCCCAGCATGCCGGTGTAGAAGGTCACGAGGTTCAGCGCCGGGTCCGGCACTTCCAGCCCGCCATGCGTCTCATCGCCGCCGTCAGGCGCGTCGCGGCAGGCGGTCTGCGCGGCCGTGCAATCGCCCCAACCCGCAGGCAGCAGTGCGGTCGACAGGCCGATGTCGCTGGAGAAAGCCATGGCGGATTGTTCGCGCAGGCTGGGGGCGCCGGCCTTGTGGCCGAAGCGGCCCAGCATCGGCGCGTCGAATTCCAGCGACCAGACGATGTTCGCGCGGCCCGAGATGCCGTCGCCATCCGCGTCGTCGGGATCGGCGAGGGCGAGGATCTCGGCGGCAGGGATGGCCTCCAGAAGCCCGAGGCCGATCATCTGCGGCGCCACGCGCGGGCTGAGCATCGCCGCCTCGCCCAAGGGGCCGAAGGCCAGATCCTCAGGGCGCCACAAGGGGCGACGCAGGCTGGCCGTCTCGCCGCCGTTGAGGGCGACGGGGATCTCTTCCCAGTCGACGGCGAGGTGGTATTCGGCCTGTTGGCCCTGAATGGCGAAATCCTGCATCTGGCTGCCGTAGACCGGATGCGGCTCGGTCGCGATCCATTCGGCGATACCGTCGGGGCCAGCCGTGCCGTCGGGGGCCGGGACGGAGATCCGCAGGAACAGCGAGGAATGGTCGGCCCCCTCGACGGGCGGCTGGCCGCGCCCGCCTCGCTGGTGGCAATTGCTGCAGCCACGCGCATTGAACAGCGGGCCCAGCCCATCCGACGCGATGGTCGAGGCAGGGGCGGAGGCCCATTGCCGCTCGAACAGGGCCTGACCCAGCCGGAAGGTCATCGCCTGCTCGCGGGTCAGGTTGGCGGGGGGCTGCAGGAAAGCATCGTTGCCACGGCGCACACGCACGGTTCCGGCGCCCCCGGCGCGCAGCTCGAACCGCTGGGCCTGTGTGGGGTCGGTGGGGGCCGCGGTGGCGGCCTCGAGGCGGGTGATTTCCTGCGGGGTGCGGGGCAGGGCGTCGAGGTGCAGGTCGGGCAGATCCTGCGCAAGCGCAGGCGGGGCGAGGTGGGGCAGGGCCGCAATGAGCCCTGCCGCCAGAACGATCTTACTCGGCTTCGTCCATCGGCGCGGCGTTGAGCAGCGCATAGCGTTCGTCTCCGAGGCGGGCATAGAGGTCGAGCTGGGTTTCAAGGAAGTCGATATGACCTTCCTCGTCCGTCAGCAGCTCCTGGAACAGCTCCATCGACACGAAGTCGTTGACCGAGGCGCAATAGGCGCGCGCCTCGCGATACAGTGCGGCGGCCTCCTGCTCGGCGGCGAGGTCGGCTTCCAGCGTCTCTTTCGGCGTCTCGCCGATGCGCAGCGAATCGAGCTTTTGCAGGTTCGGATGCCCGCCGAGGAAGATGATCCGGGTGATCAGCTTGTCGGCGTGATGCATCTCCTCGATGCTTTCCGCGCGGCTTTTCTTCGCCATCTTGGCAAGACCCCAATCGTCCTGCAGGCGGTAATGCAGCCAATACTGGCTGACCGCCGTCAGTTCCGACCGCAGGGCCCGGTTGAGATAGTCGATGACCTTTGCGTCACCCTTCATGGCTCTCTCTCCTGTGTGGCGTGGCGCGCAGGGCGCGCAGCTCCATGGGGACTTCGGTATTCGGATTCGCCCGCATGGTCGAGAGAAACTGCGTCATGCAGCCGCCACAGTCCACCGACTTTCCCAAGGCGCGGTAAACCTTGCCGGGGGTGATGATGGTGTGCGGGTCCGAGGCGCGCATCCAGTCGACCGCGGCATGAATGTCGCGGTCGGAGATGCCTTGGCAGGAACAGACGATCATCGTCGGACCTCCGATCGGGCGGTTACTGGAACACCGCCGAGGGGTTGTCGAGGCTGTCCGAGCCTTCCAGCTCGATTCCGTCGAGACCCAGCGCGGCGATGGCACGCTCGATGTCGCGGGTCTGGTCGACCAACGCGTTGACGGCGCCCATGATGACCTCTTCGCCCTGCGCGTTGCCCGGTGCGAGCATCATGTCGTAGGACATGCCGCCCTCGGCGGTGTCGACCATGGTCTGCAGCGCGGCGACCGAGGCATCCAGCTTCGCGGTCAGCGCGGTATCCAGCGCGGCGTCATGCTCGGCCACGTAATCCGACAGGCTGGGGCCGGTCACGACCGAGCCATCGACGCGGGTATATTCGCCGACATAGACGTTCCGGATGCCGAGCGCGTCATAGTAATGGCTGTAATGCGTGTTGTCCGAGAAGCAGTCATGCTCTTCCTCGGGGTCGTTCAGCATCAGGCCCAGCCGGATACGCTCGCCCGCCAGCTCACCGTAGGACAGAGAGCCCATGCCGGTCAGGATCGTCGACAGGCCGGCGTTTTCGTCGGCCATCACGGCCTCGCGCGCGGCGCCGCCTTCGGTCCAGTTGCCGGCCATTTCTTGCAGGTCGGCGATCAGCAATTCGGTCGCGGCGCGCAGATAGGCGGCGCGGCGGTCGCAATTGCCGTTGGTGCAGTCATCACCTTGGGCATAGTCGGTCCACGGACGGTCACCGGCGCCAGCGTCGGTGCCGTTCAGATCCTGACCCCAAAGCAGGAATTCGATGGCGTGATAGCCGGTGGCCACGTTGGCCTCGACCGAGTCGGCCTCTTGCAGCACGTCTTGCAGCAGGGCGGGGGTGATCTCGGTCGCGTCGATCTCCTCGCCGGCGATGGCGAAGGTCGGGTTGGCGATCACGTTCAGCTCGGCGGCGGGGTTGTCGTCACCGCCGATGTAGCTGCGCGAGACATAGTCGATCAGGCCTTCGTCCAGCGGCCAGGCGTTCACGCGGCCTTCCCAATCGTCGACGATGGAGTTGCCGAAGCGGAAGGCCTCGGTCTGCTGATAGGGCACGCGGGCGGCACGCCATGCGGTGCGGGCGGCCTCCAGCCCCTCGGCCGAGGGGGCGGCGAGGAAGTCCTCGATCGCGCTTTGCAGCGCCTGCGCCGTGGTGACCGAGTCGGCATAGCCCGCTTCGGCAATGCTGGCATAGGTGGTCAGCACCTCGGACGGCGTCACGGCCGAGGCAGCGCCCGGCAGGGCGATGGCGGCGGCGATGGTCAGGCTACGGGCAAAGGGCGAAATACGGCGCATGGAGTCCTCAGGCTGGCATGGCACCCCGCTGAAACGGGGGGCGAAGGTCTTGCCGGGCTGACCCGTGGTCGCTGCGCACAGGATGGCTTGGCTTGGCCGCACCATGCGTCCGGCCCGGCCCGAAGTCAATCCTGATATTTTTGCTTGGGAATAAGCGCGCGCCGGCGCCTGTGGGGTTCACCCCAGCAGTTTCGCCATGTGCCGCATCGCCAGCGAGTAGCCGTGAATGCCGAAACCGGCCATCACCGCATCGGCGCGCAGGCTGACGTAGGAATGATGGCGGAAGGCTTCGCGCTTGTGGACCTGGCTGATGTGGACCTCGATCACCGGCCCCTCGAAGGTGTTGAGCGCGTCCAGAACCGCAACCGAGGTATGGGTCAGCGCCGCCGGGTTGATGATGATGCCGGCCGCCTGTTCGCGGGCCTCGTGGATCCAGTCGACGATCTGCCCCTCCCAGTTGGACTGGCGCAGCAAGGTCTCCAGCCCGGCCTCGCGGCCGATCTCGGCGCATTGGGTAGCCACATCATCCAGCGTGTCATGGCCGTAGATCTCGGGCTGGCGCTTGCCCAGCAGGTTGAGGTTCGGGCCGTTGAGAATATGGATCATCCGGGTCATTACGCGTCCTGCCGTCTGGGTTGGGGCGACACTAACGCCGCCTTGATGCCGAAACCAGAGGCACCGCACCGTGCGCCGGACAGCTTTCCGCGCAAGCACGGAAATGTGCCTTGGCGCGCGCTTGGTGGTTGGGCCAAGCCACGCTACCTTGGCAACAGGCCGACCATCGGCCCAATGGCAGGAGGCCCCATGCGCAGTGTCGGCAGTTTCATCGCGCTCAACCGTTTCGGCGTTGGTGCCGCGCCGGGGGATGAGGCCCGCATGGGCGATGACCCGCGTGGCTGGCTGTTGGCGCAGATCCGCCCCGATGCCCCGTTGCCGCATCGGCTGCGCGAGTTCCGATCCTCGGATGAGATCATCACCGGCATCTACACTGCCCGCTTCGAAGGCGCGGAGGCCCGACGCGAAGCGGTCCGGCAAGCCATGGGGCAGGATTTTCGGGCCGAGCTTCTGGCCCGGGCCCGCAACATGACCCGCACCGAAGGTGTTCTGGCCGAGCGGATGGTGCAGTTCTGGTCCAACCACTTCACCGTCTCGCTGACCCGCGGCGCGCGCAACGGCGCTGCCATTGCCGCCTATGAGCGCGAAGCGATCCGCCCGCATATCTTCGGCCGCTTCGCCGATATGCTGCGGGCCGTGGCGCGGCATCCTTCGATGCTCGATTACCTCGACAACACGCGCTCGGTGGGGCCGGAGTCGCCAGCCGGGCAGCGTCGCCGCGAGACCCGCGAGATCGAGACGACGCTCAACGAGAACTTCGCCCGCGAGCTGCTGGAGCTGCACACGCTGGGCGTCGATGGCGGCTACGCGCAGGCCGACGTGGTGCAGACCGCGCTGATCCTCACCGGCTGGAGCCACGGCGGCTATCGGCGAGGGGGCGACGAGCGGGTGCATGGCCGCTTCCAGTTCGTCCGGCGTCAGCACCAGCCCGGCGACAAGACGGTGCTGGGCGTGACCTACCCCGAGGCCGGCGAGGAAGAAGGCCTGTCCCTGCTGGCCGACCTTGCCCGCCACCCCTCGACGGCCCGGCATATCGCGCTGAAACTGGCGCGCCATTTCATCGCCGACGACCCGCCCGACGCGGCGGTCGCCCAACTCGCCCGCGTGTTCCAGGACACGGACGGTGATCTGGCGCAGGTGACCGCGGCGCTGATCTCGCTCGATGAGGCTTGGGCCGATCCGCTGGCCAAGGTCAAATCGCACCACGATTTCATCATCGCCCTGCACCGGGCCAGCGGCCTGCGCCTGACGCGCGAGACCTATTTCCAGCCCTTGAACCTGCTGGGCGCCTATCCGTTCTCGGCGCCCTCGCCGGCGGGGTGGGGCGACCGCGCGGAGGATTGGCTGGGACCGGAATCGCTAATGATCCGGCTGGAATTCGCCCGCGCCTTTGCGGGACGTCTGCCCGGCACCTTGATCCCGGCCGAGGTGATGGAGGCCACGATCGGCCCCGTCGCGCCCGAGGTGACGCAGACATGGGTGCACCGCGCACCCTCGGGCGATGCGGGCCTTGCGATGATTTTCTCCAGCCCCGAATTCCAGAGGAGGTGAGTATGCTGAACCGCCGTTCCTTCCTGCGCCTGACCGGCACGGGGCTGGCCTATGCGGGGGTCGCCGGGGCGCTGACGGCCTCGGGCGCGGCCTTCGCCTCGGCCCCCACGGACAACCGCTTCGTCTTCGTCTTCCTGCGCGGGGGCCTTGATGGCCTGCACGCGCTGGTGCCGTGGGCCGATGCCGATTACCACCGGCTGCGCCCACAGCTGGGCGCGCCTTTGCGCCCGTCCGAGGGCGGGGCGATCGACCTCAACGGCTATTTCGGGCTGCATCAGGACCTGTCGGCACTGATGCCGCTGTGGCAATCGGGCGAGTTGAGCTTCATCCCGGCCGCCACCACGCGCTACCGCGACCGTTCGCATTTCGACGGGCAGAACTTGCTGGAGAACGGCACGGGGCGTCCCAACGGCGCGCGGGATGGTTGGCTGAACCGCGCCATTGTCGAGCTGAACGGCGGCGACCGGCGTCTGGGCCTGTCACTGGGCCCCTCGGTGCCGCTGATCCTGCAGGGGCCGGCGCCGGTGCAGGCGTGGTCGAACGAGCAGCTGCCCGATCTCGACGAGGATTTCCTGCAGCGGCTGGCCGTGGTCTATCGCCATGATCCGGCCTTCCAGTCGGCGCTGGCCGCCGCCATGGGCACGCCCGAGCCGGACATGTCCGCTGATGCCCCGACGCGCGACAATTTCGTCATCGCCGCCCGTGCCGCCGCCGATATCCTCGCCGCGCCCGAGGGCCCGCGGATCGGCGTCTTGGAGATGAGCGGATGGGACACTCATTACGGCCAGCCGGGGCGTCTGCCGCGTTTGTTCCAGCGTCTGTCCGAAGGGCTCTTGGCCCTGCGCGAGGGGTTGGGGCAGGACTGGTCGCGCACCGTCGTCATGGTCGCGTCGGAGTTCGGGCGCACCGCGGCCGAGAACGGTAGTCAGGGCACCGACCATGGCACGGGCGGACTGGCGATGCTGGCGGGCGGTGCGGTCAGGGGCGGGCAGATCGCCGGCGACTGGCCGGGGCTGAGTGCGGCGGCGCTGTTCGAGGATCGCGACCTGCGCGCGGTGAATGCCTACGAGTCCGTGTTCAAGACGATCCTGATCCAGCATCTGGGGCTGGATGCAGGCTTTGCCGAACGCGTGGTCTTCCCGGAAAGTCAGTCCTTGGCGCCTTTCGAAGGGATCTTGCGGGCTTGAATGTCAGTCTTTTGATGGTCTGACATTTTAATTTTCTATGAATTTCTGAAGCTTGCCGTCATCGGTTTTGTGCAAGAATGAAGGGCGGGCCGCTGCTGCGGACCCGCCCTTTTCCCTGCGTTTGCGGGGCTTTCCTGCCCGATCTGGCCTTAGTTCCGGCGGTGCGCCGACAGGGCCTCGCCGCCCAGCATCCTTGACAGAAGCCAACGCAGCCGGTCCTTCAGCCCCTCCATCACCGAGAAGACCGAGGGCACGAAAAGCAGGCTCAACGCGGTCGACAGAAGCAGGCCGCCGATCACCGCGATGGCCATCGGCGCGCGGAACTCGCCGCCCGTGGCATGGGCCAGCGCCGAGGGGATCATGCCCGCCGTCATGGCGATGGTGGTCATGATGATCGGGCGCGCGCGCTTGTGTCCGGCCTCGATCATCGCGGTCGAGCGGTCGAGCCCCTCCTTCACGCCTTCCAGCGCAAATTCGACCAGCATGATCGCGTTCTTCGTGACGATCCCCATCAGCATCAGGAAGCCGATCACAACCGACAGGCCGATCCCCGAGCCATAGAGATAGAGCGCGAAGATCGCGCCGCCGATCGCCAGAGGCAGCGACAGCATGATCGTCAGCGGCGTGACGAAGCTGTTGAACAGCAAGACCAGCACCACATAGACCAGCATCAGGCCCGCCCCCATCGCCAGAGCGAACGAGCTGAAGATCTCACCCATCGTCTCCACATCGCCCGACGGCTGGATCGCCGCGCCTTCGGGCATCTGGGTGTTGGCGGGCAGGGCATAGATCGCTTCGGTCGCCGGGCCCAGATAGACGCCGGGGGCAAGGTCGGCCTCGATCGACACGCGGTAGCGGCGGTCGTAGCGCTCGATCACCGAGGTGCCCGAGGCCAGCCGGATATCCGCCACCGCGCCCAAGGGCACCATCGCGCCCGAGGACGAGGGGATGCGGAAGCCGATCAGCCGGGTGATGTCGTTGCGCGTCTCCTCGTTCAGGCGCACGCGGATCGGCAGACGTTCCTCGCCCGCGTCGAACTGCGCGAGGTTGGCGTCGATATCGCCGATGGTCGCCACCCGGATGGCCGAGGCCAGCGTCGCCGCCGTCACGCCCAGCTCGGCTGCGCGGTCGGGGTTGGGGATGATCTGGATCTCGGGCCGCAGCAGCGCCGCTTCCGAGGCCACGCCGCGCAGCTCCGTCAGGCCGCGCATCTGGTGCAGCAACATCGTCGCCGCCTCGGAGGCTGCGGCTTCGGTATCGGCCAGCACGTTGATCGTCACCTCGCGCGTGCCCTCGGCCCCCAGTACGAAGGCGCGGACGTCGGGCAGGTCGGCAAGGCGTTCCTCGATCTCGGCGTTAATCTGGGTCCAGGAGCGGTCCCGCTCTTCCTTGTCGCCGTAATTGACCTGAATGCTGAGGGTCGTGGCCGAGGAACCGTTGACGAAGACACGCTCCACCTCCTCGACCGCTTCGATCCGGGTCGAGATCTGCTGCGCGACCGCGCGGGCCTCGGACAGGGTCGTGCCGGGGGGCAGATCGACCGAGACGACCGAACGGCCGGCATCCGAGGGTGGGACGAATTCCTGCGGCAGCAAGGTCGCGGAATAGATCGAGGCGGCGAAGATGCCGACGCCCGCCAGCAGCGTGATCGTGCGGTTGCGCAGGGTCCAGCGCAGCACGGTCAGATAGCCGCGCATGAGGAAGCCGTCTTTCTGCGCATGCTCGCCCGCGCCGGGTTTGGAGCGCATGAAATAGGCGGCGAAGAGGGGCGTGATCAGGCGGGCCACGGCCAGCGAGAACAGCACGGCCACGGCCACCGTCAGGCCGAATTGCTTGAAGAACTCGCCGGCGATGCCGCCCATGAAGCTGACCGGCGCGAAGACCGCGACGATGGTCAGCGAGATGGCGATCACCGTCGTGCCGATCTCGGTCGCGGCTTCCATCGCGGCCTCATAGGCCGGGCGTCCCATGTGGATGTGCCGGTCGATGTTCTCGATCTCGACGATGGCGTCATCGACAAGGATGCCGACCACCAGCGTGATCCCTAGAAGCGAGATGGTGTTGAGCGAAAAGCCCAGCAAATCCATGACGATGAAGGTCGGAATGGCGGACAGGGGAAGGGCCACGAAGGCCACCACCGTCGCGCGCCAGTTGCGCAGGAACAGGAACACCACGATGATCGCCAGGATCGCGCCCTCGTAGAGCGTGTCCATGGCGGATTCGAAATTGGCCTCGGTGTAGATCGTCGCGTCGTCGATCAGCTCGAAGGCGGTGTCGGGGTATTCGTGCTGCAGCTCGGCCAGCCGTTCGCGCGCGCTGTCGGCGGCCACGAGGTCCGAGGCCCCAGTCGCGCGGAACACACCGAAGGCCACCACGGGGCGGCCGTTGAACAGGGCGAAATTCTCGGCTTCGGCGGCGCCGTCGGTGACGCTGCCCAGCTGGTTCAGCGGCACCGTCTGGCCCGTGGGCAGGCGGATCGGCGTCGCGGCCAGCTGCTCCAGCGATTGGGCCGAGCCAAGCGCGCGGATCACGTATTCAGAGCCGTAGAGATCGCCCTGACCGCCCCCCTGATCGAGGTTCGTCTGCGCCAACTGCTGGCTGACCGAGGCCGCGCTGAGGTTCAGTGCCAGCAGGCGGTCGGGGTCCAGATCCACGCGGATCTCGCGCTCGGCCCCGCCAAGACGGGTGACCGAGCCCACGCCGGCCCCGCCCTGAAGGCTGCGGGCCACCACGTCGTCGACGAAGGTGGACAGCTCTTCGATGGAGCGCGTCTGGTCGGCGACGGCATAGGTGAGGATCGGCCGGCCCGTGAAATCAAGGCGTTGCACGGTCGGGTCCGAGGTCGTGTCGGGCATCTGGTCGCGCGCGGCGGTCACGGCATCCTTGACGTCATTGAGGGCGCGGTCGGTATCCGTGCCCATCTCGAACTGGATGGTCAGCGAGGCCGAGCCGTCGCGGGCCGTGGCTTCGATATGCCTGAGACCGGCGATGTCGCTGACCTCGTCCTCGATGGGCTGGATCACCTGACTGGCGATCTCGGAGGGGGCGGTGCCGGGGGCGCTGACGCTGATCGTCACCACCGGAAGGTCCACGTTGGGCATCTCGGTCACCGGCAGGCGCCCGAAACTGACGAGGCCCGCGATCACCAGCACAAGGAAGGCGGCAATCGGCGGGACGGGATTCTTGATCGACCAGGTCGAGAGGTTCATTCGCTCTGCTCCGGCGTGTCGCCTGCGCGGATCGGGCGGACGTGATCGCCCGCAGCGAAGAAGGCGCCGGCGCGGGCGACGACCTCGTCCCCGGCGTCAAGGCCCGAGAGGACCTCCTGCCAGCCTTCCCACGCCAGCCCGGTGTCGACCGCGACCCGTTCCAGCGCGTTGTCGCCGTCGACGCGGTAGACGAAGCTGCCCTCGGTGTCGCGCAGGACCGAGGCCAGCGGCACGGCCAGCCCCTCACGATCCGCGACGACGACCATGCCGCCGACATAGAGGCCGGGACGCAGGCCGTCGCTGTCCTCCAGCGCGATGCGGACCTCGCCCAGACGGGTCGTGGCGCTGACGATGGGGGCGACGCGGCGGACCTCGCCTTGCACGGGCGGCAGCGAGGCGATGCGCAGCTGAGCCGGCGCGCCGGGGTGCAGCAGTACCAGCTCGGTTTCCAGCACTTCGGTCGTGGCCTCGACCACGCCGTCTTCGATCAGGCGGAAGATCGGCTCGCCGGCGGTGGCGGCGATGGCACCGATCTGGCCGTTGCGTTCCGAGATGATGCCGGCGACGGGGGCGGTGATGGTCGCGTTCTCCAGATCCAGCTGCGCCACTTCCAGCGAGGCCCGGGCCTGTTCCAGCGCCGCTTCGGCCGCCTGTACCCCGTCGCGCGCCGATTGTGCCGAGGCCTCGGCCCCAAGCTGCGCGGTCAGCGCCTCATCCAGCGAGGCCTGCGTGGCGGTGCCGCTTTCGCGCAGCGCGCGCATCCGCTCCAGCACCTGATTGGCCTGCCGCAACTGCGCCTCGCTGGCCGAAACCTGGCTTTGGGCTTGTCCGCGCGCGGCTTGCGCGTTCGACAGCGCGGCCTCGGCCTGAGCGACGCGCAGGGTCAGCGTGCGCTCGTCGATGCGGGCCAGCACGTCGCCGGCCGCGACCCGGTCGCCCACGTCGACATTCAGCGCGGTGATGGCAAAGCCGCCGGTATGCGGGAAGACCAGCACCTCGTTGCGCGCGATCAAGGAGCCGGTGACCGGCACCACCTGCCGCATCGGCCGGGTCTGCGCAGAAGCGACGGTGACGGCGGGGGCATGGGCGCTGTCCTGCGCCAAGGCGGGCAGGGGGGCCACGGCGGCGAGGCTGAGCAGGGCCGCGAAGGGTAGGGTCAGACGCATCCGGTCCTCCGGCTGTTCGGCACCGGGGGCGCCATTGTGTTCAATTTCAACTGAACGCAAATAGGGGGTCGCTTGCGCGCGGTCAAGGAGCGTTCAGCCTTGAATGAACGATACGATGCTTTAGAATTGGACGTGTCAGAAGGATGGGCCATGACCGCCGAGATTTCCACCATTCGCACCGAGTTTATCGACTTCATGGGCCGCGCGCTGGAGCAGCAGGGCCTGTCGCCGATTGCCGGACGGATTCTGGGGTTGTTGATCTTCGATGGTGACGCGCGGTCGTTCTCAGAGCTGGCCGAGGAGTTGGGCGTCTCGCGCGGGTCGATCAGCGCCAACGCCAAGTTGCTGGTGCACAAGGGCACCATCGTGAAGGAGAACCGCGCGGGAGACCGGCAGGATTACTTCCGCATCGCCGAGGAAAGCTTCGAAGTCATGCTCACCTCGTTGCGCGAGCGCGTACTGCAGACCGCGAGTTCGGTGCAGGACTTCGCCGATGCGCTGCCGGGCGACCAATCGGCGCGGCGACGGCTCTGCGGCATGGCGGAATTCTACCGCGCGATGGCCGAGGGGATCGCCCTCGCCAAGGCGCGGCTGGCCAAGATCCGCTGTTAGGCGCGGACCTTGGCCCCCGGTGCGATGGTGGGCGCGGCGGCGTTCAGCGCCTCGATGGCGAAGCCCGCGGCCTTCTTGTAGCCGGCCATGAAGGCCGCGCGTTCCTCGGGCGGGATCACGTCGTCGATATTGTCGAACTCGCCGCCGCAGCGGTCATCCACCAGATTGAGCAGCCCGAAGGGGCCCGCGCCGCGGTTGCGCAGGATCAGGGCCGAGACCGGTCCGCAAAGCGTCTCGTCGAAGGATTGCAGCGCAGCCGGGTTGGCCCCGTGTGCCACCATCATCGCGCCCAAGGTTCGCGCGTCGATGATCGCTTGTGAGGCGCCGTTCGAGCCGGTCGGATACATCGCATGCGCCGCATCGCCGATCAGCAGCACGCGGCCGTCCTGCCACGTCTCGATGGGATCGCGGTCGATCATCGGGTTCTCATAGGCGACCGAGGCGCCCCGGATCAGGCCCGGCACATCCAGCCAATCCCAGGTCCAGCCGTCGAAATGATGGGCGAAATCCTCGATCCCCACCTGCCGGAACCAGCCGGTATTCTCATGCGCCGAGGGGTCGTCATAGGTGACCTCGGCGATCCAGTTCACATCGGCGAGGCCATCCGCATCGGGATGCGAGATCGGGTAGATTACCATCCGGTGCCGATGCGTGCCGAGACCGACGAAGCTCGATCCGGTGCGGATGGGCTTCGCGCGTGTCACGCCGCGCCACATCACCGCGCCGCCCCAATGGATCGGCGGCTGCTGAGGATGCATCTGCGCGCGGATGGCGGAGTGGATCCCGTCGGCGCCGATCAGCATCGACCCCGCGATCTCGCGTCCGTCTTCCAAGAGCGCGGTGACGCCGTGGTCGTCCTGACGATAGCCGGTGACCCGCGCGCCGGTGATCACGCTGTCCGCGCCGAGGCGTTCCAGCACCGTCCGATAGAGCAACATGTGGAAATCGCCGCGATGGACGGCGTATTGCGGCCAGTTGTAGCCGGCTTCCAGCCCGCGCTTCTCGGCATAGACATCGTTGCCGTTGAGGCCAACGAGCGCCCATTCGCGGGCGGGCAGGCCGACGCCATCGAGCGTCGCCGCGTCGATCCCGAGGTCGAAGAGTTCGCGCACCGCGTTGGGCTGCAGGTTGATGCCGACGCCCAGGGGTTTCAGCTCGCGCACCGATTCCAGCACGAGGCAGGGCACGCCGATCTGATGCAGTGTCAGCGCCGTGGTCAGGCCGGCAATGCCGCCGCCCGCAATCAGGACCTTATCCATGAAACCCTCCGTCTCTCCCGGCGCGGTTCTGGCAGAGAGCCACGCCGGGATCAACGGATTTGGTTCATCCGCTTTACGAAACCGAGCGCAGGGGGCGTCCCGGGGCCAGACGGCTGGCGGCGGCGGTGATCGCATCCGCATCGATGCCGAAATGGTGGTAGAGATCGGCGATGGTGCCGGTCTGGCCGAAATGCTCGACCCCCAAGGGCACCGTGCGATGCCCCGCGACACCGCCGAGCCACGCCAAAGTCGCCGGATGGCCGTCGATCACCGTGATCAGCGTGCAATGCGCGGGCAGGCGTCCCATGATCCGCTCGATATGGGACATGGCGCCGTGATGGCCACGCGCGCGGTCGCGCTGGGCCGCCGTCCAGCCCGCGTTCAGCCGGTCGGCCGAGGTCACGGCGAGGACGCCCACGTCGCGGCGACCCTCGGCGATGCGGCCGGCGGCCTCGATGGCCTCAGGCCCGACGCAGCCCTGATAGGCGATGACTACCTCGGCATTCGGGCCGGGCTCGCGCAGCCAATAGGCGCCGTCGATCACGCCCTGCGCGAAATCGGGATCGGCGCGGCGCAGGGGTTGCTCCACGGGCCGCGTCGACAGGCGCAGATAGACCGAACCGCCGGTCTCGTCGCGCAGCCAGGTCCGCTCGTCCGGATCGCCCTCGCCATCGCGCTGGAGGTAGTCGAAGGACCAGTCCATGATCAGCGCGAGTTCATCCAGATAGGCGGGCTCGAAAGCGGCGATGCCGTCTTGCGACATGCCGATCAGCGGTGAGCCGATGGATTGATGCGCGCCGCCTTCGGGCGCCAGCGTCACGCCCGAAGGCGTGCCGACCAGCATGAAGCGCGAATCCTGATAGCAGGCGTAGTTCAGCGCATCGAGGCCGCGGGCGACGAAGGGGTCATAGACCGTGCCGATGGGAATGAGCCGCTCGCCGAACAGCGAATGCGACAGGCCGGCAGCACCCAGCATCAGCATCAGGTTCATCTCGGCGATGCCCAATTCGATATGCTGCCCCTCGGGCCCGAAGGCCCATTTCTGCGTGGAGGGGATGTTCTGGTCGCGGAAGGTATCGGCCTGAATGTCCCGCGCGAACAGCCCGCGCCGGTTGACCCAGGGGCCGAGATTGGTGCTGACCGTCACATCGGGCGACATGGTGACGATGCGGTCGGCGAGCGGGCCACCTTTCTTGGCGATTTCGTCCAGCACCTTGCCGAAGCCCTGCTGCGTCGACAGCGCCTTCTCGCTGAAGGGCTGCACGCCGGGGGCGGGCAGGGCAGGCGCGGAATAGCGGCGGCGGCCCTTGGCGAAGAAGGGGACCTTGGACAGGAAGTCCTGCAGGGCCTTCTTGTCCTCCACGGCGGCGAAGGGCTCCCATTCCTGCCCCTCGGGCACGCCCATGACCTTCTGGAACCCGGCCATCTGCGAGGGCGTCATCAGCCCGGCATGGTTGTCCTTGTGACCGGCGAGCGGCGTGCCCCAGCCCTTGATCGTATAGGCGAGGAAGACTGTCGGCGTCTCGTCCTTGGCCTCGTCGAAGGCCTCGCAGAGCGTCGGCAGGCAATGGCCGCCGAGGTTCTCCATCAGCGCCGAGAGCTCGGGGTCCGAGCGTTTCTCGATCAGCGCGGTGACCGGGCCTTGGTCGCCCAGATCCTCCATCAGCCGCTTGCGCCAGGCCGCCCCGCCCTGGAAGGTCAGCGCGGAATAGAGCTGGTTGGGGCAGTTGTCGATCCAGCCCTTCAGCGCCTCGCCGCCCGGTTCCGCGAAGGCCGCGCGTTGCAGCGCGCCGTATTTCACCCGCACCACGCGCCAGCTGAAGGCCGAGAAGATCGCCTCGATCCGCTTGAACAGCCCCTCGCGCACGACACCGTCGAGCGACTGGCGGTTATAGTCGATGATCCACCAGGTGTTGCGCAGATCGTGCTTCCAGCCCTCCTGCAGGGCCTCGTAGATATTGCCCTCATCGAGTTCCGCATCGCCGATCAGCGCGACCATCCGGCCCAGAGGTGCGGCGCGGCCGTGGCCGGCGAGGTAATCCTGAGCGATGGAGGCAAAGAGCGGCATCGCCGCTCCCAGACCCACCGAGCCCGTCGAGAAATCGACATCGTCGATATCCTTGGTGCGCGACGGATAGCTCTGGGCGCCGCCATAGCCGCGGAAATTCTCCAGCTTCGCGCGCGTCTGGTTGCCCATCAGGTACTGGATCGCATGGAAAACCGGCGAGGCATGGGGCTTGACCGCCACCCGATCCTCGGGCCGCAGGGCGTGGAAATAGAGCGCCGTCAGGATCGCCGCCATCGAAGCGGACGAGGCCTGATGCCCGCCGACCTTCACATCGCCCTCGCCCTTGGGGCGCAGGTGGTTGGCATTGTGCACGGTCCAGCAGGCGAGCCACAACAGGCGGCGGTGCAGGATGTCGAGTTGGTCGGTCATGAGGCTCCTCCGGTCGGTCGCGCGAGCATAGCGCGGGGCGGATGGTGGGTGTTTGCAATCTTGGCGCCGGCGCGGCAGAAAAGGACGGAAACCGGCGTCGGGATGGGAGTTGACGATGGAAACCACCGTTCTTGACGAGATCGACCGCCGCATCCTGCGCCGGCTGCAGGGCGATGGCCGCGCCTCGGTGCAGGAGATCAGCGAGGCGGTTGGCCTCTCGCCCTCGGCCGTGGCGCGGCGCATCAAGCGCCTGGAAGACGCGGGTACCATAGCAGGATACCGCGCGATTCTCGACGAGGCCGCGCTGGGCTATGGCGTTTCGGTCTTCGTTTCGGTGCGGCTCGACCGGCAGATCGACGGCGCCTTGGCCAGTTTCGAGGCCGCGGTGCGCGCTTTCCCGGAGGTCGTCGATTGCTGGCTGATGACCGGCAACCGCGACTACCTGCTGCGCGTCGCGACCTCGTCCTTGGGGGCGTTCGAGACCTTCCTCACGGGGAAGCTGACCAAGGTGCCGGGCGTGGCATCCTTGGAAAGCTCGATCCCCCTGCGGCGGGTCAAGGCCGACCTCGCACGGACGCTTTAGGCCGAAAAAGGCAGCTCCGTCGGCGTGACCGCGACCGCGCCCGAGGGCAGAGCGGCCGTCAGCCCCACGGCGCCGAGCGGGATGTCCGAGGCCAGAAGCGCCATGCCGATGCTGCGACCGAGGCGGGGCGAATAGGCGAGGTCGCTCATCACGCCCACCTCCTTGCCGCCGTGCATGAGCGCGACCGGATTGCCTGCCGCCTCGGGCCGCCCCTCGACCCAGAGTCCCACGCGACGGCGCACGGGCGGGGTCTTGGCCTTGGCCATCAGCGCCGCGCGGCCGACGAAATCATGCCCGCCCTCGAGGTCCACCAGCGCACCGAGCCCCATCTCGAACGGGTCCGCCGGGGTCACCTGCAGCCGCATGTCCGAGCCATAGGAGACAAGCCCGCTCTCGATCCGTTCGATATCGTTGGGGGCGCCGGGGCCGATGCCGAAGGCGCGTCCGGCCTCGGCCACCTTGTCCCAAAGCGCCTCGCCCTTGGTCGCGTCGGTGAGATACAGCTCGAACCCGCCCTGTTTCGACCAGCCCGAACGCGCCAGCACCATCGGGATGCCGTCGAGTTCGGTCTCGCGGAACCAGAAGTACTTCAGCTCCCGCACCCAGTCGCCGAACATTTGCGCGACGAGGTCCGTAGCCTTCGGCCCCTGGATCGCCAGCGGCGACACATCGGGCTCGAGGACCTTGACGTTCCAGCCTTTCTCCCGCGCGATGGCCTGCGCGAAGAGATGGATGTCGCTATCCGCGACCGAGAGCCAGAAGCGCGTGTCGCTGAGTTTCAGCAGCACCGGGTCGTTGATCAGATGCCCGTCATAATCGCAGATCGGCACGTAGCGGCCTTGGCCCAGCTTGGTCCCCGCCAGATTGCGCGGGGTCAGGTACTGGGCGAGCTTGGCGGCGTCGGGGCCGTTCAGCTCGACCTGCCTTTGGGCGGCCACGTCCCACATCGCCACGCCCTCCATCAGGCGGCGATACTCGCCCTCGGGGTCGCCGAAATGGGCCGGGATCAGCATGTGGTTGTAGACCGAGAAGGACCGGACGCCGGCGCGGATCGTCGCCTCATAGTAAGGCGATTTGCGAAGGTTCGAGCCGATGGCGATATCGAGTTGCATTTGGGCCCTTTCGTCAGTCACGCAGCCGCTGCCAGCGTGTTATCAAGCGCTTGGCCGAGATCGGCAAGCAGATCCTCGACCTCTTCCAGCCCCACCGACAGCCGCACCAGCCCCTCGGCGATGCCATGGCGGGCGCGCTCCTCGGGCGTGTAGGTCGAATGGGTCATCGAGGCCGGATGCTGGATCAGGCTCTCGGCATCGCCCAGCGACACGGCGCGGCGGATGAGGTCGAGCCGGTTCATCATCGCCCGTCCGGCCTCCAACCCGCCCTTCAGCTCGAAGGCGATCATCGCGCCGAAGCCGGGCATCTGACGCGCGGCCAGCGCGTGCTGCGGGAAGGATTTGAGGCCCGGATAATCGACACGGGCGACGGCGGGATGCGTCTCCAGCCACTCGGCCACCGCCAGCGCGTTGGCGCAATGGGCCTGCATGCGCAGCTTCAGCGTCTTCAGGCCCCGCAGCACCAGCATCGCCGTGAAGGGCGCCATCACCGAGCCGGTCATGTCCTTCATGCCCACCAGCCGCACCTGCGCCATCATCTCGGCTGTACCGACCGCGATCCCGGCCACGAGGTCGCCATGCCCGCCCATGTATTTCGTCGCCGAATGCACGACAACATCGGCCCCCAGCTCAATGGGCCGGGTCAGCACGGGCGTGGCATAGGTGTTGTCGACAACCACCGTCGCGCCGGCCTTGTGAGCGATGGCGCTGATCCCGGCGATGTCGACGAGGCGCATGTTCGGGTTGGCCGGGGTCTCGAAATACACGACACGGGTGCGGGGGCTGATCGCGGCCGCCAGCGCCTCGGGGTCGGTCAGGTCGACATGGGTGATGGTGATCCCGAACCGCGCGAGGCCGTGCTGGAAGAAGGCGAAGGTGCAGCCATAGAGTGTTTCGTCGCAGATCACCTCGTCGCCGGGCTGCAACAGCGTCCACATCACCGAAGTGATCGCCCCCATGCCCGAGGCCAGCGCCAGCCCCGCCTCGGCCCCCTCCAGCGCGGCGACCCGGCGCTCCAGCAGGTCGGTCGTCGGGTTCGAGATGCGGGAATAGACATGGCCCTGTGCCTCGCCGGCGAAGATCGCGCTGCCCTGCTCGACGCTGTCGAAGGCAAAGGTCGAGGACAGGTGCAAAGGCGGGGTCAACGCGCCCTGATGGTCGCGCGGATCGTGGCCGAGATGGATGGCGCGGGTGGCGAAGCCTTTGGTCATGGTCGTGTTCCCTGTTGAACCTTGTTGGCATCAGGTTAGGCCCGAGGCTCTGGCAACGGCTGCCAAAGACTGCCATGATTGGGTCAATTATTGGCAGGAATGAGAAGTGAGGGGCGCAATGTCTGAGATGGATGCCAAGGATTGGCAGATCCTGCGCGCGTTGCAGCGCGACGGGCGAATGACGAATCAGGATCTCTCGGCCGAGGTGAACCTCTCGCCCTCGCCCTGCCTCAGGCGCGTGCGGCTGATGGAGGAGCGCGGCGTGATCACCGGCTATACCGCCGCCGCCGATCCCAAGGCCTGCGGGCTGGCGGTCACCGCCTTCATCCGCATCACACTGGCGCGGCATGATCTGGAGGCCGTCGCACGGTTTGAAAACCGGGTGCAGGATATCGACGAGATCCTCGACTGCCATCTGTTGACCGGCGAGGCGGATTACCTGCTGCGGGTGCTGGTCGCGGATCTGGATGCCTACGAGGATTTCGTGCGCAACCGGCTGCACCGGATCACCGGCATCGCCTCGATTTCCACCAGCCTCGTCTTCGGCGTGATCAAGCAAAGCCGCGTCTTCCCGGCCCCCGCCTGAGCCCTAGCGCGTCACGCCCCGGCGCTTGAGCAGGGCCTCCAGCCAATCGGCGAAGGCGCGCACGCGGGGGGCGAGGTTGCGGCGGCTGGGGTAGAGGAAGCTCACGGTCATCGGGTCGGGGGCGAGGTCGGGCAGGATCTCGACGAGCCGCCCGTCCTGCAGCGCCGCCTCAAAGGAATGGCGCGGGGCCTGGATGATGCCGAGGCCCGAGAGCGCGGCGGCGTAATAACTCTCGGCATTGTCGACGCAGAAGCGGCTCTGCATCGGCACGCTGACGGCGCCCTTCAGCTCCAGCTCGGCCGTACGGGCGGGCATGTGTTGGGCGAAATTCACCAGCCAGTGCTGGGACAGTTCCTCGGGCGTCTGGGGCTGGCCGTGCCGCGCGATGTAGTCGGCGCTGGCGACGCTGGCCTGCGGGGAATAGCCCAGCACGCGGGAGATCATCTCGCTATCCGCGCGCTCGCCCATGCGCACCACGGCATCAACGCCCTCGGACAGAAGGTCGATGCGCCGGTCGGTGGCGGAGAGGTCCAGCGTCAGTTCGGGGTGCGCGTCGAGGAACTCGGGCAGGGCGGGGATCACCGTCCGCCGCGCCAGCCGCGAGGGCATGTCGATGCGCAGATGCCCGGTGAGGGCGGCGGGGGCGGCCGAGAACAGCGTCTCGGCTTCGTCCATCGCATCGATCAGCCCACGGGCATGGGCGAGGTAGCGCAGCCCGTCCGGGGTGGGGCGCAGGGCGCGGGTCGTGCGGTGCAGAAGCTGCGCGCCGAGCCGGTTCTCCAGCCCCTGCACCATGGTCGAGAGGGTCGAGCGCGGCAGGCCCAGAACCTCCGCGGCGCGGGTGAACGAGCCGCTGTCGACGATCTGGGCAAAGACTTCCATCTGGCGAATGCGGTCCATGGGTATTGTTCGCATTTTTCGACGGATGCTGTCAATTCACGTGCGTTTATCCGATTTGTTCGACGCTCTATCTCGGGTCCATCAACCAAGGAGATGGACATGACTTATGCATTGGTGACGGGCGGCAGCCGGGGGCTGGGCCGCGACATGGCGCTGAAACTGGCCGAGGGCGGCTGGGACGTGGCGCTGACCTACCTCGGCAACGCGGCCAAGGCCGCCGAGGTGGTGGCCGAGATCGAGGCGATGGGCCGCCGCGCCGTGGCCCTGCCGCTGGACGTCGAAGCCGGCGGGTTCGAGACCTTCGCGGCGGCGCTGGACCGGGCGATCGGCGGCGAGAAACTGGGCGCGCTGATCAACAACGCCGGCATCGGCATCCACGCCAGCTTTGCCGAGACCAGTGAGGCGCAATTCGACCAGCTGATGGCGATCCACCTGAAGGCGCCGTTCTTCCTGACGCAGGCGCTGCTGGGACAGCTCGCGGACGGGGCCTCGGTGGTCAATATCTCGACCGGCCTCGCGCGGTTCAGCTCGCCGGGCTATGCGGCCTATGCGACGATGAAGGGCGGGGTCGAGGTGCTGACGCGCTATCAGGCGAAGGAACTGGGCGCGCGGGGCATCCGCGTCAACGCCGTGGCGCCGGGGGCGATCGAGACCGATTTCGGCGGGGGTGCAGTGCGCGACACGCCGCTGGTCAACGCCTTCGTGGCCTCGAACACGGCGCTGGGCCGGGCCGGTCTGCCGGGCGATATCGGCGGGGTCGTTGCCTTCCTGTGCTCGGAAGCCGGGCGCTGGGTGACGGGCCAGCGGCTGGAAGCCTCGGGCGGGATGTTCCTGTAAACAATGGAGAACGCGCGGGCCCTCGGGTCCGCGCGTTTTGCTATCGGGGCTCCAGCGCGAGATGCACCGAGAGGGGGCCGTATTCCGGCCAGCGGGTCATCTCGGGCGCTTGCAGCAGGGTGAAGCGCGTCACCTTCCCGGTGATCTGGCGCAAGACCTCCTCCAAAAGGACCCGGGCCAACGGTGCGCCGGGGCACATGTGCGGGCCGCGCCCGAAGGTCACGAGGTCGGTCTCGCCGCGGTCCAGCCGGTAGGTGTCGGGCTCGGGGAAGACATCGCCGTCGCGGTTGCCCGAGGTGAAGACCACCGCCAGCGGATCGCCCACCTTCACCAGCTTGCCGCCCAGTTCCACGTCGTGCCGCGCGGTGCGGGCGAAGCCGCGATAGGGCGTGTAGAGGCGTAGGAGTTCCTCCAGCGCCACCGGCATCAGGTCGGGGTTCTCTGTCAGCTCGGCGTGGTGCTCGGGGTGGCGCGCCAGATGCACGGCCATCGAGCCGATGAAGGTCGTGGGGGCGATGATGCCGACCAGCAGGAATTGCCGCAGCGCGCCGAGGATCTTGTCATCGGGCAGCGCCTCGCCCTCCCAACGGACGGCGAGGAGGTTCGACACCGGGTCCAGATCGGGGTCCTGCGGGTTGGCCTTGCGGTCCTCAATGAGCCGCGCGGCGATGTTATAAAGCGCGTCCGAGCGTTCGCGCAACGTGTCGAAATCCTGCCGTTGCAGGGCCATGTTGAACTCGGCGCCGACGAGGCGGATTTCCTCGGCGTCCTGAGGGTTCAGCCGGAAGAACTCGGCCAGCAGGGCGATCGGCAGGATGAACGAGAAGCCCGCGCAGATATCGCCGCCGCCGCGGGCGATCCAGGGGTCGAGATGGTCGGCCACCATTTTCGCGATCACGGGTTTCCACGCCTCGATCCGGCGCGGGCTGAGGAAGCGCAGGACGGCATTGCGGTAGGGGATGTTGCCGGGCGGATCGAGGTGCAGGGGCGGGCGGCGCTGGGTCGTGGCCACCGGGGGCACGACATTCTGCACGGTCGTCGTGAAGGTCTGCCACTCGGTCAGCACGCGGCAGATGTCGGCGTGTTTGGTGACGGCCCAGAAGCCACCCATCTCCTCGGCCCAGGCGACCGGGCAATGGCCGCGCAGCTCAGCGAACAGGGCATGGGGGCTGTCGAAATCCTCGACCTCGGGGACGATGAAATCAGGGGTATGGGTCATTGGAACACGAGCCCCAGCTTGGTCACGCCGTATTCCGTCCAGCGCGCCCATTGCACCGGCTCGCCCAGTCGGAACGGGGGCAGGGAGGCCAGCACGTCGAGGGTGATCCGCGCCTGAAGCTTCGCCACCGACTGGCCGATGCACAGATGCGGACCGATGCCGAAGGCGATGTGGCGGTTGGGGCTGCGGTCCTCGATGAAGCGCATGGGGGCGGGGAAGACCTCAGGGTCTCGGTTGGCCGAGAGGAAGTTCAGCGCGACGGGGCAGCCCTCGGGGATCTTGGTGCCACGCATTTCGGTGTCTTGGGTGGCGACGCGCACCAGCGCCTGATTGGGCGAATAGCAGCGCAGCATTTCCTCGATCAACAGGCGCCGGTCGACCTGATCCGCGCGCAGGCGGGTCTGAAGATCCGGGGCCTGCGCCAGATGCCAGGCCATCGAGCAGAGGAAGTTGCGCGGCACGACATGGCCGCCGATCAGCATGAGGCGGACCATGCCGGCCAGTTCCTCGAAACTGTAGGCGCCCCCCTCGGGCGTGTAGGCCATAAGGCCCGAGACGATGTCCGTCTCAGGATCGCGCGGGGCCTTCATGCGGTCCTCGACCAAGGCCAGCGCGAAGCCGTCGATCTGACGGCTGATGCCGCCGGCCGTGGACAGGTCACCCCGCTGGACGGCGGCGACGTAATCATGGCCGAGATGCCCCAGTTCCTCGGATTCCGACAGGTCCATGCCAGCGAGGATGCAGAGCGAGCCGACCGTGAAGGGCGCGGCGAAGCCCTCGCCGAACTCGGGGGCGTTGGAGGCTTGCAAGCTGGTCGCCAATTCCTCGGCCAACGCGCGCAGGGGGGCCTCGATGGCACGGATCCGGTTCTCCTTGAAGAACAGGTTCAGACCCTTGCGATAGCGGTTGGCCTCGGGCGGGTCCTTCTGCAGCGGCAGGCGCGGCAGACCGGCGCGGGGCGAACTGGGGATCACCGTCTGCTTGGTTGCGGTGAAGGTCTCGTAGTCCTTCGAGGCCTGCACCACGTCGGCATACTTTGTCAGCGTGTAGAACCCGCCCCAATTCTGCGAGCCGGCGACCGGGCAGCCCTCGCGCAGCCGCGCCAGTTCGGCCTGTGGGTCGGCGAGCGTCTGGTCGCCATGCGGGTCCCAGTCATGGGGGATGGCACTCATCGGGCGAAGACCGTCGTCGGCAGCCATAGCGATATCTCCGGGACGTAGGTGACAAGGAGGAGGAAGCCGACCATCGCCAGCACGAAGGGCAGGACACCCTTGATGGCCTCACTGAGGGGCGCGCGGGCGATGGAGGACAGAACGAACAGGTTCAGCCCGATCGGCGGGGTGAGGAAGGCGATTTCCATGTTCACGATCAGCACGATGCCGAAATGAATGGGGTCGATGCCAAGGGACGACAGCAAGGGCAGCACGATGGGCGTCACGATCAGCAGCACCGCGACGGCATCGAGGAACATCCCCATGATGAGCATGATGATGTTGAGCGCGATCAGGAATTGCCAGGGCTCAAGCCCGGTGTCGGTGGCCCAATGGACCAGCTGCGTGGGGATGCCCGATCCGGTGATCCAATGGGCGAACAGCATGGCGAACATGACGATGAAGGTCACGGCCGAGGCCGCTTTCATCGCCTCGGCGGTCATGCCGAACACGTCCTTCCAGCCGACCTCGCGGTAGATCAACACGGCGATCAGCACCGAGGAAATCGCTGCGACCCCGGCGGATTCGGTGACCGTGGTGATGCCGGTGTAGATGCCGACGAAGACCGAGATCGGGATGAACAGCGCGGGCAGGGCGCGCAGATTGCGTTTCACGAACTCCTCGCCCGAGACCCGCGTGCCCGAGGCAAAGCCGCGCTTGCGCGAGATCACCATGACCACGGCGGCGAGGATGATGGCTTGGATCAGGCCCGGGATCACGCCGGCAAGGAACAGCCTCGGGACCGAGACTTCGGCGATCAGGCCGTAGAGGATCATCGACAGCGACGGCGGGATCAGGATGCCCAAGGTGCCCGAGGCGCCTACGGTGCCCAAGGCGAAGGGCCGGTCATAGCCGCGCGCCATCATGGCGGGGATCAGGAAGGTGCCCATCGCCATGGCGGTGACGACCGACGAGCCCGAGATCGCCGCGAAAAGCGTGGTTGCGACGACGCAGACCAGACCCAGCCCGCCACGGAAATGGCCGACCCAGGCCTCGGCTGCGTCGATGATGATCCGGGCGATGCCGCCCCTTTGCATGAAGGTCGCGGCCATCACGAAAAACGGTACGGCGAGGAATGTGGTCGAGTTGATGCCCGACACCGAGGTCATCGCCGCGTCGAACAGCGGACGGCCCTCGAAGGACAGCATGACCATGGCCGCAACGCCCAGCGCCACGAAGATCGGCGCGCCGAGCGCCATCAGCACCAGCATGCCGCCAAGGCCGAGAAGGGCTTCCATGTTACTCGACCTTTCCGGGGATTTCTGGCGCGGTGGTGATGCCTCGGCCCTTGATCGCCAGCAGCAGCATCTTGGCCACCATCAGGCCCATGCCGACGGGCAGGGCGAGGAACAGGAACCAAGCCTGCGGCGTGCGCAGCGACGATCCCGAGCGGTCGTCGAGCATCTTCGAGAATTCAAAGGCTTCCCAGCCATACCACGCCATGGTGGCGCAGAAGGCCAGGGTCAGCACGAAGGTGAAGATCGCCGCGGCCTTCTGCCAGCGGGCGGGCAGGGCGCCGGTGACGATCTCGGTGTTGATATGACGCCCCTCGGCCGCCAGAACGGAGCCGGCGATGATGCTGGCCCAGACGATGAAATAGAGCGCGACCTCGTCGGCCCAGTCGACGGCATGCTGTGGTGCCAGCACCCGCACCGCCGCGCCGCCCATGAAGGTGAACAACGCACAGAGCACCAGCAGGCCGATCAGCACGGTCTCCAGACGGGACCATGCTTTGAGGAGAGTATCGATCACGGGCGAGACCCCTTCAATCAGAGGGGGCGGGGCCGGGACGGGCCCCGCCGGTCTGGCTCAGTCAGCGTGCAGGGCGGCAGCGACGCGGCCGACATACTCGGCATTCATGCCGGACGAGGCGACGATCTCGTCCTGCACGCCCATCATCCGCTCGCGCATCGCGGCGACGGTCTCCTCGGAGGGATCGGCATAAACCACGCCATTCGCTTCATTGGTCGCGCGGGCGGCGTCCAGCTCCTCGGCGGCGTGATCGCGCGCCCAGCCGACGACCTGACCCCAGGCGTCGTTGATGACCTGCTGCTGCTCTTCGCTCATGCCGCTCATCGAGCGAGCCGAGACGAGCGGGATATACACCCCCCAGCCGGCATTGTCGTTGAAGGCATGCTGGATGCCCGCCTCCCAAAGCCGCCCGCCCGAGATGGTGAGGTCGGTGACCGAGCCCAGGCCGGCGATCTGGCCCTGCGTCAGTTGCAGGACGATCTCGGTGCGGGGCGTGGCGACGCCGTTGATGCCCATCGCGCCCATGATGGCGACAACGACGGGGCTCGGTGGGGTGGCGACAGTGCGGCCTTCGAGTGCTTCGTAGCTGTCGGCGGGTTCCACGGTGAAAGCGGTCTGGTTCGGCGCGAATTCGAAATGCCCGCCGGTCGGCACCATGATGCCGCGGTTGGCCAACATGCCCCAGAGCTCGGTGCCCAGATCGCTGTCGAGGATCCCGCGCACATCGTCACGCGAGGCGCCGAAGAACATCGGCAGGGTGATGACGCTGAGGTTCGGCTCAAGCCGGCTCAGGGTCGGCGAGGCCTGGATCGACATGTCCAAGGCGCCCGAGGCCAGCGCCCTGATCGCATCGGCCGAGTTGTAGAGCTGGCCCGCCGGGAAGACCTCGACGTTGATCTCGCCGTTGGACAGGGTGTGAATCGCCTCGGCCCAGCGTTCGGCGGCCTGGTTGCGGACATGGCCCGGCGGGGTTTCCACCGAGAGCCGCAGGTCCAGCGCCAGTGCGCCCGAGGCGAAGGTGAGAGCCGTGGCCAAAGCCGCGCTCAGGGTCAGTGCCTTTGTCATCATGTCGAATCCTCCTCCCGATGGATTGCGATGGTGTCAGTCGGTCGTGACGGGGCCCGCGCCCAATCTCGGCGCCGGGCGGTCGGTCCCCGGCCCGCCGTGGCGGAACCGGAAACCGGCATTCAGGATGCGCTGCGGGCCATGGGCGCCGGGCAGCGTCAGGAACAGATCGCGGTCCTCAAGATGCGGCATCGCCAGCGCGTCGCCCACCCCCTGCACCCGCGCGGCCGGCACGCCGAGGCGGCGGAATTCGGCCTCCCAGTCGGCGGCGGGGCGGGCGGAGAGGGCGCGAGCGATCTCGGCCGCCATGGCATCGGCATTCGCCGCGCGGGCGGCCCGGTCGGCGAAGCGCGGGTCGGCCAGCAGGTCGGAGAGGCCGAGGATGCCGAGGGTCTTCGCCACATGCCCGTCCTCGACCGCGCCGATCGTGATCTCGGTCCCTTCGGCGCAGGCAAACGTGTCCGAGGTCGGCGCGCGCGAGAAGCCGCGGTTGCCGGTTCTCACTGGCGCCTCACCGGTCATCAGCATCGGGTTCACCACCGACAGCATCATCACCAGCGCCGCATCCAGCATGGCGACGTCGATCTCCTGACCCTCGGCCAACCCCCGTTCGCGCTGCAGCAGCGCGGTCTGGATGGCGAAGGCGGCCAGAAGGCCGGTGAAGGTGTCGACCAGCGGAAAGCCGATGCGTTGGGCGGGATCGCCCGGCAGGCCCGAGAGCAACATCAGGCCCGAGAGGCTCTGGATGATCTGGTCCATCGCCGCGACATCCGCGAGCGGCCCGACCTGCCCGAAACCCGAGATCGCACACCAGACGAGGTGCGGATATTTCGCCCGCATCGCCTCGGCCCCCAGACCCAGACGGGCCATGACGCCGGGGCGGAAATTCTCGACCACCACATCCGAGGCGGCAATGATCGCCTCGGCCTCGGCGCGGCCTTCCTCGGTCTTCAGATCCAGCACCACCGAGCCCTTGCCCGCGTTGATGCCGGCGAAAGCCGGGGCCATGCCGCGCTGGGCGGGATCGAGGGTGTAGTTACGCAGGTTGTCGCCGCGCGCGGGCTCGATCTTCAGCACCTCGGCGCCGTTGAGCGCAAGGAAATGCGTGGCCAGCGGGCCCGCCACGACATGGCTGAAATCGGCGACCTTGATCCCCGTCAATGCCCTTTGGGTCATCGACATCCTCCCCTTATGGTTCATAGAGTGAACTATTTGCTGAGTCTGTCAACGTTCTTTTCTCACCTTGTCGATGCCGGCCTGCACGCGGGCGCGGGCCTCGGGGCCGTTCCAGGCGCGTTCGTCCACCATGTCGGCGTCAATCGTCACGACGGTGATCCCGGCCTGTTCCAACGCATGGGCGATGAAGCGCGTGCCATAGCCCGAGGGCCGGTCGGCCGAGGGCACGATGATCACCGCGAGGTCGATGCGGCTGCGCAAAGCCTCCTTCACATGCCAGGCCCCGGCCCAGGGCGCCTGATGCAGGTGCTCGTTCATGTCGGTGACGCGGGCGGCCAAGGCGCGGACCGGGTCGCCGTGGATGGCGCGCAGATAGCCGTCGGCGGCGAAGGGCAGGTACATCGACCATGCAAAGACCGCGCCCTGATCCTCGAACGAGGCGTAGAAGCTGGTGTCGAACCACAGGCCGGCGCCGATCCACATCATGCGGATCTGTTCGTCCCCGCAGACGGCGGCCCCCTCGCGCACCCGCTCGGCCACCGCATCGCGGAAGCGTTTGGCATGGGATAGCGCCCAATCGCTGCCCCGGTGCCACTGCGGGATCATCACGTTGGGGATCATTTCCGAGATGCGGATCGGCAGGCGCGGGGCCTCGGCGATCAGGCCCGCGGCTTCCTCGAACAGGCGCTCCTGCGCGTCGATATTCGCCATGAGGCGGTCCAGCGCGCCTTCCTCTGTGCGGCGGCCCGCTATGTCCTCGGCCATCGCAGTCAATTCGAGGATCTCGGCGCTCATCAGGTCCAGCCGGTCTCGGCCCACCTCGCCCTCCCAGTCTTCGCGCAGGGGCGTCCACCAATCGGGCGAGGGTGCGGAATGGCCCGGCGCGGTGAGGATCTTCAACGGTGCGCCGGTCAGTCGCGCCCATTCCGCGAAAATCAGCGGGTGGTCATCGGCCGAAGCGCGGGCGCAGAGCAGGCCGGGCGCGGGCAACCCGCCCCAAGGCTGGACCTCGGGCCGGCCGTCCATCGCGGCGAACAGCGGCAGGGCCGAGTATTTGGCGAGGTTGCGGTGGAAGCCCGCGGCCTCGGAGGCGTCGAGGTGGTGCGTGCTCAGCTTCTTCGCCGCGATGACCGAGGACCACCATTGGTTCACCACGACCGGCATTCCGAGCGCGTGGAACACCTCCAACGGCGTGTCGGCATTGGCGAAGGCATAAGGCTCGCCGGCCTTCAGTCGTGCGCGGAGCGATTGCGCCCAGTCGCGCTGATAGGCGGTGGCTTCTAGGGTGCAGGGCAGGGTCATCGCAGGTCTCCCGCCAGGTCGGAGGGTTGCGGCCAGGCGGGCAGGAAGCCGAGGTCGGTGAAGCGGATCCCCAGCGCCTCGCAGAGCCGCGCCACGCCGGGGCGGCGCCAGCCGTGCAGGTCGTCATGGGGATCGACCTGCCAAACCAGATGCTCAATGCGCCTTTCGCGCAGCAGGGTCTCAAGATCGCCTTCGGGCGCGTCGATGCCGGTCAGGTCCAACACCAGCGCTCCCTGACGGTCGAGCCACTCTTGCAGCACTGCATTCCCCAAGGGCGCACCCGCCAAGGCCAGACGCGGGCCGTTGGTCGGGCCGCCCTGCGCGGTATCGACCGCGTGTCCCGAGGCACGCGCGTCCAGCCTGCGCCTTTGCGCCTCGGCGCCCGAGATCTGGCCCTCGGATTGCAGCTGCTCCAGCGCCGCGAGGGGGCCGAACCGATCAAGCACGGCGCCGCGGGGCAGGCCGGTCAAAGCCTCCTTCAGCCGCGCAACCTGCGCCGCATCGAAGGTCCGAGCAGCCTCGCTGTCCCCGCGTGCGGTGTTCCACAAGAGCAGCGGCGGCCCGTCCGGCAGCAGGCCCAAGCGCCGCAGTTCCTGCGCATAGCGATAGGCATGCAGCGCGCCCGGCCCTTGTCGCCAGATCACCACGGCGGCGACATTGGGCAGGCCACGTTCCAACGCAAACAGGAAGGACCGCACGAAAGGATCGAGGAACGGCTCCAACATCGGCGCGATGCGGCTCGCCTCGGGTTCCGGCGTGAAGACCCGCGTCAGGTCGCGAACCGCGAGCCCGGCCAGCAGCGGATGATCCAGCGGCACGCCATGCCCGAACAGCGCCAAGACCTGCTCACCCATCCTGCCCCTCCCAAGACAACTGGTTCACTCTATCAACTAAATCCACCGCCATTGCAACAGCACATCTTGCGCGTCTCGCGGCGCGGGGGCAGGGTGGCGGCATGAGCGAGGAGACGCCCCCGACCGGCCCCGACAACCGCGCCTTCCGATTCAAATCGGGAGCGGTGATCCGGGCTGGCTGGCTGTCGCAGGACCTGCCGTTCCTCTCGCGCTCCTTGCGCTATCTGATCCGCGGGCAGGGCGACGAGCTGCGCCATGACCACGATCTGGAAAGCGGCGATATCGGCGTCTTGGCGGTGGTGGCCTCAAACCCCGGGGTCACGCAGAACGACCTCGCGGCCTCGCTGGTGCTGAAGAAATCCGCCGTCACGCGCGTCGTGCAGCGGCTGGAGAAGCGCGGCTTTCTGACCCGCCGCCGCAGCCCGCAGGACCGGCGCGCGAATCTGCTGACGCTGACCGAAACGGGCGAGGCGGTCTCGGCCCGGCTGCGCGCGGCGACGCAGGCCAAGCATGACAAATGGTTCGAGACAATCGCACCGGAAGAACGCGCGGTGTTCTTCGACGTGCTGTTCCGCCTCGTCGACCATCTGGCCGAGACCCATTCCGGCGATCTGCCCGAGAGCGACGACGACTGAGTTTCACTCTGCCGGAAATACTCACCTTCTAATCCAGCGTCCGCCGGAAGCGCAGCAACGCCCCCAGCGCGAAGACCAGAACGAAGATGCCCAAGGCGGCGAGCGAATCCGAGACCTCGGCCGCCGTCGCGCCCTTCAGCATCACCGACCGGATCAGCCGCAGGAAATGCGTGAGCGGGAAGATCTCGCCCAGCATCTGCGCCCAGTCCGGCATGCCGCGATAGGGGAACATGAAGCCCGAGAGCAGCAGCGACGGCAGGAAGAAGAAGAAGGTCACCTGCATCGCCTGCATCTGCGTGCGCGAGATGGTCGAGATCAAGTAGCCGAGGATCACCAGCGCCAGCACGAAGATGAACACGCCGCCGAGGATCAGGCCCAGAGAGCCGACGAAAGGCACGCCGAACATCGCCTTCGCCGCGACCAGCACCACCGTCACCTGCACCGCGCCGACGGCGAGGTAAGGCATGACCTTGCCTAGCATGATCTCCAGAGGTGTCGCGGGCATCGACAGCAGGTTTTCCATCGTCCCGCGCTCGGTCTCGCGGGTCAGGGCCATGGCGGTCATCATCACCATCGTCAGCTGCAGGATCACCCCCAGCAGGGCGGGCACGATGTTGTATTGCGTGATGCCCTCGGGGTTGTAGCGGCGGTGTACGACGATTTCGACGGGGGCCTGCGGGGCCTGCGTCCCGGCTTCGCGCGCAAGGGCCGAGGCGGCGACGGTCGAGAGGGTGGAAATCGCGCCAGAGGCGACCGAAGGGTCGGTGGCATCGGCCTCGATCAACAGCTGCGCTTGGTCGCCGCGCTCGATCCGGCGGCCGAAATCCGAGGGAACGGTGACGACGAAGCTGACATCGCCGCGCGCGATCATCACCTCGGCCTCGCCCGCCGTCGCATCGGGGGCGATGAAGCGGTAATAGCCGGTGAGTTCCAAGGCCGAGACCATGGCGCGGGTGAAGCGGTCCTGCGTGGGGGCGACCAGTGCGGCGGGCAGGCCCTTGGGGTCGGTGTTGATGGCAAAACCGAACAGCACCAGCTGCAGCAGCGGCACGGCCAGCATCATGGCGAAGGTCAGTCGGTCGCGCCGCATCTGGATCGATTCCTTCAGCAGCAGGGCCTTCAGCCGCCCAAGGGAAAACCCGCCCCTCATGCCATATTGTCCGTGCTGGCGCCCATCAGCTGGATGAACACATCCTCGAGCGAGGTCTCGGCGGGTTCGGCGCGGCAATCGGTCTCCTCGGCCACCCTGGCGACCGTCGCGTTCAGCGCCGCGCCGTCCTTGCCGACCACGTGCAGCGTCGCGCCGAAAGGGGCGACCTGATCGACGCCCGGCGCCCCGCGCAGGCGTTTCGCCGCCTCGCCGCCGCCGGGGCCGGTCAGCACCATCGTCGTCAGCCCCGCATCACGCACCACCTCGGCCACAGTGCCCTGCGCGATCAGATGGCCGTAGCTGATATAGGCGATGCGGTGGCAGCGCTCGGCCTCGTCCATGTAATGCGTGGACACCAGCACCGTGAGGCCGCCATGCGCCAGCCGGTGGATCTCGTCCCAGAATTCGCGCCGCGCCTTGGGGTCGACGCCGGCCGTGGGCTCGTCGAGCATCAGGAGGTCCGGCTTGTGCATGACGCAGGCCGCCAGCGCCAACCGCTGCTTCCAGCCGCCCGAGAGTGACCCCGCCAGCTGCCCCTTGCGCGAGGTGAGCCCAAGGTCCTCCAGCGTCTCGGCCACGACCTTGCGGATCGGCTTCATGCCATAGAGACCGGCGACGAAGCGCAGGTTCTCCTCGATCGTCAGATCCTCGTAGAACGAGAATTTCTGCGTCATGTAGCCGACGCGCCGCTTGATCGCCCCGCGCTCGCGCCGGATGTCGAGGCCCAGCACGCGGCCCTCGCCCTCGTCGGGCTCCAGAAGGCCGCACATCATGCGGATCGTCGTCGTCTTGCCCGAGCCGTTGGGGCCGAGGAAGCCCATGATCTCGCCCTTCGCGACCTCCAGCGTGACCTTGTCGACCACCTTCCGCTCGCCAAAGCGTTTGGTCAGATCGGTGACCGAGATCGCGGCTTCGCTCATTCGGTGCCGTCCGGCAGGGCCACATCGACGATCTGGCCGGGGTGCAGATGGCTACCATCGGGGCCGGGCAGGGGCGCGGCCTCGATCAGATAGACCAGCGTCTGGCGGTTCTGCAGCGAATAGATGACGGGCGGGGTGAACTCGGGCTCATCCGAGATATAGGTGATCCGCGCCTGCAGGCCGGGGGCGCAGCCGTCGCAATTGACGCTGAGCGCATCGCCGACCGAAATGGCGGCGACGCTGCTTTCCGGCACATAGAGCCGCAGCTTCACCGCATCCTCGCCCAGAACCGAGAGGACGGGGGCCGAGGGGCCAGCGATCTCGCCGGGCTGGCGGATTACGTCGACCACGGTGACCGGATGGGGCAGCGAGAGGACCCGCTGGTCGAGCTGCCATTGCGCCCGCTCCTGCGCGGCCTCGGCGGCTTGGACGGCGGCTTCGGCCCCGACGATGGCCTGCGGGCGGGCGGGCAGGCGGGCGACCGCGAGCTGCGCCTCGATCTGCGCGACGGCGGCTTCGGCCACGCGCACGGCGGTCTCGGCATCGTCCAGTTGCGCGTCCGGCACGACGCCGCGCTCGGCCAAACCGCGCACCCGGTCGCGCTGGTGCTGCGCCTCGTCGCGCTGGGCCTCGGCCGAGACGAGATTGGCCTCGATCACCCGGATTTCCTCAGGGCGCGCGCCTTCGGTCAGGTTCTCCAGCGCGGCGCGGGCCTGTGCCACGGCGGCTTGTGCCTCGGCCAGGGCGATCTCGGCGTCGCGGGTCTCCATCCGGGCCAGCACGGCGCCCGCTTCGACCCGGTCCCCGCGCGCGACCTCAAGGGCTGCAATCTGCGCGGATTGGACGGGGGCGACGAGGGTGTAGATTCCCTCGACATAGCCGGTAGCAAAGGGGGCGGGCGGCGCGCAGAGGGCGAACAGCGAGGCCGCAAGCGGCAGGGAACATAGGAAGCTCATGAGCGCGCCTTTCGTCTGTGCCGATCCTGCGCCAAGGGCGATGCCGGGGCAAGAGCGCGGACGCGCGGCATGTCGCTGCAGGGAAACAAGCTTTGCCGATCGCTGCAATAAATGCTTCCGTTTGGAATGTTCTGGGGCGTATAAAATCGCCGAAAATTTCGATCAGGCGGAGGACATCGTGATTCTCGCTCAGGAAACGCTGGGGGCATCGGCCCTGTCGACGGTCGTTGGATATCTGGCGCAGCGGACCAATGTCTGCGCCAAGGTCATCGACCGCGAGGGGCGGGTCGTCGCCGTCAACCGCCGCGGTCTGGAATTGCTCGAGGCCGAGGCCGATGATGTCTGCGGCGAGGTCTGGGCGCAGTTCTGGACGGGCGACGAGCAGGCCACAGCCGCGGGTGCGGTCGAATGCGCCTTCGCGGGTAAACCGAACGAATTCGTGGGCACCTTCCGCAGCAACGGTCGCCTCAGCGCGTGGGAGGTTGAGTGCCTGCCGTTGGAATGGGAGAAGGGTGCGGTGTCGAAGGTGTTGGTCCTGTCGTCCCGCATGGCCGAACCGATCGAAGCGACCGAAGCCGCGTTGGCCACCCATCCGCAGGCCGAACTTCTGGCCAAGCTCAGCGAGACGCTGCACGCGATGACCAATGTCTCGACGGTTTCGACCAGCGGCGCCAACCTGTTGCGCCGGGGCGTCGACGGGGACCGGGCGAAGATCCTTGCCGATGCGCTGGAAGATGCGGGACGCCGGGCCTCGGCCGCGATCCAGGAGCTGGGTGAGCTGCTGAACCGCCGGCCGAGCTGAACTCAGCCAGCGGCCCCGCAACCGTCAGGGTTTCAGCAGCTTTGCCAAGCCCTTGGACAGGGTTTCGATGGTGAAGGGCTTCTGGATCACCGGGGCCGAAGGGAAGCGCGACAGCTGATCCCCCTCACCGGCATAGCCCGAGGCCAGCACGAAGGGCACGCCCTGCGCCGCCAGAACCTGCGCCACCGGCAGGCTGGTCTCCGCCCCGAGGTTCACGTCCAGCACCGCCAGTTTCAACGGATGCGATTCCGCGATCCGCAGCGCCTCGGCCACCGAGCCTGCGACATGCACCTTGTCGGCGCCGAGCGTCTCCAGGATGTCGGCGGCGTCCATGGCGATGATCATGTTGTCCTCGACCACCAAGGCCGTGCCCGACAGGCTGGGCGCGGGCGCCGCCAGCTGCACGCCTGCGGGTTCGGGCGCCGGCTCGTCCGGGGCGAGGGTGATGAACCGCTCGGGCAGGGCGAAGTCCGCGACAAGGCCGGTGACGGCGAAGCGGATGTCGGCGGTGCCCTTCAGCTCGAACGGCACCGATTTCTCGATGATCGTGGTGCCGAAGCCCCGACGCTCGGGCGCGCGGACCGGCGGGCCGCCGGCCTCTGCCCAGCGCAGCCGGGTGATGCCGTCGGGGCGATGATCGATGGTCACCTCAACCCGGCCGGCAGGCACCGAGAGCGCGCCATATTTAACCGAGTTCGTCACCAGTTCGTGGAACACCAGCGCCATGGTCGAGAAGGCCTCAGGCGCCAGAAGGATGCGCGGGCCTTCGATGCTGACGCGGTGGCTTTCGCCGGCGATATAGGCGTCCAACTCCTTGTTCAGCAGCGCCCGGAACGGCACTGGCGACCATTCGGTCGAGGTCAGCTGATCATGCGCCTGTGCCAGCGCGTGGATGCGGCCATCGACGGCGGCGGTGAAATCCTCGATCGAGTTGGCCGAGCGTTTCGACTGCCCAACCAGCGAGCGGATCAGGCCCAGCACGTTGCGCACGCGGTGGTTCAGCTCGGCGATCAACAGCTCTTGCTGGTCCTGCGCACGCTTGCGCTCGGCATTCACCTCGTCCGAGAGCTTCAGCACGACTTCCAGCAGGGTCACGCGGATCGCCTCGGCGGCGCGCAGGGCGGTGGCCGACCATTGCTCGGACCGAGCGCCGACATCTTCCTTCCAGATCTCGAAGCTCTTGCGCGGGGTGAGGCGCGCGCCGTGCTGGCCCACTTCGACGGGTTTGTTGGGATTGCCGGCCCAGTTGACCTGCCGCACGACCTCGGTGCGGAACAGCACGATGTAGTCCCGCGGCGTGCGCGAGATCGGGATGGCGAGAATCCCCGCACAGGTCTCAGTCGCGTCGGCCATCGACGGCAGGCGCAGCGAGAGATGGTCGGTCGCATAGACCCGGCTGGCCGCGGCGGTGTTGAGGAACCGCGCGATGGTCTGGAACTGCGCCTTGGTCGGCGCAGCCCCGCGGGTGCTGTATTCGCCGTCCGAATACAGCGCGATGCCGTCATGCGGCACGACCTTGCCGATTTCCTCGGCGATGGTGGGGAAGACGGTGTCCAGCGACTCGCCCGAGGACAGGCGCACCATCAGGCGGTCATGCAGGCGCTGGGCGCGGCCGGCGGCGTCCGAGGTTTCCTTGGCCTCCTGCCGTTCGATCTCGTAGGCGAAGAACTGGGCCAGAAGCTCGATGGCGGTGCGGCGCTCGTAGTCGATGTACAACGGCGCGCGGTGGTGGCAGGCGAACAGGCCCCACAGCTCGCCCCGGTGCATGATCGACACCGACATCGACGCCCGGACCTTCATGTTGCGCAGGTATTCAAGGTGAATGGGCGAGACCGCGCGGGTCACGGCCATCGACAGATCCAGCGGCGTGCCCTCGGGACTGACCTGCGGCTGGATCGGCGAGACGTGGTCATCCACATCCTTGATCAGCCGCAAGAGGCTGCGCTTGTACAGCTCGCGCGCCTGACGGGGGATGTCCGAGGCGGGGAAATGCATCCCCATGTAGGTCTCGGTATCCTCGGCGTCCTTGGCTTCGGCGATGACGGTGCCGTCGCCTTCCGGGCCGAAGCGGTAGACCATCACCCGGTCGAAGCCGGTGAGCGCGCGCAATTGTTCGGCCGCGGCATGGGCCGAGGTCAAGGTATCGCGCTGGATCGAAACCCGGCGCAGCATCGGCTGGATCAGCGCCAGCTCGTCATGGCCATTGCCGCGCAGCTTGGGTTCGAATTCGAAGACGAAGCTGTGGCCGGATTGGTGGCTGGAGAGGTCGAACAACCGTCCATCGCCGAACAGGTCATAGCCAAAGGCGCGCACGACGCTGTTCTCGTGCGAGGCAGTGCCGATCGCGTCGCGCAGCCGGTGCATCGCGGCGCGGGGCAGGAACAGCGACAGCGGCTGGCCGATCATCTCGGCCGCGGGCAGGCCCAGCAGTTTGTCAGCATTCTCGGACACATGCTGGACGATCCAGTCGGCCGAGATGGCGATCAGAGTGCCGAAGCTTTGGACATTGCCCAAAAGGTGGATCGGCTCGCGGTCGCAATTGGTCAGATCAACGGGGACGTCGGTCGGGATAAAGGCGTCGGCCATCAGGAGGCTGCCTGCACCGGCAGCGCGGCCTCAGTCTCGGCCTCGGTGGGGAAGGGCTGGCCCAGCACCTCGTCTGCGGCAGCGAGGAACACCGAGAAAGCGTCACGCGCATCGCGCAGGATGCTGTGGGCCTGCGCCTCGTCGGGGTCGATACTCCGCATGCGTTCACAGAAGGCGCGCCAGGCGGCCATATCGGGCTCAAGGCCGAAGGGGCCGGTCTGTTGATCCTCGGGCAGGGCGCGCCGCATCATCGCGTTGCCCATCTGCGCGCCCAAGGTGACATAGGCCACGGCATCGGGGTGCAGGCAGGCGACGGGCGTGGGGTTGCACAGCTCGGGCTCGACGCCGCATTCGGCCTCCAGCACGTCGATCTGCCGGTGCAGGACGGCGCTGCCTTCGGCGGCGTCACCGGCACAGGCGGCGCGCAGGCTGCGGAAGCCCAGCAGCTGGATGCGGCAGAACTCGGCGCGGCGTTCCGGTTTGAGGAGGTTCAGGGCCGAGAGGCGGGCGTCGAGGGCTTGGTGTCTCTCGTCGGTGCTGTGCTTGAGGGCGTCACGCAGGGTGGTGGGCCGGGGGCGCGGAGCGTTCCGCGGCGCGGCGAGGTCTTCTTGCTTGTCCAGCACGTCGTTCGCAATCCTGTTGTCGTCTTGGCGTCATCGACGAGGCGGGGCCAAGGCGAGCGCATTGCGAGGGAAACGCCGGGTGCGGCGGAAAGTTCCGTTGAGCGGACGATATTTTCGCGCTGGGCAAGGTCCCGTCTGTTCCGTTGCTTTCAAGGCGCATCGGCGGTCCAGAAGGCGGCGCTTCGGGTGATGAGCCCCGTGACGGACAGATCCACGACCGAGAAACCGACCTCCGCCCGATACGCCCCGGCGTCGATGCGCCAGCCGCCGGCGCCCGCATCCCATCGCGCGAAGGCACGGGGAGGGAGGGGAAGGGTCAGGCGCGTCTCGGCCCCGGCGGCGAGGGCGACACGCTCGAAGGCCTGCAGCTGCCGTACCGGGCGCGACGGGTCCGGGTGGCCTAGGTACAGTTGCACTACCGTCGCGCCGTCCCGCTCCGAGAGATTGCGCAGGGTGACCGCCACCCGGTCCGGCCCGATGTCGGCGTCCGCCAGTTGGAACCGTGCGTAGCTCAGCCCGTGGCCGAAGGGGAACAGCGGCGCGATGCCGCTGCGGTCATGGTGGCGATAGCCGGTGAACAGCCCCTCGGTATAGGTCACCGCGCCGTCGACGCCGGGATAGGCCTGCGGGTCATGGCCGACGATGCTGTCGGCCAGCGTGACCGGGAAGGTCTGGGGCAGGCGGCCGCCGGGCTCGGCCGCGCCGAACAGCACGTCGGCGATGGCATGGCCGGCCTCCTGTCCCGGATACCACGCCTGCAGCACGGCGGGGGCGGCCGCGATCCATGGCATCGCCACCGGTCCGCCGGTTTGCAGCACGACGACGGTGTTGGGGTTCGCAGCCAGAACAGCGGCGATCAAGGCGTCCTGCGCGCCGGGCAGCGTGATGTCGGTCAGATCGGAGCCTTCGGTATCCCACTCGCCCGAGCGTCCGGCAAAGACCAGCGCGACATCGGCATCTGCGGCCCGTCGCGCCGCCTCGGCGATGGCGTCAGCGCCCAACACGGGGCCAAGACCGAAGCGAAACGCCGTGTGCTGCAGGTTGTCGCCGGTGCGGGCGGTCAGCTCCAGCGTCAGGTCGAGGTCTTGGCCAGTGGCGAGGTCCAGCTCGACCGTCACCTCGTCGCAGCCTTCCTCGAAGAAGGTACGGCCCTTGGTCCAGCCCTCGCGAAGGTCGATCACCGTCGCGCCATTGAGGATCAGCCGCGCCGGGCCGGTCGTGTGCAAGCCCAGCCGGTAGCGGCCAGTCGTCATCACGCGGTGCCGGCCCCGGATGCGGGCCGAGAAATCGGTGGGGGAGACCGCGCCGTCCGCCACGGGTTCGGTCCAGAAGGCGGTCGATTGATCGAGCGTCTGGCGCGCGACGACCGGGCCCTGAAGCTCGGGGCCTGCGTGGAAGTCGACGTGGAAGGCGCCGTGCAGCAGCGGCTCCCAGCGGTGGTTGGTGCAGCCGGGCGCGTGGCTCAGCACCTCCTCGCCCAGCCGGGCCACCAGCCCGTCCCAAGGGCTAACGCGGCGATGGGGGTTCAGCTGGGCCGAGCCGCCGCCCATGATCTGTGCGACCTTGGCATTGGGGCCGATCACCGCGATCCGCCCCGGCGCGGCCAGCGGCAAGAGCCCGCCGTTCTTCAACAACACCATGCCCGCCGCCCCGGCGCGACGGATCAGGGCGCGGTGTTCGGGCCGGTCCTCGGCGCGCTCCGCATGCGGGCGGGGGCCGTCCAGCACGCCGGTCCGGGCCATCAGCCGCAGGACGGCCAGCGCCCGATCGCGGATAAGTGCGGCCGGGATCGCCCCGGCCTCGACCGCCGTGACCAAGGCGGCGCCCCGGTCGCGCGAGGGGCCGGGCATTTCGATATCCAGCCCCGCCGCCAGCGTCGGCGCCATCGAGCGCGAGCCGAACCAATCCGAGATCACCGCCCCGTCAAAGCCCCAGTCCCCGCGCAGGACATCGCGCAGAAGCCTAGTGTTCTCAGCGCTATAGGTGCCGTTCAGCCGGTTGTACGAGGTCATCACCGCCCAGGCCCCGCCCTGACGCACGGCGGCCTCGAACGGGCGCAGATACATCTCGCGCAGGGTCTCTTCGTCGATGCGGGAATCGACCGTGGTGCGCTCGATCTCGGATTCGTTGCCGGCGAAATGCTTGGGCGTCGCGGCGATGCCCTTGGCCTGCAGCCCGCGGACATAGGCGACCGCCAGCGCGGCGGCGAGCTCAGGGTCCTCGCTATGGCATTCGAAATTGCGCCCGTTCAGCGGCGTGCGCTGCAGGTTGATCGTCGGCCCCAGCGCCACCTGCGCCCCTTTGGACCGCATCTCCTCGGCAATGGCGCCCGCCACGTCGGAGACAAGCGCGGGGTCCCAGCTGGCCCCCAGCGCAATCCCAACCGGGAACGCCGCCGCGCTGACCCCACCGACCAGAGAGCCCGAGCCGCGCGCGCCGTTGGGGCCGTCGCTCATCCGCAAGGCGCCGATGTTCAGGCGCGGGATCGCGGGCAGGGACCAGAAATCCGCCCCCGACAGCAGCGCGACCTGCTCGGCCAGCGTCAGACGATCGACGAGCGTCTCCGGCGTTTCAGCCATCGGTGATCTCGACGCTGAGCACCTGCCGGTAGGGGCGGTCGGGGCTGCACATCATGGTCGGAAACTCGACCCGGTTCACCGCATTCGGCAGGCCCGAGGGCTCAAGACAGAAGCCGTCGCGCGGCGCGAAGGGGGCGCCCAGCCCATGGCCGGAATACAGCTGCGCGCCGGGTTGGTCGCTCCACATCCGCAGGCGCAGACCGCCTTCGGCATGGAACTCGGCCACCGGCACTTCCGGGTCACGCGCGGGATCGAACAGCAGGAAATCATCGGCGTCGGCAGGCAGCGGGGCGGGGGTGCGCAGATCATAGGGCGCGGCGGGCAGGCGGGTGCCGGTCATGATGCCCGCGGCGTCGCGCTGCAGCCGTTCCGGGGCGTCGATGCGGCCCGTGATCTTGCCGCCGCCCAATCGGTAGTAATTGTGTTGCGCCAGCGAGATCGGCGTTTCGCGGTCCACCCGGGCCCGCATGTCCCAGGTCAGGCGATGGCCGGTCAGGGTCATCTCGACCTCGAAGTCCACGGAGCCGGGGAAGCCCATGGCCCCGTCCGGCGAGTGGTGGGACAGGAGCAGGCGGCGCGGGCCGTCCATATCGATCCGCCAATCGACGGCGTAGAGCCCGCCGGCGCCGCCATGCAGCTGGTTCGCGCCGTCATTGGCCTGCAGGATCACCGTCTGGTCGTTCTGCCGGTAGCGCGCACCGCCGATCCGGTTGGCGACCCGCCCGACAATGGCCCCGAGGAAGAAGGGATCGCGGCGATACGCCTCGGCCTCGGCATGGCCCAGAACGGCCGAGACCTCGGTGCCGCCGCTGGGCAGGCGCCAGTCCTGAACCCGGGCGCCATAGCCCAGAACCGACACGCGCACCGCGCCGTCTTCGAGAACTGCCTTGTCCATGCCTGCTCCTGCATCCGGGCGCGTCGTTACCGCTGACACTATGGCGTTTCGCCACGGAAAGGCCAGTGCTGTCGTGGCGGGGTGGTCAGTGGCGAGCAGGAATTGCATCGTGTTCCCAGTTGCTTAGATAGCCTTGCGCTTCGCCGCATGCGCTCAGGGGCAAGACCTGCCCATTTCCTGCGCGCAGGCTTGCTGGCCCTTGGGGCAGGGCTGGAAAAGCTGCTGGGGCTGGGAAGCCGTCGTTGCAATTTGATCAAATACTTGCTCAACTGAGTCGCAACCGGGGTGATGGGGAAGGGTAATCATGGGCCTTGCGACGCTGATCGTGACCAATGCGCGTGTCCTGACGATGGACGATGACAACCCCCGCGCCGAGGCCATCGCGCTGCAGGGCGAGCGGATTCTGGCGCTGGGCGATACCGCGACGATCCTGTCGCTGGCAGGCGGCGGGTGCCAGGTGATCGACGCGGGCGGGGCCACCGTGCTGCCGGGTTTCATCGAGAGCCACCTGCACCTTTTCATGGGCGGCAACGAGCTGGCGCATCTGCAACTCCTCGGCGTCGAAGGCCCCGAGGCGCTGACCGAGGCGCTGACCGCCTATGCCAGCGCCAACCCGGATGCGGTGATGCTGATGGGGCAGGGCTGCGATTACGCGATCTACGGTCGCTCGCTCACCCGTCACGACATCGACGCTATCGTCGCCGACCGTCCCGTGCTGTTCACCGCAGCCGATCACCACACCGCCTGGGCCAATACCAAGGCGCTGGAGATGGCGGGGATCCTGCAGGGGCGCAGCCTCGGCACCGGCAACGAGATCGTCATGGGCGAGGACGGCCTCGCGACGGGCGAGTTGCGGGAATTCGAGGCCTTCTCGCCGGTGCTGAAACTGACCGGGCAGGACCGCATCAATGCCGGGATCGCCACGGGCGAGGAACCGGTGCCGACGCCCTCGCATGACGACCTGATGGCGGATCTGGAGCCGATGGAGCGGGGGCTGCAGCATTGCGCGAAACAGGGCTTTACCTCGCTCGTGAACATGGACGGCAACCGCTACACGCTGCTGGTTCTCTCAGAGTTGCGGCGGCAAGGGCGGCTGACCGCGCGGGTCCGTGTGCCCTTCCACTACCGGCCCCATCGGCAGGTCGCGGATCTGGCCGGCGCGACATCGCTGTCCGACGAGTTCCGCGATGACTGGCTGTCATCGGGCTTCGTGAAGCTGTTCATGGACGGCGTTGTCGACAGCGAGACGGCGGCGATGATCCATGACTACCCGGACAGCCCCGGCTGGAAGGGCGACCCGCTGCACACGGCCGAGCGCTTCAACGAGATCGCCATCGAAGCCGACCGCCGGGGCCTGCAGATCGCCGTCCATGCCATCGGTGACGGGGCGGTTCGGCGGGTGCTTGATGGCTACGAGGCCGCGCAGGCGGCCAATGGCAAGCGCGATGCGCGCCACCGGATCGAGCATATCGAACTGATCGACCGCGCCGATGTACCGCGACTGGCTGCGCTGGGCGTCACCGCCTCGATCCAGCCGGTGCATGCGCCCGGCGCGATGGATTTCCCCGTCTTTCCAACGATGAACAAGCTGGCAAAGCACCGCTGGAAGGATGCCTATCTCTGCCGCGAACTGGCCGAGGCGGGCGCGCATCTGGCCTTCGCCTCGGACTGGCCGGTCGCCGATATCAACCCGTTCCGCGGCATTCAGGCCGCCATGACCCGCCCGACCTATGAGGGCGCGAACGACCAGTCGCTGGATCTGATGGCGGCGCTGAAGGGCTATACCATCGGTGGCGCCTATGCCGAGCATACGGAGGACCGCAAGGGCATGCTGAAACCCGGATACCTCGCCGATCTGGTGATCCTGTCGGGCGATATCGAGGCCACCGCGCCCGAGGAGATCGGCACCATGAGTGCCGCCAAGACCATCTGCGGCGGGCGCGTCGTCTGGGAGGGCGCGGCATGAGCGGCAACGAGATCGAGATTAGCGGCCTTGGCAAGGTCTTCGGGCAGGGGGCATCGGCCTTCCGGGCGCTGTCGGACATCAACCTGACCATCGGCACGGGCGAGTTCTTCACGCTGCTGGGCCCCTCGGGCTGCGGCAAGACCACGCTTCTGCGCACCATCGCCGGGTTCGAGGCGCCCTCTTCGGGCAGTCTGCGGATCAACGGCGAGGAGGTCGCGGCCAAGGGTCCGAATGCCCGTCCGGTGAACACCGTCTTCCAGAATTACGCGCTCTTCCCGCATATGAGCGTCGCGCAGAATATCGGCTTCGGGCTGAAGATGCTGGGCAAGCCGAAATCCGAGATCGACGCCACGGTGGCCGAGATGCTGCGCCTCGTGCGGATGGAGGCGATGAAGGACCGTAAACCGTCCGAGATCTCGGGCGGGCAGCAGCAGCGGGTGGCGCTGGCGCGGGCCTTGGCGCCCCGGCCTCGGGTGCTGCTGCTCGACGAGCCACTCAGCGCCCTGGATCTGAAGCTACGGAAGGAAATGCAGAGCGAACTCAAACGCTTGCAATCCGAGACCGGGATCACCTTCGTCTTCGTCACCCACGATCAGGAGGAGGCGCTGACGATGTCCGACCGGATCGCGGTGATGAGCGCGGGCCGCATCCTGCAACTGGGCACCCCGCATGAGATCTACCACGCCCCCGCCGACCGCTTCGTCGCGGATTTCATCGGCGATACCAACTTCCTGACGGTCCCGGTGGCAGCCTCGGACGGGCAGGCGGCAACCGTGACCCTGCCGGGCGGCACGCAAGCCGCCGCGCGTCTGCCCGAGGGGATGATCCCCGTGACCGGGCAGGAGGTCACCGCCGTCGTGCGCCCGGAACAGGCCACGCTGATGCCCGCCGGTCAGGGCGAGATGCAGGCGACGGTCGGCACCAGCACCTTCTTCGGCACTGACACCCATATCCATCTGACGCTGTCGGACGGGCAGGGCTTCATCCTGCGCCGCCAGAACGCCACCGACATGGCCTCGCCCGAGCCGGGTCAGACGGTCGGCATCGGCCTTGGCGCGGGCACGCTCCGCATCCTGAAGGACTGATCCCATGGCCGCGCGCGACGATACCGAACGCCACGGCTGGAAATGGCTCCTCAGCGCGCCCGCGCTTCTTGTGCTGCTGGTCGCGGCCTCGGGGCCGTTGATGATCGTGGCGGTCTATTCCTTCCTTAGCCCCGGTAACATCGGCGGGGTGACTTGGGACTTCTCGACCGAGGGCTGGTTCAAGGTCTTCTTTTCCCGCGATATTTTCGAACCCGAGAATGTCAGCTGGAACTGGGCCAACCTCACCGTCTTCGGCCGAACGGTCTGGCTGTCGGTGCAGACGACACTGATCTGCGCCTTCCTCGGCTTCCCGACCGCGTGGTTCATCGCCACCCGTACGCCCGAGAAACGCGCGCTGTGGCTTTTCCTGATCACCATCCCCTTCTGGACCAACCTGCTGATCCGCACCTTCGCCATTCAGGAACTCATTCGCGGCACCGGCATGATCAACACCGTGCTGATGGCGCTGGGCATCATCGATGAGCCGCTGCAGTTGCTCTATTCGAACTTCGCGATCCTGCTGGGCATGGCCTATGTCTTCCTGCCGCTGATGGTGCTGCCGCTCTATGCGGCGATGGACAAGCTGGATTTCCGGCTGGTCGAGGCGGGCTATGACCTCTACGCCAGCCGCGCCCGCGTGCTGTGGCACGTGATCCTGCCCTTGGTGAAGCCGGGCTTCGTCGCGGGCTCGATCCTCGTCTTCATTCCGTCGATCGGCGCCTATGTGACTCCGCGCGTGCTGGGCGGCGGGCGGACGATGATGCTGGGCAACTTGATCGCGCTGCAATTCGGACAGGGGCGCAACTGGCCGCTCGGTGCGGCGCTGTCGATGCTGCTGCTCATTGTCGTCATGGCGGCGCTGGTCTTCTACCTGCGCGCGGTCAATTCCGAGGAGGGCAAACGCCGTGGCTAAGTCCTATGACGTGCGCCGCCTGCCGGGCTTCGGCGTGATCGCGGTGGCAACCTTCGTGCTGCTTTACCTGCCGATCCTCGTGCTGGTGGTGTTCAGCTTCAACGCCGGCCCCTCGCAATCGGAATGGGACGGGTTCTCGCTGCAATGGTACTACGCCGCCTTCGCCAATGAGCAGGTGCAGGACGTGTCCATCCGCTCGCTCTGGCTGGCAGCGGTGGCGGCCAGCGTGGCAACCGCGCTGGCGGTGCCGGCGGCCCTGGCGACGACGCGGGTCAGCCGCTTCCCCGGCCAGACGATGATCTATGCGCTGATCAACCAGCCCCTCATGGTGCCCGAGATCGTCACCGGCATCGCCCTGCTGATCGTCGTTGCCTGGGTCAAGGTGAGCACGGGCTATACCGGGATGGGATACCTTGTGGCCGCGCACACGGCCTTCTGCATCCCCTTCGCCTATCTGCCCATTCGCGCGCGGCTCGAGACACTGGACCCGACGCTGGAGACCGCCGCCTCGGACCTCTACGCGAGCCCCTTGCAAGCCTTCCGCTACATCACGCTGCCTTTGCTGGTGCCCGGCATCGCCGCCGGATTCATGTTGGGTTTCGTGATTTCCCTCGATACCGTCGTCATCACCGAATTCGTGAAATCGGCCGGTCAGGATACCCTGCCGACCTATATGCTCGGCCAGCTGCGCCGGGTCATCACGCCCGAGATGAACGCGATCGCCACGTTGTTCCTGGCCCTGTCGCTGCTCTTCGTGACCGCGTTCTTCCTGATCACCCGCAAGCGCGGCTGATCCAATCAAGACCAACGACCAAGAACCAACTGGGAGCCAACACATGAAAAAGACACTGGTTTCGACGCTCGCCCTGCTGGCCTCGGCCGGGATGGCGCATGCCGATGGCGTGCTGAACATCTACAACTGGGGCAACTACACCAGCCCCGAGCTGATCGAGCAGTTCACCGCCGACACCGGCATCGAGGTGACGATCACCGACTTCGACTCGAACGAGACGGCGCTGGCCCGCATCCGGCAGGGCGGCCACGGCTTCGATATCGTCGTGCCGACGCATTCCTACGTCCAGACCTGGATCTCGGAAGGCCTGCTGCAACCGCTCGACCCCGAGATCGTCACGGATCGCGGCAACATCGCCCCGCAATGGGTGGATGTCGATTTCGACCCGGGCCGCGAATACACCGTGCCGTGGCAATGGGGCACGACCGGGATCGCGGTCAACACCTCGGTCTATGACGGCGACATCAACACCGCCGACATCATCTTTAACCCGCCCGAGGCGCTCGATGGCCGCATCAACGTCATCCCCGAGATGTCGGACGTGATGGCCATCGCCATCTACGCCGCCGGCGGGGACAACGTGTGCACGACCGACATGGATGTGCTGCGCGCCACCCGCGACATGCTGATGGAGGCCAAGCCGCATTGGCTGTCGCTGGATTACGGCACGATCGACAACTACGTCGCCGGTGACATCCTTGCGGGCATCTACTGGAACGGCGCCACCATGCGCGCCCGCCTGCAAAACGAGGATATCGCCTATGGCTATCCGGCCACCGGCTATCCGGTGTGGATGGACAATGCCGCCGTTCTGGCCGACGCCCAGAACACCGAGAATGCGATGATCTTCATCAACTACATCCTCCAGCCCGAGCATGCGGCGATGCTGTCGAACTTCGCGCGCTACGGCAATGGTGTGGCTGGCTCCGAGGAATTCATGGACGCCGACATGCAATCCGCGCCCGAGATCGTGATCCCCGAGGAACTGGTCGAGGCCGGTCGCTTCTCGCCGGCTTGCCCGCAGGAGATCCAGGATATCCGCACGCAGATCTGGACCGAGCTGCTGCAGTAAACGCGCCTTGCCGCGCGGGAAGGGGGCCTCTCGGGGCCCCCTTCGTCATGCGCGTTTGAGGCGCGGCAGCAGGGCCTTCCACCAAGGGCGACGGACCGGGCGCGAGCCGGAAGCGGCCTCGCGTTCGGTCGCGCGCTTCTCCTCGCGCTGGGCGTTGCGCAGGTCCAGAAGGTTCGCAGCGTTCTGGTCCAGCGGGCGGCCATCGACGCCGTGGCGCCGGTAGGCCCGCATCAGGTCTTGTGAAAGCAGGGGTAGCATGTGGGATGCTCCTTGGTCTGGGACATCCCTTTAGTTATTTCGCTTGAGGCCCGGAGGCGACGCAGCAATAAATGCCTATATGATAGGTGAGGTATCGTATGGCGCCGGATTGGAAGACGCTGCCCCCGCTCACCGCCCTGCGCGCCTTTGATCAGGCGGCGCGGGCGGGCAGCTTCGCGGGTGCGGCGCGGGCGTTGAATGTCACGCATGCCGCCGTGGCCCAGCAGGTGCGCGCGCTGGAGGCCGATCTGGGCGTCGCGCTGCTGCGGCGGGCCGGGCGCGGTGTCGCACTGACCGCCGAGGGGACGACGCTGGCGCAGGCCTTGGCCGAAGGGTTCGACCGCCTCGCGCAGGGCGTCGAGGACCTGCGTGCGCAGGCCGCCGGGCGGCCCCTGCAGATCACCGCGACGGTGTTTTTCGTGCAGATCGTGCTGATGCCCTTGCTCGACCGGTTCTGGGCCGAGCATCCTGGCTTCCGCCTGTCCTTCCATCCCACGCAGGACGCCGTCGATCTGGCGGCCGAGGGGCTGGACCTAGCCCTGCGGACCAGCATGGTGCCCGATCCCGACTGGCCGGGCCTGCAGTCCGAACTGCTTCTCGCCACCCGCCGGATCGCCGTCGCGGCCCCTTCGCTCTGGCGGGACGGGACGGTGCCGCTGACGGATCTGCCGTGGATCTACCAGCGCGGCTTCGCCTTCGCCGAGGACCCGATGCGCGAGGTCGGTGTCGACATGGCGCAGGTGCGGCAGATCTGGCCCGGCGCCGCGATGCTGGAGATTTCAGCAGCGTTGCGGGGGCTCGGCGTGCTCATCGCGTCCGAGATGCTGGTGCGCGAGGAGTTGGACAGCGGCCGCCTTGTCCGCGTGCCGCTGCCGACGGAATCCCCGGTCTATTACTTCGCCGCAACGCCCAAGGGGCCGATGCGCCCGCAGACGCGGGTCTTCATCGACTGGCTGAAAGCGGCGCTGCTGGCTCAGGCCTGAGCCTCGGCCCGGCGAGCGAGATACTCGGCCCAGCGGTCCTTGCGGAAGCGGGCGAGGGTCGCCGCCTCGGCAGGCGTCAGCACCACCAGCTCCAACGGGTCGCCGGCGCGGAGTTGTGCGAAGCCGTCGGTGTCGTCGTCCAGCACCGTGGCGATCTTGGGATAGCCGCCGGTGGTCTGGTGATCGGCCATCAGCAGCGTCGGCACACCGTCGCCCGCCACCTGAACCGAGCCCCGCAGGATCGGCTCCGAGGGGATCGACAGCGCGTCGCCCAACTCCAGCTTCGGACCCTTCAGCCGCATCCCCATCCGGTCGCCCTGCGCCGTCACTTGCCACGGCCCGGCACGGAAAGTCTCCAGAGTCTCGGCCGGAAAGCAGCGGTCCTGCGGGCCCATGACGACATGCAGCTTCTGGCGCGGGCGGCAGGTGACGGGCAGGGGGAGGTCGCGCTCGGGCCGGGTCTGGGCGTCGATGATGCGCAGCGTCTGGCCCGACTTCACCACCCCGCCACCCAGCCCCGATCCGGCATGGGTCGAGGCGCTGCCGAGCCAACGTGGGCAGTCCAGCGCGCCCGCGAAAGCGACATAGGCCCAGGCGCCCCAATGGCCGGGGCGGATCACCAGCGTCTCGCCCGCCGTCAGGGTGACGACATGCCATGAGGCCAGCTTGCGCGCGCCCGCTTCCACCACGAAGGCGCCGCCGGTCACGGCAAGCGAGACGGTACCTTCGGTGCAGGTCATCCGCAGCCCGCCGAGCGAGACCTCGATCACCGGCGCGCCGGCGGGATTGCCCAAAGCGAGATTGGCCAAAGCCAGCGCCTTGCGGTCCATCCCGCCCGAGGAAGGGACCCCGAAGCGCATATGGCCGGGGCGGCCCGCGTCCTGAAGGCTGACCAAGGGCCCGGCGAAATCGACATGGAACAGGGCGTCAGCCATTTTGGGCCTCATATTCGGCCAGCGACAAGCGTTTGAAGCGGACCTGATCGCCCACGTCGAAGAGGAAGGGCCGGTCTTCGGCGCCGGTTAGGATCTTCGCAGGCGAGCGGCCGAGGATCCACCAACCGGTCGGCATGGTCAGCGTCGTGATCAGACATTGCGCGCCCGCGACGATGACCGACCCCGCCGCCACACCCCGCACCGGCGCCGGTTTGCGGTCCATGCGCAGCTCGGGCCGGACGCCGGCCATATAGGCATAGCCCGGCGCGAAACCGTAGAGATAGACGCGGTAATCGCCCGCCAGATGCGCGTTGATCACGGCCTCTTCGCTGAGGCCCAGCTTCATCGCCACTTCGGGCAGGTCGCGTGCGAAGGGGGCCTCGTAGCAGATACCGATCTCATGCGTGACGGGCGCGCTTGCCTCGGCACCGGAAGCGCCCAACAGCGAGGTCACATGCGCGCCGATGGCGGCGTGGTCGGTCAGCGCGGGGTCGAACTCGACCAGCAGGTTGACGAAGGCGGGCACGGCTTCGCGCAGGCCGGGGGCAGGATGGGTGCTCAGGGCATGATCCAGCCGCAAGACGGCGGCATGGGCGGTATCGTCGAGCGCCTCGGCAAACTCCACCAGCAGCGCGTGGTCGGCGACGGGGGTGAGGCGCGGCGTCTCGGGCGTGGGGGTCACAGGAAGCTCTCCACGCTGACCCCGGCGGCGAGGAGGCGCTTGCGGACCTCGGTGGCCATCGCCACCGCGCCGGGGCTGTCACCATGCACGCAGATCGATTGCGCCGCCAAGGGGATCGCGTCACCGCCGACGGTCGGCATGAGCCCGGTCTCCAGATAGCGCAGCAGCCGGTCCGAGGCCTCGGCGGGATCATGGATCATCGCGCCGGGCTGCGAGCGGGGGACGAGACGGCCCTCCGGCGTGTAGCCCCGGTCGGCGAAGATCTCGGAGAAGACCGGCAAGCCCGCCTCGCGCGCAGCGATCTCCAGCTCGGTCCCCGAGATGGCGAGCAGCGCCAGCCGCCCGGGCTGCGCCGCAACCGCCTCGCAGATCGCGTCGGCCACCGCGCGGTTGTCGGCGCCCAGATTGGCCAAGGCGCCATGCGCCTTCACATAGGCGACCTCCGCCCCCGCCAAAGCCGCGACGCCCGTGAGCGCGCCGATCTGCGCCGCGACCATCCGCGCGATCTCGGCAGGCGTCATCGGGATCACCCGGCGGCCGAAGCCCTCGCGGTCGACATAGCCCGGATGCGCGCCAATCACGACGCCCTTGGCCGAGGCCGTGCGCAGGGTCTGATACATCGTCTCAGGGTCCGAGGCATGGCCGCCGCAGGCCACATTGGCCGAGGTGACGATGCCCAGCATCGCCGTGTCGTCGCCCATCGCCCAGGGGCCGAAGCTCTCGCCGAGGTCGGAATTGAGGTCGATGCGCATGGGGCCCTCCGGTCAGGTCTCAGGCCGAACCAAACCCCAAGGCGCGGCAAGGTCAAGGAGTGCGAGGCCGGGCCGGTCGGAAAATTCCCGATATATCTTGATTTCCGATATATCGGGATTAGTTTCGCCGGCATGAAACCTGACGCCTCCCATCGCCCCCGCAAGCGCCTCTTCGATTACGGCGAGCTGCGGCTTCTGATCCTTGCCATGATCGGCGAGCATCCGCGGCATGGCTATGAGATCATCAAGGCATTGGAGGACCGGTTCCGCGGCCGCTATTCCCCCAGCCCCGGCGTGGTCTATCCGGCGCTGAGCTGGCTGGAGGATCTGGGCTATATCGCCATCACGCCCGATGCGGGCGGGCGGAAATTGTCAACGATTACAGCAGCAGGGCAGAGCTTCCTTGCTGCGAACGAAGGGGCGGTCGCGGATCTACTGACCCGCAAACCGCCCTGCCGACCCCTGATGCCCGACGAGGTCGAGACGGCGATGGATGCCGTCAAGGCCGCGCTCCGGGCCCAGCTCTCCGCCAGCCCTACGCCCGAGCGGATCACCGCCATCGCCGCCGTCCTGAACCGCGCGGCCGAAAGCCTGAACGACGGCTCGTGACCGTCATCCCTTCATCGGACACACCGACCATGGAACAGATCATCACCCGCCACCGCCACGAACTCAAACGCCGCCAGTTGACGGTGGCCGGGGTGGCGACCCTCACCCCCCACATGATCCGCATCACGCTCTCGGGCGAGGATCTGGCGGATTTCACGTCGCTCGCGCCCGACGACCATCTGAAGCTGATGATCGACACGGGCGCCGAGAAGCCCGAGATGCGCGACTACACGCCCCGCGCCTATGACAACGCCGCCCGCACGCTGGTCGTCGATTTCGCCGTGCACGAGGCCGGCCCTGCGACCGCCTGGGCGCTGGGCGCTAAAGCCGGCGACAGCCTGACCATCGGCGGCCCGCGCGGCTCGGCCGTGGTGGCGCCGGTGTTCGACTGGTGGCTGTTCATCACCGACGAGACCGGCCTCCCCGCGATGGGCCGCTGGGTCGAGGAACTGCCGGCGGGGCAAACCGTCATCACCCTGGGCGCCGTTCCCGAGGCGGCGGACGAGCAGGTCTGGACCTCGGCCGCGACGCAGCAAGCCCATTGGGTGCACCGCCCGGTCGAACAGGCCGCCGAGATCGCGCCCCTCTTGGACGCAGCGAAGGGCATCGCGTTGCCCGAGGGTCGCGGCTTCATCTGGATCGCCGCCGAGGCCAAGGTCGCCCGTGCCCTGCGCGATCATTTCGAGGAACGCGGCCATCCGCGTCATCAGATGAAGGCCGCAGGCTACTGGATCGACGGTCAGGCCGACGCCAGCGACAAGTCGCTCGACTAAACCGGATCGCCGCGCGACAGGCGCTGGAGGAAGGCCTCGGCCTCGTCCAGCACCGTCGCGCGGTGTTTCGCGTCCATGCGGTCCCAGGTGCGGTACATCTGCGCCATGCGGGGATTGCCCTCGAACCGGTCGCGATGGCGGTCGAGGAGTTTCCAATAGAGCAGGTTGAACGGGCAGGCCTTCTCGCCGGTCTTGGCCTTCACGCTATAATCGCAGGCGCCGCAATAATCCGACATCTTGTCGATGTAATTCCCTGACGAGACATAGGGTTTCGACCCCACCAGCCCGCCATCCGCGAATTGGCTCATGCCGACGGTATTCGGCGCCTCGACCCATTCGAAGGCGTCGATATAGACCGCGAGATACCAGTCATGCACCTCGGCCGGATTGATCCCGGCGATGAGGGCGAAATTGCCGGTGATCATCAGGCGCTGGATGTGATGGGCATAGGCCTCGTCCCGCGTCTGGGCGACGGCGTGGCTAAGGCAATTCATCCGTGTCTTCGCGCCCCAATAGAGCGGCGGCAATTTGCGATGGTGGTTCAGCTGGTTGCGGTGCGGATACTCGGGCCCTTCGCGGAAATAGATGCCGCGCATGAATTCCCGCCAGCCGAGGATCTGACGGATATAGCCCTCGGCGGCATTCAAAGGCGCGTGGCCGTCGAGATAGGCCTTTTCGACCCGCTGGCAGATATCGAGCGCATCGAGCAGACCGATATTGAGATAGGCCGAGATCAGCGAATGATAGAGGAAGCGGTTCCCCTGCAGCATCGCGTCCTGATAATCGCCGAACGAGGGCAGGGCGTGTTTGATGAAGTGATCGAGCACCTTTCCTGCCTGATCGGCATCCGTCGCATAGCCGAAGGGTTTGAGCGTCCCGAAATTCTTGCCGAAGTGGGTTTCCACGAGGTCCAGCACCTCGGCGACCGTCGCGTCGGGTTCAAACCAGAGGGGTTTCGGGGCGAATAGGTCATCGGGCGCGGGTTTGCGGTTCTCGGAATCGTAATTCCATTTGCCGCCCTCGGGCTGGTCGCCGTCCATCAACAGGCCGGTCTTGCGCCGCATCTCGCGGTAGAAATACTCCATCCGCAGCGCCTTGCGCCCCTCGGCCCAAGTGTCGAACTCGCGGTGCGAGGCGATGAAGCGGCTGTCCTCCAGAAGCGTCACGTCGAGCGGCATGTCCTGCAGCGCCTCGATCAGCCGCCACTCGCCGGGGCGGGTGGCGAGCACCTTTGACGTGCCATGCTGGTCGGCGCGGCGCAGGAGTTCGCCGGGGATGGAGCCCGCGTTGTCTTCGTCATCGAGCCGCGTGTAGTCGACCTGCCAGCCATCGTCCCGCAGCCGGGCGGCGAATTTGCGCATGGCGGCGAAGATCAGCGCGATCTTCTTGGGGTGGTGGGGCACATAGGCGGCCTCGTCGGCGACCTCGGCCATGACCACGCGGTCCTGCGCCTTGTCGGCCCGTTTCAGCGCCGGGATCTCGGGCGAGAGCTGGTCGCCGAGGATCAGGATCAGCCTCACCACGGCACCGCCTTGCCGGCCCAGTCGAAGAACTGCCCGGTCTCCTTCGACGTCAAATTGTTCAGCACGCGCAACAGGTTATCCGCCGATTCGGACGCCGTAACCTTGCGATGCGCGGGGTAATCTGCGGTGAAGGCCGTCTCTACGGTGCCGGGATGTAGGGCGACAATGACCGCCTCGGGGCGCTTTCGGGACAACTCTATCGCAGCGGTGCGGGTGATCTGGTTCGCCGCTGCCTTGGCCGCGCGGTAGCTGTACCAGCCGCCCATGCCATTGTCGCCGATAGACCCGACCCGCGCCGTCAGCACGCCAACCGAACAGCGGCCCGAGCGGGGCAGGAGGCGGGGCAATTCCTTCAGCACCAGCGCCGGGCCGATGGCGTTGACGGCGAAGACCTGTGCCATCACTTCGGCGTCGATCTCGGCCAAGGATTTCTCGGGGCGCGCGCCCTCGGGCGACAGGATGCCCGTCGCGACCAGCACCCGGTCGAAGGGGCCGTCCACCGCGCCCAGAACCCGCGCGACGGACGCGGTGTCCGTCACATCAAGCCCGTCGTCGCGGCGCGAGAGGGCCACGACCTCTTCGCCCCGGGCCCGGAGCGTTGCGTCCAGCGCCGCACCGATCCCGCCCGAGGCGCCGATCACCAGAGTTCGTGTCACGTCTTTCCCTTTCCCGATCCGACCCAGTTAGCGCGGGGCCGGACGAGGGAAAGGGGCTCAGAAATCGAGCCGCAACAGTCGGCCCGGCGCGCCATCTTCCAGCACCCAGACCGTGCCGTCGGGGGCTACGTCGACATCGCGGATGCGCGCGCCCATGTCCCAACGCTCGGCCTCAGCCGGCTGGCCGCCCTCGAACGAGAGGCGGATCAACGCTTGCCCCGCCAAGGCGCCGACCAGCGCGGAGCCTTGCCAGTCGGGGAAATCCTCGCCGTGGTAGAAGGCCAGCCCCGAGGGCGCGGTGCCCGTGCCCCAGGCGTGTTCCGGCGGGGTGAAATCGGGGTTGGTGTCGTGATGCGGGATCGCGGCGAAATCGTAGCCGACGCCCTCGGACACCTCGCCCCAGCCGTAGTTCAGGCCGGGCTCAATGCGGTTGACCTCATCGCCGCCGCGCGGGCCCATCTCGTGCTCCCACAGGACGCCGTCCGCATCGAAGGCGAGGCCATAGGGATTGCGGTGGCCTGTGGTCCAGGTCTGCGCCCGGAACCCACCTTCCGAGGCCCAAGGGTTGTCCTCGGGCACCGAGCCGTCCAGCAGGAGGCGGATGATCTTGCCGCGCGCCATGTCGGGGTCTTGCGCGTGCTGCTCTTCCTGCCGTTCGCCCAGCGTCAGGAAGACATGCTCGCCGGCCGGGTCGAAGGCGATGATCGCGCCGGGATGACCGCCCCAGCTTTGCTGCGGCTGGCGGAAGATCTCGGTCAGATCGGCCAATTGCGCGGTGCCGTCGCCTTGGCGCAAGACAGCATGGGCCAAAGTGATCTGCGTGCCGTTCTCGGACGGGGCGGAATAGCTGAGATAGATCCGCCCGGTCTGTGCGTAATCCGGCGAGGCCGCGACATCATGCAGGCCGACCTGACCGCCGGCGGCCACGGGGGGCAGGTTGGTGACCTCGGTCCGCTCGCCATCCGGCGTGAGCAGGAACAGGCGGCCCTCGATCTCGGTGACCAGCAGGCGGTTGTCGGGCAAGAAGCCGATCGCCCAAGGGTCCTGAAATTCTGCCACCGGGGTCGGGGTGAAGGGCTGCGTTTCCGAGGGGTAGGGCGCCGAGGGCAGGTAGCCGGTCGAGCGGTTCCCTTGCGCAACGGCGGCAATGGTGACGACGCTGGCCCCGGTCAACAGGGCAGCGGCAAACAGGATCGGGCGGCGGCGCATGACGTCTCCGTCTTTGGGGTCCGGTCTGAGGGCGCCCAAAGCGCGGGCGCTGCCATGCATGTAGGGGTGAGGAGGCGTTTCTCCCAGCCTTGGGATGCTGACGTTTCCGTCAACGGGGCGGGAAAACGGCAAAAGCCGGGCGGGGGGCCCGGCTTTTCAAGGGTCTGGAGGAAGGATCAGGCCAGTGAAGGGACCTTGAAGCAGGCGACGCGGCGACCGGGGGCGACCTCTCGCAGGGCCGGGCGGCCGAGGCGGCAGCCGTCATCCGCCAAGGGGCAGCGGTCCGAGAAACGGCAACCCGGCGGGGGATTGCGCGCATCCGGCAGCCCGCCGGTCAGGGGCAGCGGTTCGTGCGATTGATCCACGCTGGGCACCGGCACCGCCTGCACCAGCGCGCGGGTATAGGGGTGCAGCGGATTGGTCACCACGTCCTTGGTCGGCCCGTCCTCGACCACGGAACCCAGATACATGGTGATCGTGCGCTCGCAGACATAGCGCACCAGCGCGAGGTCGTGGCTGATGAACACCGCCGCCAGCCCCATCGTGTCGCGCACCTCTCGCAGGACGTTGAGGATGCCGGCGCGGACCGAGACGTCGAGCATCGAGACCGGCTCATCCGCGACGATGAAATCGGGCTGCAGCACCAGCGCACGGGCCAGAACCACGCGCTGCAACTGCCCGCCGGACAATTGGTGCGGGTAGCTGTCCAGAAGGTGCATCATCCCGTCGAGCTGCACCCGGACCAGCGCTTCGGCAACCATGCGGTCGTGCTTATCTTCGGGGACGCGGGTGTTGAACAGCGGCTCATAGAGACTGCGGCGGATGGTGAAATGCGGGTTCAACGCGTCGAACGGGTTCTGGAACACCAGCTGCGCCCGGCGGCGGAAGGCGAGTTCCTCCTCATGGCTCAACGCGGACAGGTCCTGACCCGCGAAGGTGATCTTGCCGCCCGTGGGCTCGATCAGCTTCAGCAGCATCCGGCCCAAGGTCGTCTTGCCGCAACCGGATTCACCAACGATGCCAATGGTCTCGCCGCGCTTCAGCGTGAAGCTGATATCGCTGACGGCATCGACCTTGGGCGTCCGGCTGCGCAGCACGTCGCCCAAAGATCGCGTCAGGGTGAAGCTTTTCGACAGGTTGTCGACGTCGAGCAGGATCTCGTCGCGCATGCTGGTATCCTTCATGCCGTCACCACGCCGCGCCAGACAGCCGGGTCCTTGGCCTGTTCGCGCAGTTCCGCCGTTTCATGCGCGCGGTGGCAGAGCGAGTAATGCTCGGGGCCGACCTGCACCTCGACCGGTTCCTGCTTGCAGATCTCGGTCGCGAAGGGGCAGCGCGCACGGAAGCGGCAACCCTCGGGCGGGTGAAACAGCAGGGGCGGGCCGCCTTCGATGGGGGACAGCTCGCGCTCCTCGTCGGCCGAGAGTTCGGGAAAGGCGTTGTAAAGGCCGATGGTATAGGCATGCGAGGGCTTGGTCAGCACGTCGCGCACGGGGCCTTTTTCGACGACTTTGCCCGCGTACATCACGACCACATAGTCGCAGACATAGGCCACGACCGAGATGTCGTGCGTGACCAGCACGACCGACAGGCCGAATTCCCGCTGCAGGCGCGAGAAGGTGTCCAGCACCTGACGTTGGATGATCACATCGAGAGCGGTGACCGGCTCGTCGGCGATCACGAGACGCGGGTTCAGCGCCAGCGACAGGGCAATCGAGGCACGCTGCCGCATGCCGCCCGAGAACTGGTGCGGATAGTCGCGCAGGCGCTTCATCTCCAGCCCGACCATGGCGAAGAGCTCCTCGGCGCGCTTCTTCGCCTCGGCTTTCTTCATGCCGCCGCGCTTGACCAACACCTCGACGATCTGGTCGCCGACGCGCCAGACCGGATCGAGCGCATTCATCGCCGATTGCGGGATATAGGCGATGTCGCGCCAGCGCAGGTCGTTCATCTCGCGCTCGGAGAGCTTGAGGATATCGCGCCCGTCGAACACGGCCTCGCCCCCCGCGAAGGCCGCGACCGAGGGCATGACGCGCAGGAGCGAGCGCACGGCAGTGGTCTTGCCGCAGCCGGATTCGCCCACGACACCGACGACCTTGCCCTCGGGCACGTCAAACGAGATGCCGTCGACGGCATGGACCGGGCCCTTGCGGGTTTTGTAGTGGATCTTCAGATCCTTGACCGAAAGCAGCATCGGCTCAGCCTTTCAGTTTCGGGAACAGGACTTCCTCGTAGCCGCGGCTGATGAAGAAGCCGGCCATGACGACGAGGACGATGCACAGGCCGGGGGGCACGAACCAGTTGTACTGGCCGCGGCCCATGGCCTGACTGGCGTAGGCGTCTTGCAGCATGTAGCCCCAGCTTACGGTGTTCGACGGCCCGAAGCCGAGGAAGCTGACCGAGGCTTCCGTGAGGATTGCCCAACCGACCGCGACCGACGTGTAGAGGAAGGCCAAGGACAGCACGTTGGGCGCGATATGCACGAAGAGGATGCGCCATTGCCCGGCGCCGGTGACGCGGGCGGCCTCGACAAAGGCGCGCTCGCGCAGGGACATGACCTGACTGCGGATCACGCGGGCCGAGTTCGGCCACAGGAGCAGGGCGATCCCGAGGACCACGTTCGACTGCGCGGCACCGAGGAACGAGGCCAGCACGATGACGAAGGGCAGGAAGGGGATGCCCAGCGCGATATCGGCCAGACGCATCAGCAGGTTGTCGGCCCAGCCGCCGAAATAGCCCGAGATCAGGCCGACCAGCGTGCCGATCGCTACCACACAGAGCGCGGCGGTGATGCCGACGGCCAGCGCCGAGCGGGTGCCGATCACCAGCTGCGAGTAGATGTCGCGCCCGCCATAGGTGGTGCCGAGCCAATGCTCGCTCCCGGCAGGCAGGTTGCGGGCCAGCTGGTAGGTCTCTTCGTTCAGCAGGATTTCCAGCGGCTCGTAATGGATGAGTTGGTCGGCGAAGATCGCCGTCAGCACAAAGAGCGCGTAGATCACAAGGCCGATGGCGGCATAGGCGTTCTCGGAGGGAACCCGCCAGAAGGCGCGGAAGGCACGGCCGGCCATGGCGGCAAGGCCCGAGCGACGGGGGGCGCTGGCGAGGTCGGGCAGGCGCGCAAGGGCGCGCTGTTCGACGCTGCGGGCGCCCGCGGTATCAGTTGCTTGCGGCAAGACGGATCCTCGGGTCGAGCAGGTGATAGGTCATGTCGGCGATGAAGTTCATGGCGATCAGCACGGCGGTGATGATCAGGAACGCGCCCTGCGCCAGCGGGTAATCCGAGGCCGAGACGGCGTTGACCAGCAGGCGGCCGATGCCGGGCCACGAGAAGATCGTCTCGACGACGACATTGCCGCCGATGGCGCTGCCGACACCCAGCGCGAAGGCGGTGGCGACGGGCAGCATGGCGTTGCGGGCGGCGTGGTTGAGGACGATGGTGCGCGAGCTGAGGCCCTTCATCTTGCCCATCGTCACGAATTCCTCCTGCAGGATCTCGATCATGTTCGAGCGCATCAGCAGCAGCGGCAGGCCTTGCAGGTAGATGGCCAGCGTCAGCACCGGCAGGGCGAGGTGGCGCAGGTAATCCAGCGTGAAGATCCGCTCCCATTCGCTGTCATAGGACAGGCCGACCGTGTTGGCGCCGCCGGCCGGGAACCAGCCGAGGTGGAAGCTGAAGAACGCCAGCAGCACCATGCCCAGCCAGAATTCCGGTGCGGCGCGGGTGGCGAGGGCCAGCGGGATGCCGATCCCCTCGACCGTGGTGCCCCGGCGCCAGGCCAGATAGGCCCCCGCGAGGACACCGAAGACATAGGCGACGACCAGCCCCGACATGGTCAGGATCACGGTGTTGGGCAGGGCCTCCATCACCACATCCGTGACCGGGCGGCGATGGAAGAAGCTTTGGCCCAGATCACCCTGAAGGACGTTCTGGATGAAGATCAGGTACTGCTCGAACAGGCTCTTGTCCAAGCCGAAGCGGGCGATGAGCGCCTGCTGCTGCTCCAGCGTGGTGGTCTGGTCGATGAACGCGGCCAGGGGAGAGCCCGGCATGAGACGGAACATGAAGAACAGGATCGTTCCGACGATCCAGAGCACAAGGATCGAGTAGAACAATCTGGACAGCACGTATTTCATGCCGGGCTCCGAGTTAGGTCAGGGTCTTACCGATGGACAGGCGCGATCAGTATTGTTCGCTCACGCCAGCCGGATAGTGCAGCGCGCCATCGACGATGGAATAGCCGGCATCCTCGAGCATGGCCGTGACCACGTCCATGCCCATCGGCACTTCCTCGGTCGCGGCATCGTACCAGAAGGGCAGGGCCGGCGAGACATGGCTGTTGGCCGGGCGTCCGAAGCCGTTGTAGGCCGCGCCGGTGATCAGGCGACGGTTGACGGCAAACGACAAGGCGCGGCGGAAGGCCGGGTCATCGAAGGGCGCGCGGCGGCAGTTGAAGGCCAGGTACTGGAAGCCGATGTCGGTGACATCCACCACCTCGATATCGCCATCCGCGGCCGCGGCGTCGATCAAGAGCTGAGGATCGCCGGTGTAGTCGGTGAGGAAGTTCAGCTCACCCGAACGGAGCATGCCCAGCGCAGCCTCGACGTTGAGGACAACGCGCATGATCAGACGCTCCACCTTCGGCGCGGCGAAGTGATCGGCGACGGCATCGAGCACCACTTCCGACTGGTTCCAGCGGTTGAACTTGAACGGACCCGAGCCGACACGCGACTCCTCGAGCACGGCCTCGGCGCTTTCGCCTTCGGACAGGTTGGCCAGCAGCGGACCCCAGATATGCTCGGGGATGATGTTGAGCTTGGCCAGCGTCGACGTCTCGAAGGCCGCATTCGGCTGGGCCAGTTCCAGCGTGAAGGTGCGGTCGTCGATCTTCTCCAGCGCGACGATCGGGTCGACGAAGGGCTTGTACATCGGCGCAACGCCCGCCTGCTGCGGCGATTGCAGCGAGAACATCAGATCCTCGACGCGCACCGGCTCGCCATCGTGGAACGTCATGCCCTCGCGCATGGTGATCGTAGCCAGCGTGCCCTCGTCGTTCCAAGTGACCGATTCCGCGCCCGAGGGCTTGGGCAGGCCATCCTCGCCGATGCGCATGATGCGGTCCCAGATCAGCTCGGTCATCCAGCTGTCGCCGGCTCCCGAGATGTAATAGGGGTTGATCGCGTTCAGCTCGTTGGCCGTGTTCATGATCAGGTCCTTCTGATCGCCCAGCGGCTGGACGTTGGTGAAGGACAGGAAGTTCTTGATGCCCAGACCCGGCTGATTGACCATGGTCGCCGCGTCGAACACCGTCTTGTCGAAGGCATAGGACTTGGTGGGGTAGACGAGGAACAGGTAAGGCTGGTCCTGGTTGATGATCTCCTGCGCCTGATAGATCAGCGCCTTGCGGGCTTCGCGATCCATCTCCAGACGCTGGGCTTCGGCCACGCGGTCGTATTCGGGGTTGTTGTAACCCACGAAGTTGTAGCCCACCTCGATGTTCTGTGAGTGGAACAGGTTCATCACGAATTCATCGGGGTCCGAACGTTCCGGGCGGCCGACCATCTGCCACATGGTCACATCCCAGCTGTCCCGGTTGTACCAGACGACATCCGACAGCTGGTTTTGCGGCAGGCCCGAGACGGTCACGTCAAGGCCCAGATCGCTCCATACCTGCGCGATCAGTTCTGCCGCCTGATATTGCTGCGGGTTGGCGGCTTGCGCGCGGCTGTAGAGCGTCAGCGCGCGCACGGGGGTCGTGGCCTGCGCCAGCGCGACCTTGGGCAGCCCGGCAAGGCTGGCCACCAATGCGCCCGAGGCGCTGGTGCTGAGGAATTTTCTGCGAGTGATGGACATCGTCGTTACCTCCGTTGGGGTCGGCACAGGATGGTCGGCCGGTTTCTCTCAGTTGGGGGATTTGTTTCGCTAGCCGAAAACTTGTTTTATTTACTATGGAACATGCGAAACATCAGGTAAACAAGAATCACCAACAGGAACGGAAATCTCTCCCCATGGAACGCACGGAAGTCTCAATAATTGAGCAGGTAACCCTTGATCACGCTTGGGAATTGGTCACCACTTTCGCAGGTCGCGAACGGTGGCGTCCTGAGGATGTCAATGACGCGGGCGATCTGATCGCCGACCGTCTGAAGGCGCTGGGCCTTCCCGTCACGGTGCATCGCCCGACGGTCTGCCTGTCGATTCCCCTCTCGGCCAGTGTGACGCTGGATGGCGAGGAAATGTTCGCCAAGCCCCCGTCCTCGTCCAAGAGTTGCCCGCAAGGGGTCCCCGGCGAGCTGTTCTATATGCCCGCCCAGAAATCCTCGCTGCGCAGCTATAACAAGAAGGCCATGGCGTTCTTCGGCGAGGGCGTCGGCACCGATGCCGAGATGCGCGAAAAAGTGGCAGGCAAGATCCTGATTACCGAGGGTTTCGGCAATCCGGCGCTGGCCGCCATCGCGATGGATTGGGGCGCCATCGGTCTCATCGCCGTCAATCCGGGCGTCGACACGCATTGGGGCACCTGCACCACGGTTTGGGGTTCGCCCGACCTCGACGATTTCGGTCGCAAGCCGACGATCCCGGTGATCGCCGTTGCCAATCCGGTAGGCACAAAGCTGATCGAGCGGGCCAAGAAGGGTGCGACCGAGGTCACGATCAAGACCGAGATGCAGGAAGGCTGGTTCGAGCAGGCGATTCCGGTCGTCGAGATCCCCGGAACCGTCGAGCCCGAGAAATTCGTCCTGCTGCACGGACACTATGATTCGTGGGATGTGGGCGTCGGCGACAACGCCACGGGCGACGCGACGATGCTGGAAGTCGCGCGCGTGCTTTGGGAGAATCGCGACAAGCTCTACCGCTCGGTCCGCGTGGCCTGGTGGCCGGGGCATTCGACCGGGCGTTATGCCGGCTCGACCTGGTTCTCGGACCATTTCGCGCTGGATCTCGACGCGAATTGCGTGATGCAGGTGAATTGCGACAGCCCCGGCTGCCGTTGGGCCACGTCCTACCACCAGACCACCTCGATGACCGAGACCTGGGCGCTGGTGAAGGACGTGATCGAGCAGATCGCCGGCCAGACCCCGGTGATGCAGCGCCCGCATCAGGCGGGGGATTATTCCTTCAACAACATCGGGATTTCGTCCTTCTTCATGCTGTCCTCGACCATGCCGGACGATCTGCGGGCCGAGAAAGGCTATTACGCCGTCTCGGGCTGCGGCGGGAACATCGCCTGGCATACCGAGAACGACACGATGGAGATCGCCGACAAGGGTGTGTTGGACACCGACATCAAGATCTACCTCGAATCGGTCTGGCGCGTGGCCAATGCGCCCGTGATCCCGGTCGATTGGCGCGCGACATTGGTCGAATTCCGCGAGACCGCGGCGAAATACACCAAGGCTGCGGGCGAGGCGGTGGACCTGAAGGCCGTGAGCGGCGCCATCGAGGCTTTGGGTGGCGCGCTCGACGCCTTCTATGCGGGGGTCGAGGCCGGTTCCATTCCGGCGGCCAAGGCCAATGAGGTGCAGATGCGCCTCGCGCGGATCCTCGTGCCGGTGAACTACACCACCGCGCCGCGCTTCACTCATGACCCGGCGATCACCCGCGCGCCCTTGCCGCTGATCGAGGGGGTGATGGACCTCGCCCATGTCCCCGCCGAAATGCGCAATGTCACGCTGACCCAGTTGATGCGCGGCGCGAACCGCACGGCGGCGGCGCTGATCGAGGCGAAGCGGCTGGTCGACAGCGCGCTCTGACCGGGTGCCAAAAGGAAACCCCGCGCGAGCGATCGCGCGGGGTTTTTTCTTATCATGTTGAGGGGGTTACTCGGCGGCCAACGGCCTGCTGATCTGCCCGTCCTCTTCGACCTGAACGCCGTAATCCCGCGCCGCGCCCTCGGGCGTGACATAGCCCAGCCGCAGGTCGCGGGCGATCAGGGCGGCATCGCGCTCGGCCGGGTCGCCGAAGCCGCCGCCGCCCGGTTGGGCGAAGCGACATAGATCTCCTTTCTCCATCACCCCGCGACCCGAACGCGCGAAAGGGGCATCGTCGCGGATCTGGATCACGCCGGCCGCGCCGGGCAACGCGCCCTCGCGGCCCATCGCGGGCTCGACTAGCCGTCCGCCCGAGAAGGCGACCTGCACCGGCGTGTCATTGAGGCATTCCATCACCGTCTCCTGACCCAGACCGCCCCGGAACTTCCCCGCCCCGCCGGTATCGGGCCGCAACTCGCGCGAGACGACGCGGAATGGCGCCTCCAGCTCGAACAGCTCGACCGAGGTGGTGGCGATGTTGCCCGGGAAGACAACAGCGGAATTGCCGTCGCGGTCGCGGAAGGCGCCTTGCCCGCCCTGGGCGTTGTAATGCGACAAGAATTCCCGCCCGTCCGGCCCGGTGCCCGAGAATTTCTCGGTCCAGAGCGGATAGGTCCCGGACGGTGCCATCGCGAGCTCCGGCGCCACCTGATAGATCGCGCCCATCAGTGCCTCGACCGTGAAATACGACAGAAGCGAGCGGTACATGCCCGGCGCCGGGAAGGTCGGGTTCAGCACCGTGCCTTCCGGCACCGACAGCACCACCGGCCGGAAGGCGCCCGCATTCATCGGCAGGTCGGGGCAGAGCGTGGCGATGAAGGGGAAGACCGAATAGGCTCGGGTGATGTTCAAGACCGCGTTGATCGGCATCGCCACCTGCGCCGAGGTGCCGGTGAAATCGAGATGCACCGCGCCCTCGCGCACCTGCAGCGTCACGGCGATCTTCAGCCGCGCGCCCTTGTCGTCGGTGATCTCGTGGAACACTTCGGAATGCGCCTCGCCCAAAGGCAGGCGCGAGAGGGCCTTGCGGAACATGCCCTCGGTCGCGTCGCAGATCTGGGTCGCGAGGTCTTCGAGCTGTTCCAGCCCGAAATCCTCCATCAGCGCGACGATGCCCTTGGCGCCGACGCGGTTGGCGGCGATCTGGGCCGAAATGTCGCCCAGAACCTTCTCGGACATGCGGACGTTGCGTGCGAGCAGGCGATAGAGCTCGTCATTGCGCTCGCCCGCGCGCCAGAGCTTCGAGACCGGGATGATGACCCCCTCCTCGTAGACCTCGCGCGCGTCGGTGGCGCCGAGCCGCCCACCCATATCGGCATGATGCGCGCAGGTGCAGGCGAAACCGGCAAGCCGGCCCCGGTGGAAGATCGGCGTCGCCACGAAGACATCGGGCGCATGGCCCGCGCCGACCCAGGGGTCGTTGCAGATCAGGATATCGCCGTCCTCCAGCGTCTCGGCCGGGTAGGTGTCCAGCATCTCGCGGATCACCGTGGGCGTCGATCCGGCCTGACCGGGGGTGCATTGGCTCGATTGTGCCAGCATGGTGCCCCGGGCGTCATAGAGCGCGCAGGCGTAGTCCTGATTGTCGCGCACGATGAGCGAGAAGGCGGTGCGTTCCAGCGTCGTCGCGATCTCGTCCGCGACCGAGATCAGGCGTGACCACATGACCTGCAGGCGGATGGCGTCGAAGGCATGGGTCATGCGCGGGCTCCGGTGGTGATTTCCAGCCAGCCGGCTGCATTGCGGCGGGCCTCGGCGCCGGTGCCAATATGGATCGTGGCGCCGGGCTGGATGAGGATGGCGGGGCCGGCGATGACCTCCGGCGCGCCGGGGGCGAGAGCGGCGAAGCGCAGGATGCGCGTGTCGACCATCGCGCCTTGGGACTGGTCCCAGACCTTGCGGCGGCGGGTCTCGGCCTGGTCGGCGGGCAGGGGGGTGAAGCCCGGCCCCTGCGTCTCGGCCATGGCTTCGACGCGCAGGGTCACGATCTCGACCTGCATGTCGTCATAGACATAGCCATAGGCCTCCAGATAGGCCGTCCGGAACGCCTCGGCGATGGCGCCGCGGCCGAGATCCTCCAGCGGCACGCGCAGCTGATGGCCCTGACCGATGTAGCGCAGATCGGCGAACAGGCTGAAGCGTTGCGGCGCGCCGGGAGCGGAGGCCGCGATAATCGCGCCCGCCTGTGCCTGCAAATCGCCATAGACCTCGGCCAGCGCCGCCTCGTCCAGCTCGTCGAGCCGGCGCGGATAGGAGCGCGCGACCTCGTAGCTGGGCTCGGCCATCAGGAAACCCAGGGCCGAGAACACCCCGGCGGCCTCGGGGACGATGATCTTCGGCACCTTCAGCTTGCGGGCGATCTCCATCGCATGCAGGGGCCCGCCGCCGCCAAAGGCCACCATCGCCGTGCGGGTCAGGTCGCCCGCGTTCTCGGCGGCATAGATGCGCGCGGCCTGGCTCATGTTTTCGTTGACGATCTCGAGGATCGCGGCGGCGGCTTCCAGCACCGTCAGGCCGAGCTTGTCCGCCACTTCGCGCACGATGGCGTCCTCGGCGGCCTTGCGGTCCAGCGTGATGCCCCCCGCCGCGAATTCCGCCGGATCGAGGTAGCCGAGCACGAGGTTCGCATCCGTCACCGTCGGCAACAACCCGCCGCGCCCGAAACAGGCGGGGCCCGGATCGGCGACGGCGCTTTCGGGGCCGACCTTCAGCCGCCCGAGGTCATCGACATGGGCAATCGACCCGCCGCCCGCGCCGATCTCGATCAGATCGACGGTCGGCACGGCCAGAGGCGTGCCCGAGCCGCGGCGGAAGCGGTGCACGCGGTCGACCTCATAGGCGCGGGTGATCGGCATCTCGCCGCGTCGGATGAGGCAGGTCTTCGCGGTGGTGCCGCCCATGTCGAAGGCGATGGCATCCGGGTGACCGGCCAGCCGCGCGAGGTTGCGGGCGGCCAGCACACCGCCGACGGGGCCGGATTCCGCCAGCCGGACCGGGGCCTGACGGGCGGTGCCGGCGGTGATCACGCCGCCGCCCGATTGCATCAGGTACAGCGGCACGCCATGCCCGCGCTCGGCCAGAGCACTTTCCACGCCGGCCAGATACCGGTCGACTTTGGGCTTCACATAGGCATTGAGCGTGGTGGTGGTGAAGCGCTCGAATTCGCGGATCTCGGGCAGCACGTCCGAGGAGAGGGACAGCGACAGGTCGATGCCCTGCGCGGCGGCGACGGCGGCGACCTGACGTTCGTGCGCGGGATTGGCATAGGCGTTGAGAAAGCAGATCGAGACGCTCTCGATGCCCTTCAGTTTCAGATCCTCCAGCACTTCGGCGACCTCGGCGGGATCGACCGGCGTGACCTCGGCCCCGTCGGGCGCCATGCGGCCCGCCACCCCAAGGCGCAGGTCACGCTCGACGATGGGCTTGGGGTATTCCTGACGGATGTCGTAGATGTCGTAGCGGATCTCGCGCCGGGTCTCGATGATGTCGCGAAAGCCCTTGTTGGTCAGCAGCGCGGTCTTCGCGCCCTTGCGTTCGAGGATTGCGTTGATCACCAGAGTGGTGCCGTGGATCAGCACCTTCAGCCCCTCGGAGAGGCCCGGATGACGCGCAGCGAGGGCGTCGATGCCCTGCATCAGACCGTCCTCTGGCGCCTCGGGGGTGGTGGCGACTTTCAACGTCTCGATCCGGCCGGTGGCGACCTCATAGAGGATGAAATCGGTGAAGCTGCCGCCGATATCGCAGCCGATGCGGTACTCGCTGAGGGGCATATCCTTCATGGCAAACGCTCCAGCATTCCCTTCATCAGGGCATAGCGTTCGGACAGCGACGAGATGCGGATCTGCTCATCGAGCGTATGCCCGCCCGCGCCATCGACCCCAAGGCCATCCAGCGTCGGCCGGATTGGCGCGGTGAAATTCCCGTCCGAGCCGCCGCCGGTCTTCAGGCCCCTCAGTTCGAAGCCAATCTCGGCGGCGATGCCCTTGGCGGTGTCGAAGAGTGCGTCGATCTCGGGCGTGCGCTCATAGGGCGGGCGGTTGAGGCCGCCGGTGATCTCCAGCCGCACATCGGGGTTCAGCGCGGTATAAGCGGCGACGAAGGCCTCGATACGCGCGGCCTCGGCCATGTTCTCGACGCGGATATCGATCTCGCACCAGGCCTGCGCGGGCACGACATTGGCGCCGGTGCCGCCGCCGATCAGGCCGACATTGCAGGTGGTGCCCGAGGCGTAATCGGTCAGCGCCTCGAAGGCGATGACGAGGCGGCAGAGTTCGGCAATGGCGGAGCGACCGTCCTGATGGCGCGCGCCGGAATGGGCGGGGCGACCGAAGGCCTTGGCCTCGTAGCGGAACACGCCTTTGCGGGCGACGACAATCTGGCCGCCTTCGCGCGCGGGTTCGGTGACGAGGACATAGCGCGCCTCCTCGGCCAGCCGTTCGATCAGAGCGCGCGAGGTGGGCGAGCCAACCTCTTCATCCGACACGAAAAGCTGCGTCACCGGCTGCGGCAGCGTGCCCTGCGCATGGGCATCGGCAGCGGCCCGCATGGCCAGATAGGCCCCTGCCTTCATGTCGTAGATCCCCGGTCCCCAGGCCGTGTCGCCCTCCATCCGGAAGGGGAACTCGGCCAAGGTGCCGCGCGGATGGACCGTGTCGTAATGGCTGAGGATCAGCACGCCGCCATTGCCCGAGGGCTTGGCGGCAGGATAGCGCGTGACGACATGCGGGCCGAAGCCGTCACGGCCCTCGATCACCTCGACCTCGGCGCCCAAAGCTGCGGCCTCGGCGCCAATCATGTCCGCAAGGCGCTCCAGCCCTTCCAGATCCTCGGTCTTGCTCTCGACCTCGACCCAGGTGCGGGCGCCGGCGAGAAGCTCGGCGTCTTTCGGTGACGGGCTCATTGCGCGGCCTCCAGATGTTCGGTTCCAATATCCCAGAACAGGCCGGCCATGATGGCGAGGCCCTGTTCGACGATGGGTTGCAGCAGATGTTCGTCGGGGCCGTGCTGCTTGCAGCCGCCATAGGAATGCGGGATCCAGATCACCGGGCAACCCAGATGTCGCGCGAAGATCTCGGAGGGCAGGCCGCCCGAGGAATTGGGCATCAGGGTCGGCGGCTTGCCGATGGTTTGCCCGACGCTGCCCATCACCCGGTCGACCCAAGGGTTATCGGGATCGGTGCGCCAGGCCGGGAAGCGGTTCTTCGGCAGGTTCTCGATCACGACCTGTTGGAAGCCATGGGCATCGAGATGTTCGCGCAGAGCGGGGATGAAGCGGCTCTCGTCGGCATCGACGGTATAGCGGATCTGGCAGCGGGCATAGGCCTCGGACTGGACGCCGTTGATGGGCTTGTCCGGCGCGCCGGTGACATAGGCCAGCACGATGAACGAGGTCCAGCCGTACATCTTCTCGGCCCGCTCCAGCCGCGCCTCGCCCCAGTCGTCGGGCATAATCAGCGTCGGGTCGGACGGGTCAACCACGATGCCCTTCAGCGCTTCGGTAACCTTGGCGGGGACGGATTTCGGCAGCCAGTCGTCGATCAGGATCTTGCCGCGGGGCGTGGTGATCGAGGCCAAGGCATGGGCGAGGATCAGGCCCGGATCCTCCAAGACGCCGCCCCAATGGCCGGAATGCCGGCTGCCTTCGCGCAGCTTGACGCGCAGGTCGAAGGCGATGGCGCCGCGGTTGCCGAGCTTGATATCGACCTTGTCGCGCTCCAGCCGCGGCCCGTCCGAGGCGAGCAGCACGTCGCAGGCCAGCGCCTCGGCCTCGGTTTCCAAGAGCACATCAAGGCCGATGGAGCCGATTTCCTCCGAGGTCTCGATGACGAATTTCGCGTTGAAACCCAGCCGCCCGCGATGGCGCAGAACGGTCTCCAGCGCTGCGATCCAGATCGCGTGCTGGCCCTTGTTGTCGGCGGTGCCGCGTCCGTACCAGCGTTCGCCCTCGACGGTCACGGTCCACGGGTCCAGCCCTTCGCGCCACAGCTCGGGGATGCCGCGCACCACGTCGCCGTGGCCGTAGCCCAGCACGGTCGGCAGGGCAGGGTCTTCCAGCCGATGCGCGATCAGGAAGGGCCCGCCGCCTTCGACCGGGTTGTCGAGAATGCGGCAGTCGAAGCCCAGAGGCTCCAGCGCCGGGACGATCTGCTCGCGCAGGTAGCGGTAGAGGTCGGGCAGGCGCTCGGCGTTCTGGCTTTCGGTGGGGACAGCGATCCGGCCGCGCAGGATGTCGAGAAACCGGCCGTCACGGGCCATGGTGGCGGCATCGTCGGTTGCGCGGATGCGGTCAGCTGTCATTTTTCACCTGTTGAAAAGTCTTTTTGTATAATAGAAACGAAGCGGCGCCGAACGCAACCGGGCAAACGTGGTTGTCCGGGGAAAAGGCGGATCAAACGCGAAAACCCGCCACGGGGGCGGGTTTGTGCATCGCGTCAGGTAAGAACTGCCTATGACTTCGGCATTTGCGCGCCATGCGCGCCGACGAGGCGGGTAATCTTGGTCCCGGCCTCGCGCAGAAGGTCCAGCACATGGCCCCGGTTCTCGGCGGGCAGAAGCTCGGTCTTGCCGGTCACGGCCATGGCGGCGGCGACTTCCGAGGTGCTGTCATAGATCGGGATGGCGATTGAATAGGTGGAGTGGTCCAGCTCGCCCTCGGACATCACCCAGCCATCGCGCCGGATCGTCGCCAGCGCCTCGCGCAGACGGTCGGGTTCGATCATCGTCAGCGAGGTGAAGCGGGCAAGCTCGCTGGCCAGAACGGCCTCGCGGACCTCCTCGGGGGCATAGGCCAGCAGCACCTTCGGGCCGCCCCCGGCATGCAGGGGGCCATGGCGGCCGATCTCGGCGAAGATGCGTTGTTCCTGCGTGCCACGGCGCAAGGCCACGGTGACCGAATGCATCCCGTCGCGGATCTGCACCGAGACGTTGCAGCCGGTCTCGCGCCGGATCTCGTCCATATGCGGCTCGGCGGCGGACAAAAGCTTCGACTGGCGCCGCGCCTGGTCGCCCAGCAACATCGCGCGCCACGAGAGGGAATAGGTCCGCCGCGCCGTGTCCTTGGCCACGAACCCGCGTTCTTCCAGCGTGAAGAGCAGGCGGAAGATCAGCGTCTTGGTGAAGCCCGTGCGCTCGGCCAGCTCCGAGACGCCGCTATCGGGCGCTTCGGCCAATGCCTCAAGAAGCAGCAACGCCCGATCAACCGCGGAAACCGTGTAACTCAAGGGACCCCCCACATGACGCAGCCGCAGAAAATACTGGCGCTGTTCCCGAAATAAGGGAATAGATGATTTATGCAACAATGAAAAGTTTTTTCACACATCGAAAAAACGGGAGATTTGAAGATGTTGGATGACCAGTTCCGCGACATTCGTTCGGTTCTCGACATGACATCGGCCGAGGCGTTGATCCACGCCTTCGCCAAGCAGGACCGCGAGATCCCCGAGGAGGCCAATAGAGGCGCCGAGATGATCGGCGCGGCCCTGCGCGCGAAGGGCATTCCGGTGACGATGCACAAGCCCGAGATCTATCTCTCGCTGCCCGGCGCGGCCTCGGTGACGCTTTCGGACGGCTCGGTGATGCGCGCCAAACCCCCGGCCTTCACCCTGTCCTGCCCCGAGGGGCGGACGGGCGAGCTGATCTACATGCCCGAGGCCGGCGGCGGCACACCCCTCGACCGCAACCCAGCCGAAAGCGGGGCGTTGGAACGCGCGCGGGGCAAGATCGCGGTGATCGAGGGCTTCGCTTTGCCGAACTTCATCGCGGGGCTCGAGGCCGTGGGCGCGATCGGCGCGATCGCCGTCAATCCGGGCGTCGACATCCATTGGGGCACGGTCTCGACGATCTGGGGCACGCCGGAATTGTCGGATCTGGCCCGTCTGCCGAAGATCCCCTCGGTCGCCGTGAACCGCCCCGATGGCGACCGGCTGATCGCTCTGGCCGCCGAGGGGGCGCGGGTCACGCTGAAGACCGAGCTTCAGGTCGGCTGGTTCCCGCAATACCTGCCGGTGGCCGAGATCCCCGCCGCCGATGGCAACCCGGAATTCGTGCTGATCCACGGCCATTACGACAGCTGGCGCGAGGGCGTGGGCGACAATGGCACGGGTAATGCCTGCATGCTGGCGGTGGCCGAGGCGCTCTGGGCGCTGCGCGACCAGTTGAAGCGGGGCGTGCGGCTGGCGTGGTGGCCGGGGCATTCGACCGGGCGCTATGCGGGCTCGGCCTGGTTCGCCGACACCTTTGCGCGCGATCTCGACAAGCATTGCGTCGCGCATCTCAACTGCGACAGCCCGGGCTGCCGTTGGGCCACCAGCTATGAGGTTGTGCAATGCCTGCCCGAGGCTCTGCCCTTCGTGCAGCAGGTGGTGGCGACGGTGACAGGGCAGGTGGCCAAGGGCAAGCGGCCGCAGCGCAATTCCGACTACACCTTCAACAACATCGGCGTGACCGGGCTGTTCAACGCCTCGTCGATGATGACCGACGAAGCGCGGGCCGAGCGCGGCTATTACGTCGTCGGCGGCTGCGGCGGCAACATCGCCTGGCACACCGAGAACGACACCTTCGAGATCGCCGATTTCGACGTGCTCAAGAAGGATGCCGAGCTCTATGCCACCGCCGTCTTCGGGTTGGCGACGGCCGAGGTTCTGCCCTTCGACTGGCGCCTGACCACCGCCGAATTCCGCGCCACCATCGCCGAGGCGCAGGCGGCCGTGGGCGCAGGCTTCGACTTCGCCCCCTCGGTCTCGGCGCTGGCGGATCTGGAGGCGGCTTTGGGCCGGTTCTATGCGGGCATCGACAGCGGGGCGGTCGCGCCGGCGCAGGCCTCGGACCGGATCCGCGAGATCGCGCGGGTGTTAGTGCCGGTGAACTTCGTCCGCGGTCCGCGCTTCACCCACGACCCCGCGCTGAACGTACCGCCGCTGCCGGGGATCGCGGATGCGAAGCTCTGGTCCTCGCTGGCGGAGGACAAGCGCGGGTTCCTGAAGGCACAGCTAATGCGCGGGCAGAACCGTTTGATCGACGCGTTGGAGCGGGCCAAAGCGTTGTTGGATTGAGAGATTCGACGGGTTGGGAAAGTGGAAGGGGGCGTCGCGGCGCCCCCTTCGTCATTCGAGCGGAAACCCCATTCGCTTCAGAATAGCGCGCAGGTTGATGCGGCCGTCGAGATACTCGACATTCGCATAACGGGCCTTGTGCCGCGCGGTCCAGGTGTCCTTTGGGCGGCCCTGCGCGAGTTCATGCGCGGCAAAGACCGTGTCATAGGCGGCCAAAGCTTCGGCCTCGCCCTCGGTCGAATAGTGCTCGCGGTGCAGGACCACGGATTGCGGCAAGCGGGGGCGGATGCCGGTTTCGGGCGGCGCCTCGTAGCCCAGAGCCATGCCGAACAGCACCATGGCGCGGGGCGGCAGGGCCAGCTCGCGCGCCACGAATTCCGGATCGTTGCGCAGATTGCCGATGTAGCAGCCGCCGAGCCCCGCCGATTGCGCGGCGAGCAGAATGTTCTGCGCCAGAATCGCCGCATCCGTCGCCGCGGCGATGAAATTGTCGACGAGGGGCAAGGCCCAGAGGTCCGCGCCTGTGGCTGCTCCGACCCGCTCGGCCCGTGACTGGTCGAGGACGAAGCACAGGATCACCGGCGCCTCGGCCACGAAGGCCTGCCCGCTCGAGGCCTTAGCGAAGCGCTGGCGGCGCGCGGGGTCGGTCACCGCCACCAGCGACACCGCCTGCATGTTGGACGAGGTCGCCGCCGATTGCCCGCAGGCGACCAGCGCCTCGAGCAGCCCCTCGGGCAGGGGACGGTCCTGATAGCGGCGGACCGAGCGGTGGCGCAGCATCAGTTCCATCACCGGCGTCAGCGGCAGGAGACCCTCCGGCCCCGCGCCGCCATAGCGGGTGGAAATCGGGTCGCTCATGCCGTCGCGAGCCTTGTCGCGGCGCGCAGGGCGGCGACGGTGCGGTTGACGCCGCGCATCAATTGCGTGCGTGCGAAGCCTTTCTCGGGCTCCGGCATCCCGGCGATCTGGCCCGCGACGGCGATCAGCGGCAGGGCCGGGACCGGCAGCGCGGGATCATGGGTGAAACGCGGCCCGCGCGTGTAGTTGAGCGGCACGAGGATCCGCGCGAGGCCCTGGATCACCGCGTTCGCCTGTGCCTCGGGCATCGAGGGGGCGGCGGCGTAGAAGGCGTCGAGCGCCTCGGCCAGATCGGACAGCGCCGCGCCCACTGGGGCCAGCAGAGCCGCCTCGGTGCGCGCGGCCTTGGCATAGCCCGACAGCGCGCCGTCGAATTCCGCCACCGTCGCGCGCCAGTCGAAGGGCAGGAGGGTCGCATTCGCCACGCTCATCACCGCACCGAGATAGAGCTTGATGTCACGCAGCAGCACGTCACGGTCGGCGATCTCCAGCGTGTCGTTCTCGGTATGCCAGGCGATGTTCCCGCCGCAGCCGCCGACCGTGTAATACTCCATCTCGCGCCGCTTCTCCTCGGTCATCGTCGAGGACAGCATGAAGAACGAGGTCAAGCCGATGTTGTTGAAGGAATAATCCCCGGCGCGCAGCGGGCGCTCGCCATGGCTCTCCTGCCCGGTGACGGCGCGGATCACGTCCTTGCAGAAGCCCTCGGCCTCGCTCATCCAGGCGACGTTCTCATAGACATCGGCCCAGCGGCAGCCCGGGCTGTCGCAATTCACCTGCGCCACGCAGTTCTCGTCGAGGTCGATGGCGAAAGTGTCGGCAAACCACGCCGAGCCCGCATAGCGCCCGGTCGAATGGCCCGGCCACCAGGCGATGCGCACCCCGCGCCGCAGATCGGCCCGCTTGGCCCAGAGCACCCGCGCGATCTCCAAGAGCGCCGCGTCGCCGGTGGCATTGTCGCCGACGCCCACGTCCCAGCTGTCGTAATGGCCGTGCAGAAGAACGAATTTCTCGGGCTCCACGGCGCCCTTGATGTCGACGACCGGGACGGGCGAAGAGAACCAGCCTTCCTCCAGCCGCGTCTTCAGCGTCACGCTGCCGCCCGCCTGTGCCAGCGCGATCAGCGCGGCGCCGTCGGGGTTGGACACGGCGGCGACCGGGATCATCGGCTTGCGCGGCAACCCGTCCAGATCCGGCGTACCCCAGATCGAGGAGCAGATGCCCCAGTGGCGGTCCACGCCGGGGTTGACGGCGATCACCCCGATCGCGCCTTTCTGCTGGAATTCCAGAACCTTCTGCGGGTTTGCGAAACCGTCCGTCAGGACGATCTTGCCGCGCAGGCTGTCGGCATCGGCCTCGGCATGGTTCTTGTCGTAGAAGCTGGCGGTGCCCTTGGCCAAGGTGCTGGGCACATGCACCAGGGTGCCACTCAGCCCCTCGGGCAGGCTTTTCGCGTAGGCCAGCGGCTTTGCCTTGTAGGTCACGCCGCCGGCTTCGACCGAGGCGTCATAGGGGATTGAGAGGTAAAGTTGCGCGTTCAGCAGCTCGCAGGGAACGCCATGCTCGGCCAGCCTGCGGGCGATGTCGCGGGCGGAGTCTGCCACATCCTCGGGCTTCCAGCGGGGGAAGGTGGCGAAATGCTCCACCAGCGCCCAGGGGGCCTCGATCGTCACTTGGTTGAGGGCCGCCTCGATCTTGGAATCCAGCATCGTCGTCGCTCCTGTCTGTCCACCACGTCCTGAGTCGCGGCATTTTGCTCAATCAGGGTGCATCGGAAAAAATTGTACGACAATCCCATATTGTACGACAATTTCTCTTGGGCTGAGGACCAAGCCCGCGTTAGGCTCCGAGTCGCCGCCAAAAGCGGCAGACAGGAATTCAGGCAGGCACAGCATGGACGATCTGCGGACGATCTTCGCCAAGGACCGACACTCAGAACCCCCCGAGGCCCCCGCGCCGCAGGCCCGTCAGGTCGAGCGCGAGCGCGTCTTCGCCGCCGTGCGCGCGGCCATCGTCGACGGCCGCATCGCGCCGGGCACCCGCCTGACCGAGCGCGCCCTGTGCGAGGCTTTCGACATTTCCCGCACCGTTGTGCGCGAGGTGATCCGCATGATCGCCGCCGAAAAGCTCGGCGATTTCGAGCCGCATGTCGGGCTGCGCGTGGCCGAACTGGCCCGCAAGCGCGTGGCCGAGATCTACGAGATCCGCACGGAACTCGAAGCCATCGTCGTGCGAGGTTTCCTCGCCGCCGCGTCCGACGCGGATATCGCCGTCGCGCGGGACTACGGCCAGCGGATGCTCGATGCGGCGGGGCAGGGCGACCGGCTCTCGGTTGTCGAGACCATGGCCGAGTTCGAGCGTTTCATGGCCCGCATCGCCGACCACAAGGTCGCGGCCGAGATGCTGGCCCAGCTCAACACCCGCGTCAGCATGCTGCGCCTCTTTGCCATGCGCGAACCGGGGCAGGTCGAGACCGGCATGGAGGGCGTGCGCGCCATCATCGCCGGCATCGTCAACCGTGACACGCAGGCCGCCGAACAGGCGGTGCGCACCTTCGTCCGCCGCTCGGGCGAGTCCGTGCTGCGTCACATGGACCGCCAGACAGACACCGAAACCCCAAAGGAAGAGACCGCGCCATGACACCGCCCCCCTCTGCCGCGACGGCGCTGAAGCCCGTCCCCGACACGCCGCTCTGCGATCCGGTCACGCTGGAGATCATCCGCGGCGCGATCATGGCGACCCAGCGCGAGATGGAAGCGCTGGTCGAGCGCACCGCCATCTCGGCCTTCATCCGCGAGAAGAAGGATTTCTACACCGCGCTGTTCGACGAGAACGGGGTGATGGCCGTGGGCTCGATGGTGCCGATCTTCGGCGACCTGACGACCCCGGTGTTCGAGAAATTCCCGCGCCACACGATGAAGCCGGGCGATCTCTATTGGTACAACGATTGCTACGGTTCGAAGGGCGCGGTCACCCATTCCAACGATCAGGTGCTGCTGGCCCCGGTGTTCCATGAAGGGCGCCTTTGCGCCTTCGTGATGGGCTGGGCGCATTTCGCCGATATCGGGGGGTTGCATCCCGGCTCGATCAGCCCCGACGCGACCTCGATCTATCAGGAGGGGATCATCGTGCCCCCGACCAAGGTGATCGACGCGGGCGTGGTCAACACGATGGCCTTGGATATCTTCCACCGCAATTCGCGCTATCCCGCGCAATCCGAGGGCGACATGTCGGCGCTGATGGCGGCGGTGAATCTCGGCGTCACACGCGTGGCCGAGGTTGTCGCGCGGCACGATGCCGATGTCGTCTCGGACGCGCTGGCGCAATTGCTCGAGCGGACGCGCAAGCTGGTGCGGACGAAACTGGCCGAGAATTTCGACTACGGCACCTATAAATTCGCCGACCAGATCGACTCGGATGGGCATGGCAACGGGCCGTTCAGCCTGCGCTTCGCGCTGACGCGCGAGAAGGAGCCGGACGGGCAGGACCGCTTCATCTTCGATGCCACGGAAAGCGACGATCAGGCGCCGGGGCCGGTGAACCTGATCATGAACAAGGGCGTGCCGGGCATGGCGCTGGGGCTGTTCTATCTGGGCGGTGATCCCTCGCAGGTCTGCAACGCGGGTGGCCCCTTGGCCATCGACGAGGTCCGCCTGCGCGAAGGTTCCATCGTGCAGCCGAAATTCCCGGCGCCTCTGGGGATGCGGGGGCTGACGATGATGCGGATGCTCGCGGTGCTCAACGGCATGGTCAACCGCGGCAAGGGCGGCGCGCCGGCGGCTCAATCGGCCTATGTCATCACCATCATGCGCGGCACCTATGGCAAGGAGACCGGCGCGCCCAAGGACTTCCTCTTGGCCGATGGCATCGGCGTCGGCTACGGCGCGCGCGATTTCGCCGACGGCATCGACGCGGTCTATTTCGTCGCGCAGGAGAATTACCCGGTCGAGTTTCTGGAAAGCGGCTATCCGGTGCGGCTGCGCAAATACGGCGTGGTGCCGGATTCCGGCGGGCCGGGGCGCTGGCGCGGCGGCACCGGGATCATCCGCGAATACGAGGTGCTGGCCGACGAGATCCGCCTCGCCGTGCGCATCGACGGGGTGAAGAACCCGCCCTGGGGCTATGGCGGCGGCAAGTCGGCGGGGGTCGGCGGCGCTTGGGTCAATCCGGGTACCGAGCGCGAGCATGTGATCCCGCCCCTGTCCGACGGCACACTTCTGGTGAAGGGCGACGTCCTGCGCATCCAGACCGGCGGCGGCGGCGGCATGGGCCATCCCTATGACCGGCCGGCCGAGGCGGTACTGGAGGACGTGCTCGGCGGCTTCGTGACGCCCGAGGCCGCGCGCGCCGAATACGGCGTGGTCATCACGGATGATGCGCTGGACCACGCCGCCACCGAGGCGCTGCGCGCCGACCGCCCGGCCGTGAAGGCCTTCCACCGCAACACCTATCGTGACGAGCTTTCCTGACATGGCCCTCGACAAAGAACCGACCTCGCTCGCCGTTGCCGTGGATATCGGCGGCACCTTCACCGATGTGGCGCTGGTGGATCACGCCACCGGCCGCAGCTGGCGCGCCAAGACGCCCTCGATCCCCTCGGATCCGTCCGAGGCCTTCCTGAACGGCATCCGCCTCGCCATGGGGCAGGCCGGGGCCTCGGGGCCGGATCTGGATCAGGTGCTGCATGGCACGACGGTCGCCACCAACATGATCCTCGAAGGCAAGGGCGCCCGCGCGGCCTTGGTCACCACGCGCGGCTTCCGGCATGTGCTGGCCATCGGCCGGCAGGACATCCCGCGCAAGGCCAATCTCTACACCTGGGTGAAGCCGATCCCGCCGGTCCCGGCCTCGCGCATCGTCGAGGTGGACGAGCGTGTCGCGGCGGGGGGTGCTGTGATCGATCCGCTCGATGACGCGAGCGTGCTGGCCGCCGCCAGGGCCATTCGCGGCATGAAGGTCGAGGCCGTGGCCATCTGCCTCCTGCACGCCTATGCCAACCCCGAGCATGAGCGCCGCGTGGCCGAGATCCTGCGCGCCGAGCTGCCGGATCTGGCGATCACCGTCTCCTCGGACGTGCTGCCGGTGGTGCGGGAATACGAGCGCTCGCTGACCACGGTGCTGAACGCGACGGTCATGCCGGGCGTCACCACCTATGTCTCGCGGCTGGAGCAACGGCTGAAGGACGAGGGCGCGACACCGCCCCTGATGCTGATGCAGTCGAATGGCGGCGTCGCGGGCGCACCGAAGATCCGCGTGGCCCCGGCGCTGACGGCGCTGTCCGGACCGGCGGCAGGCGTCGTCGGCGCGCGGGCCGAGGCCGAGGCTTGCGGCATCAAGGACATCATCACTGTCGATATCGGCGGTACCTCGGCTGATATCTGCCTGATCAAGGATGGCAAGATCGGGCTTACGCAGAATGGCTCGGTCGGGGAATGGCCGCTGGCGCTGCCGATGGTCGACATGATCACCATCGGCGCGGGCGGCGGCTCGCTGGCGCGGATCAAGAATGGCGGGCTCACCGTCGGCCCGGAAAGCTCCGGGGCGCGGCCGGGTCCGGCCTCCTATGGCCATGGCGGCACCGAGCCGACTGTGACCGACGCCCATGTCGTGCTGGGCCAGCTGCCCGCGCGGTTGCTGGGCGGCTCGATGACGCTCGATACCGGCGCGGCCGAGGCGGCCGTGGCTTCGGTCGCCCAGCCTCTGGGGCTGGATCAAGAGGCCGCCGCGCGCGGTATTCTGGCGATTGCCGACAACCACATGGTCGGTGCGATCCGCGTCGTCTCGGTCGAACGCGGCCATGATCCGCGCGACTTCACGTTGGTGCCCTTCGGCGGCGCGGGGCCGCTGCATGGCTGCGCGCTGGCGGACCTGCTGGGCATCCGCCGGGTGCTGGTCACCAACGCGCCGGGTGTTCTCTGTGCGAATGGTCTGCTGGCCGCCGATCTGAAGTCCGAATTCTCGCGCGCGCTGGCGATCCCCGGCCCGATGAACGGCCCCGAGACCGAGGCCGTCATCGCCGAGCTCGACGCGCAGGCCGAGGCCTGGCTCGACGAGGAGGACGTGCTGCAAGAGGCCCGCGTGATCGAGCGGGTGGCGTTGATGCGCTATGCCGGGCAGGGCGGCGAGATCGCCGTGCCGTGGTCGCCCGACCGCGCCGAGGTCGAGGCCAATTTCGCCGAGACCCATAAGGCGCTCTACGGCTTTTCGCTCTCGGCACCCATCGAGTTGGTCACCTTGCGCGTCCACGCCACGGGCCTTGCCCGCAACGCCCCCGCCGTGACGCTGGAGCCGGGCGAGGCACCCGCCCCGACCGAGTTCACTACCGTGCTGATCGACGGCGCCAAGACCGAGGTGCCGGTCATCGACCGCGCCACCCTTGGGGCCGGTGCGCGCTTCGAGGGCCCGTCGATCCTGACGCAGCTCGACACCACCACCTTCGTCGCGCCGGGCTGGTCCGGCGCGGTGCATCCCTCGGGCAACATCCTGCTGGAAAAGGCCGCCCTATGACTTCTGAGACGCTGCAACCTGTCCTCGACCATATCGGCGCGCGGGATGATGAGTATGTCACCCGGCTGATCGACTATGTGAAGAACCCCTCGATCAGCGCCCACAACATCGGCATCCGCGAGGTCTCGGAGCTGCTGGTGGCGATGCTGGGCAAGATGGGGATGGCGGTCGAATCCGTCCCCACCAAGGGGCATCCCTTCGTGCTGGCGAAATACGAGGTCGATCCGGCCAAGCCCACGGTGCTGCTCTACGGCCATTACGACGTGCAGCCGCCCGATCCCTTGGAGCTCTGGGAAAGCCCGCCCTTCGAGCCGACGATCCGGAACGGCCGGATCTATGCCCGCGGCGTCGGCGACAACAAGGGCCAGCATTTCGCGCAGATCATGGCGCTGGAGGCGCATCTGGCGGTCCACGGCACCTTGCCTTGCAACGTGATCTTCCTGCTGGAAGGCGAGGAAGAGATCGGCTCGCCGCAGATCGCCGATTTCGTGCGGGCGAACAAGGAGCGACTGAAGACCGATTTCGTCGTCACCGCCGACGGTCCCCTGCACGAGAGTGGGCGCGCCACGCTGACCTATGGCGTGCGCGGCATGTGCTCGTTCGAGCTGCGGGTGAAGACCGCCGCCCGCGACGCGCATTCGGGCAATTACGGCGGCGTCATGCCGAACGCGATCTGGACGCTGGTGCACCTGCTGGGCACGATGAAGACGCCCGATGGCACGATCACCATCGACGGCCTGCACGACCCGATCCTGCCGGTGACGGAGGCCGAGATCGCCGCGACGCAGGCCCTGCCCTTGGACCTTAAGGGCTACATGGCGAATATGGGTCTGGCGAAACTCGACGCGCCTGCCGACCGGCCGTTCTGGGACCGGCTGATGTTCCACCCGACGTTGACAATCAACGGGTTGCACGGCGGCTATGGCGGCCCGGGGTCCAAGTCGGTGCTGCCCTGCGAGGCGGTGGCGAAATGCGACATCCGTCTGGTCGAGGCGATGACGCCCGAGCAGGTGATGGACTGCGTGCGCGCCCATGTCGCCAAGCACGCGCCCGAGGTCGAAGTGATCTTCCACGGCGGCATGCTGCCCTCGAAGACCGACTTTGACAGCCCCTGGGGGCAGGTCATCCAGGAGGCCATCACCGAAGCGCGCGGCGAGGCGCCGCTGGTTTACCCCTGTGCGGGTGGCAGTCTTCCGGATTACGTCTTCACCAAGATCCTCGGCGTGCCGGCCTTCGTCATGCCGTATGCCAATGCCGACGAGGCCAACCACGCCCCCAACGAGAACATGGAAATCGGCCTGTTCCTCAAGGGGATACGGACCGGGGCGGCGCTTCTGGACCGTCTGGGAAAGATGTGACGAAAACGGCCCCCGGGATCACCGGGGGCCGTTCTCAGATCCCGCGCGCCGCCCGCGCCTTGCGCGTCGCGGTCAGTTTCATGCCCGGCTGCGCCAGTTTCGTCTGATCGCCGATCCAGGCATAGGCCAACAGGCAGGGATCCTGCTCGCCGGTGGTGATCCGGTGCTCGTGCTGCGGGCGGTTCAGGATCAGCGAGCCGGGCGCATAGACCGCCGTGTCATTCTCGGACCAGCCGCCGGCGATGGAGATATAGCTCTCCTCGATGCCGGAATGGCTGTGCTGGGGATAGGTCGTCGCGGGCGCGAACAGCACGAAGCCGAGGATCAGCGTCTCCGAACGCACCGGCCCCTGCGGCCCCAGCACCTCGCAATAGGCGTATTTGCGGGCCAGCGCCTTGGGCATCTTCTCGTAGCCATACTCCCAATGCAGCCGGTCGCGCACCTCGCGCAGCGCCCGCGCCATGCCCTGCATCGCGCCGCGCTCGCCCAGATCCAGCGTCCGGGCGAAATGCGCGGTCACCGGCTTTTGCGCGGGCGGGCGGGGCAGGATCGCCGGGTTCGCCGCCAAGATCTGCGACAGGGCGTTGCGGACCTTGGCCCGGTGCGAGCGGATGGGTTCGCTGCCCCCGGCCGAGCCGTGGCGATAAAGCGCCTCGAACTCACGCAGGAGGTAGTACCAATCCGGCGCGTCCCTCAGCAGGGTGACCGGCGGCTCCGAGGGGGCGGCATCCTCGGGCGGGGGCAGCATGGCCTCCATGGTGTCAGGCCAGATCGGGGGCGACGGGGACGACGACGCGGCCCCGGACTTCGCCTTTGAGGAATTTCGGCGCGGTCTCGATCACCTGATCGAAGGGCAGCTCGGTCATCAGGGCCTCCAGCTTCGCGAGGTCCAGCTCCTTGGCCAGCCGCGACCACGCCTCGCGACGGTCCTCGATGGGGCACATGACGCTGTCGACACCCGCCAGTGTGACGCCGCGCAGGATGAAGGGCGCAACGCTGGAGGGCAGGTCCATCCCCGCCGCCAACCCGCAGGCCGCGACCACGCCGCGATATTTCGTCTGCGCGATGACATTGGCCAGCACATGGCTACCCGCCACGTCGATGCCCGCCGCCCAACGCTCTTTGCCCAAGGGACGGCCGGGTTCCGTCAGCTCGGCCCGGTCGACGATGGAGGCGGCGCCGAGGCCCTTGAGGAACTCGGCCTCCGAGGCCCGACCCGTCACCGCGGCGACATTGTAGCCCGCCTTCGCCAGCAGTGCCACGGCGACCGAGCCGACCCCGCCCGCAGCGCCAGTCACGACGATTTCGCCCGAGGCGGGCGTGATGCCGTGCCGCTCCAGCGCCATGACGCACAGCATCGCCGTGTAGCCCGCGGTGCCGATCGCCATCGCCTGCCGCGCGCTCAGGCCCTCAGGCAGCGGCACCAGCCAATCGCCCTTGACGCGGGCCTGTTCGGCGAGGCCGCCCCAATGCTTCTCGCCCACGCCCCAGCCGTTCAGGATCACCTTGTCGCCGGGCTTCCACGCCGGATCGGCGCTCTCGCGCACGACGCCGGCGAAGTCGATCCCCGGCACCATCGGGAAGCTGCGCACCACCGGCGAGGCCCCGGTGATCGCCAACGCGTCCTTGTAGTTCAGGGTCGTGTAGGCGACATCGACCAGCACCTCGCCCTCGGGCAGGTCGGCCGTGGTGATCTGCCCCTCGCGGACGGTTTGCGGGCCCTTGGGGGCGTCGTCGGGTTTCTCGATCAGGATGGCTTTCATCGGGCGGGCTCCTTGCTGAGGGACGTCAGGAATAGCTCTGCGAACAGGCGCAGCGGCGTGGGGTCGGCTTCCAGCTTGGCGCGCAGGATCGCGCCTTCCCAACCGGTCCAGAAAAAGGCGGCGAGGGCCTGCGGATCGGCGCCGGCGGGCAGGGCGCCTTGGTTCTTGGCTTCGGACAGGCAGGCGGCGGTGCGGGTCTGCCAATCGGCCAGCGTCTCGATCAGGCGGACGCGGAAACTCTCGGGCAGCGCCGACATCTCCTGCCCGAGGTTGCCGACAAGGCAGCCGCGCCGGAAATTGTGCCGGGCCATGCCCTGTTCGGCCTGCCGGGTGAAGGCGCGCAACCGTTCCAGAGGGGGCAGCGACCTCTCGCCAAGACTGCGGTCGAGGAGCGTCGCGAAATACGCGCCATAGGCGTCGATCAGGGCCAGCCCGAAGGCCTCCTTGCTGGCGAAATAATGGTAGAACGAGCCCTTGGGCACGCCGGCATGACGCAGGATCTCGTCAACGCCGCTGGCGGAATAGCCGCGCTCCGTCAGATGGACGAGGCCCGAGCGGATCAGCCGCTGACGCGCCTCGGCATCCGCGGGATCGCGGCGGGGACGGCCCCGTTTGCGCGGGGAGGAATCGGGGGCGGGATCGGTCATGCGTAGTTCATAGACCGATCCGTCTAATAAAATCAAGCGACGCGTCAGAGCAGTGCGGCGACAACCTCGGGCGCCACGACATGGGCGTTGTGGGGCAGGCCGGGCAGGGTGCGGGCATCGGGGTCGATTCCTTGCATCGTTGCCAGATCGACCATCGGATCCTCGGAGCCTGCCGCCATCGACAGGGGGCAGCGCGCGCCACGCATCAGGTCCGGGACAGAAGGGCCGACCGCGCCGGACACGCCCGGCTGCATCGCCAGCGCGAAGCCGCCCGGCACCGCATGGACCCCGCGTGCGGTTTCTGGCGCGTCAGGGGCAATGAGGCCATGGAGGCCCGAGACCTTGGCGTAACGCTCCTGCGCTTCGGCCTCGGTGGCGAAGACTTTGCCGGGCTTTAAAGCCATCGCCTGTGCGCCGGCGATCTCGGCCTCGGACCATGTCAGCTTCACGCCGACCGTCAGCAGCCGCGCGGGCAGGGGGCCGAACAGCCCGCTCGCCAGCACCGCGCCGACGACCCCGCCGAAAGAATGACCCAACAGCGTGACGCGGGCCATGTCCTCGCCGGCCAGCAGCTCGGCCACATCCGCCGCGTGATTGCCAAAGCCGAAGGGCCCGGCCGAGGGCGAGAGGCCATGCCCGCGCAGATCCGGCGCGATCCAGCGCATCCCGCGCGCCTCGATCCGCCGCGCAACGCCGTGCCAGACCGCCCCCGTCGCGCCGAGGCCGTGCAGCAGTACCACCAGCCCGTCACCCTCGCCCCCGCGTTCCGTCCACAGCGCCATCGCATCCTCCCAGTTTGGGGCGATCATGCGGGCAAGCGGGCGGCGCCTCAAGCCGGCATCGCGCCTATCGCCGTCTGCAACAGGCGCAGGCCGAGCAGCGCCAGCAGGATCAGGATCGCCCGGTCGAAGGCCTGCCCCGACAGCCGCCGGCCCAGCCAGCCGCCGACCGGCATCCCCGCCATCACCAGCGCCAGCGCCACGAAGCCGCCGAGGAACAGGGGCAGGGGCAGCAGATCGACGGCGATCAGGCTCGCGCCCTGCATCAGCGTCATCGCCGTGAACAGGACCGAGACGGTAGCGACGAAGGTGCCGCGCGGCAGGCGCATCGCATTGAGATAGGTCAGCGAGGCCGGGGCCGAGATCCCCGTCGCCCCCTGCAGCGCGCCGCCGAGGAACCCCGCAGGCAGGCCGAGCGCCCGGCCCAGCCGCGGCGGCAGGCGGAAATCGGGCTGGGCCAGCCGCAGGATCACATAGGCCAGCACCGCGCCCGCCATCACCAGCGACAGGGCCCAGGCCGGGGCGACGGCCAGCAGCGCCGTGCCGCTGATCGCGCCCGCAAAGGCGCCGATCACCAGCTGCGCGAGATAGGCTCGGTCCGGCAGGTCGCGGCGGTATTGCCAGGCCTGCCAGAGGTTGCTCAGCGTGTTCGGCACCACCATCACCGCGATCGCCACATGCACGCCGTAGACCATGCTCAGCGCGGGAATGGCGAGGATCGGCGCACCGGCGCCGGCCGCGCCCTTCAGCACCCCGCCGGCGAAGATCGCCAGCGCGGCCAGCAGGATCAGCCAGGGATCGCCCTGCATCAGCGCCTGCATGGCTCAGTGCCGATCCGACAGGGCGATGCGAACGTCCAGCAGCGCCTGCCGCTTCTCGTCGCGGATCACGCGGATCGCGCGCTCCAGCGCCGCGGGCAGGTCGCGGCCATGCTCGACCTTCTCGACATGGGCGCGGCTGGCGGCGGCGATCATGGCGAAATCGGGCTGCGGCTGCAGCGAGGTCAGCGGCACCTCGTTGGCCTTGGCCGCCGCTCCCTCGGGATAGGTGCCAATCACCGAACGGCGCACGGCGTTCCAGATGCCGTTGTTCTTGACGACGGTCAGGATCGGCAGGTGCAGGGCCTCGGCGATCTGGTGGCAGGCGACGGGGTTGGCGAACATGTAGGAACCATCGCCGATCGCCGCGATCACCAGCCGGTCGCGATCCGCCAGCTGCGCCCCCAGCGCCGCCGGCATCCCCCAGCCGAGGCCGCCCGAATGCGGGTTGTTGAACAGCCGGTTCGGGCCCTTGATCTGCATCGCCCCCGGCACGACACCGAGTTCCGAGAACAGAAGCGCGTCAGCATCCATCGCCTCGGACAGGCAATGCGACAGGTATTCGCCGCTCATCGGCCCGGTGCAGCCGGCCTCGATCACGCCGAGCATCCGGGCGCGGCGGGCCTGATGCCGCTCGCGCAGGGCGGCGAGGCGGGCGGGGGCCTGCGCATCGGGGGCGCCCAGAGCCTCGATCAGCGCCGAGACCGTGGCGGCGGGGTCGGCCTGAATGGCGAGGTCGGTGCGGAACGACCGGACGGGCAGGCGGCGGAACAGGGGATCGGCGCCGATCTGGATCACCTTCACCTCGGGGCCCGGGCGATGCGCGGCCTCGATCCAGGGCACCGAGGCATCGAGGACGATCAGCAGATCCGCCCCCTCGATCGCGGCCTTGGGGTCATGGCCCAGATGGCAGGGATGGGCACCCGGCAGGACATTGCGGACGACGAAGGTCTCGGCCACGCCGATGCCCTGTGTCTCGGCCAGCACCGCCAGCGCGGCTGCCAGCCGTCCCTCGGGGTCGCCGCGCTGGCAGAGGATCACCGGCGATTTGGCGGCGCGCAGCATCGCCACCGCCTGCCGGATCGCCTCGGGCGCCGGATGGCCGGCGGCGGCGGGCTCCTGCACCGGGACGGCGGGGATATGGGCGGGGACCTCCTCCATCAGCGGCTCGCGCGGGAGGCTCAGGTACACCGGCCCCGGCGGCGCGCTTTTCGCCAGCGCCAGCGCGCGGCGGGGGAGCAGGTCGCCCTGCTCGGGGTAGCGCATCTCGTAGTGGAACTTGGTGACCTCGCGCACCATGGCGGATTGGTCGTACATCTCCTGCCCGTATTGCACCGGCGAGACCCGGCCGCCGGGGCGTCCGACCTCGGTCAGGGGCGTGCGGCCGGACATCATCACCAGCGGGATGTCGTCCGAGGCCGCGTTGATCATCCCCATCACGCAATTGGCGAGACCCACGTTCACATGCACCATCACCCCCTGCGGCCGCCCGGTCGCAAGGTAATAGCCATGCGCCATCGCCACGCCCGCCGTCTCATGCGGGACGATCAGCGGCTCGGGCTGGTCCGAGGGATGGAGGCGGGCCAGAGCCTCGATGATCGGTGGAAAGTCTGTCCCGCTATTTGAGAAGATATAGTCGATTCCATTCGCCTTGAGGCTGGAGAGCAGCGCCTCGGCCCCGGTTCGCCCCGTCGAGGCTGCATCGCCGCTCTGTACGGATTCCTCGGTTTTCTGGCTGAATTCTCTCATTTTATCCTCCCTCAAACCCTCTGATTTGCCTGTGCAGCAGACAAAAAGTGTTTCTCCCGTGAAACTTTTTGCTTGATCTGAGGGCGATGACAAGCAAAAACTCTGACGGAAATCTCACAATGCGGGATTTTAACCGATTCCGATCAACGGGATCGGGCCAAGGGAGGAAAACCATGACGTATCGACTGACAGGCCTTGGCCTGGGCATGGCGGCTGGCGTGACGCTGGCGGCGGCCCTCGCCAGCACCGCAAGTGCGCAGACCGTGGGTATCGCCACCTCGAACCCCGGATCGATCTTCCACAACATCGGCACCGCCGTGGCCTCGGCCGCGAACGAGGCCGGGTTGCGCGCGACGATCCAGCCCGCGACCAGCCCGAACCAGTACATCCCTCTCGTCGCCAGCGGCGGGATCGAATTCGGCGCCGCCAATTTCCAGGAAATCGCCTATGCCCATGATGGGCAGGAGTGGTTTTCGGGGCAGGAATACCCGGATCTGCAGCTCGTCGCGATGATCATGCCGATCGTCGAGGCGATCTTCGTGCGTGCCGACAGCGACATCCATTCGCTGCAGGACATGGTCGGCCAGCCGATGGTCGATGGCTACACGGCGCAGCAGACGATCCTGCCGCAGCTCGATGCGATCTACGCGACCGAGGGCCTGTCGCGCGCCGACTTCACGCCGGTCAACGTGCCCAGCGTCGTGGCGGGGGCGGATGCCTTCATCGCCGGGGATTCGGTCGGCTTCATCTTTGCCCATGGCGCCGGCAAGGTGATCGAAGCCGATGCCGCCGTCGGTGGCCTGCGCGCGCTCTCGGTCGAGCCCACGGACGAGAACCTCGCGCTGGCGCAGTCGCATTGGCCGGTCGCGTATTTCGAGCAGCTGACCGCAGGCTCGCGTCCCGGCGTCGAAGAAGACGGCTGGTACTTCGCCTATCCGATGGCGATCTTCACCAACGCCAATGTCGACGAGGACACCGTCTACCAGATGACGCGCGCGATCCACGACAACGTGGAGACCCTGCGCTCGACTTTCGGCGGTTTCCGCGCCTTCGACCCCGAGACGATGATGGTCCGCGAGAGCGGCTCGGTCGGCTATCACCCCGGCGCCGTCCGCTTCTATCAGGAAGCCGGTCTCTGGACCGAGTGAGGCCATGATGACGACCGAGATCGAACAGGGGACCGGGCTGTCCCGGCGCATCTGGCACCCGATGGCGATGGTATTGTGGTCGGCGATCACGCTCACCGCCATCGGCTGGTCGCTGGGGCTGCCCCGCACGCTGGGGATCAGCTATTATCCCCAGCAATTGCTGGCGATCCTTCTGGGATTGTCGGTGACCGTCGCCTTCCTGTCCTTGCCCGTTAAGGGCAATGGCATCCGCGAGGGGCGGCTTCCCTGGCTCGATCTCGGTCTCTCGGCCCTGGCCCTGCTGGCCACGGTCTGGATTGTCTGGGGCTATCCCACCTTCGTCACGCAGGTCTTCGCGCGCAAGCCCGAGGTCTGGCTGCCGGGGCTGGTGATGGTGCTCTTGCTGCTGGAGGCGCTGCGTCGGGCGACCGGCTGGGCGCTGGTGATCATCATCGCGGTGTTCCTGCTCTATGCGCTGTTCGGCAATATGGTGCCGGGGCGGCTGCAGGGACGGGCGCAGAACTGGCAGGTGCTCTCGGGCTACATGGCTTTGGATTCGAACGGTATTCTCGGCGTGCCGATGGCCGTCGCGGGCACTGTCGTCGTCTCCTTCATCCTGTTCGGGCAGCTTCTGAACACCACGGGCGGGTCGAATTTCTTCACCGATGGCGCTTTGCTGCTGATGGGCCGTTTCCGGGGTGGTGCCATGAAGATCGCCGTGCTGGCCTCGGGGCTGTTCGGCTCGATCTCGGGCTCGGCGGTGGCCAATGTCGCCGGCACCGGCGTCGTCACCGTCCCGATGATCAAACGCGACGGCTATCCCGCGCACAAGGCCGCCGCGATCGAGGCTGTGGCCTCCACGGGCGGCCAGCTGATGCCGCCGGTGATGGGCGCCGCCGCCTTCCTGATGGCGGAATTTCTCGGCGTCTCCTATGCCGCTGTCGCCTTGGCCGCGCTGGCGCCCGCGATCCTGTACTATGTCGCGCTGTTCATTCAGGCCGATCTGGAGGCCGCGAAGCTTGGCATCGCGCCCGTGCCCGCCGACCAGATCCCGCCCAAACGCGCGGTGGGGACGGGGCTGCACTTCCTGCTGTGCTTTGCGGTGCTGATCTACACCCTCTTCGCGCTGAGCTGGCAGCCCGAGCGTGCCGCCGTCGCCGCCACCGTGACCGTGATCCTGTCGGCGCTGCTGTTCGGCTACCGGGGGGAGCGTCCGGCGCTGTTGACGATCCTCGACTCGGTGCCCGCCACGGGACGCGCGGTGATCGAGATCCTTTTGATCTCGGGCGGTTCGGGGCTGGTGATCGGCGTGTTGAACGTCACGGGCCTGAGCTTCAACCTGACCTATGCGCTGGTGCAGTTGGGGCAGGGGAACCTGATCGCACTTCTGGCCCTGTCGGCGCTGGTGTGCATCGTCCTTGGCATGGGCCTGCCGACGCTGGGGGTCTATGTGCTGCTGGCCGCGCTGGTCGCGCCCGCGCTGATCGAGACCGGGGTCGAGCCCATCGCCGCGCATCTCTACGTCCTCTATTTCGGCATGATGTCGATGATCACGCCGCCCATCGCCATGGCTGCCTTCGCGGCCGCCTCGATTGCGGGGGCACGGCCGATGGCCACCGGCTTTGCCGCCATGCGCTTCGGCTGGGCGGCCTATCTGATGCCGGTGCTCTTCGTCTTCTCGCCCTCGCTCTTGCTGATCGGGCCGGGCACCGCCATCGCGCTGACCATCGCCACCGCGACCATCGGCGTCTGGCTGATCTCGGCCGCCATCGCCGGCTATATGGCGCAGCGGCTGTCGGGCCCGATGCGGGCGCTGTTTGCGCTGGCCGGACTGTTGGCGCTGGTCCCCGCTGATGCCTTTCCGGGCGCGGTCTATTCCGACGTCATCGGGGCCTTGGGCGGGCTGGTGCTGATCGCTATGAACTTCCTGTCTGCCAAAGGAAAACAGCCAGTGGAGTCCGGTACATGAGCGGTCTGAACAGCCTCGAGAAAGTCCTCGCCATCCTCGACCTCTTTTCCGAGGACCGGCTGGAATGGACGCCCGAGCAACTCATGCAGGAACTGGGCTACACGCGGCCCACGCTCTATCGGTACCTGAAGGTGCTGAAGGATGCGGGGCTGTTGGCCAGCCTGCATGGATCGGGCTTCACGCTGGGGCCGCGGGTCGTCGAGATGGATTACCTGCTGCGCCAGTCGGACCCGCTGATCCTGTGTGGTCAGTCGCAGATCGAGAAGCTTGCAGGCATGATCCCCTGCACCGCGCTTTTGGTGCGCTGGTATGGCGAGCGTATCCTCTGCGTGGCGGCGGAATGCTCCACCCCGAACCCGCTGTCGAGCTATCACCGCGGGCGCCCGATGCCGATCACCCGCGGCGCGATTGCCCGCTCGATCATCGCCAGCCTGCCGAAGCGCCAGCTGGTGCCCTTCATCGCCACCCATAGGGCCGAGCTTCAAGCCGTGGGCCTTGGCGCCACCGAGGACGAGATCCTCGAACGGCTGCGGCAGGTGCGCAAGCAGGGCTACACGGTGGCTTACGGCGAGGTCACCCCCGGCGTCGTCGGCATCGCCGCGCCGATCCTCGACAGCTCGGGCGTGCCCTTGGCCAGCATCTGCGTGACCGTGGCCGGCAACACCATCGGCAGCGACCGTATCGAGGAACTCGGCCGCGCCATCCAATCCTCCGCCGCCGAGATCTCGGCCCGCCTTGCCTCGCCGGCAAGCGTCGTGCCCGAGCCGGCTGCGCCCCCCGAATGACAGGAGAGACCCCATGAAGAAGATCGACGCGTTCAACCACATCTGGCCGAAGCCCTTTTTCGACGCGCTGATCGGCCATATCGGCACGATGAGCGATATTACCAAACGCTCGGGCGATGTGCCGATGATGACCGATCTCGACCGCCGCTTTCAGGTGATGGACGAATTCGGCCCGGACTATTGCCAGATCCTCTCGCTGGCTTCGCCGCCGCTGGAGAAGATCGTCGGCCCCGAGGCTGCGCTGGAACTCTCGCGCATCGGCTCGGATTCCATGGCGGAACTCTGCCAGAAATACCCCGACCGCTTCCCCGCCTTCATCGCCACCGCACCGATGAGCCACCCGGACGGCATGGTCTCGGAGGCCAAACGCGCGATCGAGGAGCTGGGCGCGGTCGGCGTGCAGATCTTCACCAATATCGGCGGCACGCCCGTCGACCTGCCGGATTACGCGCCGTTCTTCGAGTATATGAACTCGGTCAAGAAACCGGTCTGGCTGCACCCGGCGCGGGGCGCCAACATGACCGACTATGCCTCCGAGGCGGAATCGCAATACGAGATCTGGTGGACCTTCGGCTGGCCCTACGAGACCTCGGCGGCCATGGCGCGCATGGTCTTCTCGCAATTCTTCGACCGCTGGTCCGACCTCAAGGTCATCACCCACCACGCGGGCGGCATGATCCCCTATTTCGAGGGCCGCGTCGGCCCCGGCTGGGACCAGATGGGCGCGCGGACCTCGGGGCGTGACCTCGCCGCAGTGCGCAAGGCTCTGAAGCGCCCGCATCTGGAGTATTTCAAGGAATTCTATGCGGATACGGCGACCTTCGGGTCCAAGGCCGCGATCCGCCACGCGCTGGAATTCTTTGGTGAAGACCGCGTGGTCTTCGCCTCGGACGCGCCCTTCGATCCCGAAGGCGGCCCGATGTACATCCGCGAGACGATGCGCATCCTAGACAGCGAGGATTTCACCGACGAGATCCGCCGGAAGGTCTATCACGACAACATCGCCAACCTTCTGGGCCTGACTCTGTGATGCTGGCGCGGCATTACATCGACGGCGAATGGCTGGCCGAGGGGGCGTTGGGCGACAGTCTCGACCCCGCCTCGGGCGCGGTGCTGGGACAGTATCACGCGGGCAGCGCGGCGCTGGCGCATCAGGCCGCAGCCGCCGCCCGCCGGGCTTTCTTCGGCACCAGCTGGGCCATGGCGCCAAGGCAGCGGGCCGATGCGCTTTACCAATTCGCCGACCGGCTGGAGGCGGCGATCGACGAACTCACCGACCTCATTGTCGCCGAGAACGGGAAGCTGAGGGCCGAGGCGCGGGGCGAGATGATCGGCTCGATCTCGGAGGTGCGGTACTACGCGGGCCTCGCGCGGGCGATCCTCGGGCGCACGCTCGAAGCCACGCCCGGCAGCTTCTCGATCATGCACCGCGAGGCCGCGGGCGTCGCCGCGATCATCGTGCCGTGGAATGCGCCGGTCACGCTGCTGGTGCGCTCGCTGGGGCCGGCGCTGGCCGCGGGCTGCACCTGTGTGATCAAGCCCGCGCATCAGACGCCGTTGATCCATCAGAAGGTGATGGACTGCCTCGTGGATTGCCCCGCGCTGCCCAAAGGCGTGGTCAATTCCGTGAACGAGGCCGGGTCCGAGGTCGGCGAGGCTCTGGTCGCCTCGCCCGATGTCGATGTCATCAGCTTCACCGGCTCCTCGGCGACCGGGCGGCGGATCATGGCAGGCGCGGCGCCGACGCTGAAACGGGTCGGGCTGGAGCTGGGCGGCAAGGCGCCGGCGGTGGTGTTCGACGACGCCGACCTCGACCGCGCGGTGAAGGAGCTGACCGCGGCCGCGACGATGATGGCCGGGCAGATCTGCGTCGCGGCCACGCGCTTCCTCGTGCATGACGCGGTGCTGCCGGACTTCTCGGAGCGGATCACGGCGGCCTTCCGGGCGGTCCGCACCGGGCCGGGCGTGAAGGCGGACAGCCAGATGGGCTCGCTGATCGACAAGACCAATGAGCAGCGCCTGCACCGGCTGATCGAACAGGCGGGCGACGAGGGGGAACTCCTGCTCAAGGGCGACAACCCCTTCGGGCGCAACGGTGCCGGGGCCTTCGTCTCGCCCTCGCTGTTCCGCATCGAGGACACGGCGTCGCCACTGGTGCAGGAGGAGCTGTTCGGCCCCCTCGTCAGCGTCGAGCGCTTCGCCGACGAGGCCGAGGCCGTCGCCAAGGCCAATGCCACGCCCTACGGCCTCGCCGCCTCGGTCCATACGCGGGATCTGGAGCGCGCAATGCGCCTGTCGCGGGCGATCCGGGCGGGGACGGTCTGGCTCAATTGCCACAGCCGCCTCTTCCCCGAAGGCGAGACCGGCGGTTTCGGGCAATCCGGTCTCGGCCGGCTGCACGGGGTCGAGGGGCTGAACGAGTTCCTGGAAACGAAGCATATCTACATGGAGCAGGGCCTGCCTCGCGGCGCGGCCTGATCGGACATGGACCAAATACAGGACGTGATCATCGTCGGCGGGGGACCCGTCGGCATGGGGCTGGCCATCGACCTCGCGCAGCGCGGGCATTCCGTGGCGGTGGTCGAACGCTACGCCCAGCCGCAGCCGGTGCCGAAGGGGCAGAACCTCACGCAGCGCACCATGGAGCATATGCAGGCCTGGGGCTGCGAGGCCGAGATCCGCGCCGCGCGCTCGGTCCCCAAAGGCTATGGTATCGGCGGGCTGACCAGCCACGGCACGCTGCTGTCGGGCTATCACTACGATTGGCTGCAGCGTGATCTGGTTCGGCCGTATTACGCCACCGACAACGAGCGCCTGCCGCAATACGCGACCGAGGAGGTGCTGCGGGCCCGCGCAGCCCAGCTGCCGAACATCGCCCTGCATTACGGCATGACGGCCACCGCCGTGGTGCAGGACGCAGACGGCGTCAGCGTGACGATGGAACCGCGCAAGGGCGGCGAGGCGGTGACCCTGCGTGGCCGCTATGCCGTCGGCTCGGATGGCAGCCGCTCCTTCACCCGCGCCGAGGCCGGCATCACCGAGACCCTGCGCGATCATGACCGCAAGATGGTGCTTCTGGTCTTCGACGCGCCCGAGCTGCACCGGCTGCTGGAACGCTACCCCGAGAAGCAGTTCTACAACGTCCTGCACCCGGATCTGGAGGGCTATTGGCTGTTCTTCGGCCGCGTCGATCTGAAGGGCCGGTTCTTCTTTCACGCGCCCGTGCCCTTGGACACGACGCGCGACAATTTCGACTTCACCGCCTATCTGCACCGCGCTGCCGGGGCGGATTTCCCGGTGACGTTCGATCATATCGGCTTTTGGGACCTGCGCATCGCCATCGCCGACAGCTACCGCAAGGACCGCATCCTGATCGCCGGCGACGCCGCGCATTCGCACCCGCCCTATGGCGGCTTCGGCATCAACACCGGCTTCGAGGATGCGCGCAACCTCGGCTGGAAGCTCTCGGCGGTGCTGCAGGGCTGGGCGGGCGAGGGGCTGCTGGACAGCTATGATGCCGAGCGCCGGCCGGTCTTCGCCTCGACCGCGCGGGATTTCATCGAGAAGTTCATCCATGAGGACCGCGCGTTCCTTCATCGCTACGACCCGTCACGCGACCGCGCCGCTTTCGAGGCCGCATGGAACGCCCGCGCCAGCGGCGCCACGGCCGAGGTCAACGCCTTCGAGCCGAATTACGAGGGCTCACCCGTGGTGGTGGACGGGCCTGCGGGCCAGCCCAGTGCCAGCGGCCGCCATGTGTTCCGCGCGGAAGGCGGGCATCACCTGCCGCCCCGAGGGCTGTCGGACGGACGCTCGGTCTATGACGCGCTGGACGGGGGCTTCACGCTGATCGCGCTGGACCGCCCCGAGGCCGAGGTCAGCGCCTTTCAGGCCGAGGCCGCCGCGCTGGGCCTGCCGCTGACGATCCTGCGTGACACGCGAGACGGCGAACGGACGGACTGGGGCGCGGGGCTTATCCTCGTGCGGCCCGATGCCTTCGTGGCCTGGACCGGCGAGGAGGCGCGGGATCCGGCCCGCGTGCTCAAGGGGGCGATCGGTGCGACGAGCTAGGGAGTACCGCCGGGTTGGGAGACCGTGGCCCAGTGCGAGTAGCGGGGAACGATTGCGGGTTCGGCCGTCGTTCCCCGGTCGGTGCTGGCTCCTGCCTGTCGTGGCATGAGAAAAGGCGCGGACCATCGCTGGCCCGCGCCCTTTTTGTCTCAATCGGACCGGCTCAGAGGCGGTCGGCGATCACTTTGATCAGCGCCTTGTGGTCCTTGTCGAAGGCGCGGATGCCCTCGGCCAGTTTCTCGGTCGCCATGGCGTCGGCATTGAGTTCCCAGCGGAATTGCGCCTCGGTCAGGGTGCGCGCGGGCACGCCCGAGGCATTCTCCGGCGACAGGGCGCGGGGCAGTTCGGCCTCTTCCGCCGCCATCTCATCCAGCAGTTTCGGCGAGATGGTCAGACGGTCGCAACCGGCCAAGGCCTTGATCTGGCCTGCGTTGCGGAACGACGCGCCCATGACCACGGTCTGGATGCCGTTCGACTTGTAGTAATCGTAGATCGCGCGGACCGAGAGGACGCCGGGGTCCTGCTCGGGCGCATAGCCCTCGACGCCCTCGGCCTTCTTGTACCAGTCGGTGATGCGGCCGACGAAGGGCGAGATCAGGAACACGCCCGCTTCGGCGCAGGCCACGGCCTGAGCCATCGCAAAGAGCAGCGTCAGGTTGCAGTCGACGCCTTCCTTTTGCAGGATCTCGGCGGCACGGATGCCTTCCCAGGTCGCGGCGAGCTTGATCAGGATGTGCTCTTTGCCGATGCCGCGCGCGGCGTAATCGGCAACGATGGCGCGGGCGCGGGCGACCGAGGCTTCGGTGTCGAAGGACAGGACCGCGTCCACTTCGGTCGACACACGGCCCGGCACCAGCGTCGAGAGTTCGGCGCCCACGGCCACGGTCAGCGTGTCGCAGATCTGCTCGGCGCTCAGGCCCTTGGCCTTGCCCGCTTCGATCTCGCGCGCGACCAGCGCTTCCGCCGCCGGGTCCTTCAGTGCCGCCAGCACCAGCGAGGGGTTGGTGGTGCAGTCGACCGGCTTCAGGCGGCGCACCGCCGCGACCTCGCCGGTATCCGCGACCAGGGTGGTCATCGAGCCGAGTTGTTCCAGAACGCTGGCCATGGTCAGTTCCTCGTCGTTTCCGCTGTCAGGTCCGCGCCGCTTCACGCGCGGTGGCCTGGAGTTTCTCGAAAATGGCGAAGCGCCGCTCGTGCAGCGCCTGCGCATCGCCTCCCTGCGGCGCGTAGCGCTGCGCAAAGGACGACATGCCTGCCATGGCACCCTCCAAGTCCACATGCAAGCCCGCAGCGACGCTTCCGAGGATCGCAGCCCCCAGAAGCACCGGTTCTTCCGAGGCGGGCGCGGCGAGTTCCAGCCCGGCGGCATCGGCCAGAAGCTGGCGGATCATGTCCGAGCGTCCCGCGCCACCGCTGATGACGATGCGCTGGACCGGCGCGCCGGCGGCTTCCTGCGCGCGGATGATTTGTCTGAGGCCGTAGCCGATGCCGCATAGCCCCGCGATGTAGAGCGCGACAAGGCTGTCGAGATCGCGCTCCATCCCCAGCCCGGCGATGACGGCGCGGGTATGCGGATCGGCATGCGGCGCGCGGTTGCCGAGGAATTCGGGTACGACATGCACGCCGCCGGCCAGCGTCGCGGCATTGGGGTTTTGGCCCAGCAGCTGCTCGGCGCGCTGGGCGAGCCACGCGGGGAGGGAGAGCTCGTCGCGGGCGGCCTCGGCATGGGCCTCGGCGGCATGGGGGTGGAATTCCAGCAGCTGGTCGATGGCCGCGCCGGCGGCGGATTGGCCGCCCTCGTTGAGCCATTTCCCCGGCACCATGGCCGAGAAATAGGGGCCCCAGACGCCGGGGACGAAGACCGGCTCGGGCGTGGTGGTCATGGTGCAAGACGAGGTGCCGAAGACATAGGCGAGGTTCGCCTCGGCCCCGCCGCCGCCCTCGGCGCCCACGGACCCGATGCCGCCCGCATGCGCGTCGATGAGGCCTGCCGCGACCGGGGTGCCGGGATTGAGGCCCATGGCCTCGGCGGCCTCGGGCGAGAGGCCGGTGCCGAGGGGCGAGCCTGCATCGACGACAAGGCTGCCGATCCGGGCGAAATCCCCCGCTGCCAGATCGCCCAAGCCCACTTGCTCGAAATAGCTGCGGTCCCAGGCGCGCTCATGCCCCAGATAGGTCCATTTGCAGGTCACGGTGCAGATCGAGCGCGCCAGATCGCCGGTGGCTTTCCAGGTCAGGAAATCGGTGAGGTCCATGAATTGCCAGGCGGCGTTGTAGATTTCGGGCCGGTTTTCCTTGAGCCAGAGGAGCTTCGGCGTCTCCATCTCGGGCGAGATCCGCCCACCGACATAATCCAAGACCCGGTGGCCCATCGCGTTGATCCGCTCGGCCTGTTCCAGCGCGCGGTGGTCCATCCAGACCATGATATTGCGCTCAGGCACCGTGGGATCGCCGACGGGCAGGGGCGTGCCGTCCTCGCCCAGAACGACCAGCGAGCAGGTCGCGTCGAAGCCGATGCCCCGCACCTGATCCGCCGCCACGCCCGAGGCCGAGACGGCCCCGCGCACGGCCCGCACCACGGCGCGCCAGATGTCGCTGCCCGATTGCTCGACGATGACGCCGCCCTCGCGGTGAATGGCGATGGGGCTCTTGTCGCTGGCGACCATGCGGCCTTCGGTGGTGAAAATCCCCGCGCGGGCGCTGCCGGTGCCGACATCGATGCCCAAGAGGTATCCACCCGCCGGATGCGGATTGCGGGTCATGGGGTCTCTCCCGTCAAGAATGGGGCGCGATCAGAGATCGACGCTGTTAGGTAGCAGGACGAGGTCGCGCACGACGACGCCCTTGGGCCGGGTCAGCATGAAGACCAGCGCCTCGGCCACTTCGCGCGGCTGCATGAGCGAGCCATTGGCGAGGGCCTCCTCCATCTTCTCCTTCGGCCAATCGTCCAGCAGGGCGGTCACCACCGGGCCGGGCAGCACGGCGCCCATGCGGATGCCATGCGGCGCGACCTGACGGCGGGTGGCATGCAGGAAGGCCTGCACCGCGAATTTGGACGCGGTGTAGACCGGCTCCCAGACCACGGGCACGACGCCCGCGACCGAGCTGGTGAAGACGATATCGCCGGACCTGCGCTCGATCATGCCGGGCAGGACGGCGCGGACACAGCGGAAGGCCGCGTTGACATTGAGGTTGAGGACGCGGTCCCAGATGTCGGGATCGCCCTCGGCCGCGGGGCCGCCGACATAGGCGCCGGCATTGGCGTGGAAGATGTCGAGCGGGCCTGCCAGCGCCTCGATGCGGGCCGCCATACCATCGACCTGCGCCCCGTCAAGGAGGTCCACGACGAGCGGTTTCGCCCGCTCGCCGAGGTCTGCGCAAAGCGCCTCCAGCTTGGCACCGTCACGGTCGATCAAGACGACCGTGCAGCCCTGTTCCAAGAGGATCTTCGCGCATTCAAGCCCGATGCCCGAGGCCGCGCCGGTGACGGCGGCGACCTTTGAGTTGAGCGATTGAGCCATGGTTTTTCCTTTCTGCGGAAGGGGTTCAGGCGCGGCCGTGGCTGGCACGCGAGCGCCGGGCAAGGCTATCGACGATGACGGCGATGGCAAGGACGGCCCCGGTGATCATGTAGCGCAGGGACGAGCTGAGATTGAGCAGTGTCAGCCCGTTCGAGATCGCCATGATCACCAGCACACCCAGCAGCGCCGACCAGGCCGAGCCGCGTCCACCAAAGAGCGAGGTCCCCCCGATCACCGCCGCGGCGATGGCGTTGAGGTTCACGTCCCCCGTACCGGCCTGCTGGCTGGCCGAGGCGAGGCGGGCGGCGGCGAAGACCCCGCCGAGGGCCGCGAAGCTCGAACACAGCACGAAGGCCGAGAGGCGGATGCGCTGGACATTTATCCCTGAGCGACGCGCGGCCTCTGCATTGCCGCCGACAGCGAACATCGACCGGCCCCATTGGGTGCGCGTGAGCGCGTAGTTCAGGACCATCACGAAGAGGACGAAGACGCCGAACATCCACGGCACGCCGCGCCCGAGTTCGAGGTAATAGACCGCGACCAGAAGGGCGATTGTCAGCAGCGCGGCCTTTGCGATGACGACACTCATGCCGGCCGAGGACAGGTTCGCCTCGGCCCGGCGTCGGATCGTCTGCGCGCCCGAATAGAGCAGGAAGGCGCCCGGCAGCACGGCGAGGATGTAGGACAGCCAGGCGGGCATGATCAGCAGCTGACCAAAGCGCACCAGCGGCGAGGTGAAGGGCAGGTTGATCGAGCCGGTGGGCCCGAGGATGTAGAGCTGCAGGCCCAGAAGTGCCAACAGACCCGCGAGGGTGGCGACGAAGCTCGGCATCTCGAAGCGGTTCCGCAGGAAGCCGTAGAGCAGGCCGACGAGGGCGCCTGCGAGGACCGCGCCGACGATGGCGAGGGGCAGGGGCAGGCCGCTCTGCACCCAAAGGACGCCGGTGATCGCGGACGAAAGCCCACTCATCGAGCCGATCGACAGGTCGATTTCGCCCAGCAGCAGCACGCAGACCACGCCCAAGGCGATCAGGCCCACGGCGGCGGCGTCGAAGAGCAGGTTCACGAGGTTGTTCGGCGCGAGGAACACCGGGTTCAGCACGGTGAAGACGGCCGAGATCAGAAGCAGGCCGACAGCGACGGGCAACATGCCCAGATCGCCCGAGCGGACGCGGTCGATGAAGGCGCGGACGGCGCCGGCGATGCCCTCGTCATGGCGGACGCGGGTATCGGCACGGTCGAGGGTGGGTCTGGTATCGGTCATCTCAACGCTCCGCTTCTTCGAGCTTGCGCGCCGCGCGGCGCGAGACGGAATTCTCGGTGGCGCCGGTGATCGCGGCGACGAGGTCCTGATGGCTGCTCTCGGCGGTGAAGACGCCATTGTTGCGCCCCAGACGCAGGACGACGATGCGGTCGGCGACGGCGCGCACATCCTCCATATTGTGCGAGATCAGGATCACGCCATGGCCCCGGTCGCGCACCCGCTCGATGAGGTTCAGAACCTCGGCGGTCTGGGCAACACCCAAGGCGGCGGTGGGCTCGTCGAGCATGATGATCTTGGGATCGAGCAGCAGCGAGCGCGCGATGGCGACCGTTTGGCGCTGACCGCCCGAAAGGGAGGCGATGGGCTCGCGCACCGAGGGGATGCGGGCCGCAAGTTCCTGCAGCAGGGTCCAGGCGCGGACCTCCATCTGCACCTCATCCAGCCGCCAAGGGTTCACCTCGTGCCCGAGGAACAGGTTCGCGACGACATCGAGGTTCTCGCAAAGCGCAAGGTCTTGGAAAACCGTGGCAATGCCCATCTCCAAGGCCTTGCCGGGCGTGTCGAAATTCACCTCGCGACCCATATACTGGATCGTGCCCGAGGTCGGCTGATGGACCCCCGCCAGCACCTTGACCAGCGTCGATTTGCCGGCGCCGTTGTCGCCGACCAGCGCCACCACTTCGCCCGCATGGATATCAAGCTCGATATCCGCGAGCGCGGTGACTGCGCCGAATTGCTTGGACACGCCGCGAAGGCTGAGGATCAGATCCCCTTTCGTCAGGCTCTCACCCGTCCCGTTCATCGCATTCCTCCCCGAAAACCATTGCCGGGGTCTCCCGCCCCGGGGAAGGCGCGGCCCCCGGAGGGACCGCGCCGGTGTCAGCTTACTCGATAAGGCCCAGCGTGCGGCAGGCGTCGGCATATTCGGCGGTGCAGACCTCGTCGGTGGTCTGGATGCCGGCGTCGAAGATCAGCGCGCCGATGTTTTCCTGCGTGACCACGTCCGGCACGAAGAGCTGCGAGGGCGTGTCGTAGAGGGTGGTGGTCGCCTCGGGCGTCTCACCGTTCAGGAAGGCGACGGCGATCTCGGCCGCGGCACGGGCGACGATCTCCGAGGGCTTCGAGATGGTGTTGTACTGATCGCCCGAGATGATCAGCTGCAGCGCGGCGATGGTCGCATCGTTGCCGGTGACCGGCGGGACGGGATCGACGCCGGCGGCGCGCATGGCGGCGATGGCGCCACCCGCGGTGCCGTCATTGGCGGCGACCACGCCGATGATCTCGGCGCCGAAGCGGGTGATCTGGCCGGCGGCCCATTCCTGCGCGCGGGGCGGGGCCCAGTCGGGGGTGTCGAACTCGGCCAGCGTCACATAGGGCGAGGCGTCGAGCGCGCGGTCGATGCCGTCACGGATCAGGCCGGCAGCGGCGTCGGTCGGCGAGCCGTTGATCTGCAGGACGCCGGAACCCTCGGGCACGCCCTCGGCCTGCAGATGCTCGACCAGCGACTGGGCGATGGCATAGCCGATGCCCTCATTGTCGAAGGAGACGTAGTAATGCGCCGGCGAATCCGGGATCGGGCGGTCATAGGCGATGACCGTCACGTCCTGCGCACGGGCGATTTCCACCAAAGCGGCGGCGGCGGCGCTGTCGACGGGGTCGAGCACGATGACGCGGGCGCCCTGCGCGATCACCGAGTTGAACTGCTGCTGCTGCAGCGCCACATCGGCATTGCCGTTCTGGTAGATCAGCGTGCAATCGGCGCAGAGCTCCTGCATCGCGGACTGGAAGCCGGGCCAGTCATGCTCTTCATAGCGGGTCGAGGCTTGGTCGGGCATCAGGAAGGCCACGGTCTGCGCCGAGGCCGCCCCGGCCAGCAGCGTCGCGCCCAGAAGGGTCGAGACGGCGAGCTTGGTCTTGGTGTTCATTCTGGTTCTCCTCCACATGGACGTCGCCTTCGCACCGGGCGTGCAGGGGCGGGGCCGTGGCGTCACCGCCCGGCCCGAACGCGCCGCGACGACCGAAGCCGCCGGGTGATCGTCCAAATTCCTCCCCACGCACCCTGATTAGAGGCGCTCTATCGTTTGCGCAATGTTGCTCAACCGATGGAGCATGATTGGCGGATTGACATTTTTCTGTCAAGTCCTTCAATGGAGGGCAGGTAACAGGACTATGGGTGCATGTCGGATCGCGAGCAGAATTCTTCCAAGAGAACAACGATCTACGATCTGGCAAAGCTGGCAAACACCTCGCCCACGGCGGTCAGCTCGATCCTGAACGGCACCTGGAAGAAGCGCAGAATCAGCAAGCGTCTGGCCGAGGAGGTGACCCGCCTCGCCGAAGAGCAGGGCTATTCAACCAACATTCAGGCGAGCCTTCTGCGCCGGGCGCGGTCCAACATCGTGGGCATGATCGTGCCCAAATACGACAACCGCTATTTCGGTGACATGGCCGAACGGTTCGAGGCCATGGCGCGGGAGCGCGGGCTGTTCCCGGTCGTGACCTGCACGCAGCGAAACCCGGATCTGGAAATGGAGGCGGCAAAGGAGCTTTTGTCCTTTCAGGCCGAGACGCTGATCGCCACCGGCGCAACCGACCCGGACCGCATCACCGCGCTGTGCAAGGCGGCGGGGGTGACGTCGATCAACCTCGACCTTCCGGGCAGCGCGGCGCCGTCGATCATCTCGGACAATTACGCGGCCGCTCGGGCGCTGACAGAGATGATCCTCGACCGTTGCGCCGCCGATCTGGGCTGGACGGGGCCGTTGCATTTCGTCGGCGGCCGGATGAGCGACCACAACACGCTTGAGCGTCTGCGCGGCTTTCGCGATGCCCAAACGGCGCGGGGGATCACCCCGGTCGAGCAGAATGTGCTGGCGCGGGGCTATTCCGCCGACCAGTCCGAGGCAGCGCTCGAGCAATTGCGGGTCACGGGTCCGATGGGGCTGTTCGTCAACTCGACGATCTCGCTGGAGGGGGTGATGCGCTGGATCACCACCCATCGCGACGAGGCCGAACATCCGATCCGCTTCGGGACCTTCGACTGGGATCCGTTCGGGGCCTTCCTGCCCGGCAATGTCGGCATGGCGCGGCAGGATGTGGGGGGCATGCTGGCGCATCTCTTCGCCTTGATCGAGAACGGCGGCGAGGTGACCGCGCCGATCCTCGTGCCCTGTTCTCTAGAGTCGATCGCCGCGGCGCGGTGATGTCACGGCAGCTGCCCGATGCAGGCTGCGGAAAAGCCTTAATTTTCTCTTAACACGATCACGGATCCGTCATGATCGGGCTGTAGCCCGTGACCAAACATTCATGTGAAGGTCATCATGTCCGAAATTCGTCTCAGCCCCGTTGCTCTTATCGCTGCCTCGCTGGCCCTTCCGGGCGCGGCCATGGCGCAATCCGCCTGTACGCCCTCGGCTCCGATCAGCGGGGGGATTATCACCTGTAGCGGTCTGGGGACGGGGATCGTCGACGATACGCTCAGCGACTCGATGATCCAGGTGGCGGCGGATGCCAATATCCAAGGCGCGGCCCAAGGGTTCGAGTTCGACGACAACGTCGTCATGTTCAACAACGGGTCGATCACCGGGCTGGGCGATCACGGTGTTCAGGGTGACAACGACAGCGTCGTCATGAACTACGGTCGGATCGAGGGGATGGACGGCGACGGGGTGAACCTCGACGACGACAGCCGGGTCATCAACTATGGCACGATCATCGGCTCGGACGACGGCGTGCAGCTGGAAGCCAATGCCTTCGTGGTCAACGAGACGACTGGCTTCATCTATGGCGCCGACGAGGGCGTCAACATCAACGTCGACAATGCCACGCTGATCAACAAGGGGCGGATCGAAGCGGGTGACGACGCTGTCGACGCCGGCGAGAATGCGCAGATCGTCAACTATGGCACCATCACCTCGACCGGGGGCTCGCAGGACGGCATCGACCTCGATAGCGGGCAAGTCATCAATTACGGCACCATCCTTGCCATCGGCAGCGAGGACGGGATCGATTTCGACCCGTCGGTGAACGACTCGCTGGTGGTGAATGACGGCCTGATCGAGGGCAACATCGCCATCAATACCGATCCGGCCGATACCGGCGCGCAGACCGTGGTGAACAACGGCACCCTGCGCGGGCGCGGCGGCGTCGCGGTGAACCTCGGGGCGGGCGACGATGCGCTGCACCTGAGCTATGCCTCGGTCGTCGAGGGCCTGATCGAGATGGGCGATGGCATCGATACCGTCACCGTCTCGGGCATCCGGGCGCGTCGGTTGAGCTTCGGCTCGCTGCCGGAGATCCTGAACTACAACGGCCCGGGCCTTCTGGCGGGCAGCACGCTGCTGCTGATCGACCCGATGCCGCTGGCGGCGGCCGATCATCTGGCGCGTGGCGCGGCCTTCGGGGCCTCGGGCGCAGTGCTGGATCGCCATTCGATGAGCGACAGCTTCGTGGGTGTCTTCGGCTCGGGCACCGAGGTTGCGGCGGACGGCATGCTGCAAGGCTTCGACAGCCGCTCGGGCGGTGTGGTGGCCGGTTATGGCTTCGGTCCGGCGGCGGCCTTCGTGGCATTTGCCCAAAGCTCGGCCCGGATGCAGGACGGCGCGCATCGTCTGGATCAGACGGCGCTGATGGCCGGTGTCTCGACCGAACGGGCGACTGGCTCGGCCCATGGTCGCATCGCCGCGCTGGCCTACCTCGGCGTCACCAGCACCGAGCTGCGCAGCCCGGCGACCCTGTCGGGGGATGCGGACATGACCGGCGCGCTGCTGGGCCTTGGCCTGCGCTATTCGGACGGCTTCGGCGGCACGGGTGCGGCTCCGCTTGTCGATGTGAACGCGCAGCTGGATATCGTGCATCACCGCACCGGCAGCTATGCCCTCAGCGGTCTTGGCGCGACGATCACCGACCAGTCGGCCACGGCTCTGGGCCTGCATCTGGACCTCGGCATGCCGGTCGCGGTCGGCTCGGGCACGCTGCGCCCCTATCTGTTCGGCAACCTGCGCGGCGGTAGCCAAGGCGCGCTGACCATGTCCTTGGCCGGGTCCTCGACCAGCTTCGCCGCGATCGATGTGTTCGGTGACAGCAATTACGGGATCGGCGTGAGCTATGGCTCGGAGGCGCTGAGTGCCGGTGTGGAATGGGCGACCAACGCGCAGGACGAGCGTAGCCTCGGTGCGCATCTGACCTTCCGGCTGGCCTTCTGATCCGTCAGCAGTTTTGAAATTCGAAGGCCCCGCCAGCGCGCGGGGCCTTTCCTTTGTCCGGGCTTTGGGCCAGTTTCGCTGCAAATGCGAAAGAGGCCCCGATGACGCAAGATCCCACGCCCAGCCCGCAGGGGGAACTGACCCTGCAGACCGTGCCGATGCCGGCTGATACCAACTCGAACGGCGACATCTTCGGCGGTTGGGTGCTGAGCCAGATGGATATCGCGGGCGGCGTCGCGGCGCATAAGCGGGCCAAGGGGCGCACGGCGACGGTGGCGATCAACGCCATGCGCTTCCATGCGCCGGTGATGGTAGGCGACGTGTTCACCGTCTACACCAGCGTGGTGAAGACCGGCACGACCTCTGTCACGATCCATGTCGAGGCCTGGGTTCAGCGCGAGGTCGACGCGATCCAGATCCAAGTGACCGAGGCGGATTTCACCTTCGTCGCCATCGAGAAGTCGGGCGTGAAGCGGCCTCTGCCGCCGCTCTGAGCGCCGTCATTCAGACCAGCGGACAGGAGGCCGGTCATGAGCATCACCCATCTCGTCACCCATTCCGGGGGCTTCCATGCCGATGAGCTGCTGTCCTCGGTCATCCTGACCCGGCTGTTCCCCGAGGCCGAGCTTGTCCGCTCGCGCGATGCGGGCTGGATCACGCCGGGGCCGGGCAAGATCATCTACGACGTCGGCCGGGCCTATGACGTGGCGGCGGGGATCTTCGACCACCACCAGCGCCCGAACCCGCTGCGCCCCGATGGCCAGCCCTATTCCTCGTTCGGGTTGATCTGGGCGGAATACGGCCGGGCCTATCTGCGCGCGCTGGAGGTGCCCGAGGCGGACCTCGACGCCATCCACGCCAGCTTCGACGACAGCTTCGTGCTGCCCATCGACCAGATGGACAACGGCGCGATGGAGCCTTCGGTCGCGGGGCCGCTGTCCGGCCTGACGCTGCCGGTGCTGCTGGAGACGCTGAAGCCTGCCTTCGATGACCGCAGCCCCGATGCCGACGACGCGGCCTTCCTCGCGGCGCTGCCGGTGGCGCGTGCCTTTGTCGAAGCGTCGGTGCGCGGCAAGGCGGCCAAGGCCCGCGCCGAATTGCTGGTTGCGCAGGCGATCACGGCAGCCGGCGAGGGCCGTATTCTGGAGTTGCCGATGGGCATGCCCTTCCGCTCGGGCGTCGAGAAGGCGGGGGCAGATCACCTGCTGTTCGTCATCCATCCGCGCGACCGCGACTGGGCGCTGACCACGATCCGCAAAAGCGGCGACAGCTTCGAATCCCGCGCCGATCTGCCCGAGGCCTGGGCCGGGCTGACCGATGCCGCGCTGGAGACGGCCAGCGGCGTGCCGGGAGCGAAGTTCTGCCATAACGCGCGCTTCATCGCCGTGGCCTCGACCCGCGAGGCGATCCTGCGCATGGCCGAGCTGGCAGTGGCCGAGGCGGCCTGAGCCATGCCCGATTTCCTGTTCGACGGCCCCGCGTCGGCGCGGGCGACGATCTTGCTGGCGCATGGGGCCGTCGAACAGGAAATCGGGCATGGCTCAGGC
>NZ_LRRR01000040.1 GCF_001691415.1 Pararhodobacter sp. CCB-MM2
ACACTTCCAGGCCGCCATACTTTGACTTCAGCTTGTAGAACGTCGCGCTGCTCAGGCCGTGCCTGCGGCACACCTCCGCAGTCGGCATTCCCGCCTCTTGCTCCTTGATCATCCCGATTATCTGCGCCTCGGTGAAACGGCTCTTTCGCATTCGTCTGCTCCTTCAGAGTTGGCGCAGACTCTACATTAAGGCGAGGGATTTCGCGGGGGGCAGGTCACCAGCTCCCCGGGCGGGCAGCCAGGCCCATGGCGGACAGTCGACAAGGAGCCGCGCTGCCCTGCAGCATTCGTGAGATCTGCCGTTCGTGCGGTGCGCAGCGTTTCAGATCAATAAGTGTCGCTGATGCGGGACGTTCGGACCTGTTGTTTGTTTGCGCTTCTCAGATGTCGGCTTTTCAGGATGGCTACAACCTTCTAGGTTCTGCCCATGAAGCATGATCAGGTTCCCCCACCTCATTTCACCGCGCTCTCTGGGCAAGCAGTCGTACGGTACGCTGAGCATGATGGGCGCGCTTTGTTTGGTGAGGGAGAAGTATCCTTCGAGACCAAGTGGTCCGGTTCAAGCAGCACCAGCATTATTGCCTATAACGATCCAACCAGCACGCGTGGCATTGCCGTCGCTGACGGCGCCAAGAACCTAACCGACATCACGCGCGAGAACATGGCGCGGCTGGATTTCACGTCTCGCACGCGCAGGCTTAACGAAGGACAGTTCCTTGTCATTGAGAACACCCACGGTCGGTTTCTCGCCGTTCAGGTGATCGACGTGATGGCGACCAGCCACGGCGACCCTGAGGATAGGCTGATACTCCAGTATCAGGTTGTCCCAACCGAACGAGAGGCACATGTGAAGCACGAGGCTATCGAAAGTACCAACCGCGTCCAGCTCCTCGCGCCAACCATCCATCGATTCGGCCCGAACGGGGATCTGCAGGAAATCACCTTACCCGTAAGCGTGGGCGATCGCATATTCCTTCTGGGCTCTAACGGGACTGGAAAGTCATCGTTTCTCCAGTCACTTATGAAGTGGCCAAGCACCGGAAATAGCGTCATCCGTGTTGCCGCGCACCGACAGATGTGGACGCAAAGCGGTGCGATGAAGATGACAGCGGCTAGTCGGCAAGAACACGAGCAGAACCTGGTTCACTGGGAGCGACAAGAGAAGGCCCGCTTCTCAGACCAACCCCATATCGACCGTGTTCAAGCACTCCTTTTCGACCTTGTGAACGAGCAGGTTCGGCTGGACCAAGCGCTTGCAAAGTACGGTCGAGAGGACCCAGGCAGCGCGCAGTTTCGACTTGCCCGCGCCGAGGAGACACCCGTCGACAAGCTCAATCGCTTACTCGCATCGGCCCAACTCAAAATCACCGTCAAGATCGACGGCTTTCGTGCTGTGCAGGCCCAACGCAACGGCGGTGAGCCATTCGATTTTGCAGAGGTCTCCGACGGCGAGCGCGCAGCCATCTTCCTCGCCGCGACTGTGTTAATTTCGCCGCCTGATTCCGTCCTCCTTCTCGACGAGCCCGAGCGACACCTGAACCATGCCATCATCGCCCCGCTCCTGCGCGATCTTTTCGCCGAACGGCCCGACTGCGCGATGGTTGTCTCAACTCATGCCATCGACCTCGCCGTTGAGCATCCACAGGCCCGGATGATCCTTATGCGCGACGTCCGGCGGGCTGGACCTGCGCAGCAGAAGGTCGCCTGGGACTTCGATCTTCTCGAAGCGGGCGAGGACATACCAGAGCTTATCCGCCGCGACATCCTCGGCTCGCGCCGCCGCGTTCTCTTTGTAGAGGGTACCGATGCCAGCTTAGATGGCGGTCTTTATGCGACCCTCCTTCCCGGCGTTTCTGTCGTGCCTAAAGGATCATCGCGCGACGTCATCGCCGCTACGAAGGGGATGCGCGGTGCTTCTGAGCTCCATCACATTGAGGTGTTTGGGCTGATCGACCACGACGGACGTGACGATGAAGCCCGTGACGAGCACGTGAAAGATCGAGTGTACGTCTTGGGTCTGAACGCCGTTGAAGCGCTATACTACCACCCCGATGTGATCAGAGTTGTGGCGCTGGCCCAAGCCGAACACATCGATGGGTTCGACGCTGCAGATATGCAGGAGACGGCCATCGAAAGCGCGGTACGCGAACTCAATAAGCAAAGGGATCGTCTTTGCGCCCGCGCCGCCGATATGCAGTTGAGCGCGTATCTTCAGCGGCAGGCTCCGACTTGGGAGGACGTTCGAGCTGGGGGGCAGCGGACGATTTTGCTCGACCTTGATGCCGTCCTAAAAGAAGAACAAGATCGTTTCGATGCCGCTGTTGCGCAGACAGACCTAGAAACCCTTCTTCGCCGCTATAAAATGCGCGAATGCAACGCGCGTGGACAAGTGGCGCAGTCGCTGCGGTTCGCGACCTACAAAGACTACGAAGGTGCCGTTCGGCAGCAGGTCCGCAAGAACCAAGTTTTGTGTAATACGCTGCTGCGGTTTCTTGGTGGTCTGCCTAATGCTCTGGGACACTAGGTGTGCCGTCTCAAGGTCGGCGCCAACCGGCCTGCTTGCTAATACGCGGAATTAAATTTCTACACTGCCAACCGACCGGTTTCTGCCCAGTGCGCAGCGAGTTGGATGAACGACCGCTTTGCCCATGTCGCCGCAGATACAGTGCCGCACTGCCGTATGTCCGCTTCCCGCCCCAAGCGGCCGCTCGCAGCTCAGGTCCGGGACACCTCTTCGGCTCGTGTCTGGTAGCGATTGGACACTCGCGGCGATTTCGGGGATGGAGGGCGGCGACTTTGCCGATACGACATCAGGTTTCCGATGGCCAAGACCCTTCGCCTCACCGTTGAGCCCGCAGCGCGGGAGACGTTGCTATCGTTCATTTCCCGCATGGCCGCTGCCAACGGCACCAACGTGGGTGACTTTGCGCTCGACCTCGGGTTCGCGTTCAAGCGAATTGTTGACCAAGAGGCATCGGCCGTCGCCGAGTTTGCGGAGCTTTCGGGCCTGTCCAGCCAAGATCTTGCGACCCTGCTGTCGTGGACGGGCGAACGCATCGGCGATGTTCGGATGCGTTTTCGGGGCGAGGTGTTCATCTCTCGGGCCTTGCGGAACCCCGTCGTCCGCGGCTGTCCATGTTGTATTCGAGAGCAAGCCACCGACCCGGTCGATGCCCTTTCCCAGGTCGCGATGGCCGGGGATTGGCTCTGCCGCGGCGTCGAAATTTGCGTGAAGCACGGGCATCTGTTGGTCCCGCTTTGGACGTGTTCGCGAGTTATCGAGCGGGACAACATAGGCGAAAGGTTGGGCGAAATCCTTCCGGATGTTCGCTCGGGGCTCTACGATCGCGAGCCTGTCGAGCCTTCCGCTTACGATCTTTGGATCGATCGTCGTCTGGCGTGCGGGGAGGATAGCACAGAACTGGCGGCACAGCCGCTGTTCGCGGCGATGACGTTCTGCAGCTTGCTCGGCGACGCATTGCTGCGACAGCACACCGATGATGTCGATGACCGGAACGCGAAGGCCCTTGGCTTTGCTCATGCCTCACGCGGCACGCAAGGCATTCGTGAAGCGCTGGACCTCCTGACACGCGGTGAGGACGGAAGATCGCGCTCGACACAGGGCGGCCTTCACAAGATCATGTCAACGCTTGGCACCCTCTATCGCGATGAGCCCAGCTTCGACGGATATCGCGATATGGTGCGGGACTATGGGCTCGAGATTTGGCCGCTAGGGGCGGGGGAGAGCCTTCTCGGTCAGACCGTGACCGAACGTCGCCTTCACTCACTGGTTTCGGCGAGCAAGGAAACCGGTGTCGGCGCCGGTATCCTGAATGGCTTTCTCACCGAAGCCGGGGCGTTCCTTGCGGAAGATACGCGCTCACCGCAGCACAAGACCTTCGATGCGCGGCGTTATCAGGCTTTGTTGGAGGAGATCCCGACCCTCATAGGGCCGATTGCGATGCGCGAGGCGATCGGCGCAACGAAGCAGGAACTCATCACCCTGGAAGAGGACGGCGTTCTCGCTCCGAGGACCAAAGTGGCGACCATCAAGTCTCGGTGGCGAGCCGCGGAGGGCTTGGCGCTTATCGACGAGCTGAACCGACTGGCCGTTCCCCTCAGCGGCGATGGTGCAGGTTGGGAGACGCTCCAGATGACGCGGTTCCGATTCGGACTCTCCGTGCGGCAGCTGCTGGACAAGATCCGCGACCGAAGTCTTGTGGTTGCGAAAAGGGCGGAGGTGTTCGGCTACCACGGCTTTGTCGTCGAGATCTCCGCGGCGCAAGCCTTGGAGGACCGCCTGCGGCAGGAACGCGAGCAGGCTGAAGGCGGGCCTCATGCGGGGAGCCGGGAGGGTGACCAGCCCGTCAGCGCCTTCGCGCGCGAGGTAGGTCTTCGCGACAAAGGGGCTTTCTTGTCTCTGATCGAAGAGGGGCTCACGCCGGCGACGAAAGTCGTCCTACAAGGGGCCAAGCGTTTCCAGTGGCGGATGACGCGTGCGGATGTCGCGGCCTTTCATGAGCGCTTCACGACATTGACCGTTCTGGTGACAGAGACAGGGCTGCACCGAAATACGATTATGGCAGCGCTGGCGGCCCATAATGTGCCCGTCTTCAGGGCGGGAGGCCCGAACTCGGTCGACCTCTATCGTCGACAAGATGTGCTGGCGGCGATGAAATCGCTTGGCCGGCCGAGTCCCGGTTCATCGTAAAGCACAATCTGTGCAGCACAGGGCGCCTGCTTCGCAGCATCCATGATGGCGGCGGAGCAGGCGTCGCCTTGCTCTGAACGCTTTGCGCAAGCTTATGCGTGCGTTTGCGCACTCATATGCTTGCTCTGACTTTGTGACGGGCTGGCGATCCCGAGAGGACTCGAACCCCTGACCAACTGCTTAGAAGGCAGCCGCTCTATCCAGCTGAGCTACGGGACCGCACCGGACCCTCATGCGGCATCCGGGCGGGCGGCGTCAAGGGTGGGGCGAAGGTGAGTATTTGGAACAAGGTCAGAGGCAGGGTAGTTGGTGCCTTGCGGCTGCCCGGGTGTGAGTATTTGGGCAGAGTGAAGGGGCGGGCGCGGGGTGGGCGCCCGGCCTTGGGTCACAGCTGCAGATCGTCCAGCGTGCGGGACAGGAGCGCGAGGTTCTCGGGTTCCGAGAAGCGGTGATCGGCTGCTTTTACCAGCGTGAGGCGCAGGTCGGGGCTCTCGGCATGGTCGAAGAGCTTCAGCGCCACCGAGGGCGGCACGTCGACATCGGCCGAGCCCTGCAGCAGCCGCACCGGGAACGGCAGGGGTAGCGGCGCGCGCAGGACAAGACGGGTGCGGCCTTCCTCGATCAGGCGGCGGGTAATGACATAGGGCTCGTCGCTGTACTCGGAGGGCTGCTCGATGCGACCCGTGGTCTCCATGGACTGGAGTTCCTCGGGCGTGAAGGAGGGCAGCATCAGGTCCTCGGTGAAGTCGGGCGCGGCGGCGATGCCGATGAGGGCTGCGACGCGCTCGGGGATCGCGCGGCAGCACAGGAGCGAGATCCAGCCGCCCATCGAGGAGCCGACGAGGACCTGTTTGCCCTCGGTCAGCTGGGTGATCGCCGCCAGCGCGTCCTCGAACCAGTCGCCGATCGCGCCATCGAGGAAATCGCCCGAGGATTGACCATGGCCCGAATAGTCGAAGCGCAGGAAGGGGCGACCCCGCTCCTTGGCCCAGGCTTCGAGGAATTGCGCCTTGGTGCCGGTCATGTCGGATTTGAAGCCGCCGAGGAAGACCACGCCAGTCCCCGTGCCCGGTGTCTGAACATAGGCGAGGCGGCGGCCCTGCGGCGTGTCGAGGTATTGCGTCACCGGAAGGGTACTCCTTGCGTGCCTTCGCCGCGCAGATCGCGCGTGTCGGCCCAGGTGTCCGCATCGAGGATCAGCGCGGCGAGGGCCTCGGCCCCGGCTTCGATCATCTTCTCGCCCTTCTCAGGGGTCGAGCGCGTCGGATTGCCGGCGATGCCATTGCCGGTGACATGCGGGAAGGGCCGCCAGCGGTACGAGGCCTTGCCGGCTTTAAGGAACTTCGCCCCGTCCATCGCCTGCGTCAGGCTGCCGAGGTCGGAGCTGTCGACCAGATCGGGCTCGCAGACCATCATCATCGAGGTCTCGGCCTCGCCCGCGTGCATCACGCCCGGCTGATCCTCGCAGTATTGAGACAGGCTCTCGCCGGCCTCGGAGACATAGGTGGTGGCGACCAGAACGGCGGGCGAGGTCGGCGCGAGTTCGTCGCAGATCTGCTGCATCGCCACCTGATTGCCGCCATGGCTATTGGAGATGAGGATGTCGCGGAAGCCGTGGCGGGTCAGGGACTCGATCAGATCCTTCAGCACCAGCCGGAAGGTCGAATGGCTCAGCGTCAGTGTGCCGCCGAAGGGCATGTGATGCTCGGAGAGGCCGGACCAGACGACGGGCGTGACCACCGTCGGGCGCCCGGCAGCGCAGGCCTTGCGGGCGGCGCGGTGGGCGATCTCCTGGCCCAGGCGCGTATCGGTCATCACCGGCAGATGCGGCCCGTGCTGCTCGATCGAGGCGATAGGCAGGATCACCACGGCGTTCGAGGCGGCGAGCGCGCGCAGCTCATGTGCCTTGAGGTGGGACCAGTCGACTTCTTGCATCGGCATCTCCTTCGTGCTGGCGCCATGATGCACGGGCAGGGCGGGGGCGCAACCGCCGTAGGGTGGGGTTTAACCCCACCTTCTGGTGCAGCAGGTGGGATGAAATCCCACCCTACAGGCTCTGCGCCAGAACCCGGCTGATCGTCGTCAATGTCGCGCCGGATTGCGCCTGCCACTCGTTGAACGCCGCCTGCACCGCGGCCCAGGCCTTTTTCGACGTCGGCGCCTTTTCGATCACGCCTTCCGCGACCAGCCGCGCCACCACATCGGTCGACATCAGATAGCTGTCCTTCCCCATCTGCCGCAGCGCATAGGCCCCTGTCGTGCCGCCAAGGCGCGAGCCCTCGGCTTGCAGCCATTTCACCAGCCCGGCGAAATCGCTGTCTGGCCAGTCGCCGATCCGCCGCCCGAAGGACCCGCTTTCATCCCTCACGCGGCGGATGAAGGCCGCGTTATCGAGGATCGCCTGCACCTTGGGCGGCGAGCGGACGATGCGGGTGTCCTGACACAGATCGGCCACCCAATCCTCGGGCTGGAAGGTGATGTCGGTGAGGTCGAAGCCGAGGAAGGCCTCCTCGATCCCCGGCCATTTCTTGTCGACGACCGTCCAGCTGATGCCCGCCTGAAAGATCCCGCGCGCGAAGCGCGACAGCCACCGATCATCGGGGATCGCGGCCAAGGCGTCCGCACTCAGGGGCACCGGGACATCCTTGAGCACGGCCTCCACGCTGCCCTTCCGTTCGGCGGCGATGGCGAGGATCTGATTGTAGCTGCGCATGGGGCCCTCCTGTCACATCCGATCCTGCGCGGCGCGGGGGCGATTGACAAGCCGGCCTCTCGCGCGCATGAAACAGGCCGACATAACCCGCAACCGGGCGTTCCGTGGGCGCCAAAACGACGAGGAGCACGGCCGATGAGCCTGATTTCCCTAAAATTCCCCGATGGCAATGTGCGCGAATACGAGGCCGGCATCACGCCGCTCGAGGTCGCGAAATCCATTGCCCCCTCGCTGGCGAAAGCCGCGATCTCGGCGCAGGTCAATGGCCAGCACTGGGACCTGCAATGGCCGATCAAGGCCGATGCGAACCTGTCGATCAACACGATGAAGGACGACGCTCCGGCGCTCGAACTCATCCGCCACGACCTCGCGCATATCATGGCGCGCGCCGTGCAGGCGCTCTGGCCGGACACGAAGGTCACCATCGGCCCGGTGCGCGATTACGGCTGGTTCTACGATTTCGACCGCGCCGAGCCCTTCACGCCCGAAGATCTTGGCGCCATCGAGGCCGAGATGAAGAAGATCATCAACACCCGTGAGGCCGTGAAGACGGAAGTCTGGTCGCGCGCCGATGCGATTGCCTACTATGAGCAGAACAACGAGCCCTACAAGGTCGAGCTGGTCAACCGCATCCCCGAGGATCAGGACCTGCGCATGTATTGGCACGGCGACTGGCAGGATCTCTGCCGCGGTCCGCACCTGCAGCACACGGGGCAGGTTCCGGCCGATGCCTTCAAGCTGACGCATGTCGCCGGCGCCTATTGGCTGGGTGATGCCTCGCGGCCGATGCTGCAGCGGATCTACGGCGTGGCGTTCAAGTCGCGCGATGACCTGAAGGCCCACCTGCACATGCTGGAGGAAGCCGCCAAGCGTGACCACCGCAAGCTGGGCCGCGAGATGGACCTGTTCCATATGCAGGAAGAGGCCCCGGGCCAGATCTTCTGGCATCCGAACGGCTGGACGATCTATTCGACGCTGCAGGATTACATGCGCCGCAAGCAGCGCGCCGGCGGCTATGTCGAGGTGAACACGCCGCAGGTGGTGAACCGCAAGCTCTGGGATGCCTCGGGGCATTGGGAGAACTACCGCGAGAACATGTTCATCGTCGAGGTGGACGAGGAAGGCGCGAAGGAAAAGACCATCAACGCGCTGAAGCCGATGAACTGCCCCTGCCACGTGCAGATCTTCAACCACGGCCTCAAATCCTATCGCGACCTGCCGCTGCGCATGGCCGAATTCGGCTCTTGCGCCCGCTACGAGCCCTCGGGCGCGCTGCATGGCATCATGCGCGTGCGCGGCTTCACGCAGGACGATGGCCATATCTTCTGCACCGAGGAGCAGATCGAGGGCGAGGCCAAGCGCTTCATCGAATTCCTGTCCAAGGTCTATGACGAGCTGGGCTTCACCAAATGGCGCATCAAGCTGTCGACGCGCCCGGAAAAGCGCATCGGCACCGAGGAAAGCTGGGATTATGCCGAGGCCGCGCTCGCCAACGCCGTCACGGCCGCCGGTCATGCCTATGAGATCTTCGAGGGCGAGGGCGCCTTCTACGGCCCGAAGCTGGAATTCGTGCTGACGGATGCCATCGGCCGCGATTGGCAATGCGGCACTTTCCAGGTCGACCCGAACCTGCCCGAGCGGCTGGATGCGGATTACGTCGGCGCCGATGGCGCGAAGCACCGGCCGATCATGCTGCACCGCGCGACGCTCGGTTCGTTCGAGCGTTTCATCGGCATCCTGATCGAGAACTACTCGGGCAAGCTGCCGCTGTGGCTGGCGCCGCAGCAGGTCGTGGTGGCCTCAATCACTTCGGAAGCGGATGACTATGTGCACGAGGTCGTCGCGGCGCTGCAGGCCGTCGGCATCCGCGCCGAGGCCGACATCCGTAACGAGAAGATCAACTACAAGGTCCGCGAACACTCGCTGGCCAAGGTGCCGGTGATCCTGGCGCTGGGCGGGCGTGAAGTGACGGAACGGACCGTCTCGGTGCGTCGTCTGGGCGAGAACAAGACCGCCACGGTCGCATTGGACACGCTGGTTGCCGATCTCAAGGCGGAAGCCACGCCGCCCGACATGATCTGATCCCCGGATCACAGGAAATGCGAACGCCGGGACCGCAAGGCCCCGGCGTTTGTCATTATGGATGGGATGGGCTCAGATCCCGGCTTCGGTCTGCAGACGCGCGCGGTCCAAGACGCGGATCGTCTCGCGTTTCACCTCGATCACGCCGTCGCGCCTCAATTCCCCCAAGCGGCGGTTCACGGTCTGGCGCGAGCATCCGGCCAGCGACGCCAGATAGGCCTGGCTGAGGCGGGTTTCCGGCGCCTCGGGCGCGGTGAACTGCAGGATATGGTGGCAGATGCGCTGATCGGGCGGGCTGAACTGCGCGATCAGGCGGCCGTGGATGTCGTTTTCCAACCGCGCGTGCAGCATATGCGAGATGTTGCGCAGCAGCAGCTCTGCCGGGACATGGCGGTTCAGGGCCTCGGCCGTGCAGAACATCGCCACCGTCCCGGCGAGGGCGGTGCAGGTGGCGACGCAGGCTTGCCCGCTGAAGATCTCGGCCTCGCCCACCACTTCGCCGGGGCCTGAGACGTTGAGGATCATCACATTGCCCTGTCGGTCGACATGGCTGATCTCCACCCGGCCGCGCGCGATCAGGTAGCAGCCGGTCGGAACCTCTTCCTGTGCCAGAAGCTCGGTGGTCTCTGGGAAGGTCAGCACCGGGCATTCCGCCAGCAGGGCCGCCCGGTTGGCATCGGGCAGGCCGGCCAGCATCGAGGAATTGCCGAACAGCGCATCGTGGGGGAGGTGTTGGTTCATGCGGCAGCCGCCGCGTCGGACGTCGTCAGAGAAAACTTGGCCATTCCGGTCCCTTGTGGGCCTCGGGGAACACACCCCCGAGTGGAACAATACGCAACAAGGGCAAGGGACGGAATGGCCAATACTCGTATAAACGACGCGATCCAGCCGGCCGCGACACACCGCAGCCTGCCCCGCCGAAATAGGACGGTACGAACCCATATTGTTGTACTGTGAACTGAAAACGTCCTGTGTCGGGTGGGCGACACAGGACGTCATATTTCGTATCATCGGATAAAATTATCCGAATATCATCGCGCTAGCCGGTGATCGGGCAGTATTCTTGCCCAATCGCCGATCATTTGCCCGGCTCTTGCGTCAGGCGCGGGCCGGCACGCGGGTGATCTTCGCGCCCATGGCGTTCAGCCGCTCGTCGATCCGCTCGTAGCCGCGCTCGATCTGCTGGGCGTTGTTGATGGTCGAGGTGCCCTCGGCGCACATGGCGGCGATCAGCATGGCCATCCCGGCGCGAATATCGGGGCTTTCCAGCCGCGAGCCGCGCATCTGCGACTTGCCGGCAACGATGGCGCGGTGCGGGTCACAAAGGACAATGCGCGCGCCCATGGCGATCAGCTTGTCGACGAAGAACATCCGGCTTTCGAACATCTTCTCGAACATCATCACCACGCCCTCGCATTGCGTCGCGGTGACGATGGCGATGGACATGGTGTCGGCGGGGAAGGCGGGCCAGGGCTGGTCCGAGATCGTCGGGATATGCCCGCCGAAATCGGCCTGAACCTTCATCTCCTGCTCGGCAGGGATGTAGAGGTCGTCACCACGGATCTCGCAACGGATGCCGAGACGCTCGAAATTCATCAGGGTCGAGCGCAGGTGTTCAACGCCGGCATTCTTGATGGTGATCTCGGATTTCGTCACGGCGGCGAGGCCGATGAGCGAGCCCACCTCGATATGGTCGGGGCCGATCTTATGCGTGCAGCCATGCAGCTTGTGGCCACCGTGGATGGTCATCGTGTTGGTGCCGATGCCCTCGATCTCGGCGCCCATCGCGATCAGGAACCGGGCGAGGTCCTGCACGTGGGGCTCAGAGGCGCAATTGCGCAGGATCGTCGTACCCTCGGCGCAGACGGCGGCACAAAGTGCGTTCTCGGTCGCGGTGACCGAGGGCTCGTCGAGGAACACATCGACGCCGCGCAGTTTCTCGGCCTTGAAATGGTAATGGCCGTTGGTCTTGATCTCGGCCCCCAACTGCTGCAGCGCGAGGAAATGGGTGTCCACGCGGCGACGGCCGATGACGTCGCCACCGGGCGGCGGCAGCTCGACCTCGCCGCAGCGCGCCAGCATCGGGCCCGCCAGCAGGATCGAGGCGCGCACGCGGGCGCAAAGATCCGGGTCCAGATCCGCCGGGCGCAGGTTCTCGGCCTTGATTTCCAGATGGTTGCGGCCAAGCCACTTGGCCTCGGCGCCGACCGATTGGATCAGCTCAACCAGCACTTCAATGTCGCGGATGCGCGGCACATTGGTCAGCTCGACCCGTTCGCCGGTCAGCAGGGCGGCGGCGACAATCGGCAGCGCGGCGTTCTTGTTGCCCGAGGGCTCGATCTCGCCCGAGAGGGTGAAACCGCCTTCGACGATGTACTGAACGCGTTCATGCGGCTGTGCGATGGCCATGCTCGCAGACCCCTTTTTTTGCTGCCCTCGTTTTGGGCAGAATTAACAAATGTTCGCGCTCACGGGAACCGACAATTCGGTGAGGCTCATGGCTTCCAGTGCAGGAAATTCCCGATCAGGCGGAGGCCCGCCGACTGGCTTTTCTCAGGGTGGAACTGGGTGCCGAGGATATTGTTCCGCCCGACAATCGCCGTGACCGGCCCGCCGTAGTCGACATGCGCGAGAAGGTCGGCCTCATCGGCGACCTGAAAGCGGTAGGAATGGACGAAATAGGCGTGATCGCCGGTCTTCAGGCCGTCCAGCACCGGATGCGGGCGGTCGAGGATCATGTCGTTCCAGCCCATATGCGGCACCTTCATCGCCGGATCCGAAGGGGTAATCCGCACCACATCGCCGCCGATCCAGCCAAGGCCGGGGGTTTCGGAATATTCATGCCCGGTGGTCGCCAGCATCTGCATCCCGACGCAGATCCCGAGGAACGGCTTGCCCTGCCGGATCACGGCCTCGGTCAGCGCCTCGGTCATGCCGGTGACGGCATCGAGCTCGCGCTTGCAGGCCGGGAAGGCACCGTCACCGGGCAGCACGACGCGGTCCGCGCGCAGCACGTCCTCGGGGCGGTTGGTGACCAGCACCTCGCCGCCATCCGTCTCGCGCGCCATGCGCTCGAAGGCTTTCTGCGCCGAGTGCAGGTTGCCGGATTCGTAATCCACGAGAACGGTGAGCATGACGAAAAGTCCCCTATATCCGGGGTTTCCCTAGCGCAGGTGCAGGACCTCGTCCAGCACTCTGGGCTCCAGCGCGACGCCCTCATTCGTCGCTGCCGCCTGCGCGAAGACCCGAAAGCCCGCCGGCACCAGCGTGCCCCGCGCCGCGCTGTCGGCGAAGATGTATTTGCCATTGGCGGGCGAGAGGTCGAACCAGCTCGGGTCGTCATAGGTGCCCGCATAGACGCCCATCTTGTCGGGCCAGCGGGCGAAGGTCAGATGGGTCTTGGTTCCGCAATGCTCGCAGAAATGCGCATGCACCTCATGCCCGCTGCCTTCGGAGACTTGCGAGTAGACCTTGGGCGTGCCCTTGGTGATCTCGAAATCCGCGAGGTTGAAGACCGGCTGCACCATCCCCTGCGCGCCGGTCGCGCGCTGGCAATAATGGCACAGGCAGACCGTCACCCAGAGCGGATCGACCGTGGTCCGAAAGCGCAGCCGACCACAGAGGCACCCGCCCTCATGGCTGCTCATCAGAGCATGCCCTTGGTCGACGGCACGGCATCGGCCTTGCGCGGGTCAATCTCCAGCGCCGAGCGCAGGGCGCGGGCGACGGCCTTAAACGCGGCTTCGGCGATGTGGTGGCTGTTGAAGCCATGCACCTTGTCGATATGCAGCGTGATGCCGCCATGGGTGCTGAGCGCCTGGAAGAACTCGCGCACCAATTCGGTGTCGAAGGTGCCGATCTTCTGCGTGGGCAGATCGCAGTTCCAAATGAGGAAGGGCCGGCCGGACAGGTCCAGCGCGCATTTCACCTGCGCGTCGTCCATCGGCAGGGTGCATTCGCCATAGCGGCGGATGCCCTTCTTGTCGCCCATGGCCTTGGTCAGCGCCTGACCCAGCGCGATGCCCACATCCTCGACCGTGTGGTGGTCGTCGATATGCAGGTCGCCATCGGCGCTGATCGTCATGTCGATCAGGGCATGGCGGGACAGTTGGTCCAGCATGTGGTCGAAAAAGCCGACGCCGGTCTGGTTGTCGTAGATCCCGGTGCCATCGAGGTCGATGGTCACGGTGATATCCGTCTCGGCGGTCTTGCGGGTGATCGTGGCGCTGCGCATGGGCTCTCATCCGTCGCTGGAACGGCCTCGGTATAGGGGGGCGATGGACCGAAAGCCAGCCCTTCGCGCGGGGTCGCGTGTCAGGCGTCGTAGCCCTCGACGATCACCAGATCGGCGGTCGAGATCGGGTCGCGGATATCCTTGGCCGCTTGGTACTCGGGGCTGTCGAAGCAGGCGACGGCCGTGTCCATGTCGGCGAACTCGATGACCACGGTGCGCGCCCGGCTGAGGCCCTCGCGCTGGATCTGGTTGCCGCCCCGGACGATGAATTTCGCGCCGTATTTGGCGAAGGCCACGGCATTGGCCTCACGGTATTTCGCATAGATCTCGGGGTCGTCGACATCGACATGGGCGACCCAATAGGCCTTGGGCATGATCATCCTCCATTTTTCGGCACCTTGGCCGGGCAGGGCGGGGCGCGCAAGGGGCACCGTCTTTCCCATGCGGGCGGCAAGGGTTCCGAAAGCTGTCTCGCCTATGGGTAGCCGGACGTGGCGTTCGGGTTGCCAAGCGGCCCCTCGCCCCTGTCAGATGCGCCCAAGGAGAGGATGATGAGCACCAAGGCCATTTCCGAGGCGGTGAACCGGCTTTATCGCGCTGCGGGCGGGCAGGAGCTCGACCGGGCTGCGCTCGCCGAGGTGCTGACGCTGGCCGCGGCCGAACCCTTGTCGCAACTGCCCCGCACCCGCGATGCCATGGGCCGCGACCCCTCGCGCGACAGGAAGGACTGGAAGCATCCCAAAGGCACCCTGCTACGCCTCCGTCCGCCGGCCGAGCCGATCCCGCTGATGCTGCCGAAACATCCTGAGCTGGCGCGCGTCCTCATCAATTGCCGCAACGGGTTCTATCGGCAGAAGGCCCTTCAGGTCCTGCCGGTGCCGGAGGATGCCTTTCAGCTGGGCTGTCTGATCTGGCGGCTGGACGAATGGGTGGCGCCCGTGCGGCTGGAGGCCGAGGAGCGTTTGCTGACCCTCATGGCCCGGATCCCGCCCGAGGCCGTTGCCGATCTGGCCCTCGCCCTTCTTCCGCGGATCGAGGCGATGTGGCGTCTCAGTGACCGGGGCTTGCAGCTCTGGCACGCGCTGCTCGCCCGCGATGACGAGGTTCGGGGGATGCTGATCGGCCGCCTGATGGCGGCGAAAGGCGGGGGCGTGCGGGGCGTCTTCCTGCGCCTGATGCGCGATCCGATGCTGGACGAGGCGTTGCCGATGATCGCCCGGCGCGCGGCGCATCCCTCGCTGCGCAAGGCGGCGCTGGCGTGGCAAATGGAAGGGGTGGTGGCCTATGAAGGGGTGACACCGCAACGGTTTGGGGTGTCGTTCCGGACGTTCGGGCCCTTGGGTCGTCCGTTCTCCATCGATCCCGATCGCGAGGCGTTGATGCAGGACGCCATGCGGGATAGGTCCGTTCACGTGCGCAAGACGGCCGCCGATATGCTCCCCCGTCTGGCGGATCACGCGCCAGAGGCCGCGCGCAGATTGGCCTTACAGATGACATGGGACCGGCATCCCGGCGTTCGGCAACGCGCCGAGTGGTTTGTGAAGAACAGGACCTCCGAATGACAGATCTTGATGGTCAGACATTTCATCTGCATCGCTGGGGTGACGTAAAATCAACGCCTTTGCTGATGTTGCACGGATTCCCGGAATACGGCGGCGCTTGGCGGGAGGTTGCCGAGCACCTGCCAGACTATCACTGCATCGCACCAGATCAGCGGGGCTACGGGCAAAGCTGGGCGCCTTCAGATGTCAGTCATTATAAAGCCAGACATTTGGTTGGCGATCTGGCGGCGCTGATCGAACAGATAGGCGCGCCGGTGCCGGTGGTCGCGCATGACTGGGGCGCGGCGATTGCCTATGCCCTGACGATCCGCCATCCAGAGCTTGTTTCAGCGCTGGTGGTTGTCAATGGTGTGCATCCCGGCCCGTTCCAGCGCGAATTGGCGAAAGGCGGCTCGCAATCCGAGGCGTCGGCCTATATCGACTACCTGCGCGACCCTCGGGCCGAAGAGCGGTTGGCCCCCGATGACTTCGCCGGCCTGCGGCGTCTCTTCGCGGCGAAGATGGATATGGCGTGGCTCGACGGGCCCGTCCTGCAGGATTACCTGCGCGAATGGGGGCGAGAGGGCCGCCTGACGGGGATGCTGAACTGGTACCGCGCGTCGCCATTGCAGGTGGCGAAGCCGGGGCAGCCGTTGGACATCCCGCCGATCTCGCCCGAGGCCGCGATGATCCGCGTGCCGCATCTGGTGATCTGGGGCGAGGACGACAGGGCACTGCTGCCCGAATGTCTGGAGGGGCTGGAGGTCTATTGTCCCGACCTGACGATCCGCCGGGTGCCGGGGGCAGACCATTGGATCTGCCACCAGAAGCCTGCGGAAGTAGCCGCGCTGATCCGCGAATTCCTCGCAGCCCGCGCGGCCTGATTGTCACTTATTCGACAATCGAACCCCAGAGATCGTAGTCGGACGCCTCGTCGACTTCCACTTTTACGATATCGCCGGGTTGCAGGTCTTCAAAGCCTTCGTCGATGAACAGGTTGCCGTCGATCTCGGGCGCGTCGGCTTTGGTGCGGCAGGTCGCACCCTCTTCGTCCACCTCGTCGACGATGATCTCCTGGATCGTGCCGACCTTGGCCGCGAGCTTCGCCTCCGAGATCGCCTGCGCCTTCTCCATGAAACGCTCCCAGCGTTCCTGCTTCAGCTCGGCCGGAACATGATCGGGCAGGGCGTTCGAGCGCGCGCCCTTCACGTCCTCGTATTGGAAGCAGCCCACGCGGTCCAATTGCGCCTCATCCAGCCAATCGAGCAGCGTCTGGAACTCTTCCTCGGTTTCGCCGGGATAGCCGACGATGAAGGTCGAGCGCAGCACGATCTCGGGGCAATCCGCGCGCCAGCGGGCGATTTCGTCCAGCGTCTTCGCCGCAGCGGCCGGACGGGCCATGCGCTTCAGCGTCTCGGGATGGGCGTGTTGGAAGGGGATATCCAGGTACGGCAGGATCAACCCGTCCGCCATCAGCGGGATCAGGTCGCGCACATGCGGATAGGGGTAGACATAGTGCAGCCGGACCCAGGCGCCGAGAGAGCCCAGATCCCGCGCCAGATCGGTGATATGGGCCCGGTGGCCGCGCGCCTCGGCATGCTTGATGTCGACGCCGTAAGCCGAGGTATCCTGCGAGATGACCAACAGTTCTTTCACCTCGGCTTCGACCAGCTTCTCGGCCTCGCGGATCACCGCATGGGCCGGACGGCTGACCAGACGGCCGCGCATGTCGGGGATGATGCAGAACTTGCAATGGTGATTGCAGCCTTCCGAGATCTTCAGATAGCTGAAATGCCGGGGGGTCAGCTTGATCCCCGAGGCTGGCATGAGGTCGATGAAGGGATCGGGCGCGGGCGGGACGGCGCCGTGGACGGCGTCGAGCACCTGCTCGTACTGATGCGGGCCGGTCACCGCCATGACCTTGGGATGCGCGCCGGTGATATAGTCGGGCTCGGCGCCGAGACAGCCGGTGACGATCACCTTGCCATTCTCGCGCAGGGCCTCGCCGATGGCGTCGAGGCTCTCGGCCTTGGCGCTGTCGAGGAACCCGCAGGTGTTGACGATCACCGCATCCGCGCCTTTGTAATCCGGGCTGATCGCATAGCCCTCGGCCCGCAGACGCGTGAGGATGCGCTCGCTGTCCACCAGCGCCTTCGGACAGCCGAGGCTGACCATGCCGATGGTGGGCTGGCCCTCGCGGGGGGCGTCCTGGATCAGCGCGCGGGGCGCGAGGTCGGGGCGGAGGTTTGGCGGGTTCTGGCTCATGGGGGCGCATATACGCCTCAAGCGGCGCTGCGCAAAGCCCCCATCACCTTGTCTCAAATACTCGGGGGGGGCGCGAGGGGGCGGCGCCCCCCCGCTGTCACACCCCTTCGTCGAACGGCTCGAAGCTCTCGGCCGAGGCGCGGCGCCAGCGTTTCATGTAGCCGAAGCGCTCGTCATCCTCGCGCAGCAGGAAGCCCTCGGGCATATAGGGGAAGACATCCTCGCCGGTGACCATGTCGCGGTCATTCTCGCGCATCATCAGGTGCCAGGGCAGGAAGTCCGAGGGATGCGAGAGGCCCGCCGCCCCGGCCATGTCGCCCAGAGCCTTCATCGTGTTGCGGTGGAAGTTCGCCACGCGCTGCGCCTTGTCCGTCACCACCAGCGCGCGTTGGCGCTGCGGGTCCTGGGTGGCGACGCCGGTCGGGCAATGGTTGGTGTGGCAGGCCTGCGCCTGAATGCAGCCGATCGAGAACATGAAGCCGCGCGCCGAATTCGCCCAATCTGCGCCCATCGCCAGCGCGCGGGCGATGTCGAAGGCATGGATCAGCTTGGCCGAGGCACCGATCTTGATGCGGTCGCGCACACCGGCGCCACGGAGCGCGTTGTGGACGAAGGTCAGCCCTTCGACCAGCGGCATGCCCATGTGGTTGGCGAATTCCAGAGGGGCGGCGCCGGTGCCGCCCTCTTTGCCGTCGACAACGATGAAATCGGGCGTGATGCCGGTCTTCAGCATCGCCTTGACGATGCACATGAATTCGCGCCGGTGGCCGAGGCAGAGCTTGAAGCCCACGGGCTTGCCGCCCGACAGGTCCCGCAGCTTGCCGATGAATTCCATCATCTCGATGGGCGTCGAGAAGGCGGAATGCGCGTCGGGCGAGTGGCAATCGACACCCATCGGCACGCCGCGCGCCTCGGCGATCTCGGGCGTGATCTTGGCGGCGGGCAGGATGCCGCCTTGGCCGGGCTTGGCGCCCTGGCTCATCTTGATCTCGATCATCTTGACCTGCGGGTCGGCGGCGACCTCGCGGAATTTCTCGGGGTCGAAGGTGCCTTCGGGCGTGCGGCAGCCGAAATAGCCTGTGCCGATCTCGTAGATCAAATCGCCGCCGCCCTCGCGGTGATAGCGCGAGATCCCACCTTCGCCGGTGTCATGCGCGAAGCCCTGCATCTTCGCGCCCTTGTTCAGCGCGAGGATGGCATTGGCGGACAGCGCGCCGAAAGACATGGCCGAGATGTTGTAGAGTGACAGGTCATAGGGCTGCTTGCAATCCGGGCCGCCGACCGTCACACGGAAATCGTGGTTGGCGATCTTCTTCGGGCGGATCGAGTGGGTCAGCCACATGTAGCCGCCGCCGTAGACCTGCTCCTTGGTGCCGAAGGGGCGCTTGTCCTCGACGTTCTTGGCGCGCTGGTAGACGATGTTGCGATCCTCGCGCGAGAAGGGGACCTCGGCCTCGTCATCCTCCAGCAGATACTGGCGGATCTCGGGGCGGATCATCTCGAACAGGTAGCGCATATGCCCCAGCACGGGGTAGTTGCGCAGAATCGCATGGTGTATCTGCATCATGTCATGCACGCCCATCGCGGTCAGCGCGGCGAAGATCGCCAAGGGCAGCAGGAACCACGCGGACCACGGCACGAGGCAGGCCGAGACGATGGTCAGGATGATGCAGAGCGCGAAGGTCGAATAGCGCAATAGGCGCGAGAACATGCCGTTCCTCCGTAGCGGGCAGGTAGCGGCAGCCTATCAGATTGACCTTAACGGAAAACCCCCGGTTTGATGACGCTCAGGTGAAGCGTGGCGCGCGCTTCTGCATCCCGGCCATCACCGCTTCCATCTGGTTGGGCGAGCCGATGATCGCGGCCTGCAGACGTGCCTCCAGTGCCAGTTGGTCATCGCCACCGGGCCAGGCGGCTCGGACCAGCGCCTTCGCGCCGCGCGCGGCCTCGGGGCTGCGCGCCGCGATGGCGCGGGCGGCCTCGCGGGCGGCTTGCAGCGGGTGTTCGGTCACGCGGGTGACAAGGCCGAGGGCTTGTGCCTCGGGCGCCTGCAGGACGCGGGCCGAGAGGATCAGCTCCAGCGCCTGATCGGCGCGCATGAGGCCCGGCAGCAGTTTCGTCAGGCCCATGTCGGGGATGAGGCCCCATTTCATCTCCATGATCGACAGTTGCGTGTCGGGGCCCGCGATGCGCAGATCCGCCCCCAAGGCCAGCTGCATCCCAGCGCCATAGGTCACGCCTTGCAGCGCGGCGATGACTGGCACGGGGAGGTCGGCCCAGACGGTGCAAGGATGCTGGAAACGGTTGGCGGCGCGGCCGGGGGGCGGGGTGACGATCTCGCGCTTCAGGGCGTCGAGGTCCTTGGCGAATTCCATCAGCATGGCGGTATCGATGCCCGCGCAGAAGCCGCGACCGGCCCCCGTCAGCACCACGGCGCGCAGGCCTTTCTCGTCCATCAGCCGGTCGCCCGCCTCGCCCACGGCCGCGAACATCTTGGCGTCGAAGGCATTGAGTTTCTCTGGCCGGTTCAGCGTGACCTCGGCCACGCCGTCCTCGATGCTGATGGTGACGCGATCCTCGGCCATGGTCCCCTCCTGCTGGCAGGGGTTCAGGCTGGCCCAGCCGGGCGGCGCGGGCAAGGGAAACGTGGCGGCAGGCTCAGCCGGTCATCCACCACAGCCGCGTCAGATGGAAGAAGGCGGGCGCGGCGAAGATCACGCTGTCCAGCTGGTCGAGGAAGCCGCCCTGACCGGGGATCAGATGCGACCAGTCCCGCAGGCCCCGGCTGCGCTTGATCGCCCGGAGCACCAGCGCCCCCGCCTGACCCGAGGCCGAGGCCACCACCCCCATCGCCGCTGCCGACAGCGGCCCGAAGGGCGTGATCCAGAACAGCGCGAGCCCCGTCAGCCCGGCCGCCGCCAACCCCCAGAACGCGCCCTCCCAGGTCTTCGCCGAGAGGCCCGGCACCACGCGCTTGCGCCCCAGCGGCCCCAGCGCCCGGCGACCGAGGTAGAATTCCGCCAGATCCCCCAGCTGCACAGCCAGCACGAGGAAGGCGATCAGCAGCATCCCGCGGCCGTCGCCTTCGTGGCCCGGCAGGTCGAGCAACATCAGCGCCGGGATATGGCTGAGGCAGAAGACGGCAATCATCAGGCCCCATTGCATCTCGGCCACGCGCGACAGGAACCGCTCGGTCGAGCCCCGCAGCATCGACACGAAGGGAAGTAGCAGGAAGGCATAGACCGGGATGAACACCGTGAAGAGACGCGGCAGGTCGAAATAGACAAAGAGGAACTGCGCCGGCAGCAGGATGTAGAAGGCCAAGGCCAGCGACAGGTGGTCGGCCTTCATCCGCGCGGCATAGGTGTAGAATTCGCGCAGCGCGGCGAAGGAGGCGATTGCGAACAGCAGGATCATCGCCCATTCCCCCGCCAGCATCGCCAGCGTGAACAGGATCGCCATGGCCCACCAGCTGTCGACGCGGGCGATGAACAGGCCGACGCCGGCATCGCCCGGTCGCTTGTGGCGGGCGCGCTCGCCCAGCACGGTCAGCAGCGTCAGGATCGCCGCCACACCCAGCGCCAGAAGGGTGACATCGCGCAGGAAGGGGCTCATGCGCGCTCCTCGGGCTTGAGGGCCAGAAGGGCCGCGGCCGCCCGGGTCAGGAAGTCGCGCCGCTCCTCGCCGTCCTCGCGCCGGAGGGGCGTGCCGAAGGTGACCGAGCACATCAGCGGCAGCGGGATGATTTCGCCCTTGGGCATGACGGAATTGAGGTTGGCGATCCAGGTCGGCACCAGCTCCACATCCGGGCGGGCCTCGGCGATGTTGAATAGGCCGGACTTGAACGGCTGCAAGGGCTCAGGCCCCTGATTGCGCAGCCCTTCCGGGAAGATGATGAGCGAGGCGCCCTCGTCCAGCGCCTGCAGGATCGCGGCCATCGGGTCGTCCACCCACTGATCGGCGCGGCGGTCGATCAGCACGGCGCGGAACACCTCGCCACCGGCAAAGGCGCGGATCTTGTTCCTCAGCCAGTAATCGGCCGCTGCAACGGGCCGGGTCTTCATCCGCAGATGCTGCGGCAGGACCGACCAGATCATCGGCATATCGGCATTCGACACATGATTGGCGAAATAGACCCGCTGGCGGGCTGAGGGCTCGATCCCGCGCCAATCGGCATGCACCGCCGTGATCGCGCGGCACAGGAAGACGATGCCATGGCCCACGACCCGGGCGGCAAAGCGGCGCCAGGCGGGGGGACGGGCAGGCGCCTTGAGAAGCGGGGCGTCGGTCATGGCGGCATCATGCGACGGGGCGGCGCGCAGGGGAAGCAGGCAAATGGCGGGTTCCCGCAGGCGTGAGGGCACGCGCGCTTGTGCCGCGACGGGCCGGTGGTATCATCATGGTGAATTGGCGTGCCGGAGGTTGTAACATGCGCTGGATCCTCAGACTTCTGGGCGTGGTGCTCGTCCTTGTCATCGTGCTGGTGGGGGCGCTGTTCCTGCTTCCCGCCGACCGCATTGCCAATCTTGCCGCCCGCCAGTTCGAGGCCGCGACAGGCCGTGCGCTGACCATCGACGGCGATGTCACCCCGACCTTCTGGCCGGTGCTGGGCGCGCGGGTCGAAGGCGTGACGCTGGCCAACGTTGCCGGCTCCGACGCCGGGCCGATGCTGGTGGCGGAATCCGTCGATCTTGGCGTGGATCTTGCGCAGCTCATTCAGGGCAACCTCGTGGTGCGCCAGTTCGAGGCCCGCTCGCCGCAGATCGTGCTGGAACGGGACGCGCTGGGCGTCGGCAACTGGAATTTCGCCGGCGTGGGCGATCAGAACGCCACCACCGCCGAGGCCGGGACACAGTCGGGCTTGCCGCCGATCATCCTCGATCGGGCGCAGATCATCGGCGCCAGCCTGCGCTATATCGACCGCGCGGCGGGGACGGATGTGACGGTGCAAGGCGTGACCATCGACCTGACCATGCCCGAGGCCGGCGGCGCCGCCGAGCTGCGCATCGCCGTTGACCGCAATGGCCAGCAGGGCGAAGTCAACGCCCGCCTCGCCTCGGTCGAGCAGCTGCTGGCCGGTGAGGTCGTGGCCGTCAACGCCTCGATCACCACCGCCGGCGCGACCGGCAGCTTCGAGGGCCGCGCGGGGCTGGAACCCGTCGCCGCCGAGGGCCGCCTCAACATCCAGATCGACCGCCTTGCCCCGGCGCTGCAACTGGCCGGCGCCGAGGGCGGCGAACTCTTGCCCGATGCCGCGCGGCCCCTGTCGCTGGGCGGGCAGCTGACGCTGGCGCCGTCCGGCAGCCTGCATCTGCGCGAGGGCGCGGTGGGCATCGGCTCGAACCGCTTGACGCTGGCCTTGGACACCACCTTCGATGGCGAGCGTCCGAATATCGCCGGCCAGATCAGCGCCAACTCGCTGGATCTGACGGGCTTTACCGGCGGCGACAACGGTGCCTCGGCCTCGTCCGGCGGTGCTTCGGGCTGGCCGACCAGCCGTATCGACGCCTCGGCGCTGGGCCTGTTCGACGCGCAGATCGGCCTCACGCTGGGCCCGGTCAACACCGGCTACGGCATGATCGACGCCACCCGCGCTTCGATCACCATCGACCGCTCCCGCGGGGTGCTGGGCCTGAACGAGGTCCGCGCCTTCGAGGGCACCTTGTCCGGCGAGCTGGTCGCCAACAATCGCAACGGCCTCTCGGTCGGCGGCACCTTGGCGCTGCGCGACGTGACCCTGCTGTCGCTCCTGCGCCAGACCGTCGGCTTCGAGCGTCTGACCGGCACCGCCGCCGCCGATCTGCGTTTCCTTGGCTCGGGCGCCTCGGTCGATGCGATCATGCGGTCGCTCGAAGGGCAGGGCACGCTGCAATTCGGTCAGGGCGAGATCCTCGGGATCGACCTCGCGGCGATGCTGCGCAACCTCGATGCCTCGGCCTTGGGGCAGGGCAGCTCGACGATCTACAGCTCGATCGGTGCCAGCTTCACCATGGCGGGCGGGGTGCTGTCGAACAGCGACCTCGCGCTGGAAGCGCCGCTGTTCGGCGTTCGCGGGCAGGGGACGGTGGATCTGGGCGGCCAGACCCTGAACTACCGCGTCACGCCCGAGACGATGCGCAACGCCGAAACCGGCTCGGCCCTGCGCGTGCCGCTGATCATCACCGGCCCGTGGTCCGAGCCGCGCTTCCGGCTGGATCTGGAAGGGCTGGCCGAACAGCGCCTGCAGGAAGAGCGCGAGCGTCTGGAAGCCCGCGCCCGCGAAGAGGTCCAGCGGATCGAGGATCAGGCCCGCGCCCGCGCCGAACAGGAGATCTCCGATCGGCTGGGGGGGGCGCTGGGCGGCAGCGGAACCAACGCCGACGGCACCCCGCAATCGCTTGAGGATCAGGCGCGTGATGGCCTGATGCGGCTGCTGGGCGGCGGGCGGCAACAAGCGTCGGAATGATCAATCCAGCGGTGCGGCGCCTCCGCGCGCCGTGCCGGCCTCGATATAGCGCGCCAGCCGGTCCTCGACGGGCGCGCCGGTCTCAGGCGGGGTGAAGCCGGCGAGACAATCCTGCCAGATCGCCGTTGCCCGTTCGGTCGAGGTCTTCTCACCCGCCGCCGTCCAATTGCCGAAGTTCTGCAGATCGGCCACAAGGGGCGGGTAAAAGGCGGTGGAATAGCGCGCCATCGTGTGCTGGGCGGCGAAGAAATGCCCGGCGGGCGCGACCTCCGCCAAGGCGTCGAACCCCAGCGCGTCGTCATCGGCCTCGGACCGCGTGCACAGCTCGGCCAGCATCTGCAACGCTTCGACATCGTTGATGAATTTCTCATAGCCGAAGGCCAGACCCCCCTCCAGCCAGCCGGCGGAATGGATCATCATCGTCGCATTGGCCATCATTCCGCCCCACAGCCCCATGGTGTTCTCCAGCGCGGCCTGCATGTCGCCGGTGTTCGACGCAGCCCCCGCCGCCGAGCGCCACGGCAGCCCGACGAACCGCGCCAATTGCCCGGCGCCGACCTGCATCGTCACATGCGAGGGCGTGCCGAAGGCCGGCGCGCCGGATTTCATGTCCACATTCGACGAGAACCCGCCGTAGCTGACCGGTGCCCCGGCCCGCGTCATCTGCACCAGCGTGATCGCGGCCAGCGCCTCGGCATGCTGCAAGACCAGCGCGCCCGCCGGGGTGACAGGCGCCATTGCGCCCGCCAGGCAGAAGGGCGTCACCACCGACATCTGGCCGGCCCGGGCGAAGTCGATCAGCCCTTGTGCCATCGGGTTGTCCAGCACGCGCGGAGAGTTGGTGTTGATCACCGTGTAAGCCCAGACGCCGTCGCTGAAATCGTCCTCGGACAGGTCGAGGCCGAGGCGGATCATCTCGAGGCTCTCCTCGATCTGCGCGCGGCCGCGGGCATGCACGAACATCGGCTTGTCGCTGAACGCCATCTGCGCCTGCATGGTCGGATAATGGCGCAGGGCCGGCGGGACATCCTGCGGCTCGGCCGAAGGGCCCAGGATGTGAATGACGTCGAAACTCTGATGCAGCTTCAGCGTCTCGACATAGCTCTCCAACGAGCCGGGCCTGCGCCCGCGGACCCGATCCGTGACATTCGGGCAGCCCGAGCCCGGCGTGAACAGCAGCGTCCCCTCGGCGTAGCGTTGCTCTCGCGCGGGATTGGCCGCCCGCAGCCGGATCTCACGCGGGGCCGAGGCCAGCGCCGCCGTCACCATGTCGCGCCCGATGAAGACCATCTCGCCCTCGACCCGTGCGCCCGCCGCCTGCAGGATCGCGCGGGCCTCGGGCAACAGGACCTTCATCCCCAGCTCTTCCAAGACGCGCAGGGCGGTGTCGTGCATCGCCGCCACCCGGTCCTCGGAGAAGACCTGCTGCGGCGTGAAGGGATGGGAAAGCTGGCGGTAGTTCGGCTGCCGCACCGGCGCCGTCTGATTACCGCGACGGCGCGTGCGGGAACGGGTCTGCGTGTCCATAGGCCTCTCCTGCTGTCAGCAGGGAGGTTACGGATTCCGTACAGACCTGTCCATTTGTTTCCGCAGGCTCTCGTTGGCCAGATCCAGCTCGGCATCCGAGGGGGATTTGCCGGTCAGACAGGTCAGGTAATCGCGTCCGCGGGACATGCGCAGGGCCTCGCTTTCCCCCTGATCTAGGATCGCGTAGCCAATCTGGGTGAAATAGACGATCCGCGCGCGGACATCGGCCTCGGACTGGGCATAGCCATGGCGCAGGAACATCTCGGCCAGCGCCTCGATCCGGGCGTCATCCGAGGCGCGCAGCCGGGTGGCGACCTTGGCATCCTTGCGCGCCCAGCCCCGGACGGCAAAATCCAGCGCGGTATCGAAGCCGCCCTCGGCCTCCCAGCTGGCATAGAGCCGGGCGAGGGCCTCGGTGATCGTGCCGGACGGGAGGCGCGTCGCCTCGATCAAAGCGGCGGTGTTGGTGGCCTGCCAATGGGCCAGCAGGGCATCCAGCAACTCGGCCCGGTTCTTGAAGAACCAGTAGAAGCTGGAGCGCGCGCAATCGAGCTGCTCCGCCAGCGCGAGGATCTTCACGCTGTCGACCCCCTCGGCGATCAACAGGGCCAGCGCGGCCTGCATCCAGTCCTCGCGCGTGGTGCGGCCGGGGCCGCGCGTCTTGCGGCCGTCGGTATCGTCGGCGGCGGGATCGGAAGGGGACATGGAAGGGCCTTGCGGTGACAATGTCGCGCCAGACTAGGGGCAGGGCGGCGCGGCCACAACCCGGCCTCAGCGTTTCATCGCCGCCAGTTCCGCGCGCATCGCCTGCAGGCGCTGCATCACTTGGTAGTCGCGCTCATAGGCCGCGCGACGCTGGGGATCAGGGGTCAGAACCTTGCCCAGTCGCGTCATGGCGCGGGCGGCGGCGGGCAGGTCGGGGTACAGCCCGGCGGCCGAAGCGGCGGCAATGGCCGTGCCCAGAAGCACCACGTCCTCGGCCTCGGGGCGCATGACCGGCAGGCCCGTCACATCGGCGAACAGCTGCTTGAGCAGCGTCGTACGCGCCAGCCCCCCGGCGATGGTCAGGGCGGGGGCGCCGCCTTCGGGCGTGACCTGCGCCACGATCTGGCGCACCCCGAGGGCCAAGGCCACCGCGGTCCGCCAATACAGCGCGCAGAGCGCGTCGAAGCTGCGGTCCAGCGACAACCCGCTGACCAGCGCGCGGGCCGAGGGGTCGGACAGGGGTGAGCGGTTGCCACTGAAATCCGGAAGCACGTCCAGATGCGCGCCGAAGGCCGGGCCCTGTTCGGCCAACAACTCCGCGATCCGGGCGAGGACCTCGGCATGGCCGGGGCGCGGGGCGCCGTCGGAGGGCCAGCGCGCCAGCACCCATTCCAGCGCGGCCCCGGCCGAGGTCTGCCCCCCTTCCGAGGTCCACCAACCCGGCAGCACCGTGTCGCGCGATGGCCCCCAGATGCCGGGGGCGAACAGCGGCTCGGGCGTCAGGGCCATGATGCAGTTCGAGGTGCCGGCGATCAGCGTCAGGCTGGCCCGGCGCGCCCCGTCGGCGTTCAACCCGACCGTGCCGAGCGCACCGGCATAGGCGTCGATCAGCCCCGCAGCGACGGGAAGGCCCGCGGGCAGGCCGAGGGCCTCGGCCGCCGCGGTGGTCAATGTGCCGACCGGCTGACCCATGGGCGCGGCGCGGTCCGGCAGGGCGGCCTGCGCGCGCAGGTCCTCCAGCCCGACCTGCGCGAGGAAATCGTCCTGCCAGCCGCCATGCTCGGGCAGATAGGCCCATTTAGCCGCCAGCGCGCAGGCCGAGGCCGCGGCGGCCCCGGTGGCGCACTCGGTCAGGTGGTCGCAGAGGTCTCGGGCCGAGCCGAGGCGCGCCCACAGGTCGGGACGCTGGCGTTTCAGCCACATCAGCTTCGGCGTCTGCATCTCGGGCGACATCGAGCCGCCCAGATGGTCGATCAGCCGATGCCCGGTCGCCGTGCAGTCCGCGGCCTCGGCCACGGCGCGATGGTCGAACCAGGCGATCGTATCGCGCCCCTCGGGGCCCAAGGGGAGGGGGGCGCCGTCCCGGTCGCGCAGCACCAGCGAACAGGTTGCGTCCAGGGCCAGCCCAGCGACCGAGGCCGGGTCGATCCGGGCCTCGGCCAGCGCGGCACGGGTGGCACGGCACACCGCCTGCCAGATCTGATCGGCGGCGTATTCCCCGCCTTGCTGCGGCCCTTCATGCAAATCGAGCGGCGCCACCGCCCGCGCCAGCATCGCGCCGGCAGGGTCAAAAACCCCGGCCCGGGCACTGCGTGTGCCCACATCGACGGCCAGCAAATACGACGGCATGCGCTCCACCCTCAGGCGCCACCCCGTACCAGTGCAGGGAGATCCGCCATGGCGCTGATGATGGCCATCGGGGCAAGATTTTCAACACTTTGTCGCAGATTAGCCGGTCCGGCATGCGCGCCACCGATGTAACCCACCGCCCGCATGCCCGCCGCACGGGCCGCCCGCAGCCCGGCCGGGCTGTCCTCGATCACCAGACATTCCTCGGGCGCGACACCCATCTCGCGCGCGGCATGAAGGAAGAGGTCCGGCGCCGGTTTGCCGTTCTTCACCATCGTCGCGCTGAAAATATACGGGTCGAAGAAGGGCAGCAGCCCCGTCACCCGCAAGGACAGCCGAATGCGGTCAGGCTGGCTGGACGAGGCGACACAGACCGGCACATCCAGCGCCGCGATCGCCTCGGCCACGCCTCGCGTCGGTTTCAATTCCGTCTCGAACCGTGCCAGCAGGCGTTGGCGCATCCGGGCCAGCATCTCGGGCGTCATCTCGACCCCGCGCTCGCGCTTCAGCCAGTCCACGACCGAACCCAGCGATTTGCCCAGAAACTCCTGATAGCCCGTCGCCGTATCCAGCGTGCAGCCAGCCTCGGCCAGCACGTCCAGCATGACTTCCAACGACAGGGGCTCGCTGTCCACGAGGACCCCGTCGCAGTCGAAGATCACCAGAGAGGGCGTGCCTGTCTCCATCCCGTCAGCCGGCGATATAGCGTTGCAAGGTGGCGGCGGTGCCGTTTTCCCACAGGCTGTGCAGCCAATGGGCGAAGCGCTGGGCGAAGCCGGCATGCGCGGCCAGATCGCCGTAGATCGCCTCCTGCTCCAGCCAGGCCTGCGGACGGCGCCGCGCCTGTTGGGCGACGGGCACCAGCTTGTCCCAATTGGGGTCGTTGGCTTCGATCACCGCGCCGCTGTCGGTGGTCCCGGCGCAATACCGGGCCCAGAGCGCACATTCCAGCGCGAGGCCGTCATAAGTGCCGCCATGGGCGATGGCGTCGCGCAGGGTCGGGATGATGAATTTTGGCTGCCGGTTCGAGCCGTCGAGGCAGAGCCTGCGGATCGTGTCGCCGATCTTGGGGTTCGAGAAGCGCCGCTCGATCAGGTCGAAATAAGCGGGCAGCTCGGTATCCGGGACGGGCGGCACCTGCGGGATGATCTCGGTCTCCTCGATCTTCCGAAGGAAGCCGCGCACGAGGGGATGCTCCATCGCCTCATGGACGAAATGGATATCCATCAGCCCGGCCGGATAGGCGATGACCGCGTGGCCACCGTTGAGGATGCGCAGCTTCATCAGCTCGAAGGGCGCTACATCCGCGACGAATTGCGCGCCGACAGCCTCGAAAGCGGGGCGGCCGGTGGGGAAATGGTCCTCGAGCACCCATTGCACGAAGCCCTCGCAGAAGACGGGCCAACCGTCCTCGATGCCGAAGTCATCCGCGGCAATGGCGCGCTCGCGGTCGGTGGTGGCCGGGGTGATGCGGTCGACCATGGCGTTGGGGAAGGCCACGTTCGCGGCGATCCAGTCGGCAAAATCGGGGTCCGAGAGGCGGGCGAGACCGCAGAGCGCGTTCTTCGTCACCACGCCGTTGTGGGGGATGTTGTCGCAGCACATGACGGTGAAGGGCTGAAGGCCAGCGTCACGGCGCGCCTTCAGGGCCTGGATCATCATGCCGAAGGCGGTCTTGGGGGCCTCCGGATTGGCGGCGTCGGCGGCGATAGCGGGGTGGGTCGGGTCGAACTTGTCCTTGGAGTCAAGGAAATAGCCGCCCTCGGTGATCGTCAGCGAGACGATGCGGATATCGGCCTCGCTCATCCGCGCGATGATCGCCCCGGCATTGGCGGGTTCGATATAGTCGATCATCGAGCCCAGCACGCGGGCCTCGGAATGGGTGGCTTCCTGCTCGACCAGCGTGGTCAGCCAGTCCTGCTTCGCCAGAACCTCGCGGCCCCGGCGTTCGCCCTCGAAGACGCCCGCGCCGACCAGGGCCCAATCGAGGCTCTGGCCCTGATTGAACAGCCGGTCGAGATACATCGCCTGATGCGCGCGGTGAAAGTTGCCGACGCCGAAATGCAGGATCCCGGCCGAGAGGCTTTCGCGCGCATAGACCGGCGTCGCGACGCCCTCGGGCAGGGAGGAGAGAGTGGTAAGGGAGAGGGGAGTGGCCATATCAGCTCATCCAGTTTCCGCCGTCGACATTGTAGGTCTGGGCGACGATGTAATCGGCCTCGGGGGAGGCCAGGAAAACGGCCATGCCGGTCAGGTCCTCGGCCCTGCCCATGCGGCCATGGGGGACGGCCTCGCCGACTTCACGCTTCTTCTGGCCGGGGGCTTTCCCCTCGTATTTCGCGAAGAAGGCGTCGACGCCGTCCCAATGCTCGCCATCGACCACGCCGGGCGCGATGGCATTGACGTTGATGCCGTGCTTGATCAGATCGAGCCCCGCCGATTGCGTGAGGCTGATGACCGCGGCCTTGGTGGCGCAGTAGACCGCCACCAGAGCCTCGCCGCGACGGCCGGCCTGTGAGGCCATGTTGATGATCTTGCCGCCCGTGCCCTGGGCGATCATCTGCTTCGCCGCCGCCTGCAGCGTGAACAGGGTGCCCGCCACGTTGACCGAGAAGACGCGGTCGTAATCGGCGCGCGTGATCTCGACGATGGGGGCGGCGGTGAAGAGGGCGGCGTTGTTGATGAGGATGTCGAGGCCCCCCATCAGCGCCACGGCCTCGGCCACGCCTGCTTCAATGGAAGCCGGGTCCGTCACGTCCATCCGCACCGCGCGCGCGCCGATCGCCTCGGCCGAGGCTGTCGCCCGGTCGAGGTCGATATCCGCGATCACCACCTCGGCGCCCTCGGCCCGATAGGCCGTGGCGAAGGCAAGCCCGATGCCACGGGCCGCCCCGGTGATCAAAGCGCGCTTGCCAGCCAGTCGGGTCATGCCAGTCGCAGCCCCTCTGCGTCGAAGCGGTGGATCTGCGCGGCATCCGGCGTCAGGTGGATCGTGTCGCCATAATGCAGGTTCACCTCGCCGCCCGCGCGGACGGTCAGGGTCTCGGGGAAGCCCTCGACATGGACATGGAAGAAGGTGTCCGAGCCGAGGTGTTCCGACACGCCGACCTTGCCCGTCCAGGTGCCGCCCTCATCGGTGACGATCAGATGCTCGGGACGGATGCCGATGGTGTGGGCGCTGTGCTTGGCGGCCTCGGCCCCGTCGATGAAGTTCATCTTGGGCGAGCCGATGAAGCCCGCGACGAATTTGTTGCGCGGGGTGCGGTACAGCTCCAAGGGCGAGCCGACCTGCTCGATCCGACCGGCCTGCAGCACGACGATCTTGTCGGCCATGGTCATGGCTTCGACCTGATCGTGCGTCACATAGATCATCGTCGTCGCCAGCCGCTTGTGCAGCTCGCTGATCTCGAGCCGCATGCCGACGCGCAGCGCCGCATCGAGGTTCGAGAGCGGCTCGTCGAACAGGAAGGCAGAGGGCTCGCGCACGATGGCGCGGCCGATGGCGACCCGCTGGCGCTGACCGCCCGACAGCTGGCCCGGCCGACGGTCGAGATAGCTGTCGAGGTTCAGAACCTTCGCTGCACCTTCGACGCGACGGTCGATCTCGGCTTGATCGAGCTTCGCCATCTTCAGCGGGAAGGCGATGTTCTTGCGGACCGACATGTGGGGGTAGAGCGCGTAGCTCTGGAACACCATGGCGAGGCTGCGCTTCGCCGGCGACAGATGCGTGGCATCCGTGCCGTCGATGCGGATCTCGCCGGAGGTGACGTCTTCCAGACCGGCGATCAGGCGCAGGAGGGTGGATTTGCCGCAGCCCGAGGGGCCGACGAAGACCACGAACTCGCCGTCATTGATGGTCAGGTCCAGGGGCGGGATGACCTCGACATCGCCGAAAGCCTTGCGAACCTTGTCAAGCGTGATGCGTCCCATGTTCTCAGTTCCTTACTTGACGGCGCCGAAGGTGAGGCCGCGCACGAGTTGTTTCTGGCTGAACCAGCCGAGGATGAGGATCGGCGCGATGGCCATGGTCGAGGCCGCGCTAAGCTTGGCGTAGAACAGACCCTCGGGGCTGGAATAGCTGGCGATGAAGGCCGTCAGCGGGGCCGCGTTGACCGTGGTCAGCGTGAGCGTCCAGAAGGCTTCGTTCCAGGCCAGGATGATGTTCAGAAGCACCGTCGAGGCGATGCCGGGGATGGCCATCGGCGTCAGGACATAGAGGATCTCGTCCTTCAGCGTGGCGCCATCCATCCGCGCGGCTTCCAGGATCTCGCCCGGAATTTCGCGGAAATAGGTGTAGAGCATCCAGATGATGATCGGCAGGTTGATCATCATCAGAATGAAGATCAGCGCCGTCTTGCTGTCCAGAAGCCCCATGTTGATGAGGATCAGGCGGATCGGATACAGTACGCCGACGGCGGGCAGCATCTTCGTCGACAGCATCCACATCAGGATGTCCTTGGTGCGCTTGGCCGGCACGAAGGCCATCGACCAGGCGGCGGGCACCGCGATGATGATCCCCAGCAGCGTCGACCCCACGGCCAGCGCCACCGAGTTCCACAGATAGCGCATGTAATCCGAGCGCTCCTGCACGACGCGGTAGTTCTCCAGCGTCCAGTCGAAGTTGAAGAACACGGGCGGATCGGCGATGGCCGTGGCCTCGGTCTTGAAGCTGGTGAGGATGGTCCAGAGGATCGGGAAGAAGATCGCAAGGCCGATGATCCAGGCCAGGGCCGTGAAGACGATCTTGCGTTGGGTGGTGACGGCGCGTGCCATGCTGGTCTCCTCCTCAGGCGTCGAGGTTCTTGCCGACGACGCGCATCAGCACGAGGGCAACGAGGTTGGCGAGGATGACGGCATAGATGCCACCGGCGGAGCCAAGGCCCACGTTCTGGCTTTCGATCACGCGCTGGTAGACGAGGTAGGTCAGCGTGCGGGTGCCGAAGGCGCCGCCCGTGGTGACGTAGATCTCGGCGAAGATCGACAACAGGAAGATGGTCTGGATCAGCACCACCACGGTGATCGACCGGGCGAGGTGCGGCAGGGTGATGTAGCCAAAGCGCGACAGGGGGCCCGCGCCGTCCATCTCGGCGGCTTCCAGCTGCTCGCTGTCCAAGGATTGGATCGCGGTCAGCAGGATCAGCGTGGCGAAGGGCAGCCATTGCCAAGACACGATCAGGATGATCGAGAACATCGGCGCTTGGCTGAGCCAGTCGATGGGCTCAAGCCCGAGGCCTTTGAAAAGATGGGCGAAAAGGCCGTTCACGGGGTTCATGAACATGTTCTTCCACACCAGCGCCGAGACGGTGGGCATGACGAAGAACGGCGCGATCACGAGGATCCGCACGATCCCCTGACCCCAGATCGGCTGGTCCAGCAGGATCGCCAGCAGGATGCCCCCGACGATGGTGATGAGAAGCACGCCCCCCAGAAGCTGCAAGGTCGTGATGACCGAGTCGAGGAAGGCGGAAGAGGTGATGAAACGGGTGTAGTTCGCCAGGCCCTCGCAGCAATCGAACGTGCCGCGCATCGGGCGGTAGTCCAGCGTCGAGAACCACAGGGTCATGATCAGCGGGACCAGCATCCACACGAGGAGCAGGAAGACCGCCGGGGTCATCATGAGGCGAGCCGCCGAACGGGAATGCTGGGTAGCCATGGGAACCCTCGTGGCGAAGTTGCGGGGGGTGGGCCCAGCCCGGCGGGCTGGGCGCCATTTCATGGGAGAGAGAGAGAAAAAGGGGCAGGCCCGGAGGGTGGGCCTGCCCTAGGGGAGAGACCCCGGCTTAGTAGCCGGCAGCCTCCATCTCTTCGGTCGCCAGCTCTTGGGCTTGCGACAGAGCGTCTTCCGCGCTCATCTGACCGGCGAGGGCTGCCGAGAACAGCTGACCGACTTCGGTGGCGAGGCCCGCGAATTCCGGGATCGCGACGAACTGCACGCCGGTATAGGGAACCGGATCGACCGACGGGTTGGTCGGATCGGCGGCTTCCATCGAGCGCAGGGTCATTTCAGCGAAGGGCGCCGCGTCCAGGTATTCCTGGTTCTCATAGAGTGAGGTGCGGGTGCCCGGGGGCACGTTGGCCCAGCCCTCTTCCGAGGCAACCAGTTCGGTGTAGGCGGCGCTGGTGGCCCAAGCGATGAAGGTCTTCGCCGCTTCCTGAGCGTCCGACGAGGCCGGGATCGCCAGGTTCCACGCCCAGAGCCAGTTGCCGCGACGGCCGAGGCCGTTGTCGGGGGCCAGCGCGAAGCCGACTTGGTCGGCCACTTCGCTGTCATTGGCGTTGGTCACGAACGAGGCGGCCACGGTCGCGTCGATCCACATGCCGCAATGGCCGGTCTGGAACAGCGCGAGGTTCTCGTTGAAGCCGTTGTTCGAGGCGCCCGGAGGACCGTAGTTGGTCATCAGGTCGAGGTAGAAGTCGAGGGTGTTGGCCCAGGCTTCCTGATCGAACTGCGGGGTCCAGTCCATGTCGAACCAGCGCGCGCCGAACGAGTTCGACATGGCGGTCAGGAACGCCATGTTCTCGCCCCAGCCGGCTTTGCCGCGCAGGCAGATGCCGTAGATTTCGTTGTCGCGGTCGGTCATCGCGGCCGCGGCTTCACGGATGAAGTCCCAGGTGGGGGCTTCCGGCATCTCGAGGCCGGCGGCTTCCATCAGGTCCGTGCGGTACATGACCATCGAGCTCTCGCCATAGAAGGGCGAGGCATAGAGATGGCCGTCGACGGTCAGGCCGCCGCGCACGGCGGGCAGCAGGTCGTCGATGTTGTAGTCGTCGCCGAGATCGTCGAGCGACACCAGCCAGTCATTGGCGCCCCAGATCGGTGCCTCGTAGGTGCCGATGGTGATGACGTCATACTGACCACCGCCGGTGGCGATGTCGGTCGTGACGTTCTGGCGCAGGACGTTTTCTTCCAGCGTGACCCACTGGACGTCGATATCCGGGTGCATGTCCGTGAAGTGGCTGGTCAGCCCCTGCATGCGGATCATGTCGCCGTTGTTGACGGTGGCAATGGTGATGGTTTCGGCCTGAGCCGCGACGGCGAAGCCGGCGGCGGTCAGAGCCGTCGCACCCATCAGGGCGCGCAGCGAACGGGTCATTGGTAATCCTCCCAGATTGAGCAAATGCTAAACCCATGAGCAATTTCTCACGGCGGTATGAAAATCGTCAACCTTTTTTTGTTAGCGCCGGACGGATCTGCGGTTCTCCTTCCCTTTGGTTATGGGGCAACACCTTGCCACGGCAGGGAAAACCACGCGGGGCAGGGGTCGTCGAAAAGCGTCCGGATATACGGCTGAAACCCGGCGAACCGGGTTGCCGCAATGCAGCAATCACGCAAATTCAGGTCAGGCCAGCAGGGCCGCCGCGGTGTCCTCGTCGGTGACGAGGCCATTGGCCAGCCGCCCGATCAGGGCCCCGCGAATCGCCGGCACCTTGTCGGGACCATGGGCCGCGGCGATGGTCGGGCCGGGATGGTCGCGCGACAGGCTGGCCGAGCTGACGCGGGAATTGATCTCGTCCTCGATCAGGCGCCCTTCGGCGTCGAAGACGAAGCCGACGATCTCGCCGACCGCGCCCTTTTCGCGCAGGCGGCGCTGATCGGCCTGGGTGATGAAGCCGTCGATGACCAGCGGTGCGGCCTCGATCATCGTGCCGACCCCAACGAGGCGGATGTCGGCCCGTTCGGCCAGCGCGCGGGTCACGTCGAGGGTCTTTTGCCCCAACAGCGCCGCGCGCTCCTCGGCCGAGGCAGTGATGACCGGCAGTGGCACGGGATAGGTCTGGGCGGTGATCTTGTCGGCGATGGTGAACAGCACGTTGTAGAACGCCGTCGAGCCATCGGGCGAGATGTTGCCCGTTAGCGAGACAATCTTGTGTTGGGCGCAATCGAGATGCGGCAGGTGTTCGACCGCCGCCCGCAATACGCGCCCGGTACCGAGGCCGATGACCAGCGGCTCGGGCTGTGTCAGGTAGCGCTCCAGCAGGTTACCGGTCGCTTGCGACACCGCGAGGCCCGAGCTGGCGAAACTGTCCAGCGAGGGCACGACCTCGCACAGGGCCAGCCCATAGCGTTCGCGCAATTGGCGGGCGAGGTCCATGCATCGGGCGATGGGGTGGTCGATGCGCACCTTGACCAGACCGGCCGCCAGCGCCTGCGACACCAGTCGCTGCGCCGATTGCCGCGAGATGCCCATGATCTGCGCGATCTCGTCCTGCTTGCAGCCGCCGGTATAGGCCAGCCAGGCCGCCCGCGCTGCATCGTCAAGCTTGCGTTCTTCCGAGCTCATCCTGCCCCCTTGGTCCTGCACCATGGTGGCGCAACCGGGGGCGTTTTGGCAAGACGCCGCGCCCCTGTCCAGATCCGGCAAGGGGCGCGGCGCCTCAGGGTCGTCCGCCGGTCACAGGCGGGTGCGGTCGGCGTCCTCGGCTTCCCGCATGATGCGCGAATCCTCGCGCAACTCCAGCCACATGGCGTTCAGGACGGCGAACAGCGCGGCCAGCGGAAGGCCCAGGATCCAGGCGAAATACCACATCGCGTCAGCTCCTCAGTAGGAATGGCCGGGGCCGGTGACGTCATCCTCGGTCACCTTGCCCCACA
>NZ_LRRR01000041.1 GCF_001691415.1 Pararhodobacter sp. CCB-MM2
CGGGCTTAATGTGCATAAAAGACGCGTCCGGGCCTGCACGCACCTTGTGAGGAGGACCGGCGTGCGAGCGAGGCAGTGCAGAGTTATGGAAAAAAAATGAATAAAGGCGCCCCCCGCCGTGTTCCTTTTCTTCCCCAAAAATTCCGGGGGGTGAGGCCGAAGGCCGAGGGGGGCAAAGCCCCCCTTCTTGGTCGCCCGCAGGCGCAGCCCAGGGCGAAATCCCTCAGAACAGCGACCCTTGCTTGGCGCCGCCCTTGCCCTGCGGCTCGGGCGGCTTTGTCTTTTTCGGGCGGGGCGCTGCGCCGATCGGGGTCGCTTCCAGCGCGCCGTCATGCATCTCGACGGTGAAATGGGTCTGGGTGCGGGCGGCCTCGGCCGAGGTCAGGGGCGCGCCGTCCGGACCACGCAGTACGGCGAAGCCGCGGGCCAGCGTCTCGGGGTAGCCCAGCGAGCGGCGCATGCGGTCCAACGCCTCCAGCCGTTCCGTGGCCCGCGTCAGCCTTTGTGCCATCGCCGCCGTGGCGCGGGGCAGGAAGCGGGGGCCCTGCAGGCGCTCGTCCTTGCGGGTGATGGTCTGGGTCAGGGCGGGCGTCAGACGCATCCCGGTGCGCTCCAGTCGCTCGGCCCGTTGTTCCAGTTTGCCGCGCAGCACGCCCGGCCTGAGGCCGGCGCTGGCGCGGTTCAGTTCCAGCGTCTTGCGCTGTGCGAGGGCTCGGAGCGAGCCTGCGAAACGGTCGGACACTCGGTCCAGCCGCTGCACTGGCGTTGCCAGCAGCGCTTCCGGGCGGGGCAGGGCGCGGGAGAGGTCACGCAGCCGTTGTGCGCGCAGTTGCGCGGCGCCGGTCCCCGCGCGGTGCAGCCGGGCGCCGAGATTGGCGACATGCGCCAGAAGGTCCGCGCGGACCGGGACCGCGTGTTCGGCGGCGGCGGTGGGGGTCGGCGCGCGGAGGTCGGCGGCGTGGTCGATGAGCGTCGTATCCGTCTCGTGTCCCACGGCCGAGATCAGCGGGATTTCCGAGGCAGCGGCGGCGCGCACCACGGCTTCGTCGTTGAAACCCCAGAGATCCTCGATCGAGCCGCCGCCCCGCGCGACGATCAGCAGGTCGGGGCGCGGTACCGGTCCGCCGGGGCGCAGCGCGTTGAAGCCCTCGATGGCGCGGACCACGTCTTTCGGGCAACGCTCGCCCTGCACTGCGACCGGCCAGACGATGACCCGGCGCGGGAAGCGGTCGGCGAGACGGTGCAGGATGTCGCGGATCACCGCGCCCTGAGCCGAGGTGATGACCCCGATGACTTCGGGCAGGAAGGGGATCGGACGCTTGCGGCCCTGATCGAACAGCCCCTCGGCCGCCAGCTTCTTGCGGCGGGCCTCCAGCATCGCCATCAGCGCGCCGGCGCCCGCGGGGTCGACATTGTCGACCTGCAGCTGGTACTTCGACTGCGGCCCGTAGGTCGTCAGCCGCCCGGTGGCGATGACCTCCATCCCTTCCTCGGGGCGGACGGTCATACGGGCGACCTGGCCCTTCCAGCTGACCGAGGCGATGACCGAGCGGTCGTCCTTCAGGTCGAAATACAGATGCCCGGTGCGCGCCAGCACCACGCGCCCGACCTCGCCGCGCACGCGGACCCGGCCGAACTCGTTCTCCAGCGTGCGTTTCACCGCGCCGGACAGGTCCGAGACGGTGTATTCATGGGCATTGTTGCCGCCTGCGCGCGGCTCGTCATCGTCGATCAGGTCCATGTCGGGCAATCTAGCGCGCGGGTCGGACAGGGGAAAGCGCGATCCGACCCTCGGTGGCGGAAGCCCTCTGATGGGCGCCAAAGGGCTTGAGAGATAGGGCGCCGGGCCCTACAAGCGCCCAAACCCCGGGGTTCCCGCGGGTCATCCGACATTTCTGCACACAGACTTCAGGGCGGGCGGCATGAACATCCTCATCCTCGGCGGCGGCGGGCGCGAACATGCGCTGGCCTGGGCGATCAAGCAGAACCCGAAATGCGACAAGCTGATCGTGGCGCCGGGCAATGCGGGCATCGCCGCCATCGCCGAATGCGCCAGCGTGAACCCCGAGGACGGCGCGGCGGTCGTGGCCTTCTGCGAGGAGAACGCCATCGATTTCGTGGTGATCGGCCCCGAAGCGCCCTTGGCCGCCGGTGTTGCCGACGCCCTGCGCGCGGCTGGCATCCTGTGCTTTGGCCCCTCGGCCGAGGCGGCACGGCTGGAGGCCTCGAAGGCCTTCACCAAGGAAATCTGCGATGCGGCCAAGGCCCCGACCGCGGGCTATGCGCGCTTTGACGACCTCGCGGCGGCCAAGGCCTATGTGACCGAACAAGGCGCGCCGATCGTGGTGAAGGCCGACGGCCTCGCGGCGGGCAAGGGCGTGATCGTGGCCATGACGCTGGCCGAGGCGCTGGACGGGCTCGACGAGATCTTCGGCGGGGCCTTCGGCGCGGCGGGTGCCGAGGTGGTGATCGAGGAATTCATGGAGGGCGAGGAAGCCTCGTTCTTCGTGCTGGTCGATGGCGAGACCTGCCTTCCGATCGGAACCGCGCAGGACCACAAGCGCGTGGGCGACGGCGACACCGGCCCCAATACCGGCGGCATGGGTGCCTATTCGCCCGCGCCGGTGCTGACCGACGCCATCGCGCAGCAGGCGCTGGACCTCATTGTGCGTCCGACCATGGCCGAGATGGCCCGCCGCGGCACGCCCTATCAGGGCGTTCTCTATGCCGGTCTGATGATCAAGGACGGCGTGGCGCGGCTGGTGGAATACAACGCGCGCTTCGGCGATCCGGAATGTCAGGTGCTGATGATGCGGCTGGGCGCGCAGGTGCTGGATCTGCTGCTGGCGGTGGCCGAGGGGCGGCTGGCGGAGGCCCGCGTCAACTGGGCCGATGATCATGCGATGACCGTGGTCATGGCCGCCGCGGGCTATCCCGGCGCCTATGCCAAGGGCAGCGAGATCAAGGGCCTCGATGCGCTGCCCGAGGACAGCTTCAACATGGTGTTCCACGCGGGCACCAAGGACGATCACGGCCGTATCCTGTCGAACGGCGGGCGGGTGCTGAACGTCACCGCCCGCGGCGCGACCTTGGCCGAGGCCCATGCCCGCGCCTATGCCATGGTCGACGGCATCGACTGGCCCGAGGGCTTCTGCCGCCGCGACATCGGCTGGCGGGCCCTCTGACATGGATTGGGCGGGCGACGGGATCCTTCTCGCCGCGCGCCCGCATGGCGAAAACGGCGCCATCATCGAGGTCTTCACCGCCGCGCAGGGCCTGCACAAGGGCGTGGTGCGCGGCGGGACGGGCCGGAAACTGGCGCCGATCCTGCAACCGGGGAATACGCTGGCGGTGAACTGGCGCGCGCGGCTGGATGACCATCTCGGCCATTTCACCGTTGAGCCCCTGCGCGCCCGGGCCTCGGCGATCATGGGCGATGCCGAGCGGCTCTCGGCGCTGAACGCCCTTTGTGCGCTGGCGATCTTTGCCCTGCCCGAGCGCGATCCCCATCCCCGCTTGCATGCGCTGACCCTGCATCTGCTCGACCGGCTGGCCGAGGGCGATCCGTGGTTCGGTCCCTATCTGCTGTGGGAGCGGCTGCTGCTGGAGGAGACGGGCTACGGCCTCGATTTCAGCGAATGCGCGGTGACCGGGCAGATCGAGGGGCTGGCCTATGTCTCGCCGCGCACCGGCCGGGCGGTGACGCGCGAAGGGGCGGGGGAGTATGCGGACCGGCTGCTGCCCTTGCCGCGGCTGTTGCTCGACGCTTCGGCACCCGAGAGCCGGGGCGAGATGGCCAAGGGGCTGGTGACCACCGGGCATTTCCTGCGCGAGGTTCTGGCCCCGGCGCTGGGCCACAAGCCGCTGCCTGAGGCGCGGGCGCGGCTGGTGAAGCGGTTCGATTAAGGCGCAGTTCTAGAGCGGGCCGGGCCGGCGTTCCTCGCTGAGAAGGACGTTGGCATCGACCTGGCCCACGCCCGGCAGGGTCATGATCCGGCGGCGCAGCACGCGCTCGAAATCCGACAGATCCCGCGCCACAACCCGCAGGCGGTAATCGTAGAGGCCGAGGACATATTGCACCGTCTGCACCTCGGGGATGGCGCTGACGGCGCGTTCGAAATCCTCGAGGCTGACGCGTCCCTTGGCGGCGAGCGAGACGCCGAGGAACACCGTGACGCCGAACCCCAGTGCGGCCTCGTCGAGCACCAGCCGGCGCCCGGCGATGGCGCCGGCGTCGATCAGGCGTTTCATCCGCCGCCAGGCAGTCGGTTGGCTGATGCCGAGACGGCGACCCAAAGCGCCGGCGCTGAGCGTCGCATCGGCGGCCAGAGCACGGAGGAGGGCGCGGTCGGTGTCGTCGAGGTCGATCATCGTCTCGGGCCTTCAGGCAGGGGTGCGGCGAGAGGTGCGGCGTGGGGCCTTCGAGGCCCCTCGCCGCACGCGGGGGCTCTGCCCCCGACGGCCTGCGGCCTGCCCCCGGGATATTTTCGGAGCAAAGATGAGGGGGCGGCGGTCACCGGAAGGGGGGTCATAAGGGGAGGGTCTCGCCGCGCTTGATTTCCGAGACATGCATCAGGGCCTCCAGATCGGCGATATGCGGGAGGGTCAGGATCTTCTCGCGGTAGATTTCCTGATAATGGCGCATGTCGCGGGCGACGATATTGAGGCGCACGTCCACCCGGCCGAGGAAGGTCTGGATCTGGATCACCTCGGGCACGTTGCGAGCGGCGGCGAGGAATTCGTCGAAGGCGCGCGGGTTGGTCTTGTCGAGGGTGACGCGCAGCGAGACCTCGACCTCCCAGCCGAGCGCGCGCCAGTCGATCACTGCCTCGACGCCCTTGAGGATCCCGCGCGTGCGCAGCCGGTCGAGGCGGCGCGAGGCGGTGGCCTCGGTCATGTTGGCGCGGCGGGCGAGTTCGGCTACCGGCTGCGCGGGATCCGCCTGCAATTGGCGCAGCAAGCGGCGGTCGGTGTCATCGACTTGCATGAATCCCTCGCATTGCTGTACGGACGTGAATTGAATTACGTCACGGATCGCGATTCTTGCGGGTTTTTGCAAGGGATTTCCCGTCAGAATTCTTATGATGCCCATCAGTTAGACACGAAAGGAGCGCCCCATGCGCGTGTATTACGATCGCGATTGCGACATCAACCTGATCAAGGACATGAAGGTCGCCATTCTCGGCTACGGCTCGCAGGGCCATGCCCACGCGCTGAACCTGCGCGATTCGGGCGCCAAGAACGTCGTCGTCGCGCTGCGCGACGGCTCGCCCTCGGCCAAGAAAGCCGAAGGCGAAGGCCTGAAGGTCATGGGCATTGCCGAGGCCGCCGCCTGGTGCGACCTGATCATGTTCACCATGCCCGACGAGCTGCAGGCCGAGACCTACAAGAAATACGTCCATGACAACCTGCGTGAAGGCGCCGCGATCGCCTTCGCCCACGGTCTGAACGTGCATTTCGGCCTGATCGAGCCGAAAGCCGGCGTCGACGTCATCATGATGGCGCCGAAGGGCCCGGGCCACACCGTGCGTGGCGAATATACCAAAGGCGGCGGCGTGCCCTGCCTCGTGGCCGTCCATCAGGACGCAACCGGCAAGGCGATGGAAATCGGCCTGTCGTATTGCTCGGCCATCGGTGGCGGCCGCTCGGGCATCATCGAGACCAACTTCCGTCAGGAATGCGAAACGGACCTGTTCGGTGAGCAGGCCGTGCTGTGCGGTGGCCTCGTCGAGCTGATCCGCATGGGCTTCGAGACCCTGGTGGAAGCCGGCTACGAGCCCGAAATGGCCTATTTCGAGTGCCTGCACGAAGTGAAGCTGATCGTCGACCTGATCTATGAAGGCGGCATCGCCAACATGGATTACTCGATCTCGAACACCGCCGAATACGGCCAGTATGTCTCGGGCCCGCGCATCCTGCCCTACGACGAGACCAAGGCCCGCATGAAAGCCGTGCTGACCGACATCCAGACCGGCAAGTTCGTCCGTGACTTCATGCTGGAAAACAGCGTCGGCCAGCCGACCATCAAGGCCTCGCGCCGTTCGAACGACGAGCATCAGATCGAGCTCGTCGGCCAGAAGCTGCGCGAGATGATGCCGTGGATCGGCAAAGGCAAGATGGTCGACAAGGCGCGCAACTAAGCCGCCCGGATCACCGGAACAGAAGGGGCGCGCGGCGAGGGCTGCGCGCCCCTTTCCTGTTCCCGACAGTTACGAACAATTTGACTCAACCCGCCCCATCTTTACTCCCCAAGTATCCCGGGGGGTTCCGGGGGGCTGGCCCCCCGGTCCCGCACCCACCGCCCGCACGCCTCAGGCTCTTTCCCTTTCACCGCCGCGCCGTTAAACAGCGCCAAAGCCCGCTGAACGCCTTGAGGGAACGCCCATGACGATGGAAAAGAATTTCGACGCCGCCGAGGCCGAGGCCCGGATCGCCGCGCTCTGGGACGAGGCCGGGGCCTTCAAGGCCGGCGCCAATGCCAGCCGCGCCGAGACCTTCTCGATCATGATCCCGCCGCCCAACGTCACGGGCAGCCTGCACATGGGCCATGCCTTCAACAACACGTTGCAGGACATCCTCGTCCGCTGGCACCGGATGCGCGGGTTCGACACGCTCTGGCAGCCCGGTCAGGACCATGCCGGTATCGCCACGCAGATGGTGGTCGAGCGGGAGCTCGCGAAGGACAAGTCGAACGCCACGCGGCGTGAGATGGGCCGCGAGGCCTTCACCCAGAAGATCTGGGAGTGGAAGGCGCAATCCGGCGGCACGATCATCGGCCAGCTGCAACGTCTGGGCTGCTCGCTCGACTGGTCGCGCAATGCCTTCACCATGTCGGGCGCCCCGGGGGCTCCGGCCGGTGAGGAAGGCAATTTCCACGACGCGGTGATCAAGGTCTTCGTCGATCTCTACAACAAGGGCTACATCTACCGTGGCCAGCGGCTGGTGAACTGGGACCCGCATTTCGAGACGGCGATCTCGGATCTCGAGGTCGAGAACACTGAAGTCGCCGGCCATATGTGGCACTTCAAATACCCGCTGGCCGGTGGCGCGACCTACGAATACGTGGAGCGTGACGAGGACGGTAACGTCACCAAGCGCGAGACCCGCAACTACATCTCCATTGCGACGACCCGCCCCGAGACCATGCTCGGTGACGGCGCCGTAGCCGTGCATCCCTCGGACGAGCGCTACAAGCCCATCGTCGGCATGCTCTGCGAGATCCCGGTGGGCCCGAAGGAACATCGCCGTCTGATCCCGATTATCACCGACGAATACCCCGATCCGACCTTCGGCTCGGGCGCGGTGAAGATCACCGGCGCGCATGATTTCAACGACTACGCGGTCGCCAAGCGCAACAAGATCCCGCTCTACAACCTGATGGACACCAAGGCGCGGATGCGCGCGGATGGCCTGTCCTACGAGGAAAGCGCGCAGATCGCCGGTGCCATCGCGCGCGGCGAGCGTGAGGCGGGCGACGTGTCGCAGATCAACCTCGTTCCCGAAGAACTGCGCGGCCTTGATCGCTACGACGCCCGCAAGGCCGTGGTCGCGGCGATCAATGCCGAGGGGCTGGCGGTCACGTACCTCAAGAAGACCATCGACCCCGAGACCAAGGCCGAGGACCTGACCCGCGAGCCGCTGGTCGAGGACAAGCCGATCATGCAGCCCTTCGGCGACCGCTCGAAAGTGGTGATCGAGCCTTTCCTGACCTGGCAATGGTTCGTGGACACGACGAAGATCGTCGGCCCGGCGCTGGACGCCGTCCGCAAGGGTTGCGAGGCCGACCGGACTGGCAGCTTCGACCCCGAGGCCGGCTATACCCGCATCCTGCCGGAATCGGGCGAGAAGACCTATTACCACTGGCTTGAGAACATCGAGCCCTGGTGCATCTCGCGCCAGCTGTGGTGGGGCCATCAGATCCCGGTGTGGTACGGGCCCGTTCTAAAAGGAAAAATGCGTACAGACGGCCCGGGCGTTCTGGCGTCCGACGGGAACAGCGTTATGTTCTGTGCAGCCTCGTTCGAAGAGGCACGTCAGCTCGCGACTGAACACTACTCAGTCTTTGTTGACGAGGCTGAGTTGACCGCTTCTGAATCTCGGCGCTTCGCAGTGGAAGTGCACGACACCAAGGGCGTTGTCACAGTTCAGATTGGTCGAGATCCTGACGTGCTCGACACCTGGTTCTCCTCGGGCCTCTGGCCGATCGGGACGCTGGGCTGGCCCGAGCAAACCCCGGAACTGGCGCGCTATTTCCCGACCGATGTGCTGGTCACCGGGCAGGATATCCTGTTCTTCTGGGTCGCGCGGATGATGATGATGCAATTGGCGGTGGTCGGTGAAGTGCCGTTCCACACCGTCTACCTGCATGGCCTCGTCCGCGACGCCAAGGGCAAGAAGATGTCCAAATCCGTGGGCAACGTCATCGACCCCTTGGACATCATCGACGAATTCGGCGCCGACGCGTTGCGCTTCACCAACGCGGCCATGGCCTCGCTCGGTGGGGTGTTGAAGCTCGATACCCAGCGGATCACCGGCTATCGCAACTTCACCACGAAGCTGTGGAACGCGACCCGCTTTGCCGAGATGAACGGCGTCTTCGAGGGCGCGCCGGTCGCGGGCGTCCCGCAGGCCACCGCCACCGCGAACCGCTGGATCATCGGCGAGACCGCGCGGACCTTGGCCGTGGTGAACGAGGCCTTCGCCAGCTACCGCTTCAACGACGCGGCGCAGGCGCTCTATGCCTTCGTCTGGGGCAAGGTCTGCGACTGGTATGTCGAATTCGCCAAGCCGCTGTTCGATGGTGACCAAGCCGCCGAGACCCGCGCTACCATGCGCTGGGTGCTGGATCAGTGCTTCATCCTGCTGCACCCGATCATGCCCTTCATCACCGAGGAACTCTGGGGTCTGACCGGCCCGCGCGAGAAGCTCTGCGTGCATGCCGATTGGCCGAGCTACGGTGCCGAGATCGCCGATGCCGAGGCGGATCGTGAGATGTCTTGGGTGATCGGGCTCATCGAGCAGGTCCGTTCCTCGCGCACGCAGATGCGCGTGCCGGCGGGGATGAAGCTGCCGATGCTGGTGGTGGATCAGGACGACAATGCGAAGGCCGCTTACGCCCGCAACGAGGTGCTGATCGAGCGTCTGGCGCGTCTCGATGGGCTGCATGTCGGCGCCGAGATCCCGAAGGCGTCGTTGACCGTCGCCGTCGAGGGCGCGACCTATGCGCTGCCGCTGGAAGGGGTGATCGACATCTCGGCCGAGGCCGACCGTCTGGGCAAGTCGCTGGAGAAGCTGCAGAAAGAGATCGGCGGGCTGAAGGGCCGGCTCGACAACCCGCGCTTCGTGGCCAATGCCTCGGAAGAGGTGGTCGAAGAGGCGCGCGCCAATCTCGCCGAGAAATCCGACGAGGCCGCACGTCTGGCCGAGGTTCTGGCCAAGCTGCGCGCCATGGCGTGATCCGCGCCTGATCGCCAAGGAATGGGGAAGGGGGGGCTTGGCCCTCCTTTTTCCGTTTCGGGCAGGTGACAGCGGCGGGCCGGGCGCTATTGTCGGGCGACAGGATCGAGGAAAGGGCGCGACATGCGGCTCAAGCGGCTGGAAACCTTCCACAATGAATTCGTCTGCTTCGTGAAGGCGACGGCCGAGGATGGCGTGGTCGGGTGGGGCCAGACCTCGACCTACAACGCCGATATCACCGCGCAGGTCTTCCACCGGCAGATCGTGCCTTGGGCGCTGGGCCAGGACGTGACGGACATTCCCGCGCTTGTCTCACGCATCGAGCGAGCCGAGCACAAATTCCCCGGCAGCTACCGCAACCGCGCCTTGGCCGGGTTGGATACGGCGCTGTGGGACATGGAGGGGCAACGCTCTGGCCTGCCGGTCGCCGCGCTGATCGGTGGAACGGCGGGGCCGGTTCGGGCCTATGCCAGCTCCATGCGCCGGGATCTCACGCCCGAGGAAGAGGCCGAGCGGCTGAAGCGGATCTGCGGCGAGCAGGGCTTCACCGCCGCCAAGTTCCGCATCGGCGCCGAGATGGGCGAGGGGCGCGATCAATGGCCCGGTCGGACCGAGGCGATCATCCCTGCCGTGACCCGCGCCCTACCGGGGATCGAGACGCTGGTCGATGCGAATTCCGGCTTCACCGTCGCCCGCGCCATCGAGGTGGGGCATATCCTGCAAGACAACGGTGTCGGCCATTACGAGGAGCCGGTGCCGTGGTGGGATCTGGACGCCACGAAGGCCGTGGCCGATGCGCTGGAGGTCGATGTGACGGGCGGCGAGCAGGACGTGGACACGGGCATTTTCGCCCGGATTATCCGCGACCGCGTGGTCGATGTGGTGCAGCCTGACGTGATGTATCTGGGCGGGCTGACGAAGACCCTGCAAGTGGCCGAAATGGCGGCGCTGGCCGGACTGCCGGTGACGCCCCATGCCGCGAACCTCGGGTTGGTGACGATGGCGACGATGCATCTGCTGCGGGCGCTGCCGAATGCCGGAAAGTACCTCGAATTCTCCATCGAGGGCGAGGATTACTACCCGTGGCAGCGCGAGCTGTTCCTCGGCGATCCGTTCCGGGTGCGGGATGGCCATCTGGCAGTGACAGGTGCGCCGGGTTGGGGGCTGACGGTCAATCCCGACTGGCTGGCCAAGGCGGAATACCGCGACTCCGATCAGGCCGAGCAGACGGCCTATGCCGCGTTGTACCACAGGACGCTCGACGCGCAGCTCTGAGGCGCTCAAACCTTTGCCAGGCGGCGCGTTCGGCCCCAACGGGACCATTGACGGCTGGCCGAAACCTGCTCATATGCCCGCCATGACCGAGCTCGACAGAATCCGCAATTTCTCCATCGTGGCGCATATCGACCACGGCAAATCCACGCTGGCTGATCGTCTGATCCAGATGACAGGCACCGTGGCCGAACGCGACATGAAGGCCCAGCTGCTGGATGCGATGGACATCGAGCGCGAGCGCGGCATCACCATCAAGGCAAACTCGGTGCGCATCGAGTATCCGGCCAAGGATGGCAAGACCTACATCCTGAACCTGATCGACACGCCGGGACACGTTGACTTCGCCTATGAAGTCAGTCGTTCGATGCGCGCCGTCGAGGGCTCGCTGCTGGTCGTCGACGCCTCGCAGGGCGTCGAGGCGCAGACGCTGGCCAACGTCTATCAGGCGATTGATGCCGGCCACGAGATCGTGCCGGTCCTCAACAAGATCGACCTCCCCGCCGCCGATCCCGAGCGGGTGAAGGAGAATATCGAGGACGTGATCGGGCTTGATGCCTCGGACGCGATCCCGATCTCGGCCAAGTCGGGCATGGGCATTCCGGACGTGCTGGAAGCCATCGTGACCCGCCTGCCCGCGCCCAAGGGCGACCGCGATGCGCCGCTGAAGGCGATGCTGGTTGACAGCTGGTATGACAGCTATCTCGGCGTCGTCGTCATGATCCGCGTCATGGACGGTGTCATCCGCAAGGGCGACCGGATCAAGATGATGCAGACGGGCGCTGTCTATGGTGTCGACAAGCTGGCCGTGCTGAAGCCGCAGATGGTCGATATTCCGGAACTGGGCCCGGGCGAGATCGGCATCTGGACCGGCTCGATCAAGCAGGTGCGCGACACTCGTGTCGGTGATACGATCACCACCGAGAAAAAGGGCACGGACAAGCCGCTGCCGGGCTTCAAACCCGCCCAGCCGGTGGTGTTCTGCGGCCTCTTCCCGGTCGATGCCAATGATTTCGACGACCTGCGCGACGCGATCGAGAAGCTGCAGCTGAACGACGCCTCGTTCAGCTCGGAGATGGAGACCTCGGCCGCTTTGGGCTTCGGCTTCCGTTGCGGCTTCCTGGGGCTTCTGCATCTCGAGGTGATCCGCGACCGTCTGGAGCGCGAGTATGACCTCGACCTGATCACCACGGCGCCGTCGGTGGTGTTCAAGCTCCACATGAAGGACGGTGAGGTGCGCGATCTGCACAACCCGGCCGACATGCCCGACCTGACCTATGTCGACCATATCGAAGAGCCGCGCATCAAGGCGACGATCATGGTGCCGGACGAGTATCTGGGCGACGTGCTGAAGCTGTGTCAGGACCGTCGCGGCATCCAGCTGGACCTGACCTATGCCGGCAACCGCGCGATGGTGGTCTATGACCTGCCGCTGGCCGAGGTAGTGTTCGACTTCTACGACCGCCTGAAATCGGTGACGAAGGGCTATGCCTCGTTCGATTACCAGATCAGCGAATATCGCGAGGATACCCTCGTGAAGATGTCGATCTTGGTGAACGACGAGCCGGTGGATGCGCTGTCGATGATGGTGCACCGCGACCGGGCCGAGAGCCGGGGCCGCGCCATGTGCGAGAAGCTCAAGGACCTGATCCCGCGGCACATGTTCAAGATCCCGATCCAGGCGGCGATTGGCGGCCGGGTGATCGCGCGTGAGACGCTGTCGGCGATGCGCAAGGACGTGACCGCGAAGTGCTACGGCGGCGACGCGACGCGGAAGAAGAAACTGCTGGAGAAGCAGAAGGCCGGCAAGAAGAAGATGCGGCAGTTCGGCAAGGTCGAGATCCCGCAATCCGCCTTCATCGCGGCGCTGAAGATGGACGATTGAGACCCGTTTCGTGGGTCGAGGAGGGCGGGGGAGACCCCGCCCTTTTGCTTTGTAGGGTGGGGTTCCACCCCACCTTTGGCGGTTCGCTCAGGGTCCCGTTGCGCAAGTCGCGATGGATCGAGGAATGCGGCCAGTCCTGCGGCGCGCGCGCCAGTCCGTGCCGCACCGGGTCCATCCAGCAGTGCGCGATGAGGTCATGGTATTCTGCCGTAGAACGGACATGGTGCTCCCAGAACCGCCGCTGCCAGATCCCGGCATCTCCCTTGCGCAGCATCGAGCGCGTCTTGGGTAGGGTGGGGTTCCACCCCACCGGCCGTCCCTCTGATCGCGCCACGGTGGGATGAAATCCCACCCTACAGGCGTCGCGCAGCAGTCGAGTGAACCGCGATTTCACCGCGCCCCAGCGGGTGGCGTAATCGCTGTCACCGGGGGGCAGCGTCCAGACGCAATGCAGGTGATCCGGCAAGACCACCATCGCGTCGATGGTGAAGGGGCGTTCGCGTTTGGTCTGCGCGACGGCGAGGCGCAGGCGCTCGATCTCGTCGACCAGCAACGCTGATCCCCGCTGGGCGAGGGAGACCGTGAAGAAGATACTCGAACCGGGAAGCCGGAGGCGGCGATACTGGGACATCCCTCATCACCGCATGACGCGCCTGAAAATATGGTTAACGGATCACAGACACCGATCCATGTCCTGCACCCATCGGCCATTGCCGCAGGCATGGAAGCCACCGCCAGCGGCTTGGGCCATTTCCAGTCTTTCGCTACGGGCCAGTGTTACGATCAGCGCCCCACTTCCAATTCCCAAAGCCAGCAGCAGGAACATCAGGGCGCGCCTGCCGGACCGGCGCTTGGCTGGGCGCAGGGGCGAGAGGCCTCGCGGGTTGGGGGCAACGATCTCAAGGCGCCGCCGCTCGCGGGCGCGGGAGAGGAACTCGAACATGGGACGCTCCGTGACTACGTTGCCAGTCTGGCGTCGAAACCCGGCAGCATTACGGCACCCGCTCGGGGGAGATCTCAGTCGTCAGGGCAGGGGCGGCCGTCATCCGTCAACCCCTGTCCCGGGCAGAGGAGATACTCGCGCTCAGGCGGGCGCTCGCCGGGCCAGTTGACGTAGGCCAGCAGCCCAGCCAGCACCAGCAAGACGGGCCAGAAGCGCCTCACTCGGCCGCTTGGCGCACGGGCTCGGGCTCGTCAGCGACGTGGCTCGCTTCCTCGATCTCCGGCAGGCCCTCGCGCGACAGCAGCACGGCTACGGGGCGGGCTGCGGGGATATGCGAGCAGACGATCATGATCGCCACCATGATCGGCACGGCCAGGAACATGCCCGGGATGCCCCAGACCGCGCCCCAGAAGGCCAGCGAGATGATGATTCCGAAGCTCGACACCCGCAGCGCCTTGCCCATCAGCATCGGGTCGATGACCGAGCCCAGCACGAACTGGATCATCCCGGCGATGACGAAGACCAGAAGCGCGGTCGCAGGCTCGGGCACCTGAATCAGCGCGACAAGGCCCAGAAGGATCGTCGCGATGATCGAGCCGACCGAGGGGATGTAGTTCAACACGAAGGTCAGGATCGCCATCGGGCCCGCGAAATCGAGGCGGAACCCCTCCATCAGCACATAGACGGCGACGGCCGTGGCGGCCGAGACACCGGTCTTCACCAGCAGGTAATGGTTCACCCGCCGGACGATGGAATGCATGATCCGGCCCACGCGACGCGCCTTGGCCTTGTCATGCAGCAGGTTCTCCAGCTTGGTGTTGAACCACAGCCGCTCGGCGAACAGGAAGCCCACGAACAGGATCACCAGCGTCGTCGCCGACAACAGGTTCGAGGCCTGTCCCGCCAGCGTCGAGAGATAGCCGGAGACTTCGATCGAGCGGATCGAGGTCTCCACCATCTGCTCGGCCTCGGGCGAGATCCATGCCGCCAGCCGCGCGATGGCGGCGATGGCTTGGTCGGTGTAGCCCATGGTGGTCGAGACCACCGCGTTGACCTGACTGATCACCAGCGCCGAGAGGGTCAGTAGCAGGACGGCGATCATCGTGAAGGCGCCCATCGAGGCCAGCCAGTTGGTGATCTTCCACGAGCCGATTCGCAGCTTGGAGAAGGCGTTGATCGCATCCGCCGTCATCGCGAAGAGGATGATGGCGATCACCAGCGAGATCAGGATGAACCGCGCCTGAAACAACAGGAACAGGATCATCGAGAAGGCGATGATGCCCAGGAACCAGGTTTGCAGCCGATAGCGGTCGACCAGCGACTGACGCTGGTGGCTTTCGGGATCGGGGGCGGTGGATTCGAGATCAGGCGGGGTCATCTGCGCGCATGTAGCCGGGTTTTGTAAAGATTATGGTGCAGCGCCGGGCGAAACAACTGCGCAGGCCCGACAATCACGCCCCGATCACGCGCCCGTGCGCCCCGCAGCCCCGGCGAGGGCGGGAACGAGGTCCCCGTAGCCGGTCACGCGCCTCTCATAGGCAAGTCCGAGACGCTTGGCCCAGTCCTGCGCCCGAAGGTCCAGCGCGGGATCGTCCAGCTGTGCGAGGTAGATCAGCGTCTCGTAATTGCCGAACATCATCGGGATCAGCTCTGGGTGGCGGTCAAAGCCCATGGGCTTCCACACGAAGGCCTCGAATTGCCGGACGAGGAAATCGGTCAGGTAGAAGGCCGTGATCTCATCCTCGGCGCGGGCGGCGAAATCGGCGTTGCCGGCGAAGAAGGAATAGCAGTGCGGGCCCTCGACCATCTGCACGCCCAGCGTCTCGCAACGGGTCTGCAACAGGCCGCCGGTGCCGCAATCGGCGTAGACGACGAAGATGTCGTCATACTTGGCGCGGAACTTGGTGACGGCCGCCTCGACCGCGTCGGGGATGCGGTCCGGCCAGAGGTGCAGGTTCGCGGGCAGGCAGTGCAGGTCCAGATGGTCCCAGCCATTCGCGGCCTTGATGGCGAGGATCTCGTGTGCCAGCGCGCCGCAGGCCAAGGCAAGGACCTTGCCCTGACCGTGGCCCGTCAGCCCCTCTGTCGTCAACACGGCATCCGAGGGGCTGTCCATGATCAGCTGCCGCTCCGGGCGCGTTCCATTGCCGGGCGCAGGCGGGTCTCGACGATCTCCTCGGTGATAGGTCCGGCGTGACGCATCAGGATATTGCCCTCGCCGTCGATGACGAAGGTCTCGGGCAGGCCGACGACGCCCCAATCAAGCCCCATCCGCGCGCGGGGGTCGGCACCGATGGCGGCGTAGGGATTGCCCAACTCGTCGAGGAAGTCCATCGCCCGGTCGGGCTCGTCACGATAGTTGACGCCGAGGACGGTGATCCCCTCATGCGCCAGCGCCTCGACCACCGGGGCCTCGGCCCGGCAGGGCGGGCACCACGAGGCCCAGAAGTTCACCAGCGTGACCTCGCCCGAGCGCAGCATGTCGTCGGTGAACAGCGGCAGGTCTTCCAGCTGCGCCAGCTCCACATTCGGCGCGGCATGCCCGGCGCGGGCCGAGGGCAGGTCGTCGCGATCCTCGCGGAAGTTGCCGACGGCGACGAAAGCGACGAAACCGGCCAGCAGGACGGGCGGCAGGATCAGGAGCGGGTTGATCTTCATGGGATCCTCAAGACGTCTGGCGGGCTTCCAGCGCCGCCAGCTCCCGCTTCACGCGGCGCGAGCGGACGACGGTGCCCAGAAGGAGCAGGCCGATCAGGCCCAATGAGACGGCATAGGCCAGCGTAACTTCGGTGGCGTAGTTTCCAAGATCCGGCATCAGGCACGCACCCTTTCACGCGTCAGGAGGGCACGGGCCCGGCGCGCGCGGATCTCGGTCCGCGTGCCGGCCAGCACCAGTGCGAGGAACATAAGTCCGAAACCGATCATGCACAGGTAGAGCGGTGCCTTGTAGCTCCAGTCCATCCGCGTGCCGGGGGCCACGGACAAAGATGCCCCCTGATGCAGTCCCTGGTTCCAGAACAAAGCGGCATAGCGCGACAGCACCGCGAAGACCGAGCCCACGAGGCAAAGAACCGAGGTCAGGTCCGCGGCGGTATCCGGGTCCTCGATCGCCGACCACAGGGCAATGTACCCGAGGTAGAACAGGAACAGGATCAGGAACGAGGTCAGGCGCGGATCCCAGGCCCACCAGGTGCCCCACATCGGCTGGCCCCAGATCGCCCCGGTGATCAGCGCGATCAGCGTCATCGTGGCGCCGATGGGCGCGGCGGCCTTGGCGGCCAGCGCGCTGACATGGTGGCGGCGGATCAGCCAGATCAGCGAGGCCACCAGCATCATCGCCCAGGCATTGATCGCCATCAGCGCGGCGGGGACATGCAGGAAGATGATCTTGACGGTCGAGCCTTGGCGGTAATCGTCCGGCGTGCCGAAGAAGCCCCAGAGCAACCCGGTGACGATCAGCACAGCGGCCAGCACAGCACTGAGCGGCATCAGCCAGCCCGAGAGCCGCATGAACTTGACCGGATTCGCATATTCCCAGAACGATGCCATGCAGGGTTCCTAATCTGTGCCGGGGGCCGTCTCAACCCACGGAGCCGTGAATGCCCTGAGGCAGGTTAGCGCAGGTTGATCCTGAGTGCGAAGGCCGCCGCGAAGGGCAGCAGGGCGACCGAGCCGGCGGTGATGCCGGCGAGCAGCAGAAGCGGGGTGGAGCCGTCAAGGCCCTGCGCCGCTCGCGTCACCGCTTGGGCGCCGAAGACGAGCGTTGGCACATAGAGCGGTAGGACGAGGAGCGACATCAGCAGGCCGCCGCGTTTCAGCCCCACGGTGAGGGCGGCGCCGAAAGCGCCGATCATGCTGAGCGCGGGCGTGCCCAGCAGGAGCGAGGCGATCAGCGTCAGGTAGCCGGGACCGGCGAGGTTCAGCAGGATCGCCAACACTGGCGCCGCGAGGGCCAAGGGCAGGCCCGTGGTGATCCAATGCGCGAAGGCCTTCACCGCGACGACGCCCTCGAGCGGGATAGGCGAGGTCGCCAGCAGCTCCAATGAGCCGTCCTCGTGGTCCAAGGCGAAGATCCGGTCCAGCGACAGAAGGCAGGCCAGCAGCGCCCCGACCCACAGGATCCCCGGCGCGATCACGCCCAGCACCTGCGGGTCCGGCCCCACACCCAGCGGCACCAGCACGGCAAGGATCAGGAAGAACCCGAGACCCAAGCCGAAGCCCCCGCCTGCGCGAAAGGCCAGCCGCAGATCCCTCACCAGAAGCGCAATCACAGGAAGGCCTCATCGAAACCAAGATCGGGCAAAAGCTCGGCCTTGTAGGGCGTGAGGTCCAAGACCCGCGCTTCGGGCAGGCCGAGGTCGATATGCGTGGCCAGCAGCGCGGCACCGCCCCCGGCCAGATGCCCGCGTACCACCTCAGCAAACAGCGCGACCGAGTCCGCATCCAGCGACACGGTCGGCTCGTCCAGCACCCAAAGCCAACGCCCGGTGACCATCAGCCGCGCCAGCCCCAGCCGCCGCTTCTGCCCGGCGGAGAGGTGCTGTGCCTGCCGATGCGCCAGATCGCGCAGGTTCATCGCCTCCAGCGCAGGCTCGATATCCCGCACGCCATGGATCGCCGCCCAGAATGTCAGGTTCTCGGTCACGGTGAGCGTCGACTTCAGCCCGTCGGCATGGGCAGCATAGGCCATCTGCTCGGGCGGGCAGGAAATCTCGCCCTTCAGCGCGGGCTGCAACCCGGCCAGCGTCCGCAGCAAGGTCGTCTTTCCCGACCCGTTCGGCCCGCGCAACACCAGCGCCTCGCCGCTGGTGACGGCGAAGCTGAGCCCCTCGACAAGCGGCAGCCCGCCTCGGGCACAAGCCAGATCCGTCACGCGCAATTCCATGAAATCCGCTTACCCTGCGCCGCGCCCGCCTGCCAAGCAAAACCGCGCGCCTGCTTCATTCTGCCCCAAATACGCCCCTTCTCAGAGGCGGGCCCGCGCCCTCTCACCTTGTCGGAAATACTCCGCGGGGGTCTGGGGGCGCGAAGCCCCCAGTTTTAGACGTTCAGCAGCAGATGCTCCCGCTCCCAAGGCGAGATGACCTGCTGGAACTCCTTGTACTCGTCCCGCTTCACCGAGGCATAGAGCGCGACGAAATCCGGCCCCAGAACCTCGGTCATCGCGGTATCCTCGACCAGCAGGTCGATGGCGTCGCCCAGGGTCAGCGGCAGCTCGTCTTCGCCCATATAGGCGTTGATCCGGCATTCCGGCCGCGGGTCCAGCTTCTCCTTCAACCCGAGGAACCCGCAGGCCAGAGAGGCCGCGATCCCGAGGTAGGGGTTGCAATCCATCCCGGCGAGGCGGTTCTCGACCCGCCGTGCCTCGGGGCCGGAAATCGGCACGCGCAGACCCGTCGTGCGGTTGTCGCGACCCCATTCGAGGTTAATCGGCGCGGCAAAGTCCGGGACGTAGCGGCGATAGCTGTTCACATAGGGCGCGAGCAGCGCGACGGCGGCGGGCAGGTGGTTCTGCATGCCGGCAATGAAATGCTGGAAGGCCGGCGTTTCCGAGCCGTCATCGGCCGAGAAGATGTTCTTGCCGGTCTTCAGATCCACGACCGAGTGGTGGATATGCATGGCCGAGCCGGGTTCGCCTTCGATGGGCTTGGCCATGAAGGTGGCGAAGCAATCGTGGCGCAGCGCGGCCTCGCGGATCATCCGCTTGAAGTAGAAGATGTGGTCCGCCAGATCGACCGGGTTGCCATGCGCGAGGTTAATCTCGACCTGACCGGCGCCGCCTTCCTGCAGGATGCCGTCGATCTCCAGCCCCATGGCCTCGGCATAATCGTAGATGTCGTCGATGACTTTGCCGTATTCGTCGACCGCCGACATCGAATAGGCCTGTTTCGCCGCCGCCTTGCGGCCCGAGCGTCCCATCGGCGGGGTGATCGGCATGTTGGGATCGGTGTTGCGCTCGACGAAGTAGAACTCCATCTCCGGCGCGACGACGGGTTTCCAGCCCTCGGCCGCGTAGAGGTCGAGGACGCGTTTCAGCACGTTGCGCGGCGAGGTCGGGACCGGCGTGCCCGTTTGCGTTATCGCGTCGTGAATGATCTGCAGCGTGATGTCGGCGGTCCAGGGCGCGGCGGTGGCGGTCGAGAAATCCGGCACCAGCGTCATGTCCGGTTCCTTGTACTCGTCCTCGCCCGCCGGAGCGCTGGCCCATTCGCCGGTGATGGTCTGCAGGAAGATCGAGGTCGGCAGGTAGAAATGCGTCTGCTTGTCGAACTTGAAGGCCGGCATCGCCTTGCCACGCGCCACGCCCGCGATGTCGGGCAGGATGCATTCGATCTCGTCCAGCCGGCGGCCGGCCAGATAATCGCGGGCGGCCTCGGGGATCTTGGATTGCCAGTTGCTCATGGGAAAACCCTGTATGCTGTCGTCTGACGGCCGCGTCCGTTACGCGCTTTGCGTTCGCTCGGCGTGGGCGGCCTTGAAAAAGTCGGTGAGTTGGCGGGCGATGACGGCGCTGTCGGGTCCCGCGCCCAGACGGGCCCGCGCCGCGTCAAGGAGCGGGTCGGGCACCACCCCGCGCCCGCGCGCATCGATCAGGTCGCCGACGAAGGCATCGCCGAATTCCGGATGCGGCTGAACGGAATAGCCGGTCTTGCCGTAGGCCAGACCCGCGTATTGGCAAAACGGCGTCGAGGCCGTGATGCGTGCGCCCGGCGGCAGCTGCGTGACCTGGTCCTGATGCCAGGCGTTCAACGTCACCGTCTCGCCGCCGAAATCGTAATCGGTGGGGCCCACGGACCAGCCGCCGTCGAATTTCTCGACCGTGCCGCCGAGGGCCTGCGCCATGATCTGGTGGCCGAAGCAGATGCCCGCCACGGGGATGTCCTGCGCGATGGCGTCGCGGATGAACTGCTCCAGTGGCGCGATGAAGGGGTGATCCTCGTAGACACCATGGCGCGAGCCGGTGATCAGCCAGCCGTCGCAGTCGGTGACCGAGGCCGGGAAGTCCATTCCGTTCACGCGCCAGCGGGCGAAGGTGAAGCCTTGCCCGGCGAGCAGCTGCTCGAACATGTCGGGATAGGTCCCGTGCGCGTCCAGCCCTTGCGGGGCGTCGCCGGTTTGCAGAATGCCGATCTTCATGGTCGCCTCAAACGGTGTCGAGATAGAGTTCGAGCATTTCCTGCGGCGTCATCTCGGCCATGTAGCGAAGTTCCTGGCGCTTGGTCCGCACGAGGTTCTCCATCAACTGCGGAGCGAAGATGCGCGCCATCTCGGGGCTGCGCTCGAACATGTCGATGGCATCCTGCCACGTTGTCGGCATCTGCGGAAGGTCGAGTTCGTAGGCATTGCCGGTAATCGGTGCGGGCGGGGTCAGCCCGTCCTCTATCCCGATCAGCGCTGCGCCGAGGACCCCCGCCATCATCAGGTAGGGGTTGATGTCGCCGCCCGCCACGCGATGTTCGATCCGCCGTGCCTTGACGCTGCCCGAGGGGATGCGCACGGCGGCGGTCCGGTTCTCGTAGGCCCAGGCGATGCCGGTCGGCGCGTGGGCGCCGGGGGCGAAACGGTCGTAGCTGTTCCAATGCGGCGCCAGCAGCAGGGTGGTGCCGGACATGGCCTGAAGGCAGCCGGCGACGGCGTTCTTGAGCAGGGTCGAGCCCTCTCGCGTGCCGTCGTCGAACTGGTTCACGCCGTCCTTGTCGGTGACCGAAAAATGCATGTGCATGCCGTTGCCCGGCCAGTCCTCGTAGGGTTTGGCCATGAAGCTGGCGGCGAAGCCGTGTTTGCGGGCAAGGCCGCGCACCAGCATCTTGAACAGCCAGGTATCGTCGGCGATCTTCAGCACGTCGTTGGAATGCAGCAGGTTGACCTCGAACTGGCCCCAGCCCGCTTCTGAGATGGCCGTGTCCGCATCGATGTCCATCGCCTCGCAGCAATCGTAGAGATCGGTGAAGAAACGGTCGAAGGCGTCGAGCGCGCGCAGGGCCAGCGTATCGGCGCCCGGACGCCGTTTGCCGGACCGGGGAGAGGGGGGCACGCGCAGCTCACGGCCGCTGTCGTCGATCAGGTAGAATTCCAGCTCGGTCGCGCAGACGGGATACAGGCCCTTGGCGTGGAACTTCTCGATCACGCGGGCCAGCGCGTGGCGGGGATCGCCACCGAAGGGCGTGCCGTCTTCGTGGAACATCCAGATCGGCAGCAGGGCCGTCGGTGCCTCCAGCCAAGGCATCGGCAGGAAGCCGCGCTCGGTCGGCTTGAGCACGCCGTCGGCATCGCCCGAGTCGAAGACCAGCGGGCTGTCTTCGATGTCTTCGCCCCAGATGTCGAGGTTCATCACCGAGAAGGGGAAGCGCGTCCCCTCGTCGACGATCTTGTCGGCGAAGCGGACGGGAACGCGCTTGCCGCGGGCTTGTCCGTTGAGATCTGCCGCGGCCACTCGGATGGTCCGCACGTCGGGGTGATGGCGAAGCCAATCACGCATAGGTCACCTGATATCTTATCGTATGTACTGGGGTTTGAACCGGAACTTCGCCCGCGCCTTGCGCGGCAGGTGCCGGTTGAGCCGCCGGTTGACCAGCCCGAACAGGCCGATCACCAGAAGGGTCAGCAGGATGAAGTAGAAGCCGACCAGCGGATAGGCGATGAACGGGTTGAAGGTCTGCGAGGCGAAGTAGTTCGCATAGTAGAGCGCGTCGCCCATCTGCTGCCAGGCCGGGAAGGCCGAGAAGAACACCAGGGTCGTGGCGTGCAGCAGGAAGATCGCCTCGTTGGTGTAGCTGGGCCAGGCGAGGCGCAGCATGGTCGGCCAGACGACGCGGCGGAACTTGCTCCAGCCGGTCAGGCCATAGGCATCGGCGGCCTCGATGTCGCCCTTGGGGATCGACTTCAGTGCGCCGTAGAAGATCTCGGCGGAATAGGCCGAGGTATTGAGGAACAGGACGAACAGCGCGCCCGCCCAGGCGCGGGTCATCCATTGCGTCTCCAGCGTGATCGGGCCGATCTCGATCCCGGCGCGGGGCAGCAGGACCAAGGCCTCGTAGACGAAGAAGAACTGCACGAACAAAGGCGAGCCGCGGAACAGGAAGGTGAACCACTCGGCCGGCTTGCGCAGCCATTTCGAAGGGCTCGCCTTGCCCAAGGCCACGGCGGTGGCGAGGAAGAAGCCGAAGAACAGCGCGAGCGCTGCGAAATAGACGTTCCACACGAGGCCCGAGGCAATCAGGAACACCTGATCGCAGACGTTGATCTCCAGCCCGCGGGGCAGGACCCGGTCGCCGAGATCCCGCCCGAGCGAGCGTAGGATCAGGCCGCTGAAGCTCTCATAGCAGGTGGCTAAATCGACGCTCATGCCGCGGCCTTTCTGAGGGCTTCACCGCCGGCGGTGGCCTGCCCGCGGTTGAGCCGAAGCATCAGCCGGTCGAAGAACTTCTGGCTGCCCCAGGTCAGGGTCAGGTAGAAAGCCAGCACGCCGAGGAAGTACCAGACCCGCCAATCGGGGTGGGTATAGGCGTAATGCCCGGTCTTCTGGCCGCCCAGCTCGCGTGCCCAGAACACCACGTCCTGAATGCCCAGCAGGAACAGGAGCGGCGTTGCCTTGGTCAGGATCATCCACAGGTTCGACAGGCCGGGCAGGGCATAGACCCACATTTGCGGCATCAGGATGCGGCGGAAGGTCTGGCGCTGGGACATGCCATAGGCCTCGGCCGTTTCCAGCTGTGCCTTCGGCACGGCATTCATCGCGCCGTTCAGCGTGTTGGCGGCAAAGGCGCCGAAGACGACGGCAAAGGCGATCAGCGCCAGCGTGAAGCCCCAGACGTCATGCATCCAGGCCGGGTCCGAGGCCAGCGGCATCTTCGCCGCCGGGCAGACGATGAAATCATTGCCCTGACGCACCGGCTGGTCCCAATCGGGGCACAGCACACGGTGTCGGGCATATTCGACGCCCTGATCGATGGCGAAGGGCACGAAGAGGAAGAAGATGATGTCCGGTACGCCTCGGACCATCGAGACATAGACCGTGCCGATGCCCTTGAGCACGCGGTTGGCCGAGCGCACGGCCAGCGCGCCGAGGAACCCCATGCCGAGGGCGAGAGGGGCGGCAAGAGCCAGCAGCAGAAGCACCACCAGCACCGAGCGATAGAGCGCGAAATGCGAGGCGGTGGTCAGGTAGCAGGCCATCCACTGCCAGTCGGGCAGTGTCGAGGGGTCCGTGCAGAAGGAGAACATCGGGATACCGGAGGGGCAGGGTCCCCCCGCCGCGCGATCGGGGCGGAGGGGCCGTTTTCAGGGATCGGAGCGGATCACTCGAACAGCGGGATCTCGTCGCCGAACCATTCGACCAGCAGCGCGTTCAGCGAGCCGTCTTCCTTCATCGCGGTGATCGCCGCATCGAAGGTCGCCTGCAGTTCGCTGTCCGACTGGCGCAGGCCGATCGACACGCCGGCACCCGGCGAGGGCACGGTGGCCAAGAATTCCAGCTCGCCGTTCGATTCGTCGACATAGGTGCGCAGGAAGTCGCGGTCGGCCAGCACGGCGTCGGCGGTGCCGTTGCGCACGGCGGCGATGGTTTCATCGGCGGTCGGGAACTCGATCAGCGTGGCCGAGGTGTCCGAGACCATCGCGGCCTGCATGGTGTTCGACTGCGCGGCGATCACGCCCTCTTCCATCACCGAACCCTCGGTGCCGGCCAGCGCCATGTAGGCCGAGGGGTCCGGCAGCTTGTAGGGCTGCGAGAACATGATGACTTCGGCACGGGCCGGGGTCGCGTTCATGCCGGCCATGATGGCGTCGTAGTTGCCGCCCACGAGGTTCGGGATGATCGAATCCCAGTCGTTCTGGACCCATTCACAGGTCAGGCCGGCGCGCTCGCACAGAGCGTTGCCCAGATCGATCTCGAAGCCGACCAGCTCGTTCGACTCGTTGATGTAGTTGTACGGAGGGTAGGCGCCCTCGGTGCCCAGACGGACAACGTCCTGGGCCAGCGCGCCGGTCGCCATGACGGCGAGGGTGGCTGCGGAGAGGAGGAGCTTTTTCATTGAGTGTTACCTCTGTTGGACTTGGTGGTTTTTGATTGCCTCAGGCCGGTTGGGTGGCGCTGAGGAACTGCTTCAGTCGCGCCGATTTGGGCGCGCCGAACAGGGTTTGGGGATCGCCTTCTTCCTCGATCCGACCCTGGTGCAGGAAGATGACATGATCCGAGACATCGGCGGCAAGGCGCATGTCATGGGTGACGATGATCATGGTGCGGCCCTCATCGGCCAGCGCCTTGATGACGCGCACGACCTCTTGCTCCAGCTCAGGGTCGAGGGCCGAGGTCGGCTCGTCGAACAGCAGGGCGCGGGGCTCCATGCAGAGGGCGCGGGCGATGGCGGCGCGCTGCTGCTGGCCGCCCGACATCTGGGCCGGGTAGACGTCGCATTTGTCGCCGATGCCGACCTTGGCGAGCAGGTCGCGGGCGCGCTTCTCAACCACGGCCTTGTCCTGCTTCAGCACCGTGACCGGCGCTTCCATGACGTTCTGCAGGATCGTCATGTGGGACCACAGGTTGAAGTTCTGGAACACCATCGACAGGTTGGTGCGGATGCGCGCGACCTGAGCGCGGTCGGCCGGGTGACGGGCCAGACCCTCGCCGCGCCAGCGTACGCTCTCGCCCTCGAACAGGATCTCGCCCTGCTGGCTTTCCTCAAGCAGGTTGCAGCACCGCAGGAGGGTGGATTTGCCTGATCCCGACGAGCCGATCAGTGAGATGACCTGACCCGGCAGCGCCTTGACGTCGACGCCCTTGAGCACCTCCAGCGAGCCATAGGCCTTGTGCAACCCGCGGATTTCGATGACCGGCACAGTCGAGGTGGCGGTCGCGGCAGGAGCGGGGGCTGTCGTTGCGGCGGTCAAGGGGACTCCGTCGTCATTTGATCATATTTGGCCAGTAAGGCCCTATTCCGAGTGCGAATGCAACGGCGGAATGGCGATTCTGTCAACGCCGCAGCATGCCCTTGCGGTAACGGTGCCCCGGGGTGGGCGTGATGATCCGCGCCAGCACCGCACCGGTGACGAAACCGCCCAGATGTGCCTCCCAGGCGAGCATTCCGCCGACGACGACCCACAGCAGGACGTTCATCACCACCAGCCCGACAACCAGTCTGAGCGGCTGGTCGATCGGCAGGCGCAGCATCCGGCGGGCCTGAATGTCCCAATAGACCTGCGTGCCGAACAGCCCGAACACGGCGCCCGAGGCGCCCAGCATCGGCGTGCCGCTGCCGTTGAGGACATAGAACGCCACCGCCGCACCGACGCCGCACAGGAGGTAGACCAGCAGGAACCCGGCCTGACCCAGACGACCCACCGCCTGCCGTCCCAAGGCGATGAGGATCAGCATGTTGAAGGTCATGTGCAGGAAGCCGCCATGCAGGAAGGCATAGCTGAAGAACATCGTCACCCGCTGTCCGGGGAACAGGCTGTCCCATCCCTCCAGCAGGCCGGGCCAGAAGGCACCGTACAGGATGGCGCTGCGCCGGACCTCGGCCAGATCCAGCGCCGGGGAATCGGTCAGCGTGAAGACCACCTCCAAGAGGCCGCAAAGGCCGGCGATGGCCAGCAGAACGGGCGCCGGGCGCGGGGTCGAGGGAGGGCGGAGCTTCTGGGTCATCGGTCTTGGATGGCAGGCGCGCCGCGCGAGGGCAAGATGCCTTCGCCGCGGCGCGCGACCTGCCGCCGGGGCAGGCCCTGTGCGGTGTGTCCTTCAGTAGCCGGTGGCGCGCAGCACCGCCCGGACCGTCGCCCCGAGGATCTTCACATCCGTCCAGAAGGACAGCCGCTGGGCATAGCGCAGGTCCATCACCGCGCGCAGGGCGAAGCTCTCTTCGTTGCGGGCGGTGACCTGCCACAGGCCGGTGATCCCCGGACGCAGCCCGGTATAGGCGCGCGGGTGGGGGTAGAGGTTCATCTGCTCGGGCAGCATCGGACGCGGGCCGACGAGGCTCATGTCGCCTTTCAGCACGTTCACGATCTGCGGCAGCTCATCCATCGAGGTCTTGCGGATCAGCCGACCCAGCGGCGTGATGCGCGGGTCGTTCTTCAGCTTCTGCGTCAGCTCCCATTCCGCGCGCAGGGCCGGGTCGGCCTCCAGATGCGCGGCGAGGGTCTCGGCCGCGTTCGGCACCATGGAGCGCAGCTTGTACATGCGGAAGCGGCGACCGTCGCGGCCAAGGCGATCCTGCGTGTAGAACGGGTTGCCGCTTTCGATCCACATCAGGAAGGCAAGCGTCAGCAGAACCGGCGCCGAAAGGAAGAGCGCGATCGACGCAAGCACGATGTCGAGCACCCGTTTCCCGGTCAGCGCGTAGTCCGATTTCAGGGCGCCGAGCCCCGGGGTCTCAGGGCAAGTCGGAGCGGTGTGGAACAGCGGAACCGGAAGATGAGGGGTCGTGAGGGTAAAGGGGGCATTGCCCGAAGCCAGGAAGTCCAAGCTTTTGGGGGCGCTGCTGAATTCCAGCAGACTATGGTCGGGCATAGGCCCGTGGCCGACCCCAGTGAGGTCCGGCAAGGCACGGTAGTGCAGGGTCATGGCAGCACCAAGATCATTACGAGGATCGGGTGGTCACCCCCCCAGGTGCCGTCCGAAGTCACTCCCTTCTTTTAGCCGTTTCTGCGGCACAGAAAAAACAAATTGAGGCGAGTTTGCCGCAATTTACCCGAAAACGAATTGTTTCCAAAACGGCAACACGGCTACTATTCCCCATCCTGTGCCGCGCGGAGCGAAAAACATTCCGAAATGCGAAGATTAGCGGGTGTACGGCAACAATCTGCGTTGCCATGGCGACTAGCGCGCATTCTGGATACATGCCCGTCGCGGGAATGCTTTCGGCCCGTGGCAACCGCAAGTTGCAAATTGCGAATCACAGGGCCGGAGGCGCCGGCGGGCCAGCGGACGGGTCGTGCCCGAACCCTGCCCCGAAAGCGCCGCATGAATTTGGTATTGGTGACAAAGTTGCCCTATATCCCCAACCCGAACGCCCCCGATCCACGCCGGGGGAGGGGCGCAACGAGAACCGGACGGGCATGGCACAGGCGCTGAACTATTACCTTGAGCACTTCGGGCTGCGCGAGAGACCCTTCGCGTTGGCACCCGATCCCGAATTCCTGTTCTGGTCGCCCGAGCATCGCGGCGCCTATGCGATGCTGGACTACGGCCTGTCCACCCGCGCGCCGATCACCCTGCTGACCGGCGAGATCGGGGCGGGCAAGACAACGATCCTGCACCATTTCCTCGACAGCCTGACCGAAGACGTGACGATCGGCATGATCTCGAACGCGCGTCCGGGCGTGAACGACGTGCTGCGCCGTGTCTGTGCCGCGCTGGGCCTGACCGTGCCCACAGGGGCCGACAGCGCCGACATCTTCGCGGTGATCCAGGATTTCCTGCTGGAGGAACACGGTCGCGGCCACCGCGTCCTGCTGGTCATTGACGAGGCGCAGAACCTCAACCGCGATGCGCTTGAAGACCTGCGGATGCTCACCAATATCAACGCGGGCCGCGACGAGGTGCTGCAACTGCTCCTCGTGGGCCAGCCCGAGCTGCGGGCCATGGTGCGTCAGTCGGACCTTGTGCAATTCGCCCAGCGGGTGGCGGCGAGCTACCATCTGCCGCGCCTCGATCCGGCCTCGACCGGGGGCTATATCGCCTCGCGGATCCGGCAGGCGGGGGGCAATCCCAACATCTTCAGCCGTCAGGCGGCCGAGCTGATCCACGACGCGACCGAGGGTGTGCCCCGGCTGATCAATCAGCTGTGCGACCTGTCGCTCACCTATGCCTATGCGAACCGCGAGCCGATGGTGAAGCGTTCGACCGTGGCGCAGGTGCTCGACGACGGGGTGTTCTTCGGCGCGGGCGACGGCCCGAAACGCTGAGCCGCGCGCTCGAAGCCCCGTCAGGCCCCCGCCGGGCTTGACTTCCCGCCTCTGACGCTGTTTCTCCGAGCCGATCCTTTGCCCTGAATCCCGGAGTCCCGTGATGCACGCCTATCGCAGCCATACCTGTGCCGATCTCAACAAGGCGCATGTCGGCGATACCGTCCGCCTGGCGGGCTGGGTTCACCGCGTCCGCGACCATGGCGGCGTGTTGTTCATCGACCTGCGCGACCATTACGGCATCACGCAGGTGCTGGCCGACAGCGACAGCCCGGCCTTCAAGGATCTGGAAAAGGTCCGCTCGGAATGGGTGATCTCGATCGAAGGCCGCGTGAAGGCGCGTGACGAGAGCCTGATCAACACCAAGATCCCGACCGGCGAGATCGAGGTCTACGCGACCGGCCTCACCGTGCTGGGCGAAGCCGGCGAGCTGCCGCTGCCGGTGTTCGGCGAGCCCGACTACCCCGAGGAGACGCGCCTCACCTACCGCTTCCTCGACCTGCGCCGTGAGACGCTGCACAACAACATGATGCTGCGCTCGAACGTGGTGCGGTCGATCCGCAACCGCATGTGGGACGCGGGCTTCAACGAATTCCAGACGCCGATCATCACCGCCTCCTCGCCCGAGGGTGCGCGCGACTTCCTCGTGCCGTCGCGCCTGCATCCGGGCAAGTTCTACGCGCTGCCGCAGGCGCCGCAGCAATTCAAGCAGCTGATCATGGTCGCGGGCTTCGACCGCTACTTCCAGATCGCGCCCTGCTTCCGCGACGAAGACCCGCGCGCCGACCGCTCGCCGACCGATTTCTACCAGCTCGATATCGAGATGTCGTTTGTCGAGCAGGAAGACGTCTTCAACGCCGTGCAACCGGTGGTTCAAGGCCTGTTCGAGGAATTCGGCAAGGGCAAGAAGGTCGACACCGAATGGCCGCGCATCGCCTACAAGGATTCGATGCTGTGGTACGGCTCGGACAAGCCCGACCTGCGCAACCCGATCAAGATGCAGATCGTGTCGGAGCATTTCGCCGGTTCGGGCTTCGCGATCTTCGCGAAACTCTTGGAGAACGAAGGTACCGAGATCCGCGCCATTCCCGCGCCGACCGGCGGCTCGCGCAAGTTCTGCGACCGGATGAACAGCTTCGCCCAGTCGCAGGGCCTGCCCGGCATGGGCTATATCTTCTGGCGCAAGGCCGATAACGGCGAGATGGAAGCCGCGGGTCCGCTGGCCAAGAACATCGGCCCGGAGCGCACCGAGGCGATCCGCGTCCAGCTGGGTCTGGGCGAGGGCGATGCCGCCTTCTTCCTCGGCGGCAAGCCCGAGCAGTTCGAGGCCGTCGCTGGCCGCGCCCGCAACGAGATCGGCCGTGAGCTGGGTCTCACCGAGACCGACAGCTTCCGCTTCGCCTGGATCGTCGACTTCCCGATGTACGAGAAGGACCCGGAAACCGGCAAGATCGACTTCTCGCACAACCCGTTCTCGATGCCGCAGGGTGGTATGGACGCGCTGCTGGGCGACCCGCTGAAGGTCCATGCCTATCAGTATGACCTCGCCTGCAACGGCTACGAGCTCATCTCGGGTGGTATCCGCAACCACAAGCCCGAGATCATGTTCAAGGCCTTCGAACTGGCCGGCTATCCGAATTCGGAAGTCGAGAAGCGCTTCGGCGGCATGGTCAAGGCGTTCCAATACGGCGCCCCGCCGCACGGCGGTTGCGCGGCCGGTATCGACCGTATCGTCATGCTGCTGGCGGACACCGCGAACATCCGCGAGGTCATCATGTTCCCGATGAACCAGCGCGCCGAAGACCTGATGATGAACGCGCCGTCGGAGCCCACCAACGAACAGCTGCGCGAGCTTCGCCTGCGCGTGCTGCCGAAGGAATGAGCGCGAGCCTCTCTGCGGCGGACCGCCTCCTGCACGAGGCGGTCCTGTCGCTCGACGGGGCCTTGATGCGGTTGGACGACATGCTGGGGCGGGTGGCGATGCTGCCCGCCGAGCGCGTTCAGGCCCTGCTGTCGAGCCGTTTCGCGCCCGACATGTTCACCTTCGCCCAGCAGGTCCGCAGCGCCGTCGATTTCGCTTTGCGCATGGCGATGCCGCTCTGCGGGTTGGAAGTGCCTGTGCCACCCTCGGCCTCGAACGACCTGACCGAGCTGCACGACCGCATCGCCGCCGCCCGCGCCGCGCTGGACTTGCCCGAGAGCGCCTTCGCCGGTGCCGCCGAGCGCCAAGTGACGGAGCGCGCGGGTTTCGCGGATCTGGAGCTTGACGCCTCGGATTTTGTCCTGCGCTTCGGCCTGCCGAATTTCTGGTTTCACCTGACGACGGCTTATGCCTTGATGCGCGCCGCCGGGGTCGCGGTCGGCAAGGCCGATATCGACGGTCTGCACGACTACCCGCCCGGCTTCAGTTTCTGACCCCCGGCCCTGCCGGAAGGAGAGCGCCATGACCGATCTGTCCGACTGGACCCCGCCGCAACTGCCGCCCCGCACCGTGATCGCGGGCCGCTATGTCACCCTCGAGCCCCTGTCGCGCGACCATGCCGCCGAGCTGTTCGCGGCCTATGCCGAGGATGACGGCACGATGTGGGACTACCTGCCCACGGGTCCGTTCAAGGATCTGGGCGGCTATCTCGGTTGGGTCGATGGCGCGCGGCTGGGCTGGGACCCGATCCATTACGCGATCCGGATGGAGGATGGGCAACTCGGCGGCACGCTGTCCTTGATGCGCATCGACCCGCGCGCGGGCTCGGCCGAGGCCGGCTGGCTGACCTTCTCCCCCCGTCTGCAGCGCACCCGCGAGGCGACCGAGGCCGTCTACCGCCTAATGGAATGGAGCTTCGAGGCCGGTTACCGGCGTTTCGAATGGAAATGCAACGCCGCGAACCTGCCCTCGCGCCGCGCGGCGCAGCGGTTCGGCCTCAGCTTCGAGGGCGTCTTCCGGCAGGCGGGCGTGGTCAAGGGCGCGAACCGCGACACGGCCTGGTACGCGGCGATGGATTTCGAATGGCCGGCGCTGAAGGTCGCGTTCGAGACCTGGCTCGATCCGTCGAATTTCGACGCGGACGGCCAGCAGAAGCAAAGCCTCGCGGTGCTGACCCGGCCCATCGTCGCGAATACCGATCCGATGGTCGGCTAAACGAAAACGGCCGCGCCCGGTGACAGGCGCGGCCGTTTCCTTTGATCTGTAGGCGCTCAGGCCTTGCGGCGCATCGCGACGATCCACAGGGCCGCCAGCGCGAACGAGAAGATCGCGTTCCAGCTGGCCATCGACAGGCCGAGCATTTCCCAGGCGACATCCGTGCACCGCACGACCGGCGCGGCCATGATGGCATCCAGCGCCGCCGAGGGGCTCAAGGTCGAGATGTCAGCAGTGCCCGAGCAGGCCGTCGGGCCTTCCCACCAGCCGCGCTCGACGCCTGTGTGGAAGATGCCCAAACCGCCCGACGTTGCTGCCGCCAGCGCGCCAAGCGCCATCAGCAAGCGGTTCGGCACAAAGAACACCAAGATGCCGATGAGCAGGGCGGCCAGATGCGGCCAACGTTGCTCAATGCACAGCTGGCAGGGCGCAAGGCCCATGCCGTATTGGAAGAACAGAGCCCCGGCGAGCAGCGCTCCCGATCCGAGGCCGGCCAGCGTGGCCAGCGAAAATTCCCGTTTCACAGGTACCTCACCGCGAAAAAACCTCCGGCGAGGAGTACCACGAAGAGCACAGTCATCAAGCCCAGCCGCTTCTCGATGAAGTCACGAATGGGTGCGCCGAAGAAATGCAGCAGCGCCGCGACGAGGAAGAAGCGTCCCGCCCGCGCGACAATCGAGGTCACGACGAAGGTCAACAGCGGCAGCCCGGTCCAGCCCGACATGATGGTGATCACCTTGTAGGGGAAGGGCGTCAGCCCCGCGATCAACACCGGCCAGAAGCTGAGGTCGTTGAAGCGGTCGTTGAATTCCAGCACCGCATCGCCCTTGCCGAGCGCTTCGAGGATCGGGAAGCCCAGCGTGTCGAAGGCCAGGGCGCCGATCGCATAGCCCAGAAGCCCGCCCAGCACCGACGAGACAGTGGCGACAAAGGCGATCAGGAAGGCGCGGCGGGGCGCGGCGATGATCATCGGGATCATCAGCACATCGGGGGGGATGGGGAAGAACGAGCTTTCGACGAAGGCGACGATGGCCAGAGCCCAGAGCGCGCGCGGATGGGCCGCCAGCGAGAGGGTCCAGTCGTAGAGCGAGCGCAGCATGGGAACTCCGGGCATGGGCGGAAGATGCGCGCCTCTGGTGCCCCACCCCGGCTGAGGCGTCAAGCGCGCAGAGCCTCCGATCCCCCGTTGACCCTCCGCCGTTGCCGCGATAAGCCGCATCTCAGTGCCCGAGTGGCGGAACGGTAGACGCAGGGGATTCAAAATCCTCCGCCCTAACGGGTGTGCGAGTTCGAATCTCGCCTCGGGCACCAACACTCCCGCTAGTCCATTGATATTCCTCAGCATTGTCTGGAGAATCTGCGGGCGTAGTACATGGCGGAGAACAAAACAGTCCCTCACTCGTTCACGAAGGACGGTGTCTATTACTTCGTTCGGCGAATCCCGAGCGACCTAAGGCACCACTACACGTCGCCGAAAATCTCGTATTCGCTGAGAACGCGGTCAGCTCCGGTCGCGACGTCCAGAGCGGTCCGTGCCGCTCAGAAGTTGGATGAGTATTGGTACCACCTGCGAATCCAGGACGTGGATCTGCCGGGGAAGCACATGTTGCGTCGCTTGCAGAGCGAGCAGGGACCAGCAGTACCGTCTCACGGTCAACAGCAAACCGTCGATGCGATCACCCTGTCGGAGGCTGTGGGGATCTACCTGCGCCTCAAAGGGGTTGACCGGCCAATTACCTTCCACCGAGCTGCAGAGCGGTCGTGCGGTTATGTGATCGATGTCTGTGGGGATCGACCGATCACGAATTACACAAAGGCCGACGCGAACGCATTTCGGGATGACCTTATCAAGCGCGGTCTGGCTGGAAGCAGTATTACGCGCGTGTTTGGGACCGTCAGGTCAGTGATAAACTTCGCGACGAGCGAGGTTGGCATCGATGTGACCAATCCATTCGGGAAGGTCTACTTTGACCGCAACGCGGGTGTCGAAGACCGAGAGCCGGTCCCTGTCGATGCCATCAGGACTATCCAGGCCGAATGCAAGCGCTTCGATGATGAGCTTCGCTGGCTTGCGGCCTTTGTCTCAGATACCGGGATGCGACTTGCTGAGGCTGCGGGGGTGGCAATCTCGGATATCGAGCTCGACTGCGAGATCCCACATGTTGTCGTCCAGGAGTGTTGATTTCCACCCAGAACTGACCCGGGAGAGCACTTAGTTTCCATTGAGAATTGACCCATGTGACCCTCCCCGCGACGCAGCTTGCAGCGGGGGATTCCGGAGTGATCCACATGGGACTTTTGAA